>JBBDXF010000018.1:34028-84262 GCA_040902485.1 Myxococcota bacterium | reverse complement strand
CCCCCCCCCCCCCGGGACCCCTAGGCTACGGCTCGATCAACAGCACCGTGACGTTGTCGAAGCCGCCGCGCGAGTTCGCGCGGGCGACCAGCGCGTTCGCGGCGTCGTCGAGCTCGGGGGTCCTCGCCAGCGCCTCGATCTCCTCCTCGGGCAGCAGGTCGTGCAGGCCGTCGCTGCACAGCAGCAGGCGGCCCTTCGGCGGCACCTTGGCGTGCAGGATCTGCGGCTCGAGCACGCCGGGCGTACCGATCGCCATGGTCAGCACGTGCTTGTCGGTGTGCGTGCGCGCCTGCTCGGCCGTGAGCAGGCCGCGCGCGACCATCTGCATGACCAGCGTGTGATCGGTGCTGAGCTGGGCGAGTCCCTTGCGCGAGACCAGGTACACGCGCGAGTCACCCACGTTCGCGATCACGGCCGCGCGCTTGCGCACCATCACCGCGGAGAGCGTGGTGCCCATGCCGTGCGTGCCGCGCTCGGAGGCCTCGCGCAGCACTGCGGCGTTGGCGTCGTGCACGGCCTGCAGCAGCACCTCCGCCTCGTCTCGCGCGCGTGCGGGGCGCTCGCGGGCGCGCATGGCGCCGAACAGCGTCTCGACCGCGACGCGGCTCGCGACCTCGCCGGCCGCGTGGCCGCCCATGCCGTCGGCGACCACGAACAGGCCGAGCTCGAGGTCGGCGCCGGCCGAGTCCTCGTTGTTCGTGCGCTCGAGCCCCATGTCGGAGAGCAACGCGTAGCGGAGGCTCAAAGCGCGGCGCCTCGCCCGACGCGCGGCCGGTCGCCGTCGAGCAGGCTGTACTGGTAGTGGTCGACGAACGCGCCCTCGATCAGCTCGGCCTCGCGCGCCACGCCCTCGCGGGTGAAGCCGAGCTTCTCGACCACGCGCTGGCTCGGCTTGTTGGCCAGCGCGACCAGCGCCTCGACGCGGTTGATGCGCAGCGCGTCGAACGCGTGGCCGAGCACCGCCTCGCAGGCCTCGGTCGCGAAGCCCTGTCCCATGCGGCTGCGCCGGATCCAGTAGCCGACGCCCGCGCAGCGCCGCAGCCAGTCGATCCGGTGCAGGCTGGTGATGCCGAGGACCATGCCGCTTCCCGCCGTCTCGATCACGAACTCGAACGACGTGCGCCGCGCCCAGGCGGCGCGTGCGGCGCGCAGATAGCGCCGCGTCTCGGCGCGCGTGTGACCCGGGCGCGCCCACGGCAGCCAGGGCACGAGCCGGTCGAGTGTCTCCTCGATCGCCTCGTGCAACGGGCCGGAGTCTCCGCGCCGCGGCGCGCGCAGGCGCAGCCGCTCGGTCAGGAGCTCCGTGGGCGCGAGCTCGATCACGAAAGGTACCGAAGCTGCGCGTATTTCAGCTTGATCATCTTCACGCCCGCACGATCGAAGCGAATGGTGAGCTTGGCCGATTCGCCCGCGCCGGCGACCTCGGTGATGCGGCCGAGGCCGAAGATCGGGTGCTCGACGTGCATGCCCGGGCGGATCACGGGCAGATCGTCCGCTCCCCACTGCGCGTCGCTGTAATCGACGCGCGGGCCCGGCTGGAAGGTCGGCTCCGACGCGCGCGTCGGCCGCTGGCGCCGGCCCGTCAGCAGCTCCTCGGGAATCTCCGCCAGGAAGCGGCTCGGCGCGTTGTAACGCGTCGCGCCGTGGATGCGGCGCATGGTGGCGTTGGTGAGGGTGAGTCGTTCCATGGCGCGAGTCATCGCCACGTAGCAGAGCCGCCGCTCCTCCTCGATCGAGGACGGATCGTCGAGCGAGGCGAAGTGCGGGAAGATGCCCTCCTCGAGCCCGACCACGTACACGTGCTTGAACTCGAGGCCCTTGGCGACGTGCACCGTCATCAGGGGGATGCGCTCGCTCGCCTGGTCGGCGCGGTCGGCGTCGGTGAGCAACGTGACCTGCTCGAGGAACAGATCGACCAGATCGCGCGGCGCCTCGTCCTCGAGCGCGGGCTCGTCGCGGTTCTGGCGCTCGAACTCCTCGACCGCGGCGAGCAGCTCCTTCAGGTTCTCGAGCCGCGCCTCGGCTTCGACGGTGTTCTCGAGCTCGAGCGCGCGCAGGTAGCCGGTGCGCTCGAGCACGGTCGCGAGCGGCTGCGCGATGGCGTCGCCCGAGAAGAGCGGCGCGAAGCCGGTCATGAGCGCGACGAACTCCGCGATCTTCCTGGCAGCCGCGCTCGGCAGTGCGCCGAGCGCGCGGGTGAGCGCGTCCCAGAGCGTGGTCTCCGCCTGCTCGGCCGCGAGCAGCACGCGCTCCAGCGTCGTTCGCCCGATCCCGCGCGCGGGGCTGTTCACGATCCGCAGCAGGCTCTCGGTGTCGGCGGGATTGCGCAGCACGCGCAGGTAGGCGAGGGCGTCCTTCACCTCGGCGCGGTCGTAGAAGCGCGTCCCGCCCACGACCACGTAGGGCAGGTTGTACTTGAGCAGCTCCTCTTCGAGCGGCCGCGACTGCGCGTGGGTGCGGTAGAAGATCGCGGCGTCGCCGAGCGGTGAGCCCTGGCTGCGCAGCTTGAGCAGCTCGTTCACCACGTAGGCCGCCTCGCCGCGCTCGTCGGCTGCTTCGTAGAAGCGCACCGGCTCGCCGCCGCTCTTGTCCGTGTACAGCCGCTTGCCCTTGCGCTCGATGTTGTTCGCGACCACCGCGCTCGCCGCCGACAGGATCGGCTGCGTCGAGCGGTAGTTGCGCTCGAGCCGCACGACCTTCGCGCCGGGGAAGTCCTTCTCGAAGTCCAGGATGTTGCGGATGTCCGCCTCGCGGAACTTGTAGATCGACTGGTCCTCGTCGCCGACCACGCACAGGTTGTGGTGCGAGGCGGCGAGCAGGCGCAAGAGCCGGTACTGGATCGGGTTGGTGTCCTGGTACTCGTCGACCAGCACGTAGCGCCAGCGCCGCTGGTAGCTCGCGAGCACGTTCGGGTAGTGCTCGAAAAGCCGCGCGGTCAGCAGGATCAGGTCGCCGAAGTCGAGCGCGTTCGCGCGCCGCAGCTCCTTCTGGTAGCGCTGGTAGATGTCGGAGAGGCGCTTGGCCTCGAGCGTGCCCTCGTGGGCCAGATCGGCCGGCAACAGGCCCCGGTTCTTCAGGCGGTCGATCGAGCTGCGGATGCCGCGCGGCGGCCAGGCCTTCTCGTCCGCGCCGATCGACTTCAGCACGCGCTTCAGCAGCGCGAGCGAATCGTCCTGGTCGTAGATCGCGAAGTTCGGCTCGTAGCCGAGCTGCCTGCCGTCGCGCCGCAGGATGCGCACGCACGTGGAGTGGAACGTGGACACCCACACCCCGCGCGTGTCGCCCGAGCCGGAGCCGATCAAGCGTTCGACGCGCTCGCGCATCTCGCGCGCGGCCTTGTTGGTGAAGGTGACCGCCAGGATCTCCCACGGCCGGGCGGCGCCGCTCTCGATCAGCTGGGCGATCCGGTGCGTGAGCATGCGCGTCTTGCCGCTGCCCGCGCCCGCCAGCACGAGCATCGGGCCATCGACGTGCTCGACCGCTTCGCGCTGCTCGGGATTCAGTCCCGCGACGATCTGTTCCAACCTCGACATCCGCGGCCGAGGGTGGCTGATGGGTGCATCCGCTGCAAGCGAAGCGCGATGCGCGGCGAAGCCGCGCGTAGAGCGACTGGGGCGGCACCGCCGCGCCGGGCCCCGCAGGTCCTACTCGACGGTGACGGACTTCGCGAGATTGCGGGGTTGATCCACGTCGGTGCCCTTCAGGGTCGCGACGTGGTACGCGAGCATCTGCAGCGGGATCGTTGCGATCACCGCGGAGAGCGCTTCGCTGCTGGTCGCGGGCACGCGGATGACTTCGTTCGCGAAGCTCTCGGCCTCGCTGTTGCCCTGCTCGACGACTGCGATCACGATCCCGCCGCGCGCGCGCGCCTCCTCGGCGTTGGAGACGAGCTTGCCGTAGACCGAGCGCTGGTTGGCGACGATCACGACCGGCACGTTCTCGTCGATCAGCGCGATCGGGCCGTGCTTCATCTCGCCCGAGGCGTAGCCCTCGGCGTGGATGTACGAGATCTCCTTCAGCTTGAGCGCGCCCTCGAGCGCGACCGGGAAGCCGTAGCCGCGGCCCAGGAACAGGAAGTCGCGCGCGTGCATGTGGCGGCGCGCGATGCCCTCGATCTCGGACCAGAGACCCAGCGTCTCCTCGACCAGGCGCGGCAGGCGGCGCAGCTCCACGCTCGCCTCGCGTACCTCCGCATGCGACATCGCGCCGCGCAAGAGTGCGAGCTTCAGCGCGATCAGGTTCAGCGCCACGACCTGGGTCGTGAAGCACTTGGTCGACGCGACGCCGATCTCGGGTCCGGCGTGGGTGTAGAGCACGTGGTCGGTGCTGCGCGCGATCGTGCTCTCGTGCACGTTGCAGACCGCGAGCGACTTCGCTCCGCGGCGCGTGGCCTCGCGCAACGCCGCGATCGTGTCGGCGGTCTCGCCCGACTGCGAGACGGGAATCACCAGGTGCCGGTCCGAGACGATCGGCTCGCGGTAGCGGTATTCGCTGGCGAGATCGACGTCGCAGGCGATCCGCGCGAGCCGCTCGATCATCGAGCGGCCGATCATGCCCGCGTGCCAGGCCGTGCCGCAGGCCACGATCTGAACGCCGGTGAGCTCGCGCACCCACTTTTCGTCGAGCGCGATGCCGTCGAGGTCGATGTCGCCCTCGTCCTCGCGCACGCGCGTGCCGATCGTGTCGCTGATCGCGCGCGGCTGCTCGAAGATCTCCTTCTGCATGAAACGGTCGTAGCCGCCCTTCTCCGCCTGCACCGGATCCCACTGGATCAGCTTGCGCGCGCGCTCGACGTGCGCGCCCTCGAAGCTGGTGATCGCGACCCCCTCGCGCGTCACCACCGCCAGCTCCGCGTCCTGCAGGATCTGCATCTGGCGCGTGTAGGGCAGGATGGTGGCGATGTCGGAGGCGACGAAGTTCTCGCCCACGCCGAGCCCGACGACGATCGGGTTGCCGCCGTTCTTCGCGATCACGATCTCGTTCGGCTCGGTCTCGTCGACGACCGCGATCGCGTACGAGCCCTCGAGCCGGCGCAGCGCCGCGCGCACCGCGTCGGGCAGCGACTTGCCGCGCTTGCGCTCGGCGAACACGAGGTGGGAGATGATCTCGGTGTCGGTCTCGGAGCTGAACACCGAGCCCGAGCGCGTCAGCTCGTCGCGCAGCGCGCGGAAGTTCTCGACGATGCCGTTGCCGATCACGGCCACGGTGCCGGCCAGGTGCGGGTGCGCGTTGCGCTCGCTCGGCTTGCCGTGCGTGGCCCAGCGCGTGTGGCCGATGCCCAGAGACCCCGCCAGCGGCACGTCACGCAGCGCGCTCTCCAGGTTCACGAGCTTGCCCTGCGCGCGGATCACGCGCAGCTTCGCCCCTTCCAGGATCGCCACGCCGGCCGAGTCGTAGCCGCGGTACTCCAGGCGCCGCAGGCCGTCGATGATCACGTCCTGCGCGCGGTCACTGTGTCCGACATAGCCGACGATTCCACACACTGACTGTCTCCTCCCGCGCTCTTTACTCGTGACCGCCGTCGCCGAACCGCTTCTTGCGCCAGCCCTCGATCACGCGCTGTTGCGCGCGCGCCACCGCGAGTGCTCCCCCGGCAACCGACTTCGTGATCGTCGAGCCCGCGGCGACGTACGCTTCGGGTTCGATGGTCACCGGCGCGATCAGATTCGAATTGCAGCCGACGAAGGCGCGGTCGCCGATCGTGGTTCGCGTCTTCTTCGCCCCATCGTAGTTCACGGTGATGGCGCCGCAACCGATCGTCACGCTCTCGCCCACGTCCGCGTCGCCGATGTAGGACAAATGGTCGGCTTTGGTGCCTCTGCCCAACACGGAGTTCTTCACCTCGACGTAGTTGCCCACGCGCACTTCGTCGCGCAGGTCCGCGCCGGGGCGGAGGTGCGCGTTGGGGCCGATCTCGCAGCGGTTGCCCACGCGCGCGCCCTCGAAGAAGCAGCCCGGCTTGATCCAGGTGTCGTCGCCGATCACGGAGCTCTCGATCACGACGCCCGGATCGATGCGGCAGCCCGAGCCGATGCGCGAGCCGGCGCGGATCGTGACGCCCGCTCCGAGCACGGTGTCCTCGCCGATCCGCACGTCGACGTCGACGAAGGCGGTCTGCGGGTGGCTGAGCGTGACACCGTCCGCCATGAGCTGTTCGGCGATGCGCTCGCGCAGCAGTGACTCGGCCTGCGCGAGCTCCTGGCGCGTGTTGATACCGAGCGACTCGCGCCAGTCGGCCGCGCTCGCGCTCTCGACCGAGTGTCCGCTCGCGAGCGCGATCTCGATCAGATCGGTGATGTAGTACTCGCCCTTGGCGTTGTCGTTGCGCACGCGCGCGAGCAGCTCGAAGAGCGTGTGCGCGTCCGCGCAGTACGCGCCCAGGTTGATCTCGCGCACGCGCCGCAGCGTATCGGAGCACTCGTTCTCTTCGACCACGCGCGCGACGCGGCCGGCGGCGTCGCGGAGCACGCGTCCGTAGCCGGACGGGTCGGGCAGCTCCGTGACCAGGATCGCGAGCCCCGCCTTGCGCGCCTGCCACGCGTCGCGCAGGCCCGCGAGCGTGCGCGCGCGGTACAGCGGGTGGTCGCCGTTCATCACGATCACCGGACCGTCGTGGTCGGCGAGCGCCGCGCGCGTCTGCAGAGCGGCGTGCGCGGTGCCGAGCTGCTCGCTCTGGCGCACGAGCTCGACGTCCTGGCCGGCGACGGCGGCACGGACCTCCTCCTCGCCCGTGCCCACGATCACGATCCGGCGCGTGGCCCCGAGCTCGCGCCCGAGCTCGAGGGCGTGCATCAGGATGGGCCGACCGCAGACGGGATGCAGAACCTTGGGCAGACGCGAGCGCATTCGCGTGCCCTTGCCCGCCGCCATCAAGACCAGCGCCAGATCGCCCCGAGCCATGGATTCACTCCTGATTCCGCGATGATCGGCCATGGATCATCCGGTGCTTGAGAAGCATCCCGAACTCGCGGCCCCGAGTCGACCGGCCTCGGGCGGGTCGGGCCCGCGCGCCCGTCCGGAAGTGACACGCGCGCGATCGTGGCCGAGAATCGCACGCGATCGCCCGGCATGAGAGTCCCAAGAACTGCGCTGTTGCTCTCGCTCGCGCTCGCGGTCTCGAGCGCCGGTTGCATTGCCGTCGCGCGCGAGACCTACACGTCCTTGCGTGGGGCGGGCGCGACGCCGGTCGAGCCCCGCGACGACTTCGAGGTCTCGCCCGGACGCACCGGCCACGCGCTCACGCACGCGGCGTCGCTCGCGCGCGCGAGCTTCGCGGCGGACGCGAGCGTCACTGCCGCCGTGTGCGACTGGGACGCGGGCGTCTGGTTCATCGTGTTCCCGCCGCTGCCCCTGCCGCTGCTCTCGCTCGGCGACTCGGCCAGCCGCCCCGGCACGACGCTGGTGCGCCTGACGCTCGACGGCCCGGGCACCTGGCGCGCGAATCTCGCCTCGCTCGCGCTGCTCGGCGACGCGGGACGGCGCGCGGCGCCTGACCAGTACAAGCTCGTGACCAAGACGTTCGACACGTCGCTCGAGCCCTGCGCCGCCGACGTCGACCCGCGCAAGTCGATCGAGAACGCCGAGCTCGCAGCCTTCGGCAAGGCCGAGCTCTGGCTCCGCTTCAAGACGCTCGACTGGCCCGAGACGCCGCGCGCGCTCGAGCTCGACGGGCTCTCGCTCGACGGGGTTGCGGTTCGCTCCGTGCGTCTTTCGTTCGAGCCCGGCACGCGCTGGTTCTGGTACCGCGTCTTTCCGTGAATCCGGCCGACGACGCAGCGTAGAATGGCGCCATGAAGTACGGGCTCACGATCTTTCCGACCGACTACTCGATTCAAGCCCCGCAGCTTGCGCGCGAGGCCGAGGCGCGCGGCTTCGAATCGCTCTGGTTCCCCGAGCACTCGCACATTCCCGCCAAGCGCGAGTCGCCGTGGCCGGGCGGCCCGGAGCTGCCCAAGATGTACTACGACGTGATGGAGCCGTTCGCCGCGCTCGCCGCGGCGGCCGCGGTCACCACCACGCTCAAGCTCGCGACGGGCATCTGCCTGGTCGTGCAGCGCGATCCGATCCAGCTCGCGAAGTGCGTGGCGACGCTCGACCGCGTCTCGAACGGCCGTTTCCTGTTCGGGATCGGCGCGGGCTGGAACGCCGAGGAGATGCGCAACCACGGCACGGACGCGAAGACGCGCATCGCGCTGATGCGCGAGCGCGTGCTGGCGATGAAGGAGATCTGGACGAAGTCGAAGGCCGAGTACCACGGCAAGCGGGTCGACTTCGATCCGATCATGACCTGGCCCAAGCCGGTGCAGAAGCCGCACCCGCCGATCCACGTCGGCGGCGGCTTCCCGAAGGGCGCGCGGCGCGCGGTCGAGTACGGCGACGGCTGGATGCCGATCTTCGGCCGCGACGAGATCGTGACGCGGCTGCCGGAGCTCCGCGAAATGCTCCAGGCCGCGGGGCGTGACCCGGCGACGTTCGAGGTCTCGATCTTCGGCATGGGCCCGGTGCCCGCGGAGCTCGCGAAGCTGCGCGACGCGGGCGTCACGCGCGTGGTGTTCGGACTGCCGCCCGAGCCCGCGGAGAAAACGCTACCCCTCCTCGACCGCTACGCCGAGCTCGTGCGCAGCGTCGGCTGAAGGGAACGACGATCTCCGAGCTCTACGGTCAGACCTACGGACTGAAAGCCAGTCAGCTCCGTCGCCTCGAGAACTTGTACAAGCGCAAGCTCCCGCGCGAGCGCCTGGTCACGCAGGAGTTCGCGCGCCAGCTGGCCGAGCTGTCCTTCGAGTGCGGGCGCCAGGTCGGTGTGCTGCTCGGGCGCGGCGGGCGCGTCGAGTACGTGATGGTGGGCGACGCGTTCTCGATCACGCTGCCCGACTTCAAGCGTGTGCGCGCGGGCGCGGGCCGCTTCCGCGGACTGCGCTGCATCCACACCCACCTGCGCGGCGAGCGGCTCACGCAGGACGACTTGACCGATCTCGCGCTGCTCCGGCTCGACGCGATGGTCGCGGTGCAGGTCGACTCCCACGGCCTGCCCGACAAGGTCGACTACGCGTCGCTGCAGCCGCCGGACTCGGAGGGCGAGACCGTCAGCCGTCACGATCTGGTGTCGCCGAGCCTGCTCGACTTCGATTTCCTGGAGTGGATCGACGAGCTCGAGGCGAGCTTCGGCGAGGCGCAGAAGGGCATCGCCGTCGAGGGCAAGGGCGAGCGCGCGGTGCTGGTCTGCGTCGAGCTCGGCAACGACGCCTGGGCCGACGAGCGCTGCGCCGAGATGCGCGAGCTGGCGCGCACGGCCGGCTTGCAGATCGTCGACACCGTGCGCCAGCGCCGGCCGCGGCCCGACCCGCGCTACCTGGTCGGTCCCGGCAAGATCAAGGACCTGGTCACGCGCGCCTGGCAGCAGGGCGCGACGCTGGTGCTGTTCGACCGCGATCTCACGCCCGGACAGCTGCGCGCGATCACCGACATCGTCGAGGCGCGCATCGTCGACCGCACGCAGCTGATCCTCGACATCTTCGCGCAGAACGCGCGCACCAAGGAAGCGAAGCTGCAGGTCGAGCTCGCGCAGCAGAAGTACCGGCTGCCGCGGCTCGCGGGCCAGAGCGAGGGGATGAGCCGCCTGCAGGGCGGGATCGGCGGGCGCGGGCCCGGCGAGACCAAGCTCGAGGTCGACCGCCGGCGCGTGCGCGATCGCATCACGCTGCTCGAGCGCAATCTGAAAGAGGTCACGCGCCAGCGCGAGACACGCCGCGCGCGGCGCAAGAGCGAAGGCCTGCCCGTGCTCTCGATCGTCGGCTACACGAACGCCGGCAAGTCGACGCTGCTGAACCGGCTCACCAAGAGCGACGTACACGCGGCGGACAAGCTGTTCGCCACCGTCGACACTTCCGCGCGCCGGTTGCGCTTCCCGCGCGAGCGCGACGTGATCATCACCGACACCGTCGGCTTCATCCGCGACCTGCCGACGGAGCTGGTCGCGGGCTTCAAGTCGACGCTCGAGGAGATCCGCGACGCGACCGTGCTCTTGCACGTGGTCGACGCCTCGAGCCCGCAGCTCCCGCAGCAGGTCGAGGCGGTGCGCGGCATCCTCGCGGAGCTCGAGCTCGACGACAAACCCGAGGTCCTGATCCTGAACAAATCCGACCGCGTCTCGCCCGAGGAGCGCGAAAACCTCGCGAAGCGATTCGCGGGAATTCCGATTTCCGCCTTGAACGGGGAGGGGATCGAGGGGATGCTGCAGTCCGTGGAACGCGTGGTCTTCGAGGGAGGGAAGCGATGAGGGTGATGCGCAGCGTGCGGATCGCGGGCACCGGCATGTACGTGCCGCCCCGCGTGGTGACGAACGCGGATCTGGTGAAGCTCATGGACACGAGCGACGAGTGGATCCAGCAGCGCACCGGCGTCGTCGAGCGGCACCACGTCGACGCGGGCATGGGCCCGGCCGAGCTCGCGCACGAAGCGGCCAAGCAGGCGATCGCGAACGCCGGCATCGAGCCCGCCCAGATCGACGCGATCCTGGTCGCCTCGCTCTCGCCGCAGCACGACTTTCCCGGCATCTCCTGCTTCCTGCAGGATCACCTCGGCCTCGAGGGTTGCCCCGCGATGGACGTGCGCTGCCAGTGCACCGGCTTCCTGTACGCGCTGCAGGTCGGCGAGCTGTACGTCGCCTCGGGCCAGTACGATCGCGTGCTCGTGGTCGGCGCCGAAGTCCACTCCACCGGCATCGACCTCACGACCCGCGGCCGCGACGTGGCGGTGATCTTCGGCGACGGCTCGGGCGCGGTGGTGCTCGAAGCGTCGCCCGACGCCAACCGCGGCATCCTCTCGGTCCACACCCACGCCGAGGGCAAGCACGCCAAGAAGCTCTGGGTCGAGGCGCCCGGCTCGTCGTTCTGGCCGCAGCGCATCACCCACGAAATGCTCGATCAGGGCAAGCAGTTCCCGTACATGGAGGGCCGCTTCGTGTTCAAGCACGCGGTCCAGCGCATGCCCGAGGTGATCGAGGAGGCGCTCGCCCACAACAAGTGCCAGCTCGCAGACGTCAGCCTGTTCCTGTTCCACCAGGCCAACCTGCGGATCAACGAGTTCGTCTCGCAGAAGCTCGGCATCCCGCCCGAGCGCACCTACAACAACATCCAGAAGTTCGGGAACTGCTCGGCCGCCTCGATCCCCATGCTCCTGCACGAGTGCGTGGCGGCCGGCCGGGTCCGCGAGGGCGACCTGATCGCCATGGCCGGCTTCGGGTCCGGCTTCACCTGGGGCTCGGCGCTGATCCGCTGGTAGTCCGCAGGTTTACGACTCAGCGCGTCGCAACCGGCCAGGGTCGAGACGCGAAAATCTCACGCAACTATCTAAGAACAAAAGAAAAAGTATTTTCCCTTGACGCTCTGACGCAGCGTGTTAGTTTGCGCGGCGTTCGCGAGATTGCGAAGGAGGAAAGCGACCATGGCACAGACCCGATCCAGTGGGTTCGACCGGTTCAACGATGCGCTCAAGAGCCTGGACGAGCAGCTCCAGGACCTGCGCGAGCGCTTCGATCACCAGCGCCGCAAGGTGGAGCGCGAAGTGCGCAAGCGCGCCGAGAAGCTGCAGGAGCGCGTCCAGGAGAGCGAGCTGTACAAACGCGCCGAGGGCGCCCGGAAGGATCTCGAGGAGCGCGTCGACGTGACCCGCTCGCAGATCTACGACGTCTTTGGTATTGCCTCGAAGCACGAGATCGAGAAGCTGAACAGGCGGATGAACAAGATCTCGAAGCAGCTCACCGAGCTCGCCGAAGGCCGGTCCGCCTCGCAGGTGAACGCAGAGGCTGGCTGATTTCCGCGCCTCCGGGAGCTCATCGCTTCCGGAGGCGCAGATGTCTTTCGAACCGCTCGACTTCTACCGGATCGAGGATTCGCTCGAGCCCGAGGAGCGCATCGTGCGCGACACGGTGCGCGAGTTCGTGGACAAGGAATTCCTCCCGGTCGTCGTGAAGCACGTCCGCCAGGACGGCTCCTTCCCGATGGAGCTCGTGCCGAAGATGGCCGAGCTCGGCCTGTTCGGCGCCAACCTGCACGGCTACGGCTGTGCCGGTATGAACAACGTCGCATACGGGCTGGTGATGCAGGAGCTCGAGCGCGGCGACTCCGGGCTGCGCAGCTTCGCCTCCGTGCAGGGCGGCCTGTGCATGTACCCGATCTACGCCTACGGCAGCGACGCGCAGAAGGAGCGCTGGCTGCCGCCGATGGCGGAGGGCCGCGTGGTCGGCTGCTTCGGCCTGACCGAACCCGACTACGGCTCGAATCCCGGCGGCATGCTCACGCGCGCTCGGCGCTCGGGCGACGGCTGGGTGCTGAACGGCACCAAGCGCTGGATCACCAACGGCACCGCGGCGCAGCTCGCGATCGTCTGGGCGCAGACCGACGACGAGATCCAGGGGTTCCTCGTCGAAGCCGGCACGCGCGGCTTCGAGGCGCGCGACATGAAGGGCAAGTTCAGCTTGCGCGGCTCGATCACGAGCGAGCTGTTCCTGTCCGACGTGCACGTGCCCGAGGCGAACCGCCTGCCGGGCGTGAAAGGTCTGAAGGGACCGCTCGGCTGTCTCACGCAGGCGCGCTACGGAATCGCCTGGGGCGCGATCGGCGCGGCGCAGGCCTGCTTCTCGGAGGCTCTGCGCTACTCGCGCGAGCGCATCGTGTTCGACCGGCCGCTCGGCTCGCTGCAGATCCCGCAGCAGAAGCTGACCTTCATGGCCACCGAGATCACCAAGGCGCAGCTGCTCGCGCTGCAGCTCGGGCGCCTGAAGGACAAAGGCCTGCTGCACCACGCGATGGTGTCGATGGCCAAGATGAACAACGTCGACGTGGCGCTGCAGATCGCGCGGCTCGCGCGCGACATGCTCGGCGCGAACGGCATCGTCGACGACTACTGCTCGATGCGCCACATGGTGAACCTGGAGACCGTGCGCACCTACGAGGGCACGCACGACATCCACACGCTGATCATCGGCAAGGAGCTCACGGGACTGGACGCCATTACAGGTTGACTACGCTCGGCTTCGCCTCGCTGCGCGCTTCGCTTGCGGGGCGCCGCGGCGGGGGCCGCCGACGGCGCCCGTCGCTCGTACGAGCGATCGTGAGGTCGAACTAGCGTGCGCTCCGTGCTGAGGCTCGCGTCGCTGCTCGTCAGTGTCGCGTTCCTCGACGAGCTCGCGTCGGGGATTCCGTTCGTCGGCTCGCCCGAGATCAAGAGCGAGTTCGGCGTGTCGTACGCCGAGGCGGCGGGCTGGCTGCTGTTCGCGATCACGGCGTTGGGCTTCGCGCTCGAGCCGCCGCTGTTCCTGCTCTCGGATCGACTGCCGCGGCGCTGGTTCGTGTGCGGCGGGCTCGCGCTGCTCGGGGTCGTCTGCGTGGGCGCGGGGCTTGCGCCGGGCTACGGGTTCCTGGTCGTCGCGCTGCTTCTGTACGGCCCGCTCTCGGGCTGCGGCGTCTCGCTCGCGCAGGCGACGCTCGCGGACGTGTCGCGCGACAAGCTGGAGCGTGCGCTGCTGCGCTGGACGTTCGCGGGGGCGCTGGGCGATCTCGCGACGCCGAGCCTGATCGCGCTGGCCGCCGTGCTGGCTTCGGGCTGGCGCACGAGCTTCGTGGGGGTGGGCGTGGTGCTGGTCGTGTACGCGGCGCTGCTCTGGACACGGACGTTCCCGGAGTCGAGGCAGCGCGAAGCTGCCGACGAGCCGCGCGAGACCCTGCGCGCCGCGCTCGTCTCCGCGCTGCGCGAGCCGCTCCTGCTGCGCTGGGCGATCGCGGTGTCGCTGTGCGCGTTGCTCGACGAGATCATGGTCGCGTTCGCAAGCCTGTACCTGCGCGACGTGCTCGAGCTGTCGCTCGGCGCGCGCACGAGCGCGCTCTCGGCCGAGATCGCGGGCGCGGTCGTCGGGCTGGCGGCGGGCGAAGCGCTGCTGCGCCGGGTCGCGCCGCTGCGCCTCTTGCTCGCGAGCGCGCTCGGCTGCGCCGTCTCGTGGTTCGCGTTCCTCTCGGTCGAGAGCGCCGCGGCCGCTAGCTTCTGGCTGTTCGTGACCGGCGCGCTCGCGTCTCTGCAGTATCCGATCGCGAAGGCCCAGGCCTACCGCGCGCTGCCGGATCGCTCCGGTGCGGTGAACGCCGTGCTGACGCTTTTCGGCGTCATCGAGCTGCCGCTGCCGATCGCGATCGGGCTGCTCGCCGACCACTTCGGCCTGGGCATCGCGCTCGCGACGCTCGCCGCGCAGCCGCTCGGCCTCGTGCTGGTGGTGGTCTCGAGCCGCGGCGCACCCGCGGCTCGTTGACCCATTGGCGCGTCACACGTAGCGTTGCCGGATGCTGTCCCCCCATGCTGTCCTCCCTCATGTTGTCCGATAGGGCCTGCGCGAGCACCGCGTTTGGCGGCGCGCTGGTGTTGCGACTCCTGCACCTGCAGCAGGTCGTCGCGAACGATCCGTTCTACTCGCAGCCGTCGGTCGACTCGCTCGTCTATCGCGGCTGGGCCCTGCGCATCGCCGGTGGCGACTGGCTGGGCTCCGAGCCGTTCTTCCTCTCGCCGCTCTACGGCTACCTGCTCGCGGCGGTGTACGCGCTCGCGGGGCCGGGTCACTTCTGGCCGCTCGTGGTCAACGCGCTGCTCGGCGCGGCAGCGTGCGCGCTGGTCTTCCTGCTCGCGACGCGGCTCTTCGACCGGCGCGTCGCGATCGTCGCGGCCGCGCTCGCCGCGACCTATCCGATGCAGATCTTCTACGAGGGCGCGGCGCTGCTCGAAGCGCTGCAGACTTTCCTCACCGCCGCGGTCGTGCTCGCATCGCTGCGCGCGCTCGACGCGCCGGCGCCGTGGCGCTTCGCGGCGGTCGGCGTGCTGCTCGGCTTGTCGGCGCTCGCGCGCCAGAACGCGGTGCTCTACGCGCCGCTGTTCGCGCTCTGGGCGCTGTTCGCGGCCGGGTCGGCGCGGCCGAGCGCGCGCAGCGCGCTGCACGCGGGTGTCTTCCTGCTCGCCGTGGCCCTGACGATCGCGCCGGCCACGCTCCGCAACCGCGCCGTGAGCGGCGACTTCGTGCTGGTGAACGCGACCGGCGGGCTGCTCCTCTACGACTCTTGGAATCCGACTGCGTCGGCGACCTACAACATTCCGGGCATCTTCCCGCGCGCGCTCGCGGACGATCCGATCGAGCGCAAGTTCGCCTACACCGAGATCGCGCAGCGCTCGCTCGGCAGAGCCGAGCTGCGCGCGTCGGAGGTCTCCGCGTACTGGCGCGGGGAGGCGCTCGCGTTCGTGCTCGCGCATCCGTCGCGCGCGCTCGCACTCGCGGCGGAACGCGCGCGACTGTTCTGGAACCGCTACGAGCCGTGGGACGTGCGTTCCTTCACGGTGTCGCGCGGCATCTCCTGGGTCCTGTCGCTGCCGCTGCCGGGTTTCGGCGTGATCGCGCCGCTCGCGCTCGCGGGGTTCGCGCTGTCCGCGTCGCGCTGGCGCCGGCTCGCGCCGCTCTACGGAATGATCGGGGTCTACTTCGGCTCGGGCGTGCTGTTCGTCGCGCTCTCGCGCTATCGCGTTCCCGTCGTGCCGCTGCTCGCGATCTTCGCGGGCGCCGCCGTGGTGTCGATCTGGGACCTCGCTCGGAAGGGCGACGCGCGCAGACTCGCGATCGCCGGGGCGCTGGTCGCCGCGGCCGCGTTCGCCGTCAACTGGCGTGAGCCGGGCGAGGACCTGTCGATGGCGCACTACAACCTCGGCAACGCGTACAAAGAGCTCGGCCGTTTCGAGCCCGCGGTCGAGCAGTACTCCGCCGCGCTCGCGCTGGATCCGGCGTATCTCTCGACTTGGAACAACCTGGCGCTCGTGTACGAACGCAGCGGCGCCGACCGCGCGCTGACCGTGCGCACCTGGGAGCGACTGCTCGCGCTCGCGCGCCTGCAGGGCTCGGGCCTGCACGTCGAGCGCGCGGAGCGTCACCTGCGCGAGGTCGGCGCGCCGCCGCGCTGACGCCTACGAGCGCGGCGGGCCGCTCGCGATGCGCGCGCGCATGCGCTCGAGCGGCCACGGCTGCCTGCCCATGCTGCTGCCTCCGCAACATTCCATGCCGCCGGGCTAGAATGGCGCATGGCCACTTCCCCCTCGAATCCCGAGATACGACTGCTCGACGGGCAGTTCTACATCGACCGGCCGCACGATCACTACCGCTGGCTGCGCCGACACGCGCCCGTGTACTGGGACGACACGGGTAAGGTCTGGGGAGTCGGACTGCACGAAGACATCATGGCGATCTCGAAGGATCCGGAGCTCTACTGCTCGCGCATGAGCTCGCGGCCGGACTCGCCGCCGATCCCCTCGATGATCAACCTCGACGACCCGCAGCACCGGCGCCGGCGGAACCTGGTCAACAAGGGCTTCACGCCGCGGCGCGTCGCGGACCACGAGCCGCGCATCCGCGAGATCTGCCGCAACCTGATCGCGAAGGTGGCCGCGCGCGGCGAGTGCGAGTTCGTGCGCGAGATCGCCGCGCCGCTGCCGATGGTCGTGATCGGCGATCTGCTCGGCGTGGCGACCGAGGACCACGACATGCTGCTGCGCTGGTCGGACGAGCTGATCGCCGCCACCAACGGCACCGCCTCGGTCGAGGTCATGACCCGCGCCGCGCACTCCGCGGGCGAGTACGCGCAGTACGCGCTGCGCGTGATCGCGGACCGGCGCGCGAAGCCGCCGCAGGACGACCTGATGAGCGTGCTCGTGCACGCCGAGATCGACGGCGAGGGGCTCTCCGACGTGGAGCTGGTGCAGGAGAGCCTCTTGATCCTGGTCGGCGGCGACGAGACCACGCGCCATGTGATCACGGGCGGCATGCAGGCGCTGATCGAAAACCCCGGCGAGCGCGCGAAGCTCGTCGCCGATCCGAGCCTGATCCCGACCGCGGTCGAGGAGCTGCTCCGCTGGGTCACGCCGATCGTGAACATGAACCGCACTGCGACGCGCGACACCGAGCTGCGCGGCCAGAAGATCCGCGAGGGCGACAAGCTCCTGCTCCTGTACGCTTCCGGAAACCGCGACGAGCGCGTGTTCGAGAACGCGGACGAGCTGCACGTCGAGCGCGACCCGAACGACCACGTCGCGTTCGGCGGCTACGGTGCGCACTCGTGCCTGGGCTCGAGCCTGGCGCGGCTCGAGCTGCGCGTGATGTTCGAGGAGCTGCTCGCGCGTCTGCCCGACATGGAGCTCGCCACGGACGAGCCGCTGCCGCTGCGGCCGTCGAATTTCATCGTGGGCATCGAGCACATGCCGGCGCGCTTCACGCCGAGGGGGGACTGATGCCGGATCTTTCGGGGAAGGTCGCGTTCGTGACCGCGGGCGCGACGGGGATCGGCTTCGGCTGCGCGCAGACGATCGTCGCCTCCGGCGGCAAGGTGATGATCTGCGCGCGCCGCGAGGACACGCTGCGCGAGGCGGTGGAGAAGCTCGGACCGAACGCCGCCTGGGTCGCTTGCGACGTCACCGACGACAAATCCGTCGACGACGCGGTGGCCGCGACCGTGCGCCGTTTCGGCCGGCTCGACCTGGCGGTGAACTCGGCCGGGACCGGCAGTGCGGGGCCGATCCTGCGCGCGACCACCGCCGAGTTCGAGCGCGTGATCGCCACGAATCTGACGGGCGCGTTTCGCTGCGTGCGCGCCGAGGCGCGCGCGATGATCGATGTGGGCGGCGGCAGCATCGTGAACGTGAGCTCGATCGCGGGCGCGCTCACGCATCCGTGGATGAGCGCCTACTGCGCGTCGAAGGCGGGGCTCGACATGCTGACGCGCTGCGCGGCCGACGAGCTGGGCGAGCAGAAGGTCCGCGTGAACTCGGTGCTGCCCGGGGTGGTGCACACGCCGCTCGCGGCGGCGCTCGCGACGACGCCGGTCTCGCGCGACGAGTACCTGTCGCTGATGCCGATCTCGCGCATCGGCGAGCCGGCGGACGTGGCGAAGCTGGTGGCGTTCCTGCTCTCCGACGAGTCGAGCTGGATCACCGGCCAGCTGATCCCCGTCGACGGCGGGCACACCATCCGCAAGGGCCCGAACCTGGTGCCGCTCTTCAAGCAGTTCATTCCGCAAGAGTAGGGCGTGCGCGCGCTCGACGACTCGCAAGGCACCGAGCGATTCGCGTAGGATCCGCGCGTGCCGCCGCTCCGCCTCTACACGAAGATCGCCTACGGAATGGGTCAGCTCGGCGAGGGCTTCAAGAACAGCTCCTTCGAGACGTTCCTGTTCTTCTACTACAACCAGGTGCTCGGTCTTTCGGGAACCCTCGCGGGTCTCGCGACCGCGATCGCGCTCGTCTTCGACGCCGTGATCGATCCGATGATCGGGTCGTTCTCCGACGCGCACAAAGGCCGCATCGGACGCCGCCATCCGTTCATGTACGTGGCGGCGATTCCGTTCGGAATCAGCTTCTACTTCCTGTTCGTGCCGCCGGAAGGGCTCGGCGAGACGGGGCTGTTCATCTGGCTCACGGTGCTGGCGATCGCCGTGCGCACGACCATGGCCTTGTACCTGGTGCCGCACAACGCGCTCGGCGCGGAGCTCACGGCCGACTACCACGAGCGCACGGCCATCGTCGGCTACCGCACGCTGTTCGGCGTGCTCGGCGGCGTCGCGACGCTGGTGCTCGGGCTGTTCGTGTTCCTGCGCGCGACGCCCGAGTTCCCGGTCGGGCAGCTCAATCCGCTCGCCTATCCACACTACGCGTTCTTCTTCGCCTGCGCGTCGGTCGCGGTGGTGCTGATCTCCGCGCTCGGCACGCACCCGCGCATCCCCATGCTGCTCGAGCCGCTGCACAAGCACGCCGCGTTCAGCATGGGTCGGCTGGTCACGGAGCTGCGCGACGCGCTCGCGAGTCCGTCGTTCCGCTCGCTGTTCGTGGGCGTGCTGATCTTCTTCGTGATGCGCGGCATCCAGTCGGAGCTCGGCTTGCACGTCTCGACGCATTTCTGGGAGCTCACCACCCAGCAGATCGGCATCGTCGGGCTGCTCGGCGTGTCGGGCATCGTGATCGGCGTGCCGTTCTGGACGATCGCGTCGCGGCGCATCGACAAGAAGCCGACCTTCCTGTGGGGGACGCTGGTGTTCGCGATCTTCGCGATGCTGCCGCTCTTGCTGAAGCTCGTCGGCTTCTGGCCCGCCAAGGAGCAGACCGGACTCTACCTCGGGCTGCTCTCGCTGTGCGGGTTCCTGGCCGCCTTCGGCGGCGGCGCGGGTCTGGTGGCCGCGGGCTCGATGATGGCGGACCTGGTCGACGAGCACGAGTTCGACACCGGACGGCGTCAGGAGGGCATCTTCTTCGGCGCGATCGCGTTCTCGGGCAAGGCCTCGTCGGGGCTCGGCCACCTGCTCGCGGGCGTCGCGATCGACCTGATCCATTTTCCCGAGAACGCCGTGCCGGGCCAGGTCGCACCCGAGGTCGTGCGCCATCTGGGCGTGCTCTACGGACCGGGCATCTTCTTCATGGGCGTCGTCGCGTTCGTCTACCTGGTGCGTTACTCGCTGACACGCGAGCGTGTCGCGGAGATCCAGAAGACGCTGGCCGAGCGGCGCTCCGAGGCGGGTTGAGCGACGGCGCCCGCTACTCGACGCCGTAGCGGCGCATCAGCCGGTACAGCGTGGTGCGGTCGATGGCGAGACGGCGCGCGGCCTCCGCCTTCACGCCGTTCGCGTCGGCGAGCGCCTTGCGGATCCGTTCGGCCGCGGCGTGCTCGAGGAATCCCTGCAGGCCCTCGCTGAGCGAGTCGCGCTCGTCGCCGGAGCCTGCCTCGAGTGCCAGGTCGGCAAGCTCGACCTCTTCTCCTTGCGCAAGCACCACGCCGCGCGCGATCGCGTTCTCGAGCTCGCGCACGTTGCCGGGCCAGGCGTGCGCCGTGAGCCAGCGCTCGACCTCCGGCTCGAAGCCGCGGATGCTGCGGCCGAGCTCCGCGTTCGCGAGCGCGAGGAAGCGGCGCGCGAGCGGGAGCACGTCCTCGCGCCGCTCGCGCAGCGGCGGGATCGCGATCGGCACCACGGCGAGCCGGAAGTAGAGATCCTCGCGGAAGCGGCCCGCTTCGACCTCCGCGCGCAGCTCGCGGTTGGTCGCGGCCACCACGCGCACGTCGAGCTCGCGCTCGTCGTCGCCGCCCACGCGGCGCACACGCCGCTCCTGCAGCACGCGCAGGAGCTTCGCCTGGAAGTCGAGGCCGACGTCGCCGATCTCGTCGAGGAACACGGTTCCGCCCTGCGCGCGCTCGAACAAGCCGGGCCGCGCGCGGTCCGCGCCGGTGAACGCGCCGCGCTCGTGACCGAACAGCTCCGACTCCAGCACCCCCGCCGCGAACGCGCGGCAGTTCGCGGCCACGAACGGACCGCCGACGCGGTCGGAGTGGTAGTGCAGCGCGCGCGACCAGCTCCTTGCCGGTGCCGGACTCGCCGGTCACGAGCACGGTCGCGCGCCCCCGCGCGGCGCGGCGCACCAGATCGAGCACGCCGCGCATGGCCGCGCTCTCCGCCACCACGCCGTCGAGCGCGAAGCGCTCGCGCAGCTCGGCGCGCAGGAAGCGGTTCTCGCGCGAGAGGCGCGTCACGTCGAGCGCCCGGCGCACCAGCGCGATCAGCTCCTCGTTCTCGAACGGCTTCTGCACGTAGTCGAAGGCACCCTCGCGCATGGCTTGGAGCGCGGTCGGCACGGTCGCGTAGGCGGTCATCAGGATCACGGGCAGCTCCGGGTCGAGCGCGCGCGCGCGGCGCAACACCTCGAGCCCGTCCGCGCCCGGCATACGCAGATCGGTGACGAGACAGTCGACGGGATCCTGCTCGAGCGCGCCGAGCAGCGCCTGCGGGTCGGTGTACGCGCGCGCGTCCAGGCCCTCGCGGCGCAGCAGCATCGCCACGACCTCGGCCATGCGCGCTTCGTCGTCGAGAACCGCGATGCGGGCGTTCACACCAGGATCCGCTCGCGCGCGGCCGGGCCCGCGAGCGGCAAGCGCGCGCGCAGGCAGGCGCCCGCGAAGCCCGGGCCCGCGCCGCGCAGCTCGACCGCCTCGAGCGAGCCGCCGTGCGCGACCGCGATGCGCCGCGCCATCGCCAGGCCGAGCCCCGTGCCGCGCGGCTTGGTGGTGTGGAACGGCTCGAAGATCCGCTCCGCCTCCGCGCGCGGGATACCCGGGCCCGCGTCCGCGACCTCGAGCAGCGCCGCGTCGCCCGCCAGCTGCGCGCGCAGCTCGATCGGCCCGGGGCGCTCCATGGCCTCGACCGCGTTCGTGACCAGGTCGAGCAGCATCTGCGCCAGCAGGTCCGGATCGCCGCGCAGCTCGGGAAGACGCGCGTCGACGTCGCGGCGCGCCTCGATGCCGCGCTCGCGCAGGCCTGCGTCCGAAAGCTGAAGCACGCGATCGAAGAGCTTCTCGACCGAGCAGCTCGAGGCGCGCAGCTCGGTCGGGCGCGCGAAGCCGAGCAGTGACTTCACCAGCCCGTCGAGCCGGTCCGTCTCCTCGCGGATGAACTGACACGCGCGATACGCCTCGTCGGCGGGATCGAAGCTCTCCTGCACCATGGTCGCAGAGGCGCGGATCACGCCGAGCGGGTTGCGCACCTCGTGCGCGATTCCGGCCGCGAGCCGCCCGAGCGAGGCGAGCTTCTCGTTCTGGAGCCAGGCCGCGTGCGTGGCCTCGAGCTCCGCGAGCTGACGCGCGATGGTGTCGGCGTCGGCGCGGGCGCGAGCGCGCGCCTGGAAGAGCCGCCCGATCAGGAAGCCGAGCAGCGCGGAGCTCGAGCCGAACGTCGCGCCGACCGCGAGCGTCGCGCTGCGGCCACCGACCGTCATCTCGACGCCCGACGCGAGCAGGAAGGCGGTGTCGACCACGCCGAGCGCCAGGCCCGCGAGCCCGCCGTACACATCCCAGCGCCGAGTCGTCATCCGCTTCTCCCGCCGCACGCGCGATCTTAGCAGCGCGCGACGCAAGGCCCGTGCCGGCCTGCGCTCACGCGCGCGAGGCGCCCCGCTGCGGCAGGTGTTGCAGCGCCGCGACAGCCGTGGCGGCGGCGCGACACGCGCTTCGCCGCGAGCCGCGCTGCGGCGCGCGCGCGCCGGGCACGCCGCTTGCTCCTCCGCCGCGACCAGGAGGTTCCATCATGAACACACGCATCCTCGGTCTCTCGGTCATCGTGCTCGCGTTCGGACTGCTCACGGAGGTCGCGCTCGCGGAGGTCGGACTCGTCGGCCTGTTCTCCTCGCTGAACGCGAGCTGGGCCACGCGCCAGGTCTTCGCCGACCTGGTGATCGGGCTCGCGATCGCGAGCGGGTTCATGTACCGCGACGCGCGCGAGCTCGGTCTGCCCTGGCTTCCCTACTTCGTCGCGACCCTCCTGACCGGGTCGTTCGGCCCGCTCGCGTACCTGATCCACCGCGAGCTCGCGACCCGGCCCGCGGCGCTGCGCGCGCAGACGTCGCGCTGACGAGGCCGGCTACAGGATCCCCGCGTCCCGCAGCTTCGCGCGCGCATCGGCGTCGATCCCGACCTCGGCCAGGATCTCGTCGCTGTGCGCGCCGAGCGCGGGCGCGCCGCGGCGCACCTTCACCGGGGTGCGCGAGAACTTCGCGGCCGGCCCGATGATCGGCGCGGGCCTCCCGTCCTCCTGGGCGACGCTCTGCAGCATGTCGCGCGCCTGGACGTGCGGGTCGCGCGCGGACTCGGCAAAGCTGCGCACCGCGCCGGCGGTGAGCCCCGCGCCCGCGCACACGCGCTCGACGTCCGCGGCTTCGCGCTCGGCGCAGAACTCGGAGACCAGGCGGTTCACTTCGGCGCGGTTGGCGACGCGCTTCGCGGTGACCGCGAACTCGGGATCGTCGGCCAGCTCTGGCCGGCCCATCAAGCGCGCGAGCACCTGCCAGTGCGAGTCGAGCAGCACGCCCAGGTAGATCCAGCCGTCGCGGCAGCGGAACGCGCTCGCGGGCGCGCAGAAGCTGAACTCGTTGCCCCAGCGCTCGAGCGGAACGCCCAGGGCCCCGAGCGTCGGGTTCGCGTTCGACGTGGCGAGCAGCCCGTCGAGCAGCGCCACGTCGATGTGCTGCCCCTCGCCCGTGCGGCAGCGGTGCGCGTGCGCGGCCAGCGCCGCCAATGCGGCATGAATGCCGCCGAGGTCGTCCGCGAGCCAGGTCGCGGACTTCACCGGATCGCCGTCCGGGCTGCCGTTCAGCGAGATGTAGCCGGAGCGCGCCTGCGCGATCGGGTCGTAGCCGGCGCGGTCGTGATCGGGACCGAACTGGCCGAAGCCCGAGACCGAGACGTAGATCACGTCCGGCCGGACCCGACGCACGTCGGTGTAGCCGAGGCCCCAGCCGGCGAGCGTCCCCGGCCGGAAGTTCTCCACCACGAAGTCGCAGGTCGCGGCGACGCGCAGGAACACGTCGCGGCCCTCCGCCTTGCGCAGGTCGAGCGTCAGGCTGCGCTTGTTCCGGTTCACCGTCGCGTTGAACGCCGAGATCGGCCGGTCGTGGCCGGGCAGGAACGGCGGCAGCCGGCGCGAGACCTCTCCGCCGGGAAGCTCGACCTTGATCACGTCCGCGCCGAAGTCGCCGAGCAGCGCGGCGCAGAACGGCCCGGCCCAGGTGGTGGCCGCCTCGAGCACGCGCAGGCCCGCGAGCGGGCCAGTGAGATCCGAACGCGCCTCTCGGAAAAACTCCGCCTTCTCCATCACACCACGCCGAGCATCTGCTCCGTCTGCGACTTCTGCTCGTACGGGCGGCGCGCGATATCGGCGGTCGCGGCCGCGACGTCGAGCCGCGGCACCGGCTGCGCGTCGCGGCAGTACAGGTAGGCGGTCGCGCAGTAGTCGTCGACGCGCTCGGACAGGCCGTGCACCGCCACCGCCGGGTTGTTGCGCAGCCAGCCCGCTCCCGCCGCGGGGTTCGTGCGCTGGAAACGCTCGAACTCCGCCTCGCCGCCCTTCGGCACCACGGCGTAGCCGATCTGCTGGAGGGTCACGCGCAGATCGCGCGAGAACACGACCGGATCGAGCACGTGCCAGCGGTAGAAGCCGGTGAAGTCGGGGATCGCCGCGCCCTCCGGCGGCCGCACCTCGTTCGGCACGCCGCCGTACAGGGCGAAGTGCGTGCCCATTCCCCAGGCGGTGCCGACGTAGTCCTCGAGCCCGGTGCCGCAGATCGTCGGGTGCGTGGTGTCGCCGTCGCGGAAGATCTTGAGCTCGCCCTCGCCGTACCAGACGAAGTTCGCTGCGGGCAGCGGGCGGATGCCGACGTTGCAGCCGAGGTAGCGGCCGGGACCGCGCAGCCCGCCCGCGATCGTGAAGTCCTCCATCAGCCGCGTCGGATTCTCGCGCCGGAAGGACACGTGTAACAATCCGGTGTCGGCCGAGAGCCGCGGCTCGAGCGTGTAGTCGAGCTGGTAGTAGAGGAACATCGGACGGCTCGCGCCGTTACCGAGCTCGATGCGAATCCGGCGCCGGAACGGGATCGGCAGATAGGCGTTGAAGCCGCGCCCTTCCTGCGCCGCGGTGAGCGCCGAGACGTAGTGCGCGGGCCGGCCGTGCGGAAGCCCGAAGAAGTCCAGACACGGCACCGAGATCGACGGCTCGGCCGCGCCGTCGTAGAAGACCTCGAGCACGAGCGCGCGCATCCACTCCGGTCGCGCCGGCGGGAACGTCATCCACACGTGGCGGATCGTGCCCGGGCCCTCGAGGTCGGCGAGCACGACGCGCTCGCCCGCGGCGAGCTCGCGCATGGGCGCGCCCTTGCGTCCGCCGAACGCCGTGCCGCCCGCCCCGCGCGCGCCCGTCGGGTTCTCGAACGTGACCGCGCGCGAGTCGAGCGAGAGATCGATCCGGGCGAGATCCGAGTGCGCGTTCATCGCGCGACTCTACCGCGAACGGAGCGGTCGAGGGAAGGCGAGCGGACGTGGTACCGTGCCGAGCCGGTCCCGCAGGCGAAGGAGCGCCCATGCTCGAGCAGCTCGTCGACCTCGATCGCTACCCGTTGCAGCGCGACGCGCTGGGCGAGCTCGCGATCCCGGCCGACGCGCTCTGGGGCATCCACACCGCGCGCGCGCTCGCGGCGAGCGCCCCGTCTAGGTGACGCGCCCCCGCGGCGTCTCGTCGCGATGCTTGCGCAGGTAGGGCATGAACGGCGTGCCGCCCGTGCCCACGGCCGTGGGATTGGACGCGTTCGACTGACTCTGCCGGTAGATGTAGCGCGCCGCGTAGTCGAGGTGCGTGGAGCGGAACGCCTCGAGCCAGCGCAGACACTCGTTGTATGCCTCGCGCAGCTCGGTCCCGCCGCAGGCGAGCACGGCTTCGCGAAGCGGCGGGGCGGCCTCGACCGCCTGCACGAACGCGCGGTGGCCCGGCGGCATGTAGTCACGCATCTCGAGCAGGTAGGCGCGCAGCGGATCGTCCGCGTGCTCGACGCCGAGTGCGGCGTCGAGCGCCGGCACGATCCCGCTCTGCGCGCCGGTCTCCCCGCGCAGACACTGCCGCCGCTCGCCGAGCGACGCCACTCCCTCGTACACCACGCCGTGTGGCAGCAGCGGGTGGTTCTTCCAGCCGTGGATGTACGGCCGCACGCGCTGGTAGTAGATGTACGGGTCGCAGTGCTCCGGCATGCGCTGCAGCGTCTCGCACAGCGACTCGATGCCCGCCGCCATGGCGCCGAGCTGCTCGGCAAGCCGCGGGCCCTCGCCGCGGGAGGCGGCGGCCGCGGCCGGCCCGAGCCGCGCCAGGATCTGCGCCGCGCGCGCTTCGATCTCGACGTGCACCAGGATGAACCAGTCCTCGTCCGCGCCGCCCAGGAAGTTCTGGACGATCGCGAGATTGCCGAGCTCGAGCGGCCGGGTCCGGTCGAAGAGCCGCCAGTTGTCGAGCGCGTACGACGCGTAGGAGAGCACGGGTGGGCGCCCGAGCCGGGCGGCGACCGCGCACCAGGGCACGGCGATCGGCGCGGGCACGTGGTCCGTGGGCTCCGCCTCGCCCCACACGTAGCCGTGTCCAAGATAGGACAGCACCAGCATCGCGCGCCGCAGCGGCGCTCCCGCGGGCAGTGACTCCGTCGGCAGGATCGGCAGGCGGCCGAGCGTGCGCCGGAGATCGCCGGCCAGCAGGCGCTTGGGCAGCTCGCGCGCCAATTCGTCCCAGAGCGCGAACCCGCGCGGCAGCTCGACTGCCGGATCCTGCGCCGGCAAGAAGCCCCGCTCGCGCGTGAGCTCGAAGCACTTCAGGTCGTCGAGTGCCGCCATCGTTCCCCCCCGCTCTCAGTGACTCCTTCGGGTGGTGTGCCGGCCGGCTTCAGTCTCTTGGCGAAGATCCGGTGTTCGCCGGCCGGCGACAGACTGGTACTCTTTCGCTCGTGCAGCTCCTGGCGAGGGTTCGCCGCTTGCTCGCTCCTCCCGAGTTCCCGGACGAGGGCGTGACGCGGATCGCTGCGACCGTCCACCGGATCGGCCTGGTGTGCATTCCGATCGCCCTGTTCGCAGCGGTGGTGATCGTGCTCGCTCTGCCGCGGCCGATTCCGCGCCTGCTGGTGGATCTCGGCTTCGTCGGCATCGTCGGCGTGTCCCTGCTGCTCGCACGCGGTGGATACGTGAGGGCGAGCGCCCGAGCGTTCGTTGCGGGCTCGTGGCTCGCGCTCGCGGCAGCCATGATCGTGGCCCCGGACATCCTCGCGCCGGCGCTCTCGGGCTTCGTGCTCTCGATCGCGGCGGCGGGACTTCTGCTCGGAGCGCGCTCGGCGTACGCCGTCGCCCTGCTCTCCGCCCTGGCCCGCCCGACCATCGCATACCTCGATCTCGATCTCGGGGCCGGGCGCGGACCGCACCCCCCCGTCTCGATGGCGATCTCGCTCGTACAGGCGTCCATCTTCCTGTCCGCCGCCGCGGTCGTCTCGACCGCCGTGCGCGGTGCAGACCGTGCGCGCGCCCTCGCGAGGCTCTCCGAGGCGCGCTTCCGTGCGATCGCCGACCACGCTCCCGACATGATCACCGAGGCCGACGCGGACGGCCACTTCACCTACGCCAATCCGATGGCGCTGGCGGGCTCGCGACTGGGCTCGGTCGAAGCGCTCGCGCGCGAGCGCGTGGGCGCCTGGATGCACCCCGAGGACGCTCCGGCGGTGATCGAGAAATTCCGCGCGCTCGCGCGAAGCGGCGGCTCGACGCGTGCGGCGTTCCGCTCGCTGGACGCGAAGGGCCGCGTGAGCTGGCTCGAAGCCACCGGAGCGCGCTACACGGATTCCGAGGGTCGGACACGCGTGGTCTCCGTGACTCGCGACATGACCAAGCAGCACGAGACCGAGGCGGCGCTGCGCGAGAGCGAGGAGCGCTATCGGCTGCTCGCCGAGCACGCCCCCGACATGATCGTCGAGCTGGGTTCGGACGGGCGGATCCTGTACGCGAACACGCGCGCGGTCGAGGCGCTCGGCTACGACTCGGACGAGCTGTGCGCCCTGGAGCCGGGGGCGTGGGTTCACCCGGACGATCGCGACGCCTGCGCGCGCGCCACCGGCGAGGTTCTCACGCACGGCGAGCCGCTGCGGCTCGTGCACCGGCTGTGCCGCAAGGACGGCGGCGTCGTGTGGGTCGCCTCGTCGGGAGCGCGGCTCCTGAACGCGCGCGGCGACGCTCACGTGGTCGCGCTGTCGCGCGATCTGACCGAGGAGCTCTCGCTCCAGGAGCAGCTGCGCGAGTCGCAGAAGATGGACGCGATCGGACGCCTGGCGGGCGGCGTGGCGCACGACTTCAACAACCTGCTCACGGTGATCGGCGGCTACGCGGGCGTGCTCGAGGGCTCGCTCGGGCCGGGAACCGCCGCGGCCGCCGCGCACGAGATCGTGGACGCGACCGAGCGCGCCGCGGGGCTGACGCGCCAGCTGCTGCTGCTCACGCGCCGTCAGCTCGCGCAGCCGGCCGTCGTCGACCTGAACGCCGCCGTGCGTTCGCTCGCGCCGATCCTGCGCAGCATCCTGCCGGAGCGGATCGCGCTCGAGCTCGCGCTCGATTCCGAGGCGCAAGCGGTCGAGATCGATCCGTCGCAGCTCGACCAGGTGCTGCTGAACCTGGCGCTGAACGCGCGCGACGCGATGCCCGGCAACGGCCGCCTGCGCATCGAGACGGCCCGGGGACTGCCCAGCCGATTCGTACACCTGAACGTGTCGGACACCGGCCAGGGCATGGACGAGGAGACGCGCGCGCGCGCCTTCGAGCCGTTCTTCACCACCAAGCCCTCCGGCGAGGGCACGGGGCTCGGGCTGTCGACGAGCTACGGAATCGTCCGGCAGACGGGCGGATCGATCTCGCTCCATTCGGAGCCCGGCCGCGGCACCCGCGTCGAGATCAACCTGCCGGCCTGCGCGGCGCGGCCGAGTCCCGCGAGGCGCCACGAGCGCGTGCCCGCGGCCTCGAGCGGCCGCGAGGCCTCGATCCTGCTCGTCGAGGACGACGCGTCGGTGCGACGGCTGCTCGCGATCCTGCTCGAGAGCGCGGGCTATCGCGTCACGGCCGCGGCGGACGCGGCCGAGGCGCTCGCGATCGTCTCGGAGTCGCAGCGCCGCTTCGACCTCTTGCTGAGCGACTACGTGATGCCGGGGCAGAGCGGCCTCGAGCTCGCCAATACGCTGCGCGCGAGCCTGCCGGAGCTGCGCGTGGTGCTGATGACCGGCCACGCCGAGATCCCGGCCTCGGCCGTCGCCGACCTGCCGCGCGGCGCGGAGCTGCTGGGCAAGCCGTTCACGCGCGAACAGCTGCAGCGCGTGATCACCGGAATGCTGGCCTCGGTCTGAGCGCGCGCGTGCAGCAGCCGTTCGAGATCCGCGATCGCGACGAGCTCGAGGGCTTCCTGCGCCGTGACGCGGAGGCGCAGGTGTACGCGCTCGCCGACCTGGACGACGTGTTCTGGCCCGACACGCGCTGGTTCGCGGTGCGCGGCGGCGCCGGGCTTGCGGCCGTGTGCCTGGTGCTCGAGAAGCTCTCGCTGCCGATCCTGTACGCGATCTCGCCCCCTGGCGACACGGCAATGCGTAGCCTGCTCGGCTGGCTGCGCCCGACGCTGCCGGACCGCGTGTTCGCGACGCTCGGGCTCGGTCTCGCGGCCGAGCTCGCGGTCGACTTCGACGTCGGCGCGCGGGCTGAGTTCCTGAAGATGGCGCTCGACGACGCGGCCCCGCTCGATCCGCCCGAGCGGGCGGGCATCGAGCGGCTGGGCGTCGCGCAGCTCGACGAGCTGCGCGCGTTCTACGCGCACGACGCCTACACGCCCGAGGAACGCCACGGGCGCTTTTTCGAGCCCTACATGCTCGAGCTCGGGCCGTGGTTCGGCGTGCGCGAGGCGGGCCGGCTGGTCAGCGTCGCGGGCGTGCACGTGGTCTCGGCGCGCACGAGCGTCGCCGCGCTCGGCGGCATCGCCACGCGGCCCGACCGGCGCGGCCGCGGTCTGGCGCGCGCGCTCAGCACGGCGCTCTGCCGGGCGCTGCGCGAGCAGGTGGCGCTGATCGGCCTGAACGTCGCGGCCGCGAACGCGAGCGCGATCCGCTGCTACCGGTCGATCGGCTTCCGCGAGGTCTGCCGCTACGAAGAGCTGGAGCTCGTGCGCCGCGCGAAGCGATAGGCCGGCGCGGCGCCGGGGTTCGACGAGCGCGAGCTCGCCAGGCTTCTCGACTCCGTCTGGTAGGATCCGCCCTGGAGGCGTGTCGATGCGGGCGCTGGCGCTGGTTCTCCTGCTGCTCGTCGGGGCCGTGCCGGCCGCGGCCGCCACGCGCGTGGTGGGCTCGGGCGAGTCGATCCAGGCCGCGGTCGACGCCGCCGAGCCGGGCGACACGGTCCTGGTTCGGCCCGGAAGCTACGCGGGTCCGGGCGGCGTCGCGCTCGTACACGTGCGCAAGAGCGGCCTGATCCTGCGCGCGACCCGCTCCGCGCTGCTCGACGCGCGCGGCTACCGCTACGGCGTGCTGGTCGGCGACGAGCGGGCGGTCGGCGCGGACGCCTGCAAGCCCCCGACGGTGCGCGGCTTCGCGCTCGAAGGCTTCACGATCCGCGGCGCCGGCCAGGCGGGCCTGCACCTCGCGGGCGTCGACGGCTTCGCGCTCCGGGACGGCGTCTATCTCGACAACGCGCGGCACGGCGTGTTCCCACTCTGCGCGGCGCACGGCCAGATCGCCGAGAACTTCGCCGCGGGGCACGGCGACGCGGCGATCGCGGTCGTCGGCTCGAGTCACGTGGTGGTCGAGGACAACTCCGTCACCCGCAGCGCGATCGGGATCGCGATCGAGAACTCGAGCCACGCGCTGGTGCGCAAGAACCAGCTGTTCGGGAATTCCGCGGGGCTCTTGATCGCGGTGCTGGCGGGGCGGCCGCTTCCGCTCACCGACCGCGTGCGCATCGAGGAGAACTCGATCATCGAGAACAACCACGGCGGCCGTCCCGCGCCTTCGGCCGACGCCGGCGTCGGCGCGATCGCGAGCGCCGCCGGCATTCCCACCGGCGCGGGCATCCTGAACGCGGGCGGCGACCACGTGTCGATCGAGCGCAACGTGGTCCTGGGCAACGACTCGTTCGGTGTCGCCGCGTTCGCGAGCCCCGACGCGCGCCAGGATCCGCGCAGCGATCCGTTCGTCGACGCGCAGAGCGTGCAGCGCAACGTGATCCTGCTGAACGGCCACGATCCCGACCCGCTGCGCGCGTCGACGCCGGGTGCCGACATCGTGTTCGTGCCGGACCGGATCGACTTCGCGAACGGCCGGCTGGTCGAGCTCGATCCCGATTCGAGCGACAACTGCTACGGCGACAATCGCTACTTCACCGACTCCCCGATGGAGGTCACGGGCTCGCTCGCCTGCCCATGATCCATCCGGTCGGCATCATCGCCAATCCGCTCTCGGGCCGGGACGTGCGCAGGATCGCGGCGCGCGCGGACACCTCCACGCCGCAGAGCAAGCGCAACCAGGTCGCGCGGATCGTGATCGGCGCGGTCGCGGCCGGTGCGAAGCGCGTGCTGGTGATGAAGGAGCCGTTCCGCGTCTCGACCTCCGCGATCGAGAACCTCGAGATCGACGCGAGCCTCGAGGTGATCGACATCGACGCGCGGCTCGACGCGGGCGACACCGTGCGCGCGGCCGAGGCGATGCGCAAAGCCGGCTGCGCGGCGCTGGTGGTGCTCGGCGGCGACGGCACCAACCGCGCGATCGCGCGCAGCTGGCCGGACGCGCCGCTGGTGCCGCTCTCGACCGGCACCAACAACGTATTCCCGCGGCTGGTCGAGCCGACCATCGCCGGCGCCGCCGCGGGGCTGGTCGCGGCCGGAATCGTGTCGCTCGATGAGGCGGCGAGCGCCTCGAAGTGCGTGCGCGTCGCGATCGAGGGCGAGCCCGACGACATGGCGCTGGTCGACGCCGCGTTCCTGGTGAACGACCACGTCGGAAACCTGATGCCGTTCGAGCCAGAGAAGCTGCGCGCGCTCGTGCTCGCGCGCGCGGAGCCCGCCGGCATCGGCATGTCGCCGATCGGGGGCCTGCTGCAGCCGGTGGGCGCGGCCGACGACGGCGGGCTCTACGTCACCTGCGCGGCGCCCGGCGCGCCCGGACGCGTGCTGCTCGCGCCGGTCTCCGCGGGTCTGTACCGGCGCGTGAACGTCGCGGGCTTTCGCACGCTGGCGCTCGGCGAGGAGGTCGTGCTGCACGGCCCGGGCGTGCTCGCCTTCGACGGCGATCGCGAGCGCCGGCTGCTCGCCGGACAGAAGGCGAGCTTGCGCATCGTGCGCGACGGACCGCGCGTCCTCGACGTGGAGCGCACGCTGCGAATCGCCGCCGAGCGCGGCGCGTTCCTCGACCGCGAGCGCTGGCACGACGCCTATGACGAACACTAGCGCGTGTGGAGCTGTGCCCAGGACTCGAGCTCGCCGTACAGATAGACGAGCCCGAACACGACCAGGTACGCGACGCGCGTGCGCCAGCGCTCGGGCTCGGTTTGCGCGACGCCGAGCGCGATCAGCAGCCAGCCGAAGCCGCTCACCGGCGCGACCAGGTAGGTGACGCCGCAGAAGCCGATCAGGAGCGGATCGCGCAGGCGCGAAGGACCGCGTCCGAGCGGCCACAGGAAGGCGAGCGCGAGCAGCGCTTCGCTCGCGAACGTGCCGAGCGTCGCCAGCCAGGCGACCGTCCGGAAGCGCGCGGACTCCGCGGGCACGACCAGCGCCTCGGCCGTCACGCCGTCCGCGTGGCGCGCGAGCAGCTCGCGGCGCTCGCGCAGCTCGTCGGCGTCGAGGCCGCCCACCACCTGCGCGAAGGTCTCGAGCCGGGTGTCGAGCACCAGCGTCACGCGGAAGAAGCGGCCGTCGAGGAAGTCCGGTGAGATCGCCTTCCACAGCAGCGCGAACGCGAACACCAGGCCAATCAGCACGCGCCCGTTCCAGGCGAGCGAGGGGCTCGGGTCCGGCTCGCGCGCGGCGATCGCGACCGCGAGACACCAGTACGCGAGCAGGTAGGCGTGGTTGTCGGCGAGCGGCCAGGTCGAGATCACGCGCACGCCCGCGAGCGCCGCGAGCAGCAGCCAGAACCACGGCCGCCGCGACATCGACGGCAGAACCAGCCCGAGCAGCGCGAGCCCGAGCAGCCCGGGGCGCAGCCAGCCCGCGCCGACCGGCTGCAGCGCCAGGTCCGCGAGCGTCAGCTTGCGGGCGAGGTCGGCCGCATCAAGGTCCCGCAAGCGCCACCTCGACGTCGCGCAGCAAGACGCCCGACGGCGCGAGCGTGCGCGCGTCCCAACGCGTGGCGTAGACCTCGAGCCGGATCGACTCGGGCGCTTCGAACTCCGAGTCCGTGTACGGCGCGAACTCGCGCGCGAGCGCGCGCAGCCGGTCCTGTTCGGGAAGCGCGGCCGCCGCGCGCGCGCGTTCGGCGAGCTCGGGCGGGATCTCGAGCTCGACGCGCAGCGCCGGGCTCAGCGCATAGACGTGGAGGTGGCGCGCGAAGCGGCCGTCGTTGGTCGAGAACATCCCGAAGCCGCCGCCACACCACGGTGTCAGGTCGGCGCGGTACACGAGCAAGAGCTGGTGCAGGGCGACCGTCACCAGCAGTGCGGGCGGGAGCCAGCGCAGCGCTCGAGCGGTCACGCGAAACTCGCTCCGTCGCTCAGTAGCCCGGGGGCGCGCTCACGATCACGTAGTTGACGTTGGTGCCGTCGATCACGCGGTTGTACCAGGTCGAGCCGCACTTGTAGTAGCGCACGCCGTTCACCGTGACCTCGCTGAGCGTGCACTTCGTGCTCGACTGCATCGACGTGAACGAGGCCGAGGTGAGCGCCGTCCCGATCGCCATGCCGGTGATCAGAATCGCCCAGTCGTCGTTCTCCTCGTGGTAGTCGTACACGTGGTAGTGGCCGTAGTAGCCGCCGTAGTAGTAGCCGCCGCCGCCTTCCTCGTAGAAGTCCTGCCAGTCCTCGCGCGCGGCGTTCCCGTAATCCTGCCAGTCCTCACGCCGCGAGCCGTCCGCATCGGGCCGTTCCCGGTCGGGGCGAGTGCCCTCGCCCGGACGGGTGCCCTCGCCGGGACGCTGAACCGGACGCGTGTCGGCCGTGCCGCCCGTCCCCGGGCGCGTCTGCCCCGTGCTCGGACGCGTCGAGGGCTGCGTCGACGGTGCCGCGGGACGCGTCGATGGCGTCGTCGGGCGCGTGGTCGGTGTCGTGGGGCGGGTAGTCGGTGTGGACGGCCGGGTCGTGGCGCGCGAGCTGCCCATCGTGCTCGGGCGCGACCGGCTGTGGCTGCCGCTGGTTCGGAACGAGCCGCCGGAGGCGGGGCCCGAGCGCGAGATCGAGCGCCCGCCGCCGCCGCGTCCGCCACCGCCTCGCCCGCCACCGCCGCGCCGCTGTGCCTCCACGACCTCCGCCAGGAAGACGAAGACCAGCCCGACGCACACGACCGAGAGCACCCGCAGGATCGCCCGGTGATTCATGGCTCCTCGACCTCCGTCGGCTCGACGTTGCGTCCGCGCACCGAGAAGCGCACGCGCTCGACGTCCGGCGGAGGCGTGAACTCGAACACCGAGTCCGCCACGCCCGGCGTGCGGTTCCAATTCGTGAACTGCGCGCGGAAGCTCGGCTGCCCGTCGAGCTCGCGGTAGTCGATCACCACCCGGTGCAGCAGCGGGAGGTCGCTGAGCGTGAACCACGCCTCGGCGTCGACCTCGTCGGTCTGCCAGGCCACGTGCTCGCACTCGACGCCGCCGAGACTCTCGCGACCCACGACGTACGCGGTGTGCATGCCTTCCTCGATGCGCTTCAACGGGTGCGCGCGCAGCAGGTCACCGAGTGGGATCGGCATGTCGAGCGCGTCGCGCACCACGTCGATCATCGAGTCGAGATCGCGGTGCTGCTTCAGCTTGGCGAGCGCGTAGGCCTTGTCGCCCGGCACGTACACGGCCAGGCGGTTGCCGTCGAAGAAGATCTCGCGCACGCCGCCGACCCGGCGCTTCTCGTCGATGCGAAGGTGGTCGGGACGCCGAACGGTGTAGACGCGCGAGGCGCCGAACTCGAGCTTCTGGCCGTCCTCCTGCACGACGTCGTAGCTGAAGTCGACCGCGAAGCTGAAGCGAGGCTGCGCCTCGAGCGCCTTGCCGAAGGCCGTGAACAGAGCGAGCGCCTTGGGATCGATGTCGTCTTCGGGCGTGGCCGCGGCCGCGGGCTGCTCCGCCGCGGGCTCCGCCGCGCGCGCGCTCGTGGCGGTGAATCCCGACGCGAGGCCGGCGACGCAGAGCAGTGCAAGCCACCTGGCGCTGGTCGCGCTCGAACGCATGAGGCCTCCCGTCGGGTTCGGTCCGTCAGAATAGCGCGATCGGATTCACCGGGCTGCCGGTCGCGCCGCTGAGTCGCAGCGGATTCACCGCCAGCATGAACTCGGCGCGGCCGAGCCGCGCGCAGGTCTCGGCGAGCGGCTCGAGGTCGCAGTTGTCGAGCAGCCAGAGCCCCATCGCGACGATGCCGATCGCGTGCACGGGGCTGCGAAAGCTCGGGTAGCCGCATGGGTGTACGTCCTGGGCTGTGTCGGCGCCGATCAATGCGACGTCGCGTTCGCGCAGCCACGGCAGGCATGCCGCGTGCCAGCCGGCGCGGCCGACGTCCTGCACGCGATCGGGGCCGCGCGTGCGCTTCTTGCGCCCGTAGCCGGTGCGCAAGAGCAGCGCGTCGCCGGGTCCGACGCGAACTCCTGCCCGGAGTTCGGCGGCCTCGAGCTCGTCGGGGAACACGCCCTCGCCGGGCTCGAGCCAGTCGGCGCCGCGAAGCCGGGCGACGTCGAGCAGAACCCCGCGCGTGACGATGCCCTCGCTCGCGGCAGTCACCGCGTTCTGCTTGGCGCCGTCGGCGCGGGTCACGAGCGCGGCGGGCCGGCCGCCGTACATGCGGCCGTCCCAGAAGTAGTGCGCGAGCGAGTCGAGATGCGTGATCGCGTAGCCGTGGAACACGAAGCCGACCCGCTCCGAGGCGCCGCCGTAGCGCGGCACGTCGGGCAGATCCTCGCCGGTTCCGCGCATGGTGCGCTCGGGCGAGCCGAACACGTGGTCCGCGGCCGGGCGCGGATCGATCTCCCACGCGCACGAGACCGCGACCCCGTCGCGCACCAGCCGCGCGGCTTGCGCGCGCTTCGCGTCGTCGATCAGGTTCAACGTGCCGCGCTCGTCGCCGGCGCCGAAGCGCTGCCAGTTCGAGAGCGTCTCGAACCAGACGAACAGCTCCGCTTCGCTCGGGACGCGCTTCACCGTCACGGCCGGCGCATGCGCTGCTCGATCACTTGCGCCTGCTGCTCGAGCGACGTGAGCCAGCGTTCGTGCTTGGCGGGGTCGCCGGCGGTCAGGTTCACCGCGCGCACGACCCGGCGCAGCAGGCGTCCGTCCTCGTCGTGATGGTCCACGTCGATCACGTTCAAGCAGCACGAGTCCTGCTCGAGCCGCGCGGCGGAGCGCAGGTCGGTGCCGAGCGCCCAGGCCAGGATCACGCGGTTCACGCCGCCGTGACAGACGAGCAGCATGCGCGACCAGCCTGCCTCGGCGATCAACGACTCGACCGCGCCCAGCACGCGGCCGCGCAGCTCGGCGAAGGTCTCCCCACCGAGGAAGCGCGCGTTCTCGTCCTCGGCCTGCTCCAGAGCGTAGGCCAGGTCGCGCGGCTCGAAGGCGCGGCCGAGCCCGCCGGCTCCGCCGCTGCGCACCTCTTCCAGCGCGGGCACCTCTTCGAGCTTCGGCCCCGCCCCGCACAGCACGACCGTCGCGGTCTCGACGGTGCGCGGCAGTCCCGAGCAGACCGCGCGGTCGAACTCCGCGCCGTCGAGCAGCTTCGCCATCTGCGCGGCCTCGTGGCGACCGTGCGCGGAGAGCGGCACCAGCCGCGGATCGCGCGCGATGCGGCCGGCCTCGTCGATGTACGCGGCCTCGGCATGGCGCAAGAGCCAGATGCGCCGGCGCCGGCCGGCTTCGAACGGGAGCTTCACCGGTCTTCCCTCATTCCTTCGCGCTGCGCGCGAGTATACGCGGCGCGCGTCAGCGGAAGTCGGCGAGCGTCGCGCGCTGCCACGACGACGAAGTCACGCGCCAGGTGCCGGGCTCCTCCTCGCCAAGCGCGACCTCGAAGCGGTACAGATCCGCGTTCACTGTGAGCAGCGCCTCGGCGTCGTCGATCGGCTTTCCGGCCATCGCGACCAGCAGGTCGACGCGCGCGCGGCCGGGCTCGCTCGTGTCGACCGACTGGATGCGCGAGAGCGTGTACACCGCCTGGTTTCGCAGCAGGTGGAAGGCGGCGACCTGCACCACTTCGGCCTTGTCGTTGCCGCGCGCGTCGGCGTAGGCGTCGGAGATGCGCGAGCGCACGCCGTCGACGTCGCGCTCGCCCGCGGCGGCCTCGATCGCGGCCAGCGTCGCGCGCACCGCGGCTTCGGGCGATTCGGGCTCGCCCGAGCAGGCGCTGAGCGCGAGCGCCGCGCTCGCGATGGCGACGTGGAATCGGAGCCGCATCACTTCCTCGGCGGCAGGCCTTCGGGAAGCTGCGGCAGCGCGTCCGTGATCTCGTACCAGGGCGCCTTCGCCGATGCCCAGATGTGCACGCGCGCGCGCAGCTCCGGATCGCCGTCGACCAGCCCCAAGCGGACGCGCACCGAGTCGGGCTGATCGCTCACGCGCTTGTACACCGGCGAGCCGCAGCGCGAGCAAAACGCGCGAAATCGCCCCGGCGACGACTCCCACTCGCGCAGCAGATCCTCGCCCGCGACGATCTTGAAGTCGGACTTCGCGACGGTCGTGTTGGCCGCAAAGGCGCTTCCGCTCGCGCGCTGACACTGCTTGCAGTGGCAGTAGCCGAGCGGCGCGAGCGGGCCGTGCAGCTCGAAGCGGACACCTTCGCACAGGCACTTACCGGTCAGCACGGGTCTTCTCCTTGCGCAGCAAAAGCCGCACGAACGGCTCCAGTTCGCCGAGCGCGCGCGCGCCGCGCAAGAGCTGGTCGCCGCCGTTCTGGCTCGCGTGCGCGCGCAGCGCGTCGAGCTTGCGCGGGAACGCCGCCGACACGTCGACGTGCAGATCGGGCTGCGCGGTGTCGAACAGCCAGACCTCGCGCGGGTACCACGGCTCGACGCCCGGCTGTGCGAGCTGATCGGTGAAGAAGTTCGGGCTCGCCGCGCGCGGGTAGAGCGCGTCGAGCGCGGCCTGGCCGGCCGCGCGGTGATCGGAGTGGCCGGGGTGCGTGCGGCCGCCGTACACGTTCCAGAGCGTGCGCGGGTCGTGCGTGAGCACGAGCTCGGGACGAAGGCGCCGCAGCTCGAGCGCGAGCTCGGCGCGCAGCGCGTCGTCGTTCGCGAGCGCGCCGTCGGGCCTGCGCAGGAACGCCTGCGCGCCGAAGCCGATCAGCTTGGCGGCGCTCGCCTGCTCCGCCTCGCGAACCCGCGCCACGTCGTCGACGCCGCGACCGCCGCGCGCGCCGTCCGTGCACACGACGAGCGCGAGCTGCGCGCCGGCGTCGGCCAGCCGCGCGAGCGTGCCGCCCGCGAAGTACTCGGCGTCGTCCGGGTGCGCGCCGATCGCGAGCACGCGGTCGAAGCGCGCGTCACCCGAACCGAGCTCCAGCATCGCGCGCGCTCAGCGTCGCTTGGCCGTCACTTCCTGTTGCAGCTTGCCGATCGCCGCGCAGATCTCGTCGAGCCGCGAGTGCAGCTCGCGCACGTCACGGCTGGTTGCCGCGGTGGACGACGCGGATGAGGCCGCCCGGCCCTTGCCCGCGCGCTCGCGCAGCACGCCGTAGCAGGCGCGCAGCCGGCGGCCGCTGTCGCGCTCCTCGGCGACGTAGCGGCCGAGCAGCTCGCCGGTCTGGATGTCGATCGACTCGTCGTCGAAGATGCCCTTGAACGGGTCGCGCGACAGCTCGCCGTCGCGGCCGTAGCCGAAGGCCTCGAACTTCTCGAGGTCGCTGCAGTCGGCGTTGGCGATCTCCATGTTCTTCGCGTGCTTCGGGTCCGGGCGATCCTGCACGCCGAAGCCGAGCTCGCACAGGCGCTTGGTGAAGGCGTGCGAGTGCTCGCCCTCGCGGATCGCGACCGTGAGCAGCACCTGCTTCACGTCGGCGTCCGGCGTCTTCGCCGCCCAGCACGACAGGTATTCGTGCGCGCGGCCCTCGCCGTTCGCGATCGCGTTCAACAGACCCAGGTAGCTCGGCTTGTTCGTCGTCCCTTCCATCGCGCGTCTCCTTACGTCGGTTCGTGACTGAACCGGATGTTGTTCTTCTTCATGCCTTCCAGAACGATCTCGACGCCGCCGCTGCGCAGCATCCACTCGAGCCGGTGGTCGCGGTACTCGCGCTTGAACAGGCCCTGGGCGAGCAGGCCCTTGAGCTGGTCAAAGCTGCCCAGCGCCGGCGCGACGTCCTTGACGCAGCGCGCGACACTTTCGCGCGTCAGCATGCGCTCGTACCAGTCGGCGAGCCGCGAGCCCGCGGGCGGAGGACAGCCGCGGCCCGCCGCGCCCGCGACGTACGGATACACGCACGCGTCGGCGTAGCCGAAGGCCTCGCCGTTGAAGAAGCGCCGCGCGCCGAGCTCGCGCTCGAGATAGCCATGGATGCCGGCGGTCTGCGCGACGGCGCGCGCGAGCAAGCGCTCGCGCAGCTCGCCCTCGGCGCGGCCCCAGACCACGATCTCGCCGACGGCCCAGTTGACGGCCTCGAAGAGCGTGTCGCAGGTCTCCTCGAGCATGCGCACGCGCGCGCGCTCGGAAGCGGACTTCGGCCGCATCGCCGGCTCGGGGTAGGCGTCCTCGATGTACTCGGCGATGATCGTCGAGTCGAACACGCGCGTCTCGCCGTCGATCAGCACCGGCACCTCGCCGCGCGGGCTTCCCTTCACGAAGTCGGAGCCCGGCGCGAGATCCGCGACGCCGGGCATGCGCGCCTCGAACGCGATGCCCTTCTCGATCAAGAGGATCTTGACCTTCTGCGCGTACGGGGAGCTCGGGTGCTCGTAGAGGACGATCATCGCTCGTTCACCCGCGTGGCCGGTTCGCGATCAGCGGCGCATAGCCGTCGAGGATCGAGAGGATCTTCGACTCGTCCACCGTCGGCAGCGGCAGGATCACGCGCCCCACACCCTGCTTCGCGATCTTCTCGAGCTCGCCCGGCGCGGACGGCGCGGCGAACAGCGAGATGTCGAGCTTCTTGAAGTCGCGGCCGCGCTTCGCGCACGCCTCGCGAAGCTGCGCGAGCCGCTCGTCGAGCTTGCAGGTGCCCGCGATCGGCAGCCAGCCGTCCGCGTACTCGGCCACGCGTTCGATCGCGAACTTCGAGCTCGCGCCGATCAGGATCGGCGGGTGCGGCTTCTGCACGGGCTTGGGCTCGACCCAGACCGGATCGAAGCTGGTGAACTTGCCATGGAACTCGGCGTCCTGCTTCGTCCAGCACTCCTTCATCGCCAGGATCCACTCGCGCGTGACGGCCCAGCGATCCGCGAACGCGACGCCGTGGTTCGCGAGCTCCTCGGCGTTCCAGCCCGCGCCGATCCCGAACACGAAGCGCCCGCGCGAGAGCGCGTCGAGCGACGCGATGCGCTTGGCCAGCTCGATCGGGTGGTGCTCGGGCACGATGCAGATGCCCGTCCCCACCTTGAGCTGCTCCGTCACCGCCGCCGCCTGCGCGAGCGCGACGAACGGGTCGTAGCTCTCCCAGTAGATGCTCGGCAGGTCCCCGCCCAGCGGGTACGCCGTTTTGCGTGACGCGGGGATGTGCGTGTGCTCGATCATGAACAGCGACTCGAAGCCGCGCGCCTCGGCTTCCTTGGCGAGTCTGACCGGGTGGATCGAGTAGGTGGTCGGGAAGATCGAGAGGCCGATCTGCATGGCCGGCAGCCTATCACCGACGCGCCCGCGTGAGCCAGCCGTTCTAGCTCGCGTGGCGGTGGCGGTGGTGCACGTCCGGCCAGTGGGGGTGCACATGCGCGAGCGGCTCGTGGTGGTGCGGGTGGCTGTGACGCGTGTCCGCTGCCAGGCCCGGATGGGTGTGCAGGTGATGCCCGTCGTCGTGCCGGTGGCTGTGGGTGTGGTTCAGCGCACCGTGCACATGCGCGTGCGCATGCTGACTCACGAACAGCGACGTGAGCGAGGGCACGAGCAGGAGCGACGCCGCGATGTGTACGGCGCCGAGCGGCTCGCCGAGCAGCGCGAACGCGAGCAGCGCGCCCACGAACGGTGCGCTCGCGAACACGGCCTGCGCGCGGGTGGCGCCGAGCTCGTGGGCCGCGCGGATGTACAGCGCGATGCTCGCACCGTAGCAGAGCGCGCCGACCGCGAGCGCAGCCGCGATCACGATCGGGGTCGCACCGAGGTCCGCGCCGGCGGCGCCGATCGCAAGGTTGGTCGTGCCTGCGACCGCGCCCTTCGCGAGAGTGCTGCGCGCGGGCGTGATGCCGTCGATCAGCGCCGTCCAGTGGTTGTCGAGCCCCCAGCACAGGCAGGCCGCGGCGGTGAGCAGCGCGGCCGCGACGCCGGGCCAGCCGCCCGCGCCCGCGACCAGCGCGCTCGCCGCGACCGCGCCCGCGACGCCGAGCCAGCCCGCGCGCCCGAGATGCTCGCGGAACAGCAGCACGCCCAGGATCGCGGTCGCCACGCCCTCGAGGTTGAGGAGCAGCGAGACCGAGCCCGCGAGCGTGAGCCGCAGCGCGGCGAGCAGCAGCACCGGCCCGAGCACGCCGCCGAACACGACCGCGCCCGCAAGCCGGAGCGCGTTCGCGCGATCGAGCCGCAGCCGCGCGCCCGCGCGGCGCTCGAACGCGACGACCGGGGCCATGCCGAGCGCCGCACCCAGATACAGGAGCCCCGCCAGCTGGAACGGCTCGAGCGAGCCGAGCAGCGCCTTGCTCGCCGGTGTCGACGCGCCGAACAGGATCGCCGCGAGCAGCGCGAGCGTGAACGCGTACACGGTTTCTCCAGGCGCCTCGCGCGCGCGCCTACTGCCGGGTCATGGCCGCGCGCGCCTTGGCTTCGGCCTCGGTGTTCCGCTCGGCGGGCGTCGTGCTCTCGGCCAGGTCGAAGGTCACGGTCTCGATCCGTCCCGGATAGACGAACGGCGCGTCGTAGTCGTCGTTCACCGGCGCGAGGCTGCGGCCCAGGTCCATGCCGGTGCTGGAGAGCAGGACGAGCAGACGCGGGATGCGGCCCGCGCCGATCGCCTCGCCGTCGGCCAGCAGCGTGACCTCGGCGCTGCGGTCCGCTCCGCGCGCGACGCGCAGCTCGACGCTGCGCCGGCCGGGCGCGAGCGGACGCGTGGCGCGCACGCGCGTGTGCTCGTGGAATGCGTTGTAGTCGAAGCACAGGTGCCCGTCCTTCAGATAGAGCACATAGCCGCTGTTCGAGTTGCCGCGCGCGACCAGCGCCCCGTCGCCCGCGTGCGCGGGGTGCTCGAGCGCGACCTGGATCGTGAAGCTGCGGATCGCGGACGGACACGCGTCGGCGACCACGTGTGAGATCGGCGGGTAGTAGACGAAGTGCGTGCGCGAGAGCGGCAGGCCGGGACGCGGCGGCGCGCGGAACAGCACAGCGGCGCCGCGGTCGTCGAGCGGCAGCACGCCGTGACGCTCGGCCTCGCGCCACCACAGATCGACGAGCTGCTTCACGCGGTCGGGCTCGTCGGCCGCGCGGTCCAGCGACTCCGAGAAATCGGACGCGAGGTCGTAGAGCTCCCACTTGTCCTCATCGAACGGCTTGCCGGGCGTGTGGCGCGTCACGAGCTTCCAGCCCGCGTGCCAGATGCCGCGGTGGCCGAGCATCTCGAAGTACTGCGTGTCGCGCGCCGGCGGCGCGTTGTCGTGGCGCAGCACCTCGAGCAGGCTCTTGCCGTGCACGAGCATCTGCGGCACGCCCGCGAACACGTCGGGCGCGGTCGCGCCCGCGACCTCGAGGATCGTCGGCGCCAGATCGATCACGTGACAGAACTGGCGCCGGAATCCGCCGCGGTCGACCAGCCGCGCCGGGTGGTGCACGATCAGCGGATCGCGCACGCCTCCACCGTGCGTGTTCTGCTTGTACCACTTGAGGGGGGTGTTCCCCGCCTGCGCCCACCCCCAGGGGATGTTGCTGTGGCTGTTCGGGCCGCCGATGTCGTCGAGCCGCTGCACGGCGGCGTCGACGTCCTCGGGTATGCCGTTGAACCACTTCATCTCGTCGAGCACGCCGGTCGCGCCGCCCTCCTGGCTCGCGCCGTTGTCCGACATCACGACGAGGAACGTGTTGTCGAGCCGGCCGACCGAGCCCAGGAAATCGACCAGCCGACCGATCTGCGCGTCGGTGTGGTCGAGGAACGCGGCGAACGCCTCTTGCAGACGAGCGGCGAAGCGGCGCTCGTTCTCGGACAGCTCGCTCCACGCGCGCACGCCGGGGTTGCGCTTTGCTAACGCCGTGTCGGGCGGAATCACGCCGAGCGTCTTCTGGCGCGCGAACCACTGCTCGCGCATCACGTCCCAGCCCGCGTCGAAGCGGCCGCGGTACTTCTCGAGGTAGGCGCGCGGCGCCTGGTGCGGCGAGTGAGTCGCGCCGAACGCGAGGTACAGGAAGAACGGCCGCTCCGGGACCAGCGAGACCTGGTCGCGGATCATGCCGATCGACCGATCGACGATGTCCTCCGACACGTGGTAGCCGTCCTCGGGCCGCGCGGGCGGATCGATCATGGTGTTGTCGCGCGTCAGCTCCGGGTGGAACTGGTCGGTCTCGCCCTGCATGAAGCCGTAGAAGCGGTCGAAGCCGCGCTGCAGCGGCCAGTTCTTGTACGGCCCCGCGGCCGTGCACTCCGACATCGGCGCCAGGTGCCACTTGCCGGTCGCGAAGGTCGCGTAGCCGCGCTCGCGCAGCAGCTCGGCCAGCGTCGCCGCCGAGCGCGGGACGGCGCCGCGCATGTTCGGAAAGCCCGAGTCCATGTTCGAGATGCCGCGCATCTGCACCGCGTGCGGGTTGCGGCCGGTGAGCAGGCAGGCGCGCGTGGGCGAGCACAGCGCGGTGGTGTGGAAGCTCGTGAAGCGCACGCCCCCGGCGGCGAGCGCGTCGATGTTCGGCGTCTCGATCGTCGAGCCGTAGCAGCCGAGGTGCGAGAAGCCCGCATCGTCGAGCACCACCACCACCACGTCGGGCGAGCCCTTCGGCAGCGCGAGCGGCGGCCACCAGGGCTTGGACTCGGCCACGGTCCGCCCGATCACGCCCTCGAAGTTCTCGCCGGATGGGTGCTGGGTGCTCATGCGCGGGTCTCCATTCGTGTGGCGCGATGATAGCCGCGCGCGTCCAGCGCTGGCTCGCGGCCGCGCAGTCCTGCGCGAGCCGTGGCTCGAGCCCGCCGAGTATGCGCTACGCCCCGCTGCGTTACGATGGGAACATGGACAGCGAGAGGGTTCGCTCGTTCGCGATCGTCGGTTTCGCCTACAGTGTGGCGCTCGGGGCGGCGATCGCGAGCGCGGCGACGGTCGGCAGCGACTCGCCGGTGCTCGCGGTGTTCGTCGCCGATCTCGTCGCCACCTTGGTGGTGTTCGGGTTCAGCATGCTGCTCGCGAACTCGAGCATGTACGACGCGTACTGGAGCGTCGTGCCGCCGGCGATCGGGCTGTACTGGGCGAGCGCGCTGCCCGGCTCGGAGGCCGTGCCCGCGCGCCAGTGGCTGGTGCTGCTGCTGGTGTTCGCCTGGGGCGTGCGGCTCACCTGGAACTGGTCGCGCGGCTGGACGGGACTGCACCACGAGGACTGGCGCTACCGCGAGCTGCGCGAGAGCTCGAACGCGCCCTACTGGCTGGTGAGTCTGACCGGCATCCACTACTTCCCCACGCTCCAGGTCTTCCTCGCCTGCCTGCCTCTGTACCCCGCGCTCGCGATCGGCTCGCGGCCGCTCGGCGCGCTCGACGCGCTGGCCGCGCTCGTCACGGCGGGCGCGATCGCGCTCGAGACGATCGCGGACGAACAGCTGCGCGCGTTCAACCGCACCAAGCAGCCGGGCGACATCTGCACGCGCGGGCTGTGGGCGTGGCTGCGACATCCCAACTACCTGGGCGAGATCCTGTTCTGGTGGGGGCTGTGGCTGTTCGGCATGGCCGCGGATCCCTCCTGGTACTGGAGCGTGATCGGCCCGCTCGCGATCACCGCGATGTTCCTGTTCGCGAGCATTCCCATGCTCGACCGGCGCAACCTCGCGCGCCGGCCCGGCTACGCCGAGGTCATGAAGACGGTGCCCGCGCTCGTGCCGCGTAGGCCGCGGCGCTGAGCGCGAGCGAGATGGCCCCGCAACCGTGGTGTAGGATCGCGGGAATCCCATCTTCGGGGACACGGAGAACACGTCCATGTACAGCTCCCGCACGCTTCTGCTCGCCACGCTCGCCGCGACCTTCGTCACGTACGGCTGTCAGCTCATCTCGGCGAGCATCACCTCGCCGTCGGATTCGATCTCGGGCACGGGCCACGCGATCAGCGGCTCGTCGGATGCGATCTCGGTGTCGTCGGGCAGCGAGGCCGCGAGCGACAAAGTGACCTACGAGCGCGACATGCGCGCGTACACTTCCACGTTCGTGAAGTCCGGTGCGGAGCCATCGACCTTCGCGCCGGGGGCGACGCGCATCGCAGCGACCCACGGCATCTCGAACTGGGAACCGGACTCGAAGACGGCGGACGCGATCGGTGAAGGTCTCAAGGACGCGAAGCAGAACTCGGCGCAGGCGCAGGCCTTCTGCACGAGCGTGGGACTCAGCCCCGATCTGTCCAAGAAGGTCGTCGCTGAATTGAAGTAGGGGCGGCCGTGCGCGTGCGCGCGTGGGCGCTCACGTTCGCGCTGGTCGCGAGCGCGACTCCGAGCTCCGCCGCGGAGCTCGGCTTCGTGTACGTGCGCGCGAACGTCGGCGGCGCGAGCGGCGGCCACGCCGCGCTGGTCGCGGGCGAAACGGTGTATCACATGCAGAGCGGCGCCGACGGGCTGGTGCGGCTCACGCGCGATCGCTGGCAGCATTTCCGCTACCTGTACGCGGATCTGCAGAACCGGCCGCTCGAGGTCGCGTTCGTGGCGCTCGAGCCCGACGCGCGCGAGCGCGTGCTGGTCGCGTTCACGCGCCTGTACGTCGAGCAGGACGGGGCGCTCGCGCGCCGCGACGAGGCGCTCGCGGACGTCGCCTGGCTCGAGGCGTTCCGCGACGGCCGGCCACTGCCCGAGCTGCGCAGCGCCGGGTTGCTCGCGCCCGAGCGCGCGAACGACGCCGACGCGCTCGCGCTGCGCGCGCGAATCGGCGCTCGGCTCGCGGAGCCGCTGCGCGCAGCCGTTGCGGCGGTCGGCGCCGGCTCGACCGCGAAGCTGCGCGAGTACCGCGACGCGCTCACGCTGCGCGAGTCGCTGCGCGCGCTCGACGGCGCCTGGGGACTCGAGCCCGACGCGCGGGTCGCGCTGCCGCCGGAGCTCGACGCGCCGCTCGACCCTGCCGAACGCGAGGGGCTCGCTTCGCGCGCGGACGAGCTCGAGCGCACGATCGTGTTCCTGCTCGACTCGCGCCGCGTGGACCGCGGCTCCGCGATCCTGCTCGCGCAGGCGCGCTACCTGGCAGTGCGGCGCTCGCTCGCCGAGAACCGGCTCGTGCTGCTCGATCCGTTCGACGGCGCGCCGCGCATGGACGTGGACGCGCTCGAGATGAGTCCGGCCGCGCACGCGCAGGCCGTCGCGCATGCCGCCTTGGTCGGGCGCCGCGTGCGCGCACAGGTGCTCGCGCCCGCGCGCGTCGACGAGCCGAGCTACACCGTGCTCGAGGAGGCGGGCGGCACGCTCGAGCGCGTGGCCAGCGCGCGCGACGTCGGCGCGCTCTTCGACCTGGGACGGCGGCGGCTGCCCGCGCGCGGGCGATCGATCGAAGCGCGTGCGCCGGCCGGCGATCGCGAAGCCTCGCTGCGCGAAGCGAAGCTCCGGCTCGACGCCGCGCAGCGCGCGCTCGACGAGCGCTACGCCTACGACCTGGTCCGGCGCAACTGCATCACCGAGCTCGTGCGCGTGACCGACCAGGCGTTCGGCTCGCCCGACGAGACCCGGCAGGCGCTCGGTGGGCGGATCGCGCCGGGCGAGACCTTCGGCTTCGTGCCGTTCGTGTTCTTCGACGACGTGCGCGGACGCCTGCGCGTTTCGCGTGTCGAGCACGTGCCCTCGTTCCGCGAGCGCGAGCTCGAGCGGATCGCGCGCGAGGAGCCGGGCGTGTGGCCGCGCGCGCGCGAGTCGACGACGCTGTTCTCGACCGCCTACCAGCCGCTGCTGCGCGACGGCGCGTTCCTGCTCTTCACCGACGACGTGTTCTGGCGCCGCCCGCTGTACGGCGCCGCAAACCTCTTCTGGGCCTCGGGCTATACGCTGTACGGCGTCGGGGCGGCGCCGTTCGATCGCGGCGCGCGGCTTCGCGCGGGCCTGCTCGGCGCGTTCTGGAGCCTGCCGGAGCTCGCCTTCCAGAACGTGCGCAAGGGCTCGTACGAATGGGTCAGTTCGGAGGCAGACTGAGTCTGCTCTCCGGCCCGGCGGCCGGCGCGTTCATCCCCGGCGCCTCCGGGTAGAGCGCGCCCGCGTCGAACAGGAACGCCTCGATCTCGCCGATCTGTTCGCCCGCGTCGCGGTAGCCGATCTCGACCAGCGTGCGCGTGTAGGCCGCGTCGAAGAGCAGGTAGCTCATCAGGTCGGCGCTCTGCGCGTCGGGCGTGCCGAGGCCGTCGAGCACGTAGCGCAAAAGCCGCGGCATGCGGTGAGCGAAGCGCTGCGCGACCAGCGCCAGGTCCTCGGACGGACCGACCGAGAAGGGCGTGATGCGGCGCATCGGCTGTGCGGGCGCCGGGTAGCCGTTCAGGCCGGTGTGCACGCCCGGCAGGTCGTTCATGCGCCGCAGGTGATCCAGATCGGTGTCGAGGTGGTCGAGGAAGATCGCGTTCAGGAACACGCCGCAGATCTGCGCGAGCGGCGGGCAGGGCAGGCGCGGCCCGCTCGCGCCCGAGCTCGCGGCGCTGCCGGCTTCCTCGGACGCCAGCGTGTCGGCTGCGCGCGAGGAGCGCACGCCCACCGCGAACACGTGCGACGCGCCGAGCCGGATCGCGGGCGAGAGCGGCGCCACCAGCCGCATGCCCCCGTCGCCGAACCAGAGCTCTCCCGCCTGCGAGGCGATCTGCACCGGCGGGAACACGATCGGGATCGCGCCCGACGCGAGGATGTGCCGGTGGCCCAGCGTGACCGGCAGCACGACCCGGCGGCTGCCCGTCCAGATCGGATGGCCGGCGCGGCCCTGCACGAAGATGAACGAGCGGCCCGAGTGGTAGCTGGTCGAGGTGACGGCCACCGCGTACACGCGCCCGTTCACGATCGCGTCGTAGATGCCGGTCGACGGGAACACCGACTCGAGCAGCGACTCGAGCGGGCTCGTATCGAGCAGGCCGGTCGAGAGGGTGTGGCCGAGCAGGCCGCCGAGCGCGAAGTCGCGCGCGAGCCCGGCCGCGCCGAGCGCCAGCGCCCCGAGATCCGTGCGGAACACCTGCTCGACGCGCAGCTCGCCCCAGACCCGCGCCAGCTCGCTCGCCGCGCTCGCGAAGTCCTCGCTGCGGGCGGCCAGGATCGCGCCGTTGATCGCGCCCGCCGAGGCGCCGGCCACGATCAGGAACGGCGATGGGCGGCCGCGCAGCGCGGGGATCTCGGAGACGCGCTTCAGCACGCCCGCCTGATAGGCGCCACGCGCGCCGCCGGCCGTGAGGACGAGACCCAGCATCGACGTTCGGACGAGCAAGCGCGATGCCAGCCCGCGGGCGCCGCTCGCGTCGCGCGAGCAGCGCGCCTGCCGCCGGCGCAGGCAGGTGCCTGCGTACGGAGCAGGCAACGGAGCCTTGCTTCTAGAGCTTCGCGATCGCGCGGATCTCGACCAGCACGCCCGGCATGAAGAGCGCCGCCACGCCGATCGCCGTCCACGCGGGGAACGGATCCTTCAGGTAGTCGTTCTTCACCGCGCCGAACAGGCCGAGGTGCTCCATGCCGACGTGGAAGGTCGTGATCTCGACCACGTCTTCGAAGCCGGCGCCCGCGGCCTCGAGCACCTGCCGCAGGTTCTCGAACGCGAGCTTGAACTGCTCCTTCGGATCGCTCGGCGGCTGGTGGCCCGGACCGGCCCAGCCGACCTGGCCGGAGCAGTACAGCGTCTTGCCGTCGCGGACGGCCGGCGCGAAGTGGAACTGGTCGTAGTAGAACTCGAAGCCCTTGGGGATGATCGCGCGGCGTTTGCTCATGCGCGCAGCATATCACCGCGGCTCGGGTGCACGTCGCACCAGCAGCTCGACATCGGTCGCGCCGGCTTCGACGAGCAGCGGCGCGGCGGTCGCGAACAGGGGGCCGCTCCCCGACGCGATGCTCGCTTCGAGCGCGTAGCCGCTTCCGCCGCCGTCCGGCTCGGGCAGCAGCGAGAGCGCGAACGGAATCGGCACCGCCACATGCGGCGTGATCAAGGTGCGCGCGACCAGGCGCTCGCCGCGCGCGAGCCGCACCTCGACGCGCGCGTCGGGCGGCAGCGCGATGCGCTCGAGGTAGGTCACGACGCCGCTCACGTGTTCGACGGGGCTGCGCCGGTAGGTGCCCGCGAAGAAGTCGGGCGGATCTGCGGCAAGCCGCAGCACGTCCCCCTCGTGCGACGCGATGCGCAGCCGGCTCGGATTCGGCTGCGCATGGCGATCGGTGTTGGTCGAGATCACCAGCTCGTCGCGCGACACGTTCCAGGCCAGGCCGTTCAGCGACAGGATTCCCAGCATGCCGACGCTGCCGTCGGCGCGCAGGTCGAAGCCCTCGACGCCCGGGCCGCCGCCGTCCGGCTCGCGCAGCCACGCGCCGCCGAGCTCGGCCTTCGCGCGCGCGCCCGCGCCGTGATCGGCGCGACGGCACGACGGCAGCGCGACGAGCGCGAGCACGGCCAGCGCGACGACGGCCTTCATCGCGCACAGCTTATACTCGAGCGACGAGCGGGGAGGTGCGAGACGGCGATGCGGGTTCTCACGGCGCTCGCGCTGGCGCTCGGCGCCGCGACGCTCGCGTTCGCCTGCGCGTCGCCCGAGCGCGGGCTCGCGACGCGCTTTCCCGCGGGCGGCGACTACGAGCTCGAGCTCGCGCGGCCCGGCGGCGAGCGCAGCTTCATCGTGCACCTGCCCCGGACTACCCGACGCGCGCGCCGCTGCCGCTCCTGTTCGCGTTCCACGGTGGCGGCGGGAACGCTTCGGGCTTCCAGGCGTACGCGGGTCTCGACGCGCCGGCCGACGCGCGCGGCTTCGCGGTGGTGTACCCGAACGGCTCCGGGCGCTTCGCCAAACGTCTGCTCACCTGGAACGCGGGCGATTGCTGCGCGTACGCGCAGCAGCACGAGGCCGACGACGTGGGCTTCGCGCTCGCGATTCTGGCCGATCTCGCGCGCGACCTGCCGCTCGACCGCACGCGCGTCTACGCGACCGGCCACTCGAACGGCGGAATGATGTCGTACCGGCTCGCGGCCGAGGCCGCGACGCGGATCGCGGCGATCGCGCCGGTTGCGGGCGCCGACATGACGAGGACCTTCGCGCCGGAGGCCCCGGTCGCGGTCTTGCACGTGCACAGCGTCGACGATCCGCGCGCGCTCTACGCGGGCGGGCCCGGGCCCGCGAATCCTCTTGGCGGCACGCGCATCGAGCACCGCGCGGCCGAGGCCGGTCTCGATCAACGGGCGCATGTAGTCGTGGTTGAGCAG
>JBBDXF010000018.1:0-34018 GCA_040902485.1 Myxococcota bacterium | reverse complement strand
GGCGGTGGCGGGTCTCGCGCGCTGGGGGGCGCGCGACGGCTGCACCGGCCCGGGTCGCGAGACCGATTCGCGCGTACACGAGCGACACACGGCGGTGTTGATCGACTGGGCGCCGTGCAGCTCCGGCTACGACGTCGCGCACTGGAGGCTCGCGGGCCCCGGCCACGGCTGGCCCGGCGGCGGCTCGATCCTGCCTGAGCGGATCGTGGGCCCGAACACTCGGGTGATCGAGGTCGCGGAGGAGATCTTCCGCTTCGTCGCGAAGTACCGGCGCGCGGATGCGCCCCCGCCCTAGACCCCCGCCAGCACCTCGTCGAAGCCGCGCCGCATGCACTCGACCAGGAGCTCCGGATCCGGAATCGACGCCGGATCGCTCGCGATGCCCAGAATCGAGCGGTCCGTGTAGCTGAACAGCGTCACGTTCAGCGCCGCGCCGCTGAGCGGCCCGAACGGGAACACCGACTCGAGCTTCGCGCCCGACAGGTACACGTCGAAGCGCGGGCCCGGCACGTTGCTGGTGACGAAGTCGATGCCCTTCAGCATCGCTCCGAACAGCGAGGTCGTGACCGAGGTGGGCAGCCGGTTCAACACGCCCGAGATGTCGGCGAGCATGCCGATCGCGGGCTCGGCGCGCTGACCCGCGACCAGCTCGCGGATCGCCGACATGCGCGCGCGCGGATCGACGATGCCGACCGGCACCGCGAAGCGTGCGGGCGCGAACTGGTTGCCGGCGACCTTCGCGCCGTCGCCCTCGCGCACGTTGATGGGCATCGTCATGCGCAGGCTCTCGACCCTTGCTTCGTGCGCTTCGTGGTACAGGCGCAGGCCGCCGGCCACGCCGGCGACGAACGCGTCGTTGAGCTTGCCGTCGACGAGCTTCGCGGCGGCGCGCAGCTTCTCGGTGGAGAGCTCGAGCGTGTCGAGCCGCAGGCTCAGGCTGCGCCCGCGCATGAGCGGCGAGAGCGGCTCCGAGACGGGCTTCAGCATGCGGCCGATCGACGCCGCCGCCTCGGCCGTCTCGCGCACGAGCAGCGCCGGATCGCGCAAGAGACCGAGCAGGTTCACCCGCGCCGCGCGCACCGAGCGCTGCACGCGCCCGACCTGCCGGCGCCACTCGTGACCGAGCGCGTCGACGAAGCGCTCGCCTTGCGTCATGGGGGCGGTCTCGACCAGCGGCGGCAGCGGGCCCGGATCGCGCCCCGGCTCGGGCTTGCGCTCGACCATCGCCTCGGTCATGCGCACCAGGCCCACGCCGTCCGACAGCGAATGGTGTAGCTTCATCAGCACCGCTGCGCGGCCCTGCGCCATGTCCTCGAGCACGAACAGCTCCCAGAGCGGGCGCGCGCGGTCGAAGCCGGCCATCACCACCGGCGCGGCGAAGTCGAGCACGTCGCGCAGCGTGCCCCCGACATCGGACCCCGGGCCGACGTCCCGCGGCCGGGGCGCGCGCAGCCAGCGCAGGTGGTAGCGGAGGTCGAAGTCGGGATCGGCCTCCCAGCGCGGCGGCGCGATCGAGGCGGGGTTCGAGACCACGTGCTGGCGCAGGCGCGGGATGGTGCGCGTGGCGCGTTCGATCTTCTCCGCGAAGCGCGCGCGGTCGGGCGCGCGGTCGAGCTGCCAGACGACGGCGATCGTCGAGCGCAGCAGGGGATCTTTCTCGATGTTCCACATCAGCGCGTCGTTGTCGCTCATGCGGTCTTCGAAGCGGATCGCTTCGGCCATGGGGACCTCGCGGCCGGGGGGGGGCCGAGGGTCAGTCTACCGCGAAGGGGCGATCCGCGAAGCGATCCATCGATAGCCGAGCAGGCCGGCGAAGAAGACCGCGATCAGGATCAGGCCGTTGCGCAGAAGCCGGTCGGCGAACGCGCTGCCGGGGCCGTCCTCGATCGCCTTCACCTCGGAGAGCGCGCCGCGAATCTCCTCGGTGGTGGAGCGGATCGCGACCGCGGTCCGCTCGTAGTCCAAGATGTCGAACGGACGCGGCGGCGCGGTTCCCGGAGGCAGCGGCGGGCTCGGCGCGTTGAGCTGAGCAATCACGTCGTTCCAGGCGACACCGGCCTGGTTCAGCTGCTCGGAGGTCTTCGCCAGTCCGTCGACGAGCGGCGCGAGGTCGCTCGCGGTCTTGCCGGTGTCCGCGATCGCGGCGCGGTACTCCTCGAGCAGCGCCTTCAGCGTCGCGCTGCGCAGCTCGAGCTCCTCGGAAATGGCGACGATCGTCTGGCGCATGTCCTCGGGCGCGTTCTCCGCGACGATCGAGAGCCGATCGGCGCTGCGCGCCACGCTGTCGAACGACTTCAGCGACTGCTCGAGCACGCCGCCTTGCTCCTGCAGATCGTAGGAGAGCAGCTCCATCTGCCAGCGCGTGCGCTGCGGCAGCTGGTCGATGATCTCGGTGAACTGCGCGGCGGTGGCGTTGAACTCGTGGATCGCCTGCGCGCCCGACTCGACACCGGCGATGGCGCGGAACGGCGCCATCGGAATGCTGATGATGTCGTCGAAGGCGCCGCCCTTCTCGGCCTTCTCGAGCCCTGCCTGGATGTTCTGGCGCAGGAACTCGCCGCGGATCGGGTGCTCCTTCGCGAGCTGCTGGACGTCCAGGTGCAGCTCCTTCAGCTTGCTCTCGGGCAGGAACCTCGAGCCCCCGTGCAGGGCGGCCGCCTCGATCTCCTTCGCCGCTTCGAGCGCGACGTGCTGCTGCTCGCCGAAGATCGCGCTGCCCGCTCCGTCCTCGAAGAACTGCCGCTGCGACACCGCGACGGTGAGCATCTCGACGTAGCCGGTGCGCGGGTTCGGGTCGGTAGCGGCGAGCTGGGCCGCGGGCGGCATGCGGATCTTCCAGAGCAGCGCGAGCCGCCGGATCTTCGCCTCGGACGTCGCGGCCGAGATCCGGTCCGCGGCATCGGTCACGAGCATTCCGAACAGCGAGCTGAAGTCGAGCAGTCCCGCGCGCAGCTCGTCGAGCGTCAGCGCGGAGTCACCGCCCGGATAGAGCGACGTCACCTGCTTGCCGACCTTGCCCAGGGTGGCGCACGAGACGGTCGAGAGCAGCGCGATCAGGAGCAGGAGCTTGCGCATGGTGCTTCGGCCGGAGCTCAGCCCCGCTGCGCCTTCACGAACGCGGGCCGGCCGCAGCACTCGCCGAGCCAGCGCGCGACGTTCGGCGTCTTCGACAGGTCGGTCTTCGCGAACAGCGCCCACGCCAGCACCGACGCGACGTTCAAGTCCGCGATCGTGAAGCCGTCGCCGAGCAGGTACTGCTTGCCCGCGAGCGCGCCGTCGAGCACGCGCAGGGGCTGCGCCAGCTTCTCCTCGCCGGCCTTGGCGGCGGCCTCGTCGCGCTGCGGTGCCGGCAGGAACACGCGGTTCATCAGCACCTGCAAGAGCGCCTGCTCGGTCTCGGTCATGCCCCAGAAGCTCCACTGGATCGCGCGCGCCTCGTCCGCGGCGCTCTTCGGGTAGAGCCCCCTCGTGTCGTACTTCTTGGCCAGGTACAGGTTGATCGCCATCGACTCGAACAGCGTCACGTCGCCGTCGACCAGCGCGGGAATCCGCCCGTTCGGGTTGATCGCCAGGTATTCGGGCTGCTTCGCGTCGGTCGTGAAGTTGGTGGGCACGTGCTCGTATTGCAGGCCCAGCTCCTCGAGCGCCCACAGCGAGCGCACGGCCCGCGACTGCCGGATGCCGTACAGCTTGATCATCCGCCTGGACCTCCGAGACAGGAATGGGGCCCCAGCATAACGGGTTGCCCGCCGCGCCGTACGAGCGCCGTACGAACCGGGGCGCTCCGGGAGTCGCTCATGGAGCTCGCGCCGCGGAGCAGACCTGCGCGACTCCCGGCAGCAGTGGCGGCAGCTCGAGCGCGCGCTGGATGACCGTGACGTCGAGTATCTCGCACGGCGCGGCGCTCTCGATCACGGAGCACTTCGCGACACCCGCGGGCGTCAGAGGCAGGCCGTCGGGATCGGCGAGGCTGTCGCGATACGCTTCGACGTCCGCAGGGCCGACGATCCCGTCGTCGTCGACGTCGCCGCACTGACAGGCGTCCCCGATGCCGTCGGCCGGCTCGCCCGACAGCCCTCCGACGTCGCTCTGTGTCGGGTTGGCCGTGATCGGGCAGTTGTCGCTGCCGTCGAGCGCGGTGTCGCCATCGCTGTCGGCGAGCGTCGGATCCGTTCCGTACACGTCGAGCTCGGCTCCGTCGCCGAGTCCGTCGGCGTCGGTGTCGAACAGACTCGGATCCGTGCCCGCGGTCTGCTCTTCGAGGTTGGTGAGTCCGTCGGCGTCGGGGTCCTGGTCTTGCTCGCCAGCGACGAGCGGGTCGAAGCCGTACGTCACCTCGAAGCCGTCGAGCAGGCCGTCGGCGTCGGTGTCGGACACGGTCGGGTTCGTGCCCGCGGTCTGCTCCTCGAGGTTGGTGAGTCCGTCGGCGTCGGGGTCCTGGCCTTGCTCGCCGGCGGCGAGCGGGTCGAAGCCGTTGGCCAGCTCGAAGCCGTCGAGCAGGCCGTCGCCGTCCGTGTCGGCCAGGATCGGGCTCGTGCCGTGCAGGTTCAGCTCCGCGCCGTCGCCGAGCCCGTCGCCGTCGGTGTCGGGCAGGTTCGGATTCGTGCCCGCGACCTGCTCCTGCAGGTTCGTGAGTCCGTCGGCGTCCGGGTCCGCGTCCTGCTCGCCGCCGACCAGCGGATCGAAGTCGTTGGCCACCTCGAAGCCGTCGAGCAATCCGTCGCCGTCGGTGTCGGCCACGGCCGGGTTGGTGCCCGCGGTCTGCTCCTGCAGATTCGTGAGACCGTCGGCGTCGGGATCCTGGCCCTGCTCGCCGGCGACCAGCGGGTCGAAGCCGTTGGCCAGCTCGAAGCCGTCGAGCAAGCCGTCGCCATCCGTGTCGGGCAGGATCGGGCTCGTGCCGTGCGTGTTCAGTTCGGCGCCGTCGAGCAGGCCGTCGGCGTCGGTGTCAGCCAGGGTCGGGTTGGAGCCAGCGGTCTGCTCCTCCAGGTTCACGAGCCCGTCGGCGTCGGGGTCCTGGCCCTGCTCGCCGGCCAGCAGCGGATCGAAGCCGTACGTCACCTCGAAGCCGTCGAGCAGCCCGTCGTCGTCGCTGTCGGGGTCGAGCGGATCGGCGACGTTCTGCTGCGCGTACCAGGCGATCTTGTCGTCGAAGAACGATGCGGAGAGCGCGTCCGCGTCGCCGTCGCCGTCCACGTCCGCCGCGACGACCGACAGCGGCAGGGCGACCGCGGTGGTGATCGGGAGCGCGCTCCAGGCGTCGAGCGCAGGTGTGCCGTCGTTCTCGTACCAGACGACCTCGCTGCCGACCTCCAGCGTCGCGAGCACGTCCGTGTCGCCGTCGCCGTCCACGTCCGCCGCGAAGGTCGAGCTGGCGGTGTTGGCTCCGGCCGAGATCGCGTGCGCGGCCCACGGTCCTGTCGCCGGTGTGCCGTCGTTCTCGTACCAGGCGACGAAGTCGCTCGCCGATCGGGACAGCACGTCCGTGTCGCCGTCGCCGTCGAAGTCCGCCGCGGAGATCCAGCGGGGGTTCGCGGCATTGGGCGTGAGCTCGTGCTCGGGCCAGGCGCCGACTGCAGGCGTGCCGTCGTTCTCGTACCAGGAGACGTAGTTGAAGAACGACGCATTGAGCAGGTCCGTGTCGCCGTCGCCGTCCACGTCCGCCGGTGCGAGCGCGGCCGCGCCAGTCCCGATCAGGTGCCTGGTCCAGGCGTCCAGCGCCGGCGTGCCGTCGTTCTCGTACCAGGCGAAGGCTTCGACGGCGAGCGAGTTCGAGACCACGTCCAGGTCGCCGTCGCCGTCGACGTCGAACGCCGACACCGAGCCGGCTTCGTTCGCGTCGTCCGCGATCACGTGCTCGGTCCAGAGGTCCACGGCCGGCGTGCCGTCGTTCTCGTACCAGGCGAGCTTGTCGTCGAGCGACGACGCCGAGAGCACGTCCGTGTCGCCGTCGCCGTCCACGTCCGCCGCGAAGACGGCCCTCGCGCCGTCGGCCGCCGTCGAGATCACGTGCTCCGGCCAGGCGCCCGCAAGGGGAGTGCCGTCGTTCTCGTGCCACGCGATGGTGTCGTCGAGGAACGACGCGGAGAGCGCGTCGGTGTCGCCGTCGCCGTCGACGTCCGCAGCGAAGACCGATCGGGCGCCGTCGGCCACGGTCGAGATCACGAAGGGCGTGTCGAACACTCCCGTTCCGAACTCCTCACCGTCGAGCAGGCCGTCGTCATCGCTGTCGGAGTCACTCGGGTCGGTGCCGATCGCGAGCTCCGTGCCATCGCCGAGCCCGTCGGCGTCGCCGTCGGCGCCGGGGTCTCCGGCGAAGAACGCGTCGAAGCTCGCGGCGAGCGCCTGGTCCTGCAGCGCGCCGGCGTCCTCGACCCGCAAGCCCGCGAAGCCCGCAGCGTAGATCGGCGCCAGTGAATCGCCGTAGCGGATGCGGGCGACCGGGTGCTCGAGATCGCTCGCCGCGAACAGCGTGCCGGTCAGCAGCGCGGGGCCCGTACCCGTGACCTCGAGCACGAGCCGGTAGTCGACGCCCGCGCTCAACAGGACGGGGCTCGAGGCCAGCAGGGTCGCGACCTGATCGTCGATCTGGAGCAGCGCGAGCGTGCCCGGCGCGGAGACCACCAGCGCGTAGCCGTCGTGCGTCGCTGCGGCGGTGGAGGTGCCGCGCGCGACCAGCCCGTAGCGGTGGTCCGCGACGCCGTCGAAGTCGACCAGGTCCGCGGCGACCACCACGTCGCCGAAGCTCGCGTCCTCGCGCAGGCTCAGCGCTCGAGCCGGGTCGAGCGCGTCTCCCGTCGGGTCGACGCCGATCAGATAGGCGAGCGACGACGCATCGAAGGTCGCGCCAAGCGTCGGATCGAAGTGCGACCACGGGGGCGAGCTGTCATCCCCATCGCCGAAGTCGTCGCCGATGCTGGCCGCGGCGGCCCGCGCCATGGCCAGAAGCACGACCACGCAAGTGGAGCGCAGCAGGGACGACGCGCAGGCGAGGTACGACATGTGCGGCTGACGATCCGCCTGTTTCGGGGGTGATTCGAGACTCGAGTCGGGCTCGCGGACCACGCTCGCCCGAAGCCCCGGGAATTCTCCGCAAGTGGAGTGGCGCGCGCCACGAATCGGTGGCTCCGAGCCGCTCCCGAGCGGCCGGCGCGCGGGCCTTTCGCCTGGACCGACGGGTGGCCTGGCGGCTGCCTCTCGCCCCTCGATCCCAGTAGAATCGCCCCTGTGAAGCACGCCGGACCCCAAGCGCTCGATCAGCTCGACGACTTGCTCGCGAAACTGCGCGGCCAGCAGGCGCTGGTGGAGAAGAAGCGCGGCACGTTCTACCGCAAGAGCTCCGCGTTCCTGCACTTCCACGAGGACCCCGACGGCCTGTTCGCGGACGCGAAGCTCGCGGGCAAGGACTTCGAGCGCTTCCGTGTGAGCACGGCGAAGGAGCGGTCGGCGTTCCTGCGCCGGGTCGCGCACGCGCTCGCGGCCGCTAGCCCAGCAGCGCTGCGATCTGCGCGGAGTCGAGATACTCGTCGAGGCCCGTGATCCGGCCGTTCACCACCGTGCACAGGATGCAGGCGGGGACTTCGAGCGGTTTGCCGTTCGGCGCGATCCCGCGCAGCACGTGCTGCTGCACGAAACCCGACGGCGTGACGTGGCGGCGGACCTCCTCGTAGCGCAGGCCCGCGATGTTCTTCGTCACCCAGCCGAGCACCGCCAGGTTCTGCGCGACGTTCTGCGTGACGCCGTCGTTGTTGTGCCAGATCCGGGCGTCGGGCGCGTAGATCGCGCGCACCGTTTCGAGATCGCCCTTGGGGATGGCGTCGAAGAAGCGATCGGCCAGCTCGAGGACTTCACGTTCGTTCATGGGCGCAGGCTACCCGCGACCGCACGGATTGTCGCGGGTGCTTTGTGGCATGCTGGATGGCAGCCGGAAATCAGAAGAGAGGGAGGTTCCAGATGCGCGCAGTGCTCCTCGCCGTCGTGATCGCCGCGTTCGCCCATGCCGCCATCGCCGACGAAGCCTGGTACCCGTCGAAGTACGGCAAGGACGACACGCTCGGCGCCGTGAACAACCTGTCGCCCGCGATCGTGATCGAGGCCGCGAAGCTGGTGAAGACGGGCAAGGCCTACTCGCTCGGCGTGACCACGGGGCCCAAGACACCCGCGTATGGCACCCGGAACTTCCAGATCTTCACCGAGGCCAGCATCATCGGCACGCCGCTGGGCACGAACAAAGCGACCGGGCTCGACGACTTTCTGGCCACCTGGATGGGCATCGGCAGCCAGCTCGACGGGCTGGGCCACCTCGGCATCGACTACCGCTACTACAACGGGAACGTGGAGAGCGAGTTCCTGCGGCCGCACGGCCTGCTCAAGCTCTCGACCGACAAGATCCCGCCGATCGTCACGCGCGGCGTGCTGCTCGACATCGTCGCACTGAAGGGCAAGGCGCTCGCGCCCGGCTACGCGGTCAGCAAGGCCGACATCGAGGCGGCGGTCGCGAAGCAGGGCACGCCGATCCGCAAGGGCGACGTGGTGCTGATCCACACCGGCTGGCTCGCGGCGATGGCCGAGAAGGACGCGAAGACATTCCTCGAGAAGGAGCCGGGGCTCGGCAGGGAGGGCGCCACCTACCTCGCGTCGCTCGGCGTCGTCGCCGTCGGCGCGGACCAGTGGGCGGTCGAGGTGATCCCGTTCGAGGATCCCGACGAAGCGTTCCCGGTGCACCAGATCCTGATCGCGAAGAACGGCGTGCACATCCTGGAGAACATGAACGTGGGGCCGCTGGCCGCGGACAAGGGCTACGAGTTCCTGTTCGTGCTCGGCCAGCCGAAGTTCGAGGGCGCGGTGCAGGCGATCATCAACCCGGTGGCGATCCGCTGATGGAACGGGCTCCGCTGGAAGAGGTCCGCTACGAGTCGCCGACCACGATCGCGCACGCCGCGCAGCTGCTCGGCGAGCCGGGCGCACGCGTGCTGGCCGGCGGCACCGATCTGATCGTGCAGATGCGCACGGGCCGGACCGCGCCGCGCGTGTTCGTCGACGTGAAGCGCATTCCCGAGCTCTGCCGCATCCACCTGGACGCGAGCAAGCTCTGGCTCGGCGCGGCGGTGCCCGCGGCGCTGGTGGTCGAGAACCGCGACGCCAACGAGCTCTTCCCGGGCCTGGTCGAAGCGGTCGATCTGATCGGCTCGACGCAGATCCAGGGCAGGGCGTCGGTCGGCGGGAATCTGTGCAACTCCTCGCCGGCCGCCGACACGGTGCCCGCGCTGATCGCGATCGGCGCGGTGTGCGTGATCGCGGGACCCGAGGGCGAGCGCCGCGTGCCGGTCGAGAGCTTCAACAGCGCGCCCGGCCGGAACGTGCTCGGGGCGGGCGAGCTCCTGGTCGGCTTCGAGATCCCGCGTCCGCCGGCGCGCACGGCCGACGCGTACCTGCGCTTCATCCCGCGCACGGAGATGGACATCGCGGTGGTCGGCGCGGGCGTATCGGTCACGCTCGACGCGAGCGGCGTCTGTACACATGCGCGTGTCGTGCTGGGCGCGGTCGCGCCCACTGCGTTCCTGGTGCCCGCGGCCGCCTCGGCGCTGGTCGGATCGCGCGGCGAGGACGCCGCGCTCGCACGCGCCGCGGCCGCCTCGAGCGAGGCCGCGCGCCCGATCGACGACAAGCGCGGCACGATCGTGTACCGCCGCAAGGTTTCCGGCGTGCTGACCAAGCGCGCCGCCGCCGCCGCCTTCGAGCGCGCGAGAGGAGCTCGAACTCGATGAAGATCCACGTGCACACCCGAGTGAACGGAGAGGCAACGGAATTTCTGTGCGCGGCGGACCGCAGCCTGCTCGAGGTGCTGCGCGACGAGCTGCAGCTCACCGGCACCAAGGAGGGCTGCTCCACCGGCGACTGCGGCGCTTGCTCGGTGATGCTCGACGGGCGGCTGGTCTGCTCGTGCCTGGTGCTCGCGCCCGAGGTCGACGGCCGCAGCATCGAGACGATCGAGGGCGTGGCGAAGGGCGACCAGATCCACGTGCTGCAGCGCAAGTTCCTGGAGCACGCGGCGCTGCAGTGCGGAATCTGCACGCCCGGCTTCATCATCGCCGCGAAGGCGCTGCTCGAACGCAATCCGGATCCGAGCGAGGAGGAGACCCGCTACTGGCTGGCGGGCAACCTGTGCCGCTGTACCGGCTACGACAAGATCATCCACGCCGTGCTCGACGCGGCGGCGGATCTCCGAGGAGAGACGCGATGAGCGAGAAGTCGTCCGACGGCAGGATTCCGAACGACAAGAAGTGGAAGTACATCGGCTCCAGGCCGATCCGCCACGACGGGCTCGACAAGGTCACGGGCCGCGCGCAGTTCGGCGCGGACTACTCGCTGCCGGGCATGCTCTGGGGCAAGGTGCTGCGCAGCCCGCACGCGCACGCGCGCATCCGCGGCATCGACGTGACCGAAGCGCTCGCGCTCGACGGCGTGAAGGCCGTGATCACCGGCCGCGACTTCCCCGAGATCGCGTCGGAGGCGGCCGAGGGCGGCGAGGGCGCCAACGATTTCGCCGATCTCGCGCGCAACGTGATCGCGCGCGAGAAGGCGCTCTACCACGGCCACGCCGTCGCCGCGGTCGCGGCCACCACCGCGAAGATCGCCGAGGAGGCCTGCAAGCGCATGGTGGTCGACTACGAGGTCTTGAAGCCGGTGCTCTCGCTCGACGACGCGCTCGCCGCGGACGCGCCGATCCTGCACGAGCACGCGCGCGCGACCGGGCACGAGCCGAAGCCTGCGGGGCCGTCGAACGTCGCCTCGCGGCGCGAGCTGGGCCGCGGCGACGTCCCGAAGGGCTTTTCCGACGCCGACGTGGTGGTCGAGCGCGAGTTCCGCACGCCCATGGTCCACCAGGGCTACATCGAGCCGCACGCGGTGCTCGCGCGCACCGGCCAGGACGGCCGCTCGGTGGTGTGGTGCTGCACGCAAGGACCGTTCATGGTGCGCGCGTACTGCGCCAAGGTGCTCGGGCTCTCGACCGACATGCTCAAGGTCATCCCCACGGAGATCGGCGGGGGCTTCGGCGGCAAGACCACGGTCTACGGCGAGCCGCTCGCGATCCTGCTCTCGCGCAAGGCCGGCCGCCCGGTCAAGATCGTGATGTCGCGCGAGGAGGTGTTCCGCGCCTCGGGTCCGACCTCGGGTACACACATCCGCGTCAAGATGGGCGCGACGCGCGACGGCAAGCTGACCGCCGCCGAGGCGGTGCTCTACTACGAGGCCGGCGCGTTCAAGGGCTCGCCGGTCGGCGCCGCGATGATGACGGTGTTCGCGCCGTACAAGCTCGCGAACGTGCGCATCGAGGGCTGGGACGTCGTGCTGAACAAGCCCAAGGTCGCGGCGTACCGCGCGCCGGGCGCGCCGATGGCCGCGCTGGTGGTCGAGACGGTGATGGACGAGTTGGCCGAGAAGCTCGGCCTCGATCCGATCGATTTCCGGCTCGAGAACGCCGTGCACGAGGGCGTGCAGGCGACCTACGGTCCGAAGTACCGCGCGATCGGCTTCGTCGAGACGCTGCGCGCCGCGAAGAGCCACCCGCACTACAAGGCGCCGCTAGGCGCGAACCAGGGACGCGGCGTGGCCTGCGGCTTCTGGTTCAACGCGGGGCTGGCGTCGTCCGCGAACGTGTCGATCAACGAGGACGGCTCGGCGGTGGTCGTCACCGGCAATCCCGACATCGGCGGCTCGCGTGCGTCGCTGGCGCTGATGGCGGCGGAGGAGCTCGGCATCCCCGTCGAGAACGTGCGCCCGGTCGTCGCCGACACGGAGGCGATCGGCTACACGGACCTGACGGGCGGCAGCCGCGTCACCTTCGCGACCGGCATGGCGGTGATCGAGGCCGCGCGCGACGTGGTGCGGCAGCTCCGGGCGCGCGCCGCGCAGACCTGGAGCGTCGAGCTCGACGCGGTCGGCTGGGAGGACGGTCGCGCGATCCTGCTTTCCGAGGCGCCCGGCGTGCACGAGCCGCAGAGCCTCGCGCAGCTCGCGGCAAGGGCGACGCAGACCGGCGGGCCGATCGTGGGCCGCGCGGCGCTCACCGCGCGCGGCGCCGGACCCGGCTTCGCGACACACCTGTGTGACGTCGAGGTCGACCGCGAGACCGGGGCCGTCACCGTGCTGCGCTACACGGCGGTGCAGGACGCGGGCAAGGCCATCCACCCGAGCTACGTCGAGGGCCAGTACCAGGGCGGGGTCGCGCAGGGCATCGGCTGGGCGCTGAACGAGGAGTACATCTTCGACAGGAACGGCGCGATGGAGAACGCGGGCTTCCTCGACTACCGCATGCCGGTCGCGAGTGACCTGCCCATGATCGACACCGTGATCGTCGAGGTGCCCAACCCGATGCACCCGTACGGCGTGCGTGGCGTCGGCGAGACGCCGATCGTGCCGCCGCTGGCGGCGGTCACCAACGCCGTGCAGCGCGCCGCGGGCGTCCGGCTCGCGGAGCTGCCGATCTCGCCGCCGCGCCTGCTCGAGGCCATCGACCGCGCGGTCTAGCGTGGCGCGCGTCTTCTTCTCGTCCGGTCTGCGCCGCCTGGTCGACGGCGCCGAGTCGGCCGAGATCGACGCGCGCGACGTGCGCGAGCTGTTGCGCGCGCTCGATGCCAAGTACCCTGGCTTCGCGGCGCAGCTCGGCGAGGCGAACGCGATCGCGATCGACGGCGAGATCATCCCCCACGGCGAGGCGGTCTTCGAGCGCCTGCGCCCCGACAGCGAGGTGCACTTCCTGCCGCAGATCGGCGGGGGGTAGCGGTCAGGTCGGCTTTGCTGACTTGCTCGCGGCGCCCAGGCCGATCAGCACGCCGGGCTTCGCGGCGGGCGGCTCGGTTGCGGGTGTGCCGATCGTGAGGCGCGAGTCGGCGATGCCGTGGTCGCGTGCGAGCGCGGTCTGCACGGCGACGGCGCGCGCGTTCGCGAGCGCCGCGAGCGCGGCGGGCTCGAGCGACTGCTGCGCGACGTGCTCTTCGAGCCAGGCTTCCTCGTCGGGCTCGAGTGGCTCCGGCTGCTGACTCGCGAGCTTGCTTGCCAGGAACAGCCGCACCGCGCGGCGCGTGGCGATCGCGCCGAGCTGGCCGAGCGCGCGCACGCCTGAGGTCGCGTCGAGCTCGGTGTAGAGCGCGCGCTCGCGCAGCACGCGCAGGTCCGACTCGGAGATGCCACCGGAGAGTGTCAGCGCGATGCCGGGCGTCGAGGAGAGCAGGCCCGCGATCCGGCTGATCTGCGCGGCGCCCTCGGCCGTGAGGACCGCGTCACCGGGCAGGAACGGGATCGGCTCGGGGGCGGTCTTCAGCTTGCCGTCGGCCGTCACCGCGCCCAGCAGCTTGAGCGGCGACGCGAGCGCGCCCAGCAACGCGCTGCGCAGCGCCTGACCGACGATCGTGCCGAGTCCGACCCGGACACCGTCGCGATCGCCGTCGACCGGCACCGCGAGCGTGATGTTCCCGTCGAGGTCCTTCAAAAGCCCGAGCGCGACCGAGAGCGGAATCCCGAAGCTCTGCTGGAACAGCGCCTCGCCCTCGGAGCCGCCGACCTCGAGCTGCGACACCACGACATCGGTCGAGGTCTCGTACACGTCTTTCTTCACGGTCGCCGTGGCCTCGAGCGAGAGCGAGCCGTCCGAGAGCCCGTAGCCCGTCGGCGTCACGTACGGATTGAACTGCGCGAGCGGCAGCTTCACGAGCTTCGCCTCGAGCTTCGAGTTGCCCGGGATGATCGCGCCGCTCACGTCGAGCTTCGCCCCGGAAAGTCCGAGCAGCGCGAGCGTCAAGTGCTCGACGCGCGGACCGGGCCAGCGGATGCCGCGCGCGCGCGCGTCGAGCCGCTCGATCCGGGTGCTGAAGAACGGCGTCACGCTGCGGTCGCTGACCTGCGCGCGCGCCGCGTCGATGCGCGCGCTCGCGATCTCGAGCGCGATCTCGGTCGCGGGCGCGGGCGGCGCGGCGGGGGATTCGGGCGCCGCGGCGGCGAGCGGCTCGTCCGGCTTCGCGGTCTCGGCGGTCTCGCCGCCGAACGACGGCAGCACGATCCCCTGCGCCGTCCGTGTGACCTTGAACGCCGGCTCGACCAGCCGTACCAGATCGAGCTTCACGCCGATCTTCTTCGCGGCCGCGGGATCGCCCCCGCCCAGCACGCCCGGCACCGTGATCTCGCCGATGCCGAGCTCGAAGTCCTTCCACGCGACGCCGAACTCCTTCGCGGTCTCTACGTCGCCGACGTCGAGCCCCGCGACGCCGAGCGTGCCCGCGACGCGCAGATCCTCTGCCAACGCGATGGCGATCTCCGCGCGCGCCGTGCCCTGGCGCACGAGCCCCACGGCCGGCGCGTCGATGCGCGAGAGCAGCGGCTGCAGCGCGAGCTCTCGGATCGCGAGCACGCCCTCGAACGCGAGCGGCTCGATCGCGAGCGTGCCGTCGACGCCGAGCGTTCCCGCGCCCTCCGCGACCCGGAGCGTCAGCGGCCAGCGGCTGCCGGGCTCGCTCGAGATCGACTTCACCTCCGCGTCGATGCCGAGCGGCAGCGGCGCGGAGCCGCCCTCGAGCTCGACCAGCGCGCGCTCGACGCGCGCTGTGCGCACGCTCCAGGTCCACGGCTTCGCCGGCGCCTCGGGCTGCGCAGCGGGGGGCTCCGCGGGCGCGGGCGCGGGCTCCGCCGATTCGCGCGGCGCGATGGCGGGAACCGGTTTGGTCTTCGACTTCGCGTCGACCACGACGCGCGCGCCGATCAGCGCCACCTCCGAGACGGCCGCGTTCTGCTTCACCACGTCCACGACGTCGAGCGCGACCTTCAGCTTCTCGAAGCCGAGCGCGGGGCGATCGAGCCCGGGCACGCGGACCGAGACCTCCGAGAGCGACGCCACGCCACCGATCTCGTGCACGCCGCCCGGCTCGAAGCGGTGGTCGATCGCCGCGTCGAGCTTCCCCGACAGATCGCTCCAGCCGAACATCGTCAGGTACACGCGCACCTTGTCGATCGGCAGGTTCGCGAGCTCGAGCTTCGAGACCGCACCCGGACCCGCGGCGTGCTGCGTGACCTGCGCGTCGAGCCCCACCAAGCCCTGGCCGACCTGCGCCTGGATCACCAGCCGTCCGGGCTCGGCACCCGACGGATCGATGCGCAGCTCGAGCTTCTCCGCCGACAGGTCCTTCACCGCCAGGTCGAAGCGGTGCGGCTCCGCGTCCACCGTGTAGTCGCGAACGTGGATCTCGCCGTTGCGGAGCGCGACCGCGTCGGCGGCGAACGACCAGCCGAGCGGCTCGTCGCTCGCGACCTCTTCCTGCTCGGCAACCTCCTCGGCAGCCTCGCCGACCACCAGACGGGGAAGGAGCAACCCGTCCTTCAAGCGATCGAGCCGCACCGCGAAGCCTTCGAGCTCGAACTCCTCGACCTCGATCGTCTTGGTGAAGAGCGCGAGCCAGCTGATCTGCGTCCACAGCCGCTTCGCCTCGAACAGCGCCGGCTCCGTCGACGGCCGTTCGTCGACGTGCACCGAGAGCCCTTCGAGCTCGACACCGCCGCGGATCAGCGCGAGATCGAGATCCTCGAGCTCGATGCGACCGACCAGCGCCTCGTCCGCCTGCGACACGATCACGGAGCGCAGCACGTACGGGAGCCCGATGCGAACGATCAAGAGCAGCGCGAGCACCGCGAGCAGGATCCGGTTGCGCCGCGGCCGCAGCAGACGCAGCAGCTCTTCGCGGTCGGGGAGCTTCATGCGGCCCAGGATACCGGGAACGCCGGGCCTTCGGCCTACGGCGCGCGCGGCTCCATGCGGAAGTACCAGGTCGGCAGCGCGTCGGCGCTCGCGCTCGCGCCCGGCTCGAGCTCGTCGACCTGCAGCGCGAGCGGTCCGAGCTCGGCCGGATCCGTCACGCGCACCGCGCGCAGCGGGTAGAGCTTCCCGCCGGCGCGCACGAACACGCGATCGTCGGCGAGCGCGATCGCGGGCCAGGTCTTGCGCGCGGCCAGCAGCGCGAACACGTACAGCTTTCCGTCGCGCACGATGTAGCTGGTGGTGAGCGCGCGCGGCGCGTCGCCGCCGACCTGCAGCTCGATGCGCTGGCCGAGGTCGGGATTCGCGGGCAGCACCGCGCTCCAGTCCGCGACGGGCGCTTCGACGAGCTCGCCCGTCATCGCGCCGCCCGGGAACGGACCGATCGGCCCGTCGTGCCAGCGCGCGGCGAAGGCGATGATCACGAGCAGCAGCACCCCCGCGCCGAGCCAGATCGCGAGCCAGCGCGCCAGTCGGAACATCGCGCTAGGCCGCAGCGCGCAGGCCGGCGACGTCGGCCATCAGCTCGAGCGTGCCCGGCGCTTCGCCGTTGATCGTGAGACCGGTGACCGGGATCTGCGTCCACTCCTTGAAGCGCTCGCGGATGCGCGCGGCCGGACCGACCAGCGCGCCGTCGTCGACGAACTCGTCGGGCACCGCGTCGGCGGCCTCGGCCTTGCGTCCCGCGAGGTAGAGCTCCTGGATCCGCGCGGCCGCGTCGGCGTAGCCGCGCCGCACCATCATCTGGTTGTGGAAGTTGATGTTCTTGTGGCCCATGCCGCCGACGTAGAGCGCCACGTTCGGCTTGATCCGCGCGAGCGCGGCGCGCACGTCGTCGGTCACGATCACCGTGGTCTGAGCCTGGATCTCGAAGTCCTTCCACGACTTGCCGTTGCCCGCGCGCGCGAAGCCCTGTTCGATCCAGCCCTGGTAGAGCTTCCAATTGCCGGGCACGAGACCGAGCGGCAGCCAGCCGTCGGCGATCTCGGCGGTCATCTTCACGTTCGCCTCCGTGCCCGTGCCGAGCCAGATCGGAAGCTGCGGGTTCGGGTGCAGGATCGACATCAGCGGCTTGCCGATGCCCATCGCGCCCGGCCCGGTGTAGGGCAGGGCGATCTCCTTGCCCGCGTGCGAGACCGGCGCCTGGCGCTCGAAGATCTTGCGCATGATCGCGACGTAGTCGCGGATGCGCGTGTTCGGCTTGCCCCAGGGCTGGCCGTACCAGCCCTCGACGATCTGCGGACCGGAGACGCCGAGCCCGCAGATGAAGCGGTTGCCGCCCGCGAGCTGGTCGACCGTCGCCGCGGCCATCGCGGTCGCGGCGGGCGTGCGCGCCGCGAGCTGGATGATCCCGGTGCCGAGCCGGATGCGCGACGTCTTCGCCGCGAGGTACGCGAGCGGGGAGATCGCGTCGGAGCCGTACGCTTCGGCCGTCCACACCGAGTCGTAGCCGAGCCGCTCCGCCGCCTGGATGCGCTCGACGGGAATCCGCAGCTGCGCGCCCGAGTAGCCGATGCCGATGCCGAGCTTCATCGCGCCCTCCCGAGCTTCTAGGCTACGCGAATCGAGGGCCAGCGTACGGTCAGGACCAGCGACTCCTCGAGCGAGCCGCGGATCAGCAGGTTGAGTGTCCGGACCGGATTGCCAGGCGCCCACTCGGGCCGCGTGTCGCCCGCGGGATGCGTGAACCACTTCAGCTCCACGTCGTCGCTGCGCAGCGGGTTGTCGGGGCCGGGCATGAAGTGGCCGAGGAACCAGCCGCGCGTGTTCTTCGCAGCCAGGACCGCGTTCCCCGACACCACCCGAGCGCCTTCCGCTTTCATCGCGCGCCATCGTACGACGCCGGCGTTCGGCCCGCAGCGCGCGGTCAGCCCTCGGCGAGCGGGCGAACCTCGTTCCAGCCGGTCATGAAGCGCGAGCGCTTCGCCCACTCGACGGCCTCGTCGAGCGACGCCGCCTCGATGATGTAGAAGCCCCCGACGACTTCCTTGCTCTCCGCGAACGGGCCGTCGATCACCTCCACGCGCCCGTCGGCGGAGCGCGTCACGGTCCGCGCCTGCCCGGACGGCGCGAGTCGGTGCGACGTCACGTACTTGCCCTCGGCTTCGAGCGCGCGCCGGAATTCGCCGTGGCGCTCCATGACTCGCTCCTGCTCGGCGGGCGAGAGCTTCTGCCAGGCCTCGTTGGCCGCGCTCATCAGGATCATGAACTTCATCCGGACCTCCTGGGCCTACGACGCGCGAGCGGGCCCGACTACGACACCGCGCGCAGCCAGAGACACTTCAGATAGGCGCCCTCCGGGAAGCCGACCGGGTGGTCGAGCGCCTGCGCGGTGCGCCGCCACTCGTCGAGCGTGCGGCCGGCGCGCGCGGAGCCCTTGCGGACCGAGCCCGCGAGCGCGTCGGCGTCGATGCGGGCGGAGCACGACGCCATCACCAGCTCGCCGGCCGGCGCGAGCACGGAGCACGCCAGCTCCGCGAGCCGCGCGTAGCCGGAGAGCGCGGACCCCACCTCGTCGCGCGACTTCGCGAACGCCGGTGGATCGAGCACCACCAGCTCGAAGCGGCGGCCCTCGCGGGAAAGCAGCGCGAGCGCGCCGAAGGCGTCCTCGCACACGCAAGCGTGCGACGCGCGCGCGACCTCGGGCAGGTCCGCGTTCAGCGCGAAGTTCTCGCGCGCCTGGTCGAGAGCGGCGCGGCTCGAGTCCAGCGACACGACTTCCGTCGCGCCGCCGCGGGCGGCGTAGAGCGAGAAGCCGCCCGTGTACGAGAACGCGTTCAGCACGCGCCGGCCGCGCGCGAGCTCGCCCACGCGCGCGCGATTCTCGCGCTGGTCGAGGAAGAAGCCGGTCTTCTGTCCGTGCACCGGATCACAGCGGAAGCGCAGGCCGTTCTCGCGGAAGATCACCGGTCCCTCGAGCGGCTTGCCGGCCAGCAGCGCACCGTCCGCGAGGCCTGCGCGCTCCTCGCAGACGCGCGCGATCGCGCGGGCGAGCCGCAGCACCAGCCGCTCGGGCGCGAGCTCCGCGTCGATCGCCGCGCGCACCTCCGGCAGGTGCGGCAGCCACGCGGCGGTGTAGAGCTTCAGCACGAACGTCGTGTCGTAGCGGTCGAGCACGAGACCGGGCAGTCCGTCGCTCTCGCCGTTCACGACGCGGTAGCCGGTCGTGCCCTGCGCTTCGAGCGTTGCTCTCTGCGCGAGCGCATCGCGCAGCCGCTCGGCGAAGAACGTGCGATCGATCGGGCGCGGCTTGCCGCGGTGCAGCACGCGAATGCGGATGGCCGAGTCCGGATCCCAGAGCCCGAGCGCGAGCAGCTTCTGCTTGTGATCGAACATCACCGCCAGGTCGCCCGCCTCGCCCTCACGCGAGGCGGAGCGGATGCTCTCGGCGTAGAGCCACGGGTGCTCCATGCGCACCAGCCGCTCGGCGGAGTGGGTGAGCCGGACGGTGACGGTGGGCGCGGACACTTCCTGAGGCTACGCGCGCGCGAGCTGCTTCGCGAGCGCCTCGAGCGAGTCGCAGTCGCGCAAGGCCCGCTGGCGGACCAGCTCGTCGAGGTACGCGCGATCGTGTCGCTTGTGCCAGGACTCGAGCGTGGCCGGATCCGCGGCTGAGTCCGGCGCCTGCTCGAAGGCCCAGAACGAGTTCGCCGTCTCGGGCGCGAGCTTTGCGGTGAGCCGCGTCCACCCGGCGCCGCACTCCCGGTCCGAGTCGGTGACGAAGTCGGTGTCGGCGAGATCGCGCAGCACGATCGTGCCGGTCGGGCGCAGGCCCGCGTCGAGCTGCACGAGGATGTTCTGCGGATTGGGCGTCTGGTACTGGAGCCCGTAGCGCGCCAGCAGCTTCGCCTTCGCGCGCCCGACCGGCTCGGCGTAGCCCGCGCCCCAGAAGCCGGCGAAAGACTCGCCGGCGGCGGCCGCGATCGCCTCGCCCACGAACGGGATGCTGAACGCCGGCAGGTAGAAGCAGCCGTCGCAGAGCGGGGCGAGATCGCGCACCAGGAGCCCCGTCTCGGAGCCCGGCACCGACACGCCGATCGACTCCACCAAGAGCCGCAGCGCGGGATCGAGCCCGATCCGCGTGTCGACCTCGCGCACGTGCGCGGCGAACAGCAGCGCCTCGCGCACCTCCTCGCGCAGCTTGGTCTTCTCGGGCTGACACACGTTCGTGTGGGGATGGTCGGTCGCGAGCTTGACCGCGAACGGGCGCGTCGCGGCGCTCCCGTCCCAGACCACGAGCGTGCGCGACGACGTGAAGCGCGCGAGCCAGCGCTCGGCGGCGGGCAGCTCGCGGAGCGCCACGCCCTGGTCGCGGTTCAGCGGGTGCTTCGGGAACAGCACGTGGTCGCCCGAGAACACGCGCTCGGCTATCGCGCGCGGGATCGGACCCGCGGTCGACAGCTCGACGCGGCCGCGCTCGACGCGCGAGACCTCGAGCTCGACGAAGTCCGTGGTCGTGCGGAAGCCGGAGAAGTTGCTCTGCTCCTCCCAGAGGAGCCATTGCGAGACGCATTCTGCCCAAGGGGCGGACGCCCGAGGATCGGCGCACTGCGCCCGAGGCGAGCCGGGGGGGTGGTGGGGGGCCACGACCCCTTCTGCTTCGGCACCCGCGCCCGCGAAGTAGACGGGCGTTGCTTCCCTGCGCGGCGCGGGATAAGCTCCGCCGTCGACTCGAGGACAGGAGGCGCACCGATGATGAACAGCAACGCCATCGCGCGCCCCAAGCCCGTGACCTCGCGGACCGCCGCGACTCTCACCGGCAACCGCGCACCGAGGACAGGCGCGTCCGCTAGAGGCTGAACATCCCCGAAACGGGACTCACCGAAGGCCGCGGACGCGAGAGCGACCGCGGCCTTCGGCATTCCTGGCAGGTTTCCCATGTCGGTTCAGGTAAGCACTCCGAGCGACAGCAGCGCCCGGGTCTCCTCGAAGGGGGGCGTCGGCGAGGTCGCATATCTCGCGTTCCCGATCGTCGTGCAGACGATCTCCGAAACGATCATGCAGCTGATCGACTCCGCGATGGTCGGCCGGCTCGGCGCGACCGAGCTCGGCGCGATCGGCTTCTCGGGCATCTGGATCTGGACCCTGTTCGTGCCCTTCACCGGCACCGGTCAGGGCGTACAAGCGTTCGTGTCGCGACACGACGGCGCAGGCGAGCCGGAGCTCTGCGGGCCGTGGATCTGGCAGGCGCTCTGGCTGCTCGTTCCCGCCATGACGCTGTGGATGTTCGCGGTGGCGCTGCTCTTCCCGCCGCTGATCGCGGCGATCGGTCCCTCGCCCGAGCTCGAGGCGGCGGCAGTCCAGTACGGCTACGCGAGGCTGCCGGGCGGCCCGGCCGTGGTCGCGAACTTCGTGCTGATGAGCTTCTTCCGCGGCATCGGCGACACGCGCACTCCGCTGTTCGCGGCGCTCGGCGGCATCGTCGTCAACGTTGCGCTCGCGTACGCGCTGATCTTCGGCGAGTTCGGGCTGCCGCAGATCGGTGTCGCGGGCGCGGGCTTCGCCATGTCGGCCGGGAGCTGGACGATTCTCGGCCTGCTCGGCGCCGCGGCGTTCCGCCGTTCGATGCGCAGGCGCTACAACACCTCGCCGTGTCGCCCAGAGCGCGAGGCGACGGGCCGCTTCCTGCGCACCAGCGCGCCGATCGGCGGCCAGTGGCTGCTCGACATGGCCACCTTCGCGATCTTCGGCTCGGTCATCGCGCGCATGGGCGACGTGTCGATGGCGGCGAGCCAGGCGATGCTGCAGCTCCTGTCCGTCTCGTTCATGCAGGCGTTCGCGATCGCGCTGTCGTCGGGGACGCTGGTGGGCCGCTACATCGGCGCGCGCGACCTGGAGGCGTCGGAGCGCAGCTACCGATCGGCACAAGCCCTCGCGCTCGGTCTCGCGGCGCTGGTGACGATCCTGTTCGTGGCGGTGCCCGAAGCGCTGCTGTCGATCTTCACCACGGACCCAGGCGTGCTCGAGCTGGCGCGACCGTTGCTGATGCTGGGCGCGTTCTTCCAGGTGATCGACGCCGTCGGCATCGTCGCCGGCGGCTCGCTGCGCGGCGCGGGCGACACGCGCTGGCCGTTCGCGGTGCAGGCCACGCTGGCCTGGGCGCTGCGCCTGCCAGCCGTGTACGTGTTCGCCATCTGGCTCGAGGGGGGAGTGTTCGGCGCCTGGATCGGTGAGCTGGTCTACGTGTTCGTGCTCTCGCTCGCCTTCGTGATGCGTTTCCGCGCCGGGCACTGGCGGACCGTGCGCATCTAATCCCGCGCGCATCGGTCGATAAGCTGCCCATGCAGGAGGTCGACGCGCGTGGCGCGCCCGGCTCCGAGGCGATCGCAATCGCGTCGCTCTCGGATGCGGGACGCGTGCGCGTGGAGAACCAGGACGCGATCGCGCTGATCGAGAACACCTCGCGCGAACGGCTGCTGCTGGTCGCGGACGGCATGGGCGGACACCGCGGCGGCGAGACCGCCTCGAGGATCTGCCTGAAGACCGTCGAGCGCGTGTTCCGCGAGCCGCACGGAACGCCCGAGCAGCGGCTGATCCGCGGGCTCGAGCTCGCGAACGAAGAGGTCTACTCGCATGCGCTCGCGAATCCCGAGCTGCGCGGAATGGGCACGACCGCGGTGGTCGCACTGCTCGCACCGGATGGCCGCGCGTGGGTGGCGTGGGTCGGCGACAGCCGCCTGTACCGGTATCGCGACGGCGCGCTCGAGCAGCTCACGCAGGACCACTCGCTGATGGCGGAGTGGATCACGATCGGCGTGATCACCGCCGACGCGGCCCGGACGCACCCGCGCCGTCACGAGCTCACGCGCGCACTCGGCCAGACGCCCGACGTGGTGGTCGACCTGCAACCGCTTGAGCTGCGGCCCGGCGACCGCCTGCTGCTCTGCTCCGACGGATTGCACGGCTGTGTCGCCGACACCGTGCTCGCGCGCGCACTGAAGACCGGCGTGCCCGACGTGGCCGCGTGCGCGCTCGTCGACGCGGCGAACTCGAACGGCGGCCCCGACAACGTCAGCGTGATCGTCGTGGCGCTGCCCGAAACGCCCGAGCCCGCATCGCCTGGCATCGTCGATCCGGCGGCCGTGACGGCGCCGTGGCCCGAGCCCGAGCCCGAGCCGGAGCCCACCGCGGACGCGGAGCCCGTGCCGGTGCCGGGACCCGATCTCGGCTTCGAGCCGATGGCCGGCGCCGCGGCGGAACCCGCGCCCGCGCGCGAGCCGGAGCCCGAACCGGAGCCCGACCCCGAGCCCGACACCGAGGCGGAGCTCGTGTTCGCGACCACGCCCTCGACTGAACCTGAACCTGAGCCTGAGCCTGAGCCTGAGCCCGAGCCCGCGTTCGTGTCGACGCCGGCGATCGAGCTCGTTCCCGCGGCCCCTCCGGCACCGGAGCTCGACCGCGAGCTGGCCGAGTGCGCGCCCGAGATCGCGGCCGAGCTCGGCGCGCTCGGCCCGAGCGAGACGCTCGCGGAGCCCGAGGCTCCGGCGGCCGTCGAGCGCGTGTCGGACGCCGAGATCTCGTTCGCCGACCTCGGCGCGGAGCTGGTCGCCGACGCGCCCACGGGCGAGCCGCCGTCGGAGCCCGAGCCGAAGCCGGTCCCGGTGCCCACGTTCGAGCGCGACCCGTTCCCGACTCCGAGCGCACCGATCCAGATCCCGCGCATGACGCCGGTCCGCGCGCGCCGCGGGCTCGACGCGACGTCGCTGGCCGTGGGTGTGACGACGACGCTCTTGATCGTGGGGCTCGGCCTCGCGCTCTGGAGCTACACAGCATCGCGTAGCGCGCCGGAGAGCGGCGCCGCGAAGCAGCCGACCGTCGTCCATGCGCCCAAGCCGACGCCGGCAGCGCGGCCCACGCCGGCGCCTGCGCAGATCCCCGTCGAGAAGCCGGCTTCGCCGCCGGTCGAGCCGCCGATCGCGAAGCCCGAAGTCGCGCCCGCTCCGCCGCAGCCGGTCGTCGCGGTGATCCCGCAGCCGTCTCCGGCTCCGCCGGTGATCGCGCCGGCTCCACCGCTTCCGAGCACGACGGCTGCGACGCCCGCGTTGCCTCCGACGCCCGCGCCCCAGCCGGGCGCGCTTCCGCCCCAGGCGAGTGTTCCCGCCGCGGCGGATCCCTCGTTCGCGGCGGAGGCGTCGGTCGCGAAGTTCGAGCTCACGCCCGAAGTCGAGCGCTTCCTGACCGACTGGCTCGGCGCGCTCGCCGCGGACGACCGCGCGCGTCTCGCCGCGCTCGGCTTCCCGAACGAGCCGATCGGGCTCGCCGGCGCGCCCGGCAGCCGCGATGGCTTCCGGCTCGTCGCCGCCGACATCGACGAGGTGCGCACGCAGCCCGGACGCGTCTATCTGCGCCTGGTCGTGAGCTACGCGTTCCGCGACGCGAGCGGCCGCTTCCGCACCGAGGACGAGCAGCGCCTGATCCTGGTCGACGTCGGCGGGCGGCTGCACTTCCGGGGCCGGTGGCAGAAGTAGACAGCGCGCCGCGATCGCGCCGAGAATGGTGTCGGCGCGCGGGGTGGCCGGACTCGGCGAGACCCTCCGCGACCCCTGAAGGAGCGGACCCGAGATGACCATGCAACGCACGCCTCTCTTGATGTCGCGCCTGCTCGACCGCGGCGCCCGGCTCGCGCCCGAGGAAGAGATCGTCACCGCGACCGCCAGCGGTCCGCACCGGCAGAGCTACGCGCAGACGCGCGCGCGCGCCTGCCAGCTCGCGAACGCGCTGCGCCGGCGCGGCATCGCGGTCGGCGATCGCGTGGCCACGTTCATGTGGAACGGCCGCCGCCACCTCGAGGCGTACCAGGGGTTGCCGTCGATGGGCGCGGTGCTGCACACGCTCAACATCCGGCTCTCGCCGCGCGAGCTCGAGTACATCGTGAATCACGCCTCGGACCGCGTGATCCTGGTCGACGCCGATCTGCTGCCGCTGCTGGAGAAGCTGCGCGGGAAGATGCCGAGCGTGGAGCTGATCGTGGTCGGCAGCGAATCGGGCGGCTTTCACACGTCGCTCGAGAACGCGGTCGACTGGGACGACTGGATCGCGTCGGAGAAGACCGACTACCGCTGGCCCGAGCTCGACGAGAACGCGCCGATGGGCCTCTGCTACACGAGCGGCACGACCGGCAATCCGAAGGGCGTGATGTACACGCACCGCTCGACCTACCTGCACACGATGGCGCAGTCGATGACCGACGCGATGAGCCTGTCGGCGACGGACAGCGTGTGCGGCATCGTGCCGATGTTCCACGCCATGGGCTGGGGCCTGCCGTTCAGCGCCACCATGCTCGGCGCGAAGCAGGTCATGCCGCACCGCTTCATGGATGCGAAGGCGCTGCTCGACTTGATGGCCGCGGAACAGGTCACGATCTCGGCGGGCGTGCCGACCATCTGGCAGGGCGCGCGCGCGGCGATCGAGGCGGAGCCGAACCGCTGGGACCTGTCGAAGCTCCAGCGGCTCACCTGCGGCGGCTCCGCGCCGCCGGTCTCGCTGATGCGCTGGTACTACGACCGGCTCGGCGTCGAGATGATCCAGGGCTGGGGCATGACCGAGACCAACCCGCTCGGCACGCTCTCGCGCCGCGTGGCCAAGCGCCGGCACCGCGAGCTCTCGCTCGACGCGCAGTTCGAGAACGTCGCGAAGGCGGGGCTGCTGATGCCCGGGCTCGAGATCGAGATCGTCGACGACGACTGGAAGCCGCTGCCGCACGACGGCCGCGCGGCCGGGAACCTCTTGATCCGCGGGCCCTGGATCTGCTCGGAGTACTGGAACGATCCGCAGCCCGAGAAGTTCCACGACGGCTGGCTGGTCACGGGTGACGTCGCCAAGATCGACGCCGACGAGTACCTGATCATCGCGGACCGCTCCAAGGACCTGATCAAGTCGGGCGGCGAGTGGATCAGCTCCGTCGACCTCGAGAACCACATCGCGTCACTTCCCGGTGTCGCCGCGGCGGCGGTGGTCGCACAGCCGCACCCGAAGTGGGACGAGCGCCCGGTCGCGCTGGTGGTGCGCGCGGCTTCCAGCCAGGTCTCGACCGACGACGTCGCCGAGCACTGCGCGCGCACGTTCGCCAAGTGGCAGCTCCCCGACGAGGTGCTGTTCGTCGACGCGCTGCCGCTCACCTCGACCGGCAAGCTCGACAAGAAGGTGATCCGCGCGCGGCTCTCGTCCGAGGGCTACCTGCTGCCGGACCTGCGCAAGGGCTAGAAGCGGTACTCGCTCATCGGGTGTGACTCGACGCGCTCGAGGTCGAGGAACTTCTGGCAGCTCGCGATCATGCGGCCGAGGTTCGCCAGCAGCAGCTCCCGCGAGCCGCCGGCTTTGTACCAGGCCAGCGGGTCGCCGACGGCTTCGGCCGGGAAGCCCTCTTCGACGATGCCCCGCCACGGCGGCGCCTCGGGCGTGAGCGCGCGCAGAACCACGTTGCGCACGTAGGCGTAGGTGGCCTGCGTCTCGAGCGCGACGCGGCGGTGCTCCTCGAGCCAGTGCTCGAGCCAGGCGTCGAGCGGCTGGCCCTGCTTCGGCGCGATGCACGCGATCATGTTGATGCCGGGCGTGCGCTGCGATTTCGCAGCCGTGTGCGTGGTGTTCGCGAGTGCGACGGACTCGAGCACCGAGTAGCCCGCGAGCTTCTCGGACACGCCGCGCAGCGTTCGTTCGAGCGCGCCGCGTTCGAGCGCGGACTCCAGCCAGAACGAGACGACCGCGCCGAGCGTGGGCTCGAGGCGCGTGATGCGCGAGCCGAGCTTGGCCGCGACGTGCGCGTCGGAGACGTTCACCGCGATGGCTCGAGCGCCGTGCGCTTCGAGCTCGCGCGCGAGCGCTTCGGGCGCGACCGAGACGGGGCCGAACAGGACGTAGACGAGCTTCTCCATGTCAGGACCCGTCCGAGAGAGAGTGGCGGAGAGAGAGGGATTTGAACCCCCGGTACCCGTCAGGGTACAACGGTTTTCGAGACCGCCCCGTTCAACCGCTCCGGCATCTCTCCGCGGCGAACCCTAGCACAGGCGCCGGATTCGCTGCGACAGCACGAGCAGCGGCGCGAGACCCCGCTCGCCGGCCTCGATCTCCGTCGAGACTCGCGCGATTCCCGCGATCTGCGCGTCGAGCTCCGAATCTCGTGTGCCGCGCCCGGCGCCGCCGCTCGTGAGCTCGCGCTCGCACAGCTCGCAGAGCACGCGCGTCATGTCGAGCGCGATCGAGGCGGCGCCGACCCGGCTCCACGCGTCGGGCCGCTCGACGCAGGCGAGCCGGTCGAGCAGCCAGGCGATGCGCGTGCGCTCGCCGAGCTCGGCCCAGAGCTCGAGCGCGCGCGCGAGCGGCGCGTGCGTGCGAAGCGCCGCGACCAACACGCCGAGCGAGCGCACGAGTCGGGGCAGGGTCTCGAGCTCGAGCCCCGCGGGCACGATCCGCTCGCGCAGCTCGGCCAGGTGTTCGCGGCGCTGGGCCAGCTCGTCGGGCGCGTAGAGCGCGCGGCGTTCGAGGCCGAGCTCGAGCGCCGCCGCCTCGCGCACGGCGTCCTCGATGCGCAGCCGCGCGCGCAGACGATCGCTCTCACTCGCCGCGCTCGCGTCGGCGTCCGCGCGCAGGGCTTCGCCCTCGAGCAGCTCGTCGGCGCTCCACCAGGCGGCGATCACGTCGGCCGGCTCGGTACCGATCGTGCGCGCGAGCTCGGGAACGAGCGTGACGCCCGCGTGGTCGATCACGCGGTTCACGAGCGCCAGCGCCGTGATCTCGCGCCGCAGACGATGTGACTCGACCGCGCGCGGGAACGCGTCGCGCAGCTTGGTCGGGAAGTAGCCGCGCAGCAGCGGCGCGAGCGCCGTGTGCTCGAGCAGGCTCGAGCTCGCGAGCGATCGCTTGGACAAGAGCTTCGTGTAGCCGAGCAGGATCGCGAGCTCCGGCCGCGTCCAGGCCGAGCTCGCGCCCCCGCTCTCGACGCGCGCGACCAGTGCCGCGCGGTCGGGCAGGCCCTCGAGCCGGGCGTCGAGCTCGGCGTGTCGAACCAGGAAGTCCGCCGCGTCCGCGATCCGCTCCGGCGACTCGCCGGCGCGCAGCGCGTCCAGCGACAGGCACACACTCTGACTCACGTTGTGCGAGAGCACGTCCTCGGCCGCGACGTCCAGGCACGCACGCAGCACCTGGTTGCGCGCGCTCGCATCCAGCGACCCGTCGGCCACGCCGCCCGCGAGCAGGATCTTGTAGTTCACCTCGTGATCGGACAGGTCCACGCCGCTCGAGTTGTGGATCGCGTCGGTGTCGAGGCGCACGCCCGCGCGCGCGAGCTCGACGCGCGCGGCCTGCGTGAGACCCAGGTTCCCGCCCTCGACGACGATGCCCGCGCGCAGCTCGCGCGCGTCGACGCGCACGCCGTCGTTGGCGCGATCACCCGCGGCCTCGTGCGGCTCGGAGCTCGCCTTCACGTACGTGCCGATGCCGCCGTTCCAGAGCAGATCGACGGGCGCGCGCAGGATCGCGCGGATCAGCTCCTCGCCCGAGAGCGCGGTCTCGGCGGTCGCGAGCGCGCGCTGCACGGGCTTGGACAGCGCGATCTGCTTCGCGCCGCGCTCGTGGACTCCGCCGCCGGCGCTGAGCTTGTCGCGCGCGTAGTCGGCCCACGACGAGCGCGGCAGCTCGAACAGGCGCTTGCGCTCGAGCCAGGCGATCTCCGGATCGGGATCGGGATCGAGGAACACGTGGCGGTGGTCGAACGCCGCGACGAGCTTGGCCCGGCGCATGAGCAAGAGGCCGTTCCCGAACACGTCGCCCGACATGTCGCCGATGCCCGCGACGCGGTAGGTCTCGCGCTCCGGATCGCGGCCGAGCTCCGCGAAGTGGCGCCGCGCGCACAGCCACGCGCCGCGCGCGGTGATCGCGCATTTCTTGTGGTCGTAGCCGTTGCTGCCGCCGCTCGCGAAGGCGTCGCCGAGCCAGAAGCCGGCCTCGCTCGCGACGCGGTTCGCGACGTCGGAGAGGTGCGCGGTGCCCTTGTCGGCCGCGATCACCAGATAGGGATCGTCGGCGTCGTGGCGCACGACGCGCTCGGGCGCCACGATGCGCTCGCCGCGCACGTCGTCGGTGAGCCGCAGGAGCGCCGCGACGAAGCGCGCGTACAGCCGGTCGGCCTCGGCGCGCGCGTCGCGCGGATCGCTCGGCGGGCGCTTCAGCGCGAAGCCGCCTTTCGCGCCGACCGGAACGATCAGCCCGTTCTTCACGCGCTGCGTCTTCCACAGCGAGAGGATCTCCGTGCGCAGATCCTGCAGGCGGTCGCTAAAGCGCAGTCCGCCGCGCGCGACCCTGCCGCCGCGCAGGTGGACGCCGAGCAGCTCGGGCGAGTGCACGAAGATCTCGACCAGCGGAACGGGCGGACGCAGGCCCGGGATCGCGCGCGAGTCGAGCTTGAACGCGAGCTCGTGCGGCGCCTCCGGACTCGCCGGGCGAAAGAAGCTGGTGCGCAGCGTGGCGGAGATCAGCGACTCGAGCCCGCCGAACACGCGGTCCTCGGCGGCGCTCGCGATCGGCGCGCGCGCATCGGCGAGCGCGCGGAGCGCCAGCGCGATCGCGGGCGGGCGCGGCGATTCGAGGTCCGGGTCGAAGCGCGCGCGGAACACCGCGACCAGCGCCCGCGTGGACGCGGGGTGACGCAAGCATGCGTCGCTCGCGAGCGTGCCGGGCGGCGCGTGGCCGATCTGCCGCGCGTACTCGAGATAGGCGCGCAGCACGTCGACGGAGCGCCAGTCGAGCCCCGCCTCGAGCACGAGCCGATTCAGCTCGTCGCTGTCGACGCGGCCCGAGAGCGCGGCGCGCAGGCCGTCGAGCACGCGCGCCTCGACGTCGCCCGGCTGCGAGCCCGCGTCCGCCATCGGCTCGATCCGGAACGACACGATCCAGAGCGGGCTCGGCGCGGGTATCGTGACTTCGGTCAGCGTCGCGTCGACGACCCGAACGCCGAACCGCTGCACGACCGGCAGGACGTCGGTCAGGTACGGGCGCTCGGTCAGGTAGATCTTGAGCCGGTGCGTGTGCGCGTCGCCGTACTCGGTGGCGAAGTCGAGTCCGAGCTCGACGCGCGACTCGCCGCTGCGCAGCCGCTCGAGGTGGACGACGTCGAGCACGGCCTCGGCGGGCGAGGTCAACAACCGGTACGAATCGGGGAACGCGCCCGCGTAGCTCTCGGCGAGCTGCAGCGCGCGCTGCCCGGGCACGTGCTCGGCCAGCACCTCCTCGAAGCGGTCCTGCCAGCGCTCGACGAGCGCGCGCACCTCGACCTCGAGCGCGACGAGCGCGTCCGGCGCGACCTCCTCGTCGCAGGCGCAGAAGAAGTGCACGAGCGCGAGGTCCTCGTCGAGGAACGAGCTGCGGTGGTCGATGTGGCGCGCGCGGTAGCGCGATTCGAGCAGCCGGTCGATCTCGCCGCCGAAGCGCTCTTCGTAGCAACGCCGCGGCAGCACGACCGACACGAAGAACGAGCGGTTCTCGACGTCGGACACGCTCACGACCCGGGTCTGCCCGCGCTCGGCCGCGGCGACGATCTCGGACACGACCCGGGTCGCGTCGGCGTTCGGCGCCGGCAGCAGGAACTCGAGCGGCAGACAGTCGTAGGCTTCGAGCGCGAGCTTGTGCGTGTGCGAGCCCGGCTCCGTGCCCAGCGCCTCGATCACGCGCGCGCGCCGCGTGGCGAGCACGGCGAGCGATGACGGCCGCGTGCGCATGGCGCGGTTGGTGAGCAGCCCCACGAAGCGCGCGAAGCCGACCACGTTCGCGTTCTCGTCGAGCAGCTTGACCGACACCGAGTCGAGCCGGCCCCGCCGGTGCACGGTCGAGTCGCTGCGCGTCTTGTCGAAGAAGAACACGCGCTCGTCGTCGAGCCGCGCGACCACCAGCGGCGGAACCGGCGCGCTCGCGTCCGGCTCCGCGAAGCGCGAGTCGAGCACGTCGCACAGGATGCCGAGCGCGCTCGACGGCTCGAGCGAGACGCGCCAGGCGTCCGCCTCGCGGCGCACCGTGTAGCGGCGGTAGCCCATGAACAGGAAGCCCTCGGAGCCGAGCCAGCGCAGCATTTCCGCCAGGCCGCGCGCGCGCTCGAAGCCGCCCGGCAGGTTCGGCGCGCAGGTCTCGATGCGGCCGACGTGCTCGCGCAGCCGCTCGAGCATGGGCGCGTGATCGGCGACCACGTGCCGCGCGTCGGCGAGCGCGCGCTCGAGCTCGCGCGTGAGCTGCTCGCACAGACTCGGGTCGTCCAGCGCCGTCAGCTCGGCGTACACGTACGACTCGCGCGTGCGCCCGACCGCATCGCGGCCGAACGCCGCCACGCTGCCGTCGCTCTCGCGTTCGAGCGCGAGCAGCGGATGCAGCAGCACCAGCTCCCGCAGTCCCAGCCGGCGCAGCGTGAGTCGCACGGTATCGACGATGAAGGGTTGATCCGCGGCGAGGATCTCGACCGTGGTCCGGCCCGCGCGCTGGCCGAGCGGTCGCGCGACCCGCACGCGCGCCTGTTCGGGCAGGCGCAGCGCCGCGAAGTCCGTCGCGTCCTGGGCCAGCTCCGAGAGCCCGTCGCGTCCGCGCCGGCGCTGCTCGCGCGGGTCGAGCGCCGACTCGAGCTCGGCTCGAACGAGTGCGTAGAGGGCGTCTTTGGCGGCGGACACTGCGGCTGCTTATCGGCTGCGCGCGGAAGAGATGTCGAGAGCGTGAGTGACGCCAGGTGCCAGTGATAGACTCCGCCGCCATGAAAGCCGAGCTGCTGCGCGCGATCTACGCCTTCGACCGGATTCGCTTCTCGATCTGGCGCCAGCGCTTCGGCGCGCGGCTCGACGTGGGCGCCGCGGCGTCGCCGAACCTGCGCTTCACGGACCTGCGCATCGAGCCGGGCGCGCGCATGCGGGTCGGGCCCGGCTACGCGACCGAGCGCAGGCTCGGCAACCACGTGTGGATCCAGGCCGGCGCGGAGCTGCGGCTCGGGCGGCGCGTCTGGCTGCGCACGGAGTGCGGCCCGAACTTCATCACCGCGGCCGAGGGCGCGCGCATCGAGCTCGGCGCGCGCTGTCTGATCAACGGCGCCATGCTGCACGCGAACATCGGCATCCGCATGGGCGACGACTCGATGATGGGCTTCGGCTCGCGCATCCTCGACTCCGACTTCCACCACCTGGACGTCCATACACCGGAGCGCAGCACGCCGGTGACGATCGGCGAGCGGGTCTGGATCGCGTCGGACGTGACCGTGCTGCAGGGCGTGACGATCGGCGACGACGTGGTGATCGGCGCGCGCTCGGTCGTGACGCGCGACATCCCGTCCGGCGTGCTCGCGCTCGGTCACCCGGCGAAGCCCGTCCGATCGATCGGACCGCGTGCTAAGCTGCCCGAATGAGCCTGCGCGTCGCGCTGTTCGGACAGGCCGCGTTCGGGGCCGAGACGCTCGAGCGCGTGCGCGCGAACGGCCACGACGTGGTGGGCGTGTTCGCGCCGCCCGACGCGGGGCGGCCCGACGCGCTCGCGGAGCGCGCGCTGGCGCTCGGCATCCCGCTGGTGCGGCGGCGCTTCTATCGCAAGAAGTCCGGCGAGCCGATTCCCGCCGCGCTCGACGAATATCGCGCGCTCGCGGCGGACCTGAATCTGCTCGCGTCGCTGCAGGTGTTCCTGCCGCGCGAGATCACGGACGCGCCGCCGCACAAGAGCCTGTGCTTCCACCCGTCGCTGTTGCCGCGCTTCCGCGGCGGCGCGGCGCTGCAGTGGCAGATCATCCTCGGCGAGCGCGAGTCGGGTGTCTCGATCTTCGTCCCCGACGACGGCGTCGACACCGGGCCGGTCGTGGTGCAGAAGGGTGGGGTGCTGCTCTCGCCGACCGAGACCACCGCCACGCTGTTCTTCGAGAAGCTGCAGCCGCTCGGGATCGAGGCGCTGGTCGAGGCCGCCGAGCTCGTCGCGAGCGGACGCGCGCGCCCGCAGAAGCAGGACGAGTCGCGCGCGACCGCGCAGGGCCTGGTCGACGACGCGGTAGCCGCGATCCAGCTCGACTCGCCCGCGCGCGAGGTCGACCGGCTGGTGCGCGGCTGCGACCCGCAGCCCGGCGCGTTCCTGAAGTACTCGGGCAAGCCCGTGCGGCTGTTCGAGGCCGCGCTGCTGCCGGCCGCGAGCGGGGCCGAAGCGGGCAGCGTCGTGTCGATCGACGACGCCGGGCTCGCGATCGCGCTGCGCGGCGGGGTGCTGCGGGTGAAGCGCGTGCGCGGCGACGCCGGCAAGGAAGCGGCGCTCGACTTCGCGCGTCGCGTCGGCCTCGAAGTCGGACAGCGCTTCGCGAGCGGGGCTTGAGCCGCGAGCGGATCGTCGCGCGACTTGCCGACGCCGGACTCGGACTCACCGGCACGCTTCCGATCGCGATCTACGACGCGCTGGTGCCCGAGTCGTGGCGCGCTGCGCGGCTGATGCCGTCCGCGCGCGGGGCGCTGGTGGTCGGCAACGCGGGCCGCGTGCTCTGGCAGCGCTTCGTCGCTTCCCCCGAGCGCGCGCTCGAGCGCGATCCGCTCGACGCGTACACGCGCCGCGTGCTCGGCGAGGCCGCGCGGCTCGCCGACCCGCCCGCCGCGATCGGCTTCTACGCCGACCGACGCGATTCGGTGTACCTGCCGCTGGTCGCGCTCGCGCGAAGCGCGGGCTTCGGCACGCCCGGCCGCGTGGGCGTGCTGATCCATCCGCTCTACGGCCCGTGGATCGGCGTGCGCGCCGTGCTGCTGCTGGCGGAAGAGGTCCCGTACCGCGAGCCCGAGCCGTACGCGCCGTGCGACGGCTGCCCTGCGCCGTGCGCGAGCGCGTGTCACGGCTCGGTGATCGGGCCGAGCGGCGTCGACGCGGCGGCCTGCCATCGGGTGCGGCTCACGAATCCCGCCTGCGCGACCCGCTGCGACGCGCGCAGCGCCTGCGTCGTCGGCCCCGAGCATGCCTACTCCGCCGAGCAGACCGCGCACCACTCGCTGATTCGCGCGCCGCGCTAGCCGCCGCGAAGTTGGATGAGGGTCCGGCAAGCGCGTCCGCAGGACGCGCGCGCAGCGAGGCGAAGCCGAGCGAAGGCGGGTGGCGCGGCTGTGCCGCGCCGGGCGGCCTGCCATCAGGTGCGGCTCACGAATCCCGCCTGCGCGACCCGCTGCGACGTGCGCAGCGACTGCGTCGTGGGCCCCGAGCATGCCTACTCCGCCGAGCAGACCGCGCACCACTCGCTGATTCGCG
>JBBDXF010000017.1:10929-160518 GCA_040902485.1 Myxococcota bacterium | reverse complement strand
GCGCTCCGGGCCGGCGACTACGGCGACGAGCTCCGGCTCTACACAGCGGAAGTGCGCGCCGCTCCGGGGAACGCGCGCGCGCGCTACAACCTGTCTCGCGCGCTCCTGCGAGCGGGACGCGAGGATGAGGCGCGCGTGGAGCACGCCGCGGCAGTGCGCGCCGAGATCGCCTTCTACTCGAGCATTCTGCCGTTCCAGCCCGATCGCGTGCAGGCGCTCGGCGATCTCGCCACGCTGCACTTCCTGATCGGCGATCTGGCGCGCGCGGACGAGCTGACGGCGCAGGTGCTCGAGCTCGCGCCGAACGACGAGACCGCCAGGCGCCTGCGGGCGCACATGCGCGGAGCAGCGGCTCCCTAGCTCACGCTCGCTTGGCGAGCCGCTCGAGCGCCGCGCTCGCCTCTTCGGCCAGCGCGCGCACGATCTCGCCGGCCGGCCGCACCGCATCGATCACCGCTGCGGACTGGCCGGCCGCGAGCGCGCCCACGTCCGTCTTGCCCTCGTAACGCCCGGCGGTGTAGGGGTCGGCGCCGAGCCAGTCGGCGACCACGCGGAACTGCTGCGGGAACGGGCGGATCTTCGCGACCAGCTCCGGGTTCTCCCAGGCCTCGGTGGTCTGGTTGCGCACCACGCGGCAGGGCTTGCCCGAGAAGCAGCGCGTGATCGTGGTGCCCTCGTCGTCGATCTCGACGATGCGCTGCTTGTAGGCGTCGTGTCCGAAGGCCTCGAGGCTCGCCACGAAGCGCGTGCCGAGCCACGCGCCCACGCCGCCCATCGCCAGCACTGCCGCGAGCCCGCGCCCGTCGCCGATCCCGCCCGCCGCCATCACCGGCAGCTCGACGGCGTCGAGCAGCGCGGGCAGCAGCGCGAGCGTGCCGACGCGGCCCGTGTGCCCGCCGCCGTCGTAACCCTGCGCGACGATCACGTCGACGCCGCTCCGAGCGACGCGCACGGCGTTGCGCGTGTTGCCGACCAGCGCGATCACCTTCATGCCCTGCGCGTGCGCCTGCGGCACGATCGGACCGGGATCGCCGAGGCCGCTCGCGAGCACGGGCACGTTCTCGCTGAACACGACCTCGAGCTGCTCCTCGACCTCGCGGGTGAAGCGCGCGGCGGCGGCGCTCGCCTGCGGCCGCCCGACGGTCGCGAACAGGACGTCGACCCCGAACGGCCGGTCGGAGCGATCGCGCAGCTTGTGGATCTCGTCGCGTAGCTGCTTGGCGTCGAGCGACGCCGCGCCGATCATGCCGAGCGCGCCGGCGGCCGAGACCGCCGCGGCGAGCTCCGCGCGCGCTACGTAGCCCATGCCGGCCTGGACGATCGGCAGGTCGATTCCGAGCAGGTCGCAGAGGGACGTGCGCAGGGCAGGGTGCAGGCTCATGCGCCGATTCTAGCGGCGCGGGACGTCAGTGCGGGAACGGATGCAGGAGTTCGTCGAGCACCGGCCCGATCTTCGACTCCGTGCTGCGCCACTTGAAGAGCGAGAGGCTCGGTCGGGCGAGCCAGGTCGCCGTGCCGATCGTTTCGCCGCGATAGCGCACGCGCAGCTCGACGTAGCCGAGCACCGGCCGGATGTCCCAGCGACGCTGCGCGCTGTACCAGAGCGTGTAGTCGCAGTCCGCGGGCACGGGCGGGTCGAACACGCGCGGCTCGATGCCGTGACGTGCGACGCCCTGCTCGATCACCGCCAGCAGGTCCTCGACGACAACGTCCGGATTCCGCTCGATGCAGAGCTGCGCGATCGGGTAGCCGCTGGCCGGCACCGGACTGACCTCGACCGTCGTGCAGGCGGCCGCGGCGGCGAGCGTCGCGAGCAGCACGGCGGCGCGGGCCGTGGCGGAGTGAAGGTCCAAGCGCCGGGATTCTTCCCCGTCTCGATCGGTCGCGCGAGGTCGACCGCGAGAATCGCTTCGGAACGCCTGGGACGGGACACTGGACCCGCGGCGACCACGCGTGCGAAGCTGGCCGGAGCCATCGTCGGAAGTGAAATCGATGTCGGATCCGGTCCAGGGAATCGCGGTCGTCACCGGCACCAGCACGGGCATCGGCTTCGTGACCGCGCTGCACCTGGCGCGAAACGGCTTCCGCGTGTTCGCCGGCATGCGCAAGCTCGAGAAGGCCGGCCCGCTCGTCGCGGCCGCAGGCGAAGCGAGCCTGCCGCTCGAGGTGATCGAACTCGACGTCACGTCCGGGCCATCGGTCGAGAGCGCGTTTGCCGCGGTCGCGCGCAGCGGTCCCGTCGACGTGCTGGTGAACAACGCGGGCATCGGCGGCTCCGCGCCGCTCGAGCTCGTCCCCGAGGACGAGCACCGCCAGTTGTTCGAGACCAACTACTTCGGCGCGATCCGCTGCATTCAGGCGGTGCTGCCTGGCATGCGCGAGCGCCGGCGCGGCGCGATCGCGAACATCTCCTCGGCGGTCGGCATCGTCGCCACGCCGAACCAGATTCCCTACTCGGCCTCGAAGTGGGCGCTCGAGTGCGCGGGCGAGGCGCTCGCACACGAGCTGCGCCGCTTCGGCGTGCGCATCGTGACCATCGAGCCGGGCGTGATCATGACCAACATCTTCGAGAACTCGGCGCCCGCTACGCGCTACGAGAAGACCTCGCCGTACCAGCCGCTCATGCGCCGCAACGGGAAGATGTACGCCGCGGGCTTCCGCGCCGCCGCGCAGCCGCAGCAGGTCGCGGAGACGATCCTCGAGGCGATCACCACGCCCGACTACCGGTTGCGCTGGCCGGTCGGCGCGGACGCGGTCGGCATGGCGGCGGGGCGGCCGAAGATCTCCGACGAGGAATGGGTGTCGATGGGCGAGGACTTGAGCGACGAGGAGTACAACCGCCGCTTCTTCGAGTACTTCGGTATCCGCCTCTGAGCTACGCGCGGCGCGGGCTCCGCGGCAGCTCCGTCGCTCGCCACAGGTACCAGCTCGCCAGCGTGCGATAGGGACGCCAGCGCTCACCGCGCTTCTCGACCGCTTCCGGTGACGGCATCGCGCGCGTGCGGAACGCGATCTGGAAGCCCTTGCGAATGCCGAAGTCGCCGACCGGCAGAACATCGGGTCGACCGAGCCGGAACATCAGGAACATCTCCGCGGTCCAGCGCCCGACGCCGCGCACCTCCGTGAGGCGTTCGATGATCTCCTCGTCGTTCAGGGTCTCGACGTCGCCGAGGGAGGGCAGCGCGCGGCTCTTGGCGCGCTCCGCCAGGTCGCGCAGCGCGAGCAGCTTGGCGCGCGAGAGTCCGGCGCCGCGCAGATCCGCGTCGGAGGCGCCCAGGATGTGGCGCGGCGTCGGCCCCGAGCCCGCGCGCGGGAACAGCCCGCAGAGCCGGCCGTAGATGGTCGCGGCCGCCTTCCCGTTCAGCTGCTGATGGACGATCGCCTCGGCCAGCGCTCCGAAGACGCTCAGCGTCTCCTTCCGCTCCATGCGAAACGGACCGACCGCGTCGATCACGCGCGCCAGATTCGGATCGGCCGAGCGCACGTGCGCGAGCGCGGCTTCTGCGTCGAAGCCGAGCGAGCGCGCGCCGTCGAAGAGCGTGGGCTCCGCGGCCGCGATCCGCGCGCCCTCGATCGCGAGCATGCGCAGCTTGGTCGCCGCACCGCCCGTCGCCGAGAAGCCGCCGGGTTTGCCCCCGGCAGCGAGCACGCGGTGACACGGCACCACGATCGCGAACGGGTTCTTGCCGAGCGCCTGGCCGACCGCGCGCGCCGAGCCGGGCTCGTCGAGGCGGCGCGCGATCTCGCCGTAGCTGAGCGTCGTACCGGGCGGGATCGTGCGCGTGACCTCGTACACGCGGCGGTGGAACGCGGGCACGTTCGCGAGGTCGAGCTCGAGCTCGCCGAGGTCGCGCGCTTCACCGCCGAGCAGCGCGACGATCGCGTCGATCGCGGCTCGCACGCCGCTCGCGTCCGGCTGCTCGCGCGCCTCGGGGAACCGCCGCTGCAGTCGCGCGCGCGTCTCGGCTACGCTCGCTTCGGGAAGCTGCACGCCGGCGATGCCGCGCTCGCTCCACGCGATCCCGCAGCGCCCGATCGCGGTGTCGAAGAGCGCGAAGCCGGTGGCCGCCATGGTGCGGTTCGATCGTAGCACCGGCGAACGACGGCGAAGCGGGAAGGGCTCCGGGCTAGCGGACGCCGCGGCGCCGCGCGAGGCCGAGGCCGGCCAGCCCGAGCGCGATCAGCGCCGCAGAAGCCGGCTCGGGGACGGCCGTCACGTTCACGGTGTGCGTGAAGTAGCGGGTCTCGCCGTTGAGCGAGAAGCTGAAGTCGTTCTCGGCCGAGAAGATGATCCCGCACGACACGCCGAAGGCGCCGGTGTCGTAGCAGCTGCCGGAGAGCAGCGCGCTGGCCGCGGCGAACGCGCCCGCCGAACCCGCTCCGGACGGCGTCTGGGTGCCGGAGATCGCGGCCGTGCCGCCCGTGATGTCGTACAGCCCGGGCACGTACAGGTTCTCAGCCACGGTCGCGGTGCCGGAGTAGGTCGTGTCGGAGAACACGAGCTGCGTCACGCCGTTGTCGTTCGTCGACGGCGACGTGGGCAGGAACGTCGAGCCGGGCAGCGTGATCGAGAAGCTCAGGGTCGTCCCCGACAGGCTGAGCGTGCCGGTCCCCGCGCCCGACGAAACGCTCCACGACAGCGTGTGATTCGAGCAGGCCGCATCGGTGCAGCCGTAGCCGTCGCCGACACTCGCGTTCGTGACCGGCAGGGCCTGTGCCGTCCCCGCGCCCAGCACGAACGCCAGCAGTCCCGCAGCAATCCCAACCCGCTTCTTCATTCCAGGAGTCCCTTCCGCAGCTCTGCCCAGATCAAGCGATTCTGAATGAATCCTGCCTAACGATCAATCACGATTCAGGAAACCGGAACAGCCCAACGCCGAACGGCCAGCCCGAGAACCAGCAATCCCGCGCCATACAGCGCGTACGCGCTGGGCTCGGGGATCGCGGCGGTGAACGAGAAATCCGCCTTCGCCAGAACCGGATTCCCGCCCGTGAGCGGGTCGACGAACACGCCGAGGTCGACGCCGGTCAGGGTCAGGCGCGCCTCGCCGTCGACGATCCGGAAGTTTCCACCCGGCGCAGTCGGGTTCGTGTACGGCAACGTGTAGTCGGGCGAGGGTCCCGGGTACGGGCCCGGGTTACCGACCAGGAACAGCTCGACGCTGCTGGCGGAGATCATCCCCGGCGAGGTGAAGTTGTACTGCGAGCCCGAGGGCGTCAGCGTGGTCGCGCCCGAGCTCTGGAACGAGGTGCCGTTGAAGACGACCGCCTCGTAGCCGTTGAGCCCGTTCATGTCGATGATGCCCGGGCCCGCGACGAAGATGCTCAGGTCGAGTAGCTCGCCGGTCGCGAGATCGACGGTCACGCTCGCGCTCGAGAGCTGCAACGGACCACCGACGAGACAATTGCCGCTACCGACGGGGCACGGGGTCGGCGTGATCGGCGCCGCGATGTCCTGGAGCTGGATCGACGTGATGTAGCCGAGCTCGAGGTTGAAGGTGATCGGCGCAGCGCTTGCGCCGACGGCCGTGCTCAGTCCGAGCCCGAGAACGGCCGCGCGAAGCACGCCAGCAGACAGTCTCATCCGAGCCTTCCTCCCGATCTCCGAATCGGGTGTAATCACCCACAGTGGGGACCCCGACCCAAGCGAAAACCGTTGTGCAGGAGATCACAGTTTTCACGCCGGGAAAAGGGGCTTTTCGCGTGCGGCGGCGTACATCGAAGGATGACGGAGAAATTCGCTCAAGCGACGCCCCGCACGGGGGAATTCTGCCGGTCGTCGGGGTTCAGCTCCGCGAGCGCAGCGTGCCCTCGGGCAGGGCGAGCAGGGCGACCCGACACAGCCGGTCGAACGACCACGCGGCCAAGGCCTCGCGGCGATTCGGTCGCCTCGAGGCCCGGCCCTCGCGCGCACCCCAGAAGACGCGCGCCGCCGGCTGCGGCTCGGCGAAGCCCTTCAGGCGCAAGTTGCGCTCGCGCCCGACGCGGCTCGTGTCGTCGAGCTGACGCCGGAACGCGCGCGACGCGACGATCGCGTGCCTGCGGCCCGCGTCCGAGAGACGCGCGGCCAGGATCACGTCGCGACCGAAGAAGCCGCCGTCGTGTGGGATCGGCCGACCCGTGTGCAGCCCGATGCGCACGCCGACACCGTGCTCGGGATCGCTGCGCCGCAGCTCCGCGAGGCCGCGCTGCAGCGCGACCGCACACGCCAGGGCCTGCTCGGCCTCGTCGAACGCGAGCAGGCACGCGTCGCCGCGCAGCTCGATCTCGCGACCGCTGCTCTCCTTCGCGCAGCCGCGCAGCAGGTCGAGGTAGCGCTGCATCGCCGCGAACGCGCGCGTGTCGCCGAGCCGCTCCGTCATCTCCGTGAAGCCGACGATGTCGGCGTACAGGATCGCGACTTCCGTCTGCATCTCCGTTCACCCCCACGAGTTCGAACTGCAAGGCACGTTCCCGGCGCCACGGCGCGACGCGACCACGCGCAGCGGCGAACCTAGCGGGCGCTGACCACGGCGTAGGCTCGGGCGGGTGACGAGACGGGCACGAGTCGGCGCGATGCGCGAAAGAGGCGGCGCCGCGCTGCGTTTGCGCGCGGCACACGATACAGCCTCGCCGACGGGTCGCCAGCCGGTGGGCGTCGCTCTGCTACCGGGGCTCGACGCGTCGCCCGTAGATCGGCTCGGTCGACGTCGCCTGGAAGGCGACCGTGGAGCCGAGGTACTCGACCTTCGCGTCACCGAGACGGTCGGCGGCGGCATCGGGAAGCGCGACCCGGAAGCCGGTGCTGTTGCCCGGCGAGATCTTGGGAACGGTCAGCGTGGCCGACGCGCCACCGAGGCTGATCCTGAAAGCGAGTCCGTTGTGCACGACCGCCGTGGTGTTCACCATGCGGCCGCGCAGCTCGACGCCTTCGGCCAGCGGGTGCGCGGACAGATCGGCAACGAGGAAGCCGTGGCCGACCTCGCGCAGCTCCGGGATGTCGTCGCGCGACTCGGCCGCACGCGCAGGAGTCCACACCGGCACGCCGGCCGAAGTGCTCGGCGTCATGCCGGGCGGCCTGGGCCCCGCGCCCACCGACGCGAGCTCGTTCACCGTCTCGCCGGCGAGGCGCTGCGTCTGCTCGCCGTTGCGAACTTCGACCGTCGATCCCGACTCCGTGCTGAGCAGCGACACCGACGAGCTCCCCGTCGGCGCTTCGAGCGTCAGTCCGGCGCCCGCCTTCGAAGCCGCGAACCGCAGCAGCTGACGAGCAGGATCGCCCTCCGCGTTCAGCGTCAGCACGACGGGACCCCGGGACTTGCTGGAGTCTGCGGCGGCGAACTCGCGGCCGAGCACCGCGAGCTCGCTACCGGCCGCGTCGAGCAGACGCAAGTCCCCGGTCACGGCGATGCGGTCCGCGCGGATCGAGCGGGCCGAGATCTCGTCGAGCGTTCCCGTTCCTTCGAGGCGAGGGAGCGCCCAGCCGACGAACGCCACTGCGCCCACGACGACGGCGACTGCGAGCGCGGTCGCGACTCTCGTCGTGCTCCTCTGTCTGTGGTCGAGCCTGCGCATGTCCGCGATCAGTCGCGCGATGAGACGTTCCATCCTGAGCGCGTCGTCGGGATCCGCGGGGGAGGGTGGCGCGGCTCCGCCTTCTGCTTGGACCTGAAACGCCGATCGAACCGCGTCGAGCTGCGCGCGGTGCAGCTCGCGCTCTCGCTCGCGCTCCGGCTCGTCCGCGTTTGGATCTTGCTCGAGCTCCGACATGAAACACCCCTCGGGTCGGCCCGCCCGCTGTCGGAGCAAACCGCGTGCCGCCGGGACGCACGCCCGAACGGCGCGAGCGGCGTTTGCAGGGCGCACCTCGGCCGGGGGTGGGAAGTTCGAGGGCGCGAGTTGCCGGTTCCCTGCGGATTCGACGCGCGCGACCGGAGCGGGTTGGTAGCGGGGACAGGATTCGAACCTGTGACCTTCGGGTTATGAGCCCGACGAGCTACCGGACTGCTCCACCCCGCACCGAGTGCGGCGGAGGATTGCGCTTCGACCCTGGTGTGTCAATTCGAGCACGGCTCCAAGGACTTGGCGCAGGCGCTTGCGACGCAAGCGATGCGCAGGTCGACACGTCCGTGCCCGCCAGTGCCACTTTTCGTCAGCGCTCCTCTCCCGAGCGCTCCGAGGAGGGTCGGAAATGTCGATTCGGAACTGGGTCGCCCCGGCGGCCCTTGCGCTCGCGCTCGCGCCACAGCTCGCCGCGGCGGACTACTGGCGCTACGAGACCGAAACCGGCGGAATCGCGTTCACCGACGATCCCAAGGGCATTCCCGCGAAGTACCGCGAGGGCGCCACGGCGGTGAAGGAAGAGAGCCTGTTCGACTACGGCCGGCTGTCGGTGGTCGACCCGGTCCGCCCGGCGCCGACACACACGGGTGTCGCGACGGAGCCGGCCGTGCCGGTGTTCGCGTGGCCGGTCGCCCAGCCCGAAGCGGAGACGAGCACGCGCTCGCGCGTGACCGTGAACGTCGGCGGCCTGCAGCTCGACGTCGAGGACGACGGGGACGAGCACGAGCCGCTGATCGTCGACCGTGGCCAGTACCAGGATCTGGACGGCAACTACTTCGACCACGGCGGGATCCTGTCGCCGACCACGATCGTGCGGCGCGGCAACAAGCCGCTCGCGTACATCGACGAGCGCTAGGACCGCTCAGCGCATCGGCGAGGCCGGCACCGCGCCGTTTCCGCTGCCCACCGGCGCGGACGCGGCCGGCTTGATCGCTTCGAAGACCGCGAGATCGGGCACGACCTCCCAGCGCCGCTCGAGCTCGAGGAAGTGCCAGGCCTGCTTCTGCCGCAGCTTGCGCTCGGTGAGCCCGGGCGGGCTGTAGTACTCCCACGCGACCAGCACGTCGACCTCACGGCCGTCGAAGGCCTTGGGCGTCGCGCTCAGCACCTCGACCGAGGTGAAGCGGAAGGGTCCGTCGTCGTCGTCGAAGAGCGCGATGAACTGCTCGCGCTGGTCCTCCGGCATCTGTGCGGCCGCCTGCTGGATGCGTCCCCAGCGCACGTTCTGGTTGTAGGCGTTCGCGCTCTCGTCGACCGCGGGGAAGGCCTTCTCGCCGAGCGACTCGAGGAAGATCGCGGGGATCGCCGCGCACGCCATCAGCAGCGGCGCCGCGAGCACCAGGCACAATCCGAGACCTCTTCGCAACATCGATCACCCCCCGACCAGACCTATCGGCAGCGAAGTGGCATTTTCGTAGCGGGAAAGCAGGGGAGAGAGGCTTGGCTGCGGGCGGGTTATTGCTCGGGATCGACATCGGCGGCACCAAGACGCAGATCGCGCTCGGGCGCGCCGACGGGTCGCTGCTGCGCGAGGCATATCTCGAGTCGTGGGCCTCGGGCAGCTACGAGCGCGACCTCGAGACGATCGCGACGAGCGCCCGCGGCCTGCTCGAGGCCGCCGGGACTCCCGCGAGCGCGCTCGAAGCGATCGGCGTCTCTGCGCCGGGCCCGCTCGACCCCGTGACGGGCGTGATCCGCAACGCGCCGAACCTGCCGGGCTGGCACGAGGTGCCGATCCGCGCGCGGCTCGAGCGCGCGCTAGGGCGCCCCGTCCGGCTCGAGAACGACGCGAACGCGGCGGCGCTCGCGGAGTGGCGTTTCGGGGCCGGGCGCGGCGCGCGCGCGTTCGTGTTCCTGACCATGAGCACGGGCGTGGGCGGGGGGCTCGTGCTCGACGGCCGGCTGTACCGCGGCGCTCGCTACGGTGCGGGCGAGATCGGTCACATCCCCGTGGTCCCCGACGGGCGCGCCTGCGCGTGCGGCCTGCGCGGCTGCCTCGAGGCGTACACCGGCGGCGCGGCGCTGGCCGCGCGGATCCGCGAGGAGCTGTCCGCGGGCGCGAAGTCGATGATCCGCGAGCTCGTACGCGGCGACCTCACCCGGATCAGCGCGCGCACCTGGGTCGAGGCGCTGCGCGCCGGCGACGAATACGCGCGCGAGCTGCGCGAAGAGTGGCTCGACCGGCTCGCGCAGGCGATCGCGATCCTGGTGCTCGCGCTCGACACCGACCGGATCGCGCTGGGCACGATCGTCGCGAAAAACCCCGATCTGTTCCTGGAGCCGCTGCGCGCGCGCGTGGCGCAGCGCATCTGGCCGCACCTGCGCGACACGCGCATCGTGGCGGGCGAGCTCGGCGAGCGGCTGCCGGCTTACGCCGGATTGTGTACGGCGCTGCTCGAGCCGCCGGCGGCCTCGGCGGGCTCCGAAACGTAGGCCTCGCGCCAGGCCTCGACCCAGACCCGAAGCCGCCCGGACGCAATCGCTTCGCGCATGTCGCGTACGAGCTTCATGTAGTACGCGATGTTGTGCAGCGACAGCAGCCGCGCCCCGAGCGCGTCGCCGCAGGTCAGCAGGTGGCGCAGGTACGCGCGCGAGAAGCGGCGGCAGGTCGGGCAGGCGCAGTCCGCGTCGATCGGCCCGCCGTCGTCGCGGTGCCGCGCGTTGCGCAGGTTGAGCCGGCCGCGCTGCGTGAACACCGATCCGTGTCGACCGTGGCGCGTCGGCACCACGCAGTCGAACAGGTCCACGCCGCCGAGCACCCCGGCGACGAGATCCTCGGGCAGGCCCAGGCCCATCAGGTAGCGCGGCGACGCCTCGCGCAGACCCGACACCGACGCCGAGACCAGGCTCGCGCGCTGCTCGGGCGAGTCGCCGACGCCCAGCCCCCCGATCGCGAAGGCCTCGAAGCCGAGCGCGCGCGTGCGCTCCGCGCTTTCGGCGCGAAGCTCCTCGGCGAAGCCGCCCTGGATGATCCCGAACAGGAGCTGGTCGTCGCGGCGATGCGCGTCGCGACAGCGCTCCGCCCAGCGCAGGCTGCGCTCCAGACAGGCGCGCGTGCGCACGTGCGCGGGGTCGCCGCCAGCCTCGATCGCCTCGAACTCGTCGAGCACGACGATGAAGTCCGCGCCGAGCGCCTCCTGGATCTCGATCGCGCGCTCCGGGGAGAGGAACACCGTGCGGCCGTCGACGGGGCTGCGGAACTCGACGCCCGCCTCGCTGCGCCGGCAGTACGCGCCGAGCGAGAACACCTGGAAGCCGCCCGAGTCGGTCAGGATCGGACCGGGCCAGCCCATGAAGCCGTGCAGGCCGCCGAGCTCGCGCACCCGCGATTCGCCCGGCCGCAAGCTCAAGTGATAGGTGTTCGCGAGCAGACCCTGCACGCCGACGCGCGCGAGCTCGTCGGGGGTGAGCCCGCGCACCGCGCCGTAGGTTCCGACCGGGAAGAAGGCCGGCGTCTCTAGTACACCGTGCGGCGTCAGCATCCGGCCGGCGCGGGCGAGCCCGTCGCGCGCGCACAGCTCGAAGCGCGGGCGCTTCGCGCCGCTCAGCAGATCCACAGCGCGTCCCCGTACGAGAAGAAGCGGAAGCGCTCCGCGATCGCGTGCGCGTAGGCGCGCCGGGTCGCCGTCACGCCCGCGAACGCCATCACCAGCGCGAGCAGGCTCGAGCCGGGCAGGTGGAAGTTCGTGACCAGCGAGTCGACCGCGCGGAACGCGTGACCGGGCAGGATCAGCAGCTTCGTGTCGCCCGAGCCGGCCTCGCCGCCGGTCGTCTCCAGCGCGCGCACCACGGTGGTGCCGACCGCGATCACGCGTCCGCCCTCGGCGCGGGCCTGCGCGATCGCGCGCGCCGTGGACTCGGGCACGCTGAAGCGCTCGGCGTCGAGCGTGTGGTCCTCGAGCCGCGCGCAGCGCACCGGGCGGAACGTGCCGGGCCCGACGTGCAGCGTGACCGTGGCGATGCTCAGCTTTGCGGCGAGCTCGGGGGTGAAGTGGAGCGAGGCGGTCGGCGCGGCCACCGCGCCGGGCTCGCGCGCGAAGATCGTCTGATAGTCGGTGAGATCCTGCACGCGCCGGGCCTCGCGCGCGATGTAGGGCGGCAGCGGTGCCTCGCCGAGCGCGTCGAGCAGCGCATCCGTCGACGTGCCGTCGGCGCTGGCGAGCGCGAGCCGGCACGCGCCGCCGGGCAGCACCTCGACCACGCGCGCTTCGATCTCGCCGAACACGAGCGCGAGGCCGGGCACGAGCCGCCCGCGCGCGCGCACGAATGCGGTCCAGGTCGCGTCCGGCCGGCGCTCGAGCAGCAGCGCCTCGGCCTTGCCGCCGCTCGCCTTGCGACCGCGCAGCTTCGCGGGCCGCACGCGCGTGTCGTTCACGACCACGAGATCGCGCGGGCCGACGTGCTCGGCGAGCTCCGCGAAGCGGAGCTCCGAGAGCGAACCGCTCGCGCGCTCGAGCACGAGCAGGCGCGCGGCGTCGCGCGGCGCGACCGGCGCCTGCGCGATCCGCTCGGGCGGCAGCTCGTAGGCGAGGTCGGCGGGCGAGATCACCGCTTCACCAGCGCGTCGAGCGCCTTCGGATTCGCCGCCAGCGCGTCGTACGAGAACAGCACGATCCCGGGCGGCGTCAGCTCGCGCGCGAGCGCGATCTGCTCGAGCATGCGCGCGGGCTCGTTCGCGAACAGCCACGAACCGAGCCCCAGCCACACGCGCTCGCCGCCGACGCCGCCGTGCAGCGCGTGCACCTGGTAGCGCAGCAGTCGATCGTCCTTCGTGTACGCCATGGCGACGGCGAAATCGAGCAGGCCCTCGTCGAGCCAACGGCGCCAGTCCTGGAACGAGGTCAGGTAGCCGCGGTCCGCGTACGCCATCACCGCCGCCGACATCTGCCAGGTCTTCGGGATCGGCGCGCGCAGCGCGGCGACCAGCTCGCGCACGCGCTCGCGGCGGAAGCCGTCCCAGGCGTCCCCGCGCGAGAAGCCGCCGTTCTGCCGGGCGAAGCGCTCGCGCGCGATCTCGCCGTAACCGAAGTCGAGCCCGAGCGGGAAGCGCGAGCCCGGGGTCATCGGCAGCGTGAACGGGTAGCGGATGTAGTCGAGGTGCAGGCCGTCGAGCTCGGGCGCCGCGCGCACGAGGTCGGCGACGGTGCCCGCCAGCGTCTCGACCACGCCGGGCACTGCGGGATCGAGCCAGAGCCCGGGCGTCTCGAGCTCGAAGTAGCGGCGTTCGGGCGGCGGGACATTGCCATCGGGGTAGTCGAGCAGGCTCCGTCCCTCGCGGTCGACCAGGATCGCGCTGCGCCCGACCGTCTTCAGGATGCGCGGCTCGCGGTTCGAGGCGAGCGACAGACAGTTGAACCAGGCGTGCACGCGCAAACCGCGCGCGTGCGCGCGCGCGATCAGATCGGCGAGCGGATCGGGCGCGTCCGGGGCGCGCGCGCGCAGCTCGCGCCAGGGCGCGTCGTCCGCGTGGGTCGAGGGAAACCAGCTGCGACCGCCGCGGTGCACCTGCACGAACAGGTCGCTCGCGCCCAGGGCTTCCGCGCGCTCGATCAGCGCGACGATCTTCTCCGGTGCTTCGAGCACGCGCTCGCTGCCCTCGGCGAGCACCCACAGCCCGAGCGCCGCGGAGGGAGCAGGGGGCGCCGCAGGCTCCGGCTGATCGCGTGAGCACGCGCACACGAGCAGCGCGGCGAGCGAGAGGCGGAAGAGGGCGCGCATGGCGAGGCCGAACGTAGCAGAGGGCGCTCGGGTTGCGCGTTCTCGCTCGGCGTCGCGACGCCGGTTAGATTCGCGGCAGCGCATGACCGCCCGGCCGACGAAACCCCCGACCCACTGGCGTGTCCTCGCGCTGGCGGTTTTGCTCGCGCTGCCCGCGCCCGCGCGCGCGGACGAGGCCGAGTCCGAGACCCTCGCCACGTTGCAAGAAGCCTACGTGCTGCGCGAGGCGGGCGACTTCGGCAAGGCGGCCAAGCGCCTGCGCGCGCTCGAGAAGACCGAGCTCGCGGCGGACGCGGGCCTGTTGCGCGCGCGCCTGCTGCTTTCGGACGGGGATCCGGAGGCCGCCGCCGAGGCCGCCGAGGCGGCGATCGCGCTCGACCCGCCCGCGGAGATCCGCGCGCACCTGTACGCCGAGCTCGCGCGCTCCCACTTCGAGCGCGGCGACCTCGCGCGCGCGGAGCTCGCGCAGTCGAGCGCCTGGGACGCGACACGCAGCGGCGACTACGCCGCGGAGCTGATGGTCGCGCTGGCGCGCGCCTACGAGCAGGCGGCGCAGCCGGCCAAGGCGTTCGAGTGGTACGGGCGCGCGTGGCGAACCTGGCCGATCGCCCCCGCGAGCGTCGAGGCCTACGCGCGCACACAGGCGCTCGGTCCGACGCTCGGCGCGCCCGAGCCGGACGTGAACGCGCTGATCGCGCGCGCGGAACGCCTGCGCGAGGTGTACCGCTGCGACACGGCGCTGCCGATCTACGACAGCGTGCTCGCGCGCGCGGACGCGACCGCCGCGGAGAAGGCGTCGCTCGCGCGCTCGCGCGCGGATTGTCTGTTCGCGGGCCGGCGCTACCTCGAGGCGATCGAGGCGTACCGCCAGCTCGCGGCGGGAAAGCAAGGCGATCCGGACGTACAGATCCTGATCGGCCGCTCGCTGATGCGCTCGGGTCAGCAGAAGGATGCGATCGCCGCGTTCGAGAAGCTCACGCGCTCGAAGGATCCGCTGCTGCGCGCACGCGCGCGCTCGTTCCTGGCGATCGTGGTCGAGGACGACGAGCCCGAGCGCGCGCTCGCGCTGCTGCGCAAAGTGGAGAAGCAGTCGGCCGACCCCGCGCTCGTGGTGCAGGCGCGCTGGTCGCTGGCCTGGGCGGATCTGCGCAAGCGCAAAGACGAGGCAGCGCTCCGGCGTCTCGATCTGCTCGCGGACGGCCCGACCAGCGACATCGAGATCCAGCGCGCGCGCTACTGGCGCGGAGTGCTGCGTGCGCGCTCGGCGAAACCGCCCACCAAGGAGGCGGGCGAGGTGCAGCTGCGCGCGCTCGCCGCCGACGTGCCGCTCTCGTACTACGGACTGCTCGCGGCCGAGAAGGTCGGCGCACCCGGACTCGAGAAGAGCTTCCTCGGCCCGCGACTCGCCGCGCCCGAACCCGCGCCGCTGCGCCGCGCGCGCGTGCTGCTGGACGCCGGCTTTCCGGAGATCGCGCAAGACGAGCTGGTCAGCTTTTCCGAGGACACGCGCGTCGCGCGCGAGCAGCGCATCGCGCTGGCTCGGCTTTTCTACCGCACCGGCGATCCGCACCGCGCGCAGCAGCTGATCCGGAACGGCTTCGGCACCGCGCTCGAGCGCGGCATCGATCCGCTCTGGCGCGACGCCTGGGAGCTGGCCTGGCCGCGCGCGTTCCGCCAGGCCGTCGCGGACGCGAATCAGGAGTTCCACTTCGATCCGCCGCTCGTCTACGCGGTGATGCGAGAGGAGAGCGAGTACCGGCCGTCCGTGAGCTCGCCCGCCGGCGCGCTCGGTCTGATGCAGCTGATTCCGCCCACCGCCACCCGCGTGGCCGCGAAGCTCGGCGTGGTGGGCTTCGAGCCGAGCCAGCTTTTCGATCCGGCGACGAACATCCGCTTCGGAACCTGGTACCTGCGCTCGCTGGTGGAGCGCTTCGGCGGCTCGCGGACGCTCGCGATCGCCTCGTACAACGCGGGGCCCGAGGCCGTCATGCGTTGGATCGACTTCGCGGGCACGGAGCCGCCCGACGTGTTCGTCGACGCCGTGCCGTACGGCGAGACGCGGCGCTATCTGCGCCGGGTTCTGCGCTCCTATCACCTGTACCGGCTGCTCTATCCGGAGCCGGCGGCCGAGCCGGCGGCGCCCGAACCGAGCCCTCAAAGCGAGGTCACGCCCAGCCGATAGCGGGGCCATGAAGACGTTCCTGGCCCTGATGATCCTGGTGGTCGCGGTGGTGGGCGGTGGCTACTACAACTACGCGCGCAACGCGCATCTGGACGCGGATCTGCAGCAGCCGCGGCCGTTCGCCACGCTCGAGACCCCCGACGTGGCTCAGCTCCTGTCGGCTTACGAGCAGGACGCCGCGCGCCTGCGGGGCAACGTCGCCAAGGCGCCCGGCGGGGCGGACGTGATCGATCGCTTCGACTCGAGCGACGTCGGCGGCAAGGCGCAGGGCTTCGCGAGCTTCCAGAAGGACAACCAGCGCTGGAAGAACGCGCGCGGGCAGGTGTTCGAGCTCGAGAAGACGATCACCGACCTGCGCTTCGAGAAGTCGATCCGCGACCGCGGGCTCGACAACGAGAAGACGCGCATCTGGCGCCGGCTGACGACGATCTGAGCGGCGGCTAGCGGCTAGTCGTCTTCTTCCTCGACGACCGGATCCTCGTCGGGCTCCTCGATCTCCGGCGTCTCGACGCCGCCGTCTTCGATCTCGATGTCCTCGAAGCCGGTGTCGTCGGCGTCGATCGGCGTGTCGAGATCGTCGCCTTCGTCGATCGGCGGCGGCGGTTTGACGGCTTTCTTGGGCGCCGGCGCGGCCGCCGGCTTCTTGGCTCGCGAGCGCTTGGGCTTCTCGAACGCCGGCGACAGCCGTTGGTCCGCGCCGCACTTGGGGCAGTTCGGATCCGGCTTGTTCATGTCGTAGAACTTGGCCTGGCACGAGTAGCAGACCCACTTGTTGCCGAGCTTGGCCTTGCGAGCGGCGGAATCCATGCGTTCAAGCGCTCCTTTTGCGCGGGGTATATCACGCGAGCCGGGGAGAGCAAGCCGGGGCGTTCTCGACCGATTCGGCTCGGCTTCCTCGACTTAACAGAATGCTACTTATCAGAACCTGTAGCTGGAACCGAGGGTGGCGTGGCATCGAGCTTGGCCTGCTCGATCCCGATCCGGACCAGCACGCCTTCCTGCTCCGCGATCTCGGGTGAAGCCGCGAGCGCGTGCCGATACGCGGCGACGGCCCGGGCGGGCTGATTGGCGCGAGCGAGGCAGTCACCGGCCTCGATCCAGACCAGCACGCGCGGCGGATACGCGTCGATGCGCGCGGCGCTCTCGTAGACGTCGGCGGCCGCCAACGGATCGCCGCCCTGGTCGAGCACGTAGCCACGCAGCCGCAGCGCGACCGCGCGGCGCGCGTCGCCCGCGTCGAACGCCTCGGCCAGCGCCGCGAGCCGCTTGTCCGCATCCGGGAGCCGGCCCAGGTCGACCTCGAGCTCGGCGGCGCGCAGGCTCGCGATCCGCGACGCGTCGCTCGAGCCTTGATCCGCAATGAATGCCTCGAGCTCGGCGAGCGCGGCCTCGCGCGCCCTCGCGGCCTGCTCGGCGTTCGCGGGCTCGGGAACGAACATCTCGCCGCTGGTCGCGCCCATCGCCTGCGTGTAGCGTGCCTCGATGCGGGCGAGCTCGGCCTCGGCCGCGGCGACCCTGCGCGAGCGCATCTCCCAGATGCCCGCGAGCACGCCGCCCGCGACCAGGAACACGGCGATGCCGACCACGATCTCGCGCCCGTGCGCGTTGGCCCACTCGAAGCCGTCCTGCAGACGGGCTTCGAATCCCATGAGCCTCGACTCGGTGTCGCCGTGCTGTCGCTCGGTCATGCGCGCGTGCCTCCCCCCGTGCGGCGCGGGATCTTAGCGGGTTTTCGCCTGCGGTCCGTCCTCGTTCGCGGCCGCGTCGTCGGCGCGTTCCGCGCGGCCGCGCAAGAGCACGCGCACCGGCGCCGAGCGCACGCCGAAGCGCTTGCGGAAGAAGCCCTCCAGATAGCGGTGGTAGTTCGGCGCGATCAGGCTCGGATCGTTCATGAACACGAGCAGCGTGAGCGGCCGCTTGGCGACCTGCGTCGCATAGAAGAAGCGCGCGCGGCGCTTGCCGCGCAGCGGCGGAACGTTGCGCGAGGTCGCCTCTTCCAGCGCGCGGTTCAGCTCCGCCGTCGGAACCTCCACGTCGAGATCGTCGAACAGCCGCAGCGCTTCGGGCAGGAGCTTGCCGAGCCCCCGTCCCGTCTTCGCGCTGGTGCGCAGCAGGACCGGCTCCTGCACGAAGCCGAGCCGCCGCTCGAGCTGGCGCTCGACCTTGGCGCCGCGATCGGTTCCTTCGATCACGTCCCACTTGTTCAGCACCAGCACGAGCGGCCGGCCGCGGTCGAGCGCGAGCCGCGCGATCTTCGCGTCCTGGTCCGTGACGCCGGTCTCGGCGTCGAGCACGAGCAAGCCCACGTCGGCGCGCTCGATCGTGCGCAGCGCCATCAGCGCGCTGCCGCGCTCGAGCCGATCGGCGCGCCGGCCCGGCTTGCGCATGCCGGCGGTGTCGACGAGCACGACCTCGCGCCCGTCGACCCGCAGGTACGAATCGGTCGCGTCGCGGGTCGTGCCCGGCTCGTCGGCGACGATGTTGCGCTCCTCGCCGAGCAGCGCGTTCAGCAGCGAGGACTTGCCCACGTTCGGGCGGCCCACGATCGCGAGCCGCGGCGGACCGGTGCGCCGCGTCGGCTCGACCTCCGCCTCGAGCGGCGGCAGCCGCTCGGCGATCGCCAGCTCGAGATCCACGAGCCCGCGCGCGTGCGCGGCCGAGGTCGGAATGATCTCGGGGAAACCGAGCCGGTGGAACTCGGCGCTGGCGGCCTCGAGCTTGGGGTTGTCCGCCTTGTTCGCGCACACCACGACCTGCGGGCCGGCGCGCCGCAGGAGATCCGCGATCTGCTGGTCCCCTGCCAGGATCCCGTCGCGCGCGTCGACCACGAACACGATCACGGCGGCGTCCGCGACCACCAGCCCGACCTGGCGGCGGACCGCGGCGGGGATCCCGGACTCGGCGTCCGGGTCGAGGCCGCCAGTGTCGACCAGCAACAGCTCGTGACCCTCGATCCGGGCCCGCGAGGCGACACGATCGCGCGTCACCCCGGGCCGGTCCTCGACCAGCGAGCGGCTCTCGCGCAGGAGGCGGTTGAACAACGTGGATTTTCCGACGTTCGCGCGCCCGACGATGGCGACCAGAGGCGGGCTCGCGTTGCCACCTTTTGTCATGCCGCCGCCACTCCCGATCGTTCCCGTGCGGCCACTGGTTGACACAGCTCTCGGTTTTGAGCGAGGCTCGCACGGTTCGCTCGGCCGGGGAGGGACGTTCGATGGCGCAGGGTACGGGATCATTGTCGCTTCGCACGGCGCTGTTCGCGCTCGCCCTGGCGGTGGCGCTGAGCGGGATGCCGGGCCAGGCCAGCGCCGATTCGAGCCAGCTCTGCCGCGCGGGCATGAATCTGGTGCTTGCGCCGCTCGACGTCGTGCTCGCCCCCTACATCGCCGCCAAGGACGAGTACTACGGCCTGACCGAGATCGACGATCCGATGGCGCTCAAGGTCGCGGGCGCCGCCCCGGGCTACGTGTTCCTGCTGGGCATGCAGGTCGGCGGCGCGATCATCCGCGAGATCGCCGGCGTGTTCGAGATCATTCCCGGCGTCGTCACGCTGTTCCGCGAGGAGGCGCAGCCACCGCTGTTCCGCTCCGGCGAGGACGCCTGGGCGGTCTTCGCCGATCAGTACGGCCCCTGCCCCGTCAAGGTCGGCATCTCGTACAACACGATCAACGACGGCTGAGCTCGCGCAGCACGCGCTCGAGCCCCGCCTCGCGCGCGTCCGCATCGAGCCAATCGAGCTCCGGCTCGGCGCGGAACCAGGTGCGCTGGCGCTTCGCGTAGCGCCGCGTCGCGACCCAGGCGAGCTCGATCGCTTCCGCCGTCGTGAGTCTGCCGGCGAGCCGCTCGCCGGCCTCGCGGTAGCCGATCGCGCGCAGCGGCCGCAGGCCCGGCGCATAGCCGGCGGCGTGGAGCGCTTCGAGCTCCTCGACGAGCCCCTCGTCGAACATCCGCTGCACGCGCGCGCGCAGCCGCTCGGCCAGCCGGTCGCGGTCGACGGCGAGCCCCAGCCAGACCACGTCGAAGGGCCGATCGCCGAAGCCGTGGCGGGCCTGCGCGTGCGAGATCGGCGCGCGGCCCAGGCGCAGCACCTCGAGCGCGCGCACCGTGCGCACGCGGTCGCCCGGGGCGATGCGCGCGGCCGCGGCGGAGTCCACGGACTCGAGCTCGGCGCGCAGATCCTCGCTCGAACGGCGCTCGAGCTCGGCGCGCAGGCCGGCGTCGGCTGCGGCGCCCGCGATCAGCCCGCCCGCGAACGCGCGCGCGTACAGGCCGGTGCCGCCGACCAGCAGGACCGGCCGGCCGCGCGCGGCGATCTCGAACGCGGCCGCCCGCGCGAGCTCCGCCCAGCGCCCCGCTGACATCGGCTCGTCGGGCGCGACCAGATCGAGCCCGTGGTGCGGAATCTCGGCGCGCAACGCGGCCGGCGGCTTGGCGGTGCCGATGTCCATGCCTCGGTACACCTGCATCGAGTCGGCGCTGATGATCTCCGCGCCGCTCTTGCGCGCAACGGCACAAGCAAGCTCGGTCTTGCCGGTCCCCGTCGGCCCGACGATCGCGACGACGCGCGGTCGCGACGCCGTCATCAGCGGCGCAGGAAGCGCCGCTCGAGCTCGCCGAGATCGAGCGTCGACAGGATCGGCCGGCCGTGCGGACAGTTCGGGAACCAGACCGTCTCGTCGAGCGACGCGAGCAGCGCCCCGACCTCGCGCGCCTCGAGCCGGTCGCCCTTTCGCACCGCCGCGTGACAGGCCGAGGACGCGAGCAGATCGTGGAGCGCGCGCTCGAGCCCGTCGCGCGTCTCGCGCTGCGCGGACTCGGGCAGCGAGCGCGCGGTCTCGGCCAGCACCTCCGGCCAGCGCGTGCCGCGCCGCTCCGCGAGCAGCGCCGGCACCGAGCGCAGGCTCGCGTGAACCGTGCCGCGCAGGCTCGAAGCGCCCGGCTCGAGCTCGATGCCCGCGCGCGCGAGCAGCTTCGCGTTCGCCTCCAGCACCTCCGCGTCGGCGCGCGAGAGCTCGACCGGCAGCGGCACCAGCAGCGGCTGGCGCTCGAGCTTGTCGTCGAGCGCGGCGCGGCGCAGGCGCTCGAACAGCACGCGCTCGTGCGCGGCGTGCTGGTCGATCAACACGATGCCCGCCTCGCCCTCGAGCACGAGATACAGGCCGAGCGCCTGGCCCACGTAGCGCAGGCGCGAGAACGCGAAGCCCGGCCGACCGGACGCGTCGAAGACGGCCGGCGACCCGGCGCCGTCGAAGCGCTGCGCCGACGCGAAGAGGCCGTCGGCCAGCGCGAAGTCACTCGTCCCCCCGGAGAGACCGCCGCTCGACGGCAGGTAGGCCGGCTCGGATCGAGCCGCGCCACCCACGCGCACCGCCGCAGCGATCGCTCGCCGCAGCAGGCCCGTCACCGCGCCGGGATCGCGGAAGCGCACCTCCCACTTCGCGGGGTGCACGTTCACGTCCACCTCGCCGGGCTCGACCTGCAGGTAGAGCACGACCACCGGGTAGCGGCCGGGCGGCAGCGCATCGCGGTAGGCGTCGCGCACCGCGAACTGCAGCAGACGGTCGCGCACGGGCCGGCCGTTCACGTACACGTGAAGGTCGGACGGGCCGCTGCGCAGCACGTGGGTCGGGCTCACGTAGCCGGTCACGCGCAGGCCGGCGACCTCGCCGTCCAGCGCTAGCAACCCCTCGCCCGCGCCCGGCGGTAGCACTGCGATCACCCGCTCGCGCGCGTCGCGCGTCGGCAGCCAGAGCAGCGCTTGGCGGCCATCGCGCTCGAGCTCGAAGCGCACGTCGGGGCGCGCCAGCGCGATCCGTTCCAGCCAGCGCACCACGTGCGAGGCCTCGGTGATCGCGCTCTTCAGGAACTTGCGGCGCGCCGGCACGCGCCCGAACAGCTCGAGCACCTCCATGCTCGTGCCCTCGGCGCAGGCGACCGGGGCGCTGCGCTCGATGCCGGAGCCGCTGCCCTCGAGCTCGGTGCCGAGCGCGTCGCCGGCGCGCCGCGTGCGCATGCGCACCGCCGCAACCGAGGCGATGCTCGGCAGCGCCTCGCCGCGAAAGCCGAGCGACGTCACCCGGGCCAGATCCTCGGCCGTCTCGAGCTTGCTCGTTGCATGGCGTTCAAATGCGAGCAAGGCGTCCTCGCGGCTCAGCCCGATGCCGTCGTCGCTGACCGCGATCGAGGCGATCCCGCCCTCCCGAATCGCGACGCGGATCTGTGTCGCCTGGGCGTCCAGGGCGTTCTCGACCAGCTCCTTCACGATCGACGCGGGGCGCTCGACCACCTCGCCGGCGGCGATCTGATTGACGAGCTCGGACGGCAGGACGCGGACTTTCCCCACGAGGACCAACGTACCACGCGGGTTCCGCCGCCCAAAGCCTTGCCCGCGACGGAAAAATTCCTTGACAGCAGGCCAGCCTAGGAGAACTTCTTGCCGCTAAGGGGGGTGCGATGTCAGGCTTGGCGCCGGCAGGTGAGGCTACGTCTCCGATCGTGAGTTCGAGTCCGGTTGCTGTGGGTGGCGCCAGCGCTGCACGTCGGCGCGGAGATCGGCTGGTCGGCTCGAGCCGCGCCGTGCAGCGGGTGCTCGAGCAAGTGGCCGTGGCCGGGCGCGGTCGCTTCCACGTGTTCATCTCGGGCGAGGAAGGCTCGGAGAAGGAGCTGATCGCGCGACTCGTGCACGAAGCCAGTGACTGGAAGACGGGCGGCTTCTTCGCGGTCGACGCCTCACTCGTGCCCGAGACACTGCTCGCGCGCGAGCTGCTCGGCTCGGAGCGCGGCGCGCTGCCCTCGTTGCCCTCGGAATCGGTCGGCGCGTTCGCGCGCACCGCCGGCGGAACGGTGCTGATCGATCGCATCGAGACGCTGCCCAAGGATCTGCAGCACGGACTGGCGCTCGGGCTCGGCGACGCGCGCTATCACCGCGTGGGCGGCGGCGCGGCGCTGCCGCTCGAGTGCCGCGTGATCGGCTCGAGCTCGGAGAGCCTCGAGGCGCTGGTGCAGAGCGGAGAGCTCGATCCCGAGCTCGGCGAGCGGCTGCGCCTGCTCGAGATCCGCATCCCCGCGCTGCGCGATCGACGCGACGACATCCTGCCGCTGGCCGCGCGCGCGCTCGTGCTCGCCAGCGACGAGATCGAGCGCGAGCTCGGCCGCTCGCCGAAGGCGCGCGGCTTCACGCGCGAGGCGCTCGAACGACTGCGCGCGTACAACTGGCCGGGCAACGAGCGCGAGCTGCTCGAGCGCGTGCGCGCGGCGCTGCGGCTCACGCGCGGCGAGGAGATCGACGCGGAGGACCTGGCGCTCGGCTCTGCCGCGAGCGACGAGCTGCCGTCCTTCCGGGACGCCAAGCGCGCGTTCGAGCGCGACTACGTCGCGCGCGTGCTGCGGCTCTGCGCCGGCAACATCAGCCGCGCGGCGCGCATCGCCAAGAAGGACCGCAAGGACTTCTACGACGTGCTGCGCCGCAACCAGATCAACCCGGACGACTACCGCTAGGCGAAGCGCCCGCCGCGCGAGCCCCGCGCTATGCTGACCCCGATGATCGCCGCGGTCGTGCAGATGACGTCGGGCCCCGAGCTCGCGCGCAACCTGGCGCGCGCGGCCGAGCTGATCGCGCACGCGGCGGGTCTGGGCGCGGAGCTGGTGGCGCTGCCCGAGAACTTCCCGCTGCTGGGCCGCGATCCCGCGTCCGGCCCGAACCCCGACGCGCAGGACGTGCCGAACGGCGAGGTCGTGCGCTTCCTGCGCGAGCAGGCGACGGCGCACGGGATCGTGCTCGCAGGCGGCACCTTCCCCGAGCGCATCGCCGGCGACGCCCGCGTCTTCAACACCTCGATCGTGGTCGACCGCAGTGGTCAGCTGATCGCGCTGTACCGCAAGATCCACCTGTTCGACGTCGACCTGCCCGGCGCGGTGCTGCGCGAGTCGGCGACCGTCGCAGCCGGCGGCGACGTGGTGGTCGCAAAGCTCCCGCACTGCACGCTCGGGCTCTCGGTCTGCTACGACGTGCGCTTCCCCGAGCTCTACCGCGCGCTGGTCGATCGCGGCGCCACGGTGCTGCTCGTGCCCGCGGCGTTCACCGTGCCCACGGGGCGCGACCACTGGGAAGTGCTGCTGCGCGCGCGCGCGATCGAGAGCCAGTGCTTCGTGATCGCCGCGGCGCAGTGGGGCGAGCACAGCGCCACGCGCTGCTCGTTCGGCCGCGCGCTGATCGCCGATCCGTGGGGCACGGTTCTGTGTACGGTGCCCGACGGCGAGGGTGTCGCCGTGGCCGAGCTCGACTTCGCCCGGCTCGAGGACGTGCGCCGCCGGCTGCCGTCGCTGCGACACCGCCGCCTGTAGGCGCGACGCGCGCCCTGCTGCGCGCTCAAGCGCCCCAGCGGGGCTGCCGATTTGCGCTGCGATGCCGCGAGCAACGCTCATCGTGCGTTTGGCCGGACAGCCGGACGAGGTGTTCGAGATCGTCTCGGCCGAGACGCTGATCGGACGGGCGCCGACCTGCGACCTGCAGCTGCCCGACGAGAGCATCAGCCGCGAGCACTCCGTGGTCCTGGCCGACGGCGAGACCTACATGCTCGAGGACCTGCAGAGCACCAACGGCATCAAGGTGAACGGCAAGCGCGTGCGCTCGGTCGAGCTCGGCCACGGCGACGAGATCGAGATCGGCCAGACCCGCCTGGTCTTCACGCTGAAGTAGCGGGCCGGCGGAACGAGTTTTCCCAGTTTGGCGCCCGAAGGTGCCCGGCTGCCCTGCCCTGGCCTGCCCCGCCGCGGGTCGGGGGCGCTCCCGCGGGCACGGCGTTTGCTCTGCTCGCCGCCGTGAAGTTCCAATGGCTGTCCCGGCGCGCGCGCGAGATCGTCTCCCAGACGGTCGCGCAGGAGGGCGAGCCCGAGCTCGAGCGGCTGCTCGTGGCCGGCGCCGTGGTCGTGCGCGAGGGCGAGCACTACCGGATCGAGAGCGGCGAGGACGTTTGGAGCGAGCTCGAGGCCCGCGCGCGCCGGCTCGAGGGCCTGTGCGAGTGCGGCGCCCTGCTCTCGTCGCACGGCAATCGCGCCCACTGCCGCAGCTGCGGGCGCGAGTACGCGAAGATCTAGCCCGAGACCCCGCTCGCGCTCTCGGGCGGCGACTGCTGCAGCGTCTGCCAGCCCTCCTTCACCAGCCGGCAGACCTCCTCGCTCGAGTCGACGAGCGAGAACAGCTTCATGTCCTTCTTCGCGATCAGTCCCATCTCGAGCACACGCGTCTCGAGCCATTGGATCAGGCCCGACCAGTAGTCACTGCCGACCAAGATGACGGGAATGTCGCGGCACTTGCCGGTCTGCTTCAGCGTCAGGCACTCGAACATCTCGTCCAGCGTGCCGAAGCCGCCGGGCAGCATCACGAACGCACAGGCGTACTTCACGAACATGACCTTGCGCACGAAGAAGTAGTCGAAGTGGATGGCGATGTCGGCGTAGCCGTTGTCGTGCTGCTCGAAGGGCAGCTTGATGTTGAGGCCGATCGACGGCGCCTCGACCTCGCGCGCGCCGCGGTTGGCGGCTTCCATCGCGCCGGGTCCGCCGCCGGTGATCACGGCGAAGCCCTCGCGGCCCAAGCAGCGGCCGATCTCGCGGCCGAGCCGATAGGTCTCGCTGTCCGGCTTCGCGCGCGCGCCACCGAACACGGAGACGGCCGGCCAGATCGGCCCGAGCGTCTCAAAACCCTCGACGAACTCCGCCATGATCCGGAAGATCGTCCAAGTGTCCTTGCTGCGGAATTCCTTCACGGTCTTTCGCGCTATCGGAGCTTCCTGCGGGCGAGTTGATGCTCGGGTCGCAGCTCGTGCAGGTCGCGCGGACCCGATGTCGGGACGAGACGCGCGTGCCATCGGGCGACACGAGCTCGAGACGCAGCTCGAATGTCGCCCGGCGCACGCGGCCGTCGGGCTCGACCTCGGCCTCGCCCCGCACGTCGAGCACGAGGCGACCTTCGAGGTCATCCGCGACACGCATGGACTCGCGCGTCACCGAGCCGCTGGCGCGGACCGTGTCGGGCTTGTCCGGATCCAACTCCCAGCGCACCGGCAGGTCGACGCCCAGATTGAAGCGCCCGGTCTGCGGGATCGTGCGCCGCGCGACCCAGGCGCGCTCGCCGAGCGGCGCGCGCGTGGGCAGCGCGAAGATCAGCCAGTCGAGCAGCGCCACGTCGATCAACACCGGGCTCGGGCTCTGCCAGATCGGCGCGAGCACGTCCCCGTTCGTGTCGAGGCTCGCCGAGGCCACCGCCCGCTTGCGCATCTCGAGCGGGGTGTCACCGGCCAGTGTCTTCTCGTCGGGACCGAAGCCGACGCGGCCGGTCTCCTTGGTCTGCACCCAGAAGCCCTGCTCCGAGATCGACAGCTCGCTGCCGCCGTCGGGCGTGCCCTCGGTGCGCGCGGCGTAGCGATCGATGAAGAGCTCGACCTCGGTCGTACCGTCCGGCTCGGGCTTGGCGCGCAGGATCACGTTGGCCAGCCGCACGCTCTGCGCGGGCGTGCCCGAAACGTCGTAGGTCTCCTCCGCCTCGAAACGCCAGCGCTGTTCGGGCGACGTGGCGAAGCCGTAGGGCGGCGCCCCGGACTTCGAGCAGGCGAAAAAACACACGGCCAGGAGAAGCGCGCGACGCATCGGCGGGCGAGTCTCGCCCTGGCTCGCACGCGTTTCAAGGCGAAGCGCGGCGCTGTCGGCGCTGTGTTAGGTTTGGAGAGCGATGGCGGAGCAAGACGGCGCGAGCCACGACTACGGCGAGAGCGAGCTCGTCGCGCGGCTGCAGGCGCGCGAGGCCTCCGCTTTTGCCGAGCTCGTGCGCGCGCAGGGTCCGCGCATGCTCGCGGTCGCGCGCCGGCTCTTGCGCAGCGACGACGACGCGGCCGACGCGGTCCAGGAGGCGTTCATCTCCGCGTTCCGCGCGATCGGCAACTTCGAGGGCGGCGCGAAGCTCTCCACCTGGCTGCACCGCATCGTCGTGAACGCGTCGCTCATGCGCCTGCGCAACCGCACGCGCCGGCCCGAGGTCTCGATCGACGAGCTGCTGCCCAAGTTCGTGGACGGCGGCGAGCACATCGACGAGCCGCGCGAGTGGCGCAGCCCCGCGCCGCTCGACGCGCTCGAGCGCCGCGAGACGCGCGAGCTGGTGCGCGGTCTGATCGACGAGCTCCCCGGCGACTACCGCACGGTCCTGCTGCTGCGCGACATCGAAGGCCTCGACACCAAGGAGACCGCCGAGCTGCTCGGTGTGACACCGAACGCCGCGAAGATCCGTCTACACCGTGCGCGACTGGCGCTGCGCACCCTGCTCGACCCGCACATGCGCGAACGAGGAGCGACGTGAACTGCCGCGAATGCACCGACTTCCTGCACGACTACCTGGCGGGCGATCTGCCGGCCACTCAACAGCGCGTGTTCGAGGGGCACCTCGAGCTGTGCCCACCCTGCCTCACGTTCTTGGAGAGCTACCGCAAGACGCTCGCGCTCGGGAAGCTCGTCTGCGAGGAGAACGCCGAGCCCCTGCCCGAAGCCCTGGTCAAGGCGATCCTCGCCGCGCGTTCCAGCTGAGCGCTAGCGCGCGAGACGGATCAGTCCCTTCAGCAGGCGCGCGACGGTCGGGGTGAGACGCGTTCGTGTGTAGGCGCCCGAGGTGGCCTTGATGGCTTCGGCCTGCGTCGGGTACGGCAGGATCAGCTCGACGAAGCGGCCCAGGCCGTAGCCCGCGGACATGGCGAGCGCGAGCGTGGCGATCAGGTCTCCGGCGTGACGCGCCACGATCGTCGCGCCGACCACCGAGTCCGAGCCCTTCTTCACGTGAATCTTCACGAAGCCGTGGGCCTCGCCTTCCGCGCGCGAGCGGTCGTTCGAGGCGAGCGGCGTAGTGTAGGTGTCGATCGCGATGCCCTGCGCCTCGGCGTCGCGCGCGTACAGGCCGACGTGCGCGACTTCCGGATCGGTGTAGGTGCACCAGGGGACGCGCAGCGCCGAGACCTTGCCGCGGCCGAAGAAGAACGCGTTGCGCACCACGAGCTTCGCGGCGGCGTCGGCCGCGTGCGTGAACTTCGCGGCCATGCACACGTCGCCCGCCGCGAAGATGCGCGGGCTGGTCGTGCGCAGCCGGTCGTCGACCTTCACGCCGAGCTTGGGATCGAACGCGATGCCCGCCGCTTCGAGACCGATACCCTCCACGTTGGGCGCGCGGCCGATGCCGACCAGGATCTCGTCGACCTCCAACTCCCGCGTGGTGCCCGCCACCGCGACCTGCAGCACGCGCATGGCCCCGCGGCGCTCGACGCGCGCGACGTTCGCATCGAGCACGAGCTCGACGCCGTCCTGCACGAGCGCGGCCTGCACGAGCGCGGCGGCGTCGGGGTCCTCGCGGATCAGCACTTGCTTCGCGACCTCGACCAGCGTCACGCGCGAGCCGAGCCGCGCGAAGGCCTGCGCGATCTCGCAGCCGATCGGGCCCGCGCCGATCACGGCCAGCCGCGCGGGCAGCCGCTCCAGCTCGAACACGGTCTCGTTGGTGAGGAAGCCCGCCTCGACGAGACCCGGAATCGGCAGCGCGACCGCGCGTGCGCCGGTGGCGACGACCGCGCGCTTGAAGCGGAGCCGCGCGCCGCCGACCTCGAGCGTCTCGGGGCTGGTGAAGCGCCCCTCGCCCAGGAACACGTCGACGCCGAGCTCCGTGTAGCGCTTCGCGGAGTCGTGCGGCGAGATCTCCGCGCGCACGCGCCGCACGCGCTCCATGACCTGCGCGAAGTCGACGTGGACGCCGGCCGGCACAGCTACACCGAAGCGCGTCGCATCGCGCACGTCGGCGGCGGCGCGCGCGGAGCGGATCAGCGTCTTCGACGGCACGCAGCCCACGTTCAGGCAGTCGCCGCCCATCAAGTGCCGCTCCACCAGCGCGACGCGCGCGCCCAGACCCGCCGACACGACCGCGGTCACGAGCCCCGCCGTGCCGGCGCCGAGCACCACCAGGTCGTAGCGCTGCGCCGGCGTCGGGTTGCACCAATCCGGCGGGTGGACGTTTGCGACGAGCGCTTGGTTCCACGCGTCGTGCGGCAGGATCGTCCCGGGACGCGTCACGAGGTCAGCGCCCCGCCGCAGCTCGAGCCCGCGCCCGCGGTGCAGCCGAAGCAGTGGTCGGCGATCGCGATCGGCTCGCCCTCGAGCGCGTCGAGCGAGTCGATCTCGAACAGCGTCCGCCGGCGCGCGCCCGCCGGCAGGTCGAGCGCCTGGTTGAAGTCGCAGTCGAAGAGCTCGCCGCGATGGTCGACCGACACCGTCGTGCGACACATCAGCCCGGGCACCGCCTCCGGGTTGAAGTGGTTCACGAGCAGCGCCTGGTACGCGGCCAGCTCGCCGCGCCGCAGCAGCCAGTCCGCGTAGCGGCGGATCGGCATGTTGGTGATCGTGAGCAGGCGGTCGAAGACGATCCCGTAGCGGCCCTCGAGCTCGCGCTTGTAGTCGCGCTCGAGCTCGGCCTGCCCCGGCGGCAGCGACGGGCCCACCGGGTTGTAGACCAGATCGAGCGCGAGGCCGCTGCCCGCCACGCCGTAGCCGAGCCCGTTCAGCGCGCGCAGCGCGGCGATGCTGCGCTCGAACACGCCCCGGCCACGCTGCCCGTCGACATTGCGCTCCTGGTAGCACGGCAAGGACGCGATCACGCGCACGCGCTGCGCGGCCAGGAACTCGGCGGTGTCCTCGTGGCCCGGCTCGTCGAGGATCACCAGGTTGCAGCGGTCGATCACACCGCGGCCGAGCGCGCGCGCCGCGCGCACCAGCTCGCGGAAACCCGGGTGCATCTCCGGCGCGCCGCCGGTGAGGTCGACGGTGTCGATGCCCGGGCTGCGTTCGAGCAGCGCGAGCGCGCGCGCGAGCGTGCGCGCGTCCATGGCTTCCGTGCGCTTGGGCGACGACTCCACGTGGCAATGGTGGCACGCCAGGTTGCAGCGCCGGGTCAGGTTCAGCTGCAACGTGCGCGCGGAGCCGCGCAGCAGCGGCCCGAGGCCGTGGGCGGCGAGCGCGGTCTCGAAGCTCATCGACTCTCCCTACTGATTGCCTCGAAGCGAAGGGGTCACTGCGAAGCGAAGCGAAGATCCGCGAACCACGCCAGGGTCTCGCCACAGCCGTCGTCCGCATCCGACATCAAGGCCACGAACTCGACCGGCGGCGGCTCCGCGTCGAACACGCGCCGGTAGTCCGCGCGCAGGTCGACCCGCGCCGCGCGCCACGCGCCCGCCGGTCCCGCACCAAGCGAGAGCACGCGCGACCGTTCCGCGTACGGGCTCTGCCAGGTCGAGCCCACGGGCTCGCTCGCGGACCACACGTAGTTGAGCGCGCTGCCCGGCAGCTCCTCGCCGTAGATCAGGCGCAGCGCCGCGCGCTTCACCCGCTCGTAGCCCGAGGCCCGCTCCGGCTCGAAGCGGAACGCCACGTACACGCGCGCGGCGTAGTCGTCGCCCGCCTTCGTGCGCGGATCGCGCTCCGGCAGGTCGCGATCGACCCGCCAGCGCCAGTGAAGCCAGGGCGTCTTCGAAAGCTCGAGCCCGGGCGCGGCGTGGACGAGACCCGACGCCGAGCAGCGCGCCCGCGCGCGCAGCGCCGACGCGCCTTCGAATTCGACCCGCTCGTACTGGGTCTGCTTCTCGACGCGCGGGAAGACGAGCGGCCGCCAGCCCTCGCCGCCCGGCGGCGGAAGGACGTAGGTCTGGGCGGTGATTCCGGTCGCGAGCAGCCACGTCGCGAGCATGCAACACGCCATACGCACGACCTCCGCGCTCGGTTGCAGCCGAGCCTGCGGCAGGCTAGCACTGCCAGCGATGCGACTCGCAGCGCTCCTGGCCCTGATCCTCGCGGCGCTGCCCGCAGCCGCGCTCGCCCAAGGCGAGAGCGAGTACCAGCGGCCCGCGCACATGAACGCGGACGAGGTCGCGATCCTGTTCCTGTCCGGGCGCTACATCACGCCCGTCACCTGCAAGCTCGCGGACGGCAGCCAGATCGAGGTCGAGGACTCGGTCGTCGTGAAGGCCGCCCCCGAACAGGGCGGCGGCAAGCAGCTCAAGGCGACGTTCTACGGCATCCAGGTCGAGAGCGCGGAGTACTGCTACTCGAGCATCGAGCGGCGGCTGGTGAACCGGCGCGGGGTCCTGTACCTGCACTTCCGCACGCGCAATCGCCCCGAGTACGGCATCGCAGACTTCCGGCGCATGGCGTCCGCGGGCCCGCTCACCTTCAACTCGCACCGCGGCGAGCTGGAGGTGCGCGCGATCGGCGCCGAGGCCGGCGCCGAGCCCCCGCGCGTGGTCTCGTTCGAGGGCGGCGACAGCCGGATCGTGGTCGAGGGCATTCCCGGCGGCACCGACGGCGCCAAGCTCGTCAACCGCTACCTCGAAGCGCACCCGCCCGAGGCAGGCCGCGTCCCGCGCGTGTTCAAGTTCCGCGTCATCGCCAAGGACGCCAGCGAGTTCGTGTTCTACGCGATCGAGGACAGCGGCCGCCGGCGCTGACGCGCGCCGCAGATGCGCGCGTATGGACCCAAGGGCCTGGCGCAGCTTTCGCGCAGCGGCGCGGGTGATTCAGCCCGTAAAGCGACCTTGCAGGGGGACCGATAGCGCGACCGGGAGCCCTGCCTGCATGCCGACACCGACCGGGATCGAGCGACGTCGCCTGCGCCGCGTGATGAAGCGCATCCCCTGCGCGTTCGAGGCCGGCAAGCTGCGCGGCAAGGGGCACATCAAGAACATCTCGAAGGAAGGCCTGTTCGTGCGCACGAGCGTGCTGCCCACGGCAGGCACGTCGGTGCGCGTCGTCTTCCACGACCGGCAAGGCAGCAAGGTGGAGGTGCGCGGCACGACCCGCTGGACCACCGCGCAGCTCCCGCCCGAAGAGAAGGCCAAGCCTGGCTTCGGCCTGTACGTCGAGCCCGGCAACGCTGAATTCAACGAGTTCTTCGAGGGCATCCTGACAGGTTGATCCGGACGGGTTGGCCCGGACCGGTTGGTCCGGACCGGCTGAGCCGGAGCGGCTGCTCCCGTTCCTGGCATCCGCCCGGGAATCCGGTCCGTGAGTTTGCAAGCGCACGGGTCGTGGTTCATGATCGTGGCGGCATGGCGAAGCCTGCGCGCACGTTCCGGCTCGGCGAGGTCGCCACGCTGCTCGGTGTGAGCGCCGACACCGTACGGCGTTGGGTCGACGCGGGCCGGCTCACGAGCCGCCGCACCCGTGCCGGCGAGCGGCGCGTCGACGCGGCCGCGCTCGCGCGCTTCGCCGCGGCGCATGGAGCCGCGGGCGGAGCCGGCCCGGTCGCGCGCCAGTCCGCGCGCAATCGCTTCGCGGGCATCGTCACCAGGGTCACCAAGGACCGCGTGGCCGCGCAGGTCGAGATCCAGGCCGGCCCGCACCGGCTGGTCTCGCTGATGACGCGCGAGGCCGCGGACGAGCTCGCGCTCGCGCCGGGACAGCTCGCGAGCGCGGTGGTGAAAGCGACCAACGTCGTGATCGAGCTGCCCCCGAAGTCGGGGCGGCAGGCGCGGGCGCGGAGCGCGAGGACTTGAGGCGCGCCGCTCGCTCGCTCGCCGCGCTGCTCGCGGGCCTCGGGCTCTCGCTCTCCGCGCAAGCCGCGGCTGCGGCCCCCAAGCCCGTGCTCGTGTTCGCCGCGGCCTCGCTCGCAGAGGCGTTCACGGCGCTTTGCGACGCGTTCGCGAGCGCGCACGCGCCGGCCTCGGTCGAGCACAGCTTCGCGGGCTCGCCCGCGCTGGTCGCGCAGATCGAGTCGGGCGCGCCGGCCGAGGTGATCGTCACCGCCGACACCGAGAGCATGGCCAGGCTCGAGGCTGCGGGCCGGCTGGCGAGCGCGCCCGCGCTGTTCGCGCGCAACCGGCTCGAGATCGTGGTCGAGCGCGGCAACCCGAAGGGCGTGACGGGGCTCGCCGATCTCGCGCGCTCGGACCTGATCGTGATCCTCGCCGCCGAGTCGGTGCCGGTCGGCCGCTACGCGCGCGAGGCGCTGAACTCCGCGGGCGTGACGCTCGCGCCCCGCTCGTTCGAGCCGAACGTGAAGGCGGTGCTGAACAGGGTGGCGCTCGGCGAGGCCGACGCAGGCATCGTGTACGCGACGGACGTGCGCGCGGCCGGCGAGCGCGTCGCGGGCGTCGCGATCGCGGACGGGCAGAACGTGAGCGCGAGCTATCCGATCGCGCTGGTGAAGCAGGCCGAGCTCCGCCCCGAGGCGCGGGCTTTCGTCGCGTTCGTGCTCTCCGACGCAGGGCGCGCGATCCTCGCGCGCTTCGGCTTCCTGCCGTCGTGAAGGCGCGCCGCTCGCGGGGCGCTCGCGCGCTTCCCCTTCCCGTTCTGCTTCCGGTCCTGTGCGGCGCGGCGCTGCTCGGTGTTCCGCTCTTCGCGCTGGTCGCGCGCGCGCCGTGGGGCCGGCTCGCCACCGAGCTCGCGAGCCCCGAGGTGCTGACCGCCCTGCAGCTCTCGCTGTACTGCTCGGTCTCGGCCACGGCCCTGTCGACACTTCTGGGTGTTCCGCTCGCCTGGCTGCTCGCGCGCGGCGAGTTCCGCGGCCGGCGCCTGCTGCGCGCGCTGGTGATGCTGCCGATGATCCTGCCGCCCGTCGTCGGCGGCGTGGCGCTGCTGCTCGCGTTCGGCCGCCGCGGCCTGGTCGGCGCCTGGCTCGATCAGGCCTTCGGCATCCAGCTCCCGTTCACGCTCGCGGGCGCGGTGCTCGCCGAGACCTTCGTCGCCATGCCCTTCCTGGTGATCGCGGCCGAGGGCGGCTTCCGCCAGGTCGATCGCCGGCTCGAGCAGGCCGCCGCCACGCTCGGCGCCTCGCGCCTGCGCGTGTTCGCGCGCATCACCCTGCCGCTCGCGGCGCCCGCGCTCGGCGCCGGCGCGGCGCTGTGCTGGGCGCGCGCGCTCGGCGAGTTCGGCGCCACGATCACCTTCGCGGGCAACCTGCCGGGGCGCACGCAGACCCTGCCGCTCGCCGTGTACATCGCCCTCGAAACCCGACCCGAGGCCGCGTTCGCGATGAGCCTGGTGCTGCTCGCGGTCGCGCTCGCGGTGCTGGTCGCGCTGCGCGAGACCTGGACCGGGCGATGAGCGGGCGCGCGCGATGAGTCTCGACGCGGCGCTCGCCGTGCAGCTCGGCCGCTTCGGGCTCGATGTCGCGTTCCGCGTCGACGACGGCGAGCGGGTCGCGCTGGTCGGCCCGAACGGCGCGGGCAAGACCACCGTGCTGTTCGCGCTGGCCGGACTCATCCCGCTCGAGCGCGGCCGCATCGAGCTCGGCGGCGTGCTGCTCGACGATCCCGAGGCGGGCGTGTTCGTCGCGCCCGAGGCGCGCGACATCGGCGTCGTGTTCCAGGACGGCCGGCTCTTCCCGCACCTCTCCGCGCTCGAGAACGTCGCCTTCGGCCTGCGCTCGCGCGGCGTGAAGCGCGCCGAGCGCCGCAGCCGCGCGCGCGACTGGCTCGAGCGCGTGGGGCTCGGCGCGCTCGCCGACGCGCGCGCGTCGACGCTCTCCGGCGGCGAGGCACGCAAGGTCGCGCTGGCCCGCGCGCTCGCGATCGCGCCGCGCGCGCTCTTGCTCGACGAGCCCTTTGCCTCGCTCGACGAGGACGCGGTGATCGACATGCGCGAGACGCTGCGCCGCCACCTGGCCGAGCTCCGCGGCCCGTGCCTGCTCGTCACGCACGACCCCGCCGACACGCGTATGCTCGGCGCTCGCACGCTGCGCCTGGTCGACGGGACCGACCTCGAGGAGATGCGATGACGACGTTCGTACTGATCCACGGCGCCTGGCACGGTGGCTGGTGCTGGGAGAAGCTCGCGCCGCTGCTCGAGGCGCGCGGCCACCGCGTGGTCGCACCCGACCTGCCCGGCCACGGCGCGGACCGCACGCCGCTCGCGCAGATCACGCTCGACGCCTACGCGGAGCGCGTGCGCGCGACGGTCGCCGCGCAGCCCGAGCCCGTCGTGCTGGTCGGCCACAGCATGGGCGGCGTCGTGATCACCGCCGGCGCCGAGCGGATCCCCGAGCGCATACGCACGCTCGTGTACCTGACCGCGTTCCTGGTCGGCCCGGGCGAGTCGCTGTCCAGCGCCGCCGGCAACGACCCCGACAGCCTGCTCGCCGGGAACCTCGCCCTCGCCCCGGACGGACTCTCGATCGAGGTGAAGCCCGACTTCGTGAAGCCCGCCTTCTACGCCCAGTGCTCCGACACCGACGCCGAGCGCGCCCGCGCGCGGCTCGCGCCCCAGGCGACGTCGATCTTCACCGCGCCCGTCCGCTACACGCCCGAGCGTGCCGGCCGCATCCCGCGCGTCTACATCGAGTGCACGCGCGACCGCGCGATCGGCCTGCCCGTGCAGCGCCGCATGGCCGCCGCCCGCCCCTGCGCGAAGGTGCTCACGCTCGACACCGACCACTCGCCGTTCTACTCCACCCCCGAAGCCCTCGCCGCCCATCTGGCGGGCCTCTAGCGCGCGCGCGACACTCCGTCCGCGACCGCGCCTCTGGCCTTCTTCATACAGAGAGGTCAGGTCCTTCCGTCCCCGTAGCTCAGATGGATAGAGCGGCTGCCTCCTAAGCAGCAGGTCATGCGTTCGAATCGCATCGGGGACGCCAACACGTTCAGCTGCTTACACCGAGATGCGTCTACTTCTGCGAGCCCTTGGACCGCATCGGGTCCGTCAGGGTCCGCGACCGCGACAGCCTCTGCGCGTCTTCGCGACGATTCTTGTTCTCGCGGCAGGAACGCGCCGTACGGGTCGAGCAGCATCTTGGCGGACGCTCACCCGCCCTGCTCGCGAATCCAGGGAAGCGGGGTGCTTGCGCCGACGTGTAGCGAAGTCCAAGTGTGCCGCAGCGCATGGGGTGTCACCCTGCGGTCGCTCCCGAGGGCGGCGACCACCGTCGGACCCCACACGCTGCGCCGAAAGCTCTCTTCGCGAAGCGGCCCTCCATTCGGGGCCCTAAACACCTGACCCTCCAGCGCACCCTCCCGGTTGCCCTCGTGCATCGCAGAGCGAAGCCTCTGCGCGCGCAGATCGCGGAGCGCCCGTACGACGCGGCCGGAGAGCTCGAGCTCGGTCTGCGCCTTCTCGCGGCGCAGATGCCGTCGCGCTCATCATGGCAGAAGCAGGTCGGGCAGACCATCGTGCAGCTACCGCACGACAGACAGCGCTCCGCCACTTCGTCCCAGCGCGGGTGCTCGAGATTGTCGTAGAACAGCCCAGGCAATGCTGAGGTGTCGAGTCGTCGCTGGATGCTCTGTGCGCAAGAGTCGAGCGCGCCCGTCTCAGTTGCGAGCTCGGCCTCAGTCGCGTCGCGCATCGTCATGAAGTCGAGGACGTCCTGCCCAGCTCGCACAGCGCGAGATCGTACCCCAAACTGGCCGCTGGGCCTGTTCCCATCGAGGTGCAGAAGCAGGTCGAGACAGAGCGCGTACAGCTGAACCGCGACCAGGAACAGAGAACCGCGGCGGGAGGCGTAGTACGGGTCGGGGAACTCCGCTTCGTCACTCGGCAGATGATCCGCGAGCACCATGCGCGCTCATCTGAACAGGCGCTCAGACCGGCACATGCGTTGGCTATGCGCAGGAAGATGCCACTGCGCTGCATGACGGCGATCGCCTCCCCTGCGGCAGCGATCGTCGGGCTCGTCAAGAATGGACGCAACAGATCGTGGGGCAACTCCTGTTCGGTGGGGACCCCCGAGCTCGAGGTGGCCGTGATGTCGCCGTGGCCCGCCTACGGTCCTGTCCGCTGGTCGAGAGGCTCGACGCCTGTTGGAGTGCCGCGAGCTACCTCTCGGTTGCGCAGATCTATCTGCTTGACAGCGTGCTGCTTCGCGAGCCGCTGCGCATCGAGCACGAGCGGCGTTGGAACTCCGCCTGGTAGCGAGTGGGAACTCCTTGCGCGCGCCGCGATCACGGCCGGCGCAGCCACTTGTGGAGCTCCATGGTCAGGAGGATCGTCGACGCGACGGCGATCATTCGCAGCCAGGTTGCCGGTTCGGCGATCGCCTCGACGCGCAGCACGAGCTGGATCGGAACCAGGAATAGCGCCGCGACGTGAACGCTCAGCGCGGCGACGGTCGCCAGCAGGAGAAAGCGATTCGAAAACGGGCTGCGCGTGAAGACCGACTGGTGCTCCGAGCGTGAGTTTCCCACGTGGAAGACCTGGAACAAGACCATCGTGGTGAGTGCGACGGTCTGCGCGCGCGCGACCGAGCCCGCTTCGCCCAGCTCCCAGTGGAAGACGCACAGCGTGCCGGCCGCCATCGTGAAGCCCGCCACCAGCGTGCGCTCCCACAGCAGCCGCGACACGATGCCCTCGCTGCGGGAGCGCGGCGCATGCTTCAGCACGTCCGGGTCGCCGGGCTCGAACGCCAGCGCCACATCCTGAACTCCGTTGGTGACGAGATTCAGCCAGAGGATCTGCGCCGGCAGGAACGGCAGCGGCCAGTCCAGCGCGAGCGCGGTCAGGATGGTGACGATCTCTGCTGCGCCGGTGGAGATCAGGAAGAAGGTGACCTTGCGAAGGTTGTCGAAGGTGATGCGCCCCTCTTCGACAGCCGCGACGATGCTGACGAAATTGTCGTCTGTGAGCACCATGTCGGCGGCTTCGCGGGCGACGTCCGTTCCGCTTCGGCCCATCGCCACGCCGATGTCGGCGGCCCTGATTGCCGGCGCGTCGTTGACGCCGTCGCCGGTGACGGCCACCACCTCGCCGCGACGCTGGAGCGCATGCACAACCGCCAGCTTCTGCTCTGGAGCCACGCGCGCGAACACCTGGGTTTCAGCAGCCGCGCGCTCACGCGCCGCGTCGTCCAGCAGGGCAAACTCAGCGCCCGTCATCACCACGGGATCGGCGCCATCACCGAGCCCGAGGTCACGACCGATGGCGCGCGCAGTCTGCGCGTGGTCTCCGGTAATCATCAGCACCCGGATGCCCGCGTCCCGACATGCCGTGATCGATTCGCGCACACCCTCGCGCGGCGGGTCCATCATCCCGGTGAGGCCGAGGAAGGTGAGCCCTGCGAGCCGGGTGCGGGCCGCATCCTCTTCGGGTTCGAGCTCTCGGCGGGCGAAGGCCAGCAAGCGCAGACCGCGGCCGGCGAGTACCGAGCCGTGGCGCTGCACCTCCAGCGGATCGAGCGGCAGCGTGCCGCGGCCCTCCCCCGCTGCGTTCACACACATGTCGAGGATCCGCTCCGGCGCACCCTTCACGAAGATCCAGCGCCGAGCGTCCTTGGCGCGCACGCTGGCGGAGTAGGCTCTCTCCGGCTCGAACGGGATCTCGTACAGCGACTCGTGCGCCGTACGCTCCGCGCGAAAGTCGAGGCCGAGCCGTCTCGCGGCGACGAGGAGCGCCCCCTCGGTCGGGTCGCCTCGCACCTTCTCCTGATCGCCCTGTCCCGGCGCGATATCGGCTTCGTTCGCCAGCACGCCGGCGAGCGCGAGCGAGCGAAGCGGCTCGGAGAGCGGCGGCGACTCGAAGCCATCGTGGAGGGTCACACCTCCGACCGGGGTAACCGCCTCCATGACCGTCATGCGGTTCTCGGTCAACGTGCCGGTCTTGTCGGAGCCAACCACCGTCGTGGAGCCGAGCGTCTCGACCGCGGGGAGCCGCCGGATCACCGCATTCCGGCCCGCCATGCGGCGCACGCCGATGGCGAGGGTGATCGTGACGACCACTGGCAAGCCCTCGGGAATCGCAGAGACGGCCAGCGTCACCGCGACCAGGAACAGCTCCGAGAGGCGGAGTCCGTGCAGCAACCCCACAGCGATCGCCAGCGCCGAGGCGGCAATCACCACGGCCGCGACCACCTGCGCGAAGCGCCGCATGCGTTCCTGCATCGGTGTGGCGACGATCTCTGCACTGCGCATGCTCTGCGCGATCGAGCCGAGCTCCGTGTTGCGCCCGATCGCCACGACCCAACCGCGCCCGCGCCCAGCGGTCACGATGCTGCCCGCATGCGTCATGCTGAGCCGATCCGCGACGGCGGTCTCCTCCGGAACCGCCACCTCCGACTTGCGCACGGGCAGGGACTCGCCAGTGAGCAGCGATTCATCGATCGCGAGGTCGTTGCACCGGAACAGGCGCAGGTCGGCGGGCACACGCGCTCCGGATTCGAGCAGCACGACGTCGCCTGGTACGAGTTCCGCGCTGTCGATCTCGGCTTCTTGCCCGCCCCGGCTCACGTGCGCCTTCGGGCTGACCAGGCGCATCAGCGCACGCACCGATTGCTCGGCGCGCTGCTCCTGGAAGAATCCGATTGCCGCGTTGATCGCGAGCACCGCCGCGATCACCGCAGCGTCGATGTACTCACCGATGGCCACGGTGACGGCAGCAGCGACCAGCAGGATGTAGATGAGCGGGCTATGGAACTGGTGGAGCAGGAGCGCCCACGCCGTCGTGGGCGGTGCCTCCTCGAGCCGGTTCGCCCCGTATTCGGCGCGCCGCTGCGCCACGCTCTCGGGCGACAGGCCGGCATCACTGGTAGCGAGCGCAGCGCACGCCTCGTCGATGCCGAGGGCGTGCCACGGGCGTTCATGGGCTCCCGACGCGCTCACGAGGACGCATCACCAGCAGCCGCTGCGCGCCAAAGCTCCCCATCCGGCGAAGCGCCTCCAGGAGCGGCGTATCGGGCGTCACGCGCTGTTTCTCGTCCATCGGCTCGAGGTGACGGGGGAGCGAGGTCCTTCATAGCATTGGGCTCTTGTATGTCCATGCGCGCGCCGTCCACTGAGGCGACCGAGTATGCAATTCGCTGCTCCCTCCCCAACGCGTTCCGTTCAGCGCGGCTCCTCGGACTCCAAGCCGCGGCAGGGCCCGAGGACCGTCATGAGGATGATCCCGCTACGAACCTCCCGGAGACTCCGAAGCGGCGAGCGGACTCGCCGCGGCGCTGCGGGCTGGAGCACGATGGGCAGAGGGGTTTCGGGTATCAGCTTACGGATGTCAGGGCGGCTCGCTGCTACCACAGGCGCCGGAGTCGAGGAGTCGCTCGTTCGCCTCGCCAGCTCTTCGAGACGTCTCCTGAGCACGGGCGCGATGAACTGCAACAGCGGGACCAACAACAGAACGAGAACGAGTAGGAGCTGTTCGCGCCTCATCGAACGACTCTATTTCTTCTCGCCCGCGGGCGCGTCCTCGCCGCTTCGGGCGATCGCGTCTCGCATGGTCGTGTCCGCTTGGACGTTCTTCATCCGGTAGTAGTCCATGATTCCGAGATGCCCCTGGCGGAACGCCTCGGCCATCGCGCGGGGAACCTCCGCCTCGGCCTCGACGACGCGCGCGCGCATCTCCTGCTCCAGGGCAACCGCCATGGCACGGCGCTCCTCTGCCTTCGCCTGGGCAATTTGTTTGTCAGCGTTGGCCTGATCGATCTGAAGCTTCGCGCCGATGTTCTCGCCTACGTCGACATCGGCGATGTCGATCGACAGGATCTCGTAGGCAGTCCCTGCATCGAGTCCTTTCGAGAGCACGTGCTTCGAGATGTGGTCTGGGTTCTCCAGCACGTCCTTGTGCGTGATCGCGGAACCGATCGTGCTGACCATCCCCTCGCCCACGCGCGCGAGGACCGTTTCTTCGCCCGCGCCGCCCACCAGCCGATCGATGTTGGTACGAACGGTCACGCGGCAGATGGCGTGGAGCTGGATGCCGTCCTTCGCCACCGCCGCGATTCGGGGCGTCTCGAGCACCTTCGGGATGACGGACATCTGCACAGCCGCCAGCACGTCGCGCCCAGCCAGATCGATGGCCGCAGCGCGCTTGAAGGGCAGCGGGATGTTGGCCTTGTCCGCCGAGATCATGGCGTTGACCACGCGTGCGACGTTGCCACCCGCCAGGTAGTGGGCTTCGAGGTCATTCAAGGGGATGTTCAGCCCCGCCTTCACCGCGCTGATACGCGCCGTGACAACGGTGTGCGGCGGGACTCGGCGAAGGCGCATTCCTATCAGCGTCAAGAGTCCCGCGTACGCGCCCGAAGCCCAGGCGGCGATCCAAAGGGGAATCGGGACCAGGTAGAGGACGAAGCCAATGACCGCGAGCAGCAGGACCAGTAGCGCGACTGCACCGAAGACCCCGAGTTCAGTTCCCATCGATCCCTCCCTCTGACGACTCCACGCGCGGCCTCCGCACAACGATGCGGTTGCCATCGACCCGGATCACCTCGATGGGCTCCTCCGCCTCGATCAACTCGCCATCCGACACGACGTCCACGCGCTCGCCGTCGAGGTGGGCGATGCCAGCGGGCCGCAGCGGCGACGCCGCGACCCCGCGCTTACCGAGCCAGCGCCGGTCGCCCTCGGGCGCCGACTCGTATCCGGCGACCGCAGACAGCCCGGTCTCGAGGACGAGGCGTCGCCCGAATGGCAGGCGCGGCAGCACGCGAAGCACGGCGAGCGCAACTCCGATCGCGAGCAGCAGCGACACGGCGACTTGTCCGAGCGCTTCTACCATCACCCGCCACGTGGCACCGGTACCCACCAGGCTGAGGCCGAGACCGCCGAGCAGCGCGCCGATCCCGAGCACGCCGGCGATTCCGAACCCGGGGGTGACGAATACCTCGAATGCCAGGAGGACGATTCCGAACCCAACGAGCAGCAGCTCTTCCCAGCCCGCCAGACGCACGAGCCAGTGCCCCCAGAAGAAGAGCGCGAGGCTCGCGATCCCAAGGACGCCGGGCACGCCGAACCCCGGGGTTCGTATCTCTACCATGATTCCCAGCAAGCCAATCATCATCAGCACCGAGCTCATGACGGGGTGAGTCAGGAGCCGAACCAGTGTCTCCGCCCATGTCTCCGTGCTACGGCGCACCTCTGCATCCGGACAACCCAGCGAGGACAGCACTTCGTCGATGCTGTCCGCGCGGAAATCGGCAAACTTGTGCTGCAGCGCCTCCTCCGTCGTGAGCGTGAGCAGCTTGCCCTTTTCGATGACATCCGGGATCTCCACATCCGCATCCACCATCGCCTCGGCGAGCAGCGGCGGACGCCCGCGGCTCTCGGCGGTGGCGCGAAACTCCTTGCGCATGTACGAGAGCGTCTTCTCGGCTACCGGCTGGGCCGGGCTACCCGGCATTCCGATCTCCACCGGAGTCGCCGCACCCACGGTGCTGCCGCCCGCCATGGCAATCTTCTCCGCTGCGAGCGTGATGAGCGCGCCGGCAGAGATCGCGCGCTTGTTCACGAAGGCTACGGTGGGCACGCGCGCTTGCAGCAGATCGTCCCGGATCAGTACCGCGCCATCCACGCGTCCGCCGAAGGTATCGATCTCGAGGATGACCGCTGCGGCGCCCGCATCGGTCGCTTCGCCGAGGACTCGCTCGACGAACGGAGCCAGACCGAGATCGACGACGCCTGTAATCGGCACCACGTAGACGATGGGTCGACCGGCCTGCGCAAGCAGGAGATTCCCTCCTCCGAGGAACGCGACCACGATAAAAAGGATGAAGGGCCAGCGACGCACCAGGCGCGCGCACGGAAGGGAACGCGCTAGACAAGAACCCATACGCCCATCCTCAGCTGGAGAACGCCGCCGCTCGAGATCGCAGCGTTGCGGCATGGCGTCTGCACGAGCGCGAGAAAACCGCTCGTCACTGTAGCTCGACGTGCTGCTCGGCGAGGTCGGGCTCGCCGCTCATCGCGAGAATCGCCGCGCGCGACTCGTCTCGGAGCCTGATCGCTTCAGCCCAATCCGACCCTTTGGGCGAAAGCGCCACGGAAACCGTCAAGCTCACGCTTCCTCGGCGCGGGAACCACTGCTCGCCGCGAAGAATGGATCGCGTTCCCCGAAGCGCGGCTGGGACGACGGGAACTCCGGCCTGCGCGGCCGCAAGGAACGCCCCGAGCTTGAAGGGCAGAACTCCCGGCGTGCGAAAGAACGTCCCCTCCGGGAAGAACATCACGCTCTGCCCGGCCCGAAGCGCATCGACGACATGAGCGGTGTCCTCTGTTCCCCTCCGTGGATCCATACGCTCGACGAACACGGCGCCGAGTCTGCGAAGCAGCGTTCCGGCGACGAGCTGCTGCCCGAGCTGGCTCTTCGCGACAAATCTCAAAACGACGGGAAGGGCCGCGACCAGCACCAGGCCGTCGACGTAGCTAGTGTGGTTCGCGACCAGAGCCATCGGGCCTCTCGGGAGATTCTCGAGACCCAGGACCTGGAGCGGTGTGCCCGACAATCGGAGGAAGGTCCGCGCCGCAGCTCGGAGCACCATCCAGCGCGCCGCCTCGCTCGGCAAGATCACGACGAGGGGCCAGCTCACGAGCGACGTGAGAACGATCGCACACCACCAGCGGACGGCGTAGGCGAGCGCCATCCCGGCTTGGTAGGTCCGGCGCAGCCTCGGAAGCGCACTCGCCGCGGCCAACCGCACCACCTGCCACCAGAGAGCGCGTCGGCCCCTCTCGAGCCCGCCCCGCTCGTAGAGATCGCGACACGCGCTACGACGGATCTTCCCGCTCGGCGTCTTGAGAACGGTGTGGGGAGGCGCTAGCACGACGTCGTCCGGTGGGCCCTCGAGGAGGGCCGCGGTCTCGTACTCGATTCGCCGGCGCAGCTCATCGAGTCGCTCCGAACTCGTCTCGCGGGTCTCGGCGAGCACGACGACGCGTTCCGTCTGCGAGGAGACCTCGAGGCTCCCGAAAACCGCGACACAGCCCTTGCGCACGCCCGGGATGTCGCCGACGACTTCCTCGACCTCGTGTGCGTAGATATTCCGCCCTGCGCGGATGATCAGGTCTTTGGTCCGACCGGTGAGATAGACGTCTCCGCCCGCAATGTAGGCGAGGTCGCCCGACTCCATCCAGTCCCCGGCGAATGCCTCACGCGTCTTGGCTTCGTTGCGGAAGTAGCCAGCAGTCACAGAGGGGCCTCGGAACTGGAGGCGCCCCACTTTGCGTTCGCCCGCCTCGTGGCCGGTCTCGTCGATGATGCGCACGTCATGGTGGGGTAACGGGCGACCGCAAGCGACCAACTCGACCGCATCCGCGTGGCCCCCGGTCACCGGCCGCGCCTCGCCCCTGTGGCTCAGAGCCTTGCGGTCGACCCGATCGATCACCGGACCCCGGCCGGGAGGTGGAAAGGTGAGTCCGACAGCGGACTCAGCCAATCCGTAGACAGGAGCCATCGCCTCCGGTCGGAAGCCGTATCGCCGGAAGCGGTCACAGAAGCGACGAGTCGTAGAGGAACTGACGGGCTCGGCTCCGTTGGCGGCAAACCGCAGCGAGCCGAGATCGAGTCCTTCGATGAGCTCGTCGCTGATTCGTCGCACGCACAGCTCGTAGCCGAAATTCGGAGAGGCCGTGATCGTTCCGCGATGCCGATGGATCGCCCAGAGCCAGCTCTCGGGGCGAGCGAGGAACTGAAGAGGCGAGAGAATGACCGACGGTACTGCGTAGTAGAGACTGGCGAGCCAAGCGCCGATCAAGCCCATGTCATGATACAGAGGAAGCCAACTCACGAAGACGTCGCTGGAGGTCACTTCTGCGGCCTCGCCCATGGCGCGGATATTGGCGAGTAGGTTGGCATGGCTGACGATCACTCCCTTCGGATCGCCGGTGCTGCCCGACGTGTACTGAAGAAATGCCGTCTCATGCGCTTGGGGCCTCACCCCGCTGGAACCACCGCGTCCATCTGCCGCCAGAGCATCGACGGTGTCGATGATGCGCATGCTCTCGACGAGGGACCGAATCAGACCCCCGACCGGACCCACCTCCGCGACGGTGATGAGGGATGTCGCGCGGGCATTCGAGAGGATGCGCGCTTGACGACGCACGTGTTCCTCGATCTGAGTCGCACGCATCGGCGGGTAGATCGGGACAGGCACACCTCCCGCGTAGAGAATTCCAAGAAAGCTCGCGAAGAAGTCTCGACCCGTCGGGAGCATGAGAGCGACGGTGTCGCCGCGCTCCAAGCCACGGGATGCAATGCCGGAGGCCACTCGCCTGGCCGCCTGGTGGAGCTGCGCGTAGGAGATCGGCTCTTCACGCCCGTCCGAGTGCGGCAGTGAGAGGTGGAGACGATCTGGATGCGATCGGACGTGCCAATCGAAGGCCTCGAGAAGGGTCGTCGCCAGGTCGGGCGTCTCGTGGACGGGCTCCAAGCGCTCGTGCCCAACCAGGGTCGCGAGATCCCGGCGCCCCGGCTGTTCCCCCGAGAGGATCGCGACCAGGAGTTCGCGAGGGGACTCCGCTGTGCCCAACAGCTGCTCGGGGAGCCGAACTCCGAAGACTCGCTCAAGCCGGCCCCAGAGCTCCACGCGCGCAAGGCTGTCGAGGCCGAAATTCCGATCGAGCGACCCATCGAGGGTCATTCCCGCGGTTCTTCGCCGTCGCGGATGGAGCTCGCGAGACAAATCTATAGTGACTTGAAGTAGCTGGCGTGCGCTAGCTGCTTCATCCCGAGCGGTGCTATCGCTCTTTGCGTCCGACGGCTGCACCCTCACGCCCCTCCGCGCTTCGCGCGCCAAGGCCCTGGCAGCTCCGCAGCAGCGCGCCTTGCACGGATCTGAGGCACGGCATCGTTGCGCGTCTGCGTGGCGCGGTGAGAGTCTCCGCTCGGACCGGCGAAGCGGCCCGACGACGCACCGGCGCCGGCACAGCGGCCGCGGGCAAAAGGGCTCAGGAGGTCAAGTTGCATTGCACCATTCTCGGCGGAAGGGACTGCAGCAACGAATCCGCGGCGGCGAAGAAGTGCATGCTGCATGCCCAGGCGCGGCTCGCGATCGGGCATCGATCTCTCCGAAGTATGGCGACGGGCCCCGAGGCTCGACCTGTTTGCGCAAAATTGTCCCGGTCGCTGGGCGGACGAGGCACGCCGACGCGGAGGTGCGCTGAATCAGCTGGACCACGAACGCGGCGGACCACAGAGATCGTGTGCGCGGGCGTCGCCAGCGTCGCCGCCGCGTGAACCCGCGAGGACGCGTGCGAGTCGATCTGACATCGAATCCGAGAGGCGCTCGCGACCGTGAGCGACTGCAAGGGCGACTGGGTGCGCTTCTCGTCGCGCAGTTCCTCGGAGCCTTCAATGCCAACGCCCTGCGATTCGCGATCGCACTCTTGGGCGTTGCGAGCGTCACGACAGGCTTGCCGCCCGAGGATCGAGTCGCTGCAGCGCAGACAGGCATGACGATCGCCTTCGCTGTCTTCACGCTCCCCATGGTGCTCGTGTCGATTCCCGCAGGGATTCTGGCTGATCGGCTGAACAAGCGCTCCGTCATCATCGCTACCAAGGTGCTGGAACTCGTGCTCATGCTGATCGCGATCCCCGTCCTCCACAGCGATCCCTCGGGTGGCTTCTTCTCCCTGTGCCTCTTGGCGAGCATGGGGGCTCAGAGCGCACTCTTCAGCCCAGCCAAATACGGAATCCTCCCGGAGATCCTCTCGGAGCGAGAGCTCTCCGCGGGCAACGGTCTGCTCGAGATGTGGACCTTCCTCGCGATCATCGCTGGAACGTATGCGGGGGGTGCAATCGTCTGGGTCGTGGGCGAGAACACGGCACTGATCGGCGTCACATTCGCGCTGCTCTCGGTCGCGGGCGTTGCCGCCGCTGTGCGCGTCCCTCGCGTCGTCTCCAGCACGGCGCGGGGTGGGATCGGCGCGACTTGGGGAATCGCCTGGTCCACCGTCCGCTCGGACCGGCTGTTGCGATTCGCCGTGTTGGGAACCGTCGGCTTCTGGGCGCTGGCGAGCTTGGTGAGCCAAGACATCCTCGTCTACTCGAGGTTCGTGCTCGGGTTGTCGGAGGGAGCGGCCACAGTTCCGCTTGCTGTCCTGGGGATCGGCATCGGCGCTGGCAGTTTCGTCGCGGGCCGGCTCGCGGGCGATGCTTCGCTCGACCCGGTCGAGTACGGCCTCATTCCGGCAGGGGCGGTGGGAATCGCCGTCACCTGTTCGCTCCTCGGCTTCGTCGGACCGGGGTTCGTTGGCACGCTCGCGCTCATGATCCCGCTGGGCGTAGCGAGCGGGATGCTTGCCATTCCGTTGAACGTCATCGTCCAGTGGCGCTCGCCGAGTGCGCGGCGCGGTGCCGTGATCGCACTCTCGAACACGTTCGTGTTCGCGGGCGTGTTGGGAGGTTCGTTCGCGGCCGATGCCCTATCTCGCATGGGGCTATCCCCGACGCAGATTCTCGTTTCGGCCGCTGCAATGGCCCTTGTGGGCGCCGCTGCGGCCAGCACCCAGATTCCCGGCGCGTTGCGCGCGCTCGTTCGCCGCTGCGCACGCCGCCTGTCCGGCGAAGAACCCTAGGGCCGTGCGCGCGCCGGCCAGTCCTATTCGGCCAGCCGCTTTGGGCGCCGCCCGAGGCCGGTCGCAAGAAGGGGACCGAAATCGTGATGCACCTCGGGGCCGCGATCCTGTCGAGACGGCGCTTGCGGAAATGGTTCGATACGCACCGGTCGTCTGCGATTCCGGCTCGTCGGTGTGCGGCAGTACTGATCACAGCGCCCCGCTGCGCGCATCACTGCGCCACACCTCGTTGCACTTGTCCGCTCGCTAGCTTGCCGCGCAAGGGCATGCAACTTGCTCCGGCTACTCAGCATGCGAGCTGGGACAACGTCTACTACTGGATCGACGCGCGCTCGCGCCGTGGCCTTCGGCTATCGAGCGCCGAACGCGCGGGCCGTATGCCTCTCCGGGACCTTCAACGACTGGAGCTCGAACGCGACCCCGATGCGCAGGGACGCGAGAGGCAACTGGTCGCTCTCGCTCCGCCTCCGTCCGGGGCGGTACGAATACAAGCTCGTGGTCGACGGCGAGTGGCGATGCGAATCCGCGTGCGCCCTGGACACGCACTGCGTGCCCAACGCCTTCGGCACGACGAATCGCCTGCTCGAGGTGGCGCCCCCCAACGGGACCTGGGCGATCGTGCTCGCCGGGGGAGAGGGAAGCCGGTTGCGCCACCTGACCACGACGCCAGCGGGCGTCAGCGTACCCAAGCAATTCTGCTCGCTATCGGGTGGGCCGTCGCTGCTGCGGCAGACGATCGAGCGCGCCGCGGCGCTGGTGCCCCGTGATCGGATCGTCGTAGTCGTCTCCGAGGCGCATCGCGCGTTCTGGCGCGACGAGCTCGACGACCTACCGCGTAAGAACGTGATCGTCCAGCCGGAGGGTCGCGGCACCGGCCCGGGCATCCTCCTCCCAGCGCTGCGCATTCGTCGAGACGACCCCGAGGCTCGGGTGCTCGTGCTGCCCTCGGATCACCACGTCGAAGACGAGGCGACGTTGCGAGAGTCGCTCCGCGCGGCGCTACGCGGCCTGCGCGCGGACCCGGCGCGGATCGTGCTCCTCGGCATCACCCCGGACGCGGCAGATTCACAGTACGGATGGATCGTGCCAGGCGCCGGGCAGCCCGGCGACACCCGGGGGATCGAGTGCTTCGTCGAGAAGCCGCCGGAGGAGCGGGCGTCGCAGCTCTTTGCGCGCGGTGCGCTCTGGTCGAGCTTCATCTTTGCATGTCGAGTGTCGAGCTTGCTGGAGGCGTTCGAGTTCTCGCAGCCGCATCTCCTGCGGGCTCTCGAGGATGCGTCGCGGCGCAGCGCTGTCCGCGATGCAGCTCTGGCGACGGCGTACGCCACGCTCGAGCCGACGGACTTCTCGCGCGCTGTGCTCGAACGCGTCCCGCAGCGGCTCGGAGTCATCGCCGTTCCGCCCTGCGGCTGGAGCGATCTCGGCACACCCGACCGGATATCCCACGTGCTTTCTGCGCGCGGTAACCAGCGCGGCGCGCGCCCCACGTTCCCCGCCGGGCGGACTTGCCTCGTGGTCCTTTCGCAGGCCATCGCGGCGGTGAGCTCTCGTACGCGGCCCTCGAGGCGCGCCCTCGCGGCCCCATGACTGTACCGCGCCGACTCGCGCGTCACCCTGCTCGCCACTTCCCGCTTGTCGCATCTCCTCGGACGCCCTGATTTCTGGCGTCGCCTTGAAAGGACTCATCGTGGCCCGATCCAAAGTCACCGCCCGCAGCGTGTCGCTTCGGCCGGCGCTGCCGCAGCGTCAGGTTCTCCTCGGTGTACAGCCGGTAGACCCGCTTGCGGTTCACCGGCCAACCTTCGCGCCGAAGCAGCACGTGGAGCTGTCGGTAGCCTGCTCGAACGCGTACGCTCGCAAGCTCTCGGATCTGTCGTCTCAGCACGTCCTGGTGCGCGCGACGGCGCTTGTACCGAACGCTCGAGCGCTGCACGCCGACGGCTCGGCACGCGCGGACCTCCGACAGCGCATACGATTCCTTCGCCCACACTGCGAGCGCACGGCGCTGTGCGGGCTTCACCATTTTCGCTTCATGGCCTCTTGTAGGATCGTCTTGTCGAGCGACAAGTCCGCGACCAGCTGATTCAGCTTCTTGTTCTCTTCGCGCAGCTGCCGCAGCTCGCGGAGCTCCGGAACGCCGAGGCTCCCGAAGTGCTTCTTCCAACGGAAGAACGTGCCTTGGCTGACACCGAGTTTGCGGCAGATCTCGTCGACCGTCGTGCCGCCCTCGGCCTGTCGCAGCGCCATCGCGATCTGCTCTTCGCTGAACCGACTCTTTCGCATCGGTTCCGTCCTCCAACCGCTTCCAAACGGCCTTTGGCCGGAACTCAGACTACGTCAAAACGAGAGTCGACCCTGACCAGAAATCGGGAAGCAGACCCGCAGAGTCTGGTGGCGCGCATATCCTTGTTTTGCGGCACAGCGACGCCAAGGCGCCTTCGACCTCGAGTTCATGCGGATCGGCGCGCAGTGGACTCCGACGCGCCGTCCAACACCTATCAGACCCGGTGGCGTCAAGTGATGGAGATCGTCCGTCCGGCAGCGTCGGTGCACACCGTCGGTGAGGTCGCGATCGCGGTGTTCTCTTCGCGGCGTTCTGGCTTGGTTTCGAATGCTGGCGCAAGTCGAGGACTCTGCACCAACACCGATCGAGGCTCGCTCTCCGTCCCGCGGAGATGCGAGAGCAGCGGGCTCTCGCGGCTTAGAAACTCATCTGTGCCCTCGTACTGTCCTCCTAAAGGGGTCGACGTCACCTGCGTGCGTCCGTTGTCGCCAGGCTCGGGAGAGGGGCAGGTCACTCTGCGTGAAACCGTTCTGTCGGGCCGCCGTTTTTCGCGAGTGGGCCGAGTAGAGGATCGATGGATGAGAGGGCGTACAGGTTGCCACCCAGGAACGTGATCGGCCCGCCGCGACTTCGAAAGGAGCGCAACTCCGTCTCCAGCCTCGCCAGGCTGCGCCAACCTGGAGCCGCTCGGAGATCGGTCTTCCCAGGAATCCACGCAGCGCTTCGACGACGCGTTCGCCGGGCCGAACGAGGACCTGGCATTTCCGCTGAAGATCTCGGTCACCGCCTCGAGCGACGCCGAGTGCGCACCGTCGACCGCGATGCCGGGATCGGGGAGCGCGAGCAAGGGTGGCGGCGGTGGGGCGGTGCAGGTCGGCGAGTCGAAGCGAGCGGCGAGCTTGGCGCGGACGTCCTGCACGGGGTGCGACTTCGCGGCCCTTGTTGATGTCCGCGGCGCACTTCTTCAGCGCGCGACTCTGCGCCGCGATCACGTCGGCCCGGCGTCCGGCCACGCCCGCGACGCAGCGCCGCGCCGACCCGTTGCTGCCGAACACGCAGATGGGGTGGTCTACACGAAGACCGAGCGCGGGCGCGCACTGCATCGGGCGAAGCGCCACAGAACGAGACCCATTGGCACGTCGGCCGCGGCGCCGCAAACTAGCGCGGTACTCCGTGCGCGCTGAAAGGGGCACGGCCATTGCATCGATGCCTCAAGTTCTGCGGAGGCGCTCAGTTACGAGGAGGCGTGGCATGGCGACGAGCTGCATCGACCGCTCCGAATTCAAGAGCCCGCCGATGCGGGTTCTGGCCTGCCTCGACGGCTCCAGCCTCGGCGAGCGAGCACTGCCGCACGCGTTGGCCATCGCTCGCGCGCTCGGTGCCCCGGTCACGCTGCTCCAGGTGCTCGATCACGCCACGAACGAACACCACACTCCTGCGGATCCCTTGCAGTGGGAAATCCACCGGAGGGAAGCGCGCGAGTACATGGACCGCCTCATCGCGCAGTTCGACGACGGGAAGACGATCGTCGACGCGGAGTTGATCGAGGGCAAGCCGGCGGAGGAGATCTGTCGCTGGAGCGCGGGCCATCAGGTAGGCGTCACCGTCGTCACCACCCACGGAGCCGGTGGGCGATCGCCCTGGGTGCTGGCGAGCACTGCGCGAAAGCTGCTCGAACGCGCGCCGGGATCGTTCTTGATCGTGCCCGCGGCGGGGCCGCCGGTGGCGCGCCCGGTGCGCTACGAGCGCGTGCTCGTGCCTCTGGACGGGTCGCCGCAGGCGGAGATCGCGCTGCCGATCGCGGCGCAGATCGCGGCGGCTGACGAGGGCGAGCTGATCGTCGCACACGTCGTGCCGGTCCCTGAGCTCACACAGATCGGCCCGCTCGAAGCGGAGGCCATCGAGCTGAGCGATCGGCTGCGGCGCCGCAACGAGCGCGTCGCGCGCGCATACCTCGATCGCCTGCGCGCCCAGCTCGCGGACGCCCACTCCCGCTTGCGCGTGACCCTGCTCCAGGGGGGCGACGTCGCCGGCCTGCTCGCCGGAGTCGCGGATCGGGAGCGCGTGGACCTGGTGGCGGTCGCGGCGCACGGCCGGAGTGGCCACCTTCATATGCCATGCGGCGGTATCACCGCCGAGCTGATCGCGCGCTCCCGCGTGCCCGTCCTGGTCGTGCGCTCCCGCTCCGCACGCGCGACGCAACGCATTGCCGGGCGATCCGAGTCGCCGCCGGCGCGGCTGCCGCGACACGCCATTTCATGAGCGCGGAAGCACCCGACGGCGCGGCGTCTCCGCTGGAGGCCGCCGCGGCCGATCTCGCTCGGCGGCACCAGCTGAGCCTGGACCGCCCGCGCCGCGTGCCGTTGCTGGCGAGCCTGGACGCGCTGCCGGATTGGTTGGCCCGGGCGCGGGTGCGGCTCTCCGAGCCGGAAGCGGAGCTCGCCAAGGCCTCCGACTGGCTGCTCGACAACGACTATCTCGTCGAGCGCGCGGTCGCGCAGATCCGGGAGGACCTGCCCGACGGCTTCTACGCGCGCTTGCCGAGTCTCGAAGGCGGCGAAGAGAACGGGTTGCCGCGCGTCTTGTCGGTCGCACACGAGCTGCTGCACGCGTCGCGGCTCCAGCTCTCGCTCGAGAATGCGACGCGCTTCGTCCGCGCATACCAGGAGGTCGCGGGCGCGCTCACCATCGCGGAGCTCTGGGCCTTCCCGACGCTGCTGCGCACCGCATGTCTCGAGCTGCTGGTCACCGCTCTGTCACGACTCGCGCCGCAGCTCCGCGCGCCGGCGCCGACGACGCTGCCCGCCCTCGCGTCCGCGGGCCTCGACGACACCGACTCGGTGGCGCGCGCGCTGGCCAACCTGGGCGTGATCGATGCGATCTCCTGGAAGGACTTCTTCACGCGCGCGAGTCACGTCGAGGCGATCCTCTGCGGTGATCCCGCCGGCGTGTATGCGCGCATGGACTTCGAGACCTGCGACCGCTACCGCCGCGCGATCGAGGCCTTCGCCAGCGACGCCGGCTGCGCGGAGGTGCACGCCGCGGAGAAAGTCGTCGAACACGCGCGGCGCATGGCAGCGCACGGAGACGACCTCGATCACGTGGGCCATTGGCTGATCGACGAGGGGCGGGAGGCCTTCGCCCGGTCGCTGGGCGGCCGGCCGCGGTTTGGGACGCGCGCCCGGCGGCGGCTGCGCCGCCACGCGGGGCTGGTCTACGGGCTGGCCGTCTCGTTCGCTACGGCGGCGGCGATCGGCGCGCCCTGGTTCGTCCTCTGGTGGGCGGGCGCCGGCCCGATCGCGATGGTCATCGGAATCCTGGTGTCGATGTTGCCGGCGTCGGTGGTGAGCTTCGCGCTGGTGCACCATGTCATCACCCGGCTCGTGTCTCCGAGCACGTTGCCGAAGCTCGACTTCTCGAAGGGGATCCCGGACGACTGCCGCAGCGTCGTGGCAGTGCCTGCTCTGGTGTCGAGCGAGCGGGACTCGCGCGAGCTCGTCGATCAGCTCGAGGCGCACCATCTCACGAACAGCGACCCGGCACTCGAACTCGTGCTGCTGACCGACGGCGTAGACGCCCCGGCCGAGCAGATGCCGGGAGATGAGGCAGTCATCGCGGCGCTCCGCGCCGGAATCGCCGCGCTCAATGCCCGCTACGGCCGGGACGGCGTCGGGCCCTTCCACCTGCTCCACCGGCCGCGCCTGTTCAACCCGAGCGAAGGCTACTGGATGGGCCGGGAGCGCAAGCGCGGCAAGCTCGAGGAGCTGAGCCATCTGCTCGCGGGCGAGCCCAGCGACGCCTTCAGCGTGCACGAGGGCGATGCATCGCGTCTGGCCGGGATCCAGTTCGTGATCACACTGGACGCGGATACGCGGCTCCCCATCGGCACCGCGCAGCGACTGGTCGGGACCTTCGCGCACCCGCTGAACCACGCGCGCTTCGACGCACTCACTGGCGCCGTGCGCCGCGGCTACACCGTGATCCAGCCGCGCATCGAGATCGCTCCCGAGGTGGGCAATCGCTCCTGGTTCGCTCGGCTCTACTCCGGTGACACCGCCATCGACCTCTACACGCGCGCGGTCTCCGACGTCTATCAGGATCTGTTCGGCTCCGGGATCTTCGTCGGCAAGGGCATCTACGACGTTGCGACCTTCCGGCGGAGCCTGGCCGGCCGTGTTCCCGACGACGCGCTCGCGAGTCACGATCTCTTCGAGGGCGTGCACGGCCGAGCCGCACTGGCGAGCGACATCGTGCTCTACGAGTCGTTTCCGAGCCGCTATGAGTCGTTCACGCGCCGTTGGCACCGCTGGGTGCGCGGCGACTGGCAGCTCCTGCCGTGGCTGGGCAAAAGCGTGCCCGGCTCGGGCGGCACCCGGCTCCCGACCCGACTCTCCCTTCTCAGCCGCTGGAAGATCCTGGACAACCTGCGCCGAAGCCTGCTGCCGCCGGCGCTGGTCGCACTGCTCGCGGCCGGTTGGCTCGGTCTGCCGGGCAATCCCTGGGCGTGGACCGCCCTCGGGCTGGCCGCACCCGCCGCCTATATAGGGATGGACCTCGTGACGGGTCTCGCGCGCGGGCGCCGTCGCGGGGCCGTGCGCGGCACGCTCCGTTCCGGCGCAGACCAGGCCGGCCGTTGGTTGCTCGCGGTGGTGTTCCTCGCCCAGGACGCCGCGGTATCGCTGGATGCGATCGGCCGGACGCTCTGGCGGCTGAACGTGAGTCGACGCCATCTGCTGCAGTGGACTCCCGCCGCGGAGGAGGGCAGCCAGCTCGAGACACGCAGCTCTCGCGCTCAGGTCTGGCAGCATCTGGCTGCTGCTCCGGTGACTGCGTCGGCTCTGGGGATCGCGATCGCGTTGATCCGGCCCGAGGCGCTCTACTCGGCCGTCCCGGTCGTCGCGCTATGGCTGCTCTCGCCCGAGATCGCGCTCTTCATCGGGCGCGAGCGGCGGGGGACGGTGGAGGTGCTCAGAGAGGAGGAACGCCTCTTCCTGCGCAATCTGGCGCGACGCACGTGGCTGTACTTCGAGATGCTCGTCGGGCCCGAGGACCACTGGCTGCCGCCCGACAATCTCCAGGAGCATCCGCGCCGCACCGTGGCGCATCGCACCTCGCCGACCAACGTCGGCATGGCGCTGCTCTCGACGCTCTCCGCCGTGGACCTCGGCTATCTCGGCCTGCCCGAGCTCGTCGTCCGGCTTCGCTATGGCTTCGACACGCTCGCGCGCCTGCCACGGCATCGGGGGCATCTGTTCAACTGGTACGACACACGCTCACTCGCACCGCTCGAGCCGCGCTACGTCTCGACCGTCGACAGTGGCAACCTGGCGGTGAGCCTGATCGCACTCGAGGAGGGCTGCCGCGAACTCGCGGCGGGGCCGGCGCTCCCCCCCCGGCTCTGGGACGGGCTGGAGGACGTGCTCGCGCTGCTCGGTGACTCGCTCCCGCGCGCCCCGGGTGCGGCGAACGGCGAGCTCGGCGACCGCGTGCGCCGCATCGCCGAGCAGGCCTCGATCGCACGCCGAGACGCGGCTCGCGCCGGCTCCATCTTGACGAAGCTCTGTCAGGAGGACTGCGAGGCGCTCGACCGCGCGCTCACGCAGGCACTCGACGTCAAAGAGGTCTCCGCGGAGTCATGGCGCGAGCTTCGCACCTGGCTCGAGCGTACCCACCACCAGCTCCGCGCGATGCAAAGAGACATCGAGCAACTCACGCCGTGGCTGACGTTGCTCGAGTCGCCACCCTGCGCTCGCGAGGAGCTCGCGGGAGCGCTGCGTCCGCTCCTGCTGCCCGACTCGAGCCTCGCAGACGTTCCGGCGCGGTGCGCTCGCGCCTCAGAGCTCCTGGCCTCGAGCGCGCCTGCGCCTCCCGAGGACGCCGCTGCTCTTGGCTGGGACGAGGCGCTTCGTGCTGCGCTCGAGAAGGGCGCCGCCGCCAGCCTCGAGCTGCGCGAGTCGTTGCACGAGATGGCCTCGCGCGCCGAGACCTTCGCCTGGGAGATGGATTTCCGCCTGCTCTACGATGCGGACACGCGGCGCTTCCGCATCGGCTACAACGTCAGCGCCGATCGTCACGACGCCAACCACTACGATCTGCTCGCGAGCGAGGCGCGCCTCGCCAGCTTCTTCGCGATCGCGAAGGGCGACGCTCCCCTCGAACACTGGTTTCACCTTGGGCGACCCATCACACGCGCCAGCGGCGGCCTCACGCTCGTCTCGTGGGGCGGCTCGATGTTCGAGTACATGATGCCGCCGCTGCTCTTGCGCAGTCATCCCGGAACGCTGCTCGCCCAGAGCGAGCGCGCCGCGGTGGACACACAGCGACGCAGGGCACGGCAGCTCGGCATTCCATGGGGCGTGTCCGAGTCGGGGTTCGCCGCCGTCGACGCGAGCGGGAGCTATCGCTATCAGAGCTTCGGCGTCTCCGGTCTCGGGCTGCGGCGCGGTCTGGCGCGGGACCGGGTCGTGACGCCCTATGCGTCGGCGCTCGCGCTGCCCATCCGACCGCGCGCCGCGGTGGAGAACCTGCGCGCGCTCGAAGCCCTCTCGTTGGGCGGTGCCTTCGGTCTCTTCGAAGCTGCGGATTTCTCGACCGAGCGCCAGGCTCCGGGACAGCGCTGCACGCCGGTCCGTTCCTACATGGCGCACCACCAGGGCATGATTCTCGCGGCCATCAACAACGTTCTACACGAGGATGTGTTGGTGCGTCGCTTCCACACGGATCTGCGCATGCGCTCGACCGAGCTGCTGCTGCACGAGCGCATCCCGCACGAGCTGCCGCCCGGGTTCGCACGCGAGGAGCGCGAGCCGGCCGCAAAGCCGTCCGCCCCGGCGTGGCCAGTGCCCGGGCCGTGGGCGCCCGCCGGCGTCCCGGGAGCGCCGCGCATCCACGTGCTCGGCAACGGTCGGCTCTCCTCGTGGATCTCCTCCGCGGGCGCCGGCACGCTGCGCTGGCACGATCAGGCGTTGACTCGCTGGCGGCCCGACGCGACGCGCGACGACTGCGGACTCTGGATCTACGTGCACGACGTCGAGGACGGTCACCTGTGGTCGGTCGGGCGCCAGCCGAGCGGCCGCCAGTCCGACGAGAAGGGAACCCTCTTCCACACGTACAAGGCCGAGTTCCAGCGCCGCGACGAGGGCATCGCGATCCTCATGGAGGTCGCGGTGGCGGCGGGAGACGACCTCGAGATCCGACGGCTCAGCCTCACCAACGAGAGTGAGCGAAGCCGCCAGCTCACGCTCACCAGCTACGCCGAGGTGGTGCTCGCGCAGCCGCTCGAAGACGAGCGTCATCCGGCGTTCAGCAAGCTGTTCGTGGGCGCCGAGTGGATTCCGCGGCTCGACGGACTGCTGCTGAGCCGCCGTCCCCGCCGACCGCTCGAGCAGCCGGCCGTCGTGCTCCACCGCGTCGTGACCGCGGACGAAGGAGCTCGCTGCACCGCCTTCGAGGCCGATCGCGAGGCCTTCCTCGGCCGCGCCGGAGACATCCGGCGCCCTCGTGGCGTGCTCGAAGGCCTCTCCGGATCCAGCGGCCATACGCTCGACCCCATCATGTCGCTGCAAGTGTCCGTCGCGCTCGAACCCTACGAGCGCTGCGAGCTGGCGTTCCTCACCTTCGTGGGCGGCTCGCGCGAATCGGTGCTCGACACCGCAGAGCGATACACCACGTTCGCCGCGCTGGAATGGGCCATGGCGGATGCGGCGCACGCATCGGCGCACGAAGCACAGCGGCTCGGGCTCGAGCCGGCGCGGCTCAGCGAGCTCCAGGCCCTGGGCTCGCTCTTGATCGCGCCCGTGTCTGTGCTGGGCGCGGCTCCGGCAGTGCGCGCAGCGAACCGCCTCGGCCAGCCGCGCCTGTGGGGCCTCGGGATCTCGGGAGATCACCCGATCCTGCTGCTGCGCAGCCGCGATCCGACGCGTACAGAGCTGCTCGAGCTGCTCGTCCTCGCGCATGCCGCCTGGCGCAGGCGCGGGCTCGTCGTCGATCTCGTCGTGATCCGCACGGGCCTCTCGGGCTACGTCGAAGAGCTGCGCGAGCGTCTCGTCGTCATGCTCGCGAGCACCGAGGGCGCCGCGAGCCTCGGCCAGCACGGCGGCATCCACGTCGTGTTCGCCGATCAGGTGCAGCCGGAGGAGCTGCGTCTGCTCGAGTGTGTCGCGCGTGTCGTGCTCGACGACTCGCGCTCCCTCGGCGAGCAGCTCGCCGCGGCGCCGACACCTCCAGCGGACCCTCCGCCGTTCCAGCCCCCGGGCCCGCCCGGTGCCTCGGAAGCCACGACGGCCCTGGCGAGGCCCGCCGATCTCGTGTTCGACAACGGCCTCGGCGGCTTCACGCCCGACGGCCGGGAGTACGTGATCCATCTCGAGCCGGGTGCGGCGACGCCCGCGCCCTGGGCGAACGTACTCGCGAACGACGCGTTCGGCTGCGTCGTCACGGAGGCCGGCGGCGGCTTCAGCTGGTGCGAGAACAGCGGCGAGAACCGACTCACGCCCTGGACGAATGACCCGGTCATGGACCCACCCAGCGAGACGCTGTATCTGCGCGACGAGCAGGGCGGCGAGGTCTGGACGGTCACGCCCGAGCCCGCGGGCGAGGGCAGCGCGTGCCAGGTCCGCCATGGCGCAGGCTACAGCTCGTGGCGGCGCAATCAGTACGGCCTCGCACAGGAGCTACTCGTGTTCGTGCCGCCGAGCGCGCCGCTGAAGGTCGTGAGGCTGCGTCTCGAGAACCTCTCGCCGCGCCCGCGCCGCATCACGGCCACCTACTTTGCGGAGTGGCTGCTGGGTGCACTCCCGAGTGTCTCCCACCCCCACGTCGTTTGCAGCTGGGAGCCGGAGGGTCCGGCCCTGTTCGCGCGAAATCCCTGGAGCCCGGATTTCGCCGAGCGCGTCGCCTTCCTGGCCGCAACGCACGCGCCCCATGGCGTCACGGCGGATCGGCGCGAATTCCTCGGCCCGGAGGGCGATCCTGCCCGGCCCGCCGCGCTGCGCCGCTGGGGGCTCAGCGGTCGTGTACGAGCGGGCGCGGATGCCTGCGCCGTCTACCAGGTGCACCTCGACCTGCCCGCCTCGGGGACCGTCGAGGTCGCCTTCGTGCTCGGCCAGGGGCGAAACAAGGCCCACGCGCTCGAGCTGGTGAAGGAGTGGCGCGACCTCTGCCGCATCGAGCGCGCTCGCGCAGAGCTCGAGCACCGCTGGGACCGGCTGCTGGGTGCGCTGCGAGTGCGCACACCCGACCGGGCCCTCGACCTGCTGACGAATCGCTGGCTGCTCTATCAGACGATGAGCTCCCGCGTGCTGGCGCGCGCCGGCTTCTACCAGGCCGGCGGCGCATTCGGATACCGCGACCAGCTCCAGGACGTGCTCGCGCTGCTCCACGCGGAGCCGACACGAGCTCGCGCGCACCTGCTCGCCTGCGCTGCGCACCAGTTCGAGGAGGGCGACGTGATGCACTGGTGGCACCCGCCGGCGGATCGCGGCGTGCGCACGCGCTGCTCCGACGACCTGCTCTGGCTGCCCTGGGTGGTCTCCCGCTACGTCGAGGCGACCGGGGACCTCGCAGTCCTGGACGAGCGGGTGCCGTTCCTGCACGCGCCCGAGCTCTCGCCACAGGAGCACGATCGCTTCGCGCGCTTCGAGACCCGGGCGGAGCGGGCGACCCTGTTCGAGCACTGTGAACGTGCCCTCGAGCGCGGCGTGACCAGCGGACGCCATGGCCTGCCGCGCATCGGCGCGGGGGATTGGAATGACGGCTTCGACCGGGTGGGCGCGCGCGGGGCCGGCGAGAGCGTGTGGCTGGGATGGTTCGCATCGTCCGCGATGCGCGGCTTCGCGAAGCTGTGCGAACGCCGCGGCGAGGCGCCGCTCGCTCGGCGCTGGCTCGACCGCGCCGGCGCGCTGGAGGATGCGCTCGAGCACTGCGCGTGGGACGGAGAGTGGTGGATCCGCGCCTTCGACGACGACGGACGTCCCTGGGGCTCGCGGTCGTGCGACGAGTGCCGCGTCGACTCGATTGCGCAGTCGTGGTCGGTGCTGTCCGGGACGCGCGCCGACGCGCGTGCCCGGCAGTCGCTGGCGTCCGCGTGGCGCGAACTCGTGCGCGAGGACGACTCCGTGGTGCGGCTCTTGTGGCCGCCCTTCGACGCGACGCCTCGCGATCCAGGCTACATCAAGGCCTACCCGCCCGGCATCCGCGAGAACGGTGGCCAGTACACGCACGCCGCCGCGTGGCTCGCTTGGGCCTTCGCGCAGGTCGGCGATGGCGACGCCGCGCATCGGATCTTCGAGCTGATCCATCCCATCCGACACGCGTCGACACAGGAGGGTGTCGCCCGCTACCGCGTCGAGCCCTACGTCATCGCCGGTGACATCGGCTCGGTGGCTCCACACCTCGGGCGCGGCGGCTGGACCTGGTACACGGGCTCCGCGGCCTGGACCTGGCGGCTCGTCGTAGAGGCGATTCTCGGCCTGCAGCTTCGCGAGGGCCGGCTCGCCCTCCATCCGTGCCTGCCGCGCGCATGGGACGGCTTCGAGGCAGAGCTGCGCGGCCCCGATGGTCAGCTCTCGATTCGCGTGCGCGTGGACGAGAGCTTGCCTCGCCGCGCGCGCGACCTCTACATCGATGGAAAGCGGGCGCAGGACGTCGAGATCGCGCTCCCCAGCGACGGCGCGACGCACGCCGTCGAGCTGCGCCTGGGCCGGCAATGAAGCACCGCAAGGAGATCGCGGCGGGGCTGTTGCGCGTGCTGGCGTTCATCACGGACGTCTTCTCGCGAACTCAGCCTGAAGCTCAGGCGGCTTTTGATCCCGGCTCTGACTCGGGCCGCTCGATCCGGCCGCATACGCGCAGGCGTTCGAGCCGAGAGGCCGTTTCAACCTGCGGTGGGCGCTCTCATAGAGCTCATGCCCTCGCGGCGAGCGCTGATCGCCGTCGCGTTCGGATGCCGTATGGCGACTCCAAGAAGAGATGAAGAGATGAATACAGATGGAATGCTGCGAAATGCTGCCATGCTACCGGCCGCCGGGTCCGTCGCCCCAGCCCATGGAAACCGTGACGACGGTCGAGCGGCTCGCAAGATGATGCGCCCGCTGCTACTCCTCGCGTTCCTGCTCGTGCTCGCGCCGGTGGCGCGCGCAGCGGAGTACCACGTCGCGAAGACGGGTAGCGGCTCGGCCTGCACGCTCGAGTCGCCATGCCCCGCGATCGCGGCCGGGCTCGCGGTCGCTGGCGGGGGCGACACGCTGTGGATCCACGCGGGCACGTACGTCGAACCGATCGACACCGATGTCTCGACGATCAGCGGAGGCTCGAGCTCGGAGACGCAGCTCACCATCTCGGCGTGGCCGGGCGCGGGGTCGTGAGCGCGCGGCCCGCCAGCAGCGAGCACGTCGTCAACTTCGCGGCGTCGAGCGCGCGTTACGTAGAGCTGCGGGGCCTGGACCTCGACGGGGCGAGCGTCGCCCTGCAAGCGGTCAAGATCCACTACACCCACTCGATCGGGAACGCCTCGCACCCCAGTCGCCTGCGCGACTGCCAGGTCCACCACGCGCCCTCGAACGGCATCCTGGTCACGGGTCCGTTCAGCACGTTCAACGAGTTCATCGGCGTGAACGTGCAGGACAACGGCGGGCACGGTTGAACTCACGGCAACGGCAAGGCGGGCGTCGGCGCCGGAATCCTGCTCGCGAGCGGGACGAGGAACGAGCCGCGCGGCAATCGTTCCTGGGACAACGACATCGGCGTCTACGTGTATGCCGACGCCGTGGACGCATCGGTCACCGGCAACTGGACGTGGAGCAACACCCCACACGCAGGTGCTCGTCGCCGTGGCGCGACAGGCACGATCGACACCGACAACTCGTTCGCGCAGCCCGACCCGTAGTTCCTACTCGATCAGCACCGTCGGCGTGACCGGGTTCTTCTGCGTGCCGACCTCGTCGAGGCGTAGCTTCACCGCGTCCAGGATCTCGGGCTGGGCGGCGAAGACGTAGAACTTCTCGTCGCGGATGGCTTCGAACACGCGCTCCGCGACTTGGCTCGGCGCGTAGCCCTGGCTGATGCCTTCGCGCAGCGCGAGCTCGATCGACGCGCCGAGCGCGCTGGCTTCGGGCGTCGGAGGATCGTGCCGGGCGTCGCTCTGCCGGTTTCGCGCGGAGTCCATGATGCGCGTGTTGATGAAGCCGGGGCACAGCACCGACGCTTTCACGGGCGAGCCGCGCAGCGCCAGGTCGTGGTGGAGCGTCTCCGAGAGCGTCACCACGGCGTGCTTGGTCACGTTGTAGACGGCCATGCCGGGATTCGAGGTGAGCCCGGCCATCGATGCGGTGCTGACCACGTGCGCGGGCTCGTTCTGGCGCAGCAGGATCGGCACGAACGTGCGGATGCCGTGGATCACGCCCCACAGGTTCACGCCGAGCACCCACTCCCAGTCGCCGAGCGAGTTCTCCCAGGCCTCGCCCGTGACGGCGACGCCCGCGTTGTTGAACAGCACGTGGACGCCGCCGAAGCGCTCGAGCGTCTTCTGCGCGAGCCGCTCGACCTCTTCGGCCTTCGACACGTCCGTGCGTACGCCGAGCACCGCCGCGCCGCCGGTCTCGAGCTTCTTCACCGCGGCCTCGAGCGCGCCCGGCTCGATGTCGGCGATCACGATCTTCATGCCCTCGGCGGCGAGTCGCTCCGCCGTCGCGAAGCCGATGCCGCTGGCTCCTCCGGTGACGACCGCGACCCGATCCCGGAACTGCTTCATGGCTTGCCCTCCAGTGCCTGCGCCCATTCTGACGCGCGCGCTGGAATTGTTCCGATCGGCCCTACATCCGGATGTTGAAGTTGATGAAGAACCCGTGGTGGTCGTAGGAGAGGTCAGTGAGGTCGTCGGAGAAGTCGGTGAAGTTGTAGCCGACTCCCACCTTCATGTGGTCGCCCACATGGCGGTAGACGCCGAGCAGCGCGCCGCTGCGGCTGTCCGAGAGGCTCGGCAGGTCGAGCAGGCGCAGCTCCATCGTCGCCTCCCAGTCCGCCATGAAGCGCCAGTCCGTGTGCAACACGTACAGGTGGGCGTCGTTGTCGAAGAAGTCGGTGTCGACGCGATCGAGGCTCACCGAGCCCATGCGGTAGGCGTACTTTCCGCCGATCGTCAGCCTCGAAGTCAGGTCGTAGGTCAGGTCGAGCGACGCGATGTGGCTGCGTTGCAGGAACTGATCCGCGACCTCGCGCAGGTTGAACTGGTCGAGCGTCGGCACGTTGTAGAAGTAGGTGTACTTGGCCAGCACGTTGAGGCGGTCGTGCGCGACCGGGCGGTACGCCCAGCCGAGCACGCCCTCGGTGTAGCCGCCGTCGTAGAACTCGCCGAGTGAGCTGTCGCTGAGGGCGTGGTTCAGCTTCAGCACGAAGCGCCAGTCCGGAGTCACCTGGTACTTGCCGTTGTTCCGGAACAGGTAGGTCGTGCGGTCCGCCCAGCTGCCGTCGAGCTGCTCGGTGTCGTCGAGGCGGTACTCGAAGCCGCTCGCGAGCTGGACCTTCTCGAAGCCGTAGCCGATGCGCAGGCCGCCCGCCTTGCGCCTGGTCTCGGCGCCGGTCTCGCGGTCGACGAGCGTGCCCACGTCGACGGTGCTGCCGAGGTTCCAGCGGTCGGTGGGCGTCAGGTTCACGCCCGTGGCGTGGGTCAGACCGCTGCGCGTGTCGGTCGTCTGGTAGCGGTTCTCGAGGTAGATGCTCGAGCTCTGCGACAGGCGCGTGCGGGCGCCGGCGATCAGGTTGCTGCGGCGGCCGTACAGGCCGTCGATTCCGCGCTCGTCCTCGAGCCCGTAGTTCACGTACACGGTGGTGCGGTCGGTGGCCTGGTAGCTCGTGCCGAGCTTGCCGCCGGGGCCGAGCTGGCCGGCCGAGGCTTCGGCGTCGACGACCAGCCGATCGGTCACACGATAGGCGCCGCCGACGCCGACGCGGCCGTTCTCCTCGCGGTTGCCGTCCGCCGCCAAAGTACTCTGCACGAAACCGTAGCTGCGCCAGGCGGCCGTCGAGTCGTAGCCCAGCTGCAGCGCGGCGTCGGTGCGCCCGCCCTCTTCCTGTGTCACCGGCACGATCAGCGAGTTGTCCTCGCGGTTGTCGTGGCGGACGCCTGCGCCCAAGCTCCAGCGGTCGGTGAGCTGATAGCCGAGGTCGATCTCGCCGGCCTGCGTGTCGAGCCCGTCGGTCTGGGTGCGCGAGTCCGCCTTCGCGGCCAGGCGCAGCCGGTCCGTCAGCGGCAGCATCAGCGCGCCGCCGAACTGCTGGGTATCGGTGAGCGTGAGCAGGCTGGCCGTCGAGTAGCCCGCGTCGAGGTTCTGCGCGTACAGAGTCACTCGCCCGCTCGAGCCCGAGAACAGATCCCCCATGCCGATGCTGAGGTCGGCGCGGTACGCGTCGGCGTTGGCGTCGACCAGGCCGAGCCCGCCGCTGCCCGCGAAATCGAAGCCGCCGTCGTCGGAGCTCAGCCAGGTGGACAGCATGCCGTCGCGCTTGCCGGTCTGGACCTTGAGCCACGACTCGGCGCTCTGCCGCAGCGTGAGGTCCACGCCGTACAGGTTGCTGTCGCCGTCGCCCTCGGTGTCCTTGTTCGCGGTCAGCCCGAGCTTCGCGAAGTCGGCGAGCCAGTAGTGACCCTGACCGCCCGCGGCCACCGTGCTCATCTCCTCGAAGCCGGGCGTGAACTCGTACTGCACCACCAGCCAGGCCTCGTCGCCGGCCACGCCGCCGCTGCGCACCAACAGGCCGCTGCCGCCGGCGGTCGAGGTGAGCGGCTCCGAGAGCAGCACGCGGCCCTGGAAGTAGTCGAAGTCGTAGTCCAGTCCCGGGCGCAGGTGCACCACGCCCGTCACCAGGCCCGAGTCCGGGTCGCGTGTCTCGATCCGGACACGATCGGATCCGGTCAGGATGTCCTGGCGCCGCAGGAAGTAGACCGAGCCGCCGGTCGCGCGGAACTCCTCGCGGCTCGGCACGGTGCCCGGCTCGGCCGCGAAGCCGTCGAGCTGCATGCGCTGCTCGCCGAAGCTCGTGGTCGTGTCGGACTGGTAGTGCAGATTGCCGCCGTACAGCGCGCGGTCGACCGGCGCGAGCTCGTTCGCCACGTAGCCGACCTTGAAGTTGCCCCACAGCGCGTGGTTGTCGTGGTTCGAGAGCTTGGCGAAGAACTTGCCCTGCGTGGGCGCCATCTCCTCCACGGTGCCGTCGTCGCCGTAGGTCGGGTAGAAGTAGTCGGGGTCGATGCGCCGGAACAGCGACTCCGGCGACTTGTCCATGAAGTTGCTGAAGAGCTGGTCCACCGGGCCCTCGCGCGTGTCCGCGCTCGCGGTCAAACCCCAGGTCTCGGTGAGCTTGCCGTCGACGAAGAACGCGAACCGGCCGTCCGCGTTGGAGTCGATCTCGTAGGGCGCGTTCTCGCCGGCGAGCGCCTTCTCCTCCGAGCTCGGGCTGTTGGTCGAGAGCGTCAGATCCGACATCGCCACGTAGAACCAGTCGCGGCCCTCGAACTCGAGGTCGCGCAGGAACAGGTCGCCGTTGCCCTCCGCGTCCAGCACCGCCACCTCGACCGTGTGCGTGCCCGAGGGCAGGATCGTCTCGGCGACGAAGTTGCCGTTCGCGTCCACGGGCACCTGCTCGCCGGCCAGCCACACGGTGTGCTCCCGCGGAACGCCCTCGCCTTCGATCTTCACCGTGCCGCTGCCGAGCGGAATGTTCTTCACCGCCAGCGCGCTCTCGCCGTAGCCGGCGAGTGACTCGTCGGGCTGCGGCGGGCCGCTCGGCTGGGCCCGGGGCGCGTCCTCGTGGAGCATCCAGAGCGGCCGCGGCTCGGTCTCGTCGAACTGGCCCTCGACGCCGTAGGCGCGCAGCAGGTAGCGAAGCTCGCGCTGCGGCGCCGCGAACAGCTCCAGCGCCGGCTGCCACTCCGCGAAGCCGTCGGGCTCGACGCCGATCACGACCAGCGGCTCGGCCTCGAGCGACTGCTCGGGCGCGAAGATCCGCACCTCCGAGCGCTCGATGTAGGCCGCGTAGTTGCTGTACATGCGGAAGCGGACCGGCGGCACCGGGTCGTCGTCCGCGGCCGCCAGCGGAACCCGGATCGAGCTCGGGCTCGAGCTCACGCTGAGCCGGCGCTCGGACTCGAGGTTGTCGAACCCGAAGCGGATGTTGGCCCGCTCGAGCGCCACGTCCGTGCAGCGCTGGACGTCGGCGGAGCTGCGCCCCGGGTCGTCGATCGGCTCGCCGTCGACGGTGATGCGCATCAGGTTCAAGCCCAGCGGGTTCTTGGGCCGGAGCTCGCGCGTGAGCGGCGTGACGTCCACGCCCTCGTTCTCGTCGAGCACCGCGAGCTCGTCGTAAACGACCTCGACCGCCACGTCCGAGGTCTCGCCCGGCAGGAAGCCGGTGTTCACGACGTCGTTCGAGTGCACGTAGCCGCGTCCCTCGTGCTCGGCCTGCGCGTCGCTGAGCCCGAGCTCCGTCTTGATCTTCTCCATCGCGCGGCGCGCGCGGGCGGCGGACAGGCCGATGTCGTCGCCGTACACCAGCGCGGTTCGCCGATCGAGGCGCTCGTTGCGGGTATGGCCGGTGAAGCGCAGCCGCACGCGCGCCTTGTCGTGGACCTCGTCCAAGGCGCGGCGCAGCGCGTCGCTGTAGCCCGGCGGGATCACGACCTGGCCGGCCTCGATCTGCAGCGCCGGCAGCGCGCCGAAAGTCGGATCGTAGACCTTCGTCACCACCTCGGCGGCGGGCGCCTCCGGACACGGCTGCGGCTCGTCCGGCAGCTCCTGCAGCGGGTCGTCGTGCCAGAACTCGACCTCGACGCGCCGGTTCAGCGTGCGGCCGCGCGCGGTCTCGTTGGAGGCGAGCGGCTGGGTCGCGCCGCGCCCGTCGCTGGCGAGCGCCGAGCTCGGCAAATCGAGCGCGTCCTGGATCGCGAGCGCGACGCGGTGCGCCCGGGCCTTCGACAGCGCGAGGTGCGTGCCGTAGATCTTTCCGGAGCGACCCGTCAGCGGCAGGTCGTCGCTGTAGCCGATGAACTTCACCGTGACGTTCTGCTTGCCGGCGAGGTTGTGCAGCGCCTGCCCGATCTGGCGCACGAACTCGGGCGGAACGCCCACCGTCTCGTCGCTGTAGTGGAGCGGCGCGATCAGGTTCCTGACCCGCGCGCGGCGCGCGTGCCCGTCCAGGTAGCGCAGCTTGCAGACCGTCTCCGTGCGACACACCTTCACGCGCTTGATGTCCGCGGGCACGACGACCTCTTCGAGGCCGAGCTTGCTCTCGCTCTCGTCGTACCAGACCTCGACCTCGACGCGACGGTTCCGGGCGCGGCCCTCGGCGGTGGTGTTGGTCGCGATCGGCTGGCGCTCGCCCGCCCACTCGAACGAGATCGCGTCGGGCGGAAGCGCGAGCGCGGTCTGGATGAACTCGCCGACCTCGCCGGCCCGCTCGCGCGAGAGCCCGGCGTTGTCGCCGTACACCCCGCTGAGCCGGTCCGACAGCGGCTGGTCGTCGGCGTGGCCGATCAGGTGCAGGCGCACGTTCTCGAGCTGGCGCATGCCGTCGAGCAACCGGCGCAGTCGCTCGATGTAGCTGGTGGGGATGTTCGCCACGCCGGACTCGAAGTGAATCGGCGGGATCACGTTCTTGAGCTTGACGGTCTTGGCCTGCTCGCCCACGACCTCGCGCTGCACCAGGCGGTCGCCGGCCTCGCGCTCGAGCAGCGTCGGATCGATGCCCCAGAACATGAACGGATCCTCGGTCGAGAGATGCTTCTCGGCCGACTCGCTGGGTGACGCGACCTGACTGACTTGGGCCTGAACGGCCGGCGCCACGAGCAGCGCGCACACGAGCGAGAGACGGCTGTGCTTCAGCATCGGCTCACCTGTCCTCCGGCGACGCAGGCGTGTCGCGCTCGAGCGGACCGCCGCGACGCCAGAACACTTCCGGCTCGATCGTGAGCCGGTAGCTCCAGTTCAGCGCCTCCCACGCCTGGTCGATCTCTTCCTTCACCGCTTCGAGGCGGTCGTCGACGAGCGCCTCTTCCTCGACGTCGCCGATGTACGACAGCCGCAGCGTCGAGGGGCCCTTCTTGAGCTCCTCGATCAGCTTGGCGATGCGCGGCTTCCACTGCGGGCGCATCTCGATCGAGCCCGGCTCGAACACGTCGTCCGCCATGTCCAGGCCGACCACGCGGTGGATCGACGCGCCGAAGCGGAAGCGCAGCGCCTTGCCGCGCGTCGCGCGCTGCACCTGCACCTGATCGGTGGACAGCCGGTAGCCGCTGGGCAGCGTGCGGTCGTCGAGCTTCAGCACGAAGTTGCTGCCACGTCCCTCGCGCGGCGTGACCGCGCAGGTGATGTGGAAGCGCCCGAACTGATCCGTGCGCGCGGCCAGACCGCGCGTGGTGACCACCCGAACGCCGTGCAGGCCCGGCTCCTCCGGATCCTGGTCGCCGTTGCGGTTGGTGTCGGCGAAGACCTTGCCGATCACGTCGGTGCAGTCGAAGGTCGTGTCCGGAATCACGCGCACCGTGGCCTGGGCCTCGCCCGACAGCGGCGCACCGGTCAGCGCGCTGATCGCCTGAGCGCGGTTCACGAACTCGCCCTCTGTCACGCCCGCGCTGACCGCGAGCAGGAGCTGCAGGGTCCGCTGACCCGACGCGGCGACGCCGAGGTCGGTCCACGAGAGCTGCTGGCCGTTGAGGGTCGGCTCGGTCGGCACGCCGTCGATCCGGGCAGAGCCCTCCACGTAGCGGAAGCCGGCCGGGAACCGATCCACGATCGCGACGTCCTGCAGCTCCGCGCCGAGCGCGTTGTCGAGTGTGATCTCGTACGGCACGAGCTGGCCGCGCGTCACGTTCATCGACGGCGTGGTCTTGGTGATGCCCACGATGCCGTCGAGCACGGGATCGAGCGGGATGTGGTTGTTGAAGATCTGGCTCGTGCCCGCGATCCGCGTCGCATCGAGCAAGAGGTGCACGTGGTAGTTCGTGCCCGCGCTGCGCGCGCGCACGGACGGCGGTGGCGCGAGCTCGGACGCTGTGGCCTCGCAGAAGTCCGTGGTGAACGGCACCGCGTCGTCGGGACCGCCCGGACAGGTCGGGACCGAGAGCGGAGGCGTCGCGGGTCCGGAGATCGGCGGAATCAGCTGCGAGTAGCCGGCGCCGAAGCCCGAGCCAGGCGCCACGACCTCGATCCGGTAGCTGCCGCCGCTCGGGCAGGCCGCATCCGAGAAGTTCAGGTCGAACTTGTAGTAGCCGTCGCCGCGCGCGATCTGTCCCTGCTGCACGGGGTCGTCGAAGCAGACCGACGGCAGAGCCGTGCCGCCGCCCGCCTCGAGCATGCGCAGCGTCGCGCCCGGAACCGGCGCGCGATCGATCGCGCCGTACACGACGCCGTTCGGTGTGATCGGCAGGTTCAGGTTCTGTAGGTTGCTGCCGGAGGGGACCAGGATGTCCGAGATCCGCTGCGGCCCATTCGTGAACACCGAGTCGGCGGTGCCAAGCGAAGCGGTGCCGGCCCCCGCGTCGGGAGCCCGGAAGCGCAGCTCGTAGCGATCGCCGTTCGTCACGTTCGGCGCGATGCCCCCGATCCGGTACACGCCCGCGCCGTCGACGACCGCCGACTGCAGCGGGGTGCCGTTGCGAACCAAGTCGACGATCCAGTTCTGCAGCGCGCGCTCGTCGCCGTCCTGCACGCGGTCGAAGTCGGCGTCGTGCCAGGCCGCGCCGTTCAGCACGCCGATGCCCGGCATGCCGCCCACCGCGATCGAGACGCTCGCGCTCGCGGTCTGCGTCGGGTCGTTCCAGTAGAGGGTGCCCGTGTTGGTGACCACCGTGCCCAGCGCGAGGCTTTGGTTGATCAACGCGCGGAAACGCAGGACGACCGACGCGTTCGGCGCGAGCGGCCCGACCGTCGCGCCGTAGTCGGCGGTGATGAGCGAGCCCGCGACGGTGACTCCGACCGCCGAGCCGTTCATGAGCGCCGTGCCTGCGACGTAGGTCAGCGTGCCCGGCGTTGCCGCCTCGAGATCGTCGCGGATCACCACCTGATAGCCCGGCACTGCGCCGATGTTCACGACGCGCACCACGTACTCGAGCGTCGACCCCGCGAGCGCCGCACCGCCGTCGACCACCGCGACTTGCTTCGTGATCGAGAGCTGCTGCGCGTTGCCGACCACGACCTCCGTCGGCTCCGGACCGGTGGTCGGGTCGCCGTCGCCGTCGGTCAGCAGGTCGGGCAGCTCGTTGCTCTCCACGAGCGCCTGGTTGCGGATGATCGTGCCCGCGGCGACGCCCGCGTTCACGCGCAGCGCAAGCTGGAGAACTGCGCTCTCGCCGGCGCCGATCGTGCCCACGGCGACGCCCGCTACCAGCGGCGAGACCCCGCCGTCCGGCTGGCCCACGGGCACACCGTCGAGGGTCGTGGAGTCCGGGACGTAGGTCGTGTTCGCGGGCACGGAGTCGCGGAGCACCACGCCGGTCGCCCCGATGCCGCCGCTGTTGTAGACCGTGATCGTGTAGCGGAGCACATCGCCCGGATCGACGACGCCGGTCGTCCCTGCGTCGACGAGCAGCGCCGCGCTCTTGGGCGCGAAGATCAGCGGGCGGTCGCCCACCGCATCGCGCGTGGGATCGTCCGGAGCCGCCGTGTCGGGGTCGTCCGAGGGCTGATCGATCACTCCGCCGTCCGGCGCGCGGACGAACCCCTGGTTCGAGAGGATCGTCCCGTTCACCGCGGCCGCGTCGACAACCACGTCGAAGACGATCGTGGCGACGTTGTCCGGCGCGGCGGAGGCGTCCGCACGCAGCGCGCCCGGAGTCGGATTCTCGGGGGCGTAGATCGCGATGCCGGCCGCGAGCGGCGAGCTGCCGGACGGCCCGTCTGGTACCGGGGTACCGTTGCGCCTCGTGCTGCCGGCGACGTAGCTCGTGTTCGCGGGCACCGCGTCGCGCAGCGCGGCATCGGTGGCGTCGGCGCTGCCGACGTTCTTGACCGTGATCGTGTAGCGCAGCGTCTCGCCGGGCAGCAGGATCAGCGCGTCGCCCGTGATGTCCGCGGACCGCTTCTCCACCCGGAACATCGGCGCCGAGACGATCTGCACGCGCGTGGGGTCCTCGTCGCCGGAAACGAACGGATCGGCGGCGCCGTTGACGTTGGGATCGTCGCTGTCGGCGAGCGGTGCGCCGCTGATCTCGAGCTGCGCCTGGTTGGTCGCAAAGCTGCCGTTGGCGATCACGGCGGCGAGCACGACTTCGAACTCGACCTCCACGCTGGCGCCCGCGGCCACGCTCAGGTTGCGCACGTCGAGCACGCCAGTGCCGCTGGCGCCGCCGGTGGCGCTCGTGTTGCTCGTGTCCGCGCCCCCGGGCACCGCCACGAGCGTGAGCGTGCCGGGCTGGAACACTGCGGGCGTATTCAGGCGATCGAGCTCGTCGCGGATCGCGAGGTTGCCGAGCGGTGCCGGGCTGCGATTCTCCAGCCGCAGCCGGTAGCGGAGGCGGTCGCCCGGCGTGGCCTGGGTCGCGGGACTCACGCCCGCGGTGACGTTGCTGACCGTCTTCTCGAACAGGTAGTCGAGGAGGTCCACCGTGACGGTGTGGGCGTCCTCGTGGTCGAGCACGCCGGGCGAGCCGTCGGTCAGCGCTCGCGTGAAGGTGACACGGTCCGGGTTGCTGCTCTCGTCGTCGAACCACTCGATTGCCCCGGCGAGATTGGTCAACGTGGCGTCGTCCTGGCTGTCGGCGTCGAGCTGGGACCGATAGCGGATGATCAAACGCTGGTCCGTGTCGATCGCCGCCGCGGGCGTGAGCATTGCGAGGGTGAGCTCACAGGTCGGCGCGCCGGCGTAGGAGAGCGCGAAGTCGGTTCCCGCGAGCAGCGGGCCCTTGCCGGGGACGGGCGTGACGCCGTCGGCCGCGAAGACCTGCGCGCTCAGCACCTCCGGTGTGGTGTCGCACATGCCACCCGTCGGGCCGTCCGGCAGCACGTCACGGATGGATGTGTTCCAGGCGTCGTTGGGCCCGGTGTTCCGGGTATCGATCGCGAAGACGCCCCACTGTCCGACAGTCATCGTCGCCGGGCCTGACTTCGTGACCTCGAGCACCGGTGGTACCAACGTAAAGTCCGCGTCCAGATTCGCGGTGTTTACCAGGCCTCCCTCTCTCGTGATGAATTCGGACACCGGATCGCCGTTGTCATCGAGAAAACTCAACCCCAACGTGTAAGTCTTTCCGCCAACGGTGAACGTCGTAGGATCGGGTGCGTCGATGAACGTCACCCGGTCGGTACATCCTTCTCCGGGCGGTGTCGGATAGGGACAGGGCGTTTGGTTGTTCGGGGTTTCCTCGTGCGTGAACGTGAAGGTGAAGGTCAACGGACCGGTTTGGACGCCATTCACCTCGAAATCGAGGACGAAATCGAGCTGGACTGAAGTCAAGGAAGGATCGGAGACCGGGAAGTTCCTGTGCGCGAATGTCGCAACAGGAAACGTCTCCGGATCCGGGATCGCTATGGAAACGTCGTAGCCGCTCTGCGGGCCGGTGGTCGTGCCCCAACTGATGCTCGAGGTCGGTACCCCGTTCGTGATGACGGGATCACCCGGCTGACTTCCGGGGACATTGTCCAGTGCGTCATGCCAGATCGCGGCCGCGGATGTGAACGTGATCTGAGACTGGGCAGACGCGTGCGCCGCGGAAAGCAGCGACATGGCGAGACCGATCAGCAGCGCGCCGAGCGCGTTGCCGAGCGTGGTCTGCATGTTCAGGAACCTTCGACTCACTCTTCCTCGTGGCGACGAATGGCGGCGAACGCTTTTGCCAGAGGAAGCCGTGCAGCCCGACGGCCGGGCTCGATTCTGGCGGTCCCGCTGTCGTGGGGCCCGACGACCCTGTAGACCGGTGACTTTGCGTCGCCACCTTTCGGTGGGTTTGCCTTTGTCTGAATCGCTTCTAGTTCGTGGTCCGTGTCTCTCCAGCACTCCCCAGCCGGCTCAAGTCGCCGGCAGGAAATCGATCGGGTACAGGATCGTGATCGCGGGGATTCCATCCTTCGCGCCGAAGTCGAACGTCTTCACGCGCTCGACGACCTGCGCGGAGAGCTGCGGCGCGTCCATGTCGCTGCCGTGCAGCACGCACAGCGAGACGCTGCCGTCGGGCTCGATGCGCAGGCGCAGGACCATCTGTCCCTGCAGCGTCGGGTCGCTGCGCAGCTCGCGGTTGTAGAGGCGGTAGAGCGCCGCCTTGTGGCGGTCGAAGACGATCTGGATCTCCTCGTCCGTGCGCGCGAGACCCGGGCCGTCGCCGCCGACCGGCCGGCCCGAGCCGCCGGCGCCGTCGCCGATGGCCGCGATCGCGCTGGTCGCGCGCGCGACCTCGACGCCCTCGAGCTGCTGCCCGCCGCCGCCGGTGCCACGACTGAGCGCGGACAGGTTCACGCCGCCGCTCGAGCCCGGCGCCTGCCTCGTCACGAGCGATCGCTCCGGCGCTCCGCTCGCGACCTCGCCCGCGTGGTTGATCCGCGCCTCGAGTCCGAGGTTGGCGACCGGCTGGTTGGCCGCGAGGCCCGAGAAGCGCTCCCGGAAGGCGAGGATTCCCTTCGCGCCCGGGGCCTGCTCCGGCGCGTTCTCCGGTCCGCGCTTCGCTGTCGGCTGCTCGGCGACGAGTGACTTGTCGCGCGGCTCCGGCTTCAGCTTCTCCGGCTTTGGCTCCCGCTGCGCGACGGGCGGTGGCGTGCGCGGCGCCTCCGGAATCAGGTGCGTCAGACGCTCCGGCACCTCGATCGGCGGCTCGAGCTCGGGCAGCGGCAGCTCGATCAGCGGATGCAGCACGGCGAGCAGAAGCGCGGCCAGCAGCGACGAGGCCAGCGACTTGCGGAAACGCTGGTCCTCCTCGCCGCCCCGGGTCCAGGGCATGACGAGCTCGCGGACCGGAAGCACGTCGGGCTCGCGCTCGATCGTCCATTCGTGTCTGCGCTGCTCCTCGGCCTCCTCCGCCTCGCGCAGCTCGTCCTCGAGGAACTCGGCGCCGTCCTGCTCCTGCTCGAGCTGCTCGACGAGCGCTTCGCGCCGCTCCTCGATCGCGCCGATGCGCTTGTCGAAGGCATCGATCCGGCCGCGCGCGCCGAGGATCCGGTTGGAGACTTCGAAGTCGACGGCGCCTTCGCCCCAGAACAGGCTCGCTCCGCCGAGCTCGCCGAGCCGCGCAAGACCCTCGCACACCTCGTGCAGCAGGCGATGCTGCTCGCGCTCGCCGGACAGGCTGTCGAGCTCGCGGTCGACGGCGCGCAGCTTGCGCACGAGTCCGTCCAGCCGCTCGTGAGCCTGCTCGAGCTGCGAATGAAGTCTCTTTTCGTCGAGGGAGAGGACAGCTTCCACCAAATCCCCTAGATCGGAGTGGTCTCTTTCTCGAGCACCGCGAGGGAGATGCGGCCGTAGCCCTCGCGGGTGCAGGTCGACATCACGCGCTTCACGACTTCGTACGGCAGGGCCTTGTCGGCGAGCACGGTGATCTCGCGCAACGCCAGATCCTCCGCGACGCCGTCGGTCACCAGCAGCGGCCGCTCGAGCACCGCGCTCAGTCGATCGATCAGCGGCGACTTCGCCTCGCGGATCTCCGCGACGGTCATGACCAGCTCGCCCTGAACGAACAAGTGCTCCTTCGTGATCATCACGACCACGGACTGCTTCGGCTGCTCCTGCGCGATCGACTGCGGAATCTGGACGCCCTGGCTGTTCTGGATCACCTCCACGTTCGCGGAGTACACCAGCAGGAAGGCCACCATGACCGACATGATGTCGATCAGCGGAATCAGGTTGAGCTCGACTTCCGTCGAGCGCCGCAGATGGTGCGTCGCCGTGCGGCGCGCGCGCTTCATCATGCTCATGGTGCGTCTCCCACGGCGATGTCGGTGAACAGCGCCAGTCGGACGGGCTTCGAGTCCTCGGCCTTCTGGACCTCGGCTGGCGGAGCGTTGGCATCCCCAGCCTCCGGCTTCGTCTCCTGCGCGGCCGGGACCTCCGCCGTGCGGATGGCGTCCATCACCTGGATCAGGTGGTCGTACTCGATCTCGGGCTCCAGCAGAACGGACGCGGCGGTCGCGTTCGGGTAGTCGCGCTTCAGCGACAGCGCAAGCTCGGACAGCGTCTTCAAGGCGTACGCGCCGTTCTGGTTCGGCAGCACGGCGATCCGCTGCGTCCCGTTGGTGAGCTCGAGCCCTTCCTTGCGGACGATCACCTCGAGCCGGAACACCGGCGAGGAGACGCCCTGGCTGGCCGAGCTCGGCAGATCGAGCTCGAGGATCGTGATGCGCGAGAACACCGCGGTCATCAGCAAGAACGTCACCAGCACCGTGAAGATGTCGATCATCGGCACGAGCATCAGCTCGGTCGGCTTGCGTTGCGGTCGCGTGTGTCTGCGGCGCATGGGCGTGCCCTACTCCTGCCCCGACTGCGCGAGCGCGCGGCGGCTCTGCGTCTGCGCCACCTGACGGTCGGTGAGCACGTTCAGGAATTTGACGAAGGCCATCTCGAGGCTCGCCACCACCTCGCTGGTCTTGGTCTGCAGGAACGCGTGGGCGAACACGATCGGCACCGCGGTCATCAGCCCGAAGGCCGTGCAGTTCATGGCCTCCGAGATGCTCGCCGAGAGCAGGTTCGCCTTGTCCACGGGGTTCGCCGTCGCGACCGCGGCGAAGGCGTGGATCAGACCGCTGACCGTGCCCAACAGACCGAGCAGCGTCGCGAGATTCGCGAAGGTCGCCAGGTAGTGGGTGCGCTTCTCGAGCTGAGGCGTGATCTCGATCATGCCCTCGTCCATCGCGATCTCGATGTCCTCGCGCCGCCGCACGGCGCCCTGCCGGGCCAGGCCGATGCTCAGCAGCTGAGCGATCGCCGAGTCGCCCTCGCGGGTCATCTCGCGCGCCTTGTCGAAGTCACCGCTGACCAGCGCCGGCTGAACCTGGCTCCAGACGTTCTGGTTCTTGGCCTTCACCAAGCTGAGCGTGATGTAGCGCTCGATCGCGATCGCGGCGCCCGCGGCGGCCACCAACAGAATCGGAAACATGAACGGGCCGCCCGCCTCGAAGAAATGGACGACCATGTACACGAACTCCATGACGTATCCTCCCGAACTTGTGAGTTGCTTCGCGCGCTATCGCTGACCTGCGCCCGACGCTCCGGACGCCGCTCGAATCTGGTAGTAGTCGAGCTCCCTCATGAACACGTCCCGGTCCACGGGCTGGCGCCCGTCGTCGAGGGCCGACCACACGTCGAGCGTGTCGCCGAGCCCCGAGCTCTTCCAGGGCACGATCACCAGGGACTTGGGTGCTTCGTCGTTGCCGACGATCGACATGCCCGAGAGCAGCTTGTCGCCCTTGGGGGCGGTGTCCTCGCTCCGGGCGGCGCCCGAGGCCAGCAGCAGAACCGTGCAGCAGACGAGTGTGGGTCTCATGCTCTCTCCTACCGGCCGATCCGGTTGCGTAGATCGGCGATCCAGATCGCCGCGGCTTCGTCGTCCGGCACCGCGGCCGCGTACAGCGCGTAGTGATTCAGCGCGCAGGTCGTGTCGCGCAGATACACGTCGCAGAGGATCGCGAGGTTCTTGCGCGCGAAGTGGAAGTCCGGATGCAGCTCGAGCGCGCGCTGGTAGCTCTTGCGCGCCTCTTCGAAGCGCCCCGTCTTGCGGTACACGATGCCGAGCTCGTTGTGCACCACGGGATGGCGCGGGCTGAGCTCGAGCGCGCGCTCCAGGCTGGCCTCCGCGCGCTCCAGATCGTCGAGCTCGCCGTAGGCGAGCGCGAGGTCGATGTGCGCCGCGGTCAGCTCGGGCGCCGCTTCCGTCACCTTGACCAGCAGCGCGATGCCCTCGGCGTATCGCTTCTGCTCGAGCAGGCGCAACGCGCCGTCGAAGTCTGCGCGCACCTCCGCGCCGGCCCGCACCTTCTCGGTGATGGCGAAGCCGCCCTCGTCCAGGATCTCGGTCTTCGACGTCGAGCCCGTGCTGCTGCAAGCCGACAGCGCGAGCACCGCCGCGAGCAGCCACGCGCCGCGTGCCGACGCCGACCGACGCGAAGGCTCAGGGCGCCTGGACATCGCTCGCCTCCTTCGCCGCCTGGGGAGGCTCCAGCGCCGGCAGCTCGTTCCACTCGGACTCGTCGGGCGCGGCCGGAACGGAGTCCTCCGGTCCGAACGTGCTGCGATCGATCGGCTCCGGCGCGGGCGCCGCGGCCGGGCGGGCCCTCGGCCCCTCGTACGCGTAGCGGTCGAGCGACGCGATCAGACCGCTGCTCGCCTCGAACTTCGCGTAGCGCCCCGGCACCAGCAGCGCGAGCTTGCCGAGGCTCTTGTCGATCCACGGGTTGTAGATTCCCGCGGCCAGCAGCTCGAGGTTCTTCTCGTGCACTTCGATCGCGCGCTCCTCGAAGGGGAAGGCCTCGCCTTCGAGCGCGGACACGTACTCCGCGAGACCCGCGGGGTCGAGATCGTTCGGACGCTCGGATCCGAGCAACGCGCGGCTGAACTCGGCGTAGATCTCCGCCATGTAGAACGTGGCCGCCGACGTCACCTCGGCAACCTCGTAGTCGACGAGCCGGCCGAACGCGGCGAGCGCCTCGTCCATGCGCCGCTGCTTCTCCTGCAGGTTCTGCTCGAGCGGCTGCACCAGCTTGATCTCGTCGAAGCGGCGGTAGAAGTCCTCCGTCAGCACCAGCGCGGACCTGGCCGCGAGGAAGCGGATGCGCGCGCTGCCCGCCTCGCCCGCGGCCGCGTCGATCTTCACGATCTCGCGCAGCTGCTCCCGGTAGCCGGCGTCGTCGTTCCGCGCCTTCTGGATCTCGGCGATCTTGAAACGGGTCTCGACGGCGGTCTCGACCGGCTCGGCGAACTGACTCACGTAGCCGAGATAGACGGACAACGCGCGGTCCATCGCCTTCGCGCTCTCGTACAGCTCACCGGCGACGAGCAGCGCCTCGCGGCGCGCCTCCGGCTGCTTGGCCTCGGCCGCGACGCGTTCGTACTCCTCCGCGGCGCCGGTCGGATTGCCCTCCTGCGTGCGGACGAACGCCATCTGCTTGGTGGCGTCGCGCTGTAGCTCGTGCTCCGGATGCGCTTGCCGGAACGACTCCAGCACACCGGCGGCGCCGGCCCAGTCCTGCAACTCGATCAACGCCGCGCCAGCATCGTACTCGGCCAGCGGACGGATCTTCGAGTCCGGCGCGGCCTGCGCGACGCGCAGGAAGTGATCGGCGGCGCCGCGGTGGTTGCCGGCGACGTTCGCCTGCTCGCCCTGCTTGTAGATCGACGCCGCCAGGTTGTCGATGACCCCCTGGCGCGACGCGTCGTCTGCGGGCATCAGCTCCAGCACGCGCGCGTAGGCCTGCTCCGCCTGCGGAAAGTCGGCGCTGTCGAGCGAGGCGTTCGCGACCACCGCCCAGGCCGAGCGACGGATCGCCACGTCCGTCTCCGGATAGTCGTCGATCAGCTTGCGCGCGGTGGCGATCGCCGGGGCGAACTCCTTCAGCTCGTACAGGTCGTTCACCGCGATGCCCAGCGTCGCGGCGGCGTGCTCGTGGGCCGGGAAGCGGTCCACGAAACGCAGCGTGCTGGCGACGGCCTCGCGAATCACGGCGGTCTGCGCGTCGCCGACCACCTGCTTCTGGTGCTCGCGGTGCGCGTGGATCGCGGCGTAGCCCGCGGCCGCGGCCTGCACGTGCTCGGGGTAGTCGTAGGCGCTGCGCTCGTACTCGCGCGCCGCCTCGCCGAAGTCGCGATGTTCGAGCTGGAGATCGGCGAGTCGGTAGTGCGTGGCCGGAGTCTCGGGATCCGCCGGGAACGATTCGAGATACGCGCGGTACCAGCGCAGCGCCTCGTCGAAGCTCGCGGGCTTCTCGGCCGTGCGCTCCGGATCCTGGTAGAGCGCGTGGTAGTGACCGGCCAGATCCTGCAGGTTGGTCCGCAGATAGCTCAGGACCTGCGGCGACTCGCGCACGTCGAAGTGGCGCCAGTACTCGGACTGCAACCCGTAGCTGGCCGCGAAGGTCTTGCGCGACTCGAGCACGAGCTTGGGAAAGCCGCCGGCCTCGTAGATCTCGACCACGCGCATGCTGAAGCGCGGCGCGGACCGGTGCAGGGGGTGGAGCCGCACGAACGCGTCGTAGGCCGCGGCCGCGTCCTGGTAGCGGAGCTTCTCGAGATAGAACTCCGCCAGATGACTGTAGATGCGGTCTTCGTAGCTGCGCGTGCCGTTCGCCGTGAAGTAGCTCTCGACCAGCTCCGGTCCGCCGAGGTTCGAGAAGCACAGACTCACGACGCGATAGGTGTCGGCGATCCGCCGTTCTTCGTCCTCGTCCTTCGCCTGATCGAAGTCGTAGCCGGTGGAGACCTTGTAGTCGAGCAGCGCGACGTACTCGTGCAGCGCCTCGTCGTGCAGCTCCTGCTTGTAGAAGGTCCAGCCGAGCTTGTACAAGGCGAGCTCGTAGTACTCGGAGCCGGCGCCCACCGCGCGCACCGCCGCGTAGGCCTCTTCCGCCTGCAGGTACTTCCGCCGCGTGAAGAAGTACTCCGCGCGCCGAAACTGCACCTCGTCGAGGTGGAGCGAGTCCGGGTACTCGGCGGTCAGCCGCTCGATCACGACGACGGCCTCGTCGACCCGACCCAGCTCGTCGAGCGCGCGCGCCTTCTGGTACAGCACCTCGTCGTTGTGCGGGTAGCCCGGATAGGTGGTGAGGATCTGATCGTAGAGCGCGAGCGCCTCGAGCGGGCCGGCGGACGGCGCGGGCTTCCCGCCGGGCAGCTCGAGCGCGGCGACTTCGCCCGCGCGCGAGAGCGTCGCCTCGCCCGAAGCGCGCTGCTCGAACGCCTGATCGGATTCCGCGCTCGTGTGCCGGGCCTCGGCGCGCGGACGCTCGCGCGCGGGATCCAGGCGCGGCGCGGGCTCGGGCGCGGGAAGCTCGGCGATCTCGCCGTCGCCGAGGATTCCGTACTCCTTCTCGAGCTTCAGGTCGGCGAGCCGCCGCATCGCCTCGGGCGTGAGCGCGGATTCCGGCGCCTGCTCGAGGAACTTCTTGTACCCGACCATCGCCTGATCGAGGCTGTTCTCGACCCGCACCTCCGTCACGTCGGGCTCCAGCGCGCGCAGCTCCGCGAGCGTGCGCCGGTCGGGATCGCCCGCGCAGGCGGCGGCGACGGCCGGTGCGAGCAGCAGAGCCGTGCGAATGCGCAGCATCGCGTACCGCACCTCACTTGACCTGCGCCTTCGCGGCGCGGTCGTAGCTGTCGGCAAACGCGAAGCGCGCCTGGTTGAGCTGCGCCTCCAGGTGCAGCCGGCGCTGCTTCAGCTCCTGGGTCGCCACGACCTCGAGCAGACGTCCCTGCCGAGTCATCAGGACGCCGAGCCGTTCCAGCGCGTCGGCGATGCGCGCGCGCGTCTCCTCGATCGGGTCGTCGTAGCCCGTGTAGCTGAGCGTCGCGGCCTGACGCGCCCGAACGAAGGCGTCGTAGCGCGCCGTCATCCTGTCGACGTCCGCGTTCAGCTCGCGCAGGTGCTTGTGCGCGTCGGTCAGTCGCTCGTGGTAGCGCAGCTCCAGGCTCCAGGTCAGCACGCCCTTCAAGCGGCGGATGCGCAGCGAGTGCGCGGCGCGCTCGGCTTCGCTCGAATCCGAGAGGCGCGCCGCGAGCGCCGCGATCTCCGCCGCCGCTCGCTGCTCGTTCGCGGTCGCCAGGTAGTCCGGCCTTGGCGCGATCAGCATGTGCTGGAGCCGCTGCTCGATGCGGTCGCGCTGCTCCACGCGCAGGCGGATCTGCGAGTCGAGCGCGCGGAACTCGCGATCGATCTCGGGCAGCAGCGGCTCGTAGTACGCGCGGCGCACGCGCACGATGTCCTCGAACGCGTCGAGGCTCGTGCGCCAGGCGACCACCTTCTTGCGCATGTCCTCGAGATCGAGGTAGTTCTGCAGTCCGCTCTGGAACTCGTGCGACGCCAGCAGCGTCATCAGGTAGAACGTCTCCGGCGCGTCGGGCAGGCTGCGCAGGCGAATCACCCAGTCCTTGTCCTGACGGATCTCCTCGCGCGCGAGCGCTTCGAGGAACGCGCCGCCGCTGATGCTCGCGAGGGAGGCGTCGAGCTTCTCGAGCTCCTCGCCGTAGGCCTCCACGGCGCGACCGTACAGCTTCGCCGCGCGGCCCTGCACGCCCAGCTTGCTGTAGGCGTACGGCAGCGCGAGCATGGCCTCCTGCACCGCGGCGTCGGTGGCTTCGCGCTCGGCGAGGATGCTCCAGGGCACCAGCGCTCTCTCGAACTTCTCCGCAGAAGCGTCGGCCCAGCCCGCGCGCAACAGCGCCTGGTTCGAGAACGGGCCCTCCAGCCGGACACGATCCAGCGTGCGCTCGGCCGGCTCGAACGCCGACGCCTCGAAGAGCATCGTGCCGAGCACCAGGTTCGACTTGTCGACGATCGCGAGCGCGGCCGGGTCGCGGCTCTCCACTCGACCCGCGCGGTCGAGCTGCTCGACGGCCTCGAGCTGGCGGCCGTCCTGCAGCAGCGCGACGCCGAGGTTGTAGGCCGAGAAGCCCTGCAGGTCTTCCGAGTCCTGCAGGCGCTGCAGGACGCCGACCGCGTCCGAAGGCCGGCCGAGCGCGAGCAGGACGTTCGCGCGCAGGAACCCGATCTCGTCGCGGACGTCCTCGGGGACCTCTCCGCGGATCTTCTCCAGGACCTGCAGGGCCGCCTCGGGCTGGCCCTTCTGGAAGTGGATTCGCGCCAGGCGGAACGCCGCCTCGTTGCGCACCGGCTCCTCGACGTCGGCCTCGAGCACCGCCTGGATGGCGCGGCCCGCGCGATGGTGCATGCGGTAGCGCAGCTCGAAGTCGCCGACGTCGAAGTTCGCGCTCTTGATGTGCGGGTACAGCGAGTCGAGCTCGGGCTCGTCGACGCCGTAGTGCTGGGCGATCTCCGCGTCGAGGCGCTGCAGGGCTTCGAACCAGTGCTCCTGGTACGCGTAGTAGAGCGCCTCGCCGAAGTGGAGATCGCCGAGCTCGTCGCCGCTGGCGGAGCCGATCGGCAGGAGTGCCGCCGCGACGATCGCGAGCCGTTTGAGCAGGCGCGTGGTCAAGAGCTAGAAACCTCCGAGCTCGATGCCGACCTCGCCCGAGTCGCTTCCGGCCAGGGTGACACCGACGAGTTTCGGCCCGACGTCCTTGCTGAAGCCGAAGCTCTGGCTGCCCGTCGCGTCCTGGCCGCCCGGCCGCTTGCCGGCCACGGAGACCTCGAGCCGGTGCTCGCCGGTGCGGACGTTGCCGGTGTAGATCCGCTGCACGCCGCCCTTCTTCAGGGCCTCGAGCTCCTTGAAGCTGTAGATGTGGTGCGCGACGGGCTCACCGTCGATCCGGATCTGCACGGAGTCGACCAGGAACGTCTCGCCCTCGGCGAGCGACACGAAGACCGCGACCTGCGTGTCCGACGGATACAGCAGCCGCTCCTCGAGACGCGTGAGATCCGCGGCGATGCCGAGCACGTCCGACTTGATCTCCTGGACCTGCTCGTCGAGGCTCTGCAGCTGCTCCTTGGAGCCCGCCCACGCGACACCGGGCGCGCTGCCGCTCGAGCCCAGCAGGACGAAGGTCACCAGCCAGGCCAGGCTCGAAATCCGCTGGGTCGCCCGCGGCGCACGCCGGAGCGTGCCGGTCGATTGCACTCTGTCGAGGAGGTTCATGGCTCGCTCCCGTTCAGGCCGGACCTCGGCTCCCCATCCGACTACGCCTTTCGGTGTGATGCGAACGCGTACTGCGTGCCAGGCGTCACACGTGTCGTGCGGAGGCCGCAGACGTCGCCTCGCGTCCGGCGCGGCGGCCCGGTCGCGCTTCGCCCTGACACCGAAAGGCGTCAGACTTCGGGAGCGAAGCGGCGCGACCTGCGCGCGCGACGCGGCTGCGGCGTCGGCACACGGAGCTGCGCTCGCGCGAGTGCGATCGCCGTCACACTCGAGCCTGAAGCGACGGGCGCGGACTCCGCGCGGGCCGCTGCGACGAGACGCCGACGGGCGGCCGGAACCCGGCCGCGCGCGACGCGCACGACTACGGCAAGAGCACCGGCGCGTCGGCCACGATGTCGCCGGCGTCGATCTGGCCGGACGGGTCGTCGAGGTCGATCGGCGTGGGCGCGGAGCCGGAGTCGTAGCCGACGGCGTTCGGGTCCTCGCCCAGCCTCCAGTAGTGCAGCAGCGCATCGCCGGACTGGTAGGCGCCGGCGTCGAGGCGCAGGTCGAGGGTGTGGCCGCGCAGGAAGATCTCGGCGACCTCGTCGTCGCCCAGCGCGAGGCCGAAGAACGCGACGTGGCCGATCGCGCCGTGCCAGGTGCCGGTCGTTCCGGTGCTGCTGCCGCTGCTGCCGACGAACACGTGGCCGGCGCTGTCGCCGAACACGGCCGGGTTGCCGGTCAGGTTCGCGCTCGAGGGCGCGCGGATCATGCCGTCGACCGCCAGCATCGGGGCGGCGTCGATCGCGGCGTCGAAGCTGAGCGCCAGGTGCTGCCAGCTGCCGGGCGCGAGCGCGCCCGCCCAGACGGCGCTGTAGACGAGCTGGCCGGCGTCGTTCGTGACGCTCAGCGCGAGGTCGCCGCCGTTCGAGGTCAGCTCGACGCGATTCTGTGTCGGGCCGCTGCCGCCGCGCACCGAGACGAGCGCGCGGGGGCCGGTCGCGCCCGGATCGGCGACGGCCCAGACCGAGAGCGTGAACTCGCTGCTCGCGCCGAGCGGGTAGGCCGCGCTGCTGGCCAGGAACTCGCCGGCGCCGTCGAAGTCGAGCGAGCTCATCGCGGCCGCGCTCGCGCTGCTCGTGCTGGTGGCGGCGTTCGGGTCGCTCGCGTCGGACGCGCCGCTCGTGCTGCCGGAGCCGCTCGCGCTGGCCAGGCTGGTTCCGCCCGAGCCCGTCGTGCCGGTCGAGCCCGCGGGCATGCCGCTCGTCTCTTCGCCGATCGCCACGGTGCTCGAGGTCGCGATCGAGGTGGTGGCCGTGGCGGCGACCGCGGGGATCACGATCTCGTTCGAGTACGGGGAGAAGGTCTGCGCCGAGTAAGCGCGCAACACCAGGTAGTGCGGCCGGTCCGCGCTCATCTGCACGTCGTACGCGAGCACGCCGCCCGCCTCGACGCGCGCCGCGGTCACGGGGATGTCGACCTGCATGCCCGAGCCGGAGGCGCCGGACACGGTCGCGACCGACAGGTTGTAGCCGATGATTCCCGCCGACGGCGACGGCTCGAAGCGGACCTCCACCGTCTGCATGGGGGTGGTCGTCGGCGGCGGGGTCGTCGGCGGCGGAGTCGTGGGCGGAGGCGTGGTGGGCGGGGGCGGAGTCGTGTTCGGCGAGGCGACCGGGGTGGAGCTTCCGCCTCCCCCGCCGCCCCCACTGCACGCGACCGCGCTCATGGCGCACAATACGACCAACAGCTTCGCGACCCGCCGCCACGAGAAGCGGTGTGCTGCGCGGGAGCCTTCCGAAGACCCAGCGGCTCTGCGAGCGTCGGCCGTGCGAATCGAAGTCATGACCGCAATTTCGTCAAGCTTCGCCAAGATCAACGTGACGTGGGACACGCTCGCCGAAACTTCGCGCTGCCTGTTTGTGATCCGGTCCACGCGTGGGCAACGCGTGATTCAACCGGACGCGCGCTCTAGAAGTCCGTCGACAGACAGGAGAGGAGATCCACGATGCTGAGATCACGCACGGACGTGTCGCCGATCACAACCGACGACGCCGCTCTGAAGGCTGCCTTGGCCGACGCTCACATCCCGTCCCTGATAGTCGCGCTGGTGCACGTGACTGGTGACGCCTCTCTCATTCGCGGTCCGATCCGGCCGGTGAGCGACTTCTTCGGTGACGCGCAGGGCGGTATCACGGAGGCGCAACAAGCCGAGGTTCGCGCGCGTGCGTTCGACCTGTTGCGCGCGTATCGCGACGGCGGTCAGCGCCTGCCAGCGAAGCCGCGTGAGCCGCTCGTGCACGAAATGGTGAACTTCGTGATCGGGAAGCAGGTCGGCCCCGACTACGCCGCCTTCTTGGAGGCCGAGCTCGCGATGAACGACGAGCTCGATCCATACGCGGCCCCGGGGCTCGACCAGATCTCGCCGGAGAGGCGCGCGGACTTCCGCGTGCTGATCGTCGGGGCCGGAATGTCGGGGCTGCTCGCCGCGATTCGCCTGCAAGAGGCGGGGATTCCCTTCACGATCCTCGAGCGTCACGCGAACGTCGGCGGAACCTGGTACCAGAATACCTATCCAGGTTGCAGGGTTGACAGCCCAAACCACACCTATTCCTACAGCTTCCGGCCCAACGACTGGCCGCAGTTCTACTCCCAACAGGAGGTGCTGCGACGCTACTTCGACGACGCCGCGACGGACTACGGGCTGCGCCGGCACATCCGCTTCGGCACCAGCCTGAAGAGCGCGAGCTTCGACGAGGCGCGCGGCGTGTGGCGCGTCGAGACCGAGCGCGCGGATGGTCGCGTCGAGACGCTCGAAGCGAACGCCGTGATCAGCGCGGTCGGCCAGCTCAATCGCCCGAAGTGGCCGGACATCCCGGGGCGCGAGCGCTTCCGCGGCGTCTCGTTCCACTCCACCGAGTGGCAGCACGAGCACGACCTGACCGGCAAGCGCGTGGGGGTGATCGGCACGGGCGCGAGCGCGTTCCAGTTCGCGCCCGAGGTCGCGAAGGTCGCCTCGCAGGTGGTGGTGTTCCAGCGCACGCCGCCGTGGATCAGCGCCACGCCCGACTACCACGCGGACGTGCCCGAGGGCATGCACTGGCTGCTGAACCACGTGCCCTTCTACGCGAAGTGGTACCGCTTCTCGATGTTCTGGCGCATGGCCGAGGGCATCCTCGAGGCCGTGAAGAAGGACCCGGCCTGGCCGGATCAGCGGCTCTCGATCAGCGCCAACAACGAGGAGCTGCGCAAGCTCCTGATCAGCTCGCTCGAGGAGCTGTGCGGCGAGGACAAGGCGCTGCTCGCCAAGGTCACCCCCAGCTACCCGCCCGGCGGCAAGCGCATCCTGTTCGACAACGGCAACTGGATCCGCAGCTTGCGGCGGCCCAACGTCGAGCTGGTGACCGACCGGATCCGCGAGCTCACCGAGACCGGCGTCGTGACCGAGAGCGGCGTGCGCTACGACGCGGACGTGCTGGTCTACGGCACGGGCTTCAAGGCCAGCCGCTTCCTCGAGCCGATGAAGATCACCGGCCGCGGCGGGGTGGACCTGCAGCAGCACTGGGGCGGCGATCCGCGCGCCTACTTGGGCATCACGGTGCCGGGCTTCCCGAACCTGTTCATGCTCTACGGGCCGAACACCAACATCGTGGTGAACGGCAGCATCCCGTTCTTCTCGGAGTGCGAGGTGCGCTACGTGCTGGGCTGCATCCGGATGCTGCTGGAGCGCGGCGCCGCGGCGCTCGACTGCAAGCGCGACGTGCACGACGCCTACAACCGGCTGATCGACCAGGGCAACCTGAACATGGCCTGGGGCGCTGCCGACGTGCCCACCTGGTACAAGAACGACAAGGGTCGCGTCACGCAGAACTGGCCCTTCGGTCTGGTCGACTACTGGAACCGCACCCGGGACCCCGACGCCGCCGACTACACGTTCCTGACCCGCAGCGACTGATCCAGCTCAGCGACACCGGATCGCGTCACGGTCCGAGCGCGCGCAACGCGCGCGCAGGCCGCGTGCAACCCGACACTTCTTTGCGTTGTTGCGCCACTCATCGACGCCGACTGGAGGGTCGTCATGAGACGCATGTTCGCGCTGGGTGTCGTGTGCTGCTTTGCCGCGGGGGCGCTGATCGCGCAGGCGGTCGATCCGATGCGGCCCGGGGGCGCGCAGCCCACGCCGCGCGACCTGTGGATCCATCCCCGTGGGGCGACCTACGATCCGAAGCTCCACTACCGCGACGCGAACGGCGAGCTCTACTTCCACGCCGAGAACGACCTGCGCGGCTCGCTCGAGGACTTCCGCGTGGTTTCGGACGAGCCGCTGCGGCTCTCGATCGAGATCGGTCCGCAGCTCGTCGAGCGCGCCAGGCAGGCGAACGGCACGCTCCGCCCCGTCTTCCTGTGGGCGTCGCAGCCCGGCGGCAAGATCGACCGCTCGGTCGCCGGCACGATCGAGGGCGACCGCGCGTTCTTCGCGCCGCCGGCCGACGTCGATCTCGCGAGCGCGCACTGGCAGATCGGGGTGCGCTACTTGGCCAGCGCCGAGGGCGATCGCGCGCTCGACCGCCGCTACCTGGCCTCGATCGATTCGAGCGCGCTGGTCGCGAAGCTGCCGAAGGCCAAGACCCCGGACGTGGCGGCCGCTCCGCCTGCGCCCGCGTTCCCGCCGGGTCTCGAGATCTTCAAGCGCACGGCCGAGACGCCGTTCGACTTCGACGCGTTCCTGGCCGACCCGTCCGTGTACGCTTCCGAGTTCGCCGCGCTCAGCGAGGCGCCGGACGGCGACGATTGGACGATCGACGAGGACGGCGGCCGGCTGGTCACGCACTACGGCAAGCAGGATCGCTTCATCGTGCGCGCGGTCGGCGGCGCCAAGCTCGAGATCCTGTGGGGCGACCAGCCGCTCGAGACCTATCTGGTCGAGACCCTGCTGGCGAATCCGGACTCGGCCGGCTGCATGAACACGCGCGACGTCGCGCTGACCCGCGAGGACGGCTCGAGGGCGCAGGTGCCGCAGCAGATCCTGTACTGCCCGAAGCAGTCGTTCGCGTTCTTCGAGTCGCCCGACGGCTACGAGACGGGGCTCGCCGCGATCCTGGGCGGCGCACCGATCGCCGACGGGCTCTCGCTCCTGCCCGCCGAGCGCCTCGACGCGACCGAAGCCGCCAGCTCGATCAAGGACAACCTCCGGCTGTACGCGGCCGAGGTGAATCCGCGCAATCCGAAGGTGCGCGCGACCGGCAGCGTGGCCGGCAACGTGAAGGCGAGCTACGCGGCCGCGGGCGACGACCTGCTCGACCTGGGCCGGCACGCGTTCCTCGGCGAGACGCGCACGCACCAGCACGAGGGTACGCAGTCCTACCGCGTGTCGCCGATCCAGATGGTCCCGTATGCGCTCTACGACCTGGTGCGGCTCGAGCCCGCCTCGGCCGCGGGGCGGATCTTCACGGGCGTCGAGAGCGGCGTGGCGGTGGTGGCCGATGCGATGAGCGCGACCAACAACGCGGTGATCGTGCCGCTGACCCAGGTCACCGTCGGCCCCACCGTGTCACCGGAAGCCGCGGACACCGTGGGCAACGGCATCGGCGTGGTCACGTCGGCGGTCGCGAAGAACCTGCCCGCCAGCGAGCGCATGATGGGCGCGTGGAGCCCGCTGTCGTTCGTGCACCACGACAACGCCTACACACCCAGCGGCTACACGCGCACCGACACGCAGCTCAACATCGATCGCCTGGTCTCGGCGCTCGACCTGGTCACGATCGGCGCGGTGATCAACCACAACCGATCGAGCCACAACGCGCGCGGCGGCGATGACGGCGGCTCCGGGGGCAACAACACGCCCGGTGGCGGTGGCGGCGGCGGCGGCGGTGGCGGTGGCGGCGGCATCTGCGGCGACGGCTGGCACGGCGGACACTACAAGGGTGGGATCAAGGGCGGCGCGCACCCGCACGGCGGCGGCAAGGGACTCGGTCACGTCGGACACGGCGCGAAGAAGGTCCTGAAGGCCGTCGGCGGCGGACACTGATCGAGCGCTGGCTAGCGGGCTCCCGCGCCGCGCAGGCGCGCGGCCAGCGCGAGCGCGATCGCGCACACCCCCACGCCCATCGCGGCGAGCGCGACCCGCTCGCCGATCGCGTCGGCCAGCAGGCCGATCGGCAGCCCCATCAGCCCGAAGCCGGCGAACGCGAGCGTCGACAGCGACGAGACGCGCCCGAAGAACGCGGGCTCGGTCTCGCGCACGATCACCGCGGCGTTCAGCGACTGGAAGCCGCCGCTGCCCGCGCCCACTCCGATCATCGCGACCAGCGCCGGAACGTAGGACGGCGCCAGCGCGACGGCGACGAGCGACGCTCCGAACAGCACGCCCATGCCGGTGTAGATGCGCAGCGCGTGGCGTGAGTCCGCGAAGCGCGCCACCCCGAGCGACGCGGCCAGCGCGCCCGCCGCGGAGACACCGAACAGCGTACCCACGTCGTGCGCGTCGCGGCCGAGCGCGTGCTCGAGCAGACCGGGGATCACCGTCACGTACGGGTAGCCGAACATGATCACCGACACGAAGAACAGCAGCATCAGCCGCAGCCGGCGGTGCGCGCGCACGTAGCGCAGCCCGGCGGCGATGTCCGCCAGGATGTGCGCGTCGCGCGCGCCCGCGCGCACGACCGAGCGCGGCAGCAGCAGCAGCGCCGCCGCCGAGCCGACGTAGAACGTGGCCATCGCCAGATAGCCGCCGGTCGCGCCCGCGAACGTCCAGCCCAGGAACAGCCCCGCGAACGCGGGCCCGAGCACCCGCGACGCGCTGTGCCCGACCTGCGTCAGCGCGAGCGCGTTGCCGCGGCTCTCCGCCGGAACCAGATCGACGGTGAGCGCCTGCCGGGCGGGTCCGATGAACGCGAAGGTCGCGCCCATCACCAGCGAGCCGAGCGCCAGGAACTCGACCCGTATGGTGTGCGTCGCCAGCGCGAGCGCGAGCAGCAGGAACACGCCCGCGGTCACCGCCTGCGCCGCCGCGATCAAGCGGCGCTTGCGCACGCGGTCCGCGAGCGCGCCGCCGAGCGGGCCGAGCACGAGCATCGCCAGCCCCTGCGCCGCCACCACCGAGCCCACCGCGCGATTCGTGCCGGTCAGCTCGAACGCGACCACGCTCTGCACGACCGTGGACATGAAGAAGGCCAGGAACGAGACGACCGCGCTGATCCACAGGATCCGGAACTCGGGCAGCCGCAGTGCGGAGAAGGTTCCGGCCACGCTCCGGCCGTCAGCGAACCGGGCCGACCGCCGAGATCGTGTACTTCTGCACCTCGAAATCCTTCACGCCGAGCTTCCCGATCACGCCCTGGAACCGCGCCATGTGCGGCGTCGTGAAGTGCGCGGACAGCGCCTCCTGGTCTTCCCAGCGCTCGAACAGGTGGATGCGCGCGGGATCTCCGAAGTCCGCGCTGAACGCGTAGGCGTGGCAGCCCTTCTCCTTCAGCGTCTCGGCCATCATCTCGTTGGCGGCGGCGATCGCCGTGTCGCGCTGCGCCGGATCGATGCGGAATGTCCCTGCGATGATCAGCAAGCTCGTCTCCTCCCTCTCGTGTCCCGGCGTGGCTGCCGGTGCGCTGTGCCCCGCCGTCGCTGCGGTCGCGCGGGTCCGCCAGCTTACCGCGATCGCCCGCGCGGGGTCGGCTGGCGCGCGCCCTCGCCTTCTGACAAACACATGGCCGATGTCGAGCAACCACACCGAGAAGGGCCTGCTGGTCGGTCCGGGCCGGCGCCTCGCCGAGCTGCGCCGCGCCGCCCGCTTCTCGATCGAGTTCATCCGCGGCTTCCGCGCGCTGCACTTCGTGGGTCCGTGCGTGACGATCTTCGGCTCCGCGCGCTTCGGCGACGGCCACCCGTACTACGCGCTCGCGCGCGAGACCGCGCAGCGCGTGGGCCACGCGGGCTTCACGGTCATGACTGGCGGCGGACCGGGCATCATGGAGGCGGCGAACCGCGGCGCGCGCGACGTCGGCGCGTTCTCGGTCGGCTGCAACATCGAGCTCCCACTCGAGCAGAAGCCCAACCCCTACGTCGATCGCTTCATCGAGTTCCGGCACTTCTTCGTGCGCAAGCTGATGCTGGTCAAGTACTCATACGCGTTCATCGCCATGCCCGGCGGCTTCGGCACGCTCGACGAGATCTTCGAGGTCGCCACGCTGATCCAGACCCGCAAGATCGACTCCTTCCCGTGCGTGCTGATGGGGCTCGACTACTGGGCTCCGCTGCGCGCGTTCATCGAGCGCGCGATGGTCGAGGCCGGCACGATCTCGCGCGAGGAGGCCGCGCGTCTCTTCTTCACCGACGATCCGGACGAGGCGGTGCGCTGGATCGCCGAGCGCACCGCGGACGTGATCGCGCTGCACCGGCCGCCGCGCCCGCTGCGCGTGTTGGGCGAGAAGGCCGCGCAGCCCGGTCATTGAGCGACGTGCGAAGCGGAGCTGTACGCTGAACGTCGTCGCTGTATGATCGGGCGCGGCGCGGGAATCGGGCCGAGACATGAAGGGGGCTCACGTGACCTCGAGAAGCTTCGCGCTCGCGATCGTGGTCGCGGCGCTGTGCGTGCTCGGCGCGTGCAACTCGCCCAACCCGCAGCTCGAGAGCGACGTGGCCGCGCTGCCCGAGGGCGCGAGCGACGCGGGCAACGCTCCGCCGCCACCGATCGCGACGACCGATCCGTGGCCGCGTCAGATACAGACCGATGCGGCGACGCTCTTGATCTACTCGCCGCAGGTCGAGTCGTGGACTGGAAACCTGCTCACCTACCGCGCCGCCGTCGCGGTGAGCACACCCGGTACCGCCCAGCAGGCGTTCGGCGTGATCTGGGGCCAGGCGCGCACCGAGGTCGACCGCGAGGCGCGCTTGGTGACGCTCGAGGACCAGAAGCTCACGCGCTCGAACTTCCCCAGCCTGCCCGACAACGGCGCGAGCTACCTCGCCCAGGTCGCAGAGCGGATGCCGACGACGACCCGGACGATCGCGCTCGCGCGCGTCGAGGCGTCGCTCGCGGCCTCCAGCGTGGCCAAGCCCACGGGTGTTCCGGTGAAGAACCCGGTGCCGAAGATCATCGTCAGCTACGCGCCGTCGTTCCTGGTGCCGATCGACGGCGCGCCGGTCGTGCGCAGGGTGCCCGGCCAGTCGTTCGAGCGCGTGATCAACACGCGCGCGCTGATCATCCGCGCGACGGGGGCCTCCACCTGGTTCATGCATCTGTACGACGGCTGGCTCGAAGCCCCCGCGATCACCGGACCGTGGAGCCTGGCCACGAGCATGCCGCCCGGACTCGGCGCACTCGCGCAGACGCTGGCCTCGAACGGGCAGACCGACCTGCTCAGCGGCAGCAACGCGCAGCCGCCGCCCGCGCTCGGGAGCGGCGTGCCCGCGGTGTTCGTGAGTCAGGTGCCGGCGGAGCTGATCGTGTTCAAGGGTCAGCCCGAGCTGTCGCCGATCACCGGCACGTCGCTGCTCTGGTGCACGAACACGACCTCGGACGTGATCGTCGACGAGACCAACGGCAGCTACTACGTGCTGATCTCGGGTCGCTGGTACAAGAGCGCGGCGCTCACGGGACCGTGGAACTACGTGCCGAGCCAGAATCTGCCCGTGGACTTCGTGTCGATCCCGCCGGGCTCGCCGGCGGGTGTGGTGCTCGCAGCGGTGGCGGGCACGCCGCAGGCGCGCGAGGCGGTGATCTCGAACTCCATCCCGCAGACCGCGAACATCCCGCTCGGGAATCCGCCGACCTTCTCCGCGACCTACGACGGCGCGCCGAAGCTCGTGCCGATCTCGGGCACGACGCTCTCGTACGTTGCGAACTCGCCGACGCCGGTGATCCGCGTGACCGCCGACCAGTGGTACACGCTGCGCGCGGGCGTGTGGTTCACGTCCGCCTCCGCGACCGGCCCGTGGTTCGTGGCGCGCGCGGTGCCGGCGGTGATCTACACCATCCCGCCGAGCTCGCCGGTCCACTACGTGACCTACGTGCAGATCTACGGCGCGACGCCCGAGGTGGTCTACGTCGGCTACACCCCCGGCTATCTCGGCACGGTCGTCGCGCCCGACGGCGTGGTCGTGTACGGAACCGGCTACGACTACGATCCCTGGGTCGGCAACGTGTGGTACGCGCCGCCCGAGACCTACGGCATCGCGGCGCAGCCGATCTACAGCCCGGTCGTCGGCTACAGCTACGGCTATGGCCTGGGCTTGATGACGCCCGTGGTCGTCGGCGTCTGGGCCACGCCGTACTACTACGGCTCCGCTTATCACGGCTATCCGTGCTGCGGCTCGGCGAGCGCCAACGTCTACGGGCACTACGGCGCGACGAACTGGTCCGGCAGCAAGACCTGGTACACCTCGGACTCGAGCGTCGGCGTGAAGGGCAGCGGCTCCTACACCAACACGCGTACGGGGACCTCGGGCACGTACAGCGGCTATCGCAACTACGACTACGACACGAACACGCAGGCCGCCGGCGAGAGCGTCAGCAAGAACACCGCCGCGGGCGGCACGCAGACCACCAGCCGCAGCGGCGCCTACAACTACGACAACGGCCGCTACAGCACGAACAAGACCACCAGCGGGACGACGGCCGGCGGCAGCGACTACAGCCACAGCGTGACCACGACCGGCGGGGACGGCGCGCCGCCCAGCGTCGATCGCGACAGCTCGTTCACCAGCGCGAAGACCGGCCAGACCTACAGCACCGGCACGGGTGACCGCGGCAACAACCTGTACGCGAGCCCGAGCGGCGAGGTGCAGCAGCAAACCGCGAACGGCTGGCAGAAGTCGACGTCGAACGGCTGGCAGAGCGCGGGCGGCGACAATTCCTGGGCCGACCACGAAGCGCAGGGACGCAGCAACGCAGAGAGCAGCCCCAGCGGCGGCGGCTTCGGCGGCGGAGCGGGCGCACCCGGCGGCGGCGGCGGAGGCTGGGGCAACCACTTCGGCGGCAGCGGCGGTGGCGGCTTCGGCGACCGCTTCGGCGAGGGCGGCGGAGGCTTCCACGGTGGAGGCTTCGGCGGCGGAGGCTTTGGCGGGGGCGGATTCCGCGGCGGCGGGCGCCGCTGAGCTGCGCGACCGCGAGTAGGAGAGCTCCGATCATGACGAAGACCATCAAGCTCACGCTGGCCGCGGCTGTGCTCGCGCTCGGCGCAGGCTGTCAGACCTCGCAGCAGATGCTCGACGCGGGTCAGCCGAAGGCGATGGAGACCGCGCTGACCCGCGGCCGCTTCGAGCTCGGCTGTCCGGGCGCGACGGCCGTTCTGCTCTCGGACGACTTCATCCAGCCCGCCGTGCAGGGCCCGTGGGTGATGGGCATGTCGCGCATGGAGTACACCGTCGGCATAGAGGGCTGCGGTCAGCGCACGACGCTGGTCGTGATGTGTCAGGAGGGCTCGGAGACCTGCTTCGCGGCGAACCCGCGCGGCGACAACCAGGGGCCGCGCTGAGCTGATCGCGATCTCGCACGACGCCAACGCCTTCGGCGGGCTCACTGGCGCGCTGGGCGGGAGCCGCCTGCTCGCGGCGCGTGGCGGGGAGCTGGGTCGCCGCGAGCGGCCTGCGCATGCTCGGCTGGGCGCTTCGCGGCGCCGTCCGCTAGAAACGATCTCGACGTGATTCCGGTGCGCGACAGCCTGGCCTTGGTGCTCGCCGGCGGCGAAGGCCGGCGGCTCGCGCCGCTCACCCGCGAGCGCAGCAAGCCGGCGGTCTATTTCGGCGGACGCTACCGGCTGGTCGACTTCGTGCTCTCGAACCTGCTGAACAGCGGCTTCGCACACATCAAGGTCCTGACGCAGTACCGCGCCACCTCGCTGATCCGTCACCTGTCGCGCGCGTGGTCGCTGGGCGGCGTGCTCGACGCCTCGATCGATCCGGTTCCCGCAGGCCAGAACATCGGCCCGTTCTGGTTCCGCGGCACGGCCGACGCGATCTGGCAGAACCTGGATCTGCTGCGCGAGCTGCGCCCGCGCGACGTCGTGATCTTCGGCTCCGATCACGTCTACAAGATGGACGTGTCGCTGATGCTCGACGCGCACCGCAGCCGCGACGCGGACCTGACCGTCGCGACCCTGCCCGTGCCGCGCAGCGAGGCGCGCTCGTTCGGCTGCGTGAAGGTCGACGAAGCCGGCTGGATGGTCGACTTCCTGGAGAAGCCGCAAGACCCGCCCGGCCTGCCCGGCAATCCCGAGATGACGCTCGTCTCGATGGGGAACTACGCGTTCCGCACGACCGCCCTGCTCGAGGAGCTGCGCCGCGACGCGGGCTCGGAGGCGACCACGCACGACTTCGGTCGCGACGTGCTGTCCACCGCGCACAAACGCATGCGCGTGCTCGCGTACGATTTCGCGTCGCAGCTCTGTCCGGGCGAGAGCGAGGGCTCGCGCGGCTACTGGCGCGACGTCGGCACGATCGACGCGTTCTACGAGGCGAACCTCGACCTGGTCTCGGTGGAGCCGCGGCTCAACCTGTACAACGATCTGTGGCCGCTGCGCGGCAACCAGCCGCCCTCGGGCCCCGCGAAGTTCGTGTTTGCGGACAAGGACGAAGGCCGCGTCGGCCACGCCGTGGACTCGATCGTCGGCGCGGGCACGATCGTTTCGGGCGGGCTGATGGAGCGCACGGTCTGCTTCTACCGCGTGCGCCTGAACAGCTACAGCCAGGTCACCGACAGCATCCTGTTTCCGCTGGTCGACGTCGGGCGCGGCGCGAAGCTGCGCCGCTGTATCGTCGACAAGGGCGTGCGCATTCCGGCGGGCGAGGTGATCGGCTTCGACCTCGAGAAGGACCGCCAGCGCTTCACGGTCTCGGAGGGCGGCGTGGTCGTGGTCTCGCGCGCGGACTTCGGTCAGCGCGACGAGTACGACGTCTAGGGCGCGAGCGTGCGCGTCTTCTTCGCCACGGCCGAGCTCGCGCCGCTCGCGCAGAGCGGGGGTCTGGGCGACGCGGTGGCCGGGCTGGCGCGCGCGCTCGCCGCGCGCGGCCACGAGCTCACGGTGCTGCTACCCGCGTACCGGAGCACGCTCGCGGAGCCCTCCCTCCCGCAGCTCCACGACGCCGGTGGCGTGCGCCTGGCCGGGCCGTTCGGCGAGCTGCGCGGACGCTGGCTCGCGGGCGTGCTCGCGCCCAAGCTCGAGCTGCGCCTGCTCGATCTGCCCGCGTTCTTCGACCGGCCCGGTCTGTACGGGTTCCCCGACGACGTGCCGCGCTTCATCAGCTTCGCGCGCGCGGTCGCGCTGCGCGCGCACGAGGAGCGCCCGGACGTGCTGGTCGCGCACGACTGGCACGCCGCGCTCGCGATCTGCGCGCTGCGCACGCTGTTCGATCGCGGCCTCACGCGCGGCGTGGGGACTGTTCAGGTCCTACACAACAACGCGTACCAGGGCCGCGCGCCCGCCAACGCGATGAGCTGGACGGGCCTGCCGCAGGAGCTGTTCGCGCCCGACGGCCTGGAGTTCTTCGGCCAGCTCTCGCTGCTGAAGGCCGGCTTGATCTCGGCCGACCGCATCGTCGCGGTCTCGCCCGGCTACGCGCGCGAGGTCCAGACACCCGCGTTCGGCGAGGGCCTCGAGGGCGTGTACCGGCTGCGCCGCGCGCGGCTCATCGGCATCGCGAACGGGCTCGACGTGGATCGCTTCGATCCCGGCACGGACCCGGCGCTGCCCGAGCGCTTCCACTCGGCTTCGCTCGCCGGCAAGCGCGTCTGCCGCGATGCGATGCTCGCCGAGCTCGGGCTGGAGAAGCCGGAGCCCGGACGCTTCCAGGCCGCGATCGGCCGGCTCACCGCGCAGAAGGGCTGGGACGTGCTGCTCGAGTCGCTCGAGGGCCTGGTCGCCGCCGGCGCGTCGGTCGCGCTGCTCGGCAACGGCGAGCGTGCGATCGCGGATGCGCTGCGCGCGTCGGCTTCGCGCTTCCCCGGCCGGGTGAAGGCGATCGTCGGCTGGGACGAGGCGCAGGCGCGCCGCCTGTACGCGGGAGCGGACGCCGTGCTCGTGCCCTCGCGCTTCGAGCCCTGTGGCCTCGTGCAGCTGACCGCGCAGCGCTACGGCGCGCTGCCGATCGCGCACCGTGTGGGCGGACTCGCGGACACGATCCGCGACGGCGAGACCGGCATCCTGTTCGCGCCGCTCTCCGCCGAGAATCTGGTGGCGGCGGCGGAGCGCGCGGCGCAGCTCGTGCGCGCGCGCGGCGCGGAGCGACTGCTGCGCGAGCTGCTCCGGCTCGACGTCTCCTGGGCGCGACCGGCCGCGCTCTGGGAGTCCGCGCTCGAGGAGGTCGCGCGCGAAGCGCGAGCGCGGATTTGAGCGGGACCGCGGCGAGCATCGGTGCCCCGACACCGCTCGGCGCCAGCTGGGACGGCTACGGCACGAACTTCGCGCTCGCCTCGTCGCACGCCGACTCCGTCGAGCTGTGCCTGTTCGCGAGCACCGACGCGAACAGCGAGGCGCAGCGCATCGCCCTGCCCGGCCACTCCGACGACGTCTTCCACGGCTACCTGAAGGGTGTGCGTCCCGGCCAGCTCTACGGCTACCGCGTGCACGGCCCGTGGGCGCCCGAGCGCGGGCAGCGCTTCAACGCGAACAAGCTGCTGGTCGACCCGTACGCGCGCGCGCTGGCCGGATCGGTGCGCTGGCACGAGGCGTTGCTCGCGCACGACGAGGCCGACGCGAGTCGCCCGAGCACGCTCGACAGCGCGGCGTTCATGCCGCGCGCGCTGGTCGTGGACCCGGCGTTCGACTGGGGCGACGACGCGCCGCCGCGCGTGCCGTGGAGCCGCGCCATCGTCTACGAGTGCCACGTGAAGGGCATGACGATGCGTCACGCCGACGTACCGGAAGCGTTGCGCGGGCGCTACCTCGGGCTCGCGCACCCGGCGATCGTCGCGCACCTGCGGGGGCTCGGCGTGACCACGCTCTCGCTGCTGCCCGTCCACCACTCGGCGCCCGACGCGCACACCGCCAAGCTCGAGCTCGGCAACTACTGGGGCTACGCGCCGCTCGCCTATCTCGCGCCGGACGCGCGCTTCGCGAGCGGCGACCGCGGCGAACAGGTGGCCGAGTTCCGCGAGATGGTGCGTCAGCTTCACCGCGCGGGGCTCGAGGTGCTGATCGACGTCGTGTTCAACCACACGGCCGAGGGCGATCCGCGGGGGCCGACCTACTCGCTGCGCGGGATCGACAACGCGACCTACTACCGGCTGGACCGCGCGAACCCGGCGGAGTACGAGGACTGGAGCGGCTGCGGCAACACGCTCGACGTGCGCGAGCCGCGCGCGCTTCAGTTGGTGGTCGATTGCCTGCGCCACTGGGTGCGCGAGCTGCACGTCGACGGCTTCCGCTTCGATCTCGCGAGCGTCCTCGGCCGCGATCCGCTCGGCTTCGACGCGCGCGCGCGCTTCTTCGGGATCGTGCACCAAGACCCGACGCTGCAGGGCGTGAAGCTGATCGCCGAGCCCTGGGACGCGCGGCCCGACGGCTACGCGCTGGGCCGCTTCCCGCGCGGCTTCACGGAGTGGAACGACCGCTTCCGCGACGGCGCGCGCCGCTTCTGGCGCGGCGATGCCGGCATGCTGGCCGAACTCGCGACGCGGCTGGCGGGCTCGGCCGACGTGTTCGCGCATGACCGGCGCACGCCGCAGGCGAGCTTGAACTTCGTGACCTGCCACGACGGGCTGACGCTGCAGGACGTGGTCAGCTTTGCTCGCAAGCACAACCAGGCCAACCGCGAGGAGAACCGCGACGGCGTCGACGAGAACTTCTCGTCGGGCTGGGGCGCCGAGGGGCCGAGCGTCGCGCCGCAGGTGATCCGCGCGCGCGAGAGCGCCAAGCGCAACCTGATCGCCACGCTCGCCTTCTCGCTCGGCGTGCCGATGCTCTCGCACGGCGACGAGCTCTCGCGCACGCAGGGCGGCAACAACAACGCCTACTGCCAGGACAACCCGCTCACCTGGCTCGACTGGGAGCTGGACGACGAGCGGCGCGCGTTCCTCGACTTCGTGCGGCGCGCCTTCGCCCTGCGGCGCGCGAACCCGGTCTTCGCGCGCCGCACGTTCTTCGACGGCGAGGCCGCGCGCAACGTGGTCTGGCTGCGCCCGGACGGCGCGCCTTTCATGCCCGCGGACTGGCAGGACCCGACGCGCCACGCGCTCGGCATGCGGGTCGCGGGCAGCGCCGCGGACCCGCGCGACGAGGCGGGGCAGCCGCAACGCGGCGAGGACGCGCTCCTGCTCCTGAACGCGGGCGCGCGCGGCTGCTTCTTCGTGCTGCCGAAGGCGCCGGGCGGCGGGCGCTGGCAGGCGCTGCTCTCCTCGGCGTGTCGCACGCCGGGCCAGCCGCGGCGCGACCGGGTCCGCCTGGCGGCGCACTCGTTCACCTGGCTCGGCTCGGGCGCGAAGTCGTGAGCACGGCGGCGCACGATGCGGGCGAGCGGGCGCTGCTGGTCGCGGGCACGCACCACGATCCGCATCGCTACCTGGGCGTGCACGGCTCGACACGCGGCGGTGTCGCGGGTGGCCGCGTCGTGCGCGCGTTCCACCCGGACGCGGTGCGCTGCGAGGCATTCGTCGACGCCCGTACGACGCCGATCGAGCTCGCGGCGCTCGGCTCCGGCGTCTTCGCGGGCGCGCTTCCGGCGGGCGCGGCCGCTTCGCTTCGCGCGCGCGTGCGTTTCCGGTTCGCCGACGGCAACGCCTGGGAACGCATCGATCCGTACGCATTCGCGCCCACGCTCGGCGCGCTCGACCTGCACTTGATCGCCGAGGGCAATCACGAGCGGCTCTGGGATGCGCTCGGCGCGCGGCCGCTCGTGCACGAGGGAGTCGAGGGCACGGCCTTCGCGGTCTGGGCGCCGAACGCGACGCGCGTCAGCGTGGTCGGGGACTTCTGCCGCTGGGACGGACGGCTCTGCCCGATGCGCTCGCTCGGCGGCTCCGGAGTCTGGGAGCTGTTCGTCCCTGAGCTTTCGCCGGGGTCGCTGTACAAGTTCGAGCTTCGCACGAAGGCCGGCGAGCTGCGGCTCAAGACCGATCCGATGGCGCGCGCGATGGAGAGCGCGCCCGGCACCGCCTCGCGCGTCGCGCACTCCGCGCACGTCTGGGGCGACGCCGACTGGTGTCGGAACCGCCTCGGACGCGAGCCGCTGCGCGAGCCGATCGCGATCTACGAGCTGCACCTCGGCTCGTGGCAGCGCGTCCCCGAGGAGGGCCACCGCTGGCTCTCCTACCGCGAGATCGCACCCCGCCTGGCCGACCACTGCAGCGCGCTCGGCTTCAACTACGTCGAGCTGCTCCCGATCATGGAGCACCCGTTCGTCGGCTCGTGGGGCTATCAGGTCGCGGGCTACTACGCGCCGACCGAGCGCTGGGGCACACCGGACGATCTGCGCTTCCTGGTCGATCACCTGCACCAGCGCGGCATCGGCGTGATTCTCGACTGGGTGCCCGCGCACTTCCCCAAGGACGACTGGGGCCTGCGCCGCTTCGACGGCGAGGCGTTGTACGAGCACGCGGACCCGCGCCGCGGCGAGCACCCGGACTGGGGCACGCTGGTCTTCGACTTCGGCCGCGTCGAGGTGCGGAACTTCCTGATCGCCAACGCGCTGTACTGGCTCGAGGAGTTCCACGTCGACGGCCTGCGCGTCGATGCGGTCGCGTCGATGCTGTACCTGGACTACTCGCGCGAGCAGAGCGGCTGGCTGCCGAACGCCTACGGCGGGCGCGAGAATCTCGAAGCGATCGAGTTCCTGCGCCGGCTGAACGCGCTGGTCGCGCGCAAGCACCCGGGCACGTTCACGATCGCCGAGGAGTCGACCGACTGGCCCGGCGTGACGCGCCCCGCGCACCAGGGCGGGCTCGGCTTCACGTTCAAGTGGAACATGGGCTGGATGCACGACTCCTTGCGCTTCTTCGCGCGCGATCCGTCGCACCGGCGCTGGCACCACGACGAGCTCACCTTCGCGATGCTGTACGAGTACGACGAGTGCTTCGTGAACCCGCTGTCGCACGACGAGGTCGTGCACGAGAAGCGCTCGCTGTTCTCGAAGCTGCCCGGCGACGAGTGGCAGAAGCTCGCGGGCTTGCGACTCCTGCTCACCTACCAGTGGACGCGGCCCGGGAAGATCCTCGACTTCATGGGCACCGAGCTCGCGCCGCCGTCGGAGTGGAACCACGACCGGAGCCTCGACTGGCACCTGTCCGCCGAGCCCGGGCGCGCGGGGCTGATGCGCTTCATGGCCGCGCTCGGCCACGCGTACCGCTCCGAGGCGTCGCTCTGGCGCTGGGACCACGACCCCGCGGGCTTCCGCTGGATCGACTGCGCGGACCGCGAGCAGTCCGTGGTCTCGTACCTGCGCGCGGACGGCGACGCGCACGCGCTGGTCGTGCTGAACATGACGCCGCTGCCACGCGCCGAGTATCGGATCGGCGCGCCGACGCCCGCGCGCTATCGCGTGCTGCTGTCGAGCGACGCGCCCGAGTTCGGTGGCAGCGGCGCGTCCGTCGATACGCACCCCGTGCCCGACGCGGTTCCGTGTCACGGCTTCGCCTGGTCGCTGCGCCTGCAGCTGCCGCCGCTCGCGGCGCTGGTACTGGTGCCCGAGTCTTGAGCGCCTCGAAGCGGCCGCGGCTCGCGCGCCTCGCCGATCGCCTCGGCATCGTGCCCGCCTACTTCGATCTCGAGGGCCGCGAACGCCGCGCGAGCGCCGCGACCCAGGAAGCGCTGTGCGTGGCGATGGGCTCGGCCTGCTCGACCGAGGCCGAGGCCGAGGCGAGCCTCGCGGCGCTCGACGCGGCCGCGCGCGCGCCCGTGATCGAGCCGGTGCGCGTGTGGCGCGAGCACGCCTGCGGCGCGCCCGGCCTGCGCGCGATCCTGCCGCCGAGCTTCGAGCCGCTCGACGCGGAGCTCGAGCTCGCCTGCGAGGACGGCAGCAGCTGGCGCGGCCCGCTGCGCGTGCCCGCGGGCGATGGGCGCACGAGCGCGGAGCTCGCCCTGCCGGTCCGCGTCCCGACCGGCGTCCACGCGCTGCGCCTGCACCTGCGCGCGCGCGGCGAGCGCCGGACCTTCGCGCAGACGCTGATCGTCGCGCCGCGCACCGCCCTGCTCGCGCGCGAGCGGCTGGGCGACGCGCGCGCGCTCGGGCTCTGGACGAGCCTCTACACGGTTCGGAGTCGGCGCGGCTTCGGCTTCGGCGACTTCACGGACCTGGCGCGGCTCGAGCAGATCGCGGCGGAGCTCGGCACCGACTTCGTCGCGATCAATCCTCTGCACGCGCTGTACGGCCGCGGCGACGCGATCTCGCCCTACAGCCCGAAGAGCCGGATCTGGCAGAACGTGCTGTACCTCGACGTCGAGGCCGTGCCGGAGCTCGCGGAGTGCGACGCCGCGCGCGCGCGCCTCGCGGCCGCGCCGCTCGCGCGGCTGCGCGCAGCGCACGCGCTCGACTACGAGGCCGTGCTCGACGCGAAGCTCGAGGTGCTGCGCGCGCTGAACGCGTGCTTCGCGCGCCGCGAGCGCGAGCACCCGAGCGAGCGGGGTCGGGCGTTCGCCACGTTCCGCGCGCGGGCCGGCCGCGCGCTCGAGGACTTCGCGAGCTTCGAAGCCCTGCAGTCCGAGCTCGGCGAGCCCGACTGGCGCCGCTGGCCCGCGCCGCTCCGCGATCCGCGCTCCGCCGCGGTAGGCGCGTTCGCGGCCTCGCACGCGCGCGACATCGACTTCCACGCCTGGCTGCAGTTCGAGCTCGACGCGCAGCTCGAGCGCACCGCCCGCGCGGGGCGCGAGGCCGGCCTCGCGCTCGGGCTGGTGAAGGATCTCGCGATCGGCAGCGCGGCCGACTCGGCCGACGCCTGGGCGAACCCCGGCCTGTTCGCGCACGGCGCGACGCTGGGCGCGCCGCCCGACGCCTACGCGGCCGATGGCCAGGACTGGGGCCTGCCGCCGCTGGTGCCCGAGCGCCAGCGCGAGCAGGGCTACGCCTATCTGCGTCAGGTCCTGCGCTCGGCGTTTCGCTCTGCAGGTGCGCTGCGCATCGACCACGTGATCGGCCTCGCGCGCCTGTTCTGGATTCCCGCCGGCCGGCCGGGCAGCGAGGGCGCCTACGTACGCCAGCCCCACGACGAGCTGTTCGGGATCCTCGCGCTGGAGAGCCGAAGCGCGGGGGCCCTGGTGATCGGCGAGGACCTCGGCACCGTCCCGCCCGAGCTCGGGCCAGAGCTCGCGTCCTGGGGCATTCTGTCGACCCGGGTGCTGTGCTTCGAACGAAAGGGTCCTCGTTACCGCGCGAGTCGGGACTACCCGGCCCGCGCGCTGGTGCTCGCGACCACGCACGACCTGCCGCCGCTCGCCGGCTACCTGGCGGGCCGCGACCTCGAGCTCCGCGAGGCTCTGGACGGCTCCGGCCGTGCATCGGCGCTACCCCAGGCGAAGGCGGCGCGCGCCGTGGAGCGCGAGGCGCTGGTCGCCACGCTCCGCGACGAGGGCGACCTGTCCGCGACCGCCACGCCGGCCGACGACGCGACGCTCGGCGCGGCCGTGAACGCGCACCTCGCCCGGACACCGGCGCGGCTGGTCGCGATCGGGCTCGACGACCTGGCCGGCGAGACCGAGCCGCTGAATCTTCCGGGCGTGTCCGTGCAGCGCCGCCGGAGCTGGTCGAGGCGCATGCAGCGCGCGTTCGAAGAGATCGCCGCCGATCCGCGCGTGCGCGCGCAGATCGCCTTTGCCGATCGGGGCCTCAAGCGTCGCGCGACGCGGCCCGAAGACCCGAGGTGAGCAGGATGCCCAAGGCTGTTCTTCCCCCGCTGCCGCTGCCCGACTTCGCCGCCTCGGTACAGCGCGCCCTGCGCTACACGCTCGGCAAGCGCTGGCAGGACGCCTCGCCGCGCGATCTGCTCGTCGCGGTCTCGCTCGCCACGCGCGAGCAGCTGATCGAGCGCATGCTCGAGACCGAGGAGCGCTACCGCGCCGCCGACGCGAAGCGCATCTACTACCTGTCGGTCGAGTTCCTGATGGGCCGCTCGCTCGGGAACAACCTCCTGAACCTCGGCCTGCTCGACAAGGTGGGCGCGACGCTCGCGCAGCTCGGCGTCGAGCTCGAGGCCCTGCGCGAGCTCGAGCCCGACGCCGCGCTCGGAAACGGCGGTCTCGGCCGGCTCGCCTCGTGCTTCCTCGACTCGCTCGCGAGCCTCGACATGCCCGGCTTCGGCTACGGGATCAACTACGAGCACGGGCTGTTCCGCCAGGCGATCGAGGGCGGCTACCAGCGCGAGTACGCCGACAGCTGGCGCGCGACCGGCTCGCCGTGGCTGATCATCCGGCGCGACGACGCGTTACGCATTCCCGTGTACGGCCAGCTCGAGAAGGTCGCCGACGGCGACGGCCTGAAGACCACGCGCTGGACCCACCAGCGCGTGCTGGTCGGCCTGCCGCACGACCTGCCGATCGTGAGCTTCGGCGGGCGCACCGTGAACAGCCTGCGGCTCTACTCCGCGCAGGCCTCCGACGAGTTCGACATCGGCATCTTCCACCAGGGCGACTACCACCGCGCGTTCGACCAGAAGCTCGAGTCCGAGCGCGTCTCCAAGGTGCTCTACCCGCCCGAGTCGACCAGCGCCGGCAAGGAGCTGCGGCTCCTGCAGGAGTATTTCTTCGTCGCCTGCGCGCTGCGCGACATCGTCTCGCGCTACCTGGCCACGCGGCGCACCTTCGACAGCTTCTCCGACAAGGTCGCGATCCAGCTCAACGACACGCATCCGGCGCTGGCGGTCGCGGAGCTGGTGCGGCTGTTCGTCGACGAACACGGGCTGCCGTTCGAGAAGGCCTTCGAACACGCGCAGCGCTGCTTCTCCTACACCAACCACACGCTGCTGCCGGAGGCGCTGGAGCGCTGGGCCAAGCCGCTGCTCGCGCGCGTCGCGCCGCGCCACCTGCAGATCATCGAGCTGATCAACGCGAACTTCCTGGCCGAGGTCGAGGTGCGCTGGCCGGGCAACATCGAGCGGCGGCGCCGGCTCTCGATCATCGAGGAGGGCAACCCGCAGCACGTGCGCATGGCGCACCTCGCGATCGTCGGCTCGCACGCGGTGAACGGGGTCTCGAAGCTGCACTCGGAGCTCGTGAAGACGGAGCTCGTGCCGGACTTCGCGGAGCTCTGGCCGGGACGCTTCCAGAACAAGACCAACGGCATCTCCCCGCGGCGCTGGCTGATGAAGGCGAACCCGAAGCTCTCGAGCCTGATCAGCGCGTGCATCGGCGAGGGCTGGCGCACCGATCTCGAGGACCTGCGCGAGCTCGAGAGGCACGTGGGCGACGCGGAGTTCCTGCGGGCCTTTCGGGACGTGAAGCGCGCCAACAAGGCGCGGCTATCGGGCGTGGTCGCGCAGACCGCCGGCGTGCGCGTCGATCCGGACGCGATGTTCGACGTGCAGGTGAAGCGCATCCACGAGTACAAGCGCCAGCTGCTCGCCGCGCTGCGCATCGCCGAGGTCTACCTCGAGCTGGTCGAGGACGGCAAGCAACCGGTCGCACCGCGCGTGTGTCTGTTCGGCGGCAAGGCCGCGCCCGAGTACTTCATGGCCAAGCTCGTGATCAAGCTGATCTCGAACCTGGCCGAGATCGTGAACGCGGACCCGCGCACGCGGGATCTACTGCGCGTCGCGTTCGTGCCCGACTACCGCGTCTCGCTTGCAGAGAAGATCATTCCGGCCGCGGACCTCTCGGAGCAGATCTCGACCGCGGGCCAGGAGGCCTCGGGCACCGGCAACATGAAGCTCGCGCTGAACGGCGCGCTCACGATCGGCACGCTCGACGGCGCGACGATCGAGATCCGCGACGCCGTCGGCGCCGAGAACGTCTACATCTTCGGCCTGCGCGCCGAGCAGGTCGCCGACCTGCGCGCGCACGGCGCGTACGACTCGCGCGCGCTGTACGAGTCGACGCCGCGCATCCGCCGGGTGATCGACGCGCTCGCGAACGGCCGCTTCTCGCCCGAGGAGCCGGGTCTGTTCGCGCCGCTCTGCGAGGGCCTGCTCGACCACGGCGACCGCTGGTTCGTGCTCGCCGACTTCTGCGCCTACGGCGATACGCAGGAGCGCGTCTCGCGGGACTGGCTCGACCCCGATGACTGGGCGCGCCGAGCGAGCTTGAACGTCGCGCGCATGGGCTACTTCTCGAGCGACCGAGCGATCCGCGAGTACGCCACCGCGATCTGGGCCGTGCGTCCGGTCTGATTGACTACGTTCGCCTTCGGCTCACTGCGCGCGCCTGCGGCGCTTGCGGGTCGGACGCGAAGACGGCTTCGCGTCCGACTGACTGGCTGACTTCGCTCGGCTGCGGCCCACTGCGCGCGCCTGCGGCGCTTGCGGGTCGGACGCGAAGGCGGCTTCGCGTCCGAGCGTCGCGCTAACGGTTGCCGTCGAAGAAGCGGACGGCCGACTCGGCGTAGCTCGGGATCGCGGCGCAGCTCCGGCCGAGCTTCATGGCCTGACGCTTTTCGGTGTCCCAGGCGGGCCAGAACGGGATGCCCGCGTGGCCGGGGTGGCCGGTCTTCGCGAAGGCGAGCCAGGCCTCCTGCATGCGGTGCGAGAGCTTGCGCGCGCCGGGTAGCGCGCCGAGCCAGGGACGCAGCCACGGCTCCAGGATCGTGCCGAACACGAACGGCAGCTCGATGCCGTGACAGGCCCCGATCTGGCGCTCGAGCAGCGGCGGTGACCAGGTGAAGGAATACGCGAAGTTCTCGCGCGAGTGCCGGCCGGCCAGCTCGAGCAGCCGGGCCGCCGGCCAGTGGAACACGCGATCGCCCTGGAAGCTCGACCAGCGCTCGCGCGTGTCGTCCGGCCGCCTGGCCTGCGGCGCGCGGCGGTACGCCTGGTAGGCGCGCTCGGCTTCCGGCTCGGCCAGCACGCGCGCGAAGCGCCGGCGCAGCGCCGCCTCGTCCATGCGCCGCGCGCGCACATCGGCGAGCAGGAACAGCTTCCACTCGTCGCGGTTCGTGCCGGCGAGCAGCGCGACGTCCTTGGCGGAGCCGCGCGCGAGCGCGTCGAGCGGGCTCTCGGGCAGCAGGTCCCCGTCGATGCACGGCTGGAAGGCGAGCCCGCCGAGCGGGAGCGCGAGCTGGAAGGTCGCCTCGCGCTGCGCGCGCAGCAGCTCACGAAGCGGCGCCTCGCGCAGCCGCGCGAGGCTCTCGCCGTGCGGACCGAGCAGCTTCAGGAACAGCTCGGCGACGCGCCCGGCCTGCTCGGGACTCGACACGTTGTGCGCCGCACCGCTCTGCAGGATCGCGCGCCGGAACAGCCCGCGCGCGACGGGCGTGCCGAGCAGCGTGCCGATGCTCATCGCGCCGGCCGACTCGCCGAAGAGCGTGACCGCCTCGGGATCGCCGCCAAACGCCTCGATGTTGGCGCGTACCCAGTGCAGCGCGGCGAGTTGGTCGCGCAGTCCGAGGTTCGCCGGAACGGAATCGGCGCCGAGCGTGCCGCGCAGGTCGAGCGAGCCGAGCGCGCCGAGCCGGTAGTTCAGCGTCACGACCACCACGTCCCCGCGCGACGCGAGCCGCGAGCCGTCGTACAGCAGCGTGCTGCCGGAGCCCATCAGGAAGGCGCCGCCGTGGATGAACACCATCACGGGTCGCCGGCCGCCGTCGAGCGCGGGCGTCCATACGTTCAGGTACAGGCAGTCTTCACTCTGGCTGACGGAAGCGCTGCCGATGAAGCGGCGCACCAGCCAGTTCTCGACGCCGGCCTGCGGCGCGCTCGCACCGAAGCCCCGTGCCTCTCGCACGCCCGTCCACGGGCGCACCTGTTGTGGCGCCCGGAAGCGCAGCGCGTCGATCGGAGGCTCCGCGAACGGGATGCCGCGAAACGCGAGACCGCCTGCGCGCGCGAGCCTGCCCCTGAGCCGCCCGGAGCGTGTGGTCGCAGTCTCGCTCACGGGCCTAGGAGAGCATAGCCGCGCGCGACGAACCAGTAGAGACCGACGCCGCACAGCGCGGCCGTCGCCGCGTCACGTACAGGTGCGGCGACGAGCCCGGGCGCAAGCCGTCGCGTGAGCCACGCGAGCCCCGCGAAGACGCCGACGAACGCGAGCTGGCCGAGCTCGACGCCCAGGTTGAAGCCGAGCAGCGCCGCGAGCAGGCGTTCGCGCGGCAGGCCGATCTCGAGCAGCACGCCCGCGAAGCCGAAGCCGTGCACCAGCCCGAACAGCACGGTGAGCGCAGGCCGGAGGCGCCGCGCGCGCTCGGGCGTCGACGCGAGTCGGCCCTCGCAGAGCGTGAAGAGCGCGAGCCCGAGCAGCAGCACCGGCGGCGGCCCGCGCTCTACGAGCAGCGCCACCCCCGCGAGCGCCGCCAGCAGCAGCGACGCACCGCTCGAGACGCGCAGGCCGTCGCCGCTTCCGCTCGTGATGTTCTCGGCCGCGACCAGCGCGATCGTGAAGCCGATCAGCGCTTCGACGAGCTGAGGCTCGGGGCGCGCAAGCCCGAGCGCGCCGAGCGCAAGCGTCAGGCTGTGGCCGAGCGTGAAGCCGGTCACGATCACCACCACGTCGCGCGCGCGCGGCGCGAACAAGAGCAGTGCGACCAGGAACGCGAGGTGATCCGGGCCGAGCGCGATGTGCTCGACGCCGAGCCAGAGATGGCCGAGGAACGTCTCGCCGCGCGCTGACGCGCCGCTCGCCGCGAGCGCGACGCGCGCCTGCACGCGCTCGGAGAAGAGCAGCTCGACGGGCGAGTCGTCGTCGGTCGCGAGCCGCGCGAAGTGCACGTGCGAGGGAGCGAGCGCGAAGAACGACGCGACCTCGAGCCGGAGCGGCCGAGAGGCGCCGCAGCCCCAGCGCAGCTCGACGCGCAGCTGGCCCTCGCGCGCAGTGAGCGGCGTCGGTCCGGAGACGCGCGTGCACGGCGCGTCGCCGGCGCGCGCGCCGAGCGTGCGCTCCAGGTGGCGCGCGAGCAGCGTCTCGAGCGGCAGGTCCGGATCACCCTCCGCCGCGAGCCGCGTGGCCTCGCGCGCGGGCACGCTGAACACGACGCCGAGCTCCTCGCCGTGCAACCGCCAGCTCGAGAACGACTGGCTCCGCTCGTGCGCGGGCGCGTCGAACGCCAGGAGGCTCGCGGCCACGAACACCGCGAGCGCGAGTCCGCGAATCACTTCGCGGCTTCCGCATCGGCCGCGCGCCGGATCTCCGCCTCGCGCCGCAGCGACGCGCCGTTCGCCGCGCGCGCGCGCGCGCCGGCGCGCCGGCTCCACTCGGCCTCGACCTGCGCGCGCACCGCTTCGAGCTCGGGCGAGCTTCCGGGCGCTCGCTCGAGCGAGATCAGGATCGCCCGGCCGCCGCCCGTGGCGATCGCGTCGCTGCGCCTACCCGGCGCGAGCGCGAGCGCGATCGCCGCCTCCGTCGGCCCGAGCAGCTCGCGCAGCTTCCCCGCCGGCAGGAGCGCGTCCGGAAGCTCGAGCGGGGTGGTGTCGCCGAGCTCCCGCGCGACCTCGCCCGGCGCGACGCCCGCGTCGAGCGCCGCGAGCGCCGCGCTGACGCGCGCGTCCGCCCCCGCGCCGTCGCGCACGAACACGCGCGAAACGCGCACGCGGCCCGCTGCCGCGAAGTAGCCGCGGTTCGCCTCGTAGAACGACGCGAGCTCGGCAAAGGACGGCGCCATCGCCGAAGCGTCCGAGAGCACGGACGCGATCACCGCCGAGGCCAGCGACTTGCGCACCGTGCCGTCCGATTCAACCAGCCCCAGCGCGACACCGCGCTGGATCAACAGCTCCTCGTCGATCAGGCGCTCGAGCACGTGCCGGCGCTCGTCGCCGGAGACATCGTCCTTGGTGTCCGCCTCGATCCGCGCGAGCGCACGCTCGAGCTCGACGCGCGGGATCGCCACGCCGTTCACGCGCGCGGCCTCACCCGGTCCGGGCGCACCTCGCGCGTCCGACCTGGCGAACGTGCCGTACGCGGCGAGCGCGAGCCCGAGGCCCGCGCCTACGCCCAGAAGCCAGCGGCCGCGGCGCGCCGCGTCCAACGCGCGCCCTGGCCCTCAGGCCTGCGCGAGGAAGCGCTCGATCTCGGCCGTCGTCTTCTCGGGCTGCTCGTACGGAACCATGTGCCCGGCCGCATCGATCACCGCGAGCGACGCGTGCGGGATCAGCTGCCGGAAGCGCTCCGCGTAGACCAGCGGAATCAGCTTGTCCTCGCGGCCCCAGACCAGCAGGGTCGGCGCGTTCAGGCGATACAACCGCTTCGACAGCCGCCGGTTCGGGATCGGGAACAGGATCTTGCCCGCGGTGCCGAGCCGGCGCGCGTTCGCGACCATGAACGTCTGCAGCGCTTCCATGTTCGAGAAGTCGATGCCGCCCGTCAGCAGCTTCTCGCCCGCCTTCGGATCCGCGAACAGAGCCTGCGCCAGCTCGAACGGCAGCATCGCGAAGATGTCGGGCACCGGCTGGGCGTCGATCCACAGCCCGGCCGAGCCGATCAGCACCAGCTTCTCGACGCCCGAGTTCGCGACGCAGGCCATCTCGGCGGCGATCATGCCGCCCATCGAGTGGCCGATCAGGCTGGGCCTGCGCTCGAGTCCGAGCGCGTCGATCACGTCCCAGCCGTGCAGCGCGAAGTCGAGCATGTCGTCGAGCTTCTCCTCGCCCGCGTCCCCGCCGTAGCCCGGCCACTCGGGCGCGTACACATGGAAGCGTCGCGACAGACCCTCAAGCACCGGCTCCTGGGCGAGCAGGCCGCCGGCGCCGTGGAAGAACACCACCGGCGCGCCCTGCCCCGCCTCGAGCACGCGGCACTTGATCCCGCGCTTGGTTTCGATCCTGAGCTCGTTCATGCGCGCGACTCCTCGGGGCGCACGCGCGTCTCGAGCGGCTTGCACCAGAAGCGGTCGTCGTTCTTCCACTCCGGCCAGGTGTCCCGAAGTTGTGGCATCACCTTCTCCGCGAACAGCTTGGTCGAGTTGCGCACCTTGTCGTCGGGCATGTTGCCGATCTGGAACAGCAGGAAGAGCGTGCCCAGCCGCAGGCTCTTGATCATGAACTCCATGCGCTCGCGCACGGTCTCCGGCGAGCCGGCGATCACGTAGCCGCCGTCGACCAGCTCCTTCCAGGTGAGCTGCGTGAACAGCCGCTGGTTCTCGGCGCGGAACTGGTTGAGCTTGCCGGCCTGGATCGTCTTCACGGTGCGGTAGCCCGGCGGGTCGGAGAAGCCGAGGTTCACGTGCAGGCAGCGGTTGTAGAAGTAGAGCACGTGGTCGGCGTAGAGCCGCTCGGCTTCCGCGTCGGTGTCCGCGACGCACACCACCTGCGCGAAGCCCGCGCGGTAGGGCGACTCGTCCTTGCCGGCGGCGGCGACCGTCTCCCAGTAGCCGTCCATCAGCGCCTTCGCGGCCTTGTACCCGCCGTACGACAGGTACGAGTAGTTGTAGTCGTTCTGCACGCAGAAGTCCCAGGTCTCGATCGAGCCGCCGCCGGGGATGAAGACCGGCGGGTTCGGCTTCTGGATCGGGCGCGGCCAGCAGTTCACGTAGCGGAGCTGGTTGAACTTGCCGTCGAACGCGAACGGGTCGGGCTCGTGCCACGCGCGCATGATCAGCTCGTGCGCCTCGTAGTACTTCTCGCGCGTCAGCGCGGGGATCTGGCCGTAGCAGAAGTTCGTGTCCATCGGCGTGCCGACCGGGAAGCCGGCGAGCAGGCGTCCGCCGGAGATCACGTCGAGCATCGCGAACTCTTCCGCGACGCGGATCGGCGGATTGTAGAGCGCGATCGAGTTGCCGATCACCGCGATCGCCGAGCGCGAGGTGCGCCGCGCGAGCCCGGCCGCGATCAGGTTCGGCGAGGGCATCAGGCCGTAGGCGTTCTGGTGGTGCTCGTTCACACCCATCGCGTCGAAGCCGAGCGTGTCGGCGTATTCGAGCTGATCCATGTACTCGTGGTACACCCTGTTGCCTTCGGCTGGGTCGTAGAGTCGGCTGTCGATGTCCACCCAGACCGAGCGATGCTTCTCGCGAAAATCTTCGGGAAGGTGGGGCCAGGGCATCAGGTTGAACCAGGTGAACTTCACGAGCGTCCTCCCGCGCATGCCGCGCCGTGTGAGCGCCATCTTACTCGGAGGGCTGGCCGGTTTGCTTGGCGCGCTCCCGGGGGCCGGGGCGGCCCGGGCCGAGCGGGTCTACCTGGAGGTCGACGCGCCCCACAGCGGCGACCTGGTGCGCGAGCCGATGGCGCTGGTCGAGGTGCGCGGCTGGGTCGGCACGGGCCTGCGCGGCAAGCACGACGTGATGCTCGTGGTCGACCTGTCGGCAAGCGCGTTCCGCGCCAGCGGCGTCGACGTGGACGGCGACGGCCTGGTCGGCCAGACGCTGCCGAACCCGCAAGCCGCGCACCCGGTGCTGTGGACCACCGACTACGGCGACACGATCGTGTCCGCGCAGCTCGAAGCCGCGCGCAGGCTGATCGAGCGGCTCGATCCCGAGACCACGCGCATGGGGCTCGTGACCTTCGGCGGAAACGCCAAGCTCGAGGTGCCGCTCGGCAGCTCGCGCGCGCAGCTGCTCGCGGCGCTGGCCGCGATTCCGCCGCTGCCCAACGAGCGCGGCACGTACATCTACGGCGCGCTCGAGGAGGCGATCGTCGCGTTCGGCCCCAAGGCGACCGCGCCGGAGGAGCGGCGCCAGCGCCAGATCCTGCTGCTCTCCGACGGCGTGCCCACCGCGCCGGAGCCGGCGTCCGCGGCGCTGAAGACCTCCGTGCACGCCGCGCGCAACGCGGCGCGCGCGGGCGCGCGCATCTCCGCCTTCGCGCTCGGGCCCACCGCGGCGCAGCGGCGCGAGCAGTTCGAGCAGATCGTGGACGCGAACGGCGGAACGCTCGTGGTGCTCGACGCCCCCGCCGACATCCTCGAGTTCGTGCCCTACATGAGCTGGACGCGCATCGCGACGCTCGAGATCCGCAACGCCACCACGGGCGCGGCCGCGCGCGCCGTGCGCCTGTTCCCGGACGGCACTTTCGACGGCTTCGCGCCGCTCGCGCTCGGGCGCAACGAGATCCGACTCGACGCGCTGTCGGAGGGCGGCGAGAAGCTCGTCGTCACGCGCTGGGTGACGTTCGAGAAGACGCTGCCCGACCCCGAGAAGCTCGCGCGGCTGCGCAAGGTGCTCGAGCTGCGCACGCTCGAGACCCAGCTCGCCGAGCGCGCGCGCGTGAAGCGCGAGCAGGCGCTCGCGCGCCAGAAGAAGCTCGAGATCCGTCCGGAGCGCTGAGCATGCGCCTCCGCTTGCCGCGCTTCACGGATCGCGAAATACTGGGCGCAAACGGGGGGACCTGGAGATGCGGGCGAAGCTGATCGGAGTGCTGCTGGCGTTGGGCACCGGCGTTGCGACGGCACAGACCGCCGGACCCGAGCGACAGGCGTACTTCGGCGAGACGCACGTTCACACCAGCTGGTCGCTCGATGCGTTCGCGCTCGGTAACATGCTCACCAGCCCCGGCGATGCGTACAAGTACTTCCGGGGAGAGGCGATCAAGCACCCGCTCGGCTTCGACGTGAAGATCGACACGCCGCTCGACTGGGCCGGCGTCACCGACCATTCCGAGTACGCGGGCGTGGTGAACCTGGCCAACGAGCCAGGCTCCGCCGTCAGCAAGATTCCGGACGCCCAGCCGCTCATCCTGAAGGCGCGCACCCGTGAAGAGATGGTGCGCGTCGCCCTCTACGCCATCAACACGCTCGCCAGCGGACCGCCCGTGAAGTCGCTGATGGCGCCGGAGATCGCCGGCACGGTGTGGAAGCGCAACGTCGACCTCGCCGACGCAGCGAACGAGCCGGGCAAGTTCACGGCCTTCTGCTCGTACGAGTGGACCTCGATGCCGAACAACATGAACCTGCACCGCAACATCTTCTTCCGCGACTGCGCCAAGATTCCGCCGATGCCCTTCAGCGCCCTGGACTCCAAGCACCCGGTCGATCTGTGGAGCTGGATGGACGGGCAGCGCAAGTCCGGCAACGAGCTGCTCGCGATCTCGCACAACGCGAATCTATCGGACGGCCGCATGTTCCCCACCGAGGTGGACTCGAAGGGCCGCCCGATCGACTCCGCCTACGCGGCCTCGCGCGTGCGCAACGAGCCGCTGATCGAGATCAAGCAGCTGAAAGGCACCTCCGAGACGCACCCGCTGCTCTCGCCCAACGACGAGTTCGCCGGCTTCGAAATCATGTCGGTGCTGCTCGGCAACCCGCCGGGCCGCTATCCGCACGTCGTCGGTAGCTACGCGCGCCAGGCGCTGAAGGACGGAATCGCGCTCGAGGACAGCAAGGGCTTCAATCCCTACAAGTTCGGCTTCGGCGCGGCTTCGGACTCGCACAACACGGCGGTGCCCTACCGCCAGGACAACTTCTTCGGCGGCCACACCTTCACCGACGGCACGATCGAAGCGCGCATGTCGGGCACGCTGGTCGGCGGCATGTTCGACGCGCGCACCGAGAGCACGAGCGGACTCACGGGCGTATGGGCCGAGGAGAACACACGAGCCTCGTTGTTCGACGGCATGGCGCGCAAGGAGACCTTCGGCGTGTCCGGACCGCACATCCAGGTGCGCTTCTTCGGTGGCTGGGAGTACAGCGCGGACATGCTCGGGGCGAAGGACTGGGCGAAGACCGGCTACGCGAAGGGCGTGCCGATGGGCGGCGACCTGCCGCCCGCCAGCGCGAAAGCTCCGACCTTCGTGGTCTGGGCGGTGAAGGACCCGACCTCGGCCAGCCTCGACCGAATCCAGATCGTGAAAGGCTTTAGCAAGAGCGGCCAGAGCTTCGAGCGCGTCTTCGACGTGGTCTGGTCGGGTGACCGCAAGCCTGACAAGTGGACGGGGGTCGTGCCCCCGATCGGCAGTACGGTGGACATCGAGAACGCCACCTACACCAACGAGCTGGGGGCCGTCGAGCTCAAAGCGGTGTGGACCGATCCGGAGTTCGATCCCAGCGTGCACGCCTTCTACTACGCGCGCGTGCTCGAGATTCCGACGCCGCGCTGGACGACGATCCAGGCCAAGCAGCTCGGCATCGCGCCGCCCGACGTCGTTGCGCCGACGTTGCAGGAACGCGCCTGGAGCTCGCCGATCTGGTACACGCCGAGCGCGGAAGCACGCCAGAAGGCGGCGCGCGGCACCCGCGTCGCGGACCTGGTCAAGCAGGGCGCGAAGGCGCTAGGCGACGCGGAGCTGCGCGCGTTGGTGTCGGGCAAGTCCATCTGGCTGCGGAACACGGTGACCGGCGACAAGTACATGATCATCTACGGGGCGCTCGGCAGAGGCACGGACACGAAGAAGCTCACGCCCTCCGATCGCGACTACGACACGCAGATGTTCCCGGCCAACCAGGGCCAGTTCCAGGTCCGCTACGTCGGACGCGGTGTTCCCATGCAGAGCCTCGTCGGCGACGCCTTCGCGGCCAGCCACCTCGGCACCGCGCGCACCTACAACATCGCGCGCGGCAAGATCCTCACGGACCTGGTCGGCAGCCCGATCGAGATCGGCGTCTACAAGCTGGACGAGAAGTACGTCGCCGCGCGCAGCAACGAGTTCGGCTACGCGAACTACGAGATCGTCCCCGCGGTCCCCGAGCTCGATCCGCTGGGCGCAACCTCGGGCGCGGCGAAGCCGATGTGAGTCGCCTCGAGCGGCTCCTGCGCGAGCCGCTCGTGCACTTCGCGTGCGCGGGCGCGCTGCTGTTCGGCGCGTACGCATGGCTGCATCCGGAGCGGCTTGCGGGCGAGGACGAGCGGCGGATCGAGTTCTTCGCGGACGATCTGCGCCAGATCCGTTTGGCCTGGCTCGCGCAGGGGCGCCCCGACCCGACCCCGGAGCAGATGCGGCACCTGATCGAGGACCGCATCCGCGAGGAGATCCTGTACCGCGAGGCGCTCGCACTCGGGCTCGACCAGGGCGACACGATCGTGAAGCGGCGCCTGGCGCAGAAGATGGAGTTCCTGTTCGAGGACGTGTCCGCGCTGCGCGAACCCTCGGACGGCGAGCTCGCGGCCTTCTTCGCGGAGCACGCCTCCCGCTTCGCGGAGCCCGCCCGCGTCACTTTCCGCCAGCTCTACTTCTCGCCAGACAATCGCGGGGCGCGCACGCGCGACGACGCGGCGCGCGCGCTGGAGACGCTCGCGCGCGAGCGACTCGAATCGGCCGCGGCGGAATCGCTCGCGGATCCGTTCATGTTCCAGGACTACTACGGCGACCGTCCGTTCGAGCAGGTGGCCAGCGCCTTCGGACCCGGCTTCGCCGAGGCGCTGTTCGCGGCGGAGGCCGGCTCCTGGCAGGGGCCGATCGAGTCCGGCTACGGCTGGCACCTCGTGTACGTGGACACGCACACGCCCGCGCGCACGCGCGAGCTGGCCGAGGTCGAGCCGGACGCGCGCCGCGCCTGGCTCGAGGAGCAGCGCGAAGGGCTCCAACGCGCCGCGCTCGAGCAGATGCGCGCCCGCTACGAGATCGTGCTCCCGGCCGAGCCCGCCGCGAACGGGATCCCGGCTCCATGAGCGCGCGCCGTGCGATCGCGGTCGCCCTGCTGTGCGCGCTCGCCCTCGCCGCGCCGCTGGCGCGCGCCCACGACGCGCGCCCCGCCTACCTGCAGATCACCGAGACCTCGCGGGGACTCTACACCGTGCTGTGGCGGATCCCGGTGCTCTCGGGCATGCGGCTGCCGGTCGGGCTGCGCATGCCCGACGAGCTGCGCGAAGTGCGCGAGCCCGCGCTGCAGCAGCTCAGCGACTCGCTGGTCGAGCGCCGCTTCGTCGAGGCCCCTGCGGGCGGTCTGGCGGGCGCGCGCGTCGAGTTCCCCGGGCTCGAGGCCACCATCACCGACGTGCTGGTGCGCGTGGAGAGCCTGGACGGCTCGCGCTCGACCGAGCTCGTACGGCCGCAGCGACCCTTCCTGGAGCTCTCGACCCGAAGCGGCACGCTCGCGCTGCTCGGCGCGTACCTGCGCCACGGCATCGAGCACATCCTGTTCGGCTTCGACCACCTCTTGTTCGTGCTGGCCCTGATTTTGATCGTGCCGCGCCGCCGCGTGCTGGTCGCGACCGTCACCGCGTTCACGCTCGCACACTCGATCACGCTCGCGCTCGCCGTGCTCGGCGTGGTGCGGGCGCCCGGTCCGCCCGTCGAGGCGGCGATCGCGCTCTCCGTGCTGCTGCTCGCCGCGGAGCTCGTGCGCGTGCAGGGCGGACAGGCCAGCCTGACCGCGCGCTGGCCCTGGCTGGTCGCGTTCGCGTTCGGGCTGCTGCACGGCTTCGGCTTCGCGGGGGCGCTCACGTCCGTGGGGCTGCCGCCGGGCGACGTGCCGCTCGCGCTGTTCGCCTTCAACGTCGGCGTCGAGCTCGGGCAGCTCGCGTTCATCGCGGCCGTGCTCGCATTGCTCGCGCTCGCCGGCCGGTTCGCGCGCGCACCGACCGTCGAGCGCGTGGCGCTGCGCGGCACGAGCTACGCGATCGGCATCCTCGCCGCTTTCTGGTTCTTCGAGCGATTGGCGAGCTTCCGTAGCTGATTCGTCGCTACTTCTCGAAGAACTCCACGCGCCCCGTCGACACGTCGTACATGCCGCCGATCAGGTCGACGCGGTCCTCATCGAGCGCCCTGGCGAGGTACGGGCTGCGCGCGCGGATCTCCGCCATCGAGCGCAGCACGTTGCGGCGCGCGACGTCGCTGACGCACGCGTCCTGCTTGGGGTCGCGACAGGCGGCGCCCTCGACGGACGGCTCGATCTTCCCGAGCAGGCCGGTCAGGTGGCCGAGCTCGGCCACACGAAATGCGGCGCCGTGAAGGACGCGCTCGAGGGCGCGGAGCACGACCGAGAGCTTCGTTCCGACCCGCACCGCGTTCTCGAGGCTGCCGAGCTCGTCGTCGTTCACGACGACTTCTCCCCCGCGGGCAGTGGCCCGGTCAGCGACGCGCGCTGCGAGATCTCGATCCAATTGCCGTCGGGATCGCGCACGAACGAGATGCGCGCGACCGCGCCGAGCGTGCGCGGCGGCGCGCCCTCGCTGCCGCCACGCGCGAGGATGCCCGCGTGCTCCGCGTCGACGTCGAGAACCTGGATCGTGATGTAGCGGTAACCGCTCGCGGTCATGCGCCCCGCCGCGACCGCGCTCGGATCGCGCGCGAAGCGAAGCAGCGAGTCGCCGCAGCGGTAGGCGCAGCGCCCGGCCGGCTCGAGCGCGAGCGCGCGGCCGTAGAAATCGTGGAACGCCGGCTCGTCGCGCACCGCGAGCTCGAGCCCGATCGCCGACACACCCTCGTGTCCCGGCGGCACCAGCACGACCGCGTTCCCATCCGGGTCGACCAGCCGCTTGGGCGCGGCCAGCCCCGGCCGCGCGATGCGCAGCTCGCGATAGCCGCACGCGGGCTCCGAACCGAGCGGCTCGCGCGCGTGGTTGATCTTCAGCACCGAGCCGTTCAAGCCGTGGCGGTGCTGTTGCAGACCGCGCCCCATCGGCAGGAGCGCCTCGAAGGGCAGCCCGACCTCGTTCTGCCAGAACGCGAGCATCGGCTCGCGCTGGTTCGTGTGCAGTCCGACGTCGATGCGCGGCTTGGCAAGCTTCATCCTAGAACGAGTATTTCACGCGCGCGGACAGACTGCGCGGGATGCCGGGCGTGAAGTGGAAGTCGTTCACGCCTGCCGCTTCGCCGGGCAGCCGCGATTCGTAGAAGAACTCCGAGCTCTCCCAGTCCGTGTCGAACAGGTTGGCCAGCACGAGCGAGAGCTGCAGGTTCTCGTGCGTCCACGAGCCGCCGAGATCCACCACGGTGTAGCCGTGCAGGCGCGTGCCGTAGTCGTCTTCGAGCCCGTAGCGCTCGCCGAGCGAGCGCACCGAGAGCTGCGCCGCGAGGCCGGTCGGCTCGTGGTGTCCGGTCAGGCTCGAGCCGAGCACGAAGCGCGGCGCCTGGGCGACGATGCCGCCGTTCACGAAGCGCGCGCGCGAATAGGCGGCCGATGCGTCGAGCTCGAGCCAGGACAGGATCGACCAGCGCGCCACGGCTTCGATGCCGCGCCGCTTCGAGGCGGGCGACACCTCCGTACCGCCGGCATCGCCGACGAACACCAGCTCGCGCTCGAGGTTCAGCCACCAGTACGAGACCGCGAGCTCGACGCCCTCCGCGAGCTGCGTGCGGATGCCGACTTCGTAGCCCGACGCGCCCGGCAGCGTGGGCTCGCGCGGGTTGGCCACCACGTCGTGCGCGTCGTTGGAGTGGAAGCCGCGCCCGTAGTTGAGAAACAGTTCGGTGTCGCGCAGCGCCGGCAGCGACGACTCGAGCGGCGCGCCGGGCGTGAACGCCGCGATCACGAAGCTCGCGTTGGGCAGTCCGATCCAGTCGACGTCGCGGCCCTCGGGCCCCTCGGTACCGCCGCGATTGCGCACGTCGAAGCTGAAGCGCTCGGCGCGGAAGCCCATCAGCGAGCGCACCCAGGGCAGCGGCTTCCACTCGGCTTGGACGAGCGGCGCGATCGAGTACTCCATGATCGCAGCGTCCGCGGTCGAAACCGATGATCTCGCGCTGTTGCTGGGTACCGAGCAACACGCGAGCATCGTCGACGCGCACGTCCGCGCCGAGCGTGAAGCGGCCGTCGTTCGCCTCCAGGAACGGGCGGCGATAGCGCAGCGAGCCGCCGTACAGGACGCGCTGGTCGCGCTGCACGATGCCGTCGCCGTTCTCCTCGTCGACCAGGAAGCCGGTGAAGTTCGAGTAGAGCCGCAGCGAGTACGTGCTCGCCCACAGGAACGTGTCGAGCGTCGAGTCGTCGGCGAAGTCGTGCACGTGGCGCACGCCCAGGTTCCAGCGCCACGAGTTGCCGCCCTCCTTCTGGCCCAGGTCGTCGAAGCGATCGAAGCCGTCGACGCCCACCCGGCGCGCGGCAATCTGTCCGGACGCGTCCCACTCCGAGCCGTAGTACGAGCCCCAGAGGCTGACGCGGTCGCGCTCGCCCAGGCGCACGCCGTAGCTGCCGTACACGTTCGAACGCACGAGCTTCTCGGGCGTGTCGAACGGGCCGTCGCTGCGATAGCCCTCGTAGGCGACGAGCGCGGTGCGCCGCGGATCGGCGCCGCCGAACTCGCCGTGCCGGGGCGACAGCCCGACCAGCACGCGCTGCGTGTCGTACGTGCCGACCTCGGCCTGTACGAACGATTGCTCGAGCGATTCTCGAAGCTCGAGGTTCACCGCGCCCGCGGTGTTGAAGTCGCCGACCTCGGCCGAGTACGTGCCCTTCGCGACGTCCATGCGCGAGACCAGCTCGGGAATCAGGAAGTGCAGGTCCGCGTAGCCCTGGCCGTGTGCGTGGCTTCGCATGTTGACCGGTATGCCGCCGACGAAGAGCGCGAGGTCGGTGCCGTGGTCGGCGTCGAAGCCGCGCAGCAGGATCTGGTCGGCCTTGCCGCCGCCCGCGTGCTGCGCGATCACGAGCCCGGGCACGACCTCGAGGATCTGCGACGGGCTCTGGTCGGGACGCAGCTCGAAGTCCGCGGGTCCGCGCGTGAGCGTCGACGCGGCCGTCACCGGCTTGTGGCCGAAGACGGTGATCTCCTCGGGCGGCGCATGTGTGTCGCCGTCGTCCGCGGCGGCCAGGCGAGAACAGGCGACGAACAGGGCCAGCGCGGCCGCTCGCAACGAATCCATCTGTGGCACGATGCTACTACGCGCCTCGCGCGCCGGAGGATTGATCGCGATGACTCCCAGGCCGCTCCGCTTCGGCATCTTCCTCGCCCCGTTCCACCCGACGCACGAGGACCCGACTGCATGCCTCGACCGCGACCTGGAGCTCGTGAAGCTGCTCGACCAGCTGCGCTTCGACGAGGCCTGGATCGGCGAGCACCACTCGGCCGGCTTCGAGATCATCGCCTCGCCCGAGATCTTCATCGGGATCGCGGCGCAGCACACCAAGCACATCCGGCTCGGCACTGGCGTGGTCTCGCTGCCCTATCACCACCCGTTCATGGTCGCCGAGCGGATCGTGCAGCTCGATCACATGACGCGCGGCCGCGTGATGATGGGCGTCGGACCCGGCGCGCTGCAGTCCGACGCGCGCATGCTCGGTCTGGACGCGACCAAGCAGCGCGACATGATGGACGAGGCGCTGGGCGTGATCCGGCGCCTGTTCGCGGGCGAGGTCGTCACGCACGACAGCGACTGGTTCCGGCTGATCGAGGCGCAGCTGCAGCTGCGGCCGTGGAGCCGCGAGATCGAGATCGCGGTCGCGAACCAGGTCTCACCCGCCGGCGCGCGCTGCGCCGGCAAGCACGGCGCGGGACTGCTCTCGATCGGCGCCACCACACTGTCCGGCTTCGACATGCTGGGCATGAACTGGCAGGCCTACGCGCAGAAGTGTCAGGAGGCCGGCCGCGAGCCGAACCGCGACACCTGGCGCCTGGTCGGGCCGATGCACATCGCCGAGACCCGCGAGCAGGCGCGCGCCAACGTGCGCTTCGGCCTGGGCGAGTGGCTGTACTACTTCAACGAGATCGCCTCGCTGCCGATGGCCGTCGGGGGCAGCATCGACCAGGCGATCGAGGAGCTGGTCGCGCAGGGTTTCGCCGTGATCGGCACGCCCGATGACGCGGTCGCGCAGCTCGAGCGCTTGCAGGAACAGTCCGGCGGCTTCGGCGGCTACCTGCACATGGCGACGAACTGGGCGAGCTGGGAGAACACCAAGCGCAGCTACGAGCTGTTCTCGCGCTACGTAATGCCGAAGTTCCAGGCGCGCAACGAGGGTCGCAAGCTGACCGTCGAGCTCGCGCAGAAGAATCGCCCGGGACTGCTCGCCTCGTACGGCGGCGCGATCCAGAAGGAGTTCGAGAAGCACGCCGCCGAGCAGGTCACCAAGCCCGGCGGCACCTGAGCGCGGCGAGCGCCAGCAGGCCTGCGCCGACGAGCGCCACTGCGGCCGGTTCGGGAACCGCGCTGACCTCGACGATCTCCGCCCAGAATGTCGCGCAGCCGAGCGGACCGCAGCCACCCAGAATTGCGACCGTGCCACTGTCGTAAGGGAGACTGCCGAGTGGGAAGTACGGCAAGAGGCTCGAGAGCTGCGGGGGCACAGCGGAGAGAGCGGTCGTATAGACCCCCGTAGAGGTATAGGCTCTGACGAGGTCGACCCGGATGGCCGGGTCGGCGAGTGTCCCCGTCGCATCGACCAAGCTGCCGTAGAAGCTCTCGCCTGATGTCGCCGGACCTATCAATCCGACGGCGATCAACGAGTATGAGCCAGCGGACACGAGGCTCCACGCTCCGATCGTCACGTCCAGGATGTCGATCGCGTTCCGATAGATGCCCACTTCCGGCTGGTAAGGGGTGTTGACGACGGAGGTATCGAAGCGGATCGCGGCGCTGAGCTCGCCGCCGACGACCGCTCCCAGCGATCCCAGGGCCTCGGAGAGCGAACCAGGGTCGCCACCCGCAGGGCCGTCGACCTGCGATTCACGGACCACCGCTCGAATCTCCCAGGTGACGAGAGCGGCCTGCACCGGAAGCGCGGGTCCGAACAGCAGCATGGCAAGCAACAGGCGAATCATCATGCGACCGTTCTGGACCGTCGAGACCGAGAAGAAAACCGGGTTTCGGGGTTCGGGGGGTGGGCTCGTGACGACCGCGGCGCCGGATCTGCCAGGCAGGCTCGAGCCGAAGCTGCTGACTTGTGTGCGCGAGGGAATCTCCTCGCGTCAGCTCGCGCAGGACGTGCTCGCGGGCGTGATCGTCGGCATCGTCGCCCTGCCGCTCGCGATCGCGTTCGCGATCGCCTCGGGCGTGAAGCCCGAGCAGGGTCTCTACACCGCGATCATGGCGGGCTTCCTGATCGCGGCGCTCGGCGGCAGCCGCGAGCAGATCGGCGGACCGACCGCGCGTTCGTGGTGATCGTGTGCGGCGTCGTCGAGAAGTACGGCTGCGACGGGCTCTGGGACCGCGGTGATCGCGGTGATCTGGGCGAGATAGCATGCGCAGCCGAGCGGGCCGAAGCCGAAGAAGGACGCAAGGCTGCCTTGGCCGGAAGGCAGGCCGTCGACCTACGGCAGGAGACTCGCAACGTCCGGCTCGACAGTGAGTACCGCGTCGGTCGAGAAATCCGTCGAGTCGAACGTGAATGGCTCGAGTCCCGCGAGCATGCACGGGTCGAAAGGCCCGGTGGGATCGACCCTGTGGCCGGTGATCCGCTCGCGGGACTCCAACTCTGAGCTCGACACGCTCACCTTCGGACCTGCTCGCGGCGGCGGTCTCGGATCCAGATGCAGGCTCACGCCTCCGATCGACACGTCCATGACCTCGATCACGTCGCGGTAGTACTCGCTCCGATCCGGATCGAGATCGATGTCGACCGCGGCCGTCTGGAACTGGATCGAGACGCGAAACTCCGCCCCTGCCATGGCGCCGAGCGAGCTCAGCGTCGCTGCCAGCTCGCCGTCATCCGGGTCCAAGTCGAGACGCCGTACCGGCGCCTGGATGTTCCATCGCACGCTCGCCCCGGAAGCGAGCGTCGGGAGGCTCGCCGTCGCGAGCACGAGCATGAGAGGCCGACGAACCGAGAGTCCGGCGTCGCGAAATTGTATGGCCCGCACGTCGCGAAGATCGGGCTCGATGCGCTCGTTGACAGCGCTGCCGACGAGTCCTAATCAAGCCACGCGCCTGCGGAGTTCGCGGTCGGAGTGCGCGTGGTGGGGGCCAAGGTCACGATTCGGGACGCGGCGGCGCTGCTCGGCGTTCCAGAGAAGACGGTCTACCGCTGGGTCGAGGAGCGGGGCCTCCCGGTGCATCGCGTGCACGGACAGTTCCGCTTCAACCGCGCGGAGCTGCTCGAGTGGGCGACCGGCCGCGGCGTGCGTGTCTCCGCCGCCCTCTTCCCCGAGCCGGAGGGGCAGGACGCTCCGCTTCCGACGCTGGCGGGCGCGCTCGAGGCCGGCGGCATCCACTTTCTCGATGGCGGAGTCGATCGCGAATCCGTGCTGCGACAGGTCGTCGCGGTGCTCGCGCTTCCGGACCAGATCGACCGCGAGTTCCTGTTCGAGGTGCTGCTGGCGCGCGAGACGCTCGGCTCGACCGCGATCGGCGAGGGGATCGCGATCCCCCACGTCCGCAATCCCGTGCTGATGCACGTGCGGCCGGAAGTCGCACTGTGCTTTCTGGAGAAGCCGATCCCGTTCGGAGCGCTCGATGGCAAGCCCGTCGACATCCTGTTCACGCTGGTGACGCCGAACAGCCGCAGCCACCTGAGCCTGCTCTCGAAGCTGAGTGCGGCTCTGCACGACGCGGACTTCCGCGCGGCGCTGCAGCGCCGCGCCGAGCCGAAGGAGATCCTGGCCGTCTTGCGGCGCGTCGAGGCGGGCTTCGCCAAGACCGGAACGAGCTGTACGCCGGCATGAACGGTCTTCTCGCGGCGCCGCTCGTGCTGCTCGCCGCGGGGCTCCTGGAAGTGATCGCGTCGAGGTTCTGGCGCTCGGCGGGCGGAGTCGCGTGCCTCGGAGCGCCGCTCGCCGCGCTGCTCGGCGCGGGCGCCGTGATCGAAGTGCTGTCCGGTGGCCCGACCCGGGTCGCGGAGCTGCCGTGGAGCATGCCGGGGGGCGCTCTCTCCTTCGCGCTGGATCCGCTCTCTGCCTTCTTCCTCGTGCCCGTGCTCGCGCTCTCCGCGCTCGCCGCGATCTACGGCCGGCCCTATCTCGCACCCTACGCCGATCGGCGTAGGCTTTACGCGCCCTGGCTCAGCTTCAACCTGCTCTGCGCGGCGATGATCGTCGTCCTGCTCGCTCGCGACGCGCTGCTCTTCCTGCTGGCCTGGGAGACGATGTCGCTGTGCGCCTACCTGCTGGTGACGTTCGAGCACGAGCGTGCGGAGGCGCGCCGAGCGGGCTGGATCTACCTGGTCGCGGCGCACGCGGGCACGGCTGCGCTGATCGCGCTCTTCATCCTGCTCGACGGGGCGCTCGGCGCGGCTCCCGGGAGCGAGCCCACGCGGCACGCGCACGCGGGCGGGCTGCTGGCGCTGGCGCTGCTGGGCTTCGGCGTGAAGGCGGGGATCGTGCCGCTCCACGTCTGGCTGCCGGAAGCGCACGCGGCGGCGCCCTCGCACGTCTCCGCGCTGATGTCCGGCGCGATGGTGAAGCTCGGCTTCTACGGCATTCTGCGGATGGTCTTGGTGCTCGGGGGCACGGCGCCGATCTTCGGCGTGCTGCTCGGCGCGCTGGGTCTCGCGGGCGCGCTCGTCGGCATTTCACTCGCGCTCTCGCAGCGTGATCTGAAGCGCGCGCTTGCGTACTCGAGCGTGGAGAATCTCGGGCTGATCGCGCTCGGGCTGGGAATCGGGCTCACCGGCCTCGCGCACGGCGAAGCGCGCCTGGCCGCGCTCGGTCTCGCAGCCGCGCTCTTCCACGTCTGGAGCCACGCCGCGATGAAGGGAATGCTCTTCTTCGCCGCGGGCAGCGTCCAGCACGCCACCCACACCCGTGATCTCGAGCGACTGGGCGGGCTGCTCCGGCGCATGCCGCGCGCGGGTGTGGTCTTCGCGCTGGGTGCGCTCGCGCTCGCCGGACTGCCGCCGCTCTCCGGGTTCGTGACCGAGTGGCTGCTCTATCTCGGGCTGCTCCACGCCGTCGCCGGGACGTCTCCGCTCGAATCGATCGGGGCCGCGCTCGCCGTCGGCCTGCTCGCGCTGGCCGGGGCACTGGCCGCGGCGGCGTTCGTTCGGCTGTTCGGCGTCGCCTTCCTGGGCGAGCCGCGCAGCAGCGAAGCGCGCGCTGCGCACGACGCGAGCGGGTCGATGCTCGCGCCGATGGCAGGGCTCGCGTTGGTCTGCATCGGGCTCGGTCTCGCCCCCGGAATCGCGCTCGTCGGGGTGGCTGCGCCGCTGCAGCAGCTGCTCGGCTCGGCGGCGGGAGAGACTCCGCTCGCGCACGTCTCGGCCGCACTCGCACCGCTGCCGCCGCTCGCGCTCGCGCTCTGGCTCGCCTTCGCGGGCGTGGGCGGCGCGCTCGCGCTCCGGCTGCGGCGTGCGCCGGTCGCGCCCGACGTCACGTGGGCGTGCGGGTACACCGCCGTGAGCACGCGCATGCAGTACACCGCGCGCTCGTTCTCCGAGCTGTTCACCCGCCGCGTGCTGCCGCCCTCGCTGGCCCCGGCCACGAGCGCGTCCGTGCCGCGCGGCATCCTGCCCGCCAGCGTGGCGTTCGACTCGAGCCACGGGGAGCCGCTCACGGAGCGCATCTACGAGCCGCTGTTCTCGGCGGTCGCCGCGCGCTTCGCGCACCTCCGCAGGCTGCAACAGGGCAACGCTCACCTGTATCTCGCGTACATCCTGGTCGCCGTCGTGGCCGCGCTCACCTGGGCGTCGCTGCGGGAGTGGCTGAATTCGTGACGACCGGGTTCGCGCTGGCGGCGATCGCGTGTCTGGCCGGAAGCGGCTTCGCCGCCGCGTGCGCGCGCCGGCCGGTCGTCGCGGACCGGATCGGCGCGGCGCTCGTCGCCGCGGGCGCCGTGCTCGGGGTGCTCGCCGCGGGTCTCGCTCTCGCGGGGCACGGCGACGAGCTCGTCTTTCCGAGCGCACTGCCCGGCGGAGCGTGGGTCGTCGGCGTCGATGCGCTCTCCGCGCTCTTCCTCCTGCCCGTCTTCGCGGTCACGCTCGCGTGCAGCGTCTACTCGCTCGAGTACTTCGGCGCCGCGGAACATCCGCGCGCGGCGGGGCGACTGCGGATCGCCTTCGGACTGACCAGCGCGGGGTTCGCGCTCGTGCTCGTGGCTCGACACGCGCTGGTGTTGCTAGCCGGCTGGGAAGTGATGGCGATCGCCGCGTTCTTCGCCGTGACCGCCGACGATCGCGAGCGCGAGGTGCGCGACGCGGGCTTTCTGTACCTCGTCTGCACCCGTGCGAGCACGCTGTGCCTGCTGGCGCTGTTCGCGCTGTTCTGGACCGCGACCGGCTCGCTCGAGCTCGTCGCGGCGCCGCCCGGCCGGATTCCGCTCGCGCAGCAGTCGGCGATCTTCGCGCTCGCACTCGCCGGCTTCGGGCTCAAGGCAGGCCTCGTGCCGCTGCACATCTGGCTGGCGCCGGCGCACGCGGCCGCGCCCACGCACGTGTCGGCGCTGCTCTCGGGCGTGCTCATCAAGGCGGGCATCTACGGACTGGTGCGTGTCGTCGCGCTGCTGCCCGACACGCCGCTCTGGTGGGGCCAGGCGCTGCTCGGGCTCGGGGTCGTCTCCGCGGTGCTGGGCGTCGCGTTCGCGCTGGCGCAGCACGATGTGAAGCGGCTGCTCGCGTATCACAGCGTCGAGAACATCGGCATCATCGCGATCGGGCTCGGCCTTGCGCTGCTCGCGCGGGCGCTAGCGCGCCCCGAGATCGCGCTGCTCGCGCTGGCCGGGGCGCTTCTGCACGTGGTGAACCACGCGCTGTTCAAATCTCTGCTCTTCCTGGCCGCGGGCGCGGTCATCCGCACGACGGGAACGCGCTCGGTCGACGCGCTGGGCGGAGTGGCGAAGGCGATGCCCGTGACCGCCTTCTGTTTTCTCGCCGGCGCGGTGGCGATCGTCGGCTTGCCGCCGCTGAACGGCTTCATCAGCGAGTTCCTGATCTACACCGGATTGTTGCGCGTCGTCGCGCTCGAGACGGGCCGCGCGTGGCTGCTCGCCGTGCTCGCGGTGCCCGCGCTCGCGCTGACGGGCGGGCTCGCCCTCGCCTGCTTCGCCAAGGTGTTCGGGGCGGTCTTCCTGGGCCTGCCGCGCAGCGACGCTTCGCGCGCCGCACGCGAGGCGCCCGCCGCGATGCTCGGCGCGATGGGCGGGCTGGTCGTGCTGTGTGCGGCGATCGGGCTGGCCCCGTTCCTGATCGCGCCGGCGCTCGAAGCGGCGAGCGGGGCGGTGCTGCCGGTGTCCGCCGAGATGCTCCGCGCACCGGTCGCCTCGCTCTCGCTGCTCAATCTCGGAGTGCTCGCGGTCTGCGCCCTGGTCGGAGTCGCGCTCGGCGTGCGCCTGATGCGCGGCCCGCGTGCGGCTTCGGGAACCTGGGACTGCGGCTACGCGGCGCCGACGGCGAGCATGCAGTATTCGGCGTCGTCGTTCGCCGAGCTGCTCGTGGGTGCGTTCGAATTCGCGCTCCGCCCGCGTGTCCACGCTCCGCGATTGGCGGCGATCCTCCCGGGTGCAGCCTCGTTTCACAGCGACGTGCCGGACCTGGTGCTCGATCGCGTCGTCTCACCCGCCGGCCGCGCGCTGGCGCGCGGTTTCGGTCGCGTGCGCGCGCTGCAGCAGGGCAGCGTGCACGCCTATCTGCTGTACGTGTGGCTCACGCTGGTCGCGTTGCTGATCGTCACGGGAGTTTCGGGATGAGCTTCGCCGACGTCGCCGCCGCGCTGCTCGTACCCGTGCTATTCCCGCCGCTTCTGCTCGCCGTGATCGCGCGCACGAAGGCTCGGCTGGCTGGCCGGCGCGGGCCGCCGATCTTGCAGCCCTACTTCGACCTGGCACGGCTGCTGCGCAAAGGCATCGTGCGCAGTCGCACCACCACCTGGGTCTTCTTCGCCGGTCCCGTCGTGGGACTGGTCACCGCGCTGCTCGCGGCGCTGCTCGTGCCGCTCGGCACGCACGGGGCGCTGGTGGGATTCCCGGGCGACCTGATCGCGTTCGCCTACCTGCTCGCGCTCGGCCGCTTCTTCACGATCGCCGCGGCGCTGGACACCGGCTCGGCCTTCGAAGGCATGGGGGCGGCGCGCGAGGCGGCCTTCTCGTGCCTGGCGGAGCCGGCGGCGTTCTTCGCGCTGCTCGTGCTCGTGAAGCTCTCGGGCTCGTTCTCGCTCGGAGAGATGCTCGGCCCGTCGTTGCCCGCGCTGTGGACCGCCGGCGCGCCCTCGCTCGGGCTCGCGGCGGTCTCGCTCTTCGTCGTGCTGCTCGCCGAGAACTGCCGCATCCCGTTCGACGACCCGAACACGCACCTCGAGCTCACGATGATCCACGAGGTCATGGTGCTCGACCACAGCGGCCCGCCGCTCGCGCTGATCCTGTACGGCTCGGCGCTGAAGCTGTTCGCCTACGGGCTGCTGCTCGTGCGCATGGTCACGCCGTTCGAGCTCACGAGCACGGCGACGGGCGTGGCCGCGAGCCTCGCGGGACTGCTTCTGCTCGCGGTCCTGATCGGCTTCGTCGAGTCGGTGATGGCGCGCCTGCGCCTGCTGCGCGTGCCGAGCCTGCTGGTCGGCGCGGGATTGCTGTCCGCGTTCGGCGTGATGTTGTTGGTGGGGTGAGTCCATGATCGAGCTGCTCGATCTCGTGCTGGTCGCGGTGCTGTTGCAGAACTTCCTGATGCTCGGGACCAGCCGCCTGCGCGCCGCGATCCAGTTCGCGGGCCTGCAGGGCGTGCTGGTCGGCGCGGCGCTGTACATCGCGCACGCGGACGCGGGCCTGCGCGTGCTCGCGCTGGCGGTCGCGACGGTCGCTCTGAAGGGGTTCGTGATTCCCGCGATCCTGCTGCGCGCGATGCGCAACGTCTCGATCCGCCGCGAGATCGAGCCCTTCATCGGCTTCACCACGTCACTCATCCTGGGGGCGCTCGCGACCGGCATGTCGCTCGTCTTCTCGCGCTCGCTCCCGCTGCTCGACGAGCATCTCGAAGCGCTGATCGTGCCGACGTCCTTCGCGACCGTGCTCACCGGCTTCCTGGTGCTCACGACGCGGCGCAAGGCGATCACCCAGGTGGTCGGCTACCTCACGCTCGAGAACGGCATCTTCGTCTTCGGGCTGACGCTGGTCGAGGCGATCCCGTTCCTGGTCGAGATCGGGGTGCTGCTCGATCTGTTCGTCGCCGTCTTCGTGATGGGCATCATCATGGATCACATCAGCCGCGAGTTCTCGTCGCTCAGCACCGAGCACCTGACCTCGCTCCGGGAGTGAGCGTGGCCGTCTGGCTGTTCGTGACGCCGCTCTGCTTCGCCCTCGCGGCGTTCGCGACCCCGTCCGAGCGCGTGCGCCCCTGGCTGCTTCCGCTCGCCGGCGCGACACAGCTCGGTCTCGTCGCGGTCGAGCTCTCGGGCGAGGCGGTGTCCGGCCAGTCGTGGCTCTGGCTCGACCCGCTCGGCCGACTGGTCACCGCCTACCTCGCGCTGCTGTTCTTCCTGTGCGCCGCGTACGCGCCCGGCTACCTCGCGCTGCGCAGCGAGCGCCCGAATCGGATCTTCTGCGCGGTCACGCTCGTGTTCTTCGGGATGATGAATCTGATCGCGGGCGCGCAGCACCTGGGTCTGTTGTGGGTGGCGGTCGAGGCGACGACCCTCGCGTCGGGGCCGCTGTTGTATTTCAATCGCAACCCGCGCTCGATCGAGGCGACCTGGAAGTACCTGCTGATCGGCTCGGTCGGCATCGCGCTCGCGCTGCTGGGCACGTTCTTCCTGGCGTACTCTGCGCTCCAAGCGGGGGTCGCGACCTCTCTGCGCCTGCCCGACCTGCTCGCGAACGCGACCCAGCTCTCGCGCCCGTGGCTGCACGCGGGCTTCGTGCTGGCGTTGGTCGGCTACGGCACCAAGATGGGGCTCGCACCGATGCACACCTGGAAGCCCGACGCTTACGGCGAGGCGCCCGGTCTGGTCGGCGCGCTGCTCGCGGGCGGGCTGACGAGCTGCGCGTTCGTCGCGATCCTGCGGATGTTCCAGATCCTGGGCGCCGCGGGCGAGTCGGAATTCGCGCGCGGCCTGCTGCTCTTTCTCGGCCTGTTCTCGATGGCCGTCGCGGGCGCGTTCATGGTGCGCCAGAATGACTACAAGCGCATGCTCGCGTACTCGAGCGTGGAGCACATGGGCATCCTCGTGCTCGGCATCGCGATCGGCGGCGCGGGGACGTTCGGCGCGCTGCTTCACATGCTGAACAACGGACTCACCAAGGGCGTGCTGTTCCTGTCGGCCGGCAACATCCACCGCGCGTTCGGCAGCAAACGCACCGACGACGTGACCGGCGCGCTGCGCGTGCTGCCTGTGTCCGGCGGGCTCTTTCTCGCCGGCTTCTTCGCGATCACCGGCACGCCCCCGTTCGGACCGTTCGTGAGCGAGTTCACGATCCTGTCCGCGATCGTGCACGCGGAGCGCTATGGCATCGCCGCGGCCTTCCTCGTCCTGCTCGTCGTGGTCTTCGTCGGCATGGGCGGAACCGTGCTGGCCGTCGTGCAGGGTGAGCCGTCCGCGCGCGCTCTCGCGACACCGTACCGCGACGGCTGGCTCAGCGTCGCGCCGATCGCGCTGCTGCTCGCGCTCGTGCTCGGGCTCGGGCTGTGGATTCCGGAACCGCTCTCGGCGCTCCTGCACGACGCCGCGCGCGTCGTCGAGGGCACGCCTTGAGCGCGCACGACTCGCTGCACCGGATCCAGAACGGCGTCGCGCTGCCGCTCGAGGATCTGCCGCGGCTCGCGCTCGCGACGCTCCAAGCCGCGCTGGTCGAGGGCGCGCGCCGCGGCGAACGCGTCGCCGCGCTGTTCGGCGTGCCCGAGCCGGCGGGAATCGCGCTCGTGGCCGTGCTCGTCTCCGATCGCGACGGCACGCTCTGGATCGGCCGCAGCGTTCCGCTGCGCGCCGCATTTCCGTCGCTCACGCCCACGCTCGTTCGCGTGCAGCTCTTCGAGCGCGAGATCCACGAGCAGCACGGGCTGGTTCCGGAAGGCCACCCGTGGCTGAAGCCCGTGCGCTTCCCGCAGCGCGCGAGCGACGCGCCGGGAGTCGGAGTCATGGACTTCTACCGCGTCGACGGCGACGAGGTGCACGAGGTCGCGGTCGGCCCGGTGCACGCGGGCGTGATCGAGCCGGGCCACTTCCGCTTCCAGTGCCACGGCGAGCACGTGTTCCACCTCGAGATCTCGCTCGGCTACCAACATCGCGGCGTCGAGCGCGCGATCGTCCTCGGGCCCGAGAAACGCCGGCTCCACTACCTGGAGACGCTGGCCGGCGACACCACGATCGGTCACGCGACCGCCTACGCGCAGCTCGTCGAGGCGCTGGCCGAGCGGCGCGTCTCGGCGCGCGCCCACGCGCTGCGCGCCGTCGCGCTCGAGCTCGAGCGCATGGCGAACCACACCGGCGATCTGGGCGCGCTCGCCGGTGACGTGGGCTTCCTGCCCACCGCGGCCTACTGCGGGCGGCTGCGCGGGGACTGGCTCAACCTGTCCGCGGAGCTGTGCGGGAACCGCTTCGGCCGCGCGCTCGTGCGTCCGGGCGGCGTGGCCTTCGACCTCGACGCCGAGCGCGCGCGCGGCATGCTCGCGCGCACCGCGACTGCGCTTCGCGACGTGACGCAGGCGACCGACCTGCTCTGGGATTCTCCGTCGGTGATGTCGCGCTTCGAAGACACCGGCCCGCTCACGATCGAGCAGGCCGTGGAGCTCGACCTGGTCGGCCCGGCCGCGCGCGCGTGCGGGCTCGCACGCGACATCCGCACCACCCACCCGACGGGCATCTACCGCGTCACGCAGATCCCCGCCGCCACCTGGCACTCGGGCGACGTGTTCGCGCGCGCGTACGTGCGCTGGCTCGAGACCAAGCGCTCGGCGGAGTTCGTGCGCGAGCAGCTCGAGAGTCTGCCCGGGGGCGAGCTCCGCGCGCCCTGCGGACCGCTCGCGCCGGAGCGGATCTGCGTCTCGCTCGTGGAGGGCTGGCGCGGCGAGATCTGTCACGTCGGCTGGACGGACGCGTCGGGGCGGCTCGCCGGCTACAAGATCGTCGATCCCTCGTTCCACAACTGGATGGGGCTCGCGCTCGCGATGCGCGAGCAGCAGATCTCCGACTTCCCGCTCTGCAACAAGAGCTTCAACCTCTCCTACTGCGGCTTCGACCTGTGAAGCGTCACCGGAGGCGATGATGTGGAGGATCCTGCGCGCGCGCCTGTCCCAGGGGATGCGCACGATCGCGTTTCCGGACGGTGAGCCCGTGCTGCCCGATCGGCTGCGCGGCGCGCCCGCGCTCGACTTCGCGCGCTGCCAGAACGGCTGTCGCGCCTGCATCGACGCCTGCCCGACGGGCGCGCTGTCGAGCGACGCGCACGGTCCGCAGCTCGACCTCGGCAAGTGCCTGTTCTGCACCGACTGCGTCGAGGCCTGCCCGGAGGGCGCGATCGAGTTCACCACCGACTGGCGCCTGGCCACGCGCGCGCGCGAGGACCTGCTGCTGCGCGACGGCGCGCTGCGTCTGGCCGACGCGCTCGACACCAAGATGCGACGCCTGTTCGGCCGCTCGCTGAAGCTGCGCCAGGTCTCCGCGGGCGGCTGCAACGCCTGCGAGGCCGACGTGAACGTGCTCTCCACCGTCGTCTTCGACCTCGGCCGCTTCGGAATCTCGTTCGTGGCGTCCCCGCGCCACGCCGACGGGCTGCTGATCACGGGAGCCGTCAGTCAGAACATGCAGCTCGCGCTCGAGAAGACCTGGGCCGCGGTGCCCGAGCCCAAGCTGGTGATCGCGGTCGGCGCCTGCGCGATCTCGGGCGGCCCGTACATCGATCATCCCGAGGTCCTGAACGGCGCGAGCGCCGTCGTACCCGTGGACCTCTACATCCCCGGCTGCCCGCCGCACCCGATCACGATCCTCGACGGTCTGCTGCGACTGCTCGGCCGGATCGAGGACGGGACGCGGCGGACCACTGCGCAGGCTGCGTCGCGCGGCCCCTGAACGCGCATGCCGCCGCGAGCGAAAGCACGAGCAGCGCAGCGACGCCAGGCTCCGGCACGGCCTCGAGGCGCGTGAACTCGATCAACACCTCTCGGGGCGTCACTTCGCCGTAGATCTGAAGCCCGGTAGCAAAGCCGACGTTGAGCCACTGATCGATCGAGAACGCCGTGAGGTCGGATAGAGCCGGCGGCGTGCTGGGTAGACTCGAATCGGGAATGACACCGGGCGCGTTCGGGATCAGGGAGAGCGTGAGGAACGGGCCTCGAGGAAACAGCTGGTCGCCGGTGACATCAGCCATGGCGAACTCAAACCCGTACGGCGCCCATGCCTGGCTCGCTGGCCGTACAAAGAAGGTGTTGAGAAACGAGAAGCCGCTCGACGAAGGTGTGTAGCTGCCGATCACGATCGCGAACTCGATCAGCGCGTCGTAAATGCCGTTCCCCGAACTGTGTTCCGGGGTCGTGCTCTCGTAGACGATCCGGCCAAAGGCCGAAGCTCCCACGGTGACCCCCAAGCTGCTACCGAGCGCCGAGCCGTCGCCCAGGTTCGCGTACCGAACCGTGCCCTCGAACTCCCACGTGATCGGCGCGGCTCGGCTCGACCCGGCCAGTCCCAAGCCGACAACGAAGACCGCGAGGAAGATCGGCGCGGCCGGAGCCGAACTCGCGATACCAAGTGCGGTGATGAGCGGCGCGATCCATCGCCTCGTCATGGGTTTTTCCGACGGCCGATCGCCGCGAACGCGAGTGCCAGTGGAGCGAGAAGAGCGAAGGTCGCTGGCTCCGGAACGGCCTCGAGGCGGGTGAACTCGACCAGCACCTGCTCCTGATCAGAAGGCCCGCCCCTGTAGATCTGCAGGCCGGTACCGAAGCCAGGGCCGGTGAGCCAGTCGTCGATCGAGAACGACCGGAGCGCTGACAACGCTGCAGGCGCGGTGGGGAGGCTCGAGTCGGGAAAGATGCCGGGCGTGTCCGCAATCAGCCCGAGCGTAAGGATCGGAATACTCGGAAACAGGGCGTCCGGCGCGGGGAGCCCGTTCGCGAACTCCAGATCGAAGGGGCCGGGACCGGGCTCGAGCCTCACGTAGAACGCGTTGAAGGGCGAGGGCTCGAGTGCTCCGACTGTGTAGCTGCCGATCGTCACCTCGAACGCGCTCACGGCGCCCGGATAGGTGCCCGATCCCGCGCCGGACTCCGGAGTCGTGCTCTCGTAGACCACTCGCCCGAACGCCGATGCTCCGACGCTGACGCCGAGGCTCCCACCGAGCGCCGAGCCGTCGCCCAGATCCGCGTAGCGCACGATGCCCTCGAACTCCCAGGTGATCGGCGCAGCCGAGCTCGACCCGGCAAGCGCCAACAGTGCCATGAAACCCGCGAAGCGAATTCCCGTCATAGCCGCAGCCTAGCCCAAGGCCCTCGCGAAGTGAGGATACTTCGCTAGGTTCCGCGCCCTCTCGGGACGGCAGTCAAGGGTCACAAGCCGCCGTCCGAAAGGGGGATTGCCCGGCTGGATCGCCAGCGGGCCCGCAGCACGAATCCCGAGCGCGGCCGCGTCTTTCGGGTTATGCTGCGCGACCTTTTCCACAACCCTTACTGCACCGAAACTCCGCACGGAATCGAGGCCTCGAGGAGCCCATGGCCATGTCGAACGACATCTCGCTCATCCGCAACATCGGCATCAGCGCCCACATCGACTCGGGCAAGACCACGCTGACCGAGCGGATCCTCTACTACACCGGCCGGATCCACCAGATCCACGAGGTGCGCGGCAAGGACGAGGTCGGGGCGACCATGGACTCCATGGACCTCGAGCGCGAGCGCGGCATCACCATCCAGTCCGCCGCGACCTACTGCTCCTGGGGCGACCACCAGATCAACATCATCGACACCCCCGGCCACGTGGACTTCACGATCGAGGTCGAGCGCTCCCTGCGAGTGCTCGACGGCGCGATCCTGGTGCTGTGCGGCGTGGCGGGCGTGCAGTCGCAGTCGATGACCGTCGACCGCCAGATGCGCCGCTACAACGTCCCGCGGCTCGCCTTCATCAACAAGCTCGACCGCTCCGGCGCGAACCCGTTCCGGGTCGTCGACCAGCTGCGCGAGAAGCTCAAGCACAACGCCGTGATGATGCAGCTGCCGATCGGCCTCGAGGACCGCCTCGAGGGCGTGATCGACCTGGTCAAGATGAAGGCCTTCTACTTCCAGGGCGAGATGGGCATCGAGGTGGTCGAGAAGCCGATCCCCGAGGCCATGGTCGCCGAGGCCGAGGCCGCGCGCGAGAAGATGCTCGACGCCGTCTCCATGTTCTCGGAAGAGCTGATGGAGGCCATCCTCGAGGGCCAGCCGACGGAGGCGCAGATCATCGCCGGGGTGCGCGAGGGCGTGCTCTCGCTCGAGCTGACGCCGGTGTTCATGGGCTCGGCCTACAAGAACAAGGGCGTGCAGAAGCTGCTCGACGCGGTGACGCTGTACCTGCCGTCGCCCGGCGAGGTCGTGAACAAGGGCGTCGATCTCGACCACGACGAGGCCGAGATCGTGATCGAGACCGACCCGGACAAGCCGCTGGTCGCGCTCGCCTTCAAGCTCGACGACGGCCGCTACGGCCAGCTCACCTACATCCGTGTCTACCAGGGCACGGTCGAGAAGGGCTCGACGATCATCAACGCGCGCACCAAGAAGCGGCACAAGGTCGGGCGGCTCGTGCGCATGCACGCGGACAAGATGGAAGACATCGACCGCGCGACCGCGGGCGACATCGTCGCGCTGTTCGGCATCGACTGCGCGTCGGGCGATACCTTCACCGCGCAGGGCTACAACGTCGGAATGTCCTCGATGTTCGTGCCCAAGCCCGTGATCTCGCTCGCGATCAAGGCCAAGGACAACAAGATGAGCGACAACCTCGGCAAGGCGCTCGCGCGCTTCATCCGCGAGGACCCGACCTTCCGCACCAGCGTCGACGAGGACTCGAACGAGACCATCATCGCCGGCATGGGCGAGCTGCACCTCGACGTCTACGTCGAGCGCATGAAGCGCGAGTACAACTGCGAGGTCGAGACCGGCGCGCCGCGCGTGGCCTACCGCGAGTGCATCTCGCGCAAGGCGGACTACAACTACACCCACAAGAAGCAGACCGGCGGCTCGGGCCAGTACGCGAAGGTGGGCGGCTACATCGAGCCGATGCCCGGCTCGGACGAGTTCGAGTTCCTGAACGAGGTGCGCGGTGGCGCGATCCCGACCGAATACATCCCGGCCTGCGAGAAGGGCTTCATCTCCGCGCTCTCCAAGGGCGACCTGATCGGCGCGCCGGTGCTGGGCGTGCGCGTGGTGCTGAACGACGGCCAGTCGCACGCGGTCGACTCGTCGGACCTCGCTTTCCAGGTCGCGGCGCGCTCGGCGTTCCGCGAGGCCTACCAGGCGGCCAAGCCCGTCATCCTCGAGCCGATCATGAAGCTCGAGGTCGAGGGCCCGAGCGAATTCCAGGGCGCCTACATGAAGGTGATCATGCAGCGCCGCGGCGTGGTGATCGGCTCGACCGACCTCGACGGCTTCAGCCAGGTCGAGGCGGAGGTGCCGATGGCCGAGACCTTCGGCTTCGCCACCGACCTGCGCTCCTGCAGCCAGGGCAAGGCGGAGTTCACGCTCGAGTTCGCCAAGTACGCGGCGGTCCCGAGCGAGATCCAGAAGCGGCTGATCGAGGAATACCAAGCGAGCGCGGTCTCCAAGCGCCGCTAGCTCCTCCGACCACTCGCGCCGCGCACTCCGAGTCACTAGAGTGCGCGGCGCCGTGGAGCCCGCTCCGCCTCTCACCGACTCCGAACGCGCGCGCGGGCGACGGCTCGCGATCGCCGGCAACGCGGTCGGCCTGCCGTTCACGATCGCGTTCACGGAGCAGCTGCCCACGCTGGCGCTGCTCGCGCTCGGCGCGAACGAAGCGCTGATCGGGCTGCAGAGCGGGCTGGCGCGCGGCCTGTTCGTGCTGCAGCTCCCGGGGCTGCGGCTGGTGTCCTGGTTCTCGAAGCGCTCGCTCTTGCTCGCCGGACACGGGCTCGCGCTGGTCGCGAGCATTCCGCTGGTGTTCTTCGGCGCGCTGCAGGCGCTCGAGCTCGACCTGGCGCTCGGGGTGGTCTTCGCCTCGCTCGTGCTGACCGCGCTCGGCGTGAGCCTCGGCGAGCTGGTCTGGTTTCCACTGCTGCGGGGCTACGTCGAGCCCGATCGCATCGGTCGCTTCTTCGGCGCGATCCGCACCACCTGGCACGTGTCGGTGATCGCGTTCTTCCTGGGCGGACGACTCTGGCTCGCCGAGCATCCGGCCGCGTTCGGCGCGCTGTTCGCCGTCGCCTGGCTGCTGGGCGCGCTGCGCACACCGCTGATCTTCCAGCTGCCCGAGCGCAGCGAGCGCAGCGCCACGCGAATCCGCGCGCGCGATGCGCTGGCGCTCGTGCGCCGCGACCCGCGATTGCGCCGCTACCTGCTGGGCACGACCGCGTTCGCGGCGCTGCGCGTGTCGGTGCTGCCGTTCGCGCTGGTGCTGCTGCGCCGCGAGCTCGGCTTCTCCGACGCCAACGTGGTGTTGACCACGATCGCGCTCTATCTGGGCGGGCTCGCGTCGCTCTACGTCTGGGGCGCGGTGATCGACCGGCTCGGCCCCTACGTGGTCTTCCGAGCCGCTTCGCTCGCCTCGGGCTCGTTGTACGTCGGACTCGCGTTCCTCGACGCGGCGGGCGCGGCGACCCTGCCCTGCGCGATCGCGTTCTTCTTCGCGCAGTCCGTGCTCGCGGCAGGCTTCGGTGTGGCGGACACGCGCGTGCTGTTCGAGCTCTCGCCGCCCGAGGCGCCCGCGCCGACGATCGTGCTGTCGAGCGTTGCGATCGGCGTGGCGTGCGGGCTCGCGCCCTTCGCCGCGGGCCTCACGCTCGACGCGCTGCTGGCGCGCGCGGCCGAGCCGCTCTCCGTCTACCGCGGCTTCTTCCTGGTCGCGGCCGGTCTCCAGGCCCTGTCGTTCCTGCCGCTGCGCATATTTCGTCGGACCTAGCTCAGGTGCCGATCCTGAAGTGCATCACGTCGCCGTCGGCGACGACGTAGTCCTTGCCCTCGACGCGCATCTTGCCGCGCTCCTTGGCGCCGAGCTCGCCGTTGCAGGCGATGTAGTCGTCGAACGGGATCACCTCGGCGCGGATGAAGCCGCGCTCGAAGTCGGTGTGGATCTCGGCGGCGGCCTGCGGCGCTTTGGTGCCGCGGCGGATCGTCCAGGCGCGCACCTCTTTGGGGCCGGCCGTGAAGTACGAGATCAGCTCGAGCAGTCGGTAGGCCTCGCCGATCAGGCGCGCGAGGCCCGACGCGTCGGTGCCGAGCTCGGCCAGGAAGGCCTCGCGCTCGGCGCTCTCGAGCTCGACCAGCTCCGCCTCGACCTTCGCGCAGATGCGCACGCAGCCGGAGGCCGTCGCGCGCGCGTGCGCCTCGAGCGCGCTCGAGAACGCGTTGCCGGTCGCGAGCGCGCCCTCGTCCACGTTCGCGACGTAGAGCACGGGCTTGGCCGTGAGCAGCCACGACTCCCGGAAGGCGCGCGCCTGGGCGTCGGGCACGTCGATCGTGCGCGCGGGCTTGCCGGCCGAGAGGTGCGCGACCAGCCTCTCGAAGAACGCGCACTCCGCCTGCGCTTCCTTGTCGCCGGACTTGCCCACCTTGCGCGCGCGCTCGGCGCGCTTCTCGGCGGTGTCGAGGTCCGCGAGCGCGAGCTCGGTCTCGATCGTCTCCACGTCGCGCAGCGGGTCGGGCCGCCCGTCCACGTGCACCACATCGGGGTCCTCGAAGCAGCGCACCACGTGGATGATCGCCGCGGTCTCGCGGATGTGGGCCAGGAACTTGTTGCCCAGGCCCTCGCCCTGCGACGCCCCGCGCACCAGCCCGGCGATGTCGACGAACTCGACGGTGGCGGGCACGACGCGCGCCGAATGCACGATCGCATCGAGCTCCGCGAGCCTCGTGTCCGGCACCGGCACGACGCCGGAGTTCGGCTCGATCGTGCAGAAGGGGTAGTTCTCGGCGGCGATGGCTGAATCGGTGAGCGCGTTGAACAGCGTGCTCTTGCCGATGTTCGGGAGGCCGACGATGCCGCAGCGAAGTGCCATCGGGCGGGCATCATCCCGAATCTGCGCGGGCGCGCCAGTCGAAACCGCCGGCGGACGCTCAGCTGCGCGGCGTGAACTTGCGCAGCTTGCGCTGCAGGCTCTGGCGGTGGAGTCCGAGCTGGCGCGCGGCGCGGCTGATGTTCCCGCCGCAGGCGGCGAGCACCCACTCGACGTACTCGCGCTCGCGCCGCGCCAGGGTCTGCGCGTCGGCGCCCTTGTCGTCTCCCGGCGCGAGGCCCTCGCCGCGGAAGGCCTGCAGCAGGTCTTCGATCTGCACGGGCTTGGTCAGGTAGTCCAGCGCCCCGAGCTTCACCGCCTGCACCGCCGTCGCGATGCTGCCGTAGCCGGTCAGCACGATGATGCGCGTCTTCGCGCAGCGCTCGAGGATGATCGGGATCGCGTCGAGGCCGCTCTGGTGGCGGAGCCGCAGATCGACGCTCGCGAACTCGTGCGGAAACGCCGGCAGCGCGCGCAGCGCGTCGAGATCGCTGACTCGATCCACGCGCCAGCCGCGCTCGTGGAACTCGAGCGCGAGCGCCTCGGCGAAGCGCTGGTCGTCGTCGACGATCAGCAGCGAGTGCGCGTGCGCGGCGGCCGTCACGGCGCGGCCTCGCGTCGCAGGTCGCGCGCGACCGGCAGGACCAGCCGCGCGATCGCGCCGCCACCCGGCGCGTCGTCGAGCTCGAGCCGTCCGCCCACGGTCTCGGCCAGCGTGTAGGCGAAGTACAGCCCCAGCCCGACCCCGCCGGGCCGCGTGGTCACGAACGGCTCGCCCAGGTGCGTGCGCACGATCGCCGGCCAGCCGGGTCCGTGATCGCGCACCTCGATCTGGACGCTCTCGCCCTTCGCGCGCACATCGACCTCGACCGGCGCCTCGGGCGTGCTCTCCTCGAGCGCGTTGTCGATCAGGTTCAACACGGCCTGCGTGAAGGCGATCGCCGGTAGCACCACGAGTGCGGCTCCGGGCTCGCGGCGGAAGCGCAGCGGCACCGCGGGCTCCTCCGCGCGCAGCCCCGCGCAGACCTGCTCGACCAGATCCGCGACGTCGCCGACCTCGAGCCGCAGGGCGTCGGGCCGGAGCTGCGAGCCCGCCATCTGGCGCAGGATGTCGCCGCAGCGCAGCAGCGCCTCGCGCGCGTCGCCGAGCGTCGACTCGGAGTCGGCGTCGAGCTTTCGCGCCAGCCGCTCGAGCTTCAGCATCGCCGTGTTGAGCGGCGTCGCGAACTCGTGCGAGAGCCCGGCCGCCAGCGCGCCGACGGCGCGCAGCCGGTCGACGCGGCCCTTCTCTTCGCGCCGGGCGTGCACCTGCGCCTGCAGCGCCTCGAGCGTGTGCGAGAGCCAGGTGGTGAACAGCCAGAACACGCCGGCGACCAGGAACTGCGCGGGGAACAGCACGGCCGGCGCGACCCGCGCGCTGACGAGCCCCGGTGGCACGTGCCCGAACGCCTGCACGAACGCGAGGCACGCGACCAGGCTCCAGAAGAATGCGAGCGAGACGCGGCCCTCGAGCAGGAGCGCGCCGAGCCCGGCGTGGAAGAACAGCAGCGGCACCAGCGGATTCCAGGCGCCGCCGGAGAGCGCGAGCAGCGCCGAGAGCGCCGCGATGTCGGCGAAGAGCTGCGCGCCGAGCTCGACCGCGGACACCTCGTGTCCGCGCCGCAGCCGCTGCGCGGACACGGCGTTCAGCAGCGCGAGCGCGGCCACCACCGCCAGGAAGACCGGCACCCGTTCGCGCTCGAGCAGGTCGAAGCGCAGCGCCGGCACGATCGAGAGGCTCTGCGCGCCGAGCGCGATCCAGCGCAGCCGCACGATCCAGCCGAGCTTCGCCGCGTTTCCGTCGCCCAGGCGCGTGAGGGGGGGCTCGAGCAGCGCGAGCACCCGGTTCTTCATGGGCAAAGACTAGACGATGGCCCGCGCTCGAGTCCAAGGCGCTCCCGGCCTGGCTTGCCGGCCGGGGATGGACCGTGCGATACGAGCCCCGATGGCCGCTGCCCCCCTGCCCGCGCACCTGTTCGCCCGCGTCGACGAGTCGCCCGACGCCGAGTTCTACGCCGAGCCGCGCTTCGTCGTGCACATCGATCCCGAGACGATCGCAGCGCTGACGGGGCTGTACCGCGAAGAGCTGGAGTCCGGCTCGAAGCTTCTCGACCTGATGTCGTCCTGGGTCTCGCACCTGCCCACCGACGTCGCCTACGCGCACGTCTTCGGTGTGGGCATGAACGCGCAGGAGCTGGCCGCGAATCCGCGCCTCGACGCCTGGGCGGTCCGGGACCTGAACACACAGCCCTTGCTCGACTTCGCCGACGCCAGCTTCGACGCGGTTCTGTGTGCGGTCTCGGTGCAGTACCTGACCCGGCCGGTCGAGGTGTTTCGCGAGTGCGCGCGCCTGCTGCGGCCGGGCGGCAAGCTCGTGGTCGCGACCTCGCACCGACTGTTTCCGACCAAGGCGATCGCGGCCTGGCGCAGCCTCGCGGCCGCCGATCGGATGGCCTTCCTGCGCCTCTGCCTCGAGCGCGCGGGAGGGTTCGAGGCGCCGCGCCTGCTGGATCGCTCGCCGCGGCTCGCCGATCCGCTCTGGGTTCTGATCGCGGCACGGTCCTGTTAGGCTGCGGCCGTGACGGCCTGGACCTACACCAAGGGACTTCACGAGCTCGGCAACGGGAGCTTCGCCTGGCTGCAGCCCGACGGCGGCTGGGGCTGGAGCAATGCGGGGCTGGTCTGCGATGGCGGCGAGTCGTTGCTGGTCGACACGCTGTTCGACCTGAAGCTGACGCGCGAGATGCTCGCGGCCATGCGCCGCGCCGCGCCCGAGGCCGCGCGCATCGGCACGCTCGTGAACACGCACGCGAACGGCGACCACTGCTACGGAAACTCGCTGGTCGCGGGCGCGCGCATCATCGCCTCGCGCGCGAGCGCCGAGGAGATGGACGAGCTGCCGCCCGAGACGATGGCCGGGCTGATGAAGAACGCGGCCGCGCTCGGCCCTGGTGGGCAGTTCCTCGCGCGCTGCTTCGCGCCGTTCGACTTCGAGGGCATCGAGCACACGCCGCCGACCGAGACGTTCAGCGGCGAGCTGCGCCTGAGCGTCGGCGCGAAGCCGGTCGAGCTGATCGAGGTCGGCCCCGCGCACACCAAGGGCGACGTGCTGGTCTGGCTGCCCGACGACGGCGTGGTGTTCACCGGCGACATCCTGTTCATCGACGGCACGCCGATCCTGTGGGCGGGGCCGGTGGGCAACTGGATCGCGGCCTGCGAGCGGATCGCCGCGCTCGGCGCGCGCGTGGTCGTGCCCGGCCACGGACCGCTCACCGACGCGAAGGGCGCGCTGCGCGTGCGCGACTATCTGGTCTACGTGCGCGACCAGACGCGCCTGCGCTTCGACGCCGGCCTCGCGCCCGCCGACGCCGCGCGCGACATCGCGCTCGCCGAGTTCTCGGCCTGGGGCGACGCGGAGCGCATCGCCGTGAACGTGCACACGCTCTACCGCGAGTGGAGCGCCGGAGCGCTCGGGCGCGCGAACGCGCTCGAGCTGTTCGGGCTGATGGCCGAGCTCGCGCAACGAGGTCGGTAGTGGTCGAGGAGCCGGCCCGGGCGCGCCGGAAGCTCGCGGCGATCCTGATGGCCGACGTCTCCGGCTTCAGCCGGATGATGGCCCGCGACGAGGAGTGGACCACGCGCGAGATCCAGGCCTTCCACGCGCGCGTGCAGGGGCGCGTGACGGAGTTCGAGGGCCGCGGGGTCGACACCGCCGGCGACTCGGTGTTCGGCGAGTTCGACAGCGTGGTGCTGGCGACGCGCTGCGCGCAGGCGATCCAGGAGGATCAGGCCGAGCGCAACCTGGATCTGCCGGCCGAGCAGCGCATCGAGACGCGCATCGGCGTGCACGTCGGGGACGTGATCGTCGAGGAGTACAAGATCTACGGCGACGGCGTGAACATCGCCTCGCGGCTCGAGTCGCTCGCCGAGCCGGGCGGGATCATGGTCTCGGAGGCCGTCTACCAGCAGGTCCGCAACAAGGTCCCGGGCGACTTCAGCGATCAGGGCATGCGCACGCTGAAGAACATCGACCACCCGGTGCGCGTGTACCGGCTGCAGCGGTCGAGTCTGGTGACCACGGCGACACGACCCGGAACGCCGTCATCGGCCTCGTCGGCACCGGCCCACGTGCGCCCGCGCACGCGCCGCGAGGAGCGCATGATGCGGCGGGCGGGCGCGCGCGGACGCACCGCCGTCGAGCCGCCTGCGCCAGCCACGAGCTTCGTCGATCAACTGCTGCGCGCCGACGTCGCGACGCTGCTCGTGGTGGGGCTGTTCCTGCTCGCGACACCGCTGCTGTTCTTCCCGACCGCGGGGCTCGCGCCCACGGGCGGGGCGGTGCTCGTCGGCCTGACACTCGGGCGTGTCATGCGGCGCGTGCGTCGGCGGCGCGGCGACCTGCTGGTCGGGCTGGGCCTGGGCATCGCGCTCGGCGCGCTGTTCACGAACTGGAGCACCGCGACCGACTTCCTGTTCGTACTCGCGGGCGCGATCGTCGCCGTGCAGGGGCTGTCGCTGTCGCGGCGCTCCGCGCCCGGCGGACCCTGACCCCGCGCTTCGCGGACCCCGAGACCTGCTGCGCGAGCGCCGGGCTGCGCCTTACGGGTCGGTCGGCGCGGGCGCGGGGGGCGGCTCGTCCCCGGCACCCTTCTCGACGCTGAGCAGCTCGATGTCGAACTGCAGCGCGGCGCCGGGCGCGATCATGTCGCCCGATCCCTGCGGCAGGCCCGTGTCGCCGTAGGCGAGATCGGCCGGACAGGTGAGCACTGCCTTGCCGCCGGGCCGCATGAGCTGGATGCCCTCGGTCCAGCACGAGATCGTGCGCGCGAGCGGGTAGTCCGCGGGCTGGCCGCGCTGGAACGAGCTGTCGAAGACGCTGCCGTCGCGACGCTTTCCGGTGTAGTCTACCTTGACCTTGTCCTTGGTCGTCGGCGCCTCGCCCGAGCCGGCCTTGGTCTCCAGGTAGACCAGCCCCGAGGCCTTCTTCTGCGCGCCCTTCCGGGCGGCCGCGTCGGCCAGGAACTTGGTCGATGCCTCGCGCTCCTTGGCCGCGCGTGCGGCCATGCGCGACTGCTGCAGCGCGTTGAGCTTCTCGCGATACTGCTTGACGTCGAGCGCCGGCTTCTCGTTCGCGAGCGACGCGCTGATGCCGGCGACCAGGATCTTCACCTCGTCGGGAGACAGATCAAACGCCTTCAGGCTCTGTGCGATGGCCAGGCCGAGCGCGTACACGGTCTTCTCGTCCTCGGACTGAGGCACCTGCGCGCGCGCGGCGAGCGGCGCGCCGAGCGCGACGAAGCACAGGGTCAAGGCGATCCGGGAGCCGATCCGCGAGCACATGGATTCTCCAGTTTTCCGGCGCGGGGGCGCTGGGGCGCGGATTGTGCTCCGCGCTCGCCGCCGTCGCAAGGCGCGAATCTGGCCAGCGCGCGGCCTCTGTGAGATGCTACGCGCGATGCAGCACCCGCTGGGTGATGACGACGCCCCGCTCGACCTGCCCCGTCGCGAGACGCTCACCGCGGTCTTCTCCTCGACCGCGCGACACGGCGAGTGGCTGCCGCCCGAGGAGCTGCGCGTGGTGGTCGGCTTCGGCTCTGCGAAGCTCGACCTGACCCAGGCGCTGCTCGCTCCCGGCGTGACGCAGATCGAGGTGCTCGCCGTGTTCGGCTCGGTCGAGCTGCTCGTACCCGCGGATCTCGAGGTCGAGCTCGGCGCGTCGGCGCTGTTCGGTGCCGTCGAGCGCCGCGGCGCTCGCGGCGGCGTGAGCGGATTCCTGCGCGATCAGATCCGCCGCGTCACGGGCACGAACCCCGAGCCGCTCGAGCCCGATGACGATCCGCCGCTCCTGCGCATCACCGGCCACGCGATCTTCGGCAGCATCACGGTCCGCGTTCGCTAACGAGCGACGACGACGAACGCGGGAGAGTCCGAGGAGATCGGACTGCGGTCGAAGTCACCGTGGATCGCGACCTCGCCGAAGCCCGCGCGCGCCAACAGGTGCTCGAGCTCGTAGCGCCAGAACCAGCGCATGCGGAAGCTCGCGTGCTCGTTGCCGAGCACGCGCCCGTCGCGCGAGCGCTCGTAGCGGAAGCGCACGGAGAGCATCTGCGCGACCGGATCGCGCGTGACGGTCGCGTAGCGCGCGACCGATTCGCCCTCGAGCTCGAAACGCAGGTCGACGGCCTCCGGCTCCTCGAGCAGCGCCGTGCGCGCCAGTCGCGGCGCGAACACGTCGAAGGCGAAGCAGCCGCCCGGCGCGAGGTGCCGGCGAACGCAGGCGAGGCACGCGAGCTGATCCTCGACGGTGTAGAGGTGCTGGAAGGCACGGAACGCAGAGAAGATCAGGCCGAAGCGCTCGCCGGCGAGCTCGAACGCCTGCATCGGCGCCTTCACCAGCCGCAGATTGGGGAACGTCGACTTGGCGCGCAGCCGCGCGAGCATGTGCTGCGAGGCGTCGAGCCCCGTGCACGGGAAGCCGAGCTGCGCGATCTCGAGCAGCACGCGCCCGGTGCCGCAGCCGAGCTCGAGCACCGGCCCCGCGCCCTCGCGCGCGAGCGCGCGATAGAAGGCGACGTCGCGGCCGTCGAGCAGGGCTGCGCGATCGTAGGTCGCGTCGTAGAAGCGCGCGGTCGCCTGGCCGTAGTCGCGGTCGAGCTCGCCCGTGTCGCTGGTCGTCACGCTCGAGCTCGCACCGGCCGCGCTACGACTCGTCGAGACCGCGCATGCGCACGGGCCGGTAGTACGACCGCGCCTCCAGCGCGTCGACCGCCGACCAGAACTCCGGCCCGCCCGGCGCCTCCGGACTCTCGAACCAGAGCGCCTGCCGGCGGATGCTCCAGTTCTCGGGCGCGAGCCGGACCGCCTCGGCGAAGAACGCCTGCGCCTCCGCGCCGCGTCCGGTCTGCGCGAGATGGCGGCCGAGCGCGAAGCACGCGTGCGCGCGCGCGTCGGCGTCGCTCGGGCCGCGCGTGCGCGTCGCGACCTCGTCCGGCGGCAGGGCGTGCTCGCTCGCCGCGCCGCGCCGCACCCAGTCGCGCAGCGCGTTCTTGTACACCTGCGCGCGACGCCCGTACTCGGCCATGATCTCGGGCGCGAGTGCGAAGGTCTTGCGGTCCATCTGGCGGAAGCCGTCGCCCGCGCCGGACGGCTCGGCCGGCCGCACGATCCGGCCCGACTCGTCGATCCACACCGCCATCGGCACGTTCACCATCTCGTACAGCTCCGCGACGCGGTGCTCGGCGTCGATCAGCGACGGATGTGTCGGCTTCGCCATCTCGATCCACGGCCGCGCGGCCTCCGCGCCGCCGCTGTCGAAGGCGACCGTGATCACCACGAAGCGCTGGCTCGAGAGCTCCTGGAAGAGGGCCTGCCACCCGGGCAGGTCGAAGCGACAGCCTCACCAGGAGGCCCACGAGACGAGCAAGACCTTCTGCCCGCGATGGTCGGAGAGCCGGTGTCTGCGCCCCTCGAGATCCGGCAGCACGAAGTCGGGCGCCTCGCCGCCGCGCAGCAGGGCCGCGCGCTCGTCGCTCGGCTCGCCGATCGCGTACACGTCGCCGCGCTCGCTGCGCGCCACCGGCTGCGAGCGCAGCCCGGAGAACTCGGTCAGGTTGAACGAATTTCCAGACGCGTCCTCGCGCACGAACTCGCGCTCGCGTCCCTTCGGGATCGGCACGCACAGATCGCCGCGACACGCGCCCTCGGGGCGGAGCTCCCAGCCGATCCGCGGCAGCTCGGCCGCGGGGATCCACAGCCCGCGGGAGTCTTCGGACGCGCCGGCGATGCTTGCCGTACCGTTCGAACTAAGAATGGTGACCATGCGAGAATCCTATCAGCCATGTTGACCTTCTACGAACACCCGCTCTCGCCCTACGCGCGCAAGCTGAAGATCCTCTTGTACGAGAAGGGCATCCCCTTCGACTGCCGCTTCGTGAATCCGTACGCGGGGCCGGAGGACCCGAACTGGGACGCGTTCCTGCGCGCGAGCCCGCGCCGCGAGGTTCCCGTGCTGGTCGACGGGGAGCTCGCGGTGTTCGACTCGACGATCATGGCCGACTACATCGAAGAGCGTTGGCCCGACCCGCCGACGCTGCCGGCCGGTCCCGCCGAGCGCGCGCGCGTGCGCATGCTCGAGGAGCTGTGCGACACGGAGCTCGAAGCGGTGAACTGGGGCATGATGGAGATCCTGTTCTTCAAGCGCGCGACCGGTGCGCTGGCCGACAAGCTGATGGGCGCGGCGCGCGGCCAGCTCGCGCGGCTCTTCGCGCGGCTCGAGCGCGAGCTCGCAGGCCGCGAGTGGATGAACGGCGCCGGCTTCGGACGCGGCGACGCGGCCGTGTATCCGCACGTGACCGGCGCGGCGGGCTACGGCGTCGCGCCGTCGGAGGCGTGCCCGCGCCTGCGCGCCTGGCTCGCGCGCGTGGCCGCGCGGCCGAGCGTCGCGCGCGAGAGCGGCGAGCTGGCCAGGTTCATGTCGGAAATGATGGCCGCGGCCGCTGGCAGCGGCGACGGCTCGCCGTCCCTGCTGCAGCGCCAGTACCGCGACCACCGGCTCGAGTGGATGATGAAGAGCGGGGGCGTGGAGATCGTGCTCGCGGGTCTCGCCAACGGCACGATCAAATTCGCGACCGGACACGGGGAGTGAGCCCCTACGCCTGGTACGTTGCCGCCGCCGGCACGTGGTTCCTCGCGTTCGGACTCCAGGGGGTGATCGTCGCGACGATCGTCGCCATGCACCTGCATGGTGACTCGCGCGACATGTCGATCGCGCAGATGGCGCAGCAGCTGCCCGGCTTCGGATTGATCCTGCTCGGCGGCGCGGTGGCCGACCGCGTCGACAAGCGCGCGCTGCTGATCGCGCTCTATGCGGCCGCGGCGCTGCTCGTGGTCGCGCTCGGCCTGGGCGCGGAGCTCGGCTGGCTCTCGCTGCCGGTCGTGATCGGCTTCGTGCTCGCGATGGGCACGCTGTCGGCGTTCGTGATGCCGTCGCGCGACGCGCTGCTCTCGGACGTGGTGGTCGGCGGGCTGATGCGCGCGATCACGATGATGACGCTGATCCAGTTCGCAATGCAGGCGCTCGGCTCGGTGCTCGGCGTCGCCGGCCGCTACGTGGGCATCCTGCCGTTGATCGGGCTGCAGGCCGCGGTGCTGCTGGCGGGCGTGCCCGCGCTCCTCCGGCTGCCGCGGCCCGCGCCGACGGATCCGGACGCGCGGCGCGCGCTGCGCTTCGGCGAGCTCGCGGACGGCGTGCGCGAGGTCGCGCGCTCGCCCGTGCTCGGACCCGTGGCGCTGCTCTCGATCGCGCTCGGCTCGCTCTTCATCGGCCCGTTCCAGGTCGTGTTCCCGCTGCTCGTGCGCGACTTCTACAAGGGCGACGTCGCGGACCTGTCGCTGCTCTACACCGCGTTCCCGATCGGCACGATCGCGGGCTCCGCGCTGATCCTGCTGCGCGGCGGCGTGCGCCGGAAGGGCGCGGCGCAGCTGCTGGCGCTGGGCGGCGGGGCGCTGTGCATCGGCTCGCTCGGGCTCGGCCCGCCGTTCTGGGGCGCGCTGCTCATGACCGTGCTGTTCGGCGTCGGCGGGGCGTTCTTCATGAACGCGGGCCGGACGCTGTTCCAGGAGCACGCCACCCCGGCCAGCCGCGGCCGCGTGCTGTCGGTCTACGCGCTCACGTTCATGGGCGCGTCGGCCGTGATCGGCGCGCCGCTCGCGGGTTGGCTGCACGCGCAGCTCGGGCCGCTCGGCGCGTGCCTCGCCTGCGCGGCGATGATGCTGGTCGTGGTCGGGACGATGACAGTGGCGACGGACATCAGGAAGCTGGTCTGACCGGCTCCTCGAGCACGCCCTCCGCGAGCAGCGCGTCGAGCTCCGCGTCGGCCAGGCCGAGCCAGTCGCGGCACACCGCGCGCGAGTGCTCGCCGAGCATGGGCGCCGCGTGCTGGATCGGCGCGGGCAGATCCGTGGCGCGAAACGCCGGGCCCTCGGCCGTGAGCTCGCCGAGCGGAGGCTGCTCGAAGCTCTGCAGGTAGGCCCGCGCGCGCAGGTGCGGGTCGGCGAGCTCGTGGGCCGGGTGGTGCAGCGCCGCGGCCGGCACGCCGCGCGCCTGCAGGCGGTGCATGACCTCGTGGGCCGTGAGCGTGCGCGTCCACACCGAGAGGTGTCGGTCGATCTGCTCGCGCGCCCCGATCCGATCGAGCGCGGTCGCGAGCTCGGGGCGTACGGCCCACTCCGGTGACTCGAGCTCCGCGCACAGCGCGATCCACTCCGCGTCGCTGCGCACGCTGATCGCGCACCACTCGTCCTCGCCCTTGCACGGATACGCGCCCCAGGGCGCGCCGCGCTCGCTGGCGTTGCCGCGCGGGTGGACCGAACCGGGCGCCAGGCTCTCGCGCGCCAGCCAGTCGCCGATGAAGCCGATCGCGCCCTCGAACTGCGCGGCCTCGGCGTGGTAGCCGACGCCGCTGCGCTCGCGCTGGAACAGGCCCGCGACGGCGGCCAGCGCGCCTAGCCGGCCGACGAAGTGGTCGGGGTAGATGTTCGTCGAGCCCGCGGGGCGCGCCTCGTCCTCGGGGTAGTTCCACAGGTGCTGCATGCCCGAGACCGGATGCGTGCTCGGGCCGTAGCCGATCCAGCCCGACCACGGCCCGCGCGAGCCGGTCAGGTTGCTCGAGAAGTACACGAGCCGCGGGTTCTCGGCGCGCAGTGCTTCGTAGCCGAGGCCGAGCCGGTCCATCACGCCCGCGCCGTTGTTTTCGATCACGACGTCGGCGCGGCGGGCGAGCTCGCGCACGAGCGCGAGCCCG
>JBBDXF010000017.1:0-10919 GCA_040902485.1 Myxococcota bacterium | reverse complement strand
CCCCCCCGCGCGGATCCTTCAGGTTCACACCCAGGCCGCGCTTGCTGCGCGACGACGACGCGAAGGCCGGGTTCATGCCGTCGGGCGTGATGGTGCGGATGAAGTCCGGAGCGGTCGAGCTCTCGACCTTCACCACGTCGGCGCCGTACTCGGCGAAGAAGCGGCCGACCTCGACGCCGACCGCGCCCACGCCGAAGTCGAGCACGCGCAGTCCGCCGAACGGCGGCGTTCCTGCGTCCGCCATCAGACCACGCCCTGCGCGCGCAGCGCGTCGAGCTCGGACTCGTCGAGGCCCACGCGCTCGACCCAGATCTCGCGGTTGTGCTCGCCGGTCCCGGGTGCGCGCTCGCGCGGGCCGACGCGCGCGCCGTCGATCTCGAAGAATCCCGACGGGAACGACGCCGCCTCGCCGGGCACCACGTCGAGCTCACGGAACGTGCCGCGCGCGAGCGTGTGCTCGTTCGAGAGCACCTCACCGGGCCGGAGCAGCGGCGTCACGGGAATGCCGCGGCGTTGCGCTTCGACCGCGATGTCGATCTTCTTCTTGTCCGCGAAGAACGCCGCGAGCGCTGCGTCGACGCGCTTCTGATGGATGATCCGGCCGATCAGCGAGTCGAGCGCGGGATCGTCGAGATCGGGCGGGTTGCCCATCCAGTCGCGCAGCGCCTGCCAGTGGTGCTTCACCAGGATGATCCCGCGCACGTGACCGTCCGCGCACGGGTACAGCGAGTAGATGCCCGCGCCGGTGCGATGGCCGGTCTGGCCGGTGATCGAGAAGCTCGGCAGCGCCCAGTCGGCGAAGTTCGAGACCGACTCCTGCACCGACACGTCAAGGTGTTGGCCGCGTCCGGTGCGCAGCCGCCGCCAGAGCGCGAGCACGGTCGCGAGCGCGCCGTGCACGCCCGCCGCGTCGTACGCGAACTGGCCCGGCGCCAGCAGCGGCGGCTTCTCGGCCGCCCCCGCGCGGTACATCATGCCGCCGATCGCGAAGCCCGTGAGGTCGGTGCCGACGTAGCCCGCGTGCGGGCCGAAGCGGCCGAAGTCGCTGATCGAGGTGAGGATCAAGCGCGGGTGCGCCGCGAGCAGGCGCGCGGGCTCGAGCGCCGCGAGCGCGGGATCACCGGCCTCGCACGACTCGATCAGCACGTCCGCGCGCGCGAGCAGTCGGTCGAGCAGCGCGCGGCCGGTGGCGCTCGCGTAGTCGAGCGTCGCGCCGCGTTTGCCCGCGTTGCGCAGCGCGAACGAGAGGCTCGCGCCGCTCGAGGGCGCGAACGGCGGAAGGCGCCGCGAGGCCGCGCCACCCGGCGGCTCGAGCCGCACGACCTCGGCGCCGAGATCGGCGAGCAGCCGGGCGCACAGCTCGGCCTTCTCCGCGGTCGCGTCGACGACGAACAGACCCGTGAGCGGCTGCGTTCCCGGCGCCTCCATGCGAGCGGCAGTCTACCAGCGTTTGTGGCGCGCGGGCCGGGTCTGAAACAATGCCCGACCATGAGCTCGACCCACCCGCTCTCGGGACGCACCGCGATCACCGGCCTGGGCATGACCGAGCTCGGTCGCGTCTACGGACGCAGCGCCACCGACTTCGCGATCGACGCGGTGCTGCGTGCGCTCGCCGACGCGGGGCTCGCGAAGTCGGAGCTCGACGGCCTGCTGCTGAACGCGGGCATCAGCCAGGGCATCGACCTGTCGCTCGCGCAGCCGATCGGATTGCCGAGCCTGTCGATCCAGACCCAGATGAACGGCTACGGTTCGAGCGCCGGCCAGATGGTCGGCTACGCCGCGATGGCCGTGAGCGCCGGGCTCGCCAAGCACGTCGCCTGCGTGTTCGCGGACGCGCCGCTGGCAGCCGGCACGCGCGCGGGCCAGGCCTACGGCGGCGCGCGCGCCGGCGTGCGGCGCGGCGTGACGTCGATCGCGCCGTCGCTCGGCTTCGTCGGCCCGATCCCGTACTACGCGCTGCACGCGCAGCGACACATGGATCTGTATGGCACGACCCAGGACCAGCTCGGCGCGGTCGCGCTCGCAGCGCGCGCCTGGGCGCGCAGGAACCCGCTCGCCACCATGCGCGAACCGCTCGACCTCGCCGGCTATCACGCGTCGCCCTGGATCGTCGAGCCGTTTCACGTGCTCGACTGCTGCCTGGTCTCGAACGGCGCGATCTGCGTGATCGTGAGCGCGGCCGAGCCCGCGCGCGATCTGGCCAAACCCCCGGTCTACGTGCGCGGGCTCGCGCAGGCGCATCAGCTGGCCTGGGACGACGAGGCCCCGAGCCTGGCGCAGCGTTCGAGCGCCGCGGCGTTCGCGATGGCCGGCTGCAGCGCGCGCGACATCACGCTGTGCGAGATCTACGACTGCTACACGTTCACGGTCCTCACCACGCTCGAGGACTACGGCTTCTGCAAGCGCGGCGAGGGCGGACCGTTCGTCGAAAGCGGCGCGCTCGGACCGGGCGGCCGGCTGCCGACCAACACCGGGGGCGGCATGCTCTCCGCCTACTACATGTGGGGCATGACGCCGATCTCCGAGGCCGTGATCCAGGCGCGCGGCGAGGGCGGCGAACGCCAGGCGCCGCGCACCGACCTGATCGCGGTGTCGGGTAACGGCGGCATCTTCAACTACCACGCGACGCTCGTGCTGTCGCCGCAGCCGCGCTGAGGAAGATCGAGATGGCGGAAGACGCGCGCACGACGGCGGCCGTGGACGAACGCTCGGTGCCCTTCTTCGAGGCCGCGGAGCGCGGCGTGCTGGCGCTGCAGCGCTGCGAGGCGTGCCGGACGTTCCTGCACCCGGTGCGCGGGCGCTGCACGGCGTGCGGCGACCCGCGCGTGGCCTGGGTCGAGTCGTCTGGCCGCGGCCGCGTGTTTGGTCACGGCAAGCTGCGCCGCTCCTACCTGCCCGAGCACGAGGGCAAGCTCCCGCTTGCGCTCGTGTGGGTCGAGCTCGACGAGCGAGTGCGCTTCGCCTCGCGACTGGCGACGGGCGCGGACGGCGCGGTGCGCACGGGCGATCGCGTCGCGGTCGTGTTCGAGCGCCTCGCCGATGGCACGCCCGTCCCGGTGTTCCGCCGCGAGGTCTGAGGTCGGCCGCGCTCCGCTAGCGCTTCTCCGGCGGGGGTGCTCGACCGAACGACGCGAAGTGCACCCCGCCCTGCGCGCGCGCCGCGGCCGCCGCGTTGCGCACGCGTGCGTCGGGATCGTTGCGGTCGTTCCAAGCGGGCGGCTCGAACGGGATGCAGGCCTCGAGCTCGGCGACGCTCTGGCGGTGGCGTTGCAGGGCGCGATCGAGCAGCGCGCGCACGTCCTCGCGGGACTCGGCGTCGAGCGCGCCCTCGAGCGTGTCGGCGCCGTTCTCGGGCGTCACCTTGCAGCCGGGCAGTGGAGCGACGCGAAGCCAGACCAGCCAGATCACTCCCGCAGGATACGCGCCGCGCTCAGAGCAGCGCGCGCAGCGTGGCGAGCGAGACGATCAGGCGGTCGACGCCGGCGTCCTGCCAGGCCGCGAGCTCCGCGGGGCCGGCGGGCTCCGCCCGTACGCTGACCTGGAAGCGCCCGTCGAGCGTCTCGGCGCGCGTGCGCCGGGCGCGAATCCGCGCGAGCGGGGCTTCGATCGACGCCGGCGAGTGTCCCACCGCGAGCCAGCCGTCGGTCATGCGCGAGGCGCGGTCGAGCGAGGCGTCGGACTCGCCCTCCAGGTGCAGGCGCGGCCAGGGCCGCTGCAGCGGCCGGCGCTCGGGCGCGGTCTCGTCGACCTCGAAGCTCGCGCCGCGGTGTTCGACCGTGGGATCGCACCAGAGCTTCTTGCAGACCGTGATCGCTTCGGCGAGCGACGCGGCGTCCACGTCGCGCAAGCCGATCTCGACGCGCCCGCCGGAGGCGTGATCGAGCTCGACGAAGGCGCGCGCCGACACCAACGGGTGTCGCGCCTCGAGCGCGAAACCGCGGGTCGCGAGCCGCACGCGCGAGGTCGCGCGCACGAGCTCGCCGAGCGCGGCGAGCGCGTCCTCGTCCGAACCCGCTTCGAGCCAGAGCGACTCGCAGCCGAGCCGCTCGGCCTCCAGCGCCTGCGCCAGCCTGCGCGCGGGATCCGCTTCAGCGAGCGCGAGGCCGAGCGCGAGCGGCATCGGCGGGCGCGCTCATTCCACGACCGCGACGCCGATCTTGCCGGTGCTGCGGTGGCTGTGCACGACCTTGTAGTCCTGCCAGCACCAGTCGCGCGCGAACACGACCGTGATCGCGCCGGTGAGCTGGACGGCGGCGGCGCTGCCGACGGCGGTGAACTGGATCGGTGCCACCGCGATCACCACGTTGCTCCCCGCCGTGAGCACCTCGGCCGCGGAGACCTTCCACTGGTACTGCTCGTGCGCGACGAACAGCTCGCCGAGGTTCGCGCGCACGTCGCTGAGACCGCGGGTGATGCGGCCGTCGCCGGCGATCACGAGCTCGGGCGAGTTGCTGGTCAGCGCGAAGAAGGCCTCGGGGTCGCCCGCGTTGGCGGCGGCGACGAGCTTCTGCACCTCTTCCGTGATCTCGGCGCGAAGGCTCTCGGAGGCCACCTCCTGGGCCGCGACCGGAGCGGACACGGACAGCGAGAGGGCGAGCAGGCACGGGATCGCGGAGGCGAGCTTCATGGCGGACTCCTGTGGCCGGTGGATCGGCGCGGGTCTAAGTACCACGGTTGCGCACGGGCTTTCGCCTTGACATTTCTACCTGCGCGCAGGTAGAAAACCAGGATGAGCCAGCCGGCACGCCGGGGACCGCGCGCGGAGCGCACTCGCGAGACGATCCTGCGCGAGGCCGAGGCGCTGTTCGCCGAGCGCGGCTTCGCGGGCGCGCGGCTCGAGGACGTCGCGGGCGCGGTCGGCATGCGCCGGGCCTCGCTGCTCTATCACTTCCGGGACAAGCACGAGCTCTACGACGCGGTGCTCGCGGCGCTGCTCCAGGCCCTGCACGCGCGCGTGGCCGCCGCCCTGCGCGCGGGCGGCGGACTGGCCGCGCGCGTCGAGCGCGCGGTGTCGGCGTGGGTCGATTTCGTGGGCGAGCGTCCGGCGCTCGCCCGCATCATCCTGCGCGAGGCGGCGGGCGCGACGGCCGAGCGGCCCCCCGCGATCCTGCGCCACGCCGCGCCCTTCCACGCGCTCGGGCGCGAGGTGGTCGACGCCACGGGCGACGATCCGCTGACCCGCTCGGCGCCGATCGACCCGGTCCACTTCGCAAGCGCGATCGCCGGCGCCACCGTGTTCTTCATCGCGGTCATGCCGGTGCTCGCGCCGCGCTCCGGCATCGACCCGCTCGCGCCCGAGCAGCTCGCCGCGCACCGCAACGAAGTCCTGCGCATCGCACGCCGACTGCTGGGCACGAGCCTGCGCGCGAAGCCGCACAACACCAGGCCATGACGGGGGGAGTCTCATGAGCGACGCGTCGACCCCGCTCGATCCGTTCGAGCGCTTCAATCGGGCCCAGGGTCTGGGGACGGTGCGCAGCCCGTACCCGCGGCTCGCGGCGTGGCGGCGCCAGACGCCGGTGCGTCGGCTCGGTCCCGAAGAGCTCGCGTCCGGCATGCGGATGCAGGGCCGGCTGCTGTTCGGCGCCGAGCCGCCGCCCTTCTTCATCGCGCTCTCGCACGACGCCGTCGCCGAGATCCTGCGCGACGGCGAGCGCTTTCCGTCGGCGGGCTACGCGCGTACGATCGGACTCGTGCTCGGTCACTCGATCCTGGAGATGGACGAGCCCGAGCACGCGCGCGTGCGCGGCGTGATCCAGCAGGCGTTCAGCAAGCGCGCGCTCGAGCACTGGCAACACGATCTGGTGTCGCCGATCGTGCACGGCCTGATCGACCCCTTCGCGCCGCGCGGCCACGCGGATCTGCTGCGCGAGCTGACCTTCCCGTTCCCGGTCTCGGTGATCGCGCACCTGCTCGGGCTCGCGGAGCGGGACCACGCGACCTTCCACCGGCTCTCGGTCGAGCTGATCAGCCTGGCGATCGATCCGGCGCTCGGCTTCGCGGCCTCGCTCGCGCTGAAGGAGATGTTCGCGCGCGTGCTCGCCGAGCGGCGGCGCGTGCCGACCGACGATCTGCTCTCGGTGCTCGCGCACGCCGAGCTCGACGGCGAGCGTCTCGACGACGAGGCGATCTTCGCGTTCGCGCGCCTGCTCACGCCGGCCGGCGCCGAGACCACCTACCGCTCGTCGTCGAACCTGTTCTTCGGCCTGCTCTCGCATCCCGAGCAGCTCGACGCCGTGCTTCGCGACCGCTCGCTCGTGCCGCAGGCGATCGAGGAGGGCCTGCGCTGGGAGAGTCCACTGCCCGGCATCCAGCGCACCTGCGCGCGCGACACGGAGGTCCAGGGCGTCGCGATCCCCGCCGGCGCGGTCGTGCTGGTGAGCATGGCCTCGGCCAACCGCGACGAGACGCGCTATGAGCGGCCCGACGAGTTCGACATCTTCCGGCCGGCGAAGACCCACATGGCGTTCGCGTTCGGACCGCACCGCTGCCTGGGCATGCACCTGGCGCGCATGGAGTCGCGCGTCGTGCTCGAGGCCGTGCTCGACCGTCTCCCGAACCTGCGGCTCGATCCCGAAGCCAAGGACCCGCACATCACGGGCGAACTCTTCCGCTCCCCCCTCGAGCTACCGGTGCTGTTCGATCCTTGACCCAGCCGGCGCAATGGCCGTTCGCGCGACGGTCGCGCGCAGCGAGGCGAAGCCGAGCGAAGTCGAATCAGGCCCGCTCGACGTACTTCCGCTCGCGCGTGTCGATCCGGAGCTTCTCGCCGCGCGCGATGAAGCTCGGCACCTGGACGACCGCGCCGGTCGAGAGCTTGGCGGGCTTGAGCTTGCCGCCGCTGGTCGCGGGATCGGTTTCGACGACCTCGAGGATGACGAAGTTCGGCAGCGTCACGCCGAGCGGGCGCCCGTCGTGGAGCAGCACCTCGACGACGCAGTTCTCGGTCATCAGGTCGTGGTTCTCGACCGCGCCGCGCGCGATCTCGAGCTGCTCGAAGCTCTGCTGGTCCATGAACACCATGCGCTCGCCGTCGTCGTACAGGTACTGCATCTCGCGCTTGGCGATCTCGGCCTCGGGTAACACGTCACCGGCCTTGAGCGTGCGATCGAGCATGCTCTCGCTGGCGAGGTTCTTGAAGCGCAGGCGCACGAACGCACCGCCCTTGCCGGGGTTCACGTGCTGGTAGGAGATGACCACGTGAGGATTTCCGTCGATCTCGACGTACACGCCGGGTCGCATCTTGGTGGTGTCGATCAAGCCCATGGGGCGCGGACCTTAGCCCGAAGGCACGGGAGCTGTAAACTGCGCGGGGTGAAACGCGCACTCCTGCTCGCCCTGCTCCTGCCCGCCTGCGCCGCCTACCAGAACATCGCGATCGAGAGCGATCCGCCGGGCGCGGAGATCTTCCTGGACGGGAAGTCCGTTGGCGCCACGCCGCAGAACCTGCGCATCTCGCGCGAGCGGCCCCATACCGTGTACCTGAAGAAGGAGGGCTACCGGCCCGAACTGGTCCTGCTCGAGAAGCACGACGCCACCGACGGTGTCGACTTCCTGACACCCGCCGATGTCGCGAAGCGCCTCTCGCCGGGTCCGAGCTCCGATCCGGAGCTCGAGCGCCGGCTCAAGATCGAGGCCGAGGAGACGCCCGCGAGCCCCTGAGTCCGGCCGAGCGGGTTGACCGCCGCGCTCTCGCTCGGTAGCGTTCGGGCCGTAGCAGGAGTCGCCGTGTTGAAGAGCTAGAGCTTCCGTCCCCGGTCGTGTGACTTCGGTCCGCCGACCCCGACCCCTGCCGGCCTCGCGGCCTTGAGAAGCTCGCTCATGCAAATTCTGCTTCGTGGCGTCTCGTTCGCCTATCGCGATTCCGTTCCGCTGCTCTCCGATGTGAACTTGCGTCTGGGTCCCGGCTGGACCGGCGTGGTCGGCGCCAACGGCTCGGGCAAGACGACGCTCCTGCGCCTGATCGCGCGCGCGCTCGAGCCCGAGCAGGGCAGCGTCCAGCACGAGCCGCGAACGCTCGAGCTGCGGCTGTGTCCGCAGCGCGTGGACGACGCGTCGCCCGAGATCGAGGCGCTGGCCGCCACACACGACGGTGTCGCGCGCCGGCTGCGCGCGCAGCTGGCGCTGCGGGAGGAGGAGCTCGCGCGCTGGCCGACGCTCTCGCCGGGCGAGCGCAAGCGCTGGCAGATCGGCGCGGCGCTGGCCGCGCGGCCGAGCCTGTTGATACTGGACGAGCCCACCAACCACCTCGACGCGGAGGCGCGCGCGGTGCTGGTGCCCGTGCTCGAGCGCTTCGCCGGCATCGGCGTGCTGGTCTCGCACGACCGCGAGCTGCTCGACGCGCTCTCGCGCGAGACGGTGAGGGTCGCGCGCGGGCGCGCCACGCCCTACCGCGGCAGCTACACCGCCGCGCGCCAGACCTGGCAGCACGACGAGGCCGCCCTGCGCGCGGAGCACGCGAGCCTGCGCGACGCCACGCGCGCGCTGGAGCGGCGCATCGGCGAGCGCCAGACGGACTTCAAGCACGCGGAGGCGCGCATGCGCACCAGCAAGCGGATGAAGGGCATCCACGACAGCAGCGCGCGCGGGCGCTTCAAGCAGACCCGGCGCCGCTCCGCGATGACTCAGATCGGCCACGAGATCGCGCGTACCCACAGCGTGCTCGAGCGCACGCGCGAGAAGCTCGACGCGATCGAGCTCGGCAAGGACGTCGGCCGCGATCTCTACCTGGACTTCACGCCCGCGAAGGCCGCGCGACTCGCGGTGGTGCAGGCGGCGCAGATCCGCGCGGGCGAGCGCGTGCTGCTCGAACGGGTCGACCTCGCGTTCGAGCGCGGCTCGCGCGTCTGGCTGCGCGGCGCGAACGGCTCGGGCAAGACCACCCTCCTGCAGGCCTTCGCGCGCGCCGCGAGCGTGGCGCCCGAGCGCCTGCTGCTGCTGCCGCAGGAGCTGGGCGCGGCTCACGAACGGGCGCTGCTCGACGAGGCGCGCGCGCTCGGTGCGGACGCGCGCGGACGCCTGATGGCGCTGGTCGCCGCGCTCGGTGTCGAGCCGCGCGCGCTGCTCGCGTCGGCCCAGCCGTCCCCGGGCGAGGCTCGAAAGCTGGCGATCGCGCTCGGCCTCTCGCGGCAGGTGTACGGCTGTCTGCTCGACGAGCCGACCAATCACCTGGACCTGCCGTCGATCGAGCGGCTCGAGTCGGCGCTCGCGTCCTATCCGGGGGCGCTCTTGCTCGTGACCCACGACGCGCGCCTGGCCGCGCGCTGCACGAACGTGTCGTGGCGCGTCGCGGACCGGAGCATCGTGGTGGCGTCGGAGCCGGCGGCCTCAGACCGGCTCTGACTTCGCCCAGGCCAGGCCGCGGCGCAGCAGCTCGTGAAACACCGGCAGCTCCCACGAGCCGCGCTCGATCACCGGGTAGTGATCGATCAGCGGCTGCATGTCGTAGTGGCCGCGGCAGTGCCCGAGCGTCAGGTACAGCACCTGCCCGCGGCCGACGTCGTGCAGGTAGAGCACAGGCCGAACCGCGTCGTCGTTCCAGGCCGGCGGATCGAAGCCCGGCGTCGCGCCGCCGAAGCGCGTCTCGAGCAGCGTCTTCACCGGCCCGTGGAACTCGGACAGGTAGAGCTCGTCATTCGCATCGAAGTCGCCGATCCCCTTCACGAGCGGGTGACTCGGGTCCGAGACCGTGACGCGGTAGGGTCGGATCGGCGGGTGCGCGAGGAACTGCGAGCCGAGCGTCTGCATGAAGCGGGGCGCGAGCCGCGGGCACCGCACCTTGGCCCCATCGAACTCCAGGATCGCGTTCGTGCCGTGGAGCGCGAACCAGCGGCCGCCGTCCTCGACGAAGCGCGCGAGCGCATCGGCTTGCTCGGGCGTCGGCCGCAGGTCGCAGGTGTAGGTGACCAGGAAGTCCCCCTCGCGAAGCGCGTCGCTCCGGCTCCAGTCGTCGAGCACGCGCGTGCGCACGCGCGCGTCCTCGGCGAGGTGTTTGAGGAGCTCGAGGCGCGCGTAGTCGAAGTCGTGGAAACGGCCGCCGCACACCAGCACGGCGCGCAAGCTCTTGCTCACGGCCGGCTCAGAAGTTGACGCGCCGGGTGAAGGCCCCGTCGGTCACCAGGTTCGCGCCGCTGATCAGGCTGGCGGCCGGGCTGGCCAGGAACGCGACCGCGCGCGCGACCTCTTCCGGTGCACCCATGCGGCCTTGCGGGCAAGCCTTCAGAGTCGACTCGAAGAACGCCGGCATCGCCTTCTCGATCATCGCCCAGGCGCCGCCCGCGAAGTACACCGGGCCCGGCGAGACCACGTTCACGCGCACGTTCTGCTTGGCGACCGCGTGCGCGAGACCCGAAGCGTAGTTCAACAGCGCCGCCTTCAGCGCGCCGTAGCCGCCGGGCGCGCCGAAGGTCTCGACCGCCGCGGTGGTGCCGATCACGACGATGCTGCCGGCGCCGGACTTGGCGAGGAACGGAAGCGCCGCCTCGCAGGCGCGCACCGTGCCGAGCAGGTCGATCTCGAAGCTCGAGCGGAAGCCCGCCTCGCCCTGCCCCGCGCCGCCCGACGAGACGTTCGAGACCAGGACGTCGATGCCGCCCAATTCGTGCGCCGACTCGGCGACGAAGGCCTTGAGCGCGTCGCCGTCGGCCACGTCGACGGCCTTCGCGAACACTCTCACGCCCTTCTTCCCGAGCTCCTTCTTGGCGGCCTCGACACCCTCGGCGCCGCGCGCGCAGATCGCCAGGTTCGCGCCCTCGCCCGCCAGACACTCCGCGATCGAGCGGCCGATGCCGCGGCTCGCGCCGGTGATGACCGCGCGGCGGCCCTTCAGTCCGAGATCCATGAACCCCTCCCGCGCCCGATCGACTTCGCTCGGCTTCGCCTCGCTGCGCGCCGCTGCGCGGCTTGCCGCCGAACGCGAG
>JBBDXF010000016.1:0-35328 GCA_040902485.1 Myxococcota bacterium | reverse complement strand
GCTTTGCGGGACGCCCGACCGAAGGCGCGTCGGGACTACTCCTGATGGGCGCGCGGCACTACGACCCGACGACGGGGACGTTCCTGCAGGTGGATCCGCTGGTGCTCGAGACGAGCCAGGCGTACGCCTACGCGGTGCAGAACCCGTACCGCTTCTGGGATCCGACGGGGTTGCGGTCGGGCGGAATCAACCCCTCTTCGTCATGGTACCCGTCGGTCGCCAACTCGTCCTCATCGTCGTATGCTTCATCGCCGTTGCCGTCGCCATCCTATGGCTCCAAGAGCCCCGGCAACGCCGGCTCATTCGGGGGTTTCCTTGATTCCGTACAGATTGGGCTCGACGTCGCATCGATAGGATTGGACTCAACTGGAGTCGGTGGCGCGGTCAGCTTCATACCCGACTTGCTCAACGCTGGGATCTCCCTCGGCCGAGGGGACTACGTTGGCGCCGGGATGTCCAGTCTTGCCGCCGTCCCGTTCGTCGGCATCGCTGCCAACGCCGCGAGAGTCGCGCGAAGCGCCGACACATTCGTCTACGTCGGGATTCGAGACGGCGCGCCTGTCTACACGGGAGTTACCAACAATCTAGCGTGGCGGCCGGCTGAACACGCGGATCGGTTCTCCATGCGAGCGATTGCCCCGCAACCAGTCACTCGTTCGCAAGCGCGAGAGATCGAGCAGGCCCAGATCCTGAGAAATCCGGGATTCGAGAACCTGAGAAACAGCATCAGCCCTCGACGAGCAGACTACGACGCGGCGGTTGAGAGGGGCGAATCGTGGCTGCGTGCCAACTTCGACTAATGCTCGAGACGTGACTGAGGTGAACCTCGTGAAGCTCCGCCAATCGCGCAGGCCGCCGAGCGTCGGCGACGTGTTCGTCATTCAGCCCAAGGGTCAGCCGGACTACTTCGGTCGAGTCGTCCGTACAGACACAAATGTCGGCGGGTTCGAGAAGGCGATTCTCGTCTATCTATATAGAGCCTCGGCGGAGTCCAAGACGGATGTTCCAGAGCTTCGTTTGGATGAACTGCTAGTCGCGCCCTTCGCTACAAACCGACTTCCATGGACTCGCGGGTACTTTGAGACCGTAGCTAGTCAACCTCTCGCGCCATCGGATTTACTCAGCGTGCATTGCTTTCGAGACTTTACTGGCAAGTACTTCGATGAGATGGGCCGAACATTGAGCCGGCCGGTCGAGCCGGTAGGTGAGTTCGGCCTGCAGAGCTTTCGTACGATCGACGACCTCGTGAGCGATGCCCTGGGAATGGAGCGTGCACGTGAGTAGACTCCACGAAGAGGCGAACCCAACCTCGCGCAGCGACGCCGAGGACCACACCTTCACGACCAGCTTCGACGAGTTCGGCCGGCCCCTTGCCGTCACCGGCCCGATCGGCGAGCCCGAAGAAGGCACGACGCCCTTCGCCTACGACCGGACCGGTCTCCTGCTCTCGCGCACCAACGCCGACCAGCGCAAGATCGCGCTCCGCTACGACGCGCTCGGCCGCATGGTCGAAGCGAAGGACGGTCTGGGGAGCTCCTGCTACTCGGCCTTCGACGAGCTCGGGAACCTGGTCGAGCGCGTGGACGGCGCGGGCGAGCGTCTGCGCATGGAGCACGACGCGAGCGGCCGCGTGGTGCGGCGCACGGGCGCGGGCGGCGCGGGCACGTCGGCGATCGACGACCGCTACCGCTTCGACGGGTTCGGCCGACTCGTGGTGGCGCGGAACGCGCACACGACGCTCACGTTCGGCTACGACGCGCTGGACCGTGCGCGGTCTGCGACGGACCCCGCGAGCGACACGCCGCAGCTCCGCTACGAGGCGAGCGCTCGCACGACGGCGACAAGGAAGCGCATCGTAGCGTGGCTCCTGATGCTCGTGGCCACGCTTGCCGGTGCACCTCAAGCTGCCACGCTTGGCCACGCTCGATCGTCCGGGATCTCGTGGTTCGAGAGCCACCAGAACCCGGACGGATCGTGGGGGTCGGGCGAGCGTCGGCTGCTCGTGACTGCGGAGGCCCTGCTTGCGCTAGCGAAGGCGGGGCGAGCGGCCGGTGCGCCCGCGCTTCGTGCAAAGAGCTGGCTACTGAACCAGCAACCCACGAGCCTCGACCTTCGCGCGCGGGCGATCCGCGCACTTGCGGCTGCGGGCGTCGATGTGTCTAGGGAAGCAGCAGACCTGGACGCCATGGGCTACGCGGCGATTCCAGCGAACTGCGCGCCCATTCCGAGGGCAGGATGGGGGCCGACGTCCGAGAAGGCGGTCACTTCCTACGATACCGCGCTCGTTCTCTCGGCGATCAAGGCGGCGATCACGACCGCCGGGTTCATCCCGAACTGCCGGGCCAACAAGTTGGGGACGCTCAACTTCTTCCAGCGCACGGACAAGGGCTGGTCAGGCGACCAGGTCGTCGTCCCTTCGGAGGCGAGCGATCGGACAGTAACGGCAGAGATCGTCCGGTCCTTGGCTGGCTTTGACCTCGGGGGTTCCGACACTCAGGCGCAGAACTACATCTCGACGAGTGCAGCGGTCAGTCCCCCAGGTAGTCCCGTGACTCCCGAGACCGACACTCTCGAGATCGCATCCCGCCTCGCGGCGCTCCATGCAGTGAACCGGCCTGAACTCACGTCCTCATTGGAGGCCGAGCTACTGGACGACGCGAGGCTGACGGCGGCGAGTGTCTGGAGCGATACCGACGCCTTCGTGAATGCGATCGGTCTCCTGGCCGTCAGCACGAAGCCGGGCGCCACCTACCCGACGAGCTGCGGGAATCCCGCTGACTACGACTGCGACACCTTCGTCGACTCGGTCGACGCCTTCCCGCACGATCCGACAGAGCATGCAGACTTGGATGGCGACGGGGTCGGGGACAACGCGGACTCGGACCGCGACGGCGACGGCTACTGCGACCCCTCCGAAACGGGCGGGTGCTCCGGAACCGAACCGGAGGCCTTCGCGAGCGATCCCACCGAGCACGCCGACAGCGACGGCGACGGCATCGGGGACAACGACGAAATCGATGCGGATGCAGACGGATGGACCGCCAGCGAAGAGCTCGAGAGAGGCACGGATCCCACGCTCGCGGACTCCGACGGCGATGGGTCGATCGACTCCGCCGACCCTTGTCCGTTGATCGCGCTAGGAGTCGATCTGGACCAGGACGGCGTCTGCGCGCCGCTGGACGGCTGCGATACACAGGCCGATCCGATCGACATCCACAATCTCGATGGCGACTTGATCTGCGACGGGGCGGACGACGACGATGATGACGACGGGTTCGCGGATCGATTGGAGCTGGCTGCCGGATCCGATCCGCGCGACGGAGCCTCGGTTCCGGCAGATCTCGCCGCTGTCGATCCGACGGGGGACTTCGACCGGGACGGGCTCGCGAACTCACAGGAGCTCGTCACGAGCCCCTACTTGGCCGATACCGACGACGACGGCGCCACGGACTTCTACGAGCTCGGAACAGTCCCTGCGACCGACCCGACCGACGAAGCGTCGCAGCCGAAGGCGGTGATCGCGGTCTTCAGCTCGGCCAGCACCGCCCCGCCCGTGATCCCGGGTGACCCCTATCAGCCGCATCTCACGGCGCCGGGCGGTCTGCTCCGCGCGACGGTCACCGGCGGCCAAACCACGCCTGTGGCGCTTCCCGGAACGCCTCAATCCGCATCCGCCGGGTCGGGTCTCTCGCTCTTGGCCGGCTTTCAACCGCAGACCACGCTTGCCCGCGACCTGGACGGGGACGGTCTCTCCGGACTTCAGGAGAAGCTCCTCCGCACGAGCGGAACCAACGTCGACACGGACGGTGATCTCTTCGTCGATGGGGCGGGGGGCGTGGTGGCGTTGAGCCGCCTGCCCGGCGGATGGGATCTCGAGCCGGACTCGGCCGTGGATGGTGAAGCGGACTTCGGAACCGATCCTGCCGACGGAACGGACCACCCCGGAATGCCAGGGGACGTTGCGCCGCTCGGGCACCCGAACGGCCAGATCGATGTTGCAGATGTGCTGGTCGAGTATCGAATGATTCGCGACCCCTCGATCACCGAATCCCTCGCCCCGCAGAACGAGGCCATCAGTCTCGGCGCCGCGGACACCAACGGCGATGACGCGGTCGACGCGGGTGATCTGCAGCGCATCCTGAACCAGACCCAAAGCGAGCAGCCGTGAGGAACCCGACCATGCGATTCACAGTCCACTGGATCTTGCTCGTCGTGCTCGGTATCTCGACTCTGTCGAGCACGGCCTTCGCGCAAGTTCCTCAGCACCTGAACCACCAGGGGATCCTGACGAACAACCAAGGGGTGATCGTCCCGGACGGCGCGTACGTGATCGAGTTCCAGATCTACGACACACCGTCGGCGTCGACCACTCCGCTCTTCGAGCAGCAGCTCACCGTCAACGTCGTCAACGGTCTCTACAACGTGCTTCTCTCCGACAATGCAGGCGGGACGTTGGCCGAGGCGTTCAGCGGGGCCACGCGCTATCTCCAACTCCGGATCGTCACCAGCCCCGGCGCGACGTACGACAACGTCGTGCTCTCACCTCGGCAACAGATCGCGAGCGTTCCCTACGCGCTCGTGGCGGGGAGAGTTGCGGAGGAGGATGTGGCACCTCCGATCGAGACGCTCGCGGGCTCGCGCAGCGCGCCGTTCGAGTACGTGAACACCTCGACTGTCCGCTTGGCGGAGGGTCCAGGTGGAAGCGTCCGTGTGGAGATCGACGGCGTGTTCGTGAACGCGGCCACCGCCGTGACCTTCGTTCTTCCGACGCACCTGGACACGGGCGTCGAGGCCGCGAGCACCTGGTACTACTGCTACGCTCGTAACATCGGCGACGTGCTGACGCCGGTCATCTCGATCCAGCCGCCGCTGCGCGCCGACGGCACGAAGATCGGCTACCACTCGACGATCTCGGACGCCCGCTTCGTGCAGGCGTTCTACAACGACAATCAGAGCAACATCGTTCCGTTCGACGAGACCACCGCCCGCGAAGTCCTTCTGCGTTCGACGGCCGCCGGCACCTTGGCGTCCTTCTTCGTCGACTCCGTTGGCGGTGCCACGAGCAACACGGCCTACACCGTGCGCTCTCTGGGGGCGCGCGTCCCACCGGGCGCGCGTGCGGTTCGCTTGCTCGCGTGGGGGGCCGCGACTCGAAACCACTTCTACTACGCACGTGCGTCCCTCGTCGGATCGTCTCCATCAACATTCCCGGCGGTGAATCGCCTCCCGATTCGTGACGCGGGAGACGCCAGCAACCACACCGGGTCACTTCTATTCGAGCTGTCCCTCTCTGATCCGTCGAGCCCGAGCTATGCGTGGGCGACGGTCAACATCGGCGGGCAGTCGATCAGCGTCCATGAAGTCATCGTCACGGGATGGAGGTTCTGATGCGCCTCCTCGCTTTCCTGCCCGCAATCCTGTTCGTCTCGAGCGCTCAGGCTGAGACGTTCGTCACGGGCGAGCCGAACTTCATCTCGGCGCGCTTCACGTCGAATCCGACCACCGTCACCGTCGACGTGCAGGAATTCGGCGGCGCGCAGATCGGCAACAACCTGTCCGCGACCCAGCAGCAAGTCGACAGCGTGAACTCCGACATCTGGACGATCGACCTGGCGCAGGTCCCGGGCTACCCGACCGATTGCACGCAGAAGAGCTACCTCGTGCGCTTCCAGCCGGACACGACCGCGGGTTGCTCCGTGAGCGGCTCGCCGTCGGGCTGCGTCGAGGCGATCGTTGACGTCGCAGCGCAGCTCGGGGCAGATCCGTCGCGCGTCAAGGGCGGCTCAATCTACCCGCGCGAACCCGGGTCAAGAACACTGCCCGATCACACGGCCTGCTCCCCGAAGCGCACCTGACCCCGCCACGACTGGCCGGTTTTCGGGTAGCCACCGAGGGTCAATGGCTAGGGCGTCGACGTTTCTAGAGAAGCAGCCGGCCTGGAAGGGTCCGTTGAACCTACGAAAGCTGCAGCGCCGCCATCATCCCGCGCACGCGGGCGTGGAAGTCGTAGGGGTAGACGAGCTCGAGCGCGGAGGCTTCGTCGAGCCGCTTGCGCGCTTCTTCGGGCAGGACCAGGTCGGCCGCGCCGAGGTTGTCCTCGAGCTGCTCGAGCGTGCGCGCGCCGAAGATCGGCGAGCTGACGGCGGGCTGGGTGGCGGCCCAGGCCAGCGCGACCTGGCTCGCGGTCTTGCCCAGGCCGGTCGCGACGCTCGCGACCGTCTCCGCGATCGCGAGGTTGCGGTCCGCGACGAAGCGCTCGCGCATGGTCGGGTCGACCGCGCCGCGGGCGCCGGCCGGGGCGGCGCCGCCCTTCTTGAACTTGCCGGTGAGCAGGCCGCCGCCGAGCGGGCTCCACGGAATCACGCCGATGCCCTCTTCGAGACACAGCGGGATGTGCTCGCGCTCGATCGTGCGGCACACCAGCGAGTACTGCGGCTGCAGACAGTCGAAGCGCGCGGTGCCGAGCTCGCGCGCGAGCGCGGTGGCCTTCATCAGTTGCCAGGCGGAGTAGTTCGAGCAGCCGAGGTAGCGGACCTTGCCCGCGCGCACGCACGCGTCGAGCGCGCGCAGCGTCTCGTCGAGCGGCGTGGTCGGGTCGTAGGCGTGCACCTGGTATAGATCGATGTAGTCGGTGCCGAGCCGGCGCAGGCTGGCGTCGATCGCGTCGAGGATGTGCTTGCGCGAGACGCCGAGATCGTTCGGGCCGGCGCCCATCGGTCCCGCGACCTTGGTCGCGAGCACGATCTGCTGGCGCTTGGCGCGGATCGCGCGGCCGGTGATCTCCTCCGAGACCCCGTTCGAGTACACGTCGGCGGTGTCGATGAAGTTGCCGCCGCCGTCGAGGAAGCGCGCGACGATTCGCGCCGAGGTCGGCTCGTCGCAGCCCCACTGCGGGTTCCCGAACGTCATCGTGCCGAGACACAGGTTCGAGACCTTGAGTCCGGTGCGGCCGAGTCTGCGCAGCTTCATGGGTTCCTCCGCGGTGTCGCGGAGCGCAGCCTACCACGCAAGCGAAGCGCGCAGCGAGGCGAAGCCGAGCGAAGCGCGGGTGGCGCGCGGCCGTCCGCGCGCCGGGCCCTGCCAATCGGGCTCAGGCTTCGGCGAGCAGGACCTCGGTCTGGTAGGCGGCGGGCGTGGGAAACTCGCGGAAGGGCAGGCCGTGCGCGCCGCTCGCGTCGGGCAGCGGCACCGCGCCCGAGCGCGCGAGCAGCTCGGCGAGCAGCGCGCGCAGCGCGTCGAGCGCGTTCTCGGCGCCGGTCACGAGCTGGCGCGCGCGGAAGCCGTCGCTGCGCAGGCGCATGACCTCGAGCTCGCCGTCGGGAGCGTCGGCCCAGTTCAGCGCCAGGTCGATCACGACCATGGGCTTGGGGCCGAGACCCGAGACCAGCCCGACGCCGACCGCCTGGATGCGCGTCCACTCGATCAGGCTCGGAGCGCCGCCCTCGAGCCGCACGCGCAGGCCGGGGATGTCGAGCGCGACGGGAATCGCGGGCGTGAGCTTCACCGACGCGAAGCTCGCGTGATTCGCGGGCGGGGTGCTGTACAGCACGGTCTGGGAGTTCTCGTCGGGGCCGGCGACCGGTGCGGTGACCGGCGTCGTATCGTCGAGCTCGAACGGCGCGGCAAACTGCGCGGCGACCGGTGCTGCGACGGGCGCCGCGACCGGCGCGGGCGGCTCGCTGATCTCTGTCGGAAACTCGACACCGAGCTGCGTCGGCTCGATCTCGAACAGCTCCCCGGATTCGGGCGCCGGCGCGGGCGCCTGCTCCGAGCTCTGATCGGGAAGCGAGAGCTCCGCGAGCGCCTCGTCGACGGCCGTGTCGGGGTCGATCTTGGCGGCGATCGGAGCGGGCGAAGCGGCCGCGGGCGGGGTGGCGGGCCGCGGCGTCGGCCGGATCACGAAGCCGCTCTCCGACAGGCTCTTGCTGCGCACGCCGGCGTTCTCGAGCGTGAGCACGAGCTGCTCGAGCCGCGCGCGCCGCTCCTCGACGATCTCGCCGCTCTCCAGCGCGTAGCGCGCGGCGAGCAGCGCCGTGGGCGGATCGAGCTCGCTGCCGAGCTCCGCGACGCGCAGCGCCTGGCCCACGGTGAGACCCGGATTCGCCGGGTCGAACACGGCGCGCAGCGCCGCGATCGCCGCGTCGCGCCGCGCCTGCACCACGAGCTCGGGCACGATCCGGAGCAGCGTCGTCGGCGCGCCCCGGCTCTTGTGCGCGACGCGCACGAGCTCTTCCCAGATCCGCGCCGCGCGCGCCAGGTCGCCGTGGCGCGCGTGCAGCTCGACCAGGCGCCGGGCCGAACGCGCGCCGTCGCCCGCGCGGCCCGCCGCGACGTGCGCGTCCCACGAGACCTTGAGCGCATCGGCGTCGTCCGGGCGCTCGCGCAGCACCGACTCGGCCAGCTCGATCGCCTCGTCGTGCTTGCTGCGCTCGCGCGCGGTCAGCGCGCGCTTGAGCCGCGGGTCGAGCCTCGCGAGCACACGGGCCTGCTCCGCGCGCGCCGCGAAGCGCTGCTCGAGCTCGAGCCGCTGCGCGCCGAGCGCAAGCGCCGCGCCGGCGGCCAGCGCGATTCCGTTCGCGAACCAGTCGTTGCCCGCGGCCACCTCGGAGTTCATGAACGCGAACCCGAGCGTGACCTGCAGCAGCAGCGCGACGGGTGCGAGCGCCCAGGCCTGGGTGTCGAAGGCGAGCGCGGTCGGGCGCATGCCGCGCAGCGCGTAGTAGCGGATGCGCACGCGGCCGGTGCCGAAGCGCGCGAGGAACGCGCCCAGCGCCGCCGCGGCGACTCCCGACGCGCCGATGAACGGCTCGAGCGACTGCGCCGAGCCCGCCAGCCGCGCGAGCGCCGCCGCAAGCCCGCCGCCGAGCAGCACGGCGGCGAACACCGGCAGCCCGAGCCGCTGCTCCAGCACGGGACCGACCAGCCACAAGAGCAGGAGCATCGCCGCGAGGTGCACGAAGCCCGCGTGCAGGAACGGGTGCGTGAGCAGCGCGTGCGCGCGCGGCGCGTGCGCGACCAGGCCGAAGCGGTGGAACGGATGCGCGGGGCCGGGCCGGGCCTCCGAGCCGCGCAGCGCGAGAGCGGTCATGTAGGCGAGCCCGCTCTGCTCCTGCTCGAACGCCTCCAGGTCGGCCGGCGGCAGCGGCCCGCGCGCGCGCGCTCGCTCGAGGAAGCGCTCGACGTCCGCATCGCCGGCGGCTTCCGCGGCCGCGTCGACGATCTCGGACTTCGCCTCCAGGTACGGGTGCTCGAGCCAGTAGCCGATCGCGTGCTCGAGCTCGACCCCCTCGGCGTCGTTGGAGACCGGCTGCGAGCCGCGCGCCAGGAAGAACGTGGCGACCAAGACCGCCATGAGCCCGAGCGTGACCCAGGGCATGCGCTCGGTCGCAGCGCTGTCGTCGGCGATTCGCACAATCATCGCGATCGCCCGTATCGTCCCGGAGCGCCTGACTCCTTACGCTTTCCGGTGTTCTAGAGCCGCACGTCCCCGGCCGCGACCGCGCGGTGGCGCTCGGCGTCGAGCGGCAGGTAGGCGCGGGCCGCGTCGTCGCGGATGAACAGCGGATCGGCGAGCTTGGCGGGGTCCCAGCCCTCGCGCTGCAGCTCGACCTTGCGCAGCTTGAACGTGCCCGTCACCTCCGCCTCGCTCTGCAGGCGCAGGAAGACCGGCACGGCGTAGCTGGGCAGCGACGCCACCGCGTGCTCGTAGAAGGCGCGCGTGTCGAAGCCGCGCGCGTCGCTGACCACGAGCGCGGCCATGCCGGCGCGGCCGTCGCCGCCCGGAACCTCGACGCCGTAGACGTTGGCGAGCTCGACGCCCGGGAACGCGCTCGCCGCCTCGGCCACCTCCTGGGTGGAGACGTTCTCGCCCTTCCACCGGAACGTGTCGCCGATCCGGTCGACGAAGTAGAAGTAGCCCGCCGCGTCCTTTTTCAGCAGATCGCCGGTGCGGAAGTACGCGTCGCCGTCGGCGAAGGCGTTGCGCAGGATCTTGCGCTCGGTCGCCTCCTTCGAGGTGTAGCCCTCGAAGCGGCCGCGGTTGTCACCCTCGCGGCGCGGCAGCGCGCCGACCAGCTCGCCGACCTCGCCGGTCGCGCACTCGACCAGCCGGCCGTTGGCGTCGCGCAGGTGCTCGTCGCGCTCGACGTCGTAGCGCACCAGCCGCGCGTCCATCAGCAGCTTCGACGGGATGCGCCCCACCGAGCCGGGCTTGCTGTCCAGGTTCAGCATCGCGACGTTGCCCTCGGTCGCGCCGTAGAACTCGATGATGCGGGGAATCCGGAAGCGGTCGCGGAACGCCTCCCAGATGTCGGGCCGCAGGCCGTTGCCGATGCAGAACGAGAGCTCGTGCTCGCCGTCGCGCGGGTCGGGCGGCTGGTTCAGCAGGTAGCGACAGAACTCCCCGATGTACTGGAACGAGGTCGAGCGCGTGGCGCGCACGTCGCTCCAGAACTCGCGCGCGCTGAACTTGCGGCGCAGCGCGAGCGTCGCGCCCGAGAGCAGCACCGTGCCGACCGCCATCGCGCCGCCCGCCGAGTGGTAGAGCGGCAGCGAGCAGTACATCACGTCGCTCGGCGCGAAGCCCGCGAGCCGCGCGGCCGTGCCGGTGCTGAAGAACTTCAAGTGACTGAAGCGCGCGGCCTTCGGCAGCCCCGTGGTGCCGGACGTGTAGATGTAGAACAGATCGTCGCCCGTGCGCGCGCTCTCGCGCACCGAGGGCGCCGGGTTCGCCGAGGGTCGCGTCGCGAGATCCGCCGTGAGATCGCGCGCAGCCTGCGGCGCGTTCGCGCCCTCGTGGCCCTTGTCGGCGTGGACCCAGACCTGCCAGGAAGCCGCGCCGTCCAGCGTCGCGAGCGCGTCGAGACATTCCGAGCCCACGATCACGTGCTTCGCGTCCGCGGTCGCGATCGCATGCTCGAGCGCGCGGCCGGTGAGATTGGTGTTGATCAGCGCGCTGGTCGCGCCGACCTTCGCGAGCCCCGCCCAGGTCTCGAGGAACTCGGGCCGGTTGTGCATGAGCAGGGCGACGCGCGCGCCGCGGCCGATGCCGTTCGCGAGCGCCCAGTGCGCCACCCGGTTCGCGGCGCGGTTGTAGTCGTCGTAGCTGACCGTGCGGCCCTCGAAGATCACGAACGGATGCCGGGCGCGCGCGGCGGCCTGCTCCTCGATCACGTCCGCGATCGTGCGCGCGCCCTCGGGGCGCATGCGCGCGAGCGGCAGGCCGTACTTTGCGAAGCGCCAGAGCTGAACGAGTCGTTCGGGCAGCATGGCCGGAGGCTACCATATCGGAATGGGCGATCTGTCGGAGTTCTCGCTCGCGACGCGGCTGTTCCTGCGGACCTATCGCTGGCGGGTGATCGACCCGGTCCCGTGGACGCCGCTGCGCGTGCCGCTCGCGCGCGCGCGACTCGCGCTGGTGTCGAGCGCGGGCTTCGTGCTGCCGTTCCAGGAGCCCTTCGACGAGCGCGTGCGCGGGGGCGACCCGAGCTTCCGCGAGATCCCCTTCGACACCGAGCCGTCGACGCTGGTCGACACGCATCGCAGCGAGTCGTTCGACCACGAGGCGATGCGGCGCGATCCGAACCTGGCGTTTCCGCTCGAGCGCGTGCGCGAGCTCGAGGCGCGCGGCCGGATCGGCGCGGTGAACCAGCGGCACTGGAGCTTCATGGGGAGCCTGACGGCGCCGGGCCGTTTCGTCGCGGAGTCGCTGCCGCGCATGGCCGAGGCCGCGGTCGGCGACGGCGTCGACGCCGCGCTGCTCGTCCCCGTCTGACCCATGTGCAACCAGGCCGTGTGCCTGGCCGCGGCGGAGCTGGAACGACACGGGATCGCGACGGTGGCGCTGGTGCTGCTGCGTCACGTCGCCGAGGCCGTGCGCCCGCCGCGCGCGCTCGCGCTGCCCTTCCGCCACGGCTACCCGCTCGACGCGCCCGGCGATCCCGCGCGCCAGCACGCGGTGCTCGAGGCCGCGCTGCGCCTGCTCGAGACACCGGCCGCGCAGGGGCCACGGCTCGTCGACTATGATCGCGGCTCGAACGGGGAAGGGCGCGCGTGAACTACGTCGAGGTCGAGGAAGCGATCGGGTTGCCCGGACTTCGGCTGGTGCTGTCGGCCGGCGTGCCGGGTCCATGGGGCGAGTCCGCGAAGTACATCCTGCACGCGAAGCGCATCCCCTACACGGCGGTGCGTCAGCTGGCCGGCACCGAGAGCGAGGCGCTGCGGCGCTGGACCGGCCAGTCGAACGCGCCGATCGCGGTCTACGGCAGCGAGTCGCCGCGCAGCGGCTGGGCCGAGATCCTGGCGCTGGCCGAGCGGCTGGCGCCCGAGCCGTCGCTGGTTCCCGAGGACCCGGCGCAGCGCGTGCGCATGTTCGGGCTCAGCCACGAGATCTGCGCCGAGGGCGGCTTCGGCTGGCAGCGCCGGCTGATGCTGATCGCGGCGCTCGGCACCGGCAACGACGTGACGCGCACGCTCGCGCGCCGCTACGGCTACAACGACGCGGCCACGGCGGCGGCGCCGGGCCGCACCGCGGAGATCCTGTTGCTGCTCTCCAAGCAGCTGCGCGCGCAGCGCGCGCTCGGCAGCCCGTACTTCGTGGGCGAACGGCTCTCCGCGCTCGATCTGTACTGGGCCGCGTTCGCGCTGATGCTCGAGCCGCTCGGCGACGACCACTGCAAGCTGCACCCGCGCCTGCGCGAGAGCTACGCGCTGCGCGACGCCGCGGTGCGCGCGGCGGCCGACGAGATCCTGCTCGAGCACCGCGACTTCATCTACCGGACCCACCTGGCTTTGCCACTCGACTTCTAGGCCGCGCGGGCACGCGGATCTTGCGCAGCTTCGGCTCGCGGTTCTGCCGGAACAGGATGCCCACGTGGCCGACCACGCCGACCACCTCGGCGAGCAGCTTCTCGGCCATCTGCGCCAGGAGCTCGCGCTTTTCCTCCTTCCAGTCCCCGAAGCGCACCTTGATCAGCTCGTGCGCGACGAGCTCCCGGTCGGTCTTGGCGAGCACCGCCTCCGTCAGCCCTTCCTTGCCGATCATCACCACCGGCGCAAGCGGGTGCGCGAGCCCGCGCAGGTGCCGGCGCTGGAATCCCTCGAGCTCGTCCATGCGCTTCCTCTCGGGGCCGAAATCGGCCGCAAACCGTATCATGCGCGCGGAGTCGAGTATGTATCGAGACCGGAAAGTCGTGGTCGTGATGCCCGCCTACAACGCGGAGCGCACGCTCGTCCGCACCTACGACGAGGTGATGGCGCAGGGCATCGTCGACGAGCTGATCGTGGTCGACGACGCGAGCACCGACGCGACCGTGAAGGTCGCCTCGACGCTGCCGCACACCACCGTGATCGTGCACGCCAGGAACAGCGGCTACGGCGCGAACCAGAAGACCTGCTACAAGGCCGCGCTCGAGGCGGGCGCGGACATCGTGGTGATGGTGCACCCGGACTACCAGTACACGCCGAAGCTCTTGCCCTCGATGGTGGCGCTCGTCGCCTGCGATCTGTATCCGTGCGTGCTGGGCTCGCGCATCCTGGGCGGCGGCGCGCTGCGCGGCGGCATGCCGCTCTACAAGTACGTCTCGAACCGCCTGCTCACGCTGGCCGAGAACTGGCTGCTCGGCGCGAAGCTCTCGGAGTTTCACACCGGCTATCGCGCGTTCTCGGCCGAGCTTCTGCGCTCGCTGCCGCTGGCGGCCAACTCGGACGACTTCGTGTTCGACAACCAGATGCTCGCGCAGATCCTGTGGGGCGGTGCCGAGATCGCCGAGATCACCTGCCCCACGCTGTACTTCCCGGAGGCGTCGTCGATCAACTTCAAGCGCAGCGTGCGCTACGGGCTGGGCTGCCTCGCCACCGGGCTCGAGTTCCGGCTCGCGCGCTGGGGCCTGCGCGCCTCGCCGCGTTTCCCGAGCGGATCCACGGCGTGAGCGCGCGTCGCGCGGCGATCGCGGCCGGGCTCGCCGCGCTCGTCGCGCTCGCCTTCGCGGGCGCGCTGCGCAACGAGTTCACGAGCTTCGACGACGACCTGTACGTGACCGCGAATCCGTTCGTGCTCGCGGGCTTTACACTCGAGAGTGTCGGCCGGGCGTTCACGAGCTTCCACGCCGGCAACTGGCACCCGCTGACCTGGCTCTCGCACATGACGGACGTGGAGCTGTTCGGGCTCGACCCGGCCGCGCACCACGCCGTGAACGTTGCGCTGCACGCGGCGAACGCGGTGGGGGTGTTCCTCGTGCTCGCGGCGCTGACGGGCACGACCTGGCGCGCCGCGCTCGTCGCGGCGTTCTTCGCCGTGCACCCGCTGCGGGTCGAGTCGGTGGCCTGGGTCGCGGAGCGCAAGGACCTGCTCTCGACGGCGTTCGGCCTGCTCGCGCTGCTCGTCTGGACGCGCTTCGCGCGCGACGGCCGGCCGCGGGCGCGGATCGCGGCGCTCCTCTTTTTCGCGCTCTCGCTGGCCGCGAAGCCGATGCTGGTGACGCTGCCGTTCCTGCTGCTCGTGCTCGACTGCTGGCCGCTCGGTCGGCTGCGTTCGCGCGCGGAGCTGTGGCCGCGCGTGCGCGAGAAGCTCGGCTTCTTCGCGCTCGCGCTCGGCTCCTGCCTGGTCACGCTCGCCGCGCAGGCGCCCGGCATCCAGGTCGTGCCGTTCGCGATCCGCGCCGCGAACGCGCTGCTGGCGCTGCCCGCCTATCTCTCGCTCGTGTTCTGGCCGACTCCCCTCGCGGTGCTGTACCCGTACCGCACCTCGCTCGCGTTCGGCGAGGTGCCCGGCGCGGCGGGGCTCGTGCTCGCAATCAGCGCCGTCGCGCTGTGGCAGGCGCGCAGGCGGCCGTGGCTGGGGGTCGGCTGGCTGTGGTTCGTGGGCTTGCTCGTGCCCACGCTCGGCATCGTGCAGGTGGGCGTGCAGGCCTACGCGGACCGCTACACCTACCTGCCGCTGGTCGGCGTCGCGCTGGTCGTGGTCTACGCCGGCGCGGAGGGAGTCGAGCGCGCGCAGCGCCGGCGGCGGCTCGCCTCGGGCATCGCGGCCGCGCTGGGCGTGCTCGCGCTCGCGCTGTGCGTCGCGCGCACGCGCGCGCAGGTCGAGATCTGGCGCGACACGGTCACGCTCTTCACGCACACGCTCTCGGTCACGCGCGCGAACTTCATCGCTCACCGCGAGCTCGGCATCGCGCTGGCCGCGCGTGGCGAGCTCGAGCGCGCGCGCGTCGAGCTGGAAGAGGCCGTGCGCATCCACCCGCGCTACGCGATCGCGCTCGCGAATCTCGGCAAGCTGCGGACCGAGACCGGGCAGGTCGACGAGGGCGTGGCGCTGCTGCGCCGCGCGCTCGCGATCGACCCGAAGCTGCGCGGGGGGGATCGCGCGATCGGCCTCGCGCTCGAGCCCACCGGTCGCTTCGCGGAGGCCGCGGCCGCCTACCGCGAGGCGCTCGCGCGCGATCCGCAGGACCGCGTCGCTGCGCTGCAGCTCGCGCGCCTGCTCGCGATCGCGCCCGACGCGTCCCTGCGCGACGGCGCGCGCGCGGTCGCGCTGTGCGAGCTGGCCTGCGGACCGGGCGGCTGCCAGAAGCCCGAAGAGCTCGACGTGCTCGCGATGGCCTACATGGAGGCGGGGCGAAGCGACGACGCCGTGCGCACCGCGACGCGCGCGGTCGAGCTCGCGCGCGAGCGCGGCGACGCAAAGCTCGCTGCCAAGATCGAGGGCCGGCGCGTCTCCTACGCGCGCGGCGAGCCGGTGCGCGTGCGCGTGCCTGCGCCGAGCCCCGTCCCTACCCCGAGCCCTGGAGGATGAGCTCCGACTCCGGGTCGCCGTTCCGCCAGCGCGCGAGCAGCTTCTCGGGCTCGAAGGTCACGCCGATCGGATTCTTCGCGAACGCGCCGCTCGCGAACCAGGCGTTCAGCGCCGCGGCGTCCGGGTAGTTGTCGACCTGCAGCTCGATCTGGTTTCCCTCCGGGTCCCGGTAGTACATCGAGGTCGTCGGCCCGTGGTTGATGCACCAGTACGGCGCGATGCCCTTCGACTCGAGGCGCTTCCAGGTCTGCAGCAGATCGCCGAGCGTCGCGAACGTGTACGCGAAGTGCTCGAGCCCCACCGCGTTCTCGGGCCGATCGACGAACGTCGGGCTCTGCACCAGCGCGATGCGATGGTGTTCGTCGTCGTAGGTCAGGAACGCGATGAAGTCGTTGCGCATCACCACGCGCGCGCCGAGCACCGTCTCGTACCACGAGACCAGCTCGCCCAGCCGCTTGGTGCGCAGCACCACGTGCGCGAAGCGGATGGGGGAGAGCGTGCGGTCGAGCGGCTCGAGCTGGCGCGTCATGTTCGTCTCACCGAGGCCCGGGATGGGCGGCCCCATGATACCCGCCGCGCGCGCGCGAAGCGCTACTTTGGCCCCGGGCCCGTCGTCGCCACGATCAGCCACAGGCCGAGCGCGAGCAGGAGCGCCGCGGCCTTCTCGAGCCGGTGGCCCTGCAGGGCCGAGCGCAGGCTCGGGCGCGACGCGCGCAGCGCGCGCCGCTCGCGATAGAACGAGGCGATCAGGCGCGAGAGCTCCTCGGCGTTGCCGACCGGCCGGAGCACGCCGTGGCGCGCGGCCGAGATCGTGCCGCGCTCCTCGGAGACCACCAGGCACAACGCGTCGGTGCGCTCGGACAGACCGTACGCCGCGCTGTGTCGCGTGCCGAGCCCGTGCGGCAGGCCGGCGCCGCGCGCGAGCGGCAGGTGCGCGCCGAAGCGCGTGACCTCGCGGTCCTCGATCACGACCGCGCCGTCGTGACCGGGCGAGTGCGGATCGAACAGGCTCTCGAGCAGCGCGGCCGAGACCTGCCCGCCGAGCGGCTCGCCGCCGTGCAGGTGGCGCTCGAGCTTCTGTCTGCCCGCCAACACCACCAGCGCGCCGTTCTTCTCGCGCGCGAGACCGGTGAGCGCGAGGGCCAGCACGTCCGCCGCGTCCATGCGCGGGCGATGCTCGCCGCGCCGGCCCATCGCGAAGGCCGCGAGCTCCTCGAAGCCCTGGCGCAACTCCTCCTGGAAGATCACCACCAGCACCAGCGCGGCCGCGGCGAAGAAGCCGTGGAAGACCCAGGTCGTGAGCTGCAGCTCGAAGAGCCGCGCGGTCAGGTACACGATCCCGAGCAGGCCCATGCCCAGCGCGACCAGTGCCGCCTGCGAGCGGCGCAGCCAGGAGATGCCGGCGTAGAGCAGCGCGGCGACGATCGCGACGTCGAACGCGTCCGAGATTCCGAACTCACCAAACGCGTCGATCATCACCCCTCGTCAAGGGGTCGCCCGGCGTGTCCGGGGACCCGGTCCGATGGGGGTTCGTCGACCTTACCGAAATCTCGCGCCGAGCTGTAGTCTCGGCCCGCGCGCGCACGCGCCGAGCGAGTGAGCATGCCCGAGTCGCCGGCCAGCATCCGTCTACTCTGCGTCCAGATCCTCGCCTGCGGGGAGCTCGAGCCGAAGCTCGCGTCGGTGTTCGGCGCGGACGGGCGGCTGCTGCCGGACCACGTGCCGGGTCCGGCGCTCCATTTCGAGCGACCTGCGCGTGGACCGGGCCTCGAGCTGCGCGCGGGCGTGGAGCGGCTGCCGCGGCCGACCGAGCTCGGCGATCCGCGCGCGCGCATGGCCTGTCTGCGGCGCTTCGCGCACCACGAGCTGATGGCGGTGGAGCTGTTCGCCTGGGCGCTCCTGCTCTGGCCCGACACCCCGGCAGAGCTGCGCCGCGGCTGGTGCCTGGCGCTGGCGGATGAGCAGCGACACTGCCGGATGTACCTGGAGCGACTGCGCGCGCACGGGGCCGAGCTCGGCGACGAGCCGCTCTCCGACTACTTCTGGAAGCACGCCCCGGCGATTCGCGCGCACGCGCGCGGGCCGGCCGCGTTCCTGGCCGCGATCGGACTCACGCTCGAGCAGGCGAATCTCGACTTCACCCTGGTCTACGCGGAGGGCTTCCGGAACGGCGGCGACGAGGCGAGCGCGCACGTGGCCGAGGTCGTGCACGCGGACGAGCAGCGCCACGTGCGGCTCGCGGCCGAGTGGCTCGCGCGGCTCGCGCCCGAGGGCGAGGATCCGGTCGACAGCTACCGCGAGGCGGTGCCGTACCCGCTCGAGGCCGCGCGCGCGAAGGGACGCCGCTTCAGCGCAGAGGCGCGCCGCGCTTCGGGGCTGTCCGAGGCGCTGATCGAGCACGTTCGCGACGCGCGACCGCGGCAGGGGCACGCGCGCCGAAGGGCGGACTCGCGCGCGTGAACGAGGCGACGCTCCTGTTCGCGAACCTCGGCGCCGAGGAGCCGGCGAGCTGGCAGCGCATGAGCGCGCACCTGCGCGTGCGCTCGGTCGCGCGGCTCTGGGCCGCGCTGTTCCCGGCGAGCGCGCGGCTGGTCGGGCCGGGTGCACCGCCTGCGCCGCGGCTCGCGGGGGCGCTCGCGCGCGCTGCGGGCGAGCCGGCGTTTCCGTTCTGCGCGCCAGGCCGCGCGCTGGTGCCATGGCTCGCGACGCGCGAGGCGGAGGCGCTCGCGCGCGCCGAGGCTGTACCGCTCGCCGCGTCCCCGGCCGAGGTGGTGCGGCGCGTGCACGACAAGGCGTTCGCGCACGAAGCCGCGCTCGCGGCGTCGCTGCTGCCGGAGGCGCTGGTCGGCACGACGCTCGCGCTCGAGCCCGGCGCGCTCGCCGACGCCGACGCCGACGCCGTCCGGTGTCGGATCGAGGACGCGGTCGCGGGCTGGCCCGCTTCGCTGCGCGAGAGCTTCGTGCTGAAGCCGCGGCTCGGCACGAGCGGCCGGGGCCGGCTCGCGTTCCGAGCGGGACGCGTCGACCCTTCGCGGCTCGGCCCGGCGCTCGCGCGACTGCGCGAGGGCGGCGGCGCGCTGCTCGAGCCCTGGCTCGAGCGCACGCTCGACCTGTCCGCGCAGCTCCACGTCGCGGGGCCCGAGCACGTGCGCGTGCTCGGCACGCTGCGGCAGGTCCTGACCCGGCACGGCGGGCCGACGGGACACGCCGGTCGCATCGGCGACGACGGCGCCGTCGACTCGGGCACACACTGGGACGCGGAGCTGCGCGTGGCCGCGCTCGCGATCGGTAGAGCGGCCGCGCGCGCGGGCTTTCGCGGCGCCTGCGGCGTCGACGCCCTGGTGTTCCGCTCGGCGGACGGGGCCGAGGCGCTGCGCCCGGTCGTCGAGCTGAACGCGCGCTTCACCGCGGGCACCGTCGCGCTCGGCTTCGTCGCCCGCGCGCTGCGCGCGGATCTCGCACCCGGCGCGCGCGCGTTCTACTTCGGCTTCCCGCCCGAGGGCGGCGCCTGGCCCGAGCGCTCGAGCGGCGGAGCCGAGGCGATTCCCCTGCTCGAAGACGATCCGACCGCGCGCCTGTGTCTCGGCCGAGACGAGCGCGCGCTCGCCGACACCCTGTCACCCACCCGGAGGTCCGCATGAGTCCCGCCACGCTGTTCTCGATCGCGAACGTGCTGCCGCTGCCGATCTGGGCGCTCTGGATCCTGGCGCCGCGCTCGTCGCTCTCGCGTACGCTGGTCGGCTCGCTGTGGCCGTGGCAGGGGCTCGCGCTGCTCTACCTGATCTTCCTGGCCGTCGCGCTCGGCGGCGAGAACGCGGCCTCGCCCGACTTCGGCAGCCTCGCGGGCGTGATGGCGCTCTTCGACAGCGAGTGGGGCACGCTCGCGGGCTGGGTTCACTACCTGTGCTTCGACCTGTTCGTCGCGCGCTGGATCATGAACGACGCCCCCGAGGGCGGCTACCGGCTCGCGCCAATCCTCTTGCTGACATTGCTGTTCGGCCCGGTCGGGCTGCTGCTCTACACCTCCGCGCGCGGCTTCTTCCGGGGCGCCGCGCCCGCGTAGCCCCGCACGGAGCGCGCTCCGTCTCAGCGCGCGCGGTGGCGCAGGTAGAGCCCGCAGCTCGCGGCGATCTCGGCCTTCGCGCCGAGCGTGCGCGAGACCGGGCCCGCGATCACCAGCCGATCGAGCGCGGGCTTGGTCGCGGCGATCCTGCGCCGCATCTCGTCGACGCTCGCGCTGCCGGCTTTGGCGATCCAGTCCCAGAGCGGGGCGAGCTCGGCGTGCGCGAGCTCGTGATCGATGCGCGCGAACAGCGTCTCGCAGCCGCGCGCGACGCGCGCCTCGAGCGCGCTCTGCACGCGCGTGAAGCGGCACGCCTCGAGCCAGGCCGAGAACACGAACGGATGCCCGCCGCTGAGCCGGAACGCGAGCTCGAGCTCGCTCTCCGGGAACACGTAGCCCGCCGCCGCCGCCCAGGCGCGCAGGTCGCGGCGCAAGAGCGGCACGAGCGGCACCCGCTGCAGCGGCCGGCCGTCGAGCTCCGCTGCGCCGCGCGCACGCACGAGCGCGCGGTGGAGCGCGATCCCGCCCGTGCGCAAGCAGACCGTGCCGGGCTCCGGGCGCGGCAGGTCGTCGTCGTCGCCGTGCTCGTGCACGACCACGTCGAGGCCCTCCTCGCGCAGGCGCGCGGCCGCCGCCTCGATCAGCGTCGTCTTGCCCGTGCCCGGCCCGCCGAAGATCACCGGCGCGCTGCCGCGCAGGGCGCCGTCGACGACGCGCCGGAGAGCTCCGTCTCGGGAAAGCCAGCTCACGGACGGAGACTAGTCAGGCCATCACCTGCCCGCCATTCACGTCGAGCGATTGGCCCGTGATGACGCTCGCGAGGTCGGAGGCGAAGAACAGCACCGCGCCCGCGATCTGCTCCGAGTGGGGGATCCGGCCCAGTGCGATCTTCTCGGCCACCTCGTCGTAGACGACCTGCGGATCGACGCCGCGCTGCTTCGCCATGCCCGCGAAGTAGCCCTCCAGCGTCGCGCCCCAGATGTAGCCGGGCAGCACCGAGTTCACGCGGATCTGGTAGCGGCCGAGCTCGCGCGCGATGCCCTGCGTCGCGGCCAGCAGCGCCCCCTTCGACGCCGCGTAGCTCGCCATGGTGGGCAGCACGTCGCGCACGATCATCGAGTTGATCATCACGATCGAGCCGCCGCCCTGGCGCTTCATCAGCGGCACCACCGCCTGGGTGAGCGTGAGCGAGCCGAGCACGTTGGTCTCCAGCGGCGCGCGCCACTTCTCGAGGTCGGCGTTCTCGAACAGCTCGTAGCTGCCGGGGTGATAGGCGTTGTTGACCAGCACGTCGACGCGCCCGAACTCGGCCTCGGCGCGCGCGACCAGATTCGCGCAGTCGCCGGGACGCGCGATGTCGGTGGGCACGGTCAGCACGCGCCGGCCGAGCGCGCGCACCTCTTTCGCGACCGAGTCGAGGCTGGACTGCGTGCGCGCCGAGATCGCCAGGTCGCAGCCCTCGCGGGCGAAGAGCAGCGAGATGTCCCGGCCCATGCCCGGGCCGATGCCCGAGACGATCGCGACGCGGTCTTGCAGCAACATGTCTTGGACCTCCGTGTGAGGGCTACGAGAGGATGTACGCGCTCGTGACCACCGACATCACGTGCTCGAGGTCGAGGAAGGTCTTCGCGTCTTCGAGAATGCGCTCCATGTTGCGCTGCGCGCGCTCCGGGCCGCCGTAGAAGCGGATCGGGTCGACGAGATCCCGCGCGTCGCGCACGTGCTCCTCGACGATGCCGGCGAGCTCGGGTCCAGCCGGCGTCAGCCGGCGCGCGACGGCGTTTCGCACGTAGCGCCAGAGCGGGTGCACCTCGAGCGCGAGCGGCGTGTGCGAGCCGTGCCAGCGCGCGAGGAACACCTCGCGCGTGAGCCGCGCGGGCTGGGGAAACGCGCTGATCATCACCGCGCCCGGGCTTCGCGCGCCGTCGGGCCAGTCGCGAGGCTCGAAGTCGCGCGGCACCGACTCGGTCACCAGGTAGCCCGCGACGCGCGCGCAGGCCTCGCGCAGCACCGTCTCGCAGCGCGCGCGGTCGTCGACGCTCGCGAGCCAGAACGAGGCCTGGCCCGCGAACGGGTCGCGCTCGTCGCGCACGGGCACCGACGCGCCGAGATCCGCCTCGCCGTCTGCGACGTGCAGCGCGACGCCGCGCGCGCCGAGCCGCACGAGCGCGGGGCCCGCCGACTCGACCACGCGCTTGGCGAACGTGCCGGCGTCCTCGCCGGCGAAGCGCCACAGCAGGTAGACGAGCTTCTCCACGCGCCCCTTCTAGCGCATCTTCGCGATCACGTCGTCGGCGAAGCGCGCGATGGAATCGAGCTTCTGCGCGAGCGGGAGGGTCGGCCCGCCGTAGAAGAACCACGGCATCGTCATCAGGTAGGTGACGCCCGCGTCCTCGAGCCGGCGGTAGCCGTCGACGTCGAACGCGTCGTTCGCCGACGCGATCACCGCGAGCGGCGCGGCCGCGCGGCCGGCCTCGGCGCGGTAGCCGCGCAGCTTCGCGACGAGCAGCCGCAGCGCCTCGGTCGAGTGGATGTCGGAGATCCAGCCGTCGCCGAGCCGCGCCACGCGGCGCAGCGCGGGCTCCGAGACGCCGCCGAAGTAGATCGGCACGGGCACCTTCGGCGCGGGGCTCATCTCGAGCCGTTCGAAGTCGTAGAACTCGCCGCGGTGCTCGACCATGCGCCCGCTCCACAGCTTGCGCATCACCTCGATCATCTCGTCCGTGCGCCGGCCGCGCGTAGCGAAGTCCTGCTCGAGCAGCTCGAACTCGTCGCGTGACCAGCCCACGCCTACGCCGAGCGCGACGCGATTGCGCGACATCACCGCGGCCGTGCCGACTGCCTTCGCGACCACGAACGGATTGCGCATGGGCAGCACGAACACGTTGGTGAAGAAGCGCAGCCGCTCGGTCACGGCGGCCATCGCGCCGATCGCCACCCACGGGTCCGGCCAGGACGTGAACTCGGGCCAGCGCCGCGATCCGTCCGGCGTGTAGGGGTAGGGGGTCTTGGGAGATTCGGGATGGGCCACGTGGTCGGAGACAGCGATCGCCTCCCAGCCGGACGCGTCGGCCGCGCGCGCCAGCGCGAGCAGCTCCCCGGGATCGGAATAGGCCGCCGCGATTGCGAATTTCATCGGGGTAAAGATAAGCCCAATCGAAAAATGGAACGTGTTATGTTTCGGGCCATGTCGCGCATCACGCTCCCGCCCTATCCGAACGGCTGGTTCGCGGTCGGCCACTCCGATCAGCTTCCCCCGGGCAAGGCGATCACGGTGCACTACCTGGGCCGGCAGAGGGTGGTGTGGCGCGGTGAGGACGGCGGCGTGCGCGCGGCGGACGCGTACTGCCCGCACCTGGGCGCGAACCTCGGCCGCGGCGGCCGCGTCGAGGGCAACACGATCCGGTGTCCCTTCCACGGCTGGCGCTTCGAGGGCGAGCACGGCAAGTGCGTCGAGATTCCCTACGCCAAGCGCATCCCCGCCAAGGCCGAGCTCGAGCTGATCCCCGCGCTCGAGTGCAACGGCATGATCCTGATCTGGCACCACCTGGAAGGGAAGGCGCCCGACTGGAAGCCCGAGGTCGTGCCGGAGATCCTCGACCCCGACTACGTTCTGCACCGCACGCACGAGTGGACGATCACCAGCCACCCGCAAGAGATCATGGAGAACGGCGTCGACTTCGCGCACTTCACCACTCTGCACGGCTGGAAGTGCAAGGCCATCCACTGGGAGCCGGACGGGCCGTACTACCGGCTGAAGATCGACGTCGACACGGGCGCCGAGGACCAGGCCGCGACCGCGTCGGTCACGACCGACGTCGACTCGTTCAACTCCGGCCCGGGCTTCCTGTACACGCGCTTCAAGGGGCAGATGGACGGCATCGCGGTGAACGCGCTCACGCCCGTCGGCCCGGAGCAGCTCCACGTCATGCACCGCTACTACGCGCACAAGCGCTGCGACCCGGCGGTGGTGAAGGCGTTCTTCGACTTCTACGTGAACGACTACAACCTCGACGTGCCGATCTGGTCGAACAAGATCTATCGCGAGACGCCGCTGCTCGCCGAGCCCGAGAAGGACTTCGGCCGTTTCCGCCGCTGGTACCGCCAGTTCTACTCGAACGTGGAAGCGGGTCCCTAGAGCGGCGCCCGGCTACGGACCTCACCTCTTCAGGTACAGGCTCTCGAGCGAGCTCGTGACGTTCGAGCCGAAGCCGAGCATCTCGCGCATCTCGTCGTCGAGCGTCGCGAGCAGCTCGGGTGTGACCGTCTGGTACCAGTTCCACTGCGGGCGGATGAACGGCCGCACGTAGTAGGCGAAGAGTCCCGCGCGGGTCTGATCGGGGCTCGTGTTCGGGCCGGTCTGATGCCAGACGCGCGCGTCCATCACGAAGATCGAGCCGGCCGGGCATTCCATCGCGACCGTCTCGTCGGAGTCGAAGCGCGCCTCGGGCCCGTGGTCGCGCAGGTGCGAGCGGGGCACGAAGCGGGTGCCGCCGTTGGCCTCGCGGAAGTCGTCGAGCGCCCAGGCCACGTTGGTCGCGAACGGGTAGGGCGGCCACGGCGCGGGCACGTAGCCCTGGTCCGCGTGCATGACCATCGCGCCGGAGCCGGGCGCGGTGACGTTGGCGCTGAAGTTCGAGAGCAGGAAGGGTGAGCCGAGCTGGTGTCGCACCAGCTCGAGCGCGAGCGGGTGTTGCACCAGCTCGACGAACACCGGGTCCTTCCCGATCAGGTCGAAGAGCCGGATGTTCCGGGTGTCGGGATCGAACGGGAAGCCGCGCACCGGCACGCCGTTCGACTCGTCGCTGCGGATCCCCGCGAGCAGCGCCGCCTTCACGCGCGCGACGCCGCGCGCGTCGAGCACGTTCTCGAGCACGCACACGCCCTCCGCGTCGAGCAGACGCCTGGCGTCGTCGGGAGTCTTGGCGATCAGGCTTGCCGCCGCGCTCAAAGCGGTCTCACCTTGGGGAAGCCCGGGTGGCGGAACGGGTCGCCGGGCTGGAGACGCGCGGGCAGCTCCTCGAAATAGGTCGTGGGCTCGTCGGGCAGCATGCCGGAGAAGCCGGCGCGCGGCGCGTAGCGCACGTCGTCGCCGAAGAAGCGCAAGGAGAGCGTTCGGCGCCCGCCGCCCCCGGGTGTCGGCGCGCCGCCGTGCAGCATCGAGGGGTGGAACGCGACCACGTCGCCCGGCTCGACCGGGAACGAGACGATGTCGAAGCGCTCGCGCGCGCGCTCGATGTCGGGAAGCCGGGGCATCGAGCCGTCGCCGTACAGCGGCGCGGTGTCGTCGTCGGGGTCGAAGCGCGAGCCGTCGTACAGCAGGCCGCGGTGCGAGCCGCGCACGAACTCGAGCGCCGCCTCCTTCGCGACGGGGTCGAACGAGATCCACAGCACGACCAGCCTCTGGCCGGTGATCGGCAGGTACGACGTGTCCTGGTGCCAGGGCGTGCGCCGCGTCTTGCCGCCTTCCTTGCGGAACACCTGCTCGTACATGAACCAGACGTCGGCGCTGTCCCAGAGCGCGCCGACCAGATCGGCCGCCGGCGACTCCTGCACCAGCCGCATGTAGGCCGGCCAGGCGTCGCGGTTCGCGAGGTCTTGGTAGAACACGCCGTCCGAGCCCGGAAACGACGACGCACCGCGGCTCGGATGCGCGAGGCTCCACTCGTACGCGCGCTGCGCTTCGGCGAGCGAAGCGGCGTCGAACACGCCGCGCAGCAGCACGACACCGTCGTCGCGAAACGCGGCGCGCTGCGCGCTCGCTTCCGTCGAGCTCGTCATGGCGTCGAGTCTACCACCGCACCCTAGCTCGGGCGCGCGTCGAACAGCTCGGCGTGGCGCGCCATGCGCGTGACCGGGAAGCCGATCTCATCGAGCGCCCAGGCGAGCAGCCCGCACATCTCGAAGCACCAGTCGCCTCGGCGGCGCTCGACCCGCTTCTCGTACACGCAGCGTGCTCTTGCCCCCAGCGGCTGACAGATTTCAGCCGGCCGGTGCTCGTTCTCGTGTTGAGAAATCCGGGCTAGATCCAGGCCAGCGCTCGGGCGAGGATCGGCGTCGCATGCTCGTGCGCGCAGGCGCCGTGTGCGACCACGAGCGCGTCGGGCCGCCAGCCCAGCACGCGCGCGCGGGCTACGCGCGCGGGCGCACGGCGCAGGAAGCTGGCGCGGTATTCGCGCGGCGCGCTGCCGTGCTCGCCCACCAGCCCGTCGAGCCGCATCAGCAGGCCCTTGATCCCCTTCATGCGCACCGGATCGTGACGCTGCACCAGATCGCCGAAGATCGCGCAGCGCGACGGGTGGTCGGCTCGAGCACGCCGACCACGCCGCTCGTCAGTCGAAGCCGAGGAAGTAGACGGCGTTCACGACGTTCAGGCCGAGGAACGAGAGCGGAAACAGCCAGCGACAGGCACGGTCGACGCGATCGCCGAGCGCGCGCCGGTCGGATTGGTCCAGCTTCGACACCACGAGGTTCATCAGTACGCTCGCGGTCAGCAGCAGGTAGGTGGAATAGAGAAAGCCGAACATCAAGGTCGGGTACGCGATCGCGGGCATGTGGTCGTTCACCACGATCTGATAGGCGACCACGCTCAGGATCCCGATGAACGAGATGTCCATGCGGTCGCCGAGCGACTCGCGGTCCATCCAGAAGACCGTGGAGGTCAGAAGTACGAGCAGCACGAGCGGCGCGACCACCATGCGCAGCAGGTGGCCCGGCTCGCGGGCCATGTCGAGTGCCACGACGAGCTGTGAGAGCGGGTCCGCGCGTCCGTCCTGGTACGGCGCGGAGGAGTTCCGCGCCGACACGTCGACGCCGTGCAGGATCCACTGGGCGATGCTGACGCCCTTCGCCGTGGCGCCCGTCGTCGCCGGATCGGCGACCAGCACGACCCGCTCGGGGCCGAACCCCAGGACCTCGAAGATCGCCTCGAAACGCTGCCGATCGAACGGGAAGCGCCGCAGGTTCATGGGCATCTCCGCCACGGCGTTGAACTCCTGAGTCCACGTGACCTGGCCTTCGGGGGCGACCCGCACCAACACGTACTGATCCTCGAACTGGCCCGACTCGTTGGACAGGAAGAGCTGCGGCCACCAGCCGTCGAACACCTCCGCGAACTGGTAGTTGCCCTGATACACCTTCTCCGACACGCCCGCGCGCGCGGGATCGAACGCCAGGCGGGGGTCCCGCCAGGAGGCGGTGAGGATGCCTTCGAACTCGAAGGTCTCGTCCTCCTCCGTCACCGCGTTCACGTCGCTCACGAACACGCCGACGGCGACCTGCGTCGGCGCGCCGCCCTCCGGCGGTCCGCGCAGCGCGTCGCTCGCCAGGGCCGCGCCCTGCGGCGGCAGAAGGAGCGCGGACAGGATCGCCAGCCGCCAGAGCCTCATCCGCGTCTCAGACCCGCTCGCGCGTCGCGTCAGGCCGCGCTGCGCCGCGCCTTCTTCTTCGCGTCGTGGGCCTGCTGGATCCGCACCAGCTCCTCCCAGCCCAGGTATGCGGTGAAGCCGTTCTCGTCGAAGAACAGCACCGGGCCGTCGCAGATGAACAGATACTCGGTGTCCTCGAGCGCGGTGGTCGCGCCGTGGATCATCCCGTTCTGCTCGTAGGTGTAGTCGCCGGTCGCGAGGATGCCGTCGCGGATCGCGAGCTTGCCCTTGATGATGAACGTGTGCGCGGCGGAGAGGTGCTTGTGCTGCGGCGCCACGTAGCCCTTCAGCCAGCGGAACAGCACCGCCCAGCGGCCGGTCTCGGCGCCGGTCCAGAGGATCTTCATGAAGGCGCGCTCGGGATCGTTGGCGTCCGGGATCCACTCCGAGTCGGCGCGGATGATGGCGTCCACCATGGTCGGGTTGAGCGGTCCGATCTCCTGCGGAAGTGCCATGTCGTCCTCCCTTGGCTGGAAGGATTCTACGCCAACGGGCCGACTGTTCAGCGACTCTCGGGACCCGCGCCAGCGAGTCTTCGCGCCATCCACAACGCCGTCATGACGACGACGCTGAGCGCGCCTGCCTGCAGGATCTCGAACGGCCACAAGTTGTGTGAGGTCGGATCACGCGTCCCGTCGACCACGATGCGCAGCGCGACGAACGCCATCAGCGACGCCGGAGCGGCCGCCGCGACGCGCCAGCCGCCGCCCCAGCGCCACACTCCCCACGCCGGTGCGGCGAGGCCGAGCAGGCCGATGCACAGCATGGCGAGCATGAAGCCGCCGAAGAACAGCATGTCGCCGGAGCTCGGCGGCGTCCGGGCTGCACTCTCGTAGGCCTCGCGAGCCGCGGCCTCGTTCTGCCGTTTCAGATCGACCAGCCACGCGGGCGGAGTGCCCGCGACGGCCGATCGACTTCCGCCGATGATGCGCACGGGATAGGTGGCGACCTCGTGCGTGCCGTCGCGCGACCCATTTCCTGCCTTGATCCGGATTTCATCCACCTGGTCGCCGGGTTGCATCAAGAAGAACCAAGCCAGGGCTTCGCCGCGGCCGGAGTATCTGCCCGAAGGACTGGTTCGGGCACCGACCTCTCTGCCCTGGAAGTACGGCTGCACCCAGATGCTGGCGGGTCGATCCGTGGAGTAGCGGAGGCGCAGGTAGAAGTTCTGGTTCCGGTCCAGCGCAACGGAACTCCCGGCCGGATCGGTCGCGATCACTTCGACGGTGGTTTCCGCGCGCGCGGGACGGGCGGCCGCCGAGCACACGCCAAGCGCAACGAGCACGACGATCGCCAAGGTACGCATGCCGACTCCCTCCCTCTGGCACTCGATCCGTCGGTATTTCGTGCGAAGATCGTGACCATGGAGCGTGACTGGCGTGAATGGCACCACGAATACGACCAACCGCAGTCGCGGCTGACGCAACGACTGCGGGTCGTTCAGGGCCTCATACGCGACGCCCTCGATCGACGCCCGGCGGGGCCGATCCGCGCCATCAGCACCTGCGCGGGCGAGGGCCGCGATCTGCTGGGAGTACTCGCCGAGCATCCGCGCGCCAAGGACGTCCGCGCGCGCCTCGTGGAGCTCGATCCCGATCTCGCGGCCACGGCCCGCGCGCACGCGCCAACGGGCGTGGAGGTCGTCTGCGGCGACGCGTCGACGACGAGCGCGTACGCCGGCGCCACTCCGGCCGATCTCGTGCTCGTGTGCGGCGTGTTCGGCAACGTCGCCGACGCGGACATTCGCAACACCGTGCGGACGCTCCCGATGCTCTGCGCGTCCGGCGCGACCGTCGTCTGGACCCGCCACCGCCGCGCGCCCGACCGCACGCCCGACATCCGCGCCTGGTTCAGCGAGGCCGGGTTCGAGGAGATCGCCTTCATCGGCTCCGATCAACTCCTGTTCGGCGTCGGTGCCCATCGCCTGATCGGCGCGCCCGCACCGTACGCGCCGGACGTGAAGCTGTTCGAGTTCGTCGGGATCGAGGCGCTCCGCTAGCTGCGGCGCGAGGTCTCTGGGAAGCGCAGCTTTCGCATCGCCTTTTCTCGACCCCATGCGCGCGTCGGGCGTAGCGCGGGGGAACCAAAGGCCCAGCCACTAGCGGCCCGACGCCAAAACTCCGAGAATGCGCTTCCGACCGGGAGGCGCCTCGATGAAGCGCGACATCTTCAGCGACGAGCACGAGCTGTTCCGAGACCAGTTCAAACGCTTCGCGAAAGCCGAGATCGAGCCGAAGATCGCGGGCTGGAACGAGAAGGGCATGAGCGACCGCGAGAGCTGGCGGCGCATGGGCGAGGAGGGCTTCTTCGGCGGCAACGCGCCCGAGCAGTACGGCGGCGCCGGCGGCGACTTCCTGTTCGACGCGATCGTCATGGAGGAGCTCGCGTACATCCGCGCGCACGCGCTGATGGCGTCGCTGCACGCCGACATCTGCATGCCGTACATCACCGAGTTCGGCACCCCGGAGCAGAAGGAGAAGTACCTGCCCGGCGCGATCCGCGGCGAGATCATCCTCGGCATCGCGATGACCGAGCCGGGTACGGGCTCGGACCTGGCCAACGTGCAGACCAGCGCGATCCGCGACGGCGACTCCTACGTGATCAACGGCTCGAAGACGTTCATCTCGAACGGCCAGATCGGCGACCTGTTCGTGGTGGTGACCAAGACCGAGCCGGACGCCGACCCGCCGCACCGCGGCATCAGCCTGCTGCTGGTCGAGGCCAGCGCGCCCGGCTTCGTGCGCGGGCGCAAGCTCGACAAGCTCGGCCTGCGCGGCCAGGACACGAGCGAGCTGTTCTTCCAGGACTGCCGCGTGCCGCACACGGCGCTGCTCGGCGGTCACGAGGGCCGCGGCTTCAAGCAGCTGATGCAGAAGCTGCAGCAGGAGCGGCTGTGCATCGCGGTCGGCTCGGTCGCCTCGTGCCGGCGCGCGCTCGACGACACCATGGAGTACGTGAAGCAGCGCCGCGCCTTCGGCCAGCCGATCGCGGGCTTCCAGGCGATCCAGTTCAAGCTCGCCGAGCTCGCCACCGAGGTCGAGCTCGGCCAGGCGTTCACCGACAAGCTGCTGGCCGCGCACGTGCGCGGCGACGAGATCGTGACCGAGGTCTCGATGGGCAAGTGGTGGACCACCGATCTGCAGAAGCGCGTCACGGCCGACTGCCTGCAGCTGCACGGCGGCTACGGCTTCATGCGCGAGTACCCGATCTCGACTGACTACGCCGACGCGGCCGTGCAGTCGATCTACGCCGGCACCAACGAGATCATGAAGCGCATCATCGCGCGCAATCTCGGACTCGATCTCACTTGAAGGAGACGCCCCGCATGCATCGTTCGCTCACGGCCGTGCTCGCCGCGGCAGTCTTCCTGTCCCCGTTCACCGCTATGATCTCGGCAAGCGCCGCAGAGGAGAAGACCATGGCCGCCACCGACCCGGCGATCGCCGCGATCGACAAGCAGATCGCGGACGCGAAGATCGACAAGACGAGCGCGAACTGGAAGAGCCGCCTGCCCAAGCCCACCAAGGTGAGCTTCACGTCGGGCAAGAAGTACATCTGGGTGCTCGACACCAACAAGGGCGTGATCGAGGTCCTGCTGCTGCCCGAGTCGGCGCCGATGCACGTGACGAGCACCATCTTCCTGACCGACCTCGGCTTCTACGACGGCGTGGTATTCCACCGCGTGATCCCCGAGTTCATGGCGCAGGGCGGCGATCCGACCGGCTCCGGCCGCGGCGGCCCGGGCTATCAGTACGACGGCGAGTTCGGCGGCGCCAAGCACACCAAGCCCGGCATGCTCTCGATGGCGAACGCGGGCCCGGGCACCGACGGCAGCCAGTTCTTCATCACCTTCGTGCCCACGCCGTTCCTGGACGGCAAGCACACCGTGTTCGGCGAGGTGACCAAGGGCATGGAGAACGTGAAGGCGCTCGAGGCGGCCGGCTCGCCCGGCGGTCAGACCAAGGAGAAGCTCGAGATCAAGAAGGCGACGATTCGGGTGGAGTAGCCCCGGATCCGCGCAGGATGTGCGCGGGCGGCTCGCGCAGGTCCCAGACCACGCCGACCAGCGCGAGCGCACGCAGCAGGTAGTACGTGATGTCGACCTCCCACCAGCGGAAGCCCTGGCGGGCCGACGTCATGTACCAGTGGTGGTTGTTGTGCCAGCCCTCGCCGAGCGTGAGCAGGGCCAACACGAAGTTGTTTCGGCTGGTGTCCTCGGTCGGGAAGCGGCGCGTACCCCAGCGGTGCGCGAGCGAGTTGATCGAGTAGGTCGCGTGCCAGAGCGCGACGGTCGACACCACGTAGCCCCACATCACGCCCGACCAACCGCCGATCCCCGCGCACACGCCGGCGAGCGCCAGCGCCGGCACGAAGTGCCAGCGGTTCAGCCACACCAGCTCGGGGAACTTCGCGAAGTCGCGGATCCGCTCGAGCTCGGTCTCCTCCCAGCGCGGGTCGAGGATCCAGCCCTGGTGCGAGTACCAGAAGCCGTCGCGCGGCGAGTGCATGTCGCCCGGCAGATCGGAGTACTTGTGGTGGCGGCGGTGACCGCCCGCCCACCACAGGGGTCCCTTCTGCGTCGCCGAAGCGCCGAGCACCGCGAGCACGAGCTGGAACGCGCGGCTGGTGCGGAACGCGCGGTGCGCGAAGTAGCGGTGGTAGCCGGCCGTGATCGCGAACAGCCGCAGCCAGAAGGTCGCGGCCAGCAGCCACAGATCCGCGCTCGTCACGCCCACCACGAAGACCGCCGCGCACAGCGCGTGCAGGCCCCAGTAGATCAGGGTCGGAACCAGCGGCTTGCGCGAGAGCACGCTGTCCGCGGCCAGCTCGCGTTCGATCAAAACGTCCGGAAGTGCATCGACAGGAGCGCTCAACGGGGATCCTCCACGGGCCGGGAACTCTACGGACGGGATCGGTCGCCGGCTGCCCTCGGCTGGTGAAAGTTCTGTCAAACCGCCGCGCGGGGTGGAGGGATCAGAACTCCGGGAAGCGCTGCGCCACCAGGTTCTTGTGGCTGAACAGCTCGTCCGGCAGGTCCGGCGTGGCGAGCACGTTCTTGACCACGAGCTCGGTCTCGCCGCTGTCGGGAAAGCTGCGCGCGATGCGGCGCATCGGCAGGCGCCGGCCGTCGTGCACCTCGTACGCGTCGGGCGGGATCGTGATCCGGCGGAACTCGCGGCCGTCGCGGAAGTAGCGCGACTCGAGCAGGAGCCCCGTGTCGGCCGCGAACGCGAGCTCGACGTGGTCGAAGCCGAGCGCGCCCTCGGCTCCGCGCCCGATCACCACGCGGCAGGGCGTGTCGGCGACGGTCGTGTCGGGAGCCGCCTCGTAGAGGAGCTCGCCCGGTGCGAACGGGCGGAAGTCGCCGATCGAGAACACGCTGTAGACCGCCTGCCGCTCGAGATCCGGCGCGGAGAAGCGGCGCACGCGCCGGCCGGTGGACTCGCCGAGATACGCGAACAAGTCGTCGCTCCCGCCGCGCGTCTGGCGCGCGAGCAGCGCCCACTTCCGGAACGAGGTCGGCTCGCGCAGGTCGAAGAGCAGCTCGGCCAGGCCGTCTTGCCAGCGGCGCGCGACGGTGAACAGCACGCGCAGCGGACCGCGCCGGTTCTCGTAGGTGACCAAGGCGTCGAAGCGCTCGCTCTCGTCGAAGTACGCCTCCGCGAGCGCGGCCGGATCCTCGGGGATCGCGGCCGCCGCGGGCGAGCCGACCGTCGCGGCCACGAACAAGCCGATCGCCAGTCTCGAGAGTGGAGCCATCGCACGCCTCCCGACCTTGCAGCGCCAAGCTAGCCCGCGCGGTCGCATGCCGCCCTGGACCGCGCCTCGCAAGGCGGGATTCGAAGTTCCTCGGCCGCGTGCCATAGACTCGCGTCCATGTCCGGACTCGAGCGGATCGTCGTGGTGGGCGCGTCGCTCGCGGGCCTGCGCGCGGCCGAAACCCTGCGCCGGAACGGCTTCGAGGGCGAGCTCGTGCTGTGCGGCGCGGAGAAGCACTTGCCCTACGACCGGCCGCCGCTCTCGAAGGAGGTCCTGCAGGGGCGCTGGGATGCGGACAAGCTCCCGCTGCGCCGGCAGCCCTGGGAGGACCTGCGCCTCTGCCTGCGGCTCGGTATCCGCGCGACCGCGCTCGACACCGGAACGCGTCAGGTGTCGATGTCCGACGGCACTCGCGAGCGCTACGACGCGCTGGTGATCGCGACCGGCGCCTCGGCGCGGCGGCTGCGCGACCAGCCCGAGCTGGAGGGCATCCATCTGCTGCGCACGCTCGACGACGCGCTGGCGCTGCGCGCGGCGTTCGAGCGCGGACCGCGCGTGCTGGTGGTGGGCGCGGGCTTCATCGGCGCCGAGGTCGCGGCGTCCGCGCGCGCGCGAGGTCTCGACGTGACCGTGATCGAGCCGCTGCCGGTTCCGCTCGCGCGCGGGCTCGGCGAGCGCATGGGCCGGCTTTGCGCGGAGCTCCACCGCGAGCACGGCGTGGATCTGCGCTGCGGCGTAGGCGTCGAGGGCATCGAGGGCGACGGCCGCGTCGAGCGCGTCGTGCTCGGCGACGGCACGCGCGTCGCCGCAGACGTGGTCGTGGTCGGGATCGGCGCGGTGCCCGAGACGCGCTGGCTCGAGGGCTCGGGCCTCGCGCTCGACGACGGCGTGGTCTGCGACGAGTACTGCGCCGCGGGACCGCCGGGCGTGTTCGCGGCGGGCGACGTCGCGCGCTGGCACAACCCGCTCTTCGACGAGCGGATGCGCGTCGAGCACTGGAGCAACGCGGTGGAGCAGGGCGTGTACGTCGCCGAGCGGCTCGCCGGCTCCGCGGCCGGCGCCGCGCCGTTCGCGCCCGTGCCGTTCTTCTGGTCCGATCAGTACGACGTGAAGATCCAGTTCGCCGGCCGCATGCGCGGCGACGACGTCCTGCGCGTGGTGGCCGGCTCGCTCGAGCAGCGCAAGTTCACCGCGCTCTACGGGCGCGCGGGCCGGCTCACCGGCGTGCTCTGCTTCAGCCGCCCGCGCGACCTCGCCAAGTACCGGCGCTTGATCGCCGCGCGCAGCTCGTTCGAGGATGCGATCGCGAAGGCGGCGGAGTCGTCGCGCTAGCGCGCGAGCGCGGCGGCGAGGCGCGCGTGGGGCGCGGGCGGGATCGCGACCAGCTTGCCGTCGTCGCTCACCAGCGCGTGCTCGGTGGTCGCGGTCGCGATCAGCTCGCCGTCGCGCTTCACCACGTAGCCGATCGCGAGCGACACGCGCTTCAGCCAGGCGAGCCAGCAGGTGACCTGCAGGCGATCGTCGTAGCGCGCAGCCTGCTGGTAGCGGACCTCGAGACCGGTCACCGCGAAGTGCAGGCCCTCGGCGACGTATTCGCGGTAGGGCCGATCGTGCAGGTCGAGGTACTCGATGCGCGCGAGCTCCAGGTAGTGCACGTAGCGCGCGTGGTGGACGACGCGCATCGCGTCGGTGTCGTAGAACGGCACGCGGTAGCGGATCGTCGCGGTCTTGGCTTCGGGCGGCGGAGCGCTGGGCAGGCGTGGCACGCGCGCAGTGTCCCGGGCGGCCCGAGGCGGGTCAAGGCTATGCTCGGCCGATGACCGCGACGGAGCTGCCGTTCGACATCCCCGAGCACGAGCTCGTGTTCACGTTCGCGCGCAGCTCCGGACCCGGCGGGCAGAACGTGAACAAGACGGAGACCAAGGCGACGCTGCGCTGGGCGGTGGCGTCGAGCTCGACCCTGCCGGCCGACGTGCGCGCGCGCTTCCTGCGCGCGTTCGCGACTCGCATCACCACCCAGGGCGAGCTCGTGCTCTCCTCGCAGCGCCACCGCGATCGCCTGCGCAACGTCGACGACTGTCTGGAGAAGCTCGCGGCGATGCTGCGAAGCGTGGCGGTGCCGCGCCGCAAGCGGCGGCCGACGCGCCCGAGCCGGAGCGCCGTCGAGCGGCGCATCAGCGAGAAGAAGCGCCGCGGCGGCGCCAAGCGCGAGCGGCGCAGGCCCGCCGAGGATTAGAAGCGGTCTCAGAAACCCGCTCCCGTCGCCGGGCGCGCGTCTTCAGCCCGAT
>JBBDXF010000015.1:0-36333 GCA_040902485.1 Myxococcota bacterium | reverse complement strand
TCGAACTCCCTGATCCCAAGTGTCCAGGAGTCCACGAAACCGGGTCAACTCCACTCGACCGCGCCAGCAGCGAAGCTATGAACGATTTTCAAGCGGAGGCCGCCCGTCTCCCAAACCCGCTGCGCGCCGATCATCGGCCTCGCTGCCGAGATGCGAGCGTGGCGGAGCGGCTTCAATCCCGACGCGACCGCGTACCAAGCCGTGCCCGTGAGCGACGCGTCGGCGACGACACGAAATCGTGTTGCCTGCGCCGGGGTCAGCTGCGCGACGAGGGCCTCGGCCGCGGTGATCGATTCCGGCGGAACGACGAGCACGTCGGCCGACGCGTTGAGAGCCGCTCCCGAGCGGCCGACCTTGCGCATTATCGCCGCGCGCGCCTCTGATAGGACCGCCAGCGACATCGCACCGGCCGAGCCGATGTTCCCCCTCGCTGCCGCGATGAGCTGCACTCCGTCGGCCAGTGTCGCGCCGTTCCCGCCCGCGCCGCCCACGAGCTGCGCGAGGGTAATCCGGTTCTCGAGTTCGACCTGAGCGTGTGCGAACCCCTCGCCGACGGACGCGAGGAAGCCGACGTCGTCGTTTATGAGCGCGCGCTCGCCTATGTCAAGAGCAAGACCGTACGTGGTGCCTTCCAGGTCCTCGCCGCCGTCTCCGATCGCGGCGATCGGGATCTCCTGAAGCTCCGCGACTTCTTGCATCGGCGGCACCTGCGCGGGCGGGACGATCCGGGCGGCGTGCTTCGTCGTCTTCACGCCGATCACCTCATTGCTGATGCCAAGGTACGCGGGGCTCGCCTCCGCGAGCCGCGCGTCGCGAACGCTAGTGACGACATCGGCGAGCGCGAGCGGGAAGTCGCTCGACGACATTGCCAGCCTAACGACTCCCGCGGCGCTCTCGATGTCGTGGCCGTGGTGACGCCGCGATGCCGCCAGGCGCGAAGCCGCTAGCTCGGGAATGGTGATCCCCTCGAACGCGATGGCATCGCCCGTAGCTGGACGGCCGAGAGCGCGCGCCGCCAGAGCTTTGATCTCGCCCCACCGGAGCCACTCAGGTTCGCGCAGCTTGTACTCGGACGTGACGATCCGACGCGCCACGCTGCGAGGGGGGTCGCCGAGAGTGGGGTGCGGGAACTCGGCGAGAAGACGGTTTCGCCGTTCCTGCCTTGCGAGATAGTTACGTTCGTCCACGTCTAGTCTCCTTGGCGTGCGGTAGGAGCGCCGTCGCCAGCCGCGTCACAGCGTCAGCGTGCGAGCAGGTCATCCGCGTTACGCGCCCTTCGCGGAAGATCTCGACGGTGAGTCGTCCATGCGCGTCGAGCACAATCCGCAACGAGTCTCGGGTTGTTGGGTCCACTTCGGCGAAGAGCGTGCCCGATAAACCAGAGCGTGGCCCGCGTTCGGCGTGTACGGCGGGTTGGGCGTGTACTTTCTTCGCCGTCTCCCGCGCCGCCTCGAAGGCTTCGAGGTCTTCGCGGTCGAAGCGCAGCGCGCGCCTGCGACCGGGAGCACCGATGTTGATGGCGCGCAGCGCTCCCTTGTCCACCAGCTCGCGTACGGTGGAGGTCGAAACTTCTCCGAGAAAGGCGCCAGCCTCCCGCACGGTGAGGCGTCGCGGCTTTGAGAGTGGCGTCGTCACGAAGCCGGCGACCGTTGGTCGCACTTCGCATGATGGGCGTCCAAGGCGTGCATCTCAGCTAATGGAACCGCGCGCGCCTCAGGCCCCCGCAGTAGGTCTAACTGACAAGGACCCGCGAAAACCCGGGGGGCGGGGGGCTGAGTAGGTCTACACCACGTCGTGTTGAGTGTGCGTTCGCAGCGGGCTCGCTCGCGTTCCAGGGGTGTGCGGTCCACCGGGCCCTCGCGGGCCCCACTTAAGGCCCGCGGGGCCCGCTCGCACCCCACGACCGGGCCTTTTGATGGAGGGCCCGGCCAGGGCCCGGAGGGCCCGGTGACGCGGGTCATGACTGCCCTCTTCGCACGCGAACGCCCGCCGTTGGCTTGTTTGGCGCTCTTCGCGCGCTCGCGAGGCAGAGCAGTTTGTGGGGCCCGGTTTCCGTCGCCACGCCCTCTCCAACCCACTTCTGGGCCAGGGCCCGCGCGAGCCGCTTGTACCCGCCTGCTGGCGAGCCCTTCCGGGTGCCGCCCTTGGCCTCCGTGAGCCGGTGCGCCAGCTCGGTCTGCGAGACCTGCTCCAGCGGCTTCAGGTAGTCGGTGACCTTGTACGCCGCGAGCGTGTCCACGGGCAGGAAGTAAAGGACGTATCTCGGGGGATCGTCGGGTTGCGCAACCTCGAAGTAGAGTTCCCGTGAGAGCACCGCGTTGCCGTCTACGGACAGTTTGACCTGCTGCGCGTTCTCGCCCCGCTCGACCAGCCAGGCGGTGGCCGCGCACGCTTCGATAGCCGAGGCTCCTCGCCCCGCCGACCGCGCCTCGCCGCGAGACTTGTCGCCGGTGTGGCCGGCGTGGTGGATAAGCAGGACCCAGACGCCGAACTCCGTCGCGAGTGCAGCCAGCGCGTCGATGAACTTCGTCATGTCGTCGTTCGAGTTCTCTTCCGCGTCCCGCGGCTTGGCGCGCGAGAGCGAGTCGATCACCACGAGCCCGAAGGGGTCGCCCGCACTGCGCGCCGCTGAGAGCACCTTCGCGAGCACCTCGCGCCCGACTTCGTCGAGGCAGAGCAGCTTGCGCGCCTCGCTGGTCAGCTCGGCGTCGCGCGCGACGAGTGTGGTCCGCTCGGGCCAGCAGTCCTTCACCTCGAACTGGCCGCGCGCGTCCGCGCCGTCCTGCAACCGCAGGGCGGTGGCGTTCACCTGCTGCGCGCTCTGCTCGGCGTTGATGAGCAGAACGCGGTCGGAGATGTCCTTGCCCGGCAGCGGACTCGCACCGGGCCAGGGTGCCGTTCGCTCCGCCCAGCAGCGCCCGATGTGAAGCGAGAGGCTGGTCTTGCCGGTCTTTGGCTTGGCCACGACCACCGTCACGCTCGGGTCCGAGTCCAGAAACCCGTCGAGCGGCGAGACGCGCTTGGGTCGCTGGCTCAGCGCGCGCAGGGTTGCTCCGCTGAAGCCGATCGTCTCGAGGTCGAGCTGCGCGGCTGCGTCGCCCGCCTCGACGAACTCTTCGACGGTGTGCCCCGCCGCGAAGTGGTCGTACGGGTCCTTGCCCGTCTTCGCCTCGACGATGCGAACAGACTTCGCGCTGCCCGTCAGTGACTTCTCAACCTTGAGGGCGTGCTTCTGACCCTGGCCGCCGTTGTCCTTGTCTTGGACGATCTTGACGTTCGCGCCCTTGAGGTGCCGGTTGTACGACTTCTTCCAGCCCCCGCCGGTCCCGCCCGGGTTGCAGGTCGCGACGTGGCCGCGCTCGACGAGCGCCTCGACGTCCTTCTCGCCCTCGACGATGTAGACGGGCTTCCCTGCCTTCACGCCCGCTCGCAGCTCGGGCAGGCGGTACAGCAGCCGCTTCACACCGTCCAGGCAGCCCTGGCCGCGTACGCGAGTGCCGTCGGGCTCGATACGGGCTGGCGGGAACTTCTTCTTCTTGCCGAGCGGGTCGAGGTGCTTGCGGGTCACCTCGAACCTCGGAACCCCTGCTTCGTCGCGGTAGACGTACTTGGCACCGTGCAGCGCGTACCAGAGTGTCGGGTTCGGCTTGGGCTTCCGCGCGCGAACCGCGTCGAGGACCGACTGCGGTTCGCACTGGTGGCTTCGGCAGGCGAGCAGCACCTGACCCTTCCGGCCGCGACCGATTGCGAGCGAGGGATTGGTGTCGCCGTGCACCGGGCAGAGGCCCCGGTACTGGTTCTCGCCTTCCTCCTCGACGTCGAAGCCTGCTGCTTGGTACTCGGCCAGGAAGCTCTCTTGAGTTGGAAACTTCACGGCTGCTCTCGCTCCGACTGCTCGCGCAGCTTCTTGGCCCGCTGCCGTCGGCGTTCACCATCGACGGGACCAACCGACTCGATCGATTCGCGCACGAGCGCTTCGCACTCGGCGTCGGTGAGCCAGCGGCCGTCCTCTTCGCTCCACCACAAGGGAGCACCAGAAGGATCGCGGGGCGGGCGTACACGTTTCGGTGTTGCGCGGCGAGCGCGTTTCTGGGACACTCTCTTCTTCACGGGATCTTTCTCCTCGCGCGCCCAGGTCTGCCGGCCTGAGGCGCGCTTCTTCTAGGTCGTGTTCATGTCTCTCTCCCTCCTGGTTGCCTTGCGCTATGGGGCTTCGAGTGTCTTCTTGATCGCAGCGTCGACGGTGACAGCCGTCGCGGCGAGGACTTGGTCTACGGCCAGCGGGTCGAGCAGGATTCGTCGACCGATGCGCGTGTGGGGAAGGGTCCCGTTCCTGCAACCCTCCAAGACCAGCGTCTCGCTGACGCCGAGCCGCGCGGCTTCTTCCGCGGGGCTGTGGTAGCGGTGACCGGATTCGATGGGAGCGCGGGAGCGCGGCTTGGTCATCGCGTCGGCCCCTACTTCACGCGCTTGGGCTTCGGCCCAGCTTCGGCCACAAGCGACTCGAACACCTTCGGATCGTTCGCCTTCTTCACGACGCAGACTTTGATTCGATGCGGACCACGCCCGTGCGCACAGGAGTGGGCGAACTCCTGGTCGCCGAGCGAGGTGCAGTACACGTAGCCGTGGATGAAGTACTGGGGCGCGACCGCGTGTACGCCACCACTTTCATCGTCCCAGTGCGGACCTTGGAATTCCGAGAGCGGTATCCGAGCGTCGCGCCAATCGTTCCATTGACGACGGACCACGATGTACGTCATCGCCGCGCCTTCGCCGGCCGTGGAGCCTCGGGCTCGACGCGCGTGGACTTCAGCCACTCCTCAACGTCGGCCCACAGGACAACTCGCTTTCGCGAACACCCTGCGGTGTAGCTCGGGAGCTGCCCCGACTTGACCATGGCGCGCAGCTTCTTCACGCCGACCGGGTAGCGACGCGCCGCCTGCTGAATACTTCCGCCCTGCTTCTTCTGCATGGCGTCGAGTTTGCCGCGAGACGCCCGTTCCCCCTGAAAGCGCCGTTTCGACGGGGGCACACTGCGGTCGAGCGCGGGGTTAGCGCGTGCGGTCTGCCAACTCTCGTGGTGGGCACGGCCGGTTTGCGCTGCTAAGCCTCAAAACTGCCGCCGGTCGCACCTCGGGCGGCAGAGGGACCTCGGCCAGAGCGGCGTCGAACTTCACCGCCTTCGCCTTACCGCGGCGGAGACCTTCGCGCGCGGCGCGCTCGCTGCGGTAGCCATACCGGCTATGCACCGCGAGCTGCGCGTCGAGCAGCGTCATAGGGACTTCGTAGGTCTGCAGCTCCCCGACGGTCACGCTGGTGCCGTTCCGCTCGCTCGCTGGGCGGCTGAGCGACTCCAGCTCCAGTCTCGCGTCTGCGCGTTCAAGCTCAGGCCAAGGGTACGGCTCGGTCGTTCTCTTCGGCCGCTCGCCGATGGCCCACGCGTAGAAGTCGAACGCCTCGCGGTCGTCGCGGCGTCGGCCCTGGTTGGCGGGCAGACCGAAGCGCTCCCGTATCGCTCGCAGGCTCCGCGCGTTCTTGACGAACGTGCGCATCTCGTCGACGAGTAGCTGAAGCTCCAGCACCTCGACCCGCTGAAGCCGGTTCAGCTCTTCGAGCTGCGCGCGTGTTGGTTTCGGGAGCCGCTGGAGCAGCCGCGTCGCAGCCGCACGCTTCTCGGTCGCCCGCTTCTTCGTCGCCATGCTGCCGCCTCGCAGCGCCTCGAAGTAGACGGGCTCAGGCGGCCGAGGCGGGCCGCTCTTCGGTTGGCCGACCTAGAGCCCGAGCGCTAGCTTGCCGCGCTTCGAGCCCGGTGGCTTATCCGCTACGAAGCCCCGCCCTTCCCGGACTTGCAAGGTTGACGCTTGCGGCCGTTGCCATACGGTCTCGCGCATGGAAGAACGAGGTCGGTGGCGGGCTCGCTTCAAGCAGAGCGCAGCAGAGGCCAAGAAGTGGGAAGAGGCGTGGACCCAGCGCGAGGAAATGATTGAGCGCCAGGTGAAGCGCGGGACTTGGATATGGCGGCTTGTCAGCTTCCTACTGCTGCTCTTGGCAGGGGGCACCGCGACCTACGGCCCTTCGATTGCTGCGCGTTGGTCGCGACCAGCAACCTCGACACAGGTTCCGGTGATCCGCGTGCCGGACGGGAACTCGCAGACCGCACAAGAACCTGAAGGTGGAACTCTCTCGACTGCTTCGGCAGGCCGCGACGCGGCGACCACGTCGCGTTCAGAGTCGCCACCGGCAGCGCTGGTCCCGCCGACCTTCCTTGCTCCGGTCGAGGAAGGCACTCCACCTAAGGAACGGCTCGGGCCGCCCACCATCACTCCGCCGCAGTAGCCGGTCGCGCCTCAGCCCGCGCGACGGAAACGCGACCAAACCTGCCCGTGGAGGCCGCGTTCGGCGGGTGTAGGCGCGCTAACCGGGTCTAGCGGGGGCTCGGGAGTTCGTGAGCGAATACAGTCGGTTCGGCGAATTCCTCAGCGTTTTCTCGCGAACTTGCTCGGACCCGTATACACCGTTTTGAGTCGCGCGCGTCTGCCAGTTCCGCCACTCCGGCGCGGCGCGCGAGTGTAGCCGAGGACGCGGCCGCCCGCGGCCTCGAGGTTCGCAAGCGCCGAAGGCGCGCGCAGCGAGCCGCAGGCGAGCGTAGACAACACGTGGTAGCCTCCGCCGCGACCTCGTGGGGCTGTAGCTCAGCTGGGAGAGCGCCTGAATGGCATTCAGGAGGTCGGCGGTTCGATCCCGCTCAGCTCCACCAATGCGCGATACTGCGGTCATGCTGGACGCGGCACAGCGCTCCGCCTGGGACGGCGACGGCTTCTTGATCCTGCCCCGCTTCGCCGATCCGTCGCTGTGCAAAGCCATGCTCGAGCGCGTGAGCGAGCTGTGCGCGCAGGCCGAGGCGGGCCAGAAGGTCGCGCGCGAGTTCCGCATGGAGGAGCCCGCGCTGCGCGATGCTCCTGGCACCGCGGCGGAGCGCACCTCGAAGCTGTTCCGCGTCCACCGACACGAGCCGGTGTTTCGCGCGTTCGCCCGCGAGCCGCGCCTGCTCGAGCTGGTCGCGGGCATCCTCGGCCCCGATCTCGACTGCTTCCTGTCGCAGTTCATCTTCAAGAACCCGGGCGCGCTCGGTCAGCCCTGGCACCAGGACGCGTTCTACTTTCCGTTCGATCGCGGGCCGCAGGTGGGCGCGTGGCTGGCGGTGACGGAGGCGACGCTCGAAAACGGTCCGCTCTGGGTGCTGCCCGGCTCGCAGCGCGAGTCCGTGCATGCGGTCGAGCCCGACAAGCGCGCGCACGCGCAGTACGGCTACGTCGAGATCACCGATCACGACACGAGCGCGGCCGTGCCGGTGCTGCTCGAGCCGGGCGACCTGCTGGTCTTCCACGGCCACCTGATGCACAAGTCGACCGACAACCTCTCGAACGGCATGCGCGCGGCCATGGTCTACCACTACGGTGAAGCGGGCACGGTGGACCACACGTTCGAACGGAAGGGCTACACGATCAACGACTGGCTGCCGGTGCTGCGCGGCGGTGTAGCCGTGGGGAACGGTGCGTGAAACCGCCCTTCCAGACGCGCGGGCTCGATCACGTGGTGCTGCGCGTGCGCGCGCTCGATCGCTCGCTCCACTTCTACACCGAGGTGCTCGACGGAACGGTCGAGCGTCGCATCGACGCGCTGGGGCTGGTGCAGGTGCGGCTGGGCGCGAGCTTGATCGATCTGGTTCCGGTCGACGGTCCGCTCGGCAAGCTCGGCGGCGCCGCTCCCGAGAAGGAAGGCCGGAACCTCGATCACTTCGCGCTCCAGATCGACCGGTTCGACGAGGCCGCGCTGCGCGCGCACTTGAGCGCGCACGGCGTCGAGCCGGGCGACGTGGGCACGCGCTACGGCGCCGAGGGCAACGGGCCGTCGATGTACGTGCGCGACCCGGACGGCAACACCGTCGAGCTGAAGGGCCCGGCGACGGAGCCACGGTAGTCTGCGATGTGCGGCCGCTACACGCTGCACACCGAGAAGGAAGCGCTGGCCGAGCGTTTCGACTTCGACCCCGCGGAGCTCGCGGCCCTGAAGCCGCGCTACAACGTGGCGCCGACGGATCGGGTGCTGGCCGTGCGCATGCGCGACGGCGCGCGCCACGCGGAGCTCTTGCGCTGGGGGCTGGTGCCTTACTTCGCCAAAGCCATCAACGCGCTGCCGCTGATGATCAACGCGCGCGTCGAGGGCGTGGCCAAGAACGCGGCGTTCCGCGCTGCCCTGCGCGAGAAGCGCTGTCTGATTCCCGCCGACGGCTTCTACGAATGGCAGAAGGCGGCGCCACTCGCGCGGCGCAAGGTGCCGCACTTGATCGGGCTCGCCAGAGGCGCGCCGTTCGCGATGGCCGGCCTGTGGGCGCGCTGGCGCGCGAAGGACGATCTCGCCGCCGAGCCGCTCTATTCGTGCACGATCCTGACCGCGCCCGCGAACGCGACGATCGCGCCGCTGCACGACCGCATGCCGGTGATCCTGCCGCGCGAGGCCGAAGCGCGCTGGCTCGATCCTGCGCTCGACGGAGACGTCGACGCGCTGCTCGCGCTGCTGCAACCCGTGCCGGCGAGCGCGCTCGAAGCGCACCCCGTCTCGACCCGGGTGAACTCGGTCAAGAACGACGATCCGTCCCTGCTCGAGCCGTCGACCGACGACCCGCAGCTCGGCTTTTTCTAGACCGCCTGCTCGTCCACGCGCAGCACGACCTTGCCGAAGTGCGTGCTGGCCTCGACCCGGTCGTGCGCGGCCTGGGCTTCGGCGAGCGGAAACACCTGGTCGACGATCGGGCGCAGGCGGCCGGCCTCGAGCGCGGCGCCGAAATCGCCGAGGAACCCGCGCACGATCTCGGCCTTCTCGGCGACGGGTCGTGCGCGCAGCGTCGAGCCGACGAGCGTGAGGCGCTTGGCGAGCAGGATGCCGAGGTTCAGCTCGGCCTTCGCGCCGCCCATCAGGCCGATCAGCACGAGCCTGCCGCCGATCGCGAGGCAGGTCAGGTGCTGCGCCAGGTATGGCGCGCCAATCGAGTCGAGCACCACGTCGACGCCCGAGCCGCCGGTCTTCTCGAGCACCGCGGGCGCGAACTCGCCCGCCGAGTAGTCGAGCGCGACGTCGGCGCCGAGCTCGATACAGCGCGCGCACTTGGCCGCGCTGCCGGCGGTCACGATCGAGCGCACGCCCGCCTCGCGCAGGAGCTGGATCGCGGCCGTGCCGATGCCGCTGCCGCCGCCGTGCACCAGCGCCCAGCCGCCCTTTGGTGCGCGCGCGAGCTGGAACAAGTTCAAGTGACAGGTGAGGAAGACCTCGGGAATCGCTGCAGCTTCGACGAGCGAGAGGCCCGCCGGCACGGGCATGACCGAGCCCGCGTCGACGCAGGTCTCCTCCGCGTAGCCGCCGCCCGCGAGCAGCGCCATCACGCGCTGGCCGGGCGCGAAGCCGGCGACACCGGGTGCGACCTCGAGCACCGTGCCCGCGCACTCCAGACCCAGCACGGGCGAGGCGCCGGGCGGCGGCGGGTACAGGCCGCGGGCTTGCATCAGGTCCGCGCGGTTCACCGCCGTGGCAGCCACCGCGATGCGCAGCTCGCCGGGGCGGAGCTCCGGCCGCTTCGCCTCGCCCAGCACGAGCCTCGCCGCCTTGCCCTCGCCTTCGATCACGATCGCCCTCACCGGCCGCCCTCCCGGAACGCGGCGACGACATTACTATCCTGCCCGCATGCGCGCGATCGCACTTCTCGGACGCCACTGGCCGGAGCTCGGGCCGCTCGCGCTGGTCGAGCTCGAGGACGGCGGGGCGCTCGCGCTCTCGCGCGGCGCGAAGCCGAAGACCTACGCGCACAAGGATCCGAACGAGGACGCGGCGCTCTTGGTGCGGCTGCCCGTCGGCGTGCTGCTCGCGATCGCCGACGGCTTCAACGGCTTCGACGCGGCCGAGCTCGTGATCGAGCGCGCGCGCGCGGGCGCGGAGCGCTTCGTGAGCTCGAGCGGCGCGGCGTTCTGCGGCCACGTGCGCGACCTGCTCGACGACGTGCGCGCCCGCCTGCCGCGCGCCAGCGAATCGCGCGCGTGCCTCGTGCTCGCCGCGCTGCGCGGCACGCGCTGCGAGCTGGCGAGCTTCGGCGACGCGTTCGCGTTCCGCTCGGGCTCGCCCCTGCCGCTGGTGCCGCAGAACGCCATCCTGGTCGGCAGCGAGAAGGGAGCGCGCGAGATCGATCCGGTGCGCTGGTACCGCACGTTCGAGCGCGCGCCGGGCGAGCGCGTCGCGCTGCTCTCGGACGGCGTGATCAACTTCATGCCCGACCCGTCGGAGATCCCCTCCCTGCTCGCCGCCGGCGCGAGCGATCTCGACTGCGCGCGCACGCTCGCGCTGGCCGCGCTGCGCGGCGGTGCCGGCGACAACGTCGCGGTCGTGGCGTTTGCGGGCGACACCGGGCTGTGAGAAGGTCGCGCCGGGAGCCGCGATGACGCTCGCCGTGAAGGGCCTGCAGCACCTGAATCTGCGCGTGGCGGACGTCGAGCGCGCGCGCGACTTCTACGTGCGCGTGCTCGGCTTCCGCGTCGCGTTCGCCAAGGGCGACACCGTCTGGCTCGAGGCCGGCGGCGACCTGCTCGGGCTCTCGCGCGGCGACGCGACGCCCGGCGTCGCCCACCCGGCGCAGCACTTCGGCTTCAGGGTCGACGCGCGCGCCGAGGTCGACGCTTGGTGCGCGCAGCTCCGCGCGCACGGCGTCGCCTGCGAGAAGGGACCGTACGATCGCTCCGACGGCCGCTCGCTCTATTTCCGCGACCCCGACGCGCACCTGCTCGAGATCTTCTGGGTCGACCCCGCCTTCCTGACGGCACTGTCTCGAAGCTGAGACGTCCCGCAATCGGGACACGCAAAGCTGGGCGGAGGTGGCGCGGCGCGCCGCGTGCCCGCGCGTTGCGAGCGCGTCGCGAAGGAGCTGCACGCGGACGGGGTGGCAGCAAGCGCATGCGCGCGCGCAGCTCTGCGGCAACTGCGCGCGCCTCCGTCCCAGCGTCGGGAAACGCTTGCTTGCGGCAGCGAACGGGCAGCGCTCGCGCAGCTCCACGCGTTCCACCCGCGTGCGACGCCGCTCTCGCGCGCTCCGCGCGCGCGGCGCGCGCAGCGGGCACGGCTCTTGAACTGACTCCTGTGCATGTCGCTCCCTGCGCTCCTGTCCGAGAAGCCGGGCGTCCTGTTCGTCGACGACGAGATCAACATCCTGAAAGCCATCACGCGCCTGTTCCGCCAGGAGCCGGTGCGCGTGTTCACGGCGAGCTCGACCGCCGAGGCGCTCGCGCTGCTCGAGCGCGAATCGATCCAGGTGGTGGTCTCCGACCAGCGCATGCCGGGCGTGCCGGGTGTGAAGCTGCTCGGCCAGGTGCGCGAGCGCTTCCCGCAGATCGTGCGGATCATGCTGACGGGCAACGCCGAGATCGACGTGGCGGTCGAGGCGATCAACCACGGTCAGATCTACCGCATGCTGACCAAGCCCTGGGACGACCGCGAGCTGCGCGCGACCGTGCGCCAGGCCGTCGACGACTGGTCGATGCGCGAGGAGATCCGGCGCCTGAATCGCGTCGCGCAGGCGCAGAACGCGGAGCTCTCGGAGATGAACCAGTCGCTCGAGCGCAAGGTCGACGAGCGCACGCGCGAGCTGCACGCCAAGAACCTGGAGCTGCGCAAGGCGTACCTGTCGACGGTGCGCGCGCTGTCCGAGGCGGTCGACGCGAAGGATCCCTACACCCGCGGCCACTCCGAGCGCGTCGGCGTGTACGCGTCGCGCATCGCGCGCGAGCTCGGCTGCAAGCGCGACTTCATCGAGCGCATCTACCTGGCGGGACTGCTGCACGACATCGGCAAGATCGGAATTCCCGACGCGATCATCGGCAAGCCGGAGGGGCTCACACCGGAGGAGTACGCGCTGATGAAGCGCCACCCCGAGATCGGCGCGCGCATCCTGGAGCCGGTCGACTTCCTGGCCGACATTGTGCCGTGCGTGCGCCACCACCACGAGTGGTACGACGGCTCCTCGCGCGGCTACCCCGACCAGCTCCGCACGACGTCGATCCCGTACCCGAGCCGCATCATCCTGGTCGCGGACACCGTCGAGGCGATGACCTCGGACCGCCCGTATCGCAAGGCCCTTTCCTTCGACCGCGTGATCGAGGAGGTCGCGGCGTGCAGCGGCACGCAGTTCGATCCCGAGGTGGCCGGCGCGTTCATCCGCATCGCCGAGCGCGAGGAGGAGGCGTTCCTCGAGACCGCCTCCAAGTTCGACATCGAGGCGTTCGTGGCCGGCGCCTGGGCGGCGAAATGAGCCGCGCGCACGACCAGGACGCGGATGGCGTCGAGGTGCCGCTCGAGCTGCGCGGCGCGTTCGAGAACCCCGCCGAGCTCGCGCGCCTGCGCCGCAACGCCTTCGAATCCGTCGGCCGGCCCTACGCGGGCGGAATCCTGTACGGCATGGGACTCGCGCAGGGGCTGCTCGACGGCCTGCGCGCCTCGCGCCGCTTCGGCGCCGCGCTGGGCGGCGCGCCGCGCCACGCGGGGCCGGGCCTGCCGCTCTTGTTCCCGGTCGCGCGCATCCGCGCCGATCACGGCTTCTCCGGCGTGCTCGCGAGCTCGATCGAGGCGAGCCTGCACCTGCGCGACTTCGGGCCAGACACCCGGCCGGTCTGCCACGTGAGCGCGGGCTACTGCTCGGGCTGGTACTCCGCGCTGCTCGGCGAGTTCCTGCTGGTGCGCGAGCTGGCCTGCGCGGGGCACGACGCGGAAGTGTGCGAGTTCGAGGCGCGGCCGGCCCAGGCCTGGATCGACGCGCGCGACGCGTACGCCACCCACCTGCTGGCCTATCTCGACTTCGACGCCATGCGCGAGGCGGCGCTCGCGAAGCTGGCCGACGACGCGGACGAAGCCGAGGGCTCGATGATGGGCGCGTTCGATCCGCTCTCGCCCGCGGTCCACGTCTGGGGACCGGTGATGATCCTGCCCTACTCGGGCGCGGCCGACTCGCTCGAGGCGGTGCAGACGATCGTCGGCGATCTCGGTCCCGCCGCGCTGCGCGTGGTGGTGCTCGACCTGACGGGCGCGCGCATCGACGCGCTCGAGCGCACCGGGCTCCTGCGCCTGCTCGAGGTGCTCGAAGCCCACAAGCTCGAGTCGATCCTGGTCGGCTTGCCCTCGGCCGACGTCCGCGATCTGCTGCCGGCGCGCGCCGCGCTCTCGCTGCCGCTGCGCGCGGCCGACATCAGCGAGGGCATCAGCCTCGCGTTCCAGCTCGCGCGCTTCGTCTGAAAAGCTGAATCCAAGCCTACAGCCAGGCTGCGAACAGCCTCGCCGCGCGCTCCTGCAAGCGCGCGCGAACCCCTCGGCTCCGCCAGCCCGAAGGGTCGATCCGCGTCGCGTCGTCGAGATCGGCCTCGAACATCCGCGTGGTCGCCCGCCCGAAGTCCTCGCCGAGCACGATCGTGTTCAGCTCGTCGTTGTACAGGAAACTGCGCCAGTCGAGATTGGTCGACCCGACCGTCGACCAGACGTCGTCGACGACGGCCGTCTTGGCGTGCAGCAAGGCGCCTCGCAGCTCGTAGATCTCTACGCCGGCGGCCAGCAGCCCGTCGTAGTATGAGCGCCCGGCCTGGAACACGATCCAGGAATCGCTGAAGCCGGGCAGGATCAGCTTCACGTCGACGCCCCTGCGGGCCGCCGCCTCGAGCGCCTCGCGCATCTCCGGATCGGGCACGAAGTAGGCCATGGTCACGTACACGCTCTGACGCGACTCCCGGATCGCGGAGAGCAGCGCCAGGTACACCAATCCGTGCTGGTCGTCGGAGCTGGAGCCGATCGCCTGGACGACTTTGTCGCCCCACCGCACCTCCCTCGGGAAGTATTCGCGAGCGGCGAGCTCGGGGCAGCCCTGCTTCTCCCAACTCGCCAGGAACAGCGTCTGGTACTGCGCGACCGCCGGACCGCGAACTTCGATGTTCGTGTCGCGCCAACCGCTGCTGACGGTCGGCGGCTTGGAGCGCCGCCCGATCGCGGAGCCGCTCGAGTACACGCTGCTGAAGTTGATCCCGCCGCTCACGACCCGCTCGCCATCGAAGATCACCTGCTTGCGGTGGTCGCGCTGATTCGGATCGCCGACGTGACCTCGATCGGGAAGCAGCGGATTGAACGCGCACACCGCGACTCCGGCAGCGCGCAAGCCGTCGAAGAACTCCGCAGACGTTCCGAGCGACCCGACGGCGTCGTACAGGAGATTCACCTGGACGCCCCGCGACTGCGCCTCGACCAGCAGCGTCGACAGCTGCTCGCCGACCTCGTCGCCCTCCAGGATGTAGGTCTCGACGTTCACGTGATCACGCGCCTGCGCGATCGCGTCGAAGATCACCCGGTAGCTCGCCGGACCGTCGATCAGCAGGCGCGCGGAGTTGCCCGCGACCAACGGCGTGTCGCCGAGGCGCCGCATGGTTTCGAGGTGCCGCTCGAGCAGGGTCGCCTCGTGCGGCTTGTCCTGCCGCTCCAGCAGCGCCTCGCTGCGCGCCTCGGACAGCCCGCCGTGCGGCGCGAGCACCCGCCGGTTCTCCGCCCGCAGGTGCGGCGTCTCTGCGTCCAGCTCGGGCACGGTCGTGCACGCGCCGAACAGTAGTGACAGGCTGACGGCGACCGCTCCGCGAGCGAGCGGCCGCCTAGCCAACGGATTCCCGGAGCGCAGCTAGGCCGGGGGACGGCCACGCACCGCCGAAGCGACCGCCGCGACGATCATCAGCACGAGAAAGATCACGAACAGCGTCTGCGCGATGCTGGTCGCCGCACCAGCGATCCCGCTGAACCCGAGCACGGCCGCGATCAGCGCGACCACGAGAAACGTGAGAGCCCAATTCAGCATGGCCTCGAGCCTCCTTCACACTCGAACACAAGAGATGCTCCAGCGTGGCGACCGCTTCGCGGTCGTCGTTCGCCTCGTCCTGAACCGCATGGATCAGGTCGAGCAGCGTGAACTCATTTCGGTGTCGCGAGCGCACGGCGCCTCCCTCGCCCTACTGTCCGCCGCGCGCGATGCAATCGGCATACGCCGCACGCGCGGCCTCGGATTTCCGGTTCTCCTCGTTGAGTCCGTAGAGCGCGCCTGCGGTGGCGCCCACGAGCGCACCGATGCCCGCACCCTTGCCGATGCCGTCGTCGCCGTCGGCGATCGCGCCGCCTGCGGCGCCGACGCCCGCTCCCACGGCTCCGCCGATGGCACCGTTCTTCACGATGCGCATGTTGTCGCGGGCTCTGCCCGCGTAGGCGTTGCAGTCTTCGACCACGACCGGGCTCGGGCGCGCCTCGCTACGAACGGAGGGGCGCTCCGAGCTCGCGTCGCCGACCAGCCGCGAGCCGCCGACCACGGCGAGCCCGAGCGCGGGAATTCCGATGGCGGCTGCGATCAGAGCGGTCTTCCATGGGTTGCTTGGAGTGTTCATGCAACGGAAGAGAGCAAGAGGCGTGCCGCGGCGAGGCTCACTGCGCTGCGACTGCAGCCACGCGCGCAGCGTCCGCAAGGACGCTTTGTACCAAACGCAAGAGAGGCTCGGGAGCCGCCCTGGGCTCCCGAGCCTCCGCGCGCCGCCCCCTTCCAGGCGACACGCTACCGGCTCGAACTCAACGGCGGCACGGCGCGCTCTCGCAAGAGTGTCACCGCGCGTGAACCGTATCGTCGAGAGCAACGCGCATGCCAGACCGCGGCTGCTCAACGTGCGCGCCGTGGCGTAGCACGTAGCAGGTTGTAGAACGTTCCCGTCGGGCGCGGCCTCGCGCGGGCCGAGAAGCGCGAATGCGCGCCGCGCGAGTGGAACCGCGATTGCAGATTCGGGGCTCTGCAAACCCCGCAGCCTCTCCTGCCGAGAGAGGCAGAGGTGGGCCACCCCGCCCCCCAAACCCCCCATAGCCCGGTGGAGCACCTCACTCGGGTTCGCGGCCCGTGTCGAGCGGCCGCCCCTCGAGAGCCCGCGTCAGTGGACGGCGTCGAAGAGCTCGTTGGCGCGCGAGAGCCGACGCGCGGTTCCCTGCGCTCCGAGGCGTTCGACACGGCTCCCGACTGCGCCCGGCTCGCCCAGGCACCGATTGCGATCTGGGTGCCGCCAGCCCGAGCGGCTCGCCGGCGAGCCGCTCCGAGGCGACCGGACCGCCGGCACGCTGGCCGCGATCGGGTCGGGATCGGAGCTCGCAAGGTCCTCTCGCTGGAGCAGCATGGCTGGAGCAGCATGAAGATCGCGAGCACCACGACGATCGCGGCGGATCCGAAGCTGTCGGCGAGCGGACTGACGACGCTCGCGAGGCGGTCGAGCAGCGGCAGACGCTCGACGACTTCGACCTTCGGTGCCCGGAGCTCCTGCGGCTGTCCCGGCGTCGGCCGATCCAGCTCGGCCTCGAGCTCGTTCACCGCGTCCGCTGCGCGATCCATCGACCCGAGCGGCCCACGCAGCGACGCGATCACGGCCGGCGCGCGGCGGAGCCCGAGGCGTTCCAGGCGCGCAGAGACCGGCGCGAGCAGGCAGGCGAGCAGAAACGCCAACGCGAGTGGAAAGAGACGGCGCGGCCCTTCTGCCGATCAGCGCACCGATCCGCTGCTTGACGCTCCCGATCAGCCTGTCTCGCGGTCCAGCCACGGCATTCCTACTGGAACGCCGTCAGCGCCGCGAAACGAGCGCGATCGGACGAAATCCCTCGACGTGCACGACGCGGAGGCCGTTCTCCATCTCGACGGTGCCGAAGACAGTCACCCATTTGCCGACGTGCGCGAGCAGCTTGCGCCCGCGCCGGTCCGGCGCGATGCGGTAGCGACCGAGCTCGGGCGAGACGATCTCCAGCAGCTTCGGCTTGCCGTGAAGATCCGCCTCGATGGCCTCGAGCGTGCCCGAGATCATCAGGCGTTGATCGGCTGCGGGCATGGCGACCACGGAGCCCATCAAGGCGAGGCCGAGCACGATCGACAGCGCGGAGAACGCCTGCGATTTCATGGCGGCTCAGGGAGCACGCGCCGTGCCAACCGCGACCGCCTCGAATCGCTCGTTCGCTGGGGCGTTGTAAGTGCGGCGAGGAAGGTTGTGGACTTCGCTGCGGGAGATCCTGGTCCAGGGGTTGCATTTTTCGCCGGCATGATTCTGCTGATCTCCGGTTGGGCTGGATTCCGAGCGAGCCTGGTGCCGCTCGCGCTGGCGTTGCGTCGGCGGCTCGAGCGCGAGGTATCCGGGCGGATCTCGGCTTCGGGCTCGGTTGCATCCGCGAGTCAGCGCAGCGCGCCGCGAGTCAGCTCGATCAGGCGCTACGCGGTCGGCCCGATGCGAAGGTCGACATCGTGGCTCACTCGATGGGCGGCCTGGTCGCGAGCTATCTGCTCAAGCGTCTGGATCGCGGCCGCAGGATCCGCTCGGTGGTCACGTTGGGGACACCGCACCGCGGCTCGCCCGCGGTGCTCTTCGCCCGTGACCTGCTCAGCGGTGTGAGCCCCTCTTTGCGACAGATGGCGCCGGACTCGGAGTTCCTGCTCGAGCTCGCCGCCATCGACGTACCCGTCCACTCCCGACTCGTGTCGGTCGTGGGTCTCGACGACGGCCTGGTGCCCGCACTGTACGCCGAGCTGCCACAGGGTCCGCGGCAGTTCACCTGCCGGCTCGAAGGCGTCGGCCACCTCGGGCTACTCTTCTCTCGCGAGGCGCAGGACGCGATCGAAGCGTGGCTGACCGGGCGCGTCGCGCCGCTGCGCGCGGTCGGCTATCCGCCGGGCGGATCCGGAATCTTCACCCGCAGACTCTCGACCCACTCGTAGGCGAAGTCGCGCTTCGTGCGCGCGTTGAAAAACGCCGTCGCGCACATCGCGATCAAACCGCCGAGGCTCGCGAGCGCCATGTCCTTCTGCGCGTCCCAGACGTCCCCCTGCGTACCCAGATAGGCAGTGCCCAGATCACCGCCGAGCAGCTCCGCAGCGCCCCACTCGATCAGCTCGTAGAGCATCGAGCTCGACATCGTCAGATCGAGCGGCAGGAAGTAGCCCCAGAATCCGCGCACGCCCGCGACGCGCAGAAACAGCTCGCGAACCGGATACGCGAGCAGCAGTCCGTAGGCGAGATGGACCACACGATCGAAGTGGTTCCGCTCCCAGCCGAGCTGCGCATTGAGCGTCGATCCCGTCAAAGACTCCCACGCCGCGTCGTAGGGGACCTTCGAATACGTGTAGTGCGCGCCCACCGTGTGCAGACACAGGAACAGGAAGATGAGCAGATAGGAGACACGGGACAGCGGAAGCCTCCGGTAGGTTCCGGCGAGCACGCCGACCGCGAGCACGGTCAGCGCGTTCTCGAGCAACCAGTCCTTGCGGTCGTAGGGCTCGAAGGCCAGCGCGAGCCACAGAACACCGAGCAGCCCGCTCAGGCTCGCGGCGAATCGGGCGTGGCTCATCGATTCGCTCCGCATCGGCGGGCCGGATTGTAGATTCCCGCGCCCCTTGCGTCCGCGCCACCGGGGAGGGAGGAGCACTGCCGAGGCTCGGGGGCACGCGTGCTCAGACCCGTGGTTCCGCGAGCAACGCCAGGAGCGCTTCGGGATCGACGGGCTTGACGAGGTGCCCGTCGAAGCCGGCCTCGAGCGAGCGCCGGCGGTCCTCGTCGCGTGCGTAGCCCGTGATCGCGATGATCCGCGCCCGTGTCAGGCTGCGCTCGCGCAGGATCCGACACACTTCGAAGCCGTCCACGCCGGGCAGGCCGAGGTCGAGCAAGACGACGTCCGGTGACTCGGAGAGCGCGCGCTCGACCGCCGAGCCTCCGTCGCGCGCCACCGAGCTGCGATGGCCGCGCAAGCGCGGCAGGATCGACAGGCTGTCGGCGGCGTCGCGATTGTCGTCGACGACCAGCAGGTGCAGCCCGGAGGGCCGCGCCCCCTCGACGCGCCGGGAGTGCGCCGTCTCACGGCGTTCGGGGCGGTCGGCCAGGCGCGCGAGATGGAACAGCTCGAAGATCTTGGAGAGCATGTCGGGCGCAATGCCCATACCCCAGTCTCGCACGGATTGACCGTCTCCGCCGAGCAGCTGGTCGCGTTGCGGATCGGCGCGAGCGGGTTGCGCAGCTCGTGCGAGAGCATGGCGAGGAACTGTCCTTGCGCCGATCGGCCTCGTGCAGGGATTCCGCGGCGAGCCTGCGCTCCTCGATGTCGGTGCAGGTGCCCACCCACCGCATCAGCACGCCGTTCGCGTCGCGCAAGGATCTCGCCCTTCACGTCGACGGTGATCTTTCGCGAGAGGTCGCCGTTCGCGACCGCGATCGTCACCTCCGCGATGCTGCGCGCTTCCCGTCCGTGCCGACTTCGCGCGCGACGCGGGGCACCTCGGACGTGAACACGCCGAGCTGCTTGGTCATGGTGTCGACGATCGTCGCGGAGCGGCGGAACTCGCCCTCGAGCGGTCTGCCGTCGACCTCGAGCTCGACCGTCTGCAGCAGGTTTCCCTGCGCGACGGCGGCGATCGCGCGCGTGACGTGCTTGCCTGCTTGCCGACCACGCGCCCGACGCGCGTGAGCTCCTCGGCCAGCGCCTCGTTGGAGGCGACGATCTCGTTGAAGCGATCCGCGGATCTTGCCTTCGATTTCCGTCCAGTCGCAGGGAAGGCGTGCCGAGAAATCGCCGTCGCGCACGGACTCGAGCGCGTGCAGCAACGGACGCAGGTCCGGTCGCGCCCCGTCGCCCGCCGCGCCCGCCACTCGGTTTCGCCTCGCGCTCGCCCCGCCCTTCTCCACCGGAAGCGCCACTTCTACAAACTTCGCCGCCTGCAGAGACCGAGAGCGCTGCGCCGCGCTCCTCTTGCCACTCGCGCCGGGGATGCGAAATCCGGGCCATGCGGCCGTCTCCCAGCTCGCGCATGCTGCGGAGGCCAAAAGAGGCTCGGGATCGTCGGAGAGGATCCCGAGCCTCTTCCCGCTCACCGGCACGCGGCTGCGGCGCTGAAGCGTGCGCCCGTAGGCGCGCTGTGAGGGGTCGTCAGTTCGAGGACGTCGACGTCGGCACGACCTTCAGATCGTCCACGAGACCGCGCACGCCCTCCGTCGAACGTGTCACGGTCAAGGCGGTGATCCGATCACTCTGCGTGTCGACGGTTCCCGTGAGACGCACCACGCCGTTCTTCACGTCGACCTTGATCGCCGAGCCGTGCAGGCGCGAGTTCTCCTCGAGGCGCTTGCTCACCGAGTCGTTGATCGCGTCGTCGCTATCGGAGACCGCGGTCTGCTTGCTCGGTGCGACCACCTGGAGCTCGTTCACGAGGCTCTTCACGCCGTCCAGCTTGCGGACCTCGGCGCCGGCCGCGTCCTTCGCGGACTGCGAATCGACGATGCCGAACAGCGTCACCACGCCGCCGTCGGTGTCGACGTTGATGTCGAACCCCGGCGTCTTGCTGCTGGCGAGCAGCCGCATCTTCACCGCGCTGGTGGTCCACATGTCCTGCGCGGTGGACTTGGCCGCGGCGGCCGCGTCGTACTTGCCGTCGCGCCAGACCTCGGCGTCACCGAGGGTGTCGGGGCTCTCGATCTGGCTGGCGACGCGCTGCACGCCATCGACCCGCGCCGCGATCTCGACCGCACGCAGCGAATCGCTGAGCGTTTCCGCGTTCCCGGACAGCAGGACCACGCCCTTGTTCACGGACGAGACCTTGATGTCACTGCGCTCGAGCCCGGCGTCCTTCTTCAGCGCCGCGGATACGCGGTCCTCGAGCTCCGCGTCGCTCACCTTGATCTCGATCTGCGCGCTGGGCTTGACCACCTGCAGCAGGTTCCGCACGTCGCGCGTTCCCTGGATCGTGCGAGCGACCTCGGCTGCCTTGGCCTTCTCTGCGTCGGTCGCGACGATGCCGTGCAGCGTCACCCGGCCGTCGACGGTGTCGACGTTCACCTTCGTCGCCGAGACGTCCTCGGTCGTGAACAGCGCGAGCTTCACCTTGGTGGTGATCCACGCGTCCGGCATCGCGGCGTCGGCTTTCGCTTCGGTTCCGATCGATGCGAGGCCGAGTGATGCCGCCGCCGCCACGAGCGCGAGCGTCCGGCTTGCCTTGCGAATCCAAATCCTTGTCATGAGCGGCTCCCATGGGTCGGTTGCGACCCTGAGCCGTGTCGGAGCAATGCACGTGCCAACGCGCGCGCGCGCTGCGCGAGTTCCAGCGCAGTTCCGGGCGGTTCGCGGAACCCCTGCGCGGAAGGTTGTTCAATCTGCGTCGGCCTCGTGACCCGGATCACCCGCAACCGTGGCCGCGGAGCCCGCGTCGCGCTCGCGCACCAGCGCGCCGCTGGCGGCATACACGTTCAGTCGGTTGTAGAGCGTCTTCAGACTCAAGCCGAGCGCCTCGGCCGTCTTCTTCTTGTCGTCGCCGAGCATCTCGAGCGTCGCAAGGATCAACGCGCGTTCCGCGTCGCTGACCTTGGTACCGACCTTGACCTGAATCCAAGCGCGTTTTCCTGCGGCGAAGGGCGCGGCATCGGCGATCGGCAGCGCCTCCGGCCCGATCTCCTCGTCACCCATGATGAACGCGCGCTGCACCACGTTCTTCAGCTCGCGCACGTTGCCGGTCCACGGATTCCGGCGCAGCCTGTCGAGCGCCGTACGACTCCAGCGCTTCGGTGAGTCGACACTTCGATTCAGCTGATTGAGGAACACGTCGGCGAGCAGCTCGATGTCTTCCGGTCGCGAGCGCAGCGGCGTCATGTGGATCGGAAACACGTTCAGCCGGTAGTACAGGTCCTCGCGCAGCTGTCCCGCCTTCACCGCTTCCTCGGGATTGCGGTTCGTCGCCGCCACGACGCGCACGTCGACGCGCAGCGGCTCGGTGCCACCCACGCGCACGATCGTGCCGGTCTCGAGCACGCGCAGCAACTTGACCTGCAGATCGAGCGGCATCTCGCTCACCTCGTCGAGGAACAGGGTTCCGCCGTCCGCGCGTTCGAAGTAGCCTTTGCGCTGCTTGTCGGCGCCGGTGAAAGAGCCGCGCTCGTGGCCGAACAGCTCGCTCTCGATCAGCGTCGGAGACACGGCCCCGCAGTTCACGGGCAGCAGCACCTGTGCCTTGCGCGCGCTGAGCGCGTGAATCGTCTGTGCGACGAGCTCCTTGCCCGTGCCGCTCTCGCCCGTGATCAGCACGGTCGCGTCGGTGGGCGCGACGCGCGCCACCAGGTCGTAGACGTCGAGCATCGCCTTGGAGCGCCCGATCATCGCGCCGAAACGACCGAGCTCACGCAGCTCACCGCGCAGCGTGCCGACCTGAGCCTTGAGCTGCTTCGTGCGCGCCACGTTCATCAGCGCCGTGCTCAGGCGAGCCCGATCGATCGGCTTGGTCAGGTAGTCGAGCGCACCCGAGCGGAGCGCGCTGATCGCCGCCTCGATGCTGGTGCTGCCGGTGATGACGATGACCTCCATCTCGGAGGCGGCCTGCTGCTCGCGCAGCCACGCCAGACCGTCGCCGTCCGGCAGCGTCAGATCCATCAGGACCACATCGAAGGTTCCGCCCTCGAGCGCCTTCCCGGCCTCTTCGAGCGAGCCCGCAGACCGGGTCGCGAAGCGCTCTCGCTGCACCAGAAGCTCGAGGCTCTCGCGAAGGTTCGCGTCATCGTCGACGATCAGGGCTCTCGGCTCGGGCAAGGATGCCTCCTTTGTCGTCATTCGGCGACCCGATTGAGATTCAGCCAGTAACGCGCGACGTCGACGAGATACTCGCCAGGTCGTTTCGCGTCGAAGGTCTTCACGACGAAGCTGTTGGCGCCCAGGTCGTAGCAATCGCGAATGTCGGTCTCGGCCTGCGAGCTGCTGACGATCACGACCGGCACGCCCTTGGTTCGCGTGTCGGTGCGCAGGTGGCGCAGCACCTCGCGCCCGTCGATGCGCGGCATGCGCAGATCGAGCAGGATCACCTTGGGCAGCGGCAGCGGCTCGCTCTCCTCCGGGGCTCCGGCTCCCGTCAGGTAGTCCAGCGCCGCAGCGCCGTCGCGGAGCACCGTCACACGATGCTCGAGTCCGTGTAGCCGAAAGGCGCGCATCGCCACCATGATGTCGTTCTGGTTGTCTTCGACCAGCAGCAGATCAGACGTATAGCGCTCCATGACCTCTCAGCTCCGTCCCCGGAATTGGAATCGCGATGTAGAAAGTCGCACCCTTGCCCAGTGCACCTTCGGCCCAGGCGCGGCCACCGTGCCGGCGCACGAGTCGCGCGACGATCGCGAGGCCGACGCCGTGGCCCTCGTATTCGTCCCCGGCGTGGAGGCGTTCGAAGACGCCGAACAGCTTCTCCGCGAAGCGCATGTCGAAGCCGATGCCGTGGTCGCGGACCAGGTAGACCGCGTCCTGGCCCTCGATCCTGCCTTCGACGTCCACGCGCGGATCGTCGCCCTCGGGAACGAACTTGCAGGCGTTCGAGAGCAGATTCGAGAAGATGAAGCGCAGCATCGCCGGATCCGCGAACGCCGGCGGCAGCTCGCCGATCTGAATGCTGCAAGCCTCCGCTCCTCGCACCTCCAGCAATTCGTCGCGCAGGGACTCGACCAGGCGCTGGACGTCGACTTGAGTCTTGTGCAGCTCCTCGCGCCCGCTGCGCGAGAACGCGAGCAGGCCGTCCATCAACGAGACGACGGCCGTCGCGCTCGAGGTGATGCGCTCCAGGTACTCGCGCCCCGGCGCATCGAGGGCGGCGCGGTAGTCCTCCGACAGGATCGCCGCGAAGTTCAGGATCGCGCCGAGCGGCGAGCGCAGATCGTGAGACACCGAGTAGTTGAAGGTCTCGAGCTCCGCGATGATCTCCTGCAGCTCGGCGGTGCGCTCCTCGACGCGCGCCTCGAGCACCTCGTTCAGACGTCGGATCTCCTCCTCGCCGCGGCTCCGCTCGCTCGCTCGTTCACGCAGATCGAGATTCGCGTAGGTGAGCGCCGCCGCGCGCATACGCGAGAGCTGACTCACGTGGACGAGCGAGGCGACGAGCGCCGAGATCAGGAGTCCAGCGATCAGCGCGATGACCGGTGCGTCGCGGCGCGCAGTGGCGAGAGCTCCGTCCGTCGCGCGCACTTGCACCGACCACTCCGGTCCGACGCTCAGGCGCACCCCCTCGGCCGTCCACGCGACGTCGTCTGCGGACGCGAGCTCGGCGTCGGCGTTGCGATACACCTCCTCGCTGCCACACTGGACGCGAATCGCATACCCGCCCGCGCGCCGCTCGAGCGCGAGCCGCAGCGCGATCTCCGGCACGAACAGGGCGAGCGTCAGGTGCGGGGTCTCGACCCGACCCGGAGCGACGACCCGGATCGCGAGCACTGCGCGACCATCGGCCAGCCGGATCGGACCGACCGCAGCTTCGCCGAGCCGACCCGACGCCTCCGGAGTCCGCATCAGGTCCGCGACGTCCCGCTCGAGGGCGCGCAGGGTCTCGCCGCCTTCGTCGCCCGCCGCGACCGCGACCAACCGCTCGTCTTGGACGTGCCCGATCGCCGTGAAGGCGTGGTGGTTCGCGAGGAAGAGATCCGCCTGGTCTCGCCAGTCGCGAGAGTCGCCGGAGGGCACCGCGACCAGACGCTCCACCCAACGGCGCAGCGCGTTCAGATCCTGGTCTTCGATCCGGCGCTCGATCACGTCCGCCAGATCGCTCGCGACCACGTGGGCCTCTCGATCCGTCTCGGCGTCGGCCTGTCGCTCGAGCGACTGCCACAGCAGCAGCGAGGTCCCCACACCCAGGGCTGCGATGACGAGCGTCGAGATGTACGCACCACCCCGTGCCACCTCAGGAAGCTCGGCTTCCGAGGCGGTCGCTGCAGGATCGGCCCTCGACGGCTTCAGATCGCCTCCCGGCTGGACGCGAGCCCGACGGCTGCGTTTGTAAATTGTACCGGGAGCGGGCCAAGAGCGGCGCGCCGAGCGGTGCGCGCAACTCGCGGCACTCCCCAGGGAACATCGCGATCGCTTGTGCAGGCTCCGTGCCGTACCGCGGTCACAGTTCGGGCGAGGCGACCTCTCGAACGAGCTTCGTCAGTGTCGGCAGCGTGCTGGCCAGCGCGAGCCGAAGGCCCAGGCTCAGCGCGCCCGGCAACGTCCGGGGCACCACGACCCCGGCCAAGAGGCCGCCGATCCCTCCCCCGACGAGCAGCGCGACGTAGGGTCTCCGAACGACCTCCTCGCGCACGCGATTCGCCGTGTCGGCCCACGGATCGGCGTCCGGCTCGGCCATCAGCGACCGAACGGCAACAGGCGCCGGAGCAGGAAGCCCACCGCGATCGCGGCGGCGAGCGCGGTCAGCGGCCGCTCCTGAATCAGCACCCGCGTGCGCGCGTCGACGTCGCGCAGGTGCGTGTGCAGCGTGCCGAGCGATTCGCGAACCGTCTCGCGCACGGCGGGAAGCTGATCCGCGAGCTGGCGGCCTTCGCGGACGATCGAGTGGGGAGTGTGGGTCATCGGTGCTCTCCTTGGGGTTCTAGCCCGTTTTGTGTCACGTCCATTCGACGCGCAGCAGCTCGAGCCAGTCGAATGCGATCCGCGCGCCGGCGTCGAGCACGCCCTGTGCAGCGAGCTCAACCGACTCCGAGCGCTCTTCACGGCGATCCAGCATCCGGCCCATGTCCGTCAGATCCTTCCCATCACCGCGAGCAGGATCACGACGAGCAGGACGCTTCCGAGTGTGCCGGCCGGGAAGTAGCCCCAGCCACGGCTGTGCGGCCATGCGGGGAGCGCACCGAAGAGAAGCATCACGATCACGATGAGAAGTAGAAGACTGAGCATGGCATTCGGCCTCCGCTGCCGGTGTGGAGCATTCATCGTGCCAACCGCGCCGAACGCGAGCGTCGCGTTCCGCTCGCGGCGACGCGCGCGCGCGGAGCAGATCTACAAAGCGACTGCACATGACGCCGCGCGCACGCGTCGCGCGTCAGTCGCGGAGCAGCGGCTCTGGTATGCGGGTTGCTTCGCTCTCGAGCCCGGAGGAAACGACATGGCTTTCAAGCTCGAACCCCTGCCCTATCCGCGCGACGCGCTCGCTCCGCATCTCTCGAGCGAGACGCTCGCGCTGCACCACGGCAAGCACCACGCCGGTTACGTGAAGAGGCTCAACGAGCTCGTCGCCGACACGCCGCAGGCGGACGCGGATCTGGAGAGTCTCGTGCGCAACGCGGTCGGAACGGTCTTCGACAATGCCGCGCAGATCTGGAACCACGACTTCTACTGGCGCTCGATGAAGCCAGACGGCGGCGGAAGACCGGGCGACGATCTCCTGGCCGCGATCCGCGCCGAGTTCGCCAGCTTCGGCGCATTCCGCGACGCGTTCACGCGCACGGGCGAAGCGCACTTCGGCTCGGGCTGGCTGTGGCTGTCCTGGACCGGTGAGCGCCTGCGGATCGCCTCGACGCACGACGCGGATTGTCCGTTGAAGTATGGCGAGATCGCGCTGCTCGGCGTGGACCTGTGGGAGCACAGCTACTACGTCGACTATCGCAACGAGCGCAAGAAGTACCTGCGCGCCTTCATCGACAAGCTCGCGAACTGGGACTTCGCCGACGCGAACTGGGCAGCGCTCGGCATCAGCCCCGTGTGACGCGCCAGGCCAAGCGCGACCGCGGTGCCGAGCAGCCCCGCGAGCAGCAGCAGCGCGACGCTCGGCAGAGCGGGCACCGGCGCAGCGGAGCCGGAGATGCGGTAGACGGTGCCGTTTGCGATGTCGACGGCGTAGAGATTGCCGTCGGGGCCGAGCTCGAGGTCGGTCACCGGTCCGAAGTCCGACCCGAACAGGACCGTGTTCGCCTCGGTCTGGTTGCCGGCGACGAGATCGGCGAGCGCGCCGCCGAGCGCGAAGCCGGTGCGCGAGCCGTTGAGCTGGAACGCGTAGATCTGTCCGAAGTTGTTGTCGGCGACCAGCGCGACGTCGTCGTAGTCGTCACCGAGCGACGATCCGCTGGGAAACACGATCGCCGTCGGCGCGACCGTGTTGGTCCAGGAGAACTCGGGATCGCTGTAGGTGAGACCCGCGCCGGGCATGTTGAACAGACCGGCGGTGCTGTCGGGATCGAGCGAGTCCGGTCCCATCAGATCGATCCAACCGCTGTTCATGCCGGGCAGCACGCGGTTGATCTCGTCCATGGTCGCGGGTCCGTTCTCCGTGTCCCATAGCGAGCCCGTCACCGGATCGAGTCCGAGACCGAAGCTGTTGCGCACTCCGTACGCGTAGTAGCGCGCGACGCGCGTCTGACAGGTCTCGCCCCCCGGACAGCCCGCGTCGTTTACGCAGGTCTGCGTCGTGGTCACGCTGCAGTACGGTGTGAACGGGTTGCCGGGGATCGGCGTGCCGTCCTGGCGCACGCGGAAGATCACGCCACGGTCGTCGGGCAGCGCGCCGGTCACGTTGTTCTGGAGCTGACCGTTGAAGTTCAGATCACCGATCACGGTGTAGAGCGCGGCGCCATCGCCGACACCGGGGAACTGACCCGGCGGTCCGAGCAGCAGTACTCCCCCATCGTGGTTCGGCCCGTTCAGGACGGGCAGGTCGAGGATCAGCGTCGGAGACACGAGCTGGCCGAGACCCGGACTCCAGGTGTAGCGATACACGCGATTCGCGATCGGCGCGCCGTTCAGCACCGGCGCCTCGGTGAAGTACAGGAACACCGCCGGCGGATTCTGCGTGTTGATCGCGATCCCGAGCAGCCCGCGCTCGCTCGAGCTGTTGACGGGCACGGTGAGCACCGGCGCGAGCTGAGCCACGCCGTTCAGCACGCGGTGCACCTCGCCGGACGCCTTCTCGAGGATCAGGAAGTCGTTCGGCGCCAGGAACGCCATCGAGGTGGGTTGGCTGAACGTGCCCACAGGCACCACTGCCTCGATGCCGAGGTTCGGATCCTCGAGCGTCTGCGCGCGCGCACTCGAAGCGGACACGAGCGCGACGATCGTCGCGCAGATCAACAGCTGCAGTCGCACACTCGAGATACGTCCGCCGGGTTTCATATGGATGGGATCCCGGAGCAATCCGCGTGCCGATCCGCAGCCGGTCGGGTTTGTAGAATCGGCGCGCGCGAATCTCGAAGCGCGCGCCGCGGCAGCGCGAGCCGTCGCTCGGGGACGACAGCGAACGGCACGGCATGGGCCTTGCTCTTCATCGCTGCAGAAGGAGCACTCCATGTCGACCGACTCTAGAACCCTCTCGTCCCTGTCTTATGTAGTCCTGCTCACGTTCGCGCTGCAATCTTCCGGCTGCGCGGCGCTCGCGATCGGCGCGGCCGGTGGCGCAGCGGGCGGCGCGGCTTCGTCGGTCGAGCAGAGCGAAGCCGAGGACCACAGCGCGATGACGTACGTCGGCTCCGTCGGCGCGAGCGCGCTCTACTTCCCCGCCAAGGTTTTGTTCGCCGCGGGCGGGGCCCTGACCAGCGGAGTCGCCTATCTGGTCACGCTCGGCGACCAGGCTCCCGCGCAGTCGATCTGGACCGCCAGCGTCGACGGCGACTACGTCGTCACGCCGCGCATGATCGAAGGACACGATGACGTCGACTTCGTCGGCGGCTGAGCGCGTGGTCCGCAGCGCCAAACCCTTGCTCGCCCTCGTCGCGGGCGCCGCGCTCCTGCTCGTAGCCGCGTGGGCGCAAGCCCAGGCCCTGGAGGCGGGGCCCCCCGACACGGGCGCCAGCGCGTCGGACGGCGCGCCGCCCGACGCGTGGATCACGATCAAGGTGAAGGCCGCGCTGCTCACGGCGCAGGATGTCCCGTCCGCGAACGTGGCCGTCGACACCGTCGAGGGTCTCGTCACGCTGCACGGCAGCGTCGGCACGGCCGGCGAGAAGGCGAACGCCGAGGCCGCCGCGCGCTCCGTGCAGGGCATGCGCGAGGTGCGGAACCTCCTGCAGGTGGTACCGGCGCCCGCGCGGGCGGCGGTCGAGGTCTCGGACGAGGCGCTCGCGAAGTCGGTGTCGGCCGCGCTCGCGCGCGACGCCGCGCTCGCGGACAGTGAGATCGTCGTCGAGTCGGTGAACAAGGGCGTCGTGCTGCTTTCCGGGTCCGCCCAGTCGCTGAGCGATCACGTACGCGCGCTCGAGGACGCCTCGCGGGTCGACGGCGTGAAGCGCGTCGCCAGCCAGATCAAGAGCCCCGTCCAGTTCGTGGACAGCGAGCTGTGGCAGGACGGCGAGTACGAGCTCGACCTGTCCGAGCGCCATGCGGCCTCGGACCTGTGGATCACGACCGAGGTGAAGTCGCGCCTGCTGGCGGCGAGCTACACGCCGGCGTACGGCATCAACGTCGACACACGGCGCGGCACCGTGACGCTCTTCGGTGTCGTGGACTCGAGGCACGCGGGCGACGCGGTCGTGGCCGAGACGCGCAAGGTGCAGGGCGTGCGGGGCGTCGAAGACGCGCTCCAGATCGTCCCGCCCGAGCAGGAGGCCGCGGTCGCGGAGCAGGACGAGGCCGTGCAGTCGGCGATCGCGAAGCGCTTCGAGGCCAGCCGCCCGCTCGCGGACGCGCGCATCGTCGTGGACGTGAAGAACGGCGTCGCGCGGCTCAGCGGCAGCGTCGCCAGCCGGCTGGATCGCCTCACCGTGCTGACGCTCACCCGCAAGACGCGCGGCGTGCGCGGCCTTGTCGACGAGCTCAAGGTCGGCGGTCCGGAGCTGAGCGCGCACTGAATCGCCGCGCGCCTCGGGTCGGGTCCGGGTCTCCCCTGTGCGAGGCGTCTCACCGCGGGAGGGACACTGGGGGTGCCGTACGGTGAGACGCCTCGGCCCCAGGAGCGGGCGTGTCGCCTCGCCGCCCTGCGAGCGGCGGGGCCTCGAGCCGTGCATCGCGGGACCCGTCCGCGATCGTCGGATCCTGCGCGATGCGACCTCCGTCTCTCCTGTATCGGACGGATCGGCTCCGATGCGCGGGTACTGCAAACGCGGAGCCAACCCGAGAGCGGGTACGGCGCGCGCTCTCGCGGCCGGGTGGAGGTGCCGGATGGAAGCTTGTAGATCCGGAAGTCAGCCGATCTGTCGAATCTTCACGCCGGCTTCACGGAAGAGTCCGATCGACACGTCGCCGAGCGGAAAGTGAGCGTCGTACACCACCTCGCCCAGGCCCGCGTTGATGATCATCTTGGTGCACATCAGGCAGGGACAGAACGTGGTGTAGAGCGCGCCGCCGCGCACGCTCACGCCGTGATAGGCGGACTGCGTGATCGAGTTCTCTTCGGCGTGGCTGCACAGGCACTCGTCGAGGCGCGTGCCGGATTCCGCGGCGCCGGCGCAGCGCGGGCAGCCGCCCTCGTTGCAGTTGCGGATGCCGCGCGGCGTGCCGTTGTAGCCGGTCGAGATGATGCGCCGGTCGAGCGCGATCACCGCGCCGACCTTGCGCTTGATGCAGTTGCTGCGCGAGGAGACCACGCGTGCGATGCTCATGAAATACTCGTCCCAGGACGGCCGGTCGCGAAAAAACAGCTTGTCGCGCAGCACCTCCCCGAGCCGCTGTTCGAGCTGCGCGAGCGAGCCGTCGTTCTGCACCGTCTCGTCGGCGAGCGCCTTCACCGCCAGCAGCTGCTGCGCGGCGGGGTCCTGGCTTCCCAGCTCGCGCGCCTGCACGGCTTCGAACGCCTCGAACGTCGTCGCGTCGCCGCCGCGGCCCCGGGCGCTCGCGCGCTCGAAGCGCACGCGCGCGGAGGCCTCGACCCAGATCAGCAGGAACGGTCCGCCCGCGCGCAGCGCCTCGACCTCGGCCGGGTGGCGGATCGAGTCGATCACGTGATTGCGGTCGTCGGGCAGCTTGCGCTGGACGCGCTCGGCCAGCACCGCGGGGCCGAAGCGCTCGCGCAGCGCGGAGCCGCGCTCGATCATGTTCTCGCGGGTCGGCTCCAGGCCGTCGCGCGCGAGCTCCTCGCGGATCACGTCGGAGAGCGACGCCGGGTAGAAGCCGCGCCGCTCGAGCAGGCGCACGACCTCTCCCTTGCCCGCAGCGTTGAGACCCGCGACACCGACGCGCATTCGCTCTCCTCCCCGGCGGCAGGGTATCACGCGTTTGCTAGCCTCGGCGGCTCCTCGCCGTGAATCAGCCCAGAACGCTCGTCACCGGTGCGGCCGGCTTCGTCGGCTCCTGGCTCGTGCCCGCGCTGCGCGCGTCGGGGCGCGAGCCGATCGGCGTGCATCTGCCGGGTCTGCCGCGTGGCGACGCGCCGATCGAATGGCACGCCTGCGACCTGCGCGATCGCCGCGCCGTGACGGCGCTGATCGCCGCTTCGCGGCCCAGCGAGATCGTGCACCTGGCCGCGCTCGCCTCGCCCAGCCAGGCCGAGCGCGACCCGCTCGAGGCGCTGCGCTCGAACTACCTCGCCGTCGATCACCTGCTCGCCGCGCTGGCCGAGTCCGCGCCGCGCGCGCGGCTCCTGTTCGTATCGACCGGCGAGATCTACGGCTTCGCGCCGAGCGGCGCGCGCCCCTGGCGGGAGAGCGATCCGTTCCGGCCGCAGACGACCTACGCCGCGACCAAAGCGGCGGGCGAGCGGCGCATCGAGCTCGCGGTCGAGCGCGACGGGCTCGACGTGGTGATCGCGCGCCCGTTCAACCACACCGGACCGGGCCGGCCGCCGATCTACGCCGAGTCGTCGTTCGCCGAGCAGCTCGCGCGCATCGAGCGCGGCCAGCAAGAGCCCGTGCTGCGCGTCGGCAACCTCGACGCCGAGCGCGATTTCAGCGACGTGCGCGACGTGGTGACGGCGCACCTCGCGCTGCTCGAGCGCGGCGAGCGCGGCTTCGCCTACAACGTGTGCTCGGGGCAGCCCGTTCGGATCGGCGCGCTGCTCGAGCTGTTGATCGCGCGCGCGCGCGTGAAGCCGCGCGTCGAGGTCGACCCGGAACGCTGGCGGCCGCGGCCGCGGGGCGCGAGCTCGCTCGCGGGCGACGCGAGCCGCCTGCGCGCGCTCGGCTGGCGGCCGAGCTACGCGCTCGCCGACACGCTCGAAGCGCTGCTCGAGCGAGCTCGAGCGTCCTTGTGAAGCAGCAGGCGCGCGCACCAGGTCTCGCCGGACTGGACCTCGGTCTCCTCGCGCACGCACACCCAGTCTGCACTCGGGATCGCATCGTCCAGGCGCGCGCGTTCGAGCTCGAGCTGGCCAGAGAGCACGAGCGCGCGGCGCGTGCGCGCGGCCAGCGCCGGCAGGCAGGGCACGAGCTCGTGCAGGAGCAGGTTCGCCACGCCCACGTCGAAGCGCGCGCCCGGCGCGAGCGCCTCGAGGCCGCCGCAGTACAGCTCGAGCGGCAGCCCGTTTCGCGCCCGGTTCTCGACCGCGTTCACGATCGCGACCGGATCCGTGTCGAGCCCGACCGCGCGCGAGGCGCCCGCGCGCAGCGCGGCCAGCGCCAGGATGCCGCTGCCGGTGCCGACGTCGAGAAGCGTCTCGCCCGGCGCAAGGCAGTCGAGCAGCAGCTCGAGCGCGAGCCGCGTCGAGGCGTGCTCGCCCGAGCCGAAGGCCTGCTGCGGGTCGATCACGAGCTCCGGCTCGCCGGCGCTCGCGCAGAAGCTCGGCCGGATCCAGAGCCCGGCGATGCGGCGCGGCGCGAGGCCGCTGCGCCACTCGCGCTCCCAGTCGGCGTCGGGCACCGGATCCGGCCCCGACACCGAGATGCGTCGGTCCGGATCGGCGAGCGCCTTCACCTGCGCCGCTTCGGCGCCATCGGACTCGAAGTACGCGAGCAGCTCGGCCGGCAGCTCCTCGACGCCGAGCGTCCCCAGCGATGACAGCTCGGCGACCAGCCGTTCGCGCTCGGCCGGCGGCGACGCGAGGCGGAACACGACGAATCCGCTCGGCCCTGCTCGTCTTCGCACTTCTGCTCGGCTCCCCCGACGCTTCGCGCGCGGATTCGCGCCTCGCCTACCTCGCGCGTCTGGGCCTGGGCCAGGCGCGGCTCCTGCTCTCGCGCGAGCCCATCACGCCCGAGCTGATCGCAACGCTCGAGCCGGCTGAGCAGCGAGCCCTCGAGCGCCTGCGCGCGGCGCTCGCGTTCGGAGAGTCGCTCGGGCTTGCGAAGACGACAAGCTACCGCGATCTGGTCGGCGAGCGCGGAAGCGGGCTCGTGCACGTGCTGACCGCCGCGCCCGTGAACCGGGTCGAGGCGCTCACCTGGTGGTTCCCGATCACCGGCAGCGTGTCGTATCGCGGCTACTTCCAGAAAGAGCGCGCGGACGAGTTCGCGGCCGAGCTCGCGGCGAAAGGCAACGACACCTACATCCGCCCCGCGCCGCTCTACAGCACGCTGGGCTGGTTCGACGATCCGATCCCGCGCGCGGTGCTCGCCTGGCCGGACGCGGAGCTGGTCGACACGTTCCTGCACGAGCTCGTGCATCAGACGGTGTTCGTGCCCGGCGAGATCGCCTACGACGAGGCGCTGGCGAGCTTCATCGCGCACCACGCCACGCTCGCGTTTCTCGCTACGGACCCGGAGGCGCGCGCGCGCGCCGCGGCCGGCTTCGCCGACGAGCTCACCTTCGCCGCGCTGGTCGACGAGCTGCGCCAGGAGCTCGAGGCGATCTACGCGAACGAGCCGACGCTCGTCCAGGCGTTCAGGCTGCGCGCACCCGTCTTCGCACGCTTCCAGGGCGAGGTCTTCGCCTCGAAGCCGTGGCGCTCGAAGCGCTACGCACGCTTCCCCGAGCTCGCGCTCTCGAACGCGTGGCTCGCGGCGCACCAGACCTACGTCGGCGAGCTGCCCTGCTTCGAGGCCGAGCTCGCTCAGCTGGGCGGCGATCTCGCCGCCTTCGTGCGCGCGCACATCGACGATCCCGGACACCGCTTCGGCGCCTGCCGTCCGGACGACACCGGGCCGTGACGGGCCGAGCCACGCGCCCCTTCGTGCTGCTCGACCGCGACGGCACCCTGCTCGAGGAGCGCGAGTACGCGTTCCGACCCGAGGACTACGCGGTGCTGCCCGGCGCGCACGCTGCGGTCGCGCGGCTTCGCGACGCCGGCTTCGGCGTGGTGGTGATCACGAACCAGTCGGGCATCGGCCGCGGCCTGTTCGGCGAGGCCGACTACCTCGCGTTCGAGGCGCGCATGCTCGCGGACTTCGCGGCGCACGGCGCGACGCTCGACGGCTGCTACCACTGCCCGCACCGGCCCGAGGACGGCTGCGCGTGCCGCAAGCCCGGCACCGCCCTCGGCACGCGCGCGGCGCACGAGCTCGGGATCGACCTGGGCGCGAGCTTCATGATCGGCGACAAGGACAGCGACGTCGCGTTCGGGCGCGCGCTCGGCTGCCGCGCGCTGCTGGTCGAGAGCGGGCACGGCGCGCGGTACGTCACGCGCGTCCCCGCCGGCACCCCCATCGCGCGCGACCTCGCCGACGCGGTCTCGCGCTTTGTGCTCGCGCCCGGACGCGCTCAGTCCGAGAAGTAGCGCCAGAGCAGGAGCCCGACGGCGATCAGCATCGCCACGTTCAGCACGCTGTTCACGCGCCGCCAGTAGGCCGCGCGCTGCGCGCGCCACGCGGCGAGATCCACGCCTTCGGGCTTCTTGGGCATGGCTGCAGTCTATCAATCCTCCCGGAACGGCCGCGATAGCCACGGGACCACCAGCGGTCCGGGCTGCTCGAGCGCGATCCGGAGCGCGCCGTCGCGCCGGGTCTGCCAGAGCGAGATCGCGCGCGCGCGCAGCCGCTCGCGCACGCGCGGGTGCGGAAGCGGCGCGCGCGGCCGCCGGCCCGCGCTCGCGACCGCGAGCTCCGGCGCGAGCGCGTCGAGGAAGCGCGGATCGCTCGAGGTCGCACTGCCGTGATGGCCGAGCTTCAGCACCTGGCAGGTGCGCGTCGACAGCAGCGCGCGCTCGACGTGTGCGGGCGCGTCGCCGCTGAGCAGCGCGCACGCGGAGCTCGTCTCGACGCGCAACACGATCGAGCCGGCGTTCGTGCTCGAGGGCGCGTGCCCGGCCGGCGGCCAGAGCGCGTGCAGGCGGACCTCCGCCGTGACTCGTGCTTCACCGGCCGAGATCACGCGCACGGGCACGCCGCGCCGCGCGGCCATGCGGCGCAGGGGCCGCAGCGAGCGCGCGTCGAGCGACTCGCGCGTGAGCCAGAGCTCTGCCACGGGCAGCGCCTCGAGCACCGACGCCGCGCCGCCGGCGTGGTCGAGATCGGGGTGGGTCACGACCAGCGCGTCGAGCACACGCACGCCTTCAGCGCGCAGCGCGGGCACGACCACCGCGCGCCCCGCGTCGAAGCCGGCGAAGCGCGTGCCCGCGTCGACCAGCCACGCGTGGCTTCCTGCGCGCAGCAGCGTGGCGTCGCCGTGGCCGACGTCGAGGACGAGCAGGGACGGCGGCGCGGCCGGGCGATTCCCGACCGGCGCGGCGGCGATTCCCGCGCAGGCCGCGCCGGAGAGCAGCGCGAGCGCGATGCGCCGGCGACCGAGCGCGAGCGCGCGCAGACCGAAGCCCGTCGCGGCGAGCGCGAGCGAGAGCGCGAGCGGATCGCGCGGGCCGGCCAGCAGGTCGGGGCTCGCGAGCGGCTCGAGCACGCGGACGCCGAGCTCCGCCGACGCGCGCGCGAGCGGGACGAGCCAGACGACGCGCTCGCCCAGCGCGCCGCCCGCGAGCGCGAGCGGCACGACCAGCGCCGAGAAGTACGGCACCGCCAGCGCGTTCGCGAGCAGCCAGCCGGCCGGCAGCGGCGCGCCGATCGAGGCCGCGAGCGGCGCGGTGGCGAGACCGGCCGCGAGCGAGACGTGGGCTGAGCCGCGCAGCAGCCCGGCGGGCGGACGCCAGAGCAGGAGCCCCGCGACGGCCACGAACGAGAGCTGGAACGAGGCCTCGAACAGCGCCGCTGGATCGAGCGCCAGCACCGCGAGCCCGGCCAGCGCGAGCGCGTTCCAGGCGGCCTGGCGGCGCCCGCCGAGCAGCGCGACGCCGGCCGCGAACGCCATCGCGGCCGCGCGCAGCGCCGGCGGGCCGAGCCCACACAGGACGGCGTAGCCGACGCCCGCGAAGACGCCCAGCGTGAGGCCGGCCGTGCGCGCGCTGCGCACGGCGGGCAGCCAGGGCGTGCGGCGCAGCGCGAAGGCGAGCGCCGCAGAGACGATCCAGACCACGAACACCACGTGCGTGCCCGAGACCGAGAGCAGGTGCGTCGTTCCGGATTCGGCGAAGACCCCTCGCAGCGGATCGTCGAGGCGGCTCGTGTCGGCGATCGCGAGCGCGCGCAGCAGTGCGCCGCCGCGCAGCGGCGCCCGGTCCGGCGGATCGAGTGTCGCGCCGATCGCGCGGCGCGCGCGCTCGAGCCGGGCCGCGGGGCCGTCCGGCGCCGGCGCGATGCGCGCGAACGCGCCGTCCACGAG
>JBBDXF010000014.1:0-38575 GCA_040902485.1 Myxococcota bacterium | reverse complement strand
TCTTGGCCTCGATGATGCGGTTCTCGATCTGGTCGCTCATGCCCAGGCCGTGGCGCCCGCCGATCGCGTTCGCCTCGAGCAGCATCTGAACCGGATCGGTGTAGGTGACGCCGTTCAGCGCCACCGGCAGCCCCTCGTCGAAGCGCACGGTGACGGTCTCGGGCACGACTACCACGTCCTCGCGGAACGACGCCACGCCCATGATCGGCGACACGATCTTCACGCCCGCGTTCAGGCGCTCCAGATCCTTCGCCTCGTGCGTGGCGCCGAGCAGGTTCGAGTCGGTCGAGTAGGCCTTCTCGACGCTCATCCGGTACGCGAAGCCGGCGCGCTCCATGTACTCGGACATCTCCTTGCGCCCGCCGAGCTCGTCGATGAAGGCCTGGTCGAGCCACGGCTTGTAGATGCGCAGGCCGGGATTCACGAGCAGCCCGTAGCGGTAGAAGCGCTCGATGTCGTTGCCCTTGTAGGTGCTGCCGTCGCCCCAGATGTTGACGTCGTCGTCCTTCATCGCGGACACCAGCAGCGTGCCGGTCACCGCGCGGCCGAGCGGCGTGGTGTTGAAGTACGGCACGCCGGCGGTCGAGATGTGGAACGCCCCGCACTGCAGCGCCGCAATGCCCTCCTGCACGAGCGCGCGGCGGCAATCGATCAGCCGCGCCAGCGAAGCGCCGTACGCGAGCGCCTTGCGCGGGATCTCGTCGTAGTCGGGCTCGTCCGGCTGGCCGAGGTTCGCGGTGTACGCGTACGGGATCGCGCCCTTCGACCGCATCCAGTGCAGCGCGGCGCTCGTGTCGAGCCCGCCCGAGAAGGCGATCCCGACGCGCTCCCCGACCGGCAGGCTCTGCAGGATGGTGGCCACGGGGGGGATCGTAGCTGGATTCCAGGGCGGAGTTCAGGCCATGATCGGGCGCGCTCGCAACCGAGCGGAGGGCGACCGATGGCCTGGGAATTCGACACCGATCCCGAGTTCCAGCGCGAGCTCGACTGGCTGGACGCGTTCGTGCGCGACGAGCTCGAGCCGCTCGACTTCGTGGTCCCGAACCCGTACGACCTGGCGAACCCGATCCGCGCCGAGCTGATCCCGCCGCTACAGAAGAGGGTCCAGCAGCGCGGGCTCTGGGCCTGTCACCTCGGCCCCGACCTCGGCGGGCCCGGCTACGGCCAGGTGAAGCTCGGTCTGATGAACGAGATCCTCGGCCGCGCGCGCTGCGCGCCGATCACGTTCGGCTGTCAGGCGCCGGACTCGGGCAACTCCGAGATCCTCGCGCACTACGGGAACGCCGCGCAGAAGAAGCGCTTCCTCGAGCCGCTCCTGCGCAACGAGATCGTGTCGTGCTTCTCGATGACCGAGCCGCAGGGCGGCGCCGATCCGAAGGTGTTCACCTGCCGCGCGGAGCTCGTTGGCGACGAGTGGGTGATCAACGGCGAGAAGTGGTTCTCGTCCAACGCGCGCTACGCCGCGTTCCTGATCGTGATGGTGGTGACGGATCCGCAGGCGCCGCCGTACCGGCGCATGTCGATGCTGCTCGTGCCGTCGGACACGCCGGGCATCAAGATCCTGCGCAACGTCGGGCTCGGCGGCGAGCGTAGCGACCGCGGCGTGCACGCCTACATCCGCTACGAGAACGTGCGTGTGCCCAAGCAGAATCTGCTCGGCGAGCGCGGCGGCGCGTTCGTGGTCGCGCAGACGCGGCTCGGCGGCGGCCGCATCCACCACGCCATGCGCACGATCGGGCACGTGCAGAAGGCGCTCGACCTGATGTGCGAGCGCGCGCTTTCGCGCAGCACGCAGGGGGAGATGCTGGCGCAGAAGCAGCTCGTGCAGGAGAAGATCGCCGACACCTGGATGGACCTGCAGCAGTTCCGGCTGTTCGTGCTGCAGACCGCCTGGAAGATCGACAAGTACCGCGACTACAAGCTGGTGCGGAAGGACATCTCCGCGATCAAGGCGCTGATGCCGCGCGTGTTCCACGACGCGGCCGCGCGCGCGCTGCAGGTGCACGGGTCGCTCGGCGTGTCGAACGAGATGCCGTTCTCGGAGATGCTGATCGAGTCCTTCCACATGGGCCTCGCCGACGGCCCCACGGAGGTGCACAAGGTCACCGTCGCGCGCGGCGTGCTCGAGTCCTACAAGGCGACCGACGGCCTGTTCCCCACCGGACACCTGCCGACGCTGCGCGAGCGCGCGCTGGCGCGGTACGCGGACGTGATCGAGCGGCACGTGGGGAATCTCTAGGGCGACGCGGCTCGCAGCTTCGCGAGAAACGCCTCGATCTGCGCGGCGAGCTCGGCCTGGCCCTGCGCGCGGGCGAGCGCGAGCGCGCGCTCGCCGGCAGCGACGGCGGCGTCGCGTTCACCGAGCACTGCGTGCGCCTCGGCGAGCGCCGCGAAGGCCATCGTGAAGTCGGGGCGCAGGCGCGCGGCTTCGTCGAGCGGTCCGAGCGCGTCGCGCGCCCCGCCCGCCTGCAGCAGCTCGATGCCCAGATTGTACTGCGCGTTCGCGCCCTTCGGGTTGAGCTCGACGGAGCGCTGGAACGCCTGCAGCGCGGCCTGGGACTGGCCGAGGTCGCGATACACGTGGCCGAGCGCCTCGTACGCGACCGCGAAGTCGGGACGCAGCCGCACCGCTTCGAGCAGCGGACCGAGCGCCTCCGCGGGCCGGCCGAACCAGCGCAGCAGGTTCCCGAGGTTGTACTGCGAGTTCTGGCGCCGCGGGTCGATCTCGATCGCGCGCCGGTAAAAGCCGAGCGCCTCGACCTGCCGGCCCTGCTGCTCGGCGAGCACGCCGAGCACCTCGAGCGCGAGCGGGTTCTCGGGATCGACCGCGCGCGCGTGCTGCCACAACACAGGACTGTTTCGCCAGACCTGAACCTGCGCGTGGGTGAGCCAGGCGCAGGCGAGCAGCAGCGCGCCCGCGGCGAGCGCGAGCGCACGCGCGCGTCCGGGGAACTCGGGCACGGCTGCGTTCACGCCCCAGGCCAGCATCACGAACAGCCCGATCGACGGCAGGTACATGTAGCGATCGGCCATGGCCTGCTCGCCGACCTGCACCACGCCGATCACCGGCACGAGCATGCCCAGGAAGATCAGCCAGCCGACGGCGAGGAACGGGCGCGTCCTCACGACGCGCAGGGTTGCGGCCGTGATCGCGGCGAGCAGCAGCGCGGAGCCGACGACCGCGCTGGCCGGCCAGCCGCTCGGGTGCCAGTAGCTGATCGAGAGATCCGTCGGCCAGAAGGTGCCGGCGAGGTAGCGCACGTAGGAGACGAGCGCGTTCCCGAGTCGATCCGCGAACGTGTAGCGCGCCCCGAACGAGATGGCGGTCTGCTGCGCGACGACCGTCATCACGCTGGCAGCGGCGGAGAGCGCGAAAAGCGGAAGCTTCTCCAGCGCGAGCCGACCGGCGCGCGGCCGATCGATCGTCGGCGCGAGCCGCAGTCTTCCGAGCGGCCACACGTCGAGCAGCAGCAGCACGGCGGGCACCGTCACGAGCATCGGCTTGGCCGTGAGGCCGACCGCGAACATCGCCAGCACGCACGCGTAGCGCGACGCCGACGGCCGTTCCGCATAGCGCGCCCAGAGCAGCAGCACGAGCGTGAAGCAAAGCGCGGACAGGACGTCCTTGCGCTCGGCGACCCAGGCCACCGACTCCACGTGCAGCGGGTGCAACGCGAACAGCGCCGCCACGAACGCGCTGCGCCACAGCGCGCCGGTCATGCGCAGGAAGGCGAGGAGCAGGAGACACGAGCTCGCGACGTGCAGCGCCAGGTTCGTGCGGTGGTGCGCGACCGGGTCGAGCCCGAACAGCTCGACGTCGAGCATGTGCGAGAGCCAGGTGAGCGGGTGCCAGTTGTGCGCGTCGGTGGCGGTGATCGCCCAGCGCGCCGACTCGAGCGTGAGCCCGGCGCGCACCTGCGCGTTGCCGGTCACGTACGCGTTGTCGTCCCAGTTCACGAACTCGAAGGCCGCGAAGCTCCCGTAGGCGAGGACCGTCGCGAGCGCGAGCGCCGCACACATGCCGGCAACGAGCTTCGCGCGCGCAGTCATCGCGCGCGCTGCAGCGCCGTGCGCGCCGCGTGGAACAGATCGATGCAGGTCACGGCCATGAAGAATACGACCGCGGCGTCGCGCTCGTCCCGGCCGCGTTCGAAGCATTCAACTTGCTCAGAATCCCACTCCCGGCCGCGGCCCGACGCAGCATCGTGACACACGCGGATTCAGCGAATCGGCGCACCGCGCACCCGCTCGAGGTAGCGCTCGATCTGATTCACGATCTCCGGGTAGCCCTGCTCCTGCGCGAGCACGAGCGCGCGTTCGAACGCGCCGATCTCCGCCGCGCGATCGCCGAGCGCGGCGTGGGCGTCGGCGAGCCCCATCTGCGCCGGTAGCAGGTCCGGCCGCAGTCGCAGCGCCTCGTTCAAGGGCCCGAGCGCGTCGCGGGCTCGGCCCGCGCGGATCAGCTCCGAGCCGAGCTCGTACTGCGAACTCGCGACGCTCGGGTCGATCTCCACCGAGCGCTGGAACGCCTGCAGCGACTGCTCTGCATCGCCCAGGCTCCCGTACGCGTAGCCGAGGCTCGTCCAGGCGACCGCGAAGTCCGGCCGCAGGCGCACCGCCTCGCGCAGCGAGGCCAGCGCCTCGTCGGATCGACCCATCCGCACGAGCAGCTGACCGAGCCGGTAGTGCGCGTTCTGACTTCGCGGATCGACCTCCACGGCGCGCCGGTACAGCGCGAGCGCGTCGTCGCGGCGATCCTGCGCCTGCGCGACCTGGCCCAGGTTCCGGAGCGCGAGGGAGCTGCGCGGATCGACGTCGAGCGCGTGCTCCCACAACGCGGTGCTGCTGCGCCAGTGCTCGACCTGCGCGCGCGTCAGGACGCCGTACACCGCGAGCACCGCGACCGCCGCGACGGCGAGCGCGCGCGTGCACCAGGGACGCTCCGGCAAGAGCGACGGAATCCCCCACGCGACCATCACGAAGAGCCCGAGCGACGGAAGGTACGTGTAGCGGTCGGCCATGGCCTGCTCGCCGACCTGGATCACGCCGATCACCGGCACGAGCATGCCGAGAAACCAGAGCCAGCCGACGACGAGATACGGACGCGTCGCGCGCGCGCGCAGCGCCCCGACCGTGATCGCGGCGAGCACGAGCGCGCAGCCCAGGACCTGCGCCGGCGGCCATGCGCCGGGGTGCGCGTACGCGATCGAGAGCTGCGCCGGAACGAGCGTGCCCGCGAGGTAGCGCACGCACGACACGAGCGCGTTGCCCAGCCGGTCGACCGCCGCGTGGCGCGAGCCCAGCTCGATCGCGCCCGATTGCGCCGCGAGCGTGATCGCGCTCGACGCGGCGCTGAGCGCGACCAGCGGCAGCTTCTCGATCACGAGCGCGCCGAGCCGGCGGAGGTCGAGGCGCGGGCTCACCGGGAGCCGGCGCAGCGGCCACACGTCGAGCAGGAGCAGCAGCGCGGGAAGCGTGACCAGCATCGGCTTCGCCGCGAGCCCGGCGGCGAAGGTCGCGAGCAGCCCCGCGTAGCGCAGCCGCGACGGGCGCTCCGCGTAGCGCGCGTACAGGAGCAGCACCCCGGCGAAGCAGAGCGCGGACAGGACGTCCTTGCGCTCCGCGATCCACGCCACCGACTCCACGTGCATCGGGTGCAGCGCGAAGAGACCCGCGACGAAGCCGCTGCGACCAATCGATCCCGTCATGCGTCGGAGCGCGAGGAACAGCACGAGCGTCGTCGCGACGTGCAGGGCCAGACTCGTGCGGTGATGCCAGACGGGGTCGGCGCCGAACAGCTCGATGTCCAGCATGTGCGAGAGCCAGGTGAGCGGGTGCCAGTTGTTCGCGTGCGTCGCGGTCAGCGCCCAGCGCAGCGAGTCGGCCGTGAGTCCGGCCAGAACGTGCGGGTTCGCGCTCACGTACTCGTCGTCGTCGAAGTTCAGGAACGCGAAGCCATGGAAGCTTCCGTAGGCGAGGATCGTCGCCACAGCCAACGACGCGCAGGTCAGCGTCGAGGGCCGCCGCACCGTCGGCCGGCCTAGCCCCGCGGCAGCGTGAAGTAGAACGTCGCGCCGCGTTGCGCGCGCGACTCGACCCAGATCCGGCCGCCGTGGCGCTCGAGGATCCGCCGGCAGATCGCGAGGCCCATGCCCGTGCCCGGACGCTCGAAGCCGTGCAGCCGCTCGAACACGCGGAAGATCGCCTCGTGGTGCGCGGGCGCGATACCGATGCCGTTGTCGGACACGGAGACCAGCACGTCGTGCTCGCGCGGCTCGGCCGCGACGCTGATCACCGGCGGATCCTCGCCGCGGAAGCGCAGCGCGTTCGCGACCAGGTTCTGGAACACCCGCGCGATCTGGATCGGGTCGGCGAGCACGCGCGCGAGCGCCTGGACCTTGATCTCGGCCGCGCTCTCGGCGATCGCGGGCCGCAGGTTCTCGAGCGCCCACTCCAGCGCCTGCACGAGATCGGTCGACTCGACCGCGACGTGCAACGCGCTCGAGCCGGCGTAGTCGACCAGGTCGCGCAAGAGGTCGCGCATGTGCGCGGCCAGCCGCAGCGCGAGCTCGAGGTCGGCCGGCGCGCCGCCCAGCGCGCCTTGCAGCGTGTGCTCGAGGCTGCGCAGCGGCTCCTGCAGATCGTGCGCGCCCGCGAAGGCCAGCTCCTCGAGCTCCGAGCTCACGGCTTCGAGCCGCGACGCGTCGCCGCGCACGCGCTCGCGCTCGTCGATCAGGTCGTCGATCTCGAACACCGAGCCGACGAAGCCGCTGAACGCGGACTTGGCATCGATCCCCGCGAACGCCGACAGCCGCAGCCAGCGGTACTCGCCCGTCGCGCTGCGCACGCGCACGTCCGCCTCGACCTCGGCGCGCTCCTCGATTCCGGCCGCGAACGCGGCTTCCAGCGCGAAACGGTCTTCCGGATGGACCTGCTCGAGCCAGCCGCGACCGCGCGCGGACGTCTCGGCGAGACCGAGATAGGCGAGCAGGCGGCGCGTGAAGTGAGTGAAGCCGCCCAGCGGATCGGTCTTGAACAGCATCGCCGGAGCGCGCGAAGCGTCGGCGGGCGCGCCGGGCGGCAGCTCGAGCAGCTCGCGCAGACACGCCGAGACCACGGCGCCGGTCGCGCTCTCGCGCGCGAGCACGGTGCACGAGCCGAGCGCACGCGCGCGCTCGACCGCCTCGACGTCGCCGAGCGGCGCCAGCACCAGCACGGGCAGGTTCGAGCCGCGCGCGCGGCGCTCGCGCAGCACGTCGAGCGCGCCGTGGCCGCCGCTCTCGAGGTCGACCACCAGCGCCGCCAGCTCGCCCGCCTCGAGCGCGGCGCGCAGGTCGCTCTGCGAGCGCGCGACCGCGATCTCGGCCGACACGCCCGAGATGCGGACGTCTCCCGGGTACACGACGATCCGCACGGGCACGTGCCCCGCTCCCTCACCCACGGCGCGAGCTTAGAACAGGTTCGCGGATTCCTGAAGGCCCGATTCACTCGAGGCCTAGCGCCCGAGCTGCCCGCGCTGGTAGCGCCGCCAGGCGCTCTCGGCGAAGTCGCCCACGGAGAGGCCGTAGCGGGCGAAGTAGCGCTCCAGGTTCTGCACGTCGCGACGCAGATGTGGGTAGCCGCTCTTGCTCGAGTGCAGGTCGATCGACTGCGGCACGTCGATGATCCGGGGCCGATCCTCCCACCAGAGCACGTTGTAGGCCGACAGGTCGCCGTGCACGAGGTGGCAGTCGAGCAGGAGCTCCACGTCCTGCAGCAGCCGCTCGAGCGCCTCCTTCGCGCGCGAAGGCGTGAGCTCGACGTTGCGAAGCTGCGGGGCCGCGCCCGCCTCGTCGCCCACGTACTCCATCAGGATGGCGTCGTCCGAGGCCGCCAGCGGGTTGGGCACGCTCGCGCCCGCGTCGTGAAGCCGGCACAGCGTCTCCCATTCCCACTCGATCCAGTGGTGGTGCGCCATGCGCCGGCCCTTCTCGGTGCGCGACTTCATGGCTCGGCCCGCGCGCGCGTCGAGGATCACGCGCTCGCCCGCGTAGCCGTGGGTGTGCCCGAACGCGCGGAACTTCTGCGCGCGATACACCTTCGCCGCGAGCCGCTCGACCCCGGTCGAGGGATCCGCGCGGCAGCAGTAGACCGTCGCCTCCTTGCCGTCTCCGATCACGCCGAGCACGTCGCTGATCAGGCCCTGGCCGCCGAACTGCGCCATGACCTCGGAAATCTCGAGCTCCGCGAGGTGTTCGCGCTTGAACTCGGCGCCGGACAGCGTTGAGCCGATTCGCTCCTTCGACAAAACCGATCTCCAAGGCGAGGGAGAAGAACAAAACGAGCCGCAGACTCACGCCTGCGACTCGCCGGATTCCTCGCCAGAGATCGGGGTCTAGGGACCTACCGGATCTGCCGGGTGCGCCGGGGGCGTGAGCACGAGTAGCCGACGACTTTGGCTGCCATGCTTCGCCTCCTTTCCGGTGTACCAGAGCTGCCCGCACCACGGGGCAGCGGCACTCTACACGAGTTCAGGTCGGGCGCGCTACGGGCTCGGCGCAGATTTTTTTCGCGGGATCGATGCCGAGCCAGCACAGCGCCGCGACCAGGTAGAGCGCCGCGATGCTGTAGAGCGGCGCGTTCCAGGAGCCGAGCCGGTCGACGCAGACCCCGACCACGACCGGCGAGAGCGTGCCGCCGAGGTTCCCGAACATGTTCATCGCGCCGGTCACCACGCCGGCGTGCGGGCCGCCGATCTCGAGGCAGAGCGCCCAGGCCGGCGCGATGCCCAGGCCCGCGAGGCCCGCCGCCGCGGCGAGCAGCAGCGCCGCGTGGACCGGATCGGCCACGCGCGCCGCGCCGACCACCGCGCAGGCCGCGAGCGGCAGACCGACGAGCGCCGGGGTGCGCGCGGCCAGACGCAGGCCCAGGCTCGGCGCGAGCCGATCGCAGAGCCAGCCGCCCAGGAAGCAGCCGACCGCGATCGCGAGCAGCGGCAGCGCGGCGAGCCAGCCGACCTGGGTCAGGTCGAAACCGCGCGCGCGCAGCAGATAGGTGGGCAGCCAGGTCAGGTAGAAGTACCAGCCGTAGATCGCGCCGAAGTACATCGCGCACAGCGCGATCAGCGCGCGGCTCTGCGCGAGCGCCCGCCACGGAACGGTGTCGGGCTCGGAGGTCTCGACGCCGCCGGCCGCGATCAGCTCGAGCTCGCTCGCGTTCACGCCCGGGTGCTGTCGCGGGTCGTCGCGGAACCAGATCCACCAGGCGACGGCCCAGACGAAGCCGACCGCGCCGAAGATCGCGAAGGTCGGCCGCCAGCCGAAGCGCGAGATCAGCGCCACGACCAGCGGCTGGGTGACCGCGCCGGAGAGCGCCGCCGCCATGATCAACACGCCGAAGAGCTGCCCGCGCAGGCGCGACGGCAGCCAGCGCGCGTAGACGCGCGCCGAGGCGGGAAACGCGCCGGCCTCGCCGATCCCGAACAGGAGCCGCACCGTGAACAGGCTCGCGAAGCCGCTCGCGAGCCCGGTGGCCACCGTCATCGCCGACCACCAGGCGACGATACGCGCGAGCGCCACGCGCGCGCCGAAACGATCGGCGAACCAGCCGCTCGGCACCTCGAACAGCGCGTAGGAGAGCGTAAACGCGCTGAACACGAAGCCCATCTGCGTGTCCGAAAGCCCGAGCTCCGTCTTGATCGAGGGCGCGGCGATCGAGATGCAGACGCGATCGAGGTAGGCGATCGCGATCATCGCGAGCGTGGCCCACACGACCTTGTGTCGCACGCGCGTGGGCGCGGCGCCGACCGGATCGATCTGTGCCTGCACCCGCGCCCTCCCTGCGCGCCGCTGCCTCGCTCCGGACCGCCGCGGCGGGCGGTAGGGTACGACGCGAGCCGGCGCGGCGTCAGCCGGGCTGCAGGAGTGTGAGGGCCCGCCGCAGCGCCGCAGGGTAGACGGGCGACGGCCGACGCCGGTGCTGCGCGAAGCACGCCTCGGCGAGCTTGATCGCGTGCTCGTCGCCGTGCGCGATCGCGCGCTCGATCAGCGCCTCGGCGTCGTCGCGCGCCGGCTCGAGCGCGGACTCGATCGTGGCTTCCGACGGGCGCCTCGAGCCGAACGTGACGTAGAGCGAGCACGAAGCCTGCCACGCGAAGGGCATGGCGGCGCGCGCCGTGGCGGCGCCGATGTGCGGCAGCAGGTTCCCGAGCGCGGCGACGCTCGTCACCCCGTGGACGAGCACGATCGCCGTCAGCGTGTCGTGCGCGTTCTCGAGCAGCACGTGCGCGAAGACCTCCGTCAGCTCGGCCAGCAGATCCGCGGGCTCGCGGCTGGTGTCGAGCAGCCCGATCACCGGCGCGAAGGCCGCGAAGCCGCCGAGCCCCGCGAGCGAGGAGACGATCGTGCCCGAGAACACGCGGTCGCCCCGCGGCTGGAGCTCGACGCGCGCGAGCGCCTCGCGGGGCGGGAGCGCCGCGCGGGGCGGGAGCGCGCGGCTCGCGCTCGCGCGTAAAGTCGGCAGCTCCTGGTACGTCGACGCCCACGAGGCGAGCGCGTCGGCGAGCTCGCGGAGTCGCGCCGGTGTCTCGCGCTCGCCGAGTGCGCGCGCCGCGTGGCCGACGCGGATCACGCCGTGCGTCGCGTTCGCGCAGATGCCGGGAGCGAGGCGCGCGACCCAGGCGTCGAGCACCTCGCGGAACGATGCGTTCGCCAGCTCCTCGGCGAAGAACGCGCTCCAGTCGGCGAAGCGGTCCTCCTTCGCGAGCGCGGAACGCCAGTGGGCCGGCTCGATCCGCTCGCGGCGCGGCGGGCGCGGCGTGAACTCCGCGCGATGGCGCTCGAGCCAGGGCCGCAGCGCGTCGGGTCGACCGAGCGCGCACAACGCCTCGGCCACCATCGGCGCGTGACTCGTCATGCCGCCGCGCAAGTCCGGCCCGAAGCCGCCGATGAACTCGAGCGCCTCGTCGAGCATGCTCAGGTCACGTCCGGGATCGCGTAGTCGTTGCGAAGCGCCGGGTCGTCGGACAGATACTGCACGAACTCCCAGTCGTTGCCTTCTTCGTCGTGGAAGTAGACGCGCTTCCGCCACGGGTGCGCGTTGCGCACGCTCGAGTCCTCGTAGCCGGCCGCGAGCATGCGCTCGCGCAGCGCGTCGGTGTCGTCGACCTCGAAGCCCAGGTGGTTGGTGCCGGGCTGGCCCGCGTACGGCACCCACGGCTCGGCCGGCTGCTTGGTCGCCTGGTGCAGCGCGACGTAGACGTCGTCCGTACCCACGTGCACCCAGCGCGCGCCCAGCCAGCCGATGCCCTCGGCGCGGATTCGGAACTCGGGAAGCGCGACCTGCAGGAAGCGGATCGCCGCGTCCACGTCGTGGACCGCGAGGTTTGCGTGATCGAGTCGAAGCGCCATCGATCGTCTCCTTTCCGTGTAGCGCGACGATGCCCGGCCGGCCGCCATCGAGGCAACCGTCTGGCCAGTAAACTGGCCAATGGCTATCGTGGCAGCGGAATGGACCCGACCGGCTCGAATCTGGCCGCCAACGTGCGCCGCCTGCGCGAGTCGCGCGGCCTTTCGCAGCAGCAGATGGCGAAGCTCTCGGGCATCCCGCGCCCGACCTGGGCGAGCCTCGAGTCCGGCGACGCGAACCCGACGCTCGCGGTGCTCTCGCGCGCGGCCGCGGCGCTGTCGGTCTCGATCGAGGAGCTGATCGGCCCGCCGCGCACGGCCGCGCGGCTCTTTCCCGCCGCCGAGGTGCGCACGCGCAAGCGCCAGAGCGCGCGGCTGCGGCCGCTCCTGCCCGAGGCGATCGCGGGCCTCGAGATCTCGCGCCTCGAGCTCGAGCCCGGCGGCCACCTGAACGGCATCCCGCACACACCCGGCACGCGCGAGTACCTGACGCTCGAGTCCGGCCGCATCGAGCTCGTCGCATCCGGCGAGCGCTGGCAGCTCGGCCCCGGCGACGCGCTGGTGTTTCGGGGCGACCAGCGCCACACCTATCGCAACCTCGACGCGGCGCGCCCCGCGGTCGCGATCAGCGTAGTCTGTTTCGCGGCATCGAGCTGAGCAGGGCGGGAAGCTCGACCACGCTGCGGATCGTGTGGCGCGGGCGGTGCTCGTGGTCGGCGGGAAGCGCGCGGCTCGCGGGGTTCACCCACGCGACGTCGATGCCGAGCCGCGCCGCGCCGGTGACGTCGGAGCCGAGCGAGTCACCCACGTGCAGCGCCTGCGACGGCTCGCAGCCGAGCCGCTCGAGCGCGGAATGGAACATCTCCGCGCGCGGCTTGTACGCGCGACACGCCTCGCTCGTGACGACGTGCTCGAACTCCCAGCCGAGTCCGCGGATCGCGGCGTCGAGCTCCGCGCTGTCGATGTTCGAGACCACGCAGAGGGGTCCCGCGTGCTCGCGCAGGAACTCCGCCGCTCCTTCGAGCGGCGTCGGCGCGGCCCAGTACGCGAACAGCTCGTGCGCGAGCGCAGCGACATCGACGCGCGCGTCGCAGTCCCGCGCGGCCTCCGCCAGGCTCGCGCTCTCGATCTCGCGCTGCGTGCGGAAGCGCTCGCCGTGACTGTCGCGGCAGCTCGCGGCGAAGTGCCGGTTCCACAGCGCGCGCACGTCGTCCGCCGAGGCGCCGCGTCCCGACGCCGCCGCGATCGTCTCCGCGATGCGCGCGATCAGCGCGTCGTCCTCCGCGACCAGCGTCCCGTAGAAGTCGACGAGCAGCGCGCGATACACTCGGCGCTCCGCGGCTAGAGCAGTCCGCCCGGCGGCGCCTTCCGCGCGCGCTGGTTGTAGAGCAGCTTGCGCACGCGCTCGGCCTCTTCGGGCGTCATCTTCGACGGGTCCGTCGAAAGCTCCGACCCCGCCGCCATGCCGCGCTGCACGCCCGGGCGCGCGCCGAGCTCGTCGAACCAGCGCTTGAAGTACGGGAACTCCTCGAGGTGCTGGTCGTAGGCCTTCCAGTTCACCGTCCACGGGTACGAGATCATGTCCGCGATCGTGTACTCGCTGCCGGCCAGGTAGCGCCGGTCGTAGAGCCGGTTGTCCATCACGCCGAACAGCCGGTTCACCTCGTCGGTGAAGCGGCGCACCGCGTACGACTGATCCCCCTGCGTGTCAGCCAGCCGGCGGAAGTGGCCGCACTCGCCGCTCTTCGGCCCCTGGTTCGCCATCTGCCAGATCAGCCACTGGTTCACTTCGGTGCGTCCGCGCAGGTCCTGCGGATAGAAGCGGCCCGCCTTCTCGGCGATGTACATCATGATCGCGCCCGACTCGAAGATCGCGATCGGCGCGCCGCCGCCCGCGGGCGCGTCGTCGACCAGCGCGGGCATGCGGTTGTTCGGCCCGATCTTGAGGAACGAGTCCGTGAACTGATCGCCCTGCCCGATCCGGCACGGCACGATGCGGTACGGCAAACCGCACTCCTCGAGCAAGATCGTGACCTTCTTCCCGTTCGGCGTCGGCCAGTAGTGGAGGTCCATCATGGGTGTAGAGTGGCACAAACGAAGCGGAGGATCGCGATGAGTCTCGAAGGTGGCTGCTACTGCGGAGCGCTCCGTTACCGGGCCGACGGCAACGCGCTGTTCAAGGGCCAGTGCCACTGCCGGGAGTGCCAGTACATCTCCGGCGGGCACCCGAACGCGGTGATGGGGATGCCCGAGGCGAGCTTCGCGTACACGAAGGGCGCGCCGAAGCAGTTCCGCCGCGCCGACCTGCCCAACCCCGTCACGCGCGAGTTCTGTGCCGACTGCGGCACGCACATCCTCGCCAAGGCCCCCAACGCGCCCGGCGTGCTGATGCTGAAAGTCGGCACGCTCGACGACCCGAGCGTCTACGGCGCCGCGCAGATGGCGATCTACACGATCGACAAGCAGAGCTTCCATCAGCTGCCGCCGGGAGTGCCGGCGTTCGAGCGGGCGCCGGGGTGAGCTACGGGCGACCGAGGAACAACCGTGCTGCGTGGAAGACGGTGACGACCTCGTGAGGCCCATCCGGAACAGCGGCCAGCCGGGAGACGACGAGCTGCGCGTACAACTCGGAGTCGCAGGTGACGTTGTCTCGGATGGCCTCGAGATCCCCGATCGCGCGCGGAGACCAGAGACGACGCCTCACGCGCCGAAGCGCCGCTTCATCTCTTCGCGCGCGACGCCCTTGCCCTGGTCGAGCTCCGTCAGCCCCTCCTCGACTCGAGCCATGAACACCAACAGTTCAAGGGCGTCATCCATCGTCGCGTCCGCCGGCAGAGCGCAAAGCGCCTCGAGGATCCGCTCCTTCGTCGTCGCTGCTGCCGCCACGAGGGCAGTCTAGCTCGATTCCCTGCGCCGCACTCATCGATTGGGTAGTGGGGCGCTGAGAACGCCCGTTCACGCAGCGGTGCCCAACGGCCTCGAGCGCCCGACTGCGATCTCGCCTGGGCGACCGAGTCCGGTGGCGCACCGGTTCTGACAGGAGCGAGGCGGCGTCGATGACAAGCTTAGTCCTCGAGCGCGTCGTCAACGGTTGGCGCCCCGCGCGACTTTCCATCGTAGGCCGGAGCAGATGACCCCTACACTATCGGCCGGAGATACTCTCCGAACCCTCAGCGCCTCCGCTCGATCGCTCGATAGAATTTCATTGAAGGCGGATTCCAGATACTACTTGTTTGACAGAGTGTAAGACGACTCACTTCGGTTCGCGGCCATCGAGTGCTCGAACCGCCGCCAGCTGACCGAGCGCACGTCGGATTTTCACCTCGAGCTGGTCGATCCGTAGGACCGAAGTCTTGTGGACTCGAGTACAAGTCCGAGAGAGGTTTCTGCTTTCGATGAGCCGCGTCTGAATCGCTGAGTCGGAGTATTCGATAGCAACGCGCAAATAGTAGGGCCCCTTCTCGAATCCAGCGTAGATGACACCCTTCTCGGCTGATTCGGGGTACCAACTAGGTTTGCGATCCGACACAGTCTGGCATCGAAGAAGGAAGAACGCCTTCATCGCGTTGTCGGTGATCCGCTCGCCCGGTGTCAGGTCAGCAGGGATGTTTTTGGTTGGCCAAATCGTAGAGCACGCCGACTTCAGCATCATTCGCGTTGAGTCCCCCGGGAGCTGCTCCAGATCGAAGACGTCGCGCGCGTTCGCCGCGCTCGCGCTCGACGACCTCGCGCTCTGGGATGGCGACAGCCAGCTCGCGATCGGACATCTCGTCGACCTCGACCGCGACACGCGGACGATGGTCAGCGATCTCGTCGCGCAACTCGGCGTAGCGGACCACAGCCGCATCGACCGATGGCTTGCATCGACAGACGCGATCGTTGGAAACCGTGCACGCCGAATTGAGTGAGCGTTTGGCTTCGCATCGAGGCACTGAGCTGCCGCGCGAACCGTCCGCTGCGTTTGGCACTGCCCAGTCGAGAGCGCTTGCGCCACCCGAGATGCCCGCCGTGGGACTGGACAACTCAAGATCTGTAGTGAATCCACCTCTTCGCTACAGCCATGGGGCGTTCACGCAGTTGGGTCCTGCGGGTTGGTCACCCGCAACCCATTTCGGCGCCCGTGGGACTCAGCCCCTTCGCGGCCTATAGTGGACCTTGACCTAAGTGTTTGAACCTAGGAGATTGGTGAGTGCTCGGACACGAGCGCGAGAGAAGGAATCGACGAATGGCAGCGAGTCGGAAGAAGGGCGCGCGGGGCGGAACGAAGAAGCGCAGCAGCGCCCGGGGAAAGGCAAAGAAGGCCAGGAAGGGCACCCCGCGCACCGGGAAGGGCGTCGCTAGGGCGCTCCGCGCAAGAGCACGGAAGAATGGCAGCCGCCCCGCTGCGTCCGCTATGCGGCCGCGCGAGGACGTTGGACCCCGTGTCACCGCCCTGCGGCCGCGTGAGGACGTCGGGGGCTAGCGTGCCGAATCCGCGCACCGGGCTCGGGTGCTCGGGGCGCGCTGTCCTCGGAGCTCGATGGGACGAGCCGACCCAAAACGAGCGCCTCCGGCGTGCGTTCGAGGACGGGCTCATCGACTACATCGAAGCGAACTATCCGATCGCCCGCGGCTTCGAACCCGAGGTGGGAGACGACACGCCCGTCCTGGTTCACTGCCCCGTGAATCCGCTCGCGAGCGCCCACGGGTTCAATCGCAAGCTTGCCGCGCAAGTTCGCGCGGGGGCCGAGTTCCATGACAGCCCTTGGATTGGCGAGCACCTCTGCTGGCTGAGCGCGGCGTCCGAGGGACGCCTCGGTTATATCGTCAATCCCATCTTCTGCGAAGCAACCCGAGATGTTGCTGTTGAGAACGTTCGCGCGTTATCGGTGTTCTACGGCCGCCCGGTCGCTCTCGAGCTCGCGCCGGTTTACGGGATGACCGGAAGCTTCGCGAGTGAGATCCACTTCCTTACCTCCGTCGCAGAGCAAGCCGATGCGCTCATTATCTTCGACCTCGCGCACTGGACCGCGTCCAATCGCAACCTCGGTCGACCGCCGGATTTCGGGCTGGACGTACTCCCGAGGGAGCGCATCGTCGAGCTTCACATCGCCGGGATCCGGCCTAGTCGGAGCACGGGATTCTGGCACGATAGCCACGGCGACCTCCCAGAGGTGGCGATGATCGAGCTCGTGCGGGAGTTCGTGTGCACGTTGCCATCACTGCGCGCGGTGACCTTCGAGCACCTCGACGGTGCCGACGAGGGTGATCTCCGCCAGACCCTCAAGGCGCTTCGCGCGGCGATGGCATGAGCGCAGCTAGTCGCCGCGACGAACTCGCGCGGGTGCAGGCGCTGTATGCGCGCCTCTTGTACTGCCAGCACTCTGTCGCATCCTATAGAGCCGCTCCTGACCGCATTCTCTCGCGCGCAGGGCTCGGCCCCGAGTGGCGGCCTCTTCTGCCCGACATGGTGAGCGTCAACCATGCGGCAGAGATGCGCGGGCGCCGCATCTTAGCCGTTCAAGAGTTGGAGGCGATGTTTCCGGGAACTCTGCTCCTCCTGACCGGCGAGAGACACGACCACAGCGATGCCCGCTGGGTTGACGACTACCTGTCATCTAACGAGTTCTTCGACCCGTGTTGTTCGCTGCCGCACCCGAGCGGCATCGGGCGCGCACATGAGGGACTGACACGCTTTTTCTTTTGGCTCCGACGGTGCCACCGATTGCGCGCGGTGGGGGCCTCGATCGACCTCCGCGATGCAGCGTTTCTAGAGATGTCGCATGTCCTCAATGTGCTTCGGCAAGGAGCTCGGAGCGTCTGGTTTCGCCGCGTCGCGCGTGGAACCTACTGGCGGCGCATCCCAGGGCGCGCAGGCGTGCTCTATGTGCGCGCTCCCGACGGCGAGGTTCTCGAAGGATGCGGCAAGGCGATGCTCGCCCGCCTACGCGCAATGCGCCTCCTCGATCTCGACGAGTTCGAGCCGTGAATGGAACATTCCTGGGTGCGAAGCCGGGGACGGCAGGAGACGCTGTTGTACTCGGGGTCCCGTTTGATCACGGATCGATTCACTCCGCGGGGTGCGCACAGGCGCCAGCGACGCTCCGCTCGCTCACCGCCGAAGAACGCGCTGCCGATGGGATCTGGGACTTCGCGACGCGCAGCAGGGTATTGAGCAAGATGCGTCTGTCCGACTTCGGCGACGTTGCCTACGGCGCGTCCTTCCCCCGGACCGGCTACTTCGGGGCAGTCGAGAGCGCGGCCGCGAGGATCGCACGACGCGCGATCCTCGTAGGACTTGGCGGTGATCACTCCGTCACTCTGCCATTGGCGCGCGGCGTCGCACGGGCACACGGGCCGCTGCAAATTGTCCAGCTCGATGCTCATCACGACTATGCGCCGGTGCGTCCCGGGCGGATGCCAACGCACTCGAACTTCGTCACATTCCTTGCGCGAGTTCGCGCGATCCGGCGCATCGTTCAGGTCGGCGTCCGAGGGTACTCAAGCTATCTCCCTCGGCGGCCGGCACGCGTTGTCGACGTCCGCTTGGGTGCGCTCGCCGCGGCGTTAGATCCCGGCGTTCCGACCTACCTCACGATCGACACCGACGCATTCGATCCCTCGATCGCTCCGGCGGTAGTCCACCCGTTGCCCGGCGGCCTAGCGTGGAGCGATCTCGACATAGTCTTAGACGCGATCTTCGAGCGCGGTTGCCCGATAGTCGCCGTCGACTGGACCGAGTACAACCCGATGCTGGACAGGTCCTCCCATCCGACCGGGATGGCGATCGTGTTCGCGCTCATCCGCATCCTCGCACGGCTCGAGAAGGCTCATTGAGTGCGGCCCGGATTCCCTTTTGACCTCTTCGACCCAGCTTCTTTCGCTCACGCCAGCCGCATCGGCCGCACGATCGCCGAGTTGGCGCCGCTGTCCTTGAGCCCCCCATATCCGTGGGGGCAGTGGCTCTATAGCCAACTGATCACCGCGCGCTGCCGCCGCCTCAAAGGCGACTTCGTCGAATGCGGCGTAGCGAAGGGGGGCATGTCAATCCTCCTCGGCGAATTCGCGCGCCGGATGGGACGGCGCGTGCTGGCATTCGACACCTTTCGCGGCCTGCCACAGCCCGACACCCTGCACGACAACCCGTACTTCGCTGAGGGCGACTACGGATCACACCCGTACCGGGGCGACCTGCTCGATCGGCTGCGCTGCGAACTCGCGCGGCGCGATCTCGTCGACATCGTTCACCCCATCGCGGGACTCTTCCGAGACACGTTGCCTGCCCTACCGGCTCGGTTACGGATCGCGTTCCTCCATGTCGACGTCGATCTGTATAGATCGGCACGCGAGGTGCTAGACACGCTCTATCCGCGGGTAGTCGAAGGCGGTGTAGTCGCCGTCGACGACTTCTTCCACCACGCTCAGGGACCGGCGCGCGCAGTTAGGGACCACTTTCACGCCATCGGTGTCGAGCCGTTGCTCCACGTCACGTTCCCGTACGGCGTTGTCATCATCAAGGGCGAGCGCGCGGGATCCCGCCACCGTGCGCTTGATGGAAACCGCTATAGCTTCGCGTTCCTCCGCCGCGATCGGCGATTGCGCGAGACGGTGGAGCGATCTCTCCGACGCGCTCGCGGCGAGGCTCGGGCTGAGGCCCGCCTGCTCCGCGACATCATCACGCGCTCGACAGCGCGCAGCGCCGATCTCTACGACTACCTCCGCGCTCTCGCTGCGTACTGGGACGACATGGATCTGGTCGCACCACGCGGCAAACGCTCCGCATACCGAATTTAGATTGCGCATTAAGCTCTACTTAGCCTGTTTTCGCAGGTCGATCGTGGTGCGCGCCGACGTGCTGCCACCGCGTCGAGGTAAGGGACGATGGCGCGAAATCGCCCGCGCGCGGCCTCATCTCGGACTCGTGAGTAGTTCGACTCGTTCACGAAGTTGCCCGTGAGGCCCATCGACGGTCCCGGGTTCTGCACCTGATGCCACCACAGCGACGGCACGAAAATCACATCGCCGGGACAGAGTTCAGCGACCCAGCGCGTGCGCCGGGCGAGGGAGTCGGTCGCTTCGGCGCCGCGAGAGAACGCATCGTGAGTTGCAGCCTCTGCGGCGGTGAAGGTGTCGGGCGGATAGAGTACCCAATCCTTCCGCCCGCGGAGCTGTGCCAACCAAGCGTGCGTGCCAAGCACGTCCTGGTGGAGCGAGCTCCCGGTGCCTGCGCCGCCGATGTAGAGCCAGCGCAGTACCGGGCGGACTCGCTCCGGGACACTGTTCATCCAGTCCCACATAGCGAAATGTGGCGTCCGCACGTCGGCGGCGAGGTCGGGCGCATCGCAACAGAAGGTCCAATCCACAATGTAGTCTCTCGAGGAGAAGCGGCGGATCACCGACTCGAGGCGGCGCGCCCGGCGACCGCCGTCGGGGGAGCGCACGGGGACGCGGACGGCCCCGGCGCGGCGGCGAAGCCACGACCAGGTCCACCGATGCACGGCGGGCCAGTCGGCGGCACCACCCTCGAGGATCGTCGGAACCGCACGACCGAACAGCGTGCGGTCGGATGCGCGGCGGACGCGCGGCACTATGAAGGCATTCATCGCCCGCCGATCCGCGCCGAAACTCGGCCGCGAGGAGCGCGATATCGCGCCGACGAATGGACAACTTGGAATCCTAGCCCTTCGTAGATTCGGCGCGCGTGCAAGTCTCGGTCAGACAAGTTGAGCCGCGCGATCGTTCGCGTCGCACTAAGCGTGGCACACAACCCCGCGTGCGCGAGAGCCACACCGACGCCGTGGGATCGCGACGCCCCCTCGACCGCGAGGCTTTCGAGCCAGACGTCGTCAGCCCCAAGCTCGATGTGGGCGAATCCAACAACGCGGCCGTCGCGCTCAGCCACGAACAGTTCCGCGCCTTCAAGCACGCGAATCATCTCCTCGCCCGAGTAGCGGACGTACGAGATTGTTCCCTCATATGCCTCGTTATGAATTCTCGCAACGTCGCCCGCGACCGCGCCGTTGTCATTGACTCGGCGGATCGTCCATTTCGCGTCACCGCGCTCCGGTACGGCAAGAGTACGGCACTCCATCTCGAGCTCGTACTCAACCAGCCTGAAGCCGATGCCTTCGAGGAACGCCGCTCCGATCAGCCACGTCTCGGGGCATAGCGCCTGCAACTCCACGTTTCCGGTATCCATACGCGTCACTTCGGCGACGAGTGCGCGACCCACGCCGCGGCGCCGCCACGCCGGCTCGACGATCACGCGGAAATGCCGGACCCAGGGGTCCTCGGTGGTGCGTAGAGACGATGTTGCCAGCCCGACAATCGCGCCCGCAGCAACTGCCACCCGGAAGTCGCGCCCGCCGGCATTCACTGGCGAGGCGAGGAAGCGCGTCCAGTCGCGCCCGTCGATCGGTGACACGCTCGGATCCGCGTCGTGCGTTCGCTCGTAGAAGGCGACGACCGCCTTGGTGTCGGCGCGCAGCGGGCGCACCTCGACGGGGCCGTCTAGTAGAGCCATTGCAGGAACCCCAAGCGCGCCCGTCTTCTTGAGGGCGTAACCGAGTGGTATGCGGGGCTGCTGCGGAAGTCCAGGAACACCACGCGGTTCCACGCTGGTACGATCTGCGCGATTAGCCGCGCTTCTATTTTGACAAGGCCGCGCGGTGCAGCGGCCTGGATGTCAATGATCCGATCGCGCTCAAGAAATGACAGGCGAGTGCCTTCGAAGGCGGCCCAACGCCTTAGCGGCCGACCCGAGCCGACGCGGTGCGGCTTACCTTCCCACAGCTGGAGCAACCCACCGTCGGATGAGCGCCACCCACGATTCAGATAACCGAGCACGGCGAGGGACTTCGACCGTCCTGAATCACGGTCGGTGTGGATCCAGAAACCCCGCGCATAAGGCGGATGCCTGCGATACTTCACCACTGTGCGCCCGAGATCGTGGAGGTCGGTGTTCAGCACGAACGCCGCATAGCGGTGCCATATCGGGTGGCGAAAGAGGTCCAGCCCGACCTCCTCGTCGAGCCGGTCGACGCGCGTGGCAGTCGAGTGATAGTTGAGCCCCTCGTCGTCCTCTTCAAAGGCCAATCGCGCGTGTCGGCGTGCCAATGCTTCGAGGCGCTGCTCGATGAAGAAATGATCCGCAACCGCCCAGCGCGGCGCGCGGCGGGCAAGTGCGCTCTCACGCAGTGCGCGCGGGTCGAGGTAGTCCGAACGGATCCAGCTGCGCAGGATCGGATCTGCCCGGCAGAGGTGAGCGAATGCAGCTCGGAAGCGCGCCTCTTCACGAGATCCACTGGAGGATCGCACGCCTCGATCTCCCGTTGCTCGGCGTCACGGAATGCACGAGCTGACCCGGCCGTAGGGCCAAGATCACGATGCGGTTGTTGGACGGAGTGATAGTGTCCACCAGCCTCAGCTTGTTCACCGGGCGCTCCCCCGGCCCACCCAACTCGACGACGACCTCGCGTCGGCGGCCAAGAAAATCGAGCCGCCGCCCGACGTACGCGTGCCAGCAAAGCGGTCTCGCGCCGCGTCGCGGGGGTGTGGCTTCCCATAGCTGCAGCGCACCACCGTCCGCCGCGCTCCAACCGTGGTTGAAGTAGGCGAGTAGCGCGAGCCGCTTCGGATCGCCCCGGAGATCATCGACGTGTGGCCAGAAGCCGCGCCCCGCTGGGCGGTGACGACGGAGCGCGACGCGGTTGGTCTTCGGCGCAGCGAAGCGCATGCCTACCGCAGCGTGGATCCAGCGCAGCCAGCTTGCGTCCCGAAATAGCTCGCTGAGCGGCAAGGTCGGGTCTAGAGACATGGAGGCCGAGTCGTAGTTCAAGCCATCGTTGTCGGGAGTGTACCTCGCCCGAGCGAGCGTGCGTTCGATCTCCGGCAGGCGCTCCGCGGCGAATGCGTTGTCGATAATGACCACCTTCCCCGCAGGATTTGCTGCCGCGTCCTCCGCGAGGCGACGAGTATCCAAGTGCTGTGGCGCGAGCCAGCGATACACGAGTGCCATCGGCGCCGCGATCTTACCAGCATCGCCGAGTCGCCAGGTGCTATCGCCACACAAGGGTCGGCACCTCCAAACCACGGCAACCGCGCAGGCGACTACGGGTTCGGACTTGGACGGCGCCGCTCAGAACCCGCAGACCATCAGGCTCATTCTCGAGCATCGGCTTCGTGAGCCGAGCACCGGCAGGTAGGCGCGGTGTGAGCACTCGTCAGTTCCTAAAGTTCCCGCGAAGGCGGCGCGTCCTCTGTCTGCCTCCTAGGACTGCCCGCGCTCGCCCTTCGCGGCGGCGCCTTCGGCAAGGCCCGCGCTCTCCGCCGAGCCTCCGTTCACGCGCCCCGCTTCGGCCTCTGGCTCCGGGCGCGCGCGGCCTCGGGCCCGCCCGGCCGGCTCTCCGTGGCGGCTGAGAGAGACGGCCCGGAACGGGCCCAACAACGGCGGCACGGACGATGAAGAGCTTCAACAAGTTCAGCGAGATGGTCGATCGCCTGCTCGGAGGCGCGCGCTGCGTGCTCACCAAGGTCGCGGGCTAATGCCGCTCGTCGCCGAGGAGATCGGCGCATCCGCGGAAGGCCGCAGGCTCGTGGCCCTCGCGCACACCGGCGTGCAGAACGGCGACGTCATGCACGATCCCGAGACCGTGTTCGAGTTCCACGCCCTCGGCGCCGAGCCGATCTCGTTCCGCAACGACTACGTCGGCGCGCATCACGAAGTCTACGCGTACGACGAGGCCGGCCGACGCACCGGCGTCTACCCGAAGCGCCGCGCGGGTCTCGTCTCGTTCACTCGAGTCTGGATCCTCAACCTCCGCGCTCAGGGATTCCCCGGCGACGACGCCCAACGCGAGGTGATCGCATAGAGCCTGCGCGGGCTCTCCGCGTTGCGCGAAGAGCCGCCGGTGCCGCGAACATCCGCGGGCGAATCCACGAACAGCAGCCGCGTCGACTTGTTGGCCCCCTGCCCTTCCCACCTGCAGTCTTAGTCCCTCGTCGCGCCGCTGCCTCCAAGTGTCGTCCGCACGCTCGCCCTACGCGGGCGGGTGCTGCCTCCGGCCCGTCCGGCCGGCTCTCGGTCCGAGCCAGAGACCCGGCCCGGAACGCGCCCTAACACGGAGGCAGGGACGATGACGAGCACGGAAGGCGTTCACCTGATTCGAGGGGTTGCGATTCGCTACGTCGGTGCGCGGCGGCGCGTGGCCGAGAAGATCGCGAGCCCGGCGGAGGCCGCGCGGTTCTTCCGGCAGCGCATCCACGACGACGCGCGCGAACACTTCATCGCGCTCTACCTCGACGGCCGACACCGCGCGATCGCGGACGCAGTCGTCTCAATCAGAACCGCGACCGCGTCACTGATTCACCCGCGCGAAGTGTTCCAGCCGGCCATCGCAGTGGGCGCGTGCGCGCTGATGATCAGACACAACCACCCGAGCCGCGATCCGTCGCCGAGTCCCGAGGACTCCAAGGTCACTCGGCGCCTCGCGGTCGCGGGGCGCATTCTCGCCATCGTCCTTATCGACCACATCGTCTGGCGCCGCACCGGCGGCCACCACGCGATCCGCGAGTCTCACAGGCACGTGCTCGCGGGCGAATGAGCGCGGCGGCGCTCATCTCCGGGGCACCCTGCACGCGCGACCTTGCCCGCGCGACGTCCCGCAGGAGGAGTGGGGGACCTGGCATGCGTCGCTCACCTGGGAGGAGCAGCTCCGCCGTGGAGACGTCGATCCTTCGGAGCACGATTACAGCGACGCCGACATCGCGAAGGCCGACGCGCGCGGGGCGCGCCGCCGAGCGCAGCGCTGGGATTGCGATCCCTTCTCTCCTACGCGGAAGGCCGGCGCGCGGACCCGTGGCCGCGTGTCGACCAGATCGACCCCTCTGCCTTTTCGAACACCTGGCGAATCGATCCGGCGGCGGCTACTCGCCGGATGGCTTCGCACGGCGAATGCGGCAGGTCCTGTATTGCGAGCTGATCGAAGAGCGCCTCCCCGGCCGCGCGGCTCGCATGGCTCCTCGAAGTGATCGCGAACGAGGAGGCCCCGCTGCCGGCCGCGCTCAAGCACGTGCTGCGCGAGCGACACGGGCGGCTCGCGGCCGACGAGCGCGGCGCCACCGGGTGCGCGATGGCGTGGTCTTGCCTCGTCACGAGCCGCTGCCAGCTCCGAGCGGTCCGCGAGCTGGCGAAGGAGTCGCGCTCCTCGGAGCCCGCCATCGCAGCTCACGCTGTTCCGATCCGTCTGGCTCGCCCCGGCCTCCTACTTGGGCTGACGGCGCTCCGCGCGAGACGGCGGCCATCTGCCGCTTGCGCCTTCGCCCCCTGAACCGAGCCGGAGCGTCGTGCGCGGTCTCGGGCGCGAGCGCGATCGTTCCGCGGGCGGCGGCACGTGCCTGAGAGGATCGCAAACCGACGCAAACCTCGGCGAGGCCGGGCTCGCGCCGCCAGCGGTGTCGGGCACGCGCCGTTCAGTCGCTCGCGCCGAGCGGACCCGAAGGGTCGAGAAGCGCGGCGCATGTCCCCGGGTCACCGGGAGCCCGGCATGGGGTGAGGAGGGGGGTTGTCTAAGATTCCCGGTCCAGTGTCCCGGCACGCCTCGCGGCCCGGCACGAGACGCCCAGAGGTACCCACGATTGGAACCTGACGACGAGGATCGAGATGAAGACGAGGACTACGCCTCACCGGCTGAACTTCGCCAGGGAATCGAGATGCTCGGTGTTGGCGACACGAAGAAGCTGATGTTTATCGCCGGCGTTTGGTGGCGCCACTTTGAGCTCCGAGGGCGGTCAGGTGCGCCCGACGATCTCCTCCAAGAGGCGATCGAGCTGTCCTTGAGCGATCGGCGGCGGTGGCCAAAGAAGCGCATCACGCTGGTGAAATTTCTTGACGGCGTGATGAAGAGCATCGCGAGCCATGAGGTTGAGGCTGCCGTGAGCGAGGAGGCGCGGATCGTGCGCGCCCTGCCCGCCGCGGATGCCGAAGGTCAGGTCGCTGCGCGTGAACAGCTTGAAGAAATCGAGGCCCTGCTTCAAGGAGATACGCGTTCGCAGGAGGCCCTACGCTGCAGAGCTCAGGGCATGGATGCGGGTGAAATCCGCGAGGCACTTCAGATGGATACGCGCGAGTGGGAACGCGTGAAGAAACAGATCTTGCGCGCGGTCGTGAAGTTCAAGAAGAGGAATGGAGAGTGACCATGCGAGCGAGTAAACGAGACTCATCGAGCAAGTTCGTGCGCGCTCTTCGGGGCACCGTTCACGAGGCGTCCGAGAGCGAGATCGACGAAGCACTTCGTAGTGAAGGAGAGGATCCCAGCGACTTGTACCTGCGCGGCCAGACCGCGATCGAGAAGGCACTGTCGCGACACCCAAGACCCGTAGAAGACAACGAGTACGGACAGGCACAAGAAATCGACCAAGCTCTGAAGGAAGGCTTTAGCACCCTCGTCAGGCTTCTGCGCAGGCGAGAAGATCTGTCGATGGAGGCGCTAGCAGACAAGGCGAATGTCGAGCTCCGCGACGTCGTGCGGATCGAGGTAGATGCCAGCTACGTGCCGCCGCCGCGCACTGTGTACCAGCTCGAGCAGGTCTTCGAGCTGGAGCCGCGCACGCTCGTATTGCTATCGGGCTCGATGACCCGCCATCCGCAGGCGTTCAAGGACGCGGTGGAACGTTTTGCAGCCAGCTCGAAAGGCATGGACAAGTTAGACCGCAAGCAGAAACAGGCGCTCAACCAGTTCGTGCAATTCCTCGCCCAGGAAGCGAAGACTCGAGGCTAGTGGAGATGAAGAACAGCTTCGTTGGCCAGCGGGCGGCCGGGGACCTGGATGCCCAAGTTCAGAAGGTCCTACGGGGCCTCGGGAACCCCACGCCCCCGCTCTATCTCCGCGATGTGCGCGCGCTCCAAAAGCTCGACCTGCACTACTTCAGCGCAACAGACGACTCTGCGCTTCGAGAAACGGTGAGCCGCATGAAGATCGCCGGAAAGCAGATCTTCCAGCGGCCGGCGCTTCTGCTCGACGCCGTCCGAACCGCTGAACTCAAGGCTCTGTGGCTCCCCGACCACCGGCGAATCCTCCTCGATCAAGATGAACCTGAGCTGAAGCACCGCTGGAACGAGGGACACGAAATCGGCCATAGCCTTGCCCCCTGGCACCAGCTCTATCTCTTTGGCGACAACGCGGAGACACTGCTGCCCACATGTCACGAGACGCTCGAGAACGAAGCCAACTACACCTGCGGCCAGCTCCTGTTCCTGGGAAGCCGCTTCGCAGAAGAGGCCTCCGAGTTAGAGCAGACGATCGACACGATCTGCGGCCTGTCTAAGGAGTTCGGCAACACAATCACCTCGACGCTCTGGCGCTTCGTCGAGGAGGGCCACCGGGGCCAGCCCATGGTCGGCATCGTTTCGCAGCATCCGCACCACACCAAGGCTGACTTCGATCCCGCCGACCCGTGCCGCTACTGCGTCGAGTCGCCTCAGTTCAAGGAGCGCTTCGGCACAGTGACCGAGCTCCAGCTCTTCGCGCTCGTGAAAGACTATTGCTCGCGCGCCCGTGGCGGGCCGCTCGGCCGGAGCCAAGCGCTCCTGCTCGATCGAAACGGCGACCGGCACGAATTCGTCTTTGAGAGCTTCTCTAACACCCACCAGGTCCTTACGCTGGGTGTCTACGCGAAGCCGGCTCACAAGGTCATTTCCGTCCTCAGGTAGCGATCTCGGGCGCAAACGGCGATGGCGCTGTCACTCGCCGCTTCCGTGCGCAGCTCCGGGCCGGAGACCACATCCTCCAGGCCGTCCGTCCCGGATCGTCCTCGGCAGCGGCATCGGCCTCGGAAGCACAACCGCGCGCGGTCGCGCGTGCCGCCCAGCGCGGCGTTCAGCAAGGAGATCATCGCCATGACAAGCGACCCGACCACCCACGACGAGATCGTCGATCTCGAACAATACGCTCGCGAGAACCGCCGGCCACCCAAGGGCAACCGCTATCGCATCCGCGTCGATCGCGAGCACTTCGTGGTGCTCGAGCCCTCGCTCACCGGGCGAGAGATCCTGACGCTCGCAGGCAAGTGCCCTCCGGAGAAGTTTCAGCTCTTTCAGAAGATCCGGGGCGGCACCCTCGAGCAGATCGGACTCGACGAGAGGGCCGACTTCACCCGGCCGGGAGTCGAGCGTTTCGTGACCCTGCCCCTCGATCAGACCGAAGGCTAGACCTCGTGCGGCGCGATTTTCAGCTCCCTGATAACGAGGTGGAAGCCCTCGATGCTCTCGGCCTTAAGTGGGAAGCCGTCCGCGATGGCCGACTGGGACGGGTCGTCATCTACGACTTCCCCATCCCGGCCGGCCTGAAGCCGGACGCCGCCGCTGTGAATCTCAGAATTGAGCCGGGCTACCCCGACAGCCAAATCGACATGGCCTACTTCTTCCCCGCGATCGAGCGCGAAGACGGACTGCCGATCGCCGCAATCGCCCAGGACCAGTTCGACGAGAAGGTCTGGCAGCGCTGGTCGCGTCACCGAACACAACAGAATCCTTGGCGGCGGGGCGTCGACGACATCTCCACCCATCTTGGCCTGGTTCGCTCATGGCTCGACCGCGAATCAAAGGGTGGTCGGCCGCGATGAAGACCACGCTTAGCATGACGGCCGCGCAGCACGGGGAGCTACAGAAGCTCCTCTACCCCGGCGACGATCGCGAGGCTGCTGCCCTGATCCTCTGCGGTCGCCGGGCCGACGGTCAACGTCATCGGCTGCTCGCACACCGCGTGATTGGCCTCTCGGCGGACGACTACGACATCCGGGACCACGACCTCTTGCGCTGGCGCACCACGTTCCTGGTGCCTCATCTCGAGGAGGCAATGCGCAAGGGCCTAGCCGTGGTGAAGCTCCACAGCCATCCATCGGGCTACGACCGGTTCAGCCCGACCGACGAGCACGCAGACGCCGCTCTCTTTCCATCAATCCACGGCTGGCTCGACGACGGGTACCCGCACGCGAGCGCAGTAATGTTGCCTGACGGTCGAATCTTCGGCCGGGCTCATCATCCGGACGGCACGGCCCACCCCCTCGAAGGCGTGACTGTGATCGGTGATGACATCACCATCTGGAACGCGGGACACGGCCACACCGTTCTCGAGGCGGGAAGCCGCAACGCGCAGGCCTTCGGTGAGGCGACCTACACGACGCTTCGAGATCTTCGGGTCGCCGTCGTCGGTTGCTCGGGAACCGGCAGCTTTGTCATCGAGCTGCTCGCCCGCCTGATGATCGGCGAGCTGGTTCTCGTCGACGAGGACATCATCGAGCTGAAGAACCTCAACCGGATCGTCGGCGCGACATCTGCCGATGTCGGCATGGCCAAGGTCGAACTCATGGCCCGCAACATCAAGAGCATGGGGCTCGGAACGTTCGTCGAGACGCACAAAACGGAACTCGGGAGACTCGAGACGTTACGCTCGGTGGCCACCGCCGACATCGTCATCGGATGCATGGACTCCATCGACGGGCGCGACTTGCTCAACCGGCTCGCCACTTTCTACCTGCTTCCGTATCTCGACATCGGTGTCCGGCTCAGCGCCGACGGCGAGGGCGGGGTCGATCAGGTGGTGGGATCAGTGCACTACGTGCAGCCTGGCCGCTCCAGTCTCCTCACCCGCTCACTCTACACGGCCGAAGACGCGCGGGCGGCCTACCTCCGTCGGGCAGATCCCGCCGCCTACGAGCGGGAGCTCATCGAGAAGTACATCGTCGGCGCCCAGGAAGGCCGGCCGGCCGTGGCCCCCGTCAACGCGCTGTTCTCGTCGCGCGCCGTGATGGAACTTCTGGCGCGGCTTCACCCGTATCGCCACGACTCCAACCGTGAGTTCGCGACCGTGACCGAGAGCTTGTCCGGTGGCTTCATGCGCGTCGTCTCCGAGGCCGATCACCGGCCGGACCCTTTGTTGGCACAGCACGTCGGTCGCGGGGATGCGACCCCCATGCTAGGCATGCCACTTCTGAGCTGGTAGCCGTAGATATGCTGCGCTCTGCCCTCCTCGCCACGCTTCGCGCGTGGGCGGCGATCCGTGGCACGCAGCCTCCCTACGGCGTCGTTCGCGTCAGGTTTCTCCCCGAACTCCTGCGCCCCTACACCGTCTACCTGATCGGTGAAGTCCACCACCGTTGGTTCGCGGCGATGGACTGTCCGTGCGGCTGCAGCAGCGTGGTGCAGCTTTCGATTCTGACCACTGGTCGGCCGCGTTGGACCGTCGCGGAGCACTGGACCGGCACCGTCACCATTCATCCTTCGATCCAGCGGACAACTGGATGTCGCAGCCACTATTTCGTGCGTCGCGGTCGCATCCTGTGGGTGCCGGTACTCGCGACATCAATGACTAGCTGAACGAGGGCACGCCTCAACCCGCCGACGCGCGGTCGTTCGCTGTCTCGTCTCGTGTTCCTACTCGACTGCACTCCCGATCGTGCGCTTCACGCCCTAACGCGAACAAGGACAGGCGATCGAGGAGTGCTGATCGAGCGACAGGCGCGCCCGATGGAGGCGTGCCCTTCGCATGGAGCTGAGTAAGCACCACCTTCACAGCATCGCCTTGATCGGCGGCGACAAGGACAGCTGCGGTGGCTCGCCCTCCCCTTCGATCTCACGATACCTCGGGGCTCGTTCGACGTCTTCACTATGCCGCTGCCGTTCGGCGAATCTCCGCGCGCAGTCGCTCTGACCTGCGCATGCTGCTGATCCACGGCGCCGCTCGGTGCTCGCCCACGCCAAGCGAGACCCTTCGCGCCTGGGCGATCTGACCTGATCTGGTTCTTCGGACCATCGATTCCTAGAAAACGGCCTGCTCCGGGCTCCTTGTTGACGTTCGTTTCGCGAACTCTGTCGGCGTCAGATTGTTCAGGCTCGAGTGCGGCCTGATCGCGTTGTACCCCCGACGCCAGCCCTCGATCACGATCCTCGCATCGATCATCGCGCAGCTTGCCGTTGAACGACTCGTTCGAGCCGTTCTGCCAGGGCTTGCCTGGGTCGATGGCCGCAGTCTCGATGTTCGCACCGTTCAGCTAGCGCAGAATCGCTCTCGACACGAACTCGGGTCCGTTGTCGGACCGCAAATGCTTCGGTGCACCACGCGTGCTTACGAGCTTCGAGAGCACCTCGATCACCCGCTCCGAGCGGATGCCTCCGGCGACATCAATCGCCAGACACTCACGCGTGTACTCGTGGATCACCGTCAAGCACTTCAGCTGCTGCCCGTTCGCGCACGCATCGAACACGAAGTCGTACGCCCAGACATCGTTCGCGCCGCTCGCGGGCAGCGCCCGTGGTCGATGTAGTGCGATCCGCCGCCGTGGCCGTCGTCGAGGAACCTGGAGTCCGGCTCGACGCCAGATCCGATGCACGCGGCCCGCGCTCATCGCCATTCCGCGTTGCTCCAGGAACACCTGGATGCGGCGATAGCCGAAACGCGGGTACTGCCCCGCGAGCTCGCGCATCGCGGTTACGACCGGCGCGTCGCGCTCCGCAAGCGTCGTATCCCACGGTCGATCGCGCCACCGACAACAGCGCGCACGCCCTTCGAAGCGACACACCCTTACCGCGAACGAACGCAATCTGCTGCCGTCGAACGCCCGCGGTTACCATTTTTTTTGCGGCGACCTCGCGCATCACATCGATCTCGAGGTCGCGCTCGGCCACCAGCTTCTTCAGCTTCAGGTTCTCGTGCTCGAGCTGCCGCAGCCGCTTCACGTCGGCAGCCTCGAGCTTCCCGAAGCGCTTGCGCCAGGCGTAGATCGTCTGCTCGCTGATCGCGTGCTTCTTGGCGACTTCGCCGACCGGGCTCCGATCCGCCTCGCGGAGGATCTTCACCATCTGCTCTTCCTTGAACCGACTCTTCTTCATGGCTTCCTCTCCTTCCCCAGGAAGCCATTTTCTCAGGATTCAAACGGTCCGGAAATCCGGGATCAGGTCAGATCGTCCGCGAGCGGGCACCGGGACACAACAAGGCCGCCGTCGCGTTTACGCGGCCCCCGCAACACTGAAGACGAACTCTTCGAATGCCTCGGCTCTCTCTGCGCGGCTTCCGCGATCCGATGCAGCCCCGAGCACATTCCGCGCATACTTTACCCCGAGAGCATTCGCCTTCCTCCACTCCTGCTCATCCATCTTGATTATCGCGTCAACCTGATTCCCCAGCTCCAACAGCTTCTGTCGCAGGTCGTCCCTCGCGTCTCGCGGAAGCGGAAAGTCGGGCGATCGCTTCGCGAGCGACAAGAAGAGCGTGTAGAAGTCGGACTTCTTGCGCCATCGAGTTTCCGAGAGGTGTGGTAGGACTTGCGCGATCTCAGCGGTGACGGTGCGGAAGACCGAGGAGATCTCGTCACGGCGCTCAAACTCGCCTTCATACAGCTGGTAGTAGTGATCCAGCTTGTCCTTCTTGTTCAGTGGGCCATGCATGTATCCGACCAACAGCTCGCTGATGAACTCGTGGTCGAGCATTCGCCTGTGGTCATTGGCGGAGAAGATGCCTGAGTCCGCCCAGAACGAATCGCTATCTGCCAGCTCCTGAACAAGGGAGATGAACGGTCCCCAGTAGGTCGCATTCCGAAGCTCCTGCGGGTTGAGCGCGACCACATTGCGGTTCAATCGCGCGAAGATCCGCCGGAGATCTTCGTCAGACATCGCAGGCAGAATTCGTACGACAAGCTTGTAGCCGAAAATTGACTGCTTCTCGTCATCGTTGAGATCGTCAAATCTGAGTCCGCGCCATCGAGCCTGAACCTCTTCGCCCTCGAGCGCGTACTGCCCCGCCAGGTAGTCGAGGCAGGCGCGAATGCGCTGCTGCCCATCCACCACGACGTTCCGCTCTTCTCCCCCCGGATCAACAACGTCTTGCATGTAGAGCTCAGGGACGGGCAAGCCTTGGAGAATTGTATCGATGAGGTAGGACTTCTGCGCACTGGTCCAGACCGGGTTGCGCTGGAACGGCGCGGACAAAACCAACTCATTGCGCTGGAACGATTTGTTGAACCAAGACACTGTCCGATGAGTTGTATGAAGGTATTTTTCAGCAGTTCCCATTGTTTCAGGCATCCTCTGTTAGAACGTCCGCTTCGTCCGCCTTGGTCTCTAGCAATGCGCCGCGAAGTCGTTCGATGCCAGTGACTTGGTAGGAGCGAAGAGAGTCATAGTCTCGATAGACGCGAAGATTCACCTCGCGCCCAATGGTTGGGTTGACCTTTGCCATTGCATCTAGGGCGGCTTGCCATGGCTTAGCGAATGGAAGCAAAGCCAGAATTCGATCAGTGGCGATGGTCCCTGCAAATACGTAGTTGTTGCGGTGTGCCTTCAGCGCTCGCTGAGCCTCCATAGGCAACGAAAGCCAAGAGGGATGCGTTCGCCGGAGATATCGCCACGCTAGGTCGAAGTGGTGTGCGCTGACTACGGCGACATCGACATCGGATTCAGGGTGGAAGGCCGCGAAATTCTTTGCTGGATTGAGACTGAATCCAACTGCACTGCTGCCGGTGAGGACGATTTCGTAGGGATCGACCTCTAGCTGATGAGCGAGCTGTGTCTTCCAAGTGATCCAGAGCGCCAAGTCGCCAGCAAAGAGATTGGGTATCGGCTCGAAGAGATGCGCTGAGACGAAATCGCCTGGCTGGACGCCCAGGAGCGTGGTCTTCAGAAGCGCGGCATCCGCGAAGGCCAAGAGAGCTCGCCAATCTCCCGCTGATCCGCCAACTTAAGGTTGTCCTGCACTCGGCCCCCAAACCGAATGCTCGGGTATCATTTCGCGAAGCGGCTGCGCCGTCAACGCAACTCTTCGTCACTGCTCCATTCAGCGGTCGCGCGGCGCCCCGGCAACAGTTGCCGAGACGGATGCGCGCCGCGCCACCCGACTCATGGGCCCTCCGGGGCTCGAACCCGGGACCAACCGGTTATGAGCCGGCCGCTCTCACCACTGAGCTAAGGGCCCGTAGAGATCGGAGGATCACGCGCCGGACGCCGGCGCCGCGCTGAGCTTCGCGAGCTGGCCGCGGATGCCGTCGACGAACTTCTTGTAGTCGACGCTCGTGAAGAAGGCGGCGCCCATCACGAACACGCGCGCGCCGTGCACGGCGGCGCGCTCGATGGTGTTGGGGCCGATGCCGCCGTCGACCACCAGGTCGACCTCGCGGCGGCTGGCGTCGATCCATGTCCGGATCTCGCGGATCTTGGGAAGCGTCTCGGCGATGAACTTCTGGCCGCCGAAGCCGGGATTCACCGTCATGACCAGGACCTGGTCGACGAGCTCGAGGACCGGCCGGATCGAGAGCGCGGGCGTCGCGGGGTTCAGCACCACGCACGGCCGCGCGCCGAGGCCGCGGATCAGCGTGAGCGTGCGGTGCAGGTGGGTGCAGGCCTCGACGTGTACACCGACCGCTGTCGCGCCCGCCGCGACGAAGGCCTCGATCAGGTGGTCGGGCTCGCGCACCATCAGGTGAACGTCGACCGGCAGCTTGGTGACCTTTGCGACCGCGGCGACGATGTTGGGTCCGATGGTCAGGTTCGGCACGAAATGGCCGTCCATGACGTCGAGGTGCAGCCAGTCGGCGCCGGCGAGCTCGGCTTCGCGCACCTCCTCGGCCAGCTGCCCGAAATCGGCGGACAGGATCGACGGCGCGATCTTGTACTTCGTCACTTGCGCACCAGCCGCACCGCGAAGAAGCCGTCGCAGCCGTGGGTCTGCGGCCAGGTCACGAGCGCGTTCGCGTCGTTCACGAGCGCGCGCGCGGGCTCGGGCAGGAACGGACGCGGATCGTCGATCCGGAAGTCTTGGGCGGACTCGAGGAAACGCGACACCACCCCTGTGGTCTCCTCGGGAGTGAACGTGCAGACACTATAGACGAGCGAGCCGCCTTCCTCGACGTAGCGCCCGGCGGAGGCCAGGATCGCGAGCGCGCGCTCGGCGCAGCGCGGGATCTCCTCGGGGCGCACGCGCCAGCGCGCGTCGGGGTTGCGGCGCAGCGTGCCGAGCCCCGAGCAGGGGGCGTCGACGAGGATGCGCCGGTAGAACGAGCGGCCCTGCAGGTCGAAGCCCTTCGACGCGTCGCGCTCCAAAGGCCGGATGTTCTCGAGCCCGAGCCGCTGCGCGCTCTTGTAGATCAGCGCCATGCGCGTGCGGTTCTGCTCCAGCGCGATCACCTCGCCGCGCGGACCGACCTGCTCCGCGAGCTGCACAGCCTTGGTGCCGGGAGCGGCGCAGCAGTCGATCACCGTGTCGGAGAGCTCTGCGCCGAGCAGGAGCGGCACGAGCTGCGAGGCCTCGTCCTGGATCACGTACTCGCCGCGATCGAAGGCCGCGCCGCGCGACGGATCGAGCGTGGCGTTCGTGACGCCGGTCGGCGCGAAGCGCGTGGGCTCGCCGCCCAGGTCGTGCGCGACGCGCTCGCGCTCGCCGCGCACGGTCACGCGCACGGTGCGCGGCGGAGCCTTGGCGTTCGCCTCGGCGAAGGCGAGCGCCTCGGCGGGGCCGAGCTCGGCGACCAGTCGCTCGGCGAGCCAGCGCGGCAGCGAGCCGAAGCTCTCGATGTAGCCGATCGGATCCGCGGCCGGGTCGGGCCAGACGATCCCGCGCTCGTCGCGCTTGCGCGCGAGCCCGCGCAGCACCGCGTTGGTGAAGCCGGTCGCGCGCTCGAAGCCGAGCTTGCGCGCGAGCAGCACCGTCTCGTGTACGACGGCGGCGTCGGGAATCGAGTCCATGCACAGGAGCTGATACGCGCCCAGGCGCAGCAGGTTGCGCACCTCGGACTCGATCCGGCGCAGCGGCCGGTCGAGACACTGGCCGAGCGCGGCGTCGACGCGGCCGCGCAGGCGCAGGCAGCCGTAGGAGAGCTCGGTCGCGAGCGCGCGGTCGCGGCGGTCGAGCTGCGACTCCGGCAGCGCGCCGTGCAGCACGATCTCGGCGAAGGCGCGGTCGCGATCGACGCGCTCCAGCACGAACCAGGCGACGCCGCGCGCGCTCGGGACGAAGGGGGTTTCGGTCACGGCGAGTGCGCCTCCTCGGCATCGGGAACGCGGAAGCCGCGCAAGAGCTCGTCGGCGCGCATCGGCCGCTTGCCCGCGAGCTGGATCTCGACCAGCTCGATCCAGGCGTCGCCCGCGGCGAGCAGGAGCCTGCCCGATTCGACGCACACGCGTCCGGGCCGCGCGCCGCCGTGCGGCGGGCCGAGCCGCGCGCGCACGATGCGCATGCGCTTGGCCGCGCGCGAGAGCTCGAGATCGACGCCGGGCCGCGGCGTCGCGGCGCGGATCCGGCGCAGCAAGCGCTCGGCGGGCAGCGTGAAGTCGAGCTTCGCGAAGGCCCGATCGAGCTTGGGCGCGAGCGTGACGCGCGCGGGATCCTGCGCCGTGAAGACCGCGCGGCCGTCGGCGAGCGCGTCGACGGCCTCGACCAGCGCCTCGCCCGCGAGCCCGGAGACGCGCGCGGCGAGCTCGCCCGCGGTCTCCTCGGGGCCGATCTCGGTCTCGCGCACCAGACACACCTCGCCCGCGTCCATCTCCTTGACGACGCGCATCACCGACACACCGGTGCGCGCGTCGCCCGCGTCGAGCGCCCACTCGATCGGCGCGGCGCCGCGCCAGCGCGGCAGAAGACTTGCGTGCGCGTTGACGAGCCCCAGCCGCGGCAGCTCGCGCACGCTCTTCGGGATGAACTGTCCGAACGCGACCACGATTCCCAGCTCGGGCTCGCGCGCGCGCATCCAGGCGAGCGCGCTCTCGTCTCCGACTCTTTCCGGCTGAAGCACGTCCACTCCCAGCTCGTGCGCCGCCTGCTTCACCGGCGTCTCCTCGATCGAGCGGCCGCGGCCGCGCGGGCGGTCCGGCTGCGAGACGACCCCGACCAGCCGGTGGCCGCTCGCGGCGAGCGCGCGGAGTCCGGGCACGGCGAAGGCCGGCGTTCCGAAATACAGAAGCCGCAAGCTAGCCGTCGGCGTGACCCGCCGGCTCGCGCTCCTCCTGCTCGCGGCGGAGCTGCTTCTTGCGCCGCCGGACGTACAGATCGCGCTTGAGCTTGCTGATGCGGTCGATGAAGAGCACGCCGTCGAGGTGGTCGATCTCGTGCTGGAAGCAGTACGCCTCGAGCTCGGTCGCGTCGAACTCGAGCTCTTCCCAGTCGAGCGTGCGCGCGCGCACCAGCACGCGGGCGTGGCGCTCGACGTCGGACTTGAAGTCGGGCACGGACAGGCAGCCCTCCCCCTCGGAGACGGCCTTGTCGAAGGTGGCGGTGAGCTCGGGGTTGAGCAGGATGCGCGGCCTGCGCTCGCCGTCCTCGGTCCAGTCCAGGTCCATCACGATCAGGCGCTTGGCGACACCGACCTGCGTCGCGGCCAGGCCGATGCCCGGCTCGTCGTACATGGTCTCGGCCATGTCGGCCGCGAGCTGGCGCAGATCGTCGTCGATCTCGTGCTGCGCGATCGGCGCGGCCTTCTCGCGCAGGCGCGCGTCGGGGAATTGCAGGACCTGGAGGAGCATGGGCCGGACTTCATAGCATTTGCAGCGGGTTGACATCCACCCGCACGGCCACGCCGGCGAAGGCCGGGCCGTGCGCCAGGCGCGCGAGCTCGCGCGCGACCGCCCGCACGCCCTCGCGCGGTCCGAGCAGCAGCAGCTGCCAGCGGAACTCGTCGCGCAGACGCGGGAGCGGCGCGGGCGCCGGCCCCAGCACCCGGACGCTCTCGCTGCCGGTGTCGCCCTGCAGGCAGGTCTTCGCCAGCCCCGCCAGGGTGACCGCTGCCTGCTCGACCTTGGTCTGGCGCTTGCCGGTGAAGCCGAAGTGCACGAGCTCGTTGAACGGAGGCCAGCCGTGCGGGCGCCGGCGCGCGACCTCCTCGCGGTAGAAACGCGGGTAGTCGTGGGTGCGCGCCAGCGCGATCGCGTAGTGGTCGGGCAGGAAGGTCTGCAGCACCACGCGCCCCGGCTCGAGCCCGCGGCCGGCGCGGCCCGCGACCTGCGTCAGCAGCTGGAAGGTGCGCTCACCCGCCCGGAAGTCGGGGAAGTGCAGGCCCAGATCCGCCGCCACGACACCGACCAGCGTCACGTTCGGGATGTCGTGGCCCTTCGCGACCATCTGCGTGCCGACCAGGATGTCGATCTCGCCGCGGTGGAACGCGGCCAGGATGCTGCGCTGCGCGCCCTTGCGCTTGGAGGTGTCGCGGTCGAGCCGTCCGACGCGCGCGCTCGGCAAGAAGGCCTTGACCTCCTCGTCGAGGCGCTCGGTGCCGTACGCCTGCATGCCGCCCTCGGGGCTGTTGCACGACGGACAGCGCGACTTCGGATCCTCGCGGTAGCCGCAGTAGTGGCAGCGCAGCTCGCCCTCGAGCGGATCGTCGATGCGCCGCACGCCCTCGCTCGCGTGGTAGACCAGGGAGATGTCGCAGTGCTGGCAGCGCAGCGCGTAGCCGCAGGCGAAGCAGTACACGTGGGCCGCGAAGCCGCGCCGGTTCAGGAACAGGATCGACTGCTGTCCGGCCGCCAGCGTCTCGGCCAGCGCCTCGCGCAGCGGGCGCGAGAGCATGCCGCGCCGGGCGCCGCGCGCGGCCGGGCTCGCCATGTCCACGATCTCGACCGTGGGCAGCGGACGGCTGGCGACGCGCTCGGGCAGCGTGAGCCGCTGGATCTCGCCGTGCGCGGAACGCCAGGCCGTGCCCACGTCGGGCGTCGCGGAGCCGAGCACGAGCGGACAGCCCGCGCGCTCGGCGCGCACGCGCGCCACGTCGCGCGCGTGGTAGCGGAAGCCCTCGTCGCTCTTGTAGGCGGCGTCGTGCTCCTCGTCGATCACGATCAGACCCAGATCGGTGTAGGGCGCGAACACGGCGGAGCGCGCGCCGATCACGATCGGCACGCGGCCCTCGCGGATCAGCCGCCACTGGTCGAAGCGCTCACCGGCCGAGAGCCCGCTGTGCAGCACCGCGACGCGGTCGCCGAAGCGCGCGCGGAAGCGGTCGACCACCTGGTGCGTGAGCGAGATCTCGGGCACCAGCACGATCACCGAGCGGCCGCTCGCGAGCGCGACCTCGGCCGCGCGCTGGTAGACCTCCGTCTTGCCGCTGCCGGTGATGCCGTAGAGCAGGAACTGCGCGTCCTTGCGCGCCTCGATCGCGCTCGCGACCTCGCGGAGCGCGATCTTCTGATGCGGCGTGAGCTCGGGCGCCGGCTCGCTCGGCACGAGCGGCTCCGAGCTCGG
>JBBDXF010000013.1:159026-172684 GCA_040902485.1 Myxococcota bacterium | reverse complement strand
GTCTTGCCGGTCTGGCGGTCGCCGATGATCAGCTCGCGCTGGCCGCGGCCGATCGCGGTCATTGCGTCGATGCACTTCAGACCCGTGTACAGCGGCTCCTTGACGGGCTGGCGCTTCACGATGCCGGGCGCCTTGATCTCGACCAGCCGCGTCTCGGTCGACTTGATCTCGCCCTTGCCGTCGATCGGCTCGCCGAGCGCGTTCACCACGCGGCCGCACATCGCCTCGCCGACGGGCACCCGCATGATCTCGCCCAGCCGCTTGACCAGGTGGCCCTCGCGGATGTGCCCGCCGGTGCCCATCAGCGCGATGCCGACGTTGTCGTCCTCGAGGTTCAGCACCAGGCCGCGTACGCCGCCGGCGAATTCGACCAGCTCGCCCGCCATCGCGTTGGCGAGTCCGTACACGCGCGCGATGCCGTCGCCGACGGAGAGCACGGTGCCGGTCTCGGCCACGTCGACCTCGCGATCGTAATCGCGGATCTGCCGACGGATGATTTCGCTGATCTCGGCTGCCTTGATCTTCATGCTGCAGGCCCCTTCCTGAGATTTGCGCCCAGAGTGTCGAGCTGGGTGCGGATGCTGCCGTCGAGCAGCAGGTCGCCGATGCGCGCGACGATACCACCGATCAGTGTAGGATCGACGTCGATCACGAGCGTGACCTCGCGGTTCACGCGGCGCGAGATCGCCTGGCGAAGCTGCTCCTGCGCGTCGGCTGCGAGCGGGCGAGCGCTGGTCACGCGCGCTTCGACACGGCCGGCTTCGGCGTCGACCAGCTCGCGCAGCGCGTCGCGGATCGCCGGCAGCAGCTTCGCGCGGTTCTGGTCCACGAGGATGTCGGCGACGGCGCGCACTTCTGCGGACGTGCCGAGGCGCGTGCCGAGCTCGTTCATCAGCGCCTTGCGCTCGCTGCGCGGGTGGATCGGCGTGAGCAGGACGCCGGCGAGCTCGTCGTTCCCGGAGATCTCCTGCGAGAGACCAGCGACCGCATCGTAGAGCTTCGCGCGCGCGGCGGCGTCGGCGCCCAGCCCGAACACGGCGCGCGCGTAACGGCGTGCGATCTCGCTGCCACCGATCACGTGCGTCTCCCGATCTGCTCGACGAACTCGCCGAGCAGACGGCGATCGTCTTCGGGCGTCATGCCCTGCTGCAGGATCTCCGCAGCGATGCGGGTGGCGAGCTGCGCGGCTTCGTGCTGCAGCTCGCGCCGGGCGCGCGCGATCTCCTGGTCGGCCGAGCGTCGCGCTTCCTGGCGAATCCGCTCGGCGGCCTGCTGCGCGCGGTCGAGTGCGGCCACGCGCTCCGCCTCGGCCTGAACGGCTGCCGCCTGCACGAAGGCCTCGTTCTCCTGCGCGGCGCGTGCGAGTCGCGCGCGCAGCTCGGCGGCTTCGGCGCGTGCCGTCGCGAGCGCCGCCTCCGCGCCCTCGATCTGGCGGCGGATGCTCTCGCTGCGAGCGAGCAGGAAATTCTTGAGCGGCTCGCGCGTGAAGTAGACGAGCACGCTGAGCAGCAGCGCGAGCCCGATCGAGTGGTAGGCGAAGTAAGCCCAGTCCGGGCCGCTGTGCCCGTGCTCGGCTCCGGCCTCCGATGCGAACGCGGGCTCGCCCAGGAGTCCGGTGAGGCACAGCGCGAGCAGGAACGCGGGTCGCATCAGAGCGCCCTCCCCAGGATGCGCGTCGCCGCCTCGCGCGCGAGGGCGCGCGCATCGGCCTGCAGGGCGGTACGCGCCTCGACGAGCTCACCGTCGATCGAGCGCCGAACGCTCTCGATGCTCTGCGCCGCGTCGTCGCGCGCGGCCTCGAGCACGGCGCGTTCCTCCAGCTCGCCTTCGCCGAGGATCGCGCTTCGCTTCGCCTGAGCGCGCGCGCGGGCCTCGTTCTGGCGGGCTTCGAGATCGGTGCGCGCCGTGCGCGCGTCGTCGCCGAGCTGTTGGGACTCCGCGAGCGCACCGGATGTCCGCGCCGCGCGCTCGTCGAGCACGCGCAGCAGCGGCTGCACGAGCAAGCGATTCACCGGGTAGATCAGCAGGAGGAAGAGCGCGACGTTGGTCGCGACCACTTCGGCCGCGGGGATCAGGTTCAGGTCCGCGGCCTGCGCTGGGAAGGGACTGGAGAGCCCGATCGCGATCGCGCTTGCGAAAAGCCACGGACTCGGCTCGGCGCGCAAGGTCGTTCCCTCTTGTGTGACAGGTTCCTCAGCGCGGGCCGCGGATGCTCGAGGCAGTACCGGGACCGCGATGACTCGCACCGCCGCACGTGGATTGCACGCGTGGCCAGAGCCCTTGCGGGTGACGACCCCGCTTCGGCGGCGGCAGTATGGCAAAGCACATTTCCAAGTCAATCAGCCGCGGTGCCACATTTCGCTGCCCCGCGCGTCGGAGCGCGGGTTCAGCGACGGGGCGGTGCGCCCGCTTCCACGCGCGCGGGCTCGCCCATCTCGATGCGCGCCGTGAGCCGCGCGCCTTCGTCGACGCGGAGCCGTGGAGTTCGCACCACGCCGTCGAGGCGCCCGTGCGGACCGACTTCGACGCGCTCCTTGGCGGTCACCTCGCCGCTGACCGAGCCCATCACGATCAGGCTCCGGACCTCGAGCTTCGCGTCGATCGTGCCGGTCTCGCCGACGATCAGCGTGCCGTCGGCGCTCGCGCTGCCGCGGAAGTGCCCGTCGATCCGGACCGAGCCGGTGAACGAGATCTTGCCCTCGAAGGAGGTGCCGCCGTCGAGGAAGGTCTGGAGTGTGTCTTTCATGATTCTCCCTCGAGCAGGCGCTCGCTGAGTCGCTCGAGCTCGGTCTCGCCGTGGAATTCGATCTCGATCCGCCCGCGGACACGCCGGCCGACGATCCGCACCTTGGTCTTCAGCGCTTTGCGCAGCCGCTCCTCGAGGTCGATCACGTGGACGTCTCGAGAGGGGCCAGGCCGCGGCTTGTGCGGCGTGGATGACGCAGCGCGTCGACCGAGCTCCTCGGCCGCCCGCACCGACAACCCTTGACGCACGATCTGATCGCGAACCATCGCGCGCTGCGGCGGCGGCACCTGGAGGATCGCCTTCGCGTGGCCCATCGAGATGCGCTGATCGATGAGATCTTGCTGAATCGGGGCTGGCAGCTCAAGCAACCGTAGGTGATTCGACACACTCGAGCGCTCGAGACCCACGCGGCGGCCGACCTCGTCCTGCGTCATTTCCTCGACGTCGACCAGCACCTTGAAGGCCTCGGCGAGCTCCATCGGGTTCAGGTCCGCGCGCTGGACGTTCTCGACCAGCGCCATCTCGACCACCTGACGATCGGTCGCGTCGAGAATCACGACCGGCACCTCGTCGAGCCCGGCGATCTGCGACGCGCGCCAGCGGCGTTCGCCGATGATCAGCTCGTAGCCGTCACCGCGCCGTCGGACGACCAGCGGCTGCAGGATGCCCTGCTCGCGAATCGACGCGGCGAGCTCGGACAGCTCACTCTCGCGGAAGGTCTTGCGCGGCTGACTGGGATTGGGCGCGATCCTGGCGATCGATACGAACAGCGGCGCCGCCGCGGCTTCGGGTTCGACGGCGCTCCGGTCGACGGGCGGCGGCGGTGCAGCCGGCGCGGGTGCCGGAATCAACGCCGACAAACCGCGGCCGAGAGCCTTACGTGTGGCCATGCTGGATCCTCTCCAGGACTTCCTCGGCGAGCTGCAGATAGCTGAGCGCGCCTTTGGAGTTGATGTCGTACAAAAGCGCCGGCTTGCCGTAGCTCGGCGCCTCGGACAGGCGAACGTTGCGCGGGATCACGATCCGGAACACTTGCTCGCCGAAGTGCTCGCGCGTCTCGCGCGCGACCTGCATCGCGAGGTTGTTGCGGACGTCGTACATGGTGAGCAGGAGCCCCTCGATCGCGAGCTTCGGATTGAGCGAGGAGCGGACGAGCTCGATCGTTTGCGTGAGCTTGGCGAGCCCCTCGAGCGCCAGGTACTCGCACTGCAGCGGCACCAGCACCGAGTCGGCGGCGACCAGCGCGTTCAGCGTGAGGAGCCCGAGCGAGGGCGGGGTGTCGATCAGAACCACGCGAAATTGCTCGCGAATCGATTCGATCGCGCGCTCGAGCCGGCGCTCGCGATCAGCTGCGGCGGCGAGCTCGACCTCGGCGCCGACGAGCTCGGTGGACGAGGGTGCGAGCTTCAGGAACTGCAGGTCCGTCTCCAGCAGGATATCCGCGAGCTTGGCGTCGCCAAGCAGCGCGTCATAGGTGTCGGCCTCGTAGTCGTCGGTGGAGAAGCCCAGACTCGACGTGGCGTTCGCCTGGGGGTCGAGGTCGATCAGAAGCGTCGGGCACTCCGCGGCGGCAAGCGAAGCCGCGAGGTTCACCGCCGTCGTCGTCTTGCCGACGCCGCCCTTCTGATTCGCAACGACGATGACCCTGGCCACTCTCCACCCCGCGGCGTGCCGCAGGCGGATACTACCCCAGAGTTCCACGTGCAAGGAGTGGAAGAGCGAAGACCGCGTGGGACATCAATCCGTTCCACGGGAAATCGCCGCCGCAGGAGCACGCAAGATCGCGCCTCCGGAGTCCAGCGGGATCGCGCGCGCGCCCGGAAGCGCGATGCCCGCACCGGCCCAGATCCAGATCTCGCCGGCGTCGGCGACCCACGGCCGCGCCAGCTCGAGCGACTTCTCCGGCGGTGCCACCGCGCGGAGCAGCGCAAAGTCGAAGCGGGCCGACGGCTCGGCCTCGATCGATTCGCGCCGAACCTCCACCTCGAGCCCCAGAGCCCGGACGACGTGGCGCAGGAAGGCGATGCGCTTCTCGCGGATCTCGACCAGCGTCACGCGCAGGTCGCGGCGGGCGATCGCAATCGGCACGCCCGGGAATCCCGCGCCGCTGCCCAGATCAACGACCGAGGCATGGGCGGGCAGGTGGGGGACTGCGGCGAGCGCGTCCTGGACGTGGCGCGCCAGCGCGGCCGGATCTGTCGATCCGACCAGATTCATGCGCTCGCCCCAGCGCCCGAGCTCGCGCAGGAACTCCGCGATCTTCGCGTCGAGCGCTGCGTCCCGGTTCAATCCGGCGTGATGCGAACCCGCTTCCGCGGGCCCTCGCCCTCGCTCTCGGAACGGACGCCGCTCTCGTCCTTCAGCGTGTTGTGCACGACCCAGCGCTCGCGCGAGTTCATCGGGCGCAAGAGCTCCGGCTCACCGGAGCGGCGCACGATCTCCGCGGCTTCGCGCGCCATGCGCTCCAGCGCAACCTCGTCGATGTCGCGCTCATCCGAGTCGCGGCCGCGTCCGGGCCGCTCCTGGCGATTGCCGTCGCGCCGGCCGTCGCGATTCGGTCGCTCGGAGCGCTCCTCGGGCGGCGCACGGCGGGCGCCGCGGATGTCGACGCGGGCCGCGGCCTCCTCGTCGACGAGCATCTCGGCCGCGCGATGCGCCAGGTGCGAGAGCGCCGCCGCGAAGCGCGGCTCGCGGTCGTTCAGCGCGAGTATCGCCTTGCCGTCGAGCGTGATGATGATGTCGCCCTCTTCGGTCTCCGTCTCGGTGACTGCGACGCCGCGCAGCTTCATGCGCTCCAGGATGCCGGCGACGAACTCACCCACCGGCCCGAGCTCGCCCTCTTCGAGATCGTCGCCCGCGTCGTCTACGGCCTCGGGCTCCACCTGCGGCACCGCCGCACGTACGGGCTCTGGCCGCCGCTCCGCTCGCTCCTCGCGAGCGGGACGCTCGGCGCGCGGGGGTCGCTCGGATTGCTCGTTGCGCAGCTCGGAGCGCTCCGTCCGCGCGGGCCGATCGTTCCGCTCCGGACGATCCATTCGCTCCGGGCGAGCGGAACGCTCGGCTCGTCCGCCGCGATCGTCGCTCCGTTCGGACCGCTCGGGTCGCGCATCGGGCCGTCGCTCCGGGCGACGCTCCTCGCGCTGCGCGGACCGGGCCGACTTCAATGCCGCGATCAGGAGCACGTTCGAGCCCAGTCCTGACACGGTTACCGTGGCAGGAACCACCCATACGTTGAGCTGGTCAGGGGGAACGCGGAAGAAACCCGCGGCCTTGGCGATGGCGTCGTCGCGGCTCTCGGCCACGAACTCTCGAACGTCGTCTACGGATGCGTCCATGCCTCGTTCCTCCCGAATCGACTCACTTGGCCGGCTCGACCGGAGTGCGATTCACGAAAAGCTGCTGCGCGATCCCGAGAAGGTTGCTCACGAACCAGTAGAGCACGAGCCCCGACGGGAACTGGTAGAACATGAACGTGAACACGACACTCATCAGTGTCATCATCTGCTTCTGCTGCGGATCCGCGTTCGGCGTCGGCGTCAGCCGCTGCTGCAGGAGCATCGACGCGCCCATCAGGAGCGGCAGCAAGCGCAGCGGCAAGCCAGCGATCGAGAACAGGTTCTCGGGCGCGGACAGATCGTTGATCCAGAACGCGAACGGGGCGTGGCGCAGCTCGATCGAGGTCTGCAGCGCGAAGTAGAGCGCGATCATGAAAGGCATCTGCACCAGGATCGGCACGCAGCCGCCGCCCATCGCCGAGAGCGGGTTCATGCCCTTCTGGCGGTACAGCTTCATCATCTCCTCCTGAAGCTTGTCGCGGTCGTTCGCGTACTTGGTCTGCAGCTCCTTCATCTGCGGCGCGATCACGCTGAAGCGCTTCATCGACTTCATGGAGCGCTGCGTCAGCGGGAACGTCACGACGCGAACCAGGAGTGTCAGGAGGATGATCGCCACGCCGTAGTTGGCGACCACGTGATCGTGCGTCCAGCGCAGCATCGCTTCGAACAGGTGGACGAGCGGCCGCACGATCGCCCAGCCATTGTTGATCGAGCCCTCGAGCCGCGGGTCCACGGCGGCCACGATCTCCGGGACCTTCGGCCCGAAGAACAAGCGGTAGCTGCGCTCGACGCCGGTGCCCGGCGGCACCTCGAAGCTCGGCGCGCCGAGCGCCGACTGCCCCAGGTCGCGTCCGAGCGGTCCCAGAAAAGCGGTGCTTTCGCGGGCGTTTTCAGAGACGGCGGCGAGCAGGAAGTACTGGCTGTCGACACCCACCCACTCCACCGGCGCCGGGTAGGAAGTACCGGTCGGCGCCGCGCGACCGAGCAGCCCGCCGAAGAAGCCGGCCGTCCCGATGCCCGCGACGGGCACGTGTTCCACGACCCCATCGACCGAGGCGACCAAGCTGTAGTTCAGGAAGTAGTCGGGCGCGGAGACCGACCGCTCCTGTCCGTAGAGCACGAAGTCGAGCTTCGGCAGGAGCGTCGCGCCGCTGTCGTTCCTGATTGACACGCTCATGCGCCCGCCGTAGCCCGCGTCATCGATCTCGAAACGCCGCGTCACGGAGACTCCGGCCTTCTCGTCGCGAAGCTCGACCGAGTGCGCGTCCGAGGCGATGATCTGGTAGTCGGTGGCCTCGAGCGAACGCAGCGGCTCCGGGCCGAGAAACACGAACAGAGCGCCGCGCGCATCCGCCGTCACCAACTCGACCGGGCCGGACACCGGCTCGACCGTCGCCTTGTACTGCAACAGCTCGACGCTCTGGAGCCGCGCGCCGAGATTCGTGACGCGGACGCGGATCGCGTCATTGGCCAGCGTCACGATCTTCGATTCCGTCAGGCGAGGAAGCCGCGTCTCCGGAGCGTCGAGCTCGGGCTGGGTCGGCGGAGGCTCAGCCCCCGCCGGAGGAGGCTCCGCAGTCGCCTCTTGCGGCGCCGGCACGGCCGGCTCGGGCGCGGGCGGCGGCTGAAATAGATAGGACACCGCCAGCAGGGCGATGGCAGCAGCGATGGCGACGATCTGCAGGCGGTCCACCGTCACTCCCCTCTAGGGAAGGTCCAGGCCGCCGCGGCCCAGCGGGTGGCAACGCGAGATCCGCCGCAACGCGCGCACTCCGCCGCGCAGCGCGCCGTCGCGTTCGATCACGGCCACCGCGTACTGCGAGCAGCTCGGGTGGAACCGACACGCGGAGCCGAGCCAGGGCGAAATCAGCAGTCGATAGCCGCGAATCAGCGCGATCAAGGCGGTGCTGGGGCCGCGGCCGGGCGCGCGAGACGCGAATCCAGGTCCTGGCACACGTCTGCCAGGCGCAGGGAGTGCGGCATGTCGCGCTTGGCGATGAGGACTAGATCGCACGATCCAAACTCTCGAGACCGACTGCGGAACCATTCGCGAGCGAGGCGCTTGATTCGGTTGCGCCGCACGGCGCTGCCGACCTTGCGAGTGACGGTGATACCGAGGCGGGTGGGTCCGCCGTCGTTTCGAGCCTTGAGCAACACGATGAAGTACCGGGTCGTCCGGCGTTCGCCGAACTCGGAGGACGCGAGGAAATCACTTCTACGCATTCTCCGACGAGGCACTCTGCGGGCGTCAGCCGTCGGCGTCGACGGATCGCTACTTCCTCTTCGAGACCCGCGTGAGTTCGTGGCGACCCTTCGCGCGCCGACGCGAGAGGACATTGCGCCCCGCCGTTGTGCTCATCCGGGCGCGAAAGCCGTGATTGCGTGCGCGGCGGATTCGACTGGGCTGGAAGGTGCGTTTCATGGCCTGTGCCTCTCGAGTCGGGCGACTCGGTGGGCGTGTATCAAAGCACCGGCTCCTGGCACTGTCAACGCCGCGGCCCGAACGCCCGCTCGACAGAAAATTCTCGTCCGTTGTTGCATTGCTGCGCACCGCTTTGATATGAGCACGACATCCCACTCGTTCTCGCTGTCTGAAAGGTTCCCCTCCCTCCATGACCGCCAGCGCTCCGGGCCTCGTCTGCACGGACGGGGCGATGTCGCTTTGGAAGTCGGTGCTGCATGTACTTGCGCACAGACTCGCGCCCACGACGCGCGATGCGTTGCTCCAAAGCACTCGTTGTCTCGAACGCACGCCGGACTCGCTCCGCCTCGCCGCCAACCGCAGCGAGCTGGAAGCGTGGATCAGCAAAGGTCACATCGGCGCGATCGAGGCCGCCCTCTCGAGTTTGACCGACGCCGCGGTCGCGCTCGCGCTGATCCCCGTCGACGACGTCGCGAAGCTCGAAAGCGACCCCACGCTCAGCTTCGCGAGCTTCGTCGCGAGCCCGGCGAACGCGAACGCGCGAGCGCGCGCCCGCAAATTCGCGAACGACAGCTCGAGCGGCGGTGGCGGCATCGCCATTCACGGCGCCGCCGGCGCGGGCAAGACTCACCTCCTGCGCGCGATCGCAGCGCAGCGCAGCGAGCGCCACCCCGAGGCCTCCGCCGTGTACCGGCGCGCGGAGCAGCTCTCGCTCGATCTGGTGAGCGCGATCTCGAACGAGGAGGTGGCTGCATTCCGCGAGAATCTGCTCGCGTCGAGCATGCTCCTGCTCGACGACGTTCCGGCGCTCCACGGACGCGAAGCGACGCAGGAAGAGCTGCTGCAGACCCTCGAGCGGCTCGAAGAGCGGCGCGTGCCGGTGGCGGTCGCACTGACCAAGCCGGCGGAGCGCTGCTCGGGCCTGATCGAACCGCTGCGCAAGCGGCTCGCGCGCTTCGAGGCGATCGAGGTCCGGCCCCCGGAGTGGGAGACGCGCCTCGCGATCGTGCTCGCGCGCACCCGGAGCTGGGGTCTCGAGCCCAAGCCAGCGGTCGCGGAGCTCCTGGCGAGCCGGCTGCGCAGCAACCTGGCGCAGCTCGACGTCCTGCTCACGCGGCTCCTGACCCAGTCGTCGTGCAACCACGCGCTCGAGGACATCGGCGCCGTGAAACACCTGCTGCGCCACGCGAGCGATCCGCTGATCCGCGTCACCACGGAGGACGTGCTGAACGCCGTCGCGCAGCAGTTCAACGTGCGGCTGCGCGACCTGCGCTCGACGAGCCGCAGCCCGCGCATCACCACGCCGCGCCAGATCGCGATGTACCTGGTGCGCCGCCACTGCGGGCTCTCGTATCCCGAGATCGGCCGCAAGTTCGCCAAGCACCACACCACGGCACTTCACTCCGACCGCGTGATCCAGAGCCAGCTGGGCGAGAACGCGAGCCTGCGCGCCGCGGTGCTGCTCGTCGAAAAGGAGCTCATGCGCGTCTCGGAAGAGGGTGGATGAGCGGTGGAAAACGCGCTCGGCCGACGAGTTCCCCCCGAGCGCACACCGTCCCTGACGGGTCTTTCGACCGTCGCTGTGGGGAAAAGTGTGAGGGCCGGCCGCAGCTCGAGGCCGTTTTCCAGATTTCTGCAGCCCTCCCTCCTACTCCTACTCAACTTGCTTTAAGATCAGCAGAAGAAGTGGGAGGCAAGTGGACATGAAGCTCACGATCGAACGAGACGAGCTGTTGCGTGGTCTCGGACGCGTGCAGGCCATCGTCGAGCGCCGGGGCACGATGCCGATCCTGGCGAACGTGCTGATCGAGGCGCGCGAAGACGGCTTGACGCTGGCTGCGACCGATCTCGAGGTCGCCGTGGTCGCGAACCACCCGGCGACGGTGAAGACGCCCGGCTCGGTGACGCTGGGCGCGAAGAAGCTGTACGAGATCGTCCGAGAGCTCGAGGGGCCCGAGGTCCTGCTCAGCACCGACGACGGCGCGCGCGTGACGCTGACCTGCGGGCCAGCCAAGTTCGCGCTGCTCTCGACCTCGCCCGAGGAGTACCCGTCGATCGCCAGCGCCGACGGTGTGGCCTTCGCGCAGATCGACACGGCTCTGGTCTCCGAGCTGATCGACCACACGCTTTACGCCACCTCGAGCGACGAGACCCGTTACAACCTGAACGGCGTCTTCATCGAGAGCGTCGACGGCAAACGCATCCGCTTCGTGGCCACCGACGGCCACCGCCTGGCCATGATCGAGCGTCCGGTGCCGACGGCGGTCGGGTTCCTGGCCAAGGGCATCATCGTGCCGCGCAAGGGCGTGGCCGAGATCCGCAAGCTCTGCGACGAGGGCGAGGGTGCCGTCGATCTCGGGCTGGGCGACGGGTTCCTGATGCTGCGGCGGCCGGATCTGCTGCTGACCACGCGGCTGATCGACGGCGAGTTCCCGAACTATCGCCAGATCCTGCCGAAGGGCCACAAGGTGCGACTGCTGGTCGACCGCGAGCGCCTGCTGCACGCCGTGCGCCGCATCGCGCTGATGGCGCACGAGCGCTCGCGTGGCTTTCGGTTCGTGCTCAGCGATGGCCAGGTCGACCTGTCGGCCAGCAATCCCGACCTCGGCGAGGCGCGCGAGCTGCTGCCGGTCGAGTACCAGGGCGAGCGCTTCGAAACCGCGTTCAACGCGCGCTACCTGCTCGACGTGCTCGGATCGATGAGCGCGAAGGAAGTGGTGCTCGAGCTCTCCGAAGAGCTCAGCCCCGCGCAATTCCGGCCCGCGGACGACCCGGACGAAATTGCCGTGATCATGCCGATGAGGCTCTAGCCGAGAGCCGCCCTTTGGGCTAGTTTTCCGAGCGATTGCAGCACCTTGCGGCGCTAGGGGCCCCTTGTATTCGTCGCGTGACGGATTCCGAGTCGAGGCCGGTGCCAAAGCAGGGCAATTGGCAGGGTTCCAGTCCTACCCCGCTGAGGCGTCGTAGCGGTCCGAGGGGCGAAGCAAGTTTATGAGCGAGTACGATGCGAGATCCATCGAGGTTCTCGAGGGTCTCGATCCGGTCCGGAAACGGCCCGCGATGTACATTGGGTCGACCGGTCCGGGCGGTCTGCACCACCTCGTCTACGAGGTCGTCGACAACTCGATCGACGAGGCCGTCGCGGGCTTCTGCGACACGATCCGCGTAGTCGTACACACCGACAACTCGGTCACCGTCGAGGACAACGGGCGCGGCATCCCGATCGATCCGCACGCCAAGCTCGGCCGGCCCGCGGCCGAGGTGGTGCTGACGACGCTGCACTCGGGCGGCAAGTTCAGCAACAAAGCGTACAAGGTGTCGAGCGGCCTGCACGGCGTGGGCGTGTCGTGCGTCAACGCGCTCTCCGATCGGCTCGACCTCGAGATCAAGATTCGCGGCGGCGTCTGGCGCCAGCGCTACGAGCGCGGCGTCCCGCAGGAGGACCTGCACTCCGTCGGCACGACCGACAAGACCGGCACCAAGGTCACCTTCCACCCCGATCCGAAGATCTTCGACGTGACCGAGTACAGCTTCGACACGCTGGCGAACCGGCTGCGCGAGCTGTCGTTCCTGAACGCCGGCATCCGCATCCACCTCGAGGACGAGCGCAGCGGCAAGCAGCACGACTTCCACTACGAGGGCGGGATCGCGTCCTTCGTCGAGTACCTGAACCGCGGCACCGTCCCGGTGCACCCGGTGATCTTCATCTCGGGCGACCGTAGCTACGAGCAATCGACCGGCGACGGCGTCGTCACCACCGACGTCCACATCGAGGTCGCCCTGCAGTATAACGACGGCTACAACGAGAGCGTCTACAGCTTCGCCAACAACGTGAACACGGTCGAAGGCGGAGCCCACCTGACCGGCTTCCGCAACGCCCTGACGCGAGGCGTGAATCGCTACATCTCGGAACGCATGTCCGAGAAGGAGGCGGGCGCCGTCACCGGCGAGGACACGCGCGAGGGTCTGGCCGCCGTCGTCTCCGTGAAGCTCTCGCACCCGCAGTTCGAGGGCCAGACCAAGGCCAAGCTCGGCAACAGCGAGGTCACGGGGCTGGTCGCGAACCTGTTCTACGAGCAGCTCTCGGCCAAGCTCGAGGAGAACCCCGCGGTCGCGCGCGCGATCGCGCAGAAGTGCACCGAGGCGGTTCGCGCGCGCGAGGCCGCGCGCAAGGCGCGCGAGCTGACGCGGCGCAAGGGTGCGCTCGACAGCGCGAGCCTGCCCGGCAAGCTCTCCGACTGCCAGGAGCGCGACCCGGCGAAGGCGGAGATCTTCATCGTCGAGGGCGACTCGGCAGGCGGCACCGCGAAGCAGGGCCGCGACCGCTACAACCAGGCGATCCTGCCGATCCGCGGGAAGCTGATCAACGTCGAGAAGGCGCGCATCGATCGCATGCTCGCCAACAACGAGATCCAGACCATGATCGCGGCGCTGGGCACCGGCATCGGCGAGGACTTCGACACCGCGAAGGTCCGCTACCACAAGGTCATCCTGATGACCGACGCCGACGTCGACGGCTCGCACATCCAGACGCTCTTGCTCACGTTCTTCTTCCGGCACATGCCGAACCTGATCGCGCAGGGGTATCTGTATCTGGCGCAGCCGCCGCTCTACAAAGTGAAGCGGGGCAAGACCGAGCAATACGTGCAGAGCGACAACGAGCTCTCGCAGCATCTGCTCGGCATCGGTCTGGGCGAGTCGCAGGTCTTCGCAGCCGGCCAGGACACCGCGCTGCTCGAGACGACGCTGCGCGAGTTGCTCAGCGACGCGCAGCGCTGCGAGCGGGTGGCCGCGGCGATGGAGCGGCGCACGATCGACGCGCGCATCGTCGAGGCCGCCGCAGCCTCGGGCCTGGAGAGCAGCGCGCTGTTCGCAGAGGCCTCCGAGCGCGAAGCCTTCGAGGCCCGGCTCACGCGCTACCTCGAAGCTGCATACCCCGAGACGCTGCCGGTGCGCATCGAGTGGGTGCACGACGAGGAGCACAGCCGCTTCACGCCGACAGTTCGGCTCGAGAACACGGCCGTGCAGCGCACGCTCGAGTTCGATCAGGCCTTGCTCGAGTCACCCGACTACCAGCGCTTCGTGGCGTTGGCCGAACACGCGCGCAACATCGGCAGCGCGCCCTACAAGCTCGTCACCGGCGGCGAGGCGAGCG
>JBBDXF010000013.1:98951-159016 GCA_040902485.1 Myxococcota bacterium | reverse complement strand
CCCCCCCCGCGTCAGCTGCTTGCCGAGCTGCTGCGCCTGGCCAGCAAGGGCCAGTACATCCAGCGCTACAAGGGCCTGGGCGAGATGAACGCCGAGCAGCTCTGGGAGACCACCATGGACCCGAGCCGCCGCGTGCTGCTGCAGGTCCACGTCGAGGACAAGCCCGAGGCCGAGCAGACCTTCAGCATCCTGATGGGCGACCTGGTCGAGCCCCGCAAGGAATTCATCGAGAAGAACGCCCTCAACGTCGTGAACCTCGACATCTGAGCGGAGACCCATGTCGGATTCGCCCGAGACACCCGAGCTTCCGCCCGTCAATCCCCCGATCCGCGTCGCGATCGAGGACGAGATGCGCCGCTCGTTCCTCGACTACTCGATGTCGGTCATCATCAGCCGCGCGCTGCCCTCCGTTCAAGACGGGCTCAAGCCGTCGCAGCGCCGCATCCTGGTCACGTTCAACGACCTGTCGCTGACCTCGGACCGCCCGTACCGCAAGTGCGCGAAGATCGTCGGCGACGTGTCGGGCAACTACCACCCGCACGGCGAGACGGTGGTCTACCCGTCGCTGGTGCGGCTCGCCCAGCCGTTCTCGCTGCGCTACCCGCTGGTCGACGGCCAGGGCAACTTCGGCTCGATCGACGGCGACCCTCCGGCGGCCATGCGCTACACCGAAGCGCGTCTCACCAAGATCGCGGCCGAGATGCTCGCCGAGCTCGAGCGCGAAACCGTCGACTTCGTCCCGAACTACGACAACACGCGCACCGAGCCGATCGTGCTGCCGACGCGTTTCCCGAATCTGATCGTGAACGGCTCGTCGGGCATCGCGGTCGGCATGGCGACGAACATTCCGCCGCACAACATCGGCGAGACCATCGACGCGCTGACGCTGCTCGCGCGCAATCCGCGCGTCTCGCTCGAAGAGCTGATGGAGAAGCTGCCCGGTCCGGACTTCCCGACAGGCGCCTTGATCTGCGGTGGGTCAGGCATTCGCGAGGCCTACCGCAGCGGCCGCGGGCTCGTGACGGTGCGCGCGCGCGCGGAGGTCGAGGAGGCGCGCGGCGGCCGCATGCGCATCGCGATCTCCGAAATCCCGTACATGGTCAACAAGGCTTCGATGATCGAGAAGATCGCGGAGCTGGTGCGCGACGGGAAGATCGACGGCATCTCCGACGTGCGCGACGAGTCCGATCGGCGCGGCATGCGCGTGGTCGTGGAGCTGAAGAAGGATTCCGACGACCAGGTCGTGCTGAACCAGCTGTTCAAGCTCACGCCGATGCAGTCGACCTTCGGCGTGAACATGGTCGCGCTGGTGCGCAACCGGCCGCAGACGCTGGGTCTGGTGGCGCTGCTCCAGCACTTCCTCGATTTCCGCCGCGAAGTCGTGCGCCGGCGCGCGGCCTTCGACCTGCGCCAGGCCGAGGCGCGCGCGCACCTGCTGCTCGGCTTCGAGATCGCGCTCGACAACCTCGACGCGGTGATCGCGCTGATCCGCCAGAGCCAGAGCCCGGCCGAGGCGCGCGAAGGCCTGATCTCGAGCTTCGCGCTGTCCGAGCGCCAGGCGCAGGCGATCCTGGAGCTGCGCCTGCAGCGGCTCACCGCGATGGAGCGGCAGAAGATCCTCGACGAGCTCGCCGAGGTGCGCGCGCGCATCGAAGAGCTCAAGGCCCTGCTCGCCAGTGACACGCAGGTCACCGACGTGATCATCGAGGAGCTGGCGGAGATACGCGGGAAGTACGCCGACGAGCGCCGTACCGAGCTCGCGCCGCCGGTCGAGGACTTCACCACCGAGGACCTGATCGCGGAAGAGGACATGGTGGTCACGATCACGCATCGCGGCTACGCGAAGCGGCTGGTGCCGCGCAACTACCGCGCGCAGAAGCGCGGCGGCAAGGGCAAGGTCGCCACCGCCACCACCGACGACGATTTCGTGAGCAAGGTGTTCGTGGCGTCGACGCACGCGTACTTGTTGTGCTTCACGAACAAGGGCCGCGTGCATTGGCTGAAGGTGTTCGAGCTGCCCGAGCTCTCGCGCGCCGCCAAGGGCAAGGCGCTCGTGAACCTGCTGCAGCTCGCGGACGGCGAACGCATCCAGGCGATCCTGCCCGTGCGCGACTTCGGCGAGGCCGGCTACGTCGTGCTCGCGACCAGCCACGGTACGATCAAGAAGACCGAGCTCGAACAGTTCTCGAACCCGCGCCGCGGCGGCATCATCGCGATCAACATCGCCGACGGCGACGAGCTGATCGCGGCCGCGCGCACCAAGGAAGGCGACCAGATCCTGCTCGCCACGCAGGACGGCAAGTCGATCCGCTTCAACGAGGAGCAGGTGCGGGCGATGGGCCGCTCGGCCACGGGCGTGCGCGGCATCTCCACGCGCGAGGGCGACGCCACCGTCGGCATGGAGGTCCTGAAGCCCGGCAAGACCATCCTGACCGTCAGCGAGAACGGTTTCGGCAAGCGCTCGCCGCTCGACGAGTACCGGGAACAGAACCGCGGCGGGCAGGGCATCATCACGATCAAGACCACCGAGCGGAACGGTCAGGTCGTGGGCATCATGCAGGTCGACGATCGCGACGAGATCATGCTGATCACCAGCGGCGGCAAGATGATCCGCACGCGCGTCGCCGAGATCCCGACCATGAGCCGCAACACCCAGGGCGTGCGGCTGATGGAGCCGTCCGAGGGCGAGCGCGTGGTATCCGTCGCGAAGCTCGGCGAGGACGAAGAGGTCGACGCCGAGTGAACACCGCGCGCTCCAAGCAACTGCTCGAGCGCGCGTGCGCGGTGATCCCCGGCGGTGTCAACAGCCCGGTGCGGGCGTTCGGCTCGGTCGGCGGCCAGGCGCGCTTCATCCGTTCCGCGTCGGGCGCGCAGATCGAGGACGAGGACGGCAACCGCTACGTCGACTACGTCGCGTCGTGGGGCGCGATCCTGCTCGGCCACGCGCATCCCGCCGTGCTCGAAGCGGTCGCGCAGGCGGCCTCGCGCGGCACGAGCTTCGGCGCGCCGACCGAGGCCGAGATCGCGCTGGCCGAGCGCGTGAGCGGGCTCGTGCCGTCGATCGAGATGCTGCGGCTCGTGTCGTCGGGCACCGAGGCGACCATGAGCGCGATCCGGCTCGCGCGCGGCGCGACCGGCCGCGATCGCATCCTGAAGTTCGACGGCTGCTACCACGGCCATCCCGATCACATGCTGGCCGCGGCCGGCTCGGGCGTCGCGACGCTCGGCATTCCCGGCACCGACGGCGTGCCGCGCGCGGCGGTCGCGGACACGATCGTGTTGCCGTTCAATGATCTCGCGGCTGTCGAAGCGCTGTTCGCCGCGCGCGGCGCCGAGATCGCGGCGGTGATCGTGGAGCCGGTCGCCGCCAACATGGGCCTGGTCCTGCCCGTCGACGGCTTCCTGCGCGGGCTGCGCGCGGTCTGCGATCGCCACGGGGCGCTCTTGATCTTCGACGAGGTGATCACCGGCTTCCGCGTCGCGCTCGGCGGAGCCCAGACGCGCTTCGGTGTCACCCCCGATCTCACCACCTTCGGGAAGGTGATCGGCGGCGGGCTGCCGGTCGGCGCCTACGGCGGCAAGCGCGCGCTCATGCAGCGCATGGCGCCCGTGGGTCCGATCTACCAGGCGGGCACGCTGTCCGGGAACCCGCTGGCGACCGCGGCCGGTCTCGCAGTGCTCGAGCTCGCCGCGGAGCCCGGCGTCTACGAGCGGCTCGAGGCCGGCTCCAAGCGCCTTGCCGACGGACTCGAGCGGCTCGCGCGCGAAGCCGGACTGCCGTTCACCGCGAGCTCGCTCGGGGGCGTGTTCGGCTTCTTCTTCCACGCCCGGCCGGTGCGCAGCTACGCCGAGGCGCAGAAGGCCGACGCGAACGCGTTCAAGAGCTTCTTCCACGCCATGCTCGAGCGCGGCGTGTATCTCGCGCCCTCGCCGTTCGAGGCGGGCTTCCTCACGCTGGCGCACGGCGACGCCGAATTCGACCGGACCCTCGAGGCGGCGCGGCACGCCTTCGCAAAGGCTCGCTAGATGACCGAGCCCGACCCGCGCCGCCCGAAGCTCGCCGCCTTCCGGATGGGTCGCGGGATCGAAGCCGCCTGGGAGGCGGCGCTCTCGATCGTGCTCGGCGCGGTGCTCGGCATCTACGGCGACCGCTGGCTCGGCACCTCGCCGGTGCTCTTGATGGTGTTCCTGGCGCTCGGCGCGACCGTCGCGTTCCGGCGCCTGATCGCGTTCGGAAAACGAGCCGCGAAGGACGGGGAATCGCCGCCGCGTTGAAGCAGCGCAGCGCTTCGTTGCACGCCAAGTACTTGATCGTGCTCGCGCTTGCAATCGCGGGGGCGATTCCGTATGGATGCCACGCCGTTTGCAGCTTGGCCTTGGGCGGAGGGATCCAACTCTTGAATCTCGAGCTGCTCCAACGAAGCGTGCGCGCGGTCCTGTCGGCCGGCGGCGCTTCGGGAAACGCCGCGGCGCTCGCAGAGGTCACGCTCGTCGTCCGAACCGTTCTCTTCTTCACCGCGGTGATCTACGTGCTCACACAAACGAACGCCCAGCCGCTGCCGTTCCTCGCGGGGCTCCTCCTGGTCGTGCCCGCCGGCCTCTGGCACGGGCTCACGACGCCCGCGCACGAGGCCGCGCGATGAGTCACCCGCCGTCGGTCTTCTCGGCATTCGAGGCCTCGGTGCCGGTGCTCCTGCAGTCGGTGATCGCCGGCATGCTGATCGTGCTCCTGATCGCCTGGCGCGTGCGCGCGAGCCTGGGTCCGGACGCGGTGATTCCCGACGCGCGCTTCAGCCTGCGCAACTTCTTTGAGGTCATGTTCGAGGGCATCGCAAAGCTGGCGCACGACGCGATCGGCCACGACTGGCGCAAGTACATGCCGCTGCTCGCGACGCTCGGCAGCTTCATCCTGGTCGGGAACCTGATGGGGATCGTGCCGGGCCTGGGCGGGCCGACCTCCTACGTCGAGACGAACCTGTCGTGGGCGATCGTCTCGGTCGTCACCGCCGAGGTGGCCGCGATCCGCGCGAACGGCGTCGGCGGCTGGCTCAAGCACATGGCGCCGGGCCCGATCTGGATGGCGCCGCTGATGCTGCCGATCGAGCTGTTCAGTCACTTGATCCGCTTCGTCTCGCTCACCATCCGTCTCACCGCCAACATGTTCGCCGACCACACGCTGGCGGCGATCTTCATCGGCTTCGGCGGCGTGATCTCGATCTTCGTGCCCTGGATCGTGCTCGGTCTCGGGGTCTTCATCTGCTTCGTGCAGGCGTTCATCTTCACCTTCCTCACCATGCTGTACATCGGGATGGGTCTCGAGGAAGCTCACTAGAAAGGGAGTAGCGATGCGTGCGTTCTTCTTCGTTGCGGCCGTGTTGGCCATGGCTCTGTCGCCCGACCTGGCCCTCGCGGCCGAGGAAGGCGGCGGATCGGGTTGGGGGATCGCGATCGGCTCGGGCCTCGCGATCGGTCTCGCGATCCTCGGCGCCGGCATCGGTCAGGGCATGACCGCGGCCAGCGCCGTCTCCGGCATCGCCCGCAATCCCGGCGCCGCGGGCGTGATCCAGACACCGATGATCATCGGCCTCGCGCTGATCGAGTCGATCGCGCTGCTCGCCTTCGTGATCGCGTTCCTGATCCAGGGTCAGATCTAACTGCGGGACCCGGCGCGCCCCCGCGGAACATCGGCCGCGGGCCGATGTTGGGCCGCGCGCCACCCGCTCTTCGCTCGCCTTCGGCTCGCTGCGCGCTTCGCTTGCGGCGATCTGACCGAGCGATCTGTCCACGATTCTGCGCCCGGGCGTTCACAGGAGCGCCCGGGCGCGTTCGTTTTTCGCGCACTTCCGCATGGCACGCGCGTTGCTCTCCCATGGCGTCGGGTAGAACGGACAGCCCTCTCACGGGACCAGGGCTTCCGGGAAGCCCGTGCCGGATGGGGAACGGGGAAAGGCGCACGATGAACGGGGTGAGGCGTGCGCATTCCCCATCCGGCAATCCCCCGTCCCGCGTTCCCCGATCGGTCGAGCGGTCGGGCAAACTCTCGGCGTGAAGCCGCGCGGCAGGTTCCTGGTGCTCGAGGGCATCGACGGCTCGGGCAAGAGCGAGCAAGCGCGCCGCCTGGCGGCCTGGCTCGGGGCACAGGGACACCACGTGGTGTCGACGCGCGAGCCGACCGACGGGCCGTTCGGCCGGCGCTATCGCGCCTGGGCGCGCGCCGAGTTCGAGGCCACGCCGGAGCAGGTGCTCGAGCTCTTCCTCGAGGATCGCCGCGAGCACTTGAAGGCCGTCGTGTTGCCGGCGCTCGAGCGCGGTGAGATCGTGGTGTGCGACCGCTACAAGCACTCGACGCTCGCCTACCAGGCGGCGCAGGGGCTCGATCGCGCCCGGCTGCGCGCGCTGTTCGACACGCCGGAGTTCCCCGCACCCGACCTCGTGCTGTGGCTGCGCGTGCCGATCGCCGTGGCGCTCGCGCGCATGGGTGCGAACGCGACGGAGCGCTTCGAGCGCGCGGACTTCCTGGAGCGCGTCGAGGCCGAGTACGCGCGCCTCGGGCTCGAGACGATCGACGCGAGCGGCCCGCCCGACGCCGTGGAACAGGCGATCCGCGCGCGTGTCGAGCGCGCGACCCGGTGAGCGAATCGAGTCTGGTCGAGTGGATCGGCGCGGCCGCGGGACTGGCCTGCGTGTGGCTGGTCGCGCGCGCGAACATCTGGAACTGGCCCGTCTCGATCCTGAACACGACGCTCTACTTCGTCGTGTTCCTGCGCGCGAGCCTGTACGCCGAGGCGCTCCTGCAGGTGGTGTTCACCGCGCTCGGGATCTACGGCTGGTGGAGCTGGCGCTTCGGCGGCGCCGGCGGCGCCGAGCTCCCGCTGCGGCGCGCGACCCGCGTCGAGGTCGCGATCGCGGCCGGCGCATCGCTCGCCGGCACCGCGCTCTCGGCGCTGGTGCTGGCGGGCGCGACCGACTCGCCGGTGCCCGTCTGGGACTCGAGCGTGCTCGTGCTCTCGCTCGCCGCGACCTGGGCGCAGGCGCGCAAGATCCTCGAGTCGTGGTGGGCCTGGATCCTGGTCGACCTGATCTCCATCCCGCTCTACGTCGCGCGCGATCTGTACCCGACCGCCGGGCTGTACACGCTCTACCTCGCGATCTGCGTGGTCGGCCTGCGGCGCTGGAGGGTGCTGCTCCGGGAGCAGACGGCGTGAGCGCGGAGCGCGTGGTGCTGGTCGGCGCCGAGTCGACGGGCAAGACCACCTCCGCGCAGGATCTTCGCGACGCGCTCGTGCGCCGCGGCGGAGCGTTCGCGCCCACGCGCTGGGTTCCCGAATACGGGCGCGACTACACGCTCGAGTGGCTAGCGCGCGAGCGCGCCCCCGCCGCGCGCGAGGGCCGCCCCGAGCCGGGCATGGAGGCGCTGGTCTGGACGACCGACGACTTCGTCGCGATCGCGCGCGAGCAGAACGCGCTCGAGGAGCGCCTGGCGCGCGTCACCGGCCCGGTCCTGATCTGCGACACCGACGCGTTCGCGACCGCGCTCTGGCACGAGCGCTATCTGGGCGCGCGCTCCGCGGAAGTCGAGGCGCTCGCGATCGCGCGGCCGTCGCTGTACCTGCTCACGCACCCCGACGACGTCGCCTTCGAGGCCGACGAGATCCGCGATGGCGAGCGCTTCCGGGCCTGGATGACCGAGACCTTCGCCGAGCGCCTGCGCGGCAGCCTTCACCGTCTGGTGTCGGTGCGCGGGTCGCGCGACGAGCGCGTCGCTGCTGGACTGCGCGCGACCGACGCCTGGCTCGCTCGTGTCTTTCTCGACTCGTAGTCGACGTCGCCGCTATACCACGAACCCTGCGGTCGGCCGTGGACATGTGGACGATCGCGTCCGCGCGATCCCGTGGCAGGACCTGTGACGCGCTTCTGGGGAGCCACACCCGGCTGGGCAGCAACCGAGATGACCGAGTAGGCTTGCGGTATCGCTGGGGGACCGCCGATGGCCAGTACGAAGCGTCCCGGCCGCAACGACCCGTGCCCGTGCGGCAGTGGGCGGAAGTACAAGCAGTGCTGCCTCGCCCGTGAATCGTCGCCGCAGACGGACCACGAGAGCCTGCGACTCCGGTTGCGCAGGGCCGAGGGCCGGATCGTCGAAGCGACGCTCCGCTTCGCTCCCGAACGCTTCGGCGCCGACCTGATCCATCATGCTTGGGCCGATTTCTGGTCTGGCGTCGAGCGGCCCGAGCTGTCGGACGACGGGCTCGAACGCGAGGCGCTCTTCCTTCCGTGGCTGGTCTTCGAGTGGGTCGCGCGCTCCGACCCGGAAGCCAGGCGCGAGCTCGGCACGCGCGATCTTCCGCGCACGCCGCTCGCGCGCGAGTACCTCGCGGAACACCGCTCGCGACTCGACGCCTTCGAGCAGCAGTTCCTGCTCGCCGCGTGCGCGAGCCCGCTCAGCTTTCACATCGTCGGGAGCGTCGAACGCGGCCGCGGCTTCGCTGCCCGCGATCTCATGAGCGGTGTCGAGAACTGGGTCGCCGAGCACGCCGCCAGCGAGTCGCTCCGACACGGAGATGCGATCTTCGCGAAGCTGGTCGCGCACGCTGGCGTGACCCTGCAGGTCGGCATGGGGAGCACGTGCATTCCGCCCGGCTGGGTCGGCAGGGTCATCGACAGCAGGGACCTCCTCGCGGGGTTCGGCGGCAGGATCGCGGCCGACGACCTGCGCACGTTCGAAGGCGAGCTCCGGCACCGCTACCTGGAGCTTTCGCACGAGCTCCACAACCCGGCGCCGCCGCTGATCCGGAACACCGACGGCGACGAGCTCGTACCGACGACGCTGCGCTACGCGCTGCACTGCTCGGCGCGCGAGGCGTTCGACGCGCTCGCCACGCTTTCGGTGGTGAGCACCCCCGAGGAGCAGCTCGAAAGCGCGGAGCTCGACGCGAACGGAGCGCTCGCGAAGGTGGAGATCACCTGGGGCAAGCGCGGCAACCGCCAGATGAAGTCCTGGGACAACACGATCCTGGGAACCGTCGAGGTGTCGGGATCGGAGCTGGTGGTGAACGTCAACTCGAAGAAGCGCGCGCGAAAGATCGAACGCGAGATCCGCCGCCGCCTCGGCACGCGCGCAAAGCTCGAGGCGAAGCTGCACGAATCGCTCGATGATCTACTCGACCGGGAACGAGAGCGACCGACCCGTCCGCGCGACCGCACGACCGATCGCGAACTCGAAGAGCAGCCCGAGATTCGCGAGCTGCTCGACGAGGCCGCGCGCGAGCACTGGGCGTCCTGGCCCGACCACGAGCTCCCGGCTCTGCTCGGCCGCGCGCCGCGCGAGGCCGCTCGGGATCCCGCGCTGCGCGAGCGCCTCGAAGCCCTGCTCGTCGAGTTCGAGCGCGACTTCCGCGATCCCGAGTTCCGAGGCCTGCCCTGCGACGTCGCGGAGCTCCGCCGGCGGCTCGGGATGTAGAGGCAGTGACCGACGAGTCGACTTCCCGGGAAAGGGAGGCACTCGGGCCCGTTCACCTGACTGCGTTGCGCTGTGGGTGACCGCGGGCGTACGATGGACTCGCCCACTCACGCGCGGTCGGAGTCCCGTGAATGACGCAGGCGAACACGACGAGGTCGGCCAAGCAGGCGCGCGCAACTTGCGAGTCCCTCTCCCCTGCTGCGTCACCCGAGAGACTTGCTCTCCGTCATCCCGTCTTTGGGGAATGGCTCGTTCTCAGGGAAGCGCCAGCTTCGGGCGATCCGCCGCTCCGTCTCTCGCCCGCGCGAACTGAAGACGTCGCCCGCGCCGTGCGAGGTGCACTGCTCCATCACGCGGTCGACCCGCCCCCTGGCGTGCTCTCGGGCCACGCCGCCGGGGGCCATCGCCTCGAGCGACCGCACGCGGCGTTCCTCGCGTTGCCGGATCTCCCTCCCTCCGAGAAACGCAGTGTGATTACCGGTGAATCGCCCCGGGTTCCCCGGAGACTCGATTGGTTGAGTCCGACCTCCTTGGTCGGACCCGTCTTGCCCGCGTAGTACGTCGCCTCGAACTCGGCCGGAGGAACGTCTCCGATCGAGCTCAGCAGCCGCTGGTCTGCGAAGGGGCAGGGCCGTGAGCTGGTAGCGCAGGAGGTTGCGAACGACCTGCTCGGTGTGGACGATCGAATTCAGCGCCATGAAGACTCATGCCGGAGCAAGTCGCTCCAAAGCCAGCTCGATCAACCGGTCGTCGAAGAGCTTCAGCTTGCGCTTCGAGGCGGCCTTGCCGCCAGGCCAGCTCTCGAGACCGCGCCGAACACTTGCAACATTCGGCTCGGTCTTCTGCTCGTGAAGCAGCCAGTCGACGGTAGCGAGGAGCTCCATACCGAGCGGTGATTCGAATCCGTCGATGATCTCGGCGGTGCGCTCGAGCGCCGCCTTATAGACACGGGCGGGCTCACTGTCGAGGTACGACGCTACGGAATCTCGCTGGGTGTCCTCGAATCGAATCGGGTCGAGCGGACCTGCATCGCTGAGCCGCTTCTCCGAATGCAGATAGCTCCCGTCCAGACCATCGAGCAGGTGCCGAAGGCGATCCGCGTAGGGCCCATAGCGGTTCGCGACGAAGCGAAGATCCAGCGGATCGTCAAGCTTCTGCTCCTGGATCGTCCGCTCGAGGAACCAGGCGAGCTTGTGCACCTCCAGATTGCTGCAGTCGAGACCCAGCACCGAGTAGCGCCGGACCAGCTCGGCAATGAGCGCGCGCGCCGGCGTCAGCTCTTCCACTCCCTCTCGCTTCGGTGCGTTCTGGTACGCGTCGATCGGCTCGTAGACGACCACATCGACGTCAGAGATCTCTGCCAAAGCGCTCTCGATTTCGCGGCGAACCTCGCTCCATTCGAGGCCCCCGTTGCCACAGCCGAGGGGTGGCAAGGCCAGGGAACGGATCTTCCGAGCTCGCACGACGCGAACCAAATCCTTCAGCCCCTCGCGAATCCACTCCATGCGTGAGGGGTGACGCCAGTGCTTCTTGGTCGGGAAGTGCAGGATCCAGCGCGGATCGAGCAACGCGTGGTTCTCGGTGACGAGGACGCGGCCGACCCGGACCTCGTGCCGCGCGCAGGCCTTCTGGTAGGCCTTCGCGCTCTCCGGGAAGGCGTCTCGGAACATGAGCGCAACTCCCTTGCCCATCACACCAATCTCGTTGACGGTGTTCACCAGGGCTTCGGTCGGCGCGTCGAGCAGGTTGCCACGGGTGTAGCGGATCATCAGAAGTACCACTCGGGTCTAGCCGTCAGTTTCAGCGACAGGCCCCTCCAGGTCAATTCATTCTGTAGCTGCGCCTTCTGCGTGGGTGACCAACAAACGAGCTCCACGATCGCCTCGAGAGGAACGTGCCGGTGAACTAGCGCCTCAGCTTGGTAACGTTCGACCTTCTCCGGATCTGCCAGGGACCGCTGGAAGTCGCGCGCCCGCAGAATCTTCCAATCGACTCGCTCGAGCCCTGTCGAGTCGCTCGCGAGCTGCGCAGCGCCGAGGTACGCGTGTCGGTCGGTCAGGACGAACCGCAGTTCTTGCGCCTCGACCGTCGGAACGGACGAGACGACAGTCGCGATGTCTGACATCGGAAGCTGGGGGATTCCGTTCCAGCCTGTCTTGATGTTGTAGAGCAGATGAGCCCCTTGTCCTTCGTCAGAACGGCCATCGGCGCCGGCATCACAGTCTCCGCATCGCCTACGATCGAGCGCGCTTGCCCTCACGGGGCGGCTGCTCGGCGGCGCGCCGACCGGCATCAGTGATTCTCCAGAACGCGCCAGGTCGATCCTCGATCCAGCCTTCGGCGATCAAAGGACGTCGCGCGCGCTTCACCATCACCCGCCAGCGCTCGCGGCTCCCCGCCATCATGTCCCTGTCTGCTGGTAGGAGCGACGCGTTCATCAAGCGCTCCACATGCTCCTCGACACCGGCACCGCGACACTCGCCACCCGCTTGGACGAGTGCTTGGAGAATTGGCTGGTAGTAGGACCAGAGTGGACTTGCTGACTTCTTCGCGCCGGCAGTACCGCCCCCACAAATTGCACGCCAGCGCTTGCGCAGCTCGTCCGCTTCGGTCTGGAATTGGCGAATCTCCTTGCCCTTGGCTGCGAGCGTCTCGGCCGTGGCGTAGTCGCCCTTCGCCATTCGCTGACTCGCCGCCTGATTCAGGGCCTTCAAGGATCTCTGCGCGGCCGTACGCACGGAACGCAGCGCTTGCGTCACGCCACGAGCGAGCGGAATTCGCTTCACGGCTTTTTCCCCGCGGTCGAACCGCGCGGCCGGATCATCTCATTCAGGTCGAGCGACGCCGCGAGTACCTGGATGTCCGTCGGCGACTTCCCCGTCTGAAACACTTTCTCCCAGTAGTCCAGATTCTGCTTCGGGCCGAAGACCGTCGTGCTCAAGTTGCGATCAACCCAGCACGGCAGCCGAGACAGGCTCTCGAAGAAATTTCGCAGTCGCTCCCACAGCTCGTCCGGTAGCCGCACGTGAAGCAGCCGATCTTCGTGAATGACCTTGCCGGTGTAGGCGTAGTAGTTTGCGATCACCAGCCGAACCCAGCGCATCACGTTCGCCAGAATTTCTTCGCGAGCAATCCTCCACGCGCGTAGGTGCCCTTCGGGAATCGCATCGCCGGCCTGCAGCCGGTTCTCCACGCGCCGCCCGCCGAGCTCCGGGTCCCAGTGACTCACGAAGAACACCTCCGCGAATAGACTCATGAGCCGAACAATCTGCTCGCGTTCGAGCTGGCGTGCGTTGACGCCCTCTTCTATGCCAGCGCCGATCGGAGCATCGAGCGCCTTCTTGTAGAGGAACTCGCGGAAGAAGCTGCGCTCGATGGTGTTGTACGAGAGCGGCCGATCGGCGCCCTTGCCGGCCCACTCGACGAACTCGAGCAGGGCGTTGCCGAGATCGCGCGTGATGCTGTCGCGCTGAGCGTCGATGATGTAGCGCTCCATCTCGCGTCGCTCGCCGCGGAAGAAACGCACGAGGTCTTGCTCCGAAAACGAGTAGTCGTTCTCGGCCAGGCCACGCATCGACTGGTAGCGCTTCACGCGCTCGACGTAGAGGGAGCTGCCGAGGTGCCGCATTACGGCAACGTCGAACGCCACCTGCCGTAGCTTCCCACCCGCGTTCGTATTCGCCTGAAGCAGCACGTTCGTGTCCGGCTCGAGGAAGACGCGCACCGGCAACTCGTGGGCGCCGAGGAGAATCTGCGCGGCGGCCTTGTGCTGACCGTCGAACACCTTCACCTTGCCGGCGCCGTCCGTCTCGGGCTCCCACCAGGCCAGGCCGACGTGAAGCTGCGGCCGCTTCTGGAGAAACTCCTCGATCAGACCGCGAATGTTCGCGCCGATGCTGCGCGGGTTGATGCGGTCGTCGTGGTGCACGTACTCGAGCGGCAGCGCTGCGAAAAACGAGTCCATGCCGCTCTGTTTGTCATGGTAGATCGGCACCCTTCGGATCGCGTTGTCGCCGACTTCTGGCACTGCGTACTCCACATCGTTGGCCACTCTCCGCAAGCGCAGCAGAGCCTTGGCGCCGCCGTGCCGCGCGAGCACGTCGCCGAGATTCGCGCCGCGCTTCCCCTCCCCTTGAGCTTGCGTCTGCAAACGCTCGAACTCCGCTAGCCGGCGCGCGATCTCGAGATTCGCGGCACCCTTGCTTCGATTGCACGAGGCGTGCGTCAGCGCGAAGTTGTTCTCCGCATCGAGCCCGTCCTCGATCAGCGGGTCGATGTGATCGACGTCGAGCTGGCCCTTGTGCAGCACGAGGTCGATCGGATCGTCGCAGATGAAACAGCGACTCGTCTGGCGGCCGAGGAGCTTCTGCTCGAGCTTCGTTCGCTGCTCGGGATCGAGACCGGAGAGGTATCGGGATTGGGACATTCGAGGGTCCTCGCGGGTGGGGGTAGGAGTGTCTGCCGCGAAGTCGCCACTCGTCAACGCAAGGCGAAAACACTCATCATTCCACTCTATGACCCTTGCGCCCGATTCGTCGCCGCCACCCGACACAGCCCCAACCCCACCGCCGTCAGCGCCGCCGCGCCCGCGACCCAGTCGAACGGCGTGTGCGCGGCGCTGACGTCGTCGAAGCCCGCCAGGCCGAACAGCTGGTACTGCGCGCCGAGCGTGACCAGACCGGTGAGCGAGTGCAGCGCGAGCGGCGGCCACAGCGAGCCCGAGGCCTGGCGCAGTACGCCGAGCACGAGTGCGCTCGCGAACGCCGGCGCGACGCCCCACAGGCCGGCGAACACCAGCCCGCTCGCGACCGCCGCGAACAGCGCGGTCAGCAGCACGCCGGGCACGACGCCCACGCGCGCCACCGCGAGCGGCTGCAGGATGCCGCGGAAGAACAGCTCGTAGGCGAGCGGGAACACGGCGAGCTCGACGACCGCGAGCGTCGCGCCCATGAACGGCGGCGCCTCGACCAGCTCGCCGCCCGAAACGGGCTCGGTCGGCACGGGGAAGAACACCTTCACCCAGTTGTCGATCTCGCTCGACAGCACGACCGACGCGAGCAGGAACAGGACCGCGAGCCAGGCGCTGGCGGGCGCGCGTACCAGCGCCAGCTCCTCGAGCGGCGGGCGCCGGAAGCGCACGGCGCAGAGCGTGAAGATGCCCGCGTAGGCGAGCACCGCGCCCATGCCGATCACGGGCACGGCGCCGCGGAAGCCGATCAGCGAGAGCAGCAGCACGCACACCATGTGGGCGAGCGGCGCGAGCAGCGCCAGCACGAACGCGAACTCGAGCGTGAGCGGCGGGCGAGCGTCCCCTTCGCGGTCCGGGATCATGAGCCGAACAAGATCGGCCGCAGCGCCTGACCCGTGTACGAGAGCGGGTTGTTCGCGACCTCTTCGGGCGTGCCGGTCGCGATCACCTCGCCGCCCTTGTCGCCGCCCTCGGGGCCGAGATCGATGATGTGGTCGGCGGTCTTGATCACGTCCAGGTTGTGCTCGATCACCACCACGGTGTTGCCGCGCTCGACCAGCTGCGTGATCACGTCGAGCAGCTTCTCGACGTCGGCGAAGTGCAGGCCCGTGGTCGGCTCGTCGAGGATGTACATGGTTCGGCCGGTCGCGCGCTTCGACAGCTCCTTGGCGAGCTTGATGCGCTGCGCCTCGCCACCCGAGAGCGTCGTCGCCTGCTGGCCCAGGTGCACGTAGCCGAGCCCCACCTCGGCCAGCGTCGCGAGCCCGTTGCGCACGCCGGGAATGTGCTCGAGGAACTCGAAGGCCTCGTCGACGGTCATCTCCAGCACGTCGGCGATGGACTTGCCCTTGTACTTCACCTCGAGCGTCTGCGGGTTGTAGCGCCGGCCCTTGCACTCCTCGCAGGTCACGTACACGTCGGGCAGGAAGTGCATCTCGATGCGCAGGATGCCGTCGCCCTGGCAGGCCTCGCAGCGCCCGCCTTTCACGTTGAACGAGAAGCGCCCCGGCGCGTAGCCGCGCTGGCGGCTCTCGGGCAGCTGCGTGAACAGCTCGCGGATGCCCGTGAAGATGCCGGTGTAGGTCGCCGGGTTCGAACGCGACGTGCGCCCGATCGGGTCCTGCGACACGTCGATCACCTTGTCGAGGTGCTTGAGCCCGTCGATCTTCTTGTGCCGGCCGGGCTTGTCCTTCGCGTCGAACAGCTCGTGCGCGAGCGCCTTGTACAGCGTGTCGTTGATCAGCGTCGACTTGCCGCTGCCCGAGACGCCCGTCACGACCGTGATCACGCCGAGCGGGATCTTCACCGTCACGTCGCGCAGGTTGTTCTCGCCCGCGCCCACGATCGTGACGAACTTGTCCGAGCCGGGGCGGCGCAGCGACGGCACCTGGATCTTGCGCGCGCCGGACAGGAACTGGCCGGTGAGCGAGCGCTTGTTTGCGACGATGTCCTCGGGCCGGCCCTCGGCGACGATCTCGCCGCCGTGGCGCCCCGCGCCCGGGCCCATGTCGATCACCCAGTCGGCGGCGCGGATCGTCTCCTCGTCGTGCTCGACGACGATCACCGTGTTGCCCGTGTCGCGCAGCGAGAACAGCGTGCGCAGCAGCCGCTCGTTGTCGCGCGCGTGCAGGCCGATCGACGGCTCGTCCAGGATGTAGAGCACCCCCGCCAGCGCCGAGCCGACCTGCGTGGCCAGGCGGATGCGCTGACTCTCGCCGCCGGAGAGCGTGCCGGCCGTGCGGTCGAGCGTCAGGTACTCGAGCCCGACGTTCTCGAGGAAGGCGAGCCGCTCGCGGATCTCGCGCAGCAGCCGCTCCGCGATCTGCAGGTCCTGCTTGCCGAGCGAGAGGTTCGCGAAGAAGTTCACCGCCTGCGAAACCGACAGCGCGCACACCTTCGGCAGCGGCGTCGCGCCCACGAATACCGAGCGCGCCTCCGGACGCAGGCGCGCGCCCGCGCAGGTCGTGCACGCGGTGTTGCTCATGTACTGCCGCAGGCCCTCGCGCACCAGGTCGCTGTCGGTCTCGCGGTAGCGCTTGTCGAGCAGGCCCACGACGCCGGACCAGTTGCGGTCGAAGCTCCACTTGCGGCTGCGGCCGAAGCGGAACGTCACCTTCTCGTCGCTGCCGGAGAGGATCTGCGCGCGCGCCTCGGCCGAGAGCTTCTTCCAGGGCGTGTCGAGCTTGAAGTCGTAGTGCGACGCCAGCGAGCGCAGCATCGACGAGTAGTAGCGCGAGGCGTGCCCCCGGCCCTTGAACGGCGCGATCGCGCCGTCGTCGAGCGAGAGGTTCGGATCCGGCACCAAGAGCTCCGGATCGAAGAAGTCCTTGGTGCCCAGGCCGTCGCACTCCGGGCACGCGCCCTGCGGGCTGTTGAACGAGAACAGCCGCGGGTTGATCTCGGGGAAGCTCGCGCCGCAGTCCATGCACGCGGCGAGCTCGGAGAACAGGATCTCCTCCTGGCCGGGGCCGATGTCGACCTTGGCAAAGCCCGCGCTCGCCTTCAGCGCCGTTTCCAGCGAATCGGCCAGGCGCTTGCCGACGTCGGCGCGGATCACCAGCCGGTCGATCACCAGGTCGATGTCGTGGCGCTTCTTGCGATCGAGATCCGGCGGCGTGTCGAGCTGGTAGTCCTCGCCGTCGATGCGCACGCGCACGAAGCCCTGGCGACCGAACTCGCGCAGCTCCTTCTTGTACTCGCCCTTGCGCCCGCGTACGACCGGCGAGAGCACCTGCAGGCGCGTGCCATCGGGCAGTGACAGCACGCGGTCGCTCATCTGCTTCACCGTCTGCGCCTGGATCGGCTTGCCGCAGTTCACGCAGTGCGGCACGCCGATGCGCGCGTACAGCAGGCGCAGGTAGTCGTAGATCTCGGTGACGGTGCCGACCGTCGAACGCGGATTGCGGCTGGTGGTCTTCTGCTCGATCGAGATCGCGGGCGAGAGGCCCTCGATCGAGTCGACCTCGGGCTTCTTCATCTGGTCGAGGAACTGGCGCGCGTAGGCGGACAGGCTCTCGACGTAACGGCGCTGGCCCTCGGCGTAGAGCGTGTCGAACGCGAGCGACGACTTGCCCGAGCCCGACAGCCCCGTCAGCACCACGAGCTTGTTGCGCGGGATGCGCACGTTCACGGATTTCAGGTTGTGCTCGCAAGCGCCCCTGACGACGATCTGCTCCGGCTCGCCACTCACGTTCTCACCCTGCCCGCACGCTTTTCGTTTCGCGACAGCTCGAGCGCCAATCTTACCGCTTCGACCATCGAACCGGCATCCGCGCGGCCCTGCCCCGCGATCTCGAAGGCGGTGCCGTGGTCGACGCTGGTGCGCACGATCGGCAGCCCGAGCGTCACGTTCACGGCCTGACCGAAGGCGTGCGTCTTGAGCGGGCCGAGGCCCTGGTCGTGGTACATCGCGAGCACCGCGTCGAACTCGCCCGACACGGCGCGGTGGAACAGGCTGTCGGCCGCGTACGGCCCCGAAGCCGCGACGCCGCGCGCCCGCGCCGCCTCGAGCGCGGGCGCGATCACGCGCGTCTCCTCGTCGCCGAAGCGCCCGGCCTCGCCGGCGTGCGGATTCAGCCCGCACACGGCGATGCGCGGCGCGCGCAGGCCGAAGCGGCGCTCGAGATCGGCGTGCATGATGCCGAGCACCTCCGCGATCCAGGCCGTCGAGAGCCGCTCGGGCACCTCGCGCAGCGCGCAGTGGATCGTCGCCAGACCCACGCGCAGGCAGCGGCCGACCAGGAGCATCACCGCGCGGCCGTCGGCGCAGGTCTCCTCGAGCAGCTCGGTGTGGCCGGGGTAGTCGAAGCCGCCCGCGCCGATCACCTCCTTCGAGATCGGCGCCGTGACCAACGCGTCGAGCGCGCCCGAGAGGCAGTCGCGCGCGGCGGCCTGGATCGACGCAACGATGCCGGCGGCCGACGCGGGATCGGGCCGGCCCGGCCGCACGCTCGCGCTCGCGAACGGGCGCGTCGCGATCCCGTCGAGCACGCCGCCCGCGCAGCGCAGCGCGTCGAGGTCGCCGTACGCGATCAGCTCCGCGTCCGCGCGCGGAATCGCGCGCAGCGCGGCCGCGACCACCTCGGGCCCGATGCCCGCGGGATCGCCGATCGTGAGCGCGATGCGCGGCCGCTCGCTCACCGCAGCTCCGGCGCGACCACCTCGACGTACCGATTCTTGCGCACCTCGGCCATCCACTTCTCGAACTCCGGCATGGTGCGGCGCTCGACCAGCTCCGCGCGCAGCTTCGCCGCGACCTGGTCGTAGGTGATGTCGCTCGGATCGAAGCGGTCGAGGAACTGGAACAGGTTCTCGCCGTGGGCGTTCTCGATCGGGTCGGTGATCTCGCCCGGCTTCAGGCCCTCGATCGCGAGCTTGATGTCCGCGGGCGCATCGGACTCGCGGAAGACCGTGAGGCCGCCCTGGGACGCGCTCGGCGCGGCCGAGAACTTGCGCGCCAGCGCGCCGAAGTCGCCCTGCTCGCGCGCCTGGTCGCGCAGCTTCAGCGCGAGCTCGCGCATCTGCGCGCGCGCTTCCGGCGAGGCATCCGGCGGCACCCCGAGCAGGATGTGCAGCACGCGTATGCGCGCGCCGGGCTTGGCGTTGCCGTAGCGCTCGTCGTAGAGCTTGCGCACCTCGTCCTCGCTCACGCGCACCCGGCCCTGCACGGAGCCCGAGACCATCTTCATGCGCGTGAGCTGCTTGGCGAGCTGCTCGCGGTAGGCCGCGCGCGGCAGACCCTGGTCCGCGGCGGCGGCGTAGATCGCGTCGACGGTGATGCCCTCCTCCTGCGCGATGCCCGCGATCGCATCGTCGATCTCCTCCTCGGTCGCGGTCACGCCCTGCTGCTTGGCGATCTGCAGCACCAGCTTGTCGTCGATCAGGCCCTTCACCGCGCTGTCGCGCAGCTGCTCGAGCTCTTCGGGCGTGAGCTGCTGGCCCTGCGGCACGCGCGCGAGCACCGACTGCATGGCGGTGCGCACCTCGGAGAGCAGCACGACTTCGTCGCCGACGATCGCCGCCACGCCCTCCACCACCTCGGCGCGCGCGGCGCCGCTCAGGCCGAGCAGCAGCGCCACGAGCAACGCGCATCGCCTCATCGGACGGTCTCCAGGAAGTCTTCGTTGGTTCGGATCTCGGCGTTCTTGCGCAAGCCGCGCAGCCACTCGCCGCGCAGCTCCTCGAGGTGCCGCTGGCCGAGCTCCGCCTCGATCTTCGCACGCATCTCCTCGAAGCTGGGCTCGCGCGCCGGGATCTCGCCCTCGAGCAGGAAGATGTGGAAGCCGTAGGGCGATTCGATCACGGCGGAGATCTGGCCGGGCGCGAGCTCGAAGGCGCGGTCGAAGGCCTCCGGCAGCTCGCCGCGCGCGAACGGCGGCAGCGCCCCGCTGTCGGCCGCTTCCGGGGCGATGCTGTTCGCACGCGCGAGCCCGGCGAAGTCCTCGCCCCGCAGCAGGCGCGCATGCAGGTCGTCGGCCTTGGCGCGGTCCTCGATCACGATCTGCCGCACCTGCACGCGCGCGGGCTGCGCGTACTCGCCGCGGTGCTCCTCGAAGTAGGCCTGTAGCGCGCTCTCCGGAAGCTTCGTCTTCGACGCGAGCTCGAGCAGCGCGACGCGGTCGACGATCATCTCGCGGCGCACGGCGTCGCGGTAGCGCGGGTCCTCGTCCTGCCACTCCTCGCCGTGCAGCTCGCGCAAGCGCGCACCGACCTCGGCATCGCTGACGTCGATGCCCGTCTTGGCGGCGTGGTTCAGCGCGACCTGCGCCGACACCAGGCGGTTCAGCTCTTCGGTCACGACGTCGTCGCGGTCGGAGTCGGGCGCGTCCTCGAGCCGCTGGTCGACCACGCGCTTGAGCTCGGAGCCTGCGATGCGCACGCCGTCGACCTCCGCGACCCAGGCGTCGCCCGAGTCGCCCCCGCCGCAGCCGAGCGCGAGACACACAGCCATGACGAGCCGACGCTTCATCGATTCGCGCCCTCCTGTACCGACGCGGTGTCGGCGGGCTGGAGAAGGTCGAGCAGACCGAAGCTCTCGGCCAGGGCGTCGCCGGGCTGGCGCAGGCGCAGGCCGAGGCGCCGATCGGGATAGGCGCGGATCTGCGCGCCGGGCCGGCCGATCACGCGCACGAGCCGGCTCGGGTCGACCTTCGACTGCTCGGCGATGCGCATCTGCAGCTCGCCGTTCTTCACCTCGACCCAGAGCACCCCGAGCTTGCGGCAGCGGATCTTGAGCCGGATCACCTCGAGCAGGTTCTGCGTCGCGACGGGCAGCGCGCCGAAGCGGTCGAGCAGATTGCCGCGCAGGGTGGCCAGCTCCTCGTCGTCGCGCGCGGAGGAGAGCTGCTTGTACAGCGCGAGCCGCTGCGACACCTCCGGCACGTAGCTCTCGGGCAGCAGCGCCGGCAGCGGCAGGCGGATCTCCGGGTCGATCGCCTCCGACGTCTCCTCGCCGCGCAGCCGCGCCATCGCCTCGTCCAACATCTCCATGTACAGGTCGTAGCCGACCGACGCGATGTGTCCGGACTGCTCGCCGCCGAGCAGGTTGCCCGCTCCGCGGATCTCGAGATCCTCGGTCGCCAGCCGGAAGCCCGCGCCGAGCTCGGACAGGTCCTGGATCGCCTCGATGCGCCGCTGCGCGTCTTCGCTCACCTGGCCGGCCGCGGGCAACAGAAGATAGGCGTACGCGCGCCGGTTGCTGCGCCCGACGCGCCCGCGCAGCTGGTAGAGCTGCGCGAGCCCGAACATGTCGGCGCGGTGGATCAGGATCGTGTTGGCGTTGGGGATGTCGAGCCCGGACTCGATGATCGCCGTACACACCAGGATGTCGAACTGCGCTTGCATGAAGGCGAGCATCGCGCGCTCGAGCTGGTGCGCGCCCATCTGCCCGTGCGCGATGCCGATGCGCGCGGCGGGCAGGATGCGCTGCAGGTAGCTCGCGATCTCTGTGATCGTCTCGATCCGGTTGTGTACGAAGAACACCTGTCCGCCGCGGCGCAGCTCGCGCTCGACGGCCTCGACGATCAGCTCCTCAGCGAAGCGCGCGACCTGCGTGCGCACCGCCGTACGCTCCGGCGGCGGCGTGGCGATCACCGACAGATCGCGCATGCCCGAGAACGCCATCTGCAGCGTGCGTGGGATCGGCGTGGCCGAGAGCGTGAGCACGTCGACGAGCTTGCGCAGCTGCTTCAGGCGCTCCTTGTGCGCGACGCCGAAGCGGTGCTCCTCGTCGACGATCACCAGCCCCAGGTTGCGGAAGGCGATGTCCTTCGAGAGCAGCCGGTGCGTGCCGATCGCGATGTCGATCCGGCCGCTGGCCAGGCCCTCGCGCACCCCGCGCAGCTGCAAGGGCGTCGCGAGCCGCGAGAGGCTCGCGATCTCGACCGCCGTGCCGGCGAAGCGCTCCTTGAACGTGTCGAGGTGCTGCTGACACAGCACGGTGGTGGGCACCAGGAAGGCGACCTGACGGCCGGACATCGCGCACAGGTAGGCGGCGCGGCAGGCGACCTCGGTCTTGCCGAAGCCGACGTCGCCGCACACCAGGCGGTCCATCGGCCGGCGCTTCTGCATGTCGCGCAGCACGTCGTCGGTGGCCTTGCGCTGGTCGGGCGTGTCGTCCCACTTGAAGCGCGCCTCGAACTCCTCGTAGGCGGCGTCGGGCGGCGGGAACGCCGTGCCCTCGAGCGCCTCGCGCGCGGCCACCACCGCGAGCAGCGCCTCGGCCATGTCCTGCACGGCGCGGCGCACGCGCGACTTGGTGCGCGTCCAGCCCTGACCGCCCAGCCGGTCGAGCGCGGGGCTCGCGTCCTCGGCCGAGGCGTAGCGCTGCACCTGCCCGAGCCGCGAGGCGGGCACGTACAGCTTGTCGCCCTTGTCGTAGAGCAGCAGCAGGAACTCCTGCTCGAAGCCCAACACGGAAATGCGTAGCAGGCCGCCGAAGCGGCCGATGCCGTGCTCGGCGTGCACCAGGAAGTCGCCCTCCTGGATCTGCGCCAGGCGCTCGATCGCGTTGGTCTGGCGCGTGATGCGCACCGCGCGGCGCTGCTGGCGCTGGCCGAAGACGTTCTGCTCGGTCAGCACCACCAGCGCGTCGTCGGGCAGCTCGAAGCCGTCGGCGAGCGTCGCGACCGCGACGTCGATGGCGCCGGGCTCCGGCCAGTCGACCAGCGCGCGCCCGCGCGCGACCTCCAGCGCGAGCCCGTAGTCGGACAGGATGTCGATCAGCCGGTCCGCGGCGGACGGCGTCGGGCAGGTGATGCGCACGCGCCGGCCCTGCGCGCGCCAGGTCGCGAGCCGGCGCGTGAGCGGCTCGAGCGCGTGGCCGCTGCCGCGCTGCTCCTCGATCTCTCGGCGCAGATCGCGGTGATCCTCGCCGCGCACGTCGAGCACCTCTTCGTGCACGAGCGGATCGGGCTGGCCAAGCGGATCGAGCAGCACGGGCTTGCGCGCGAGCAGCTCCTGCCAGGCCGTGTCGTCGGTCATGTAGAGCGAGAGTGGATCGCAGACCAGCCGGTCCTGCGCGCGCGCGTGCTCGTGACCCGCGAACACCTCGCCCACGTAGGCGAGCGCGCGGGTGCGGCCGGCGTCGGGATCGTCGATCAGCACGCGGGTCGAGGGCGGCAGGTAGTCGAAGATCGTCTCGACCCCGTCGTGCAGCAGCGCCTCGAGGTTCTCGACGCCGGGCGGCAGGGCCTTGCGCGTGAACGCCTCCGCGACGGTGTAGATCTGCGATTCCGGCAGTCCCTGCTCGCGGCCGCGGCGGCGCACCTCGTGCACCAGTCCCTGGATGTCGTTCGGCAGCCGATACGCGCGCGGCGGGATCGCCACCACCGAATCGAGCTCGCCCTCGGAGCGCTGCGTGTTCGGATCGAAGCGGCGCAAGCTACCGATCGCGTCGAAGTCGAACTCGATGCGCACGGGCCGGTCGAGCTGCGGCGGGAACAGGTCGATGATCCCGCCGCGCGCGCCCACCTCGCCGCGCTCCTCGACCAGGCTCGTGCGCTGGTAGCCCGCCTGCACCAGTACGTCGACCAGCGCGTCGCGGTCGACGCTGAGCCCGCGCTCGAGGTGCGTCACGCGGCTGCGCAGCTCGCTCCGCGACGGCACCCGGCGCAGCAGCGCCGACCAGGGCGCGACCACCGTGAGGGCTGAGTCCGACCCGGCCGCGAGCCACGAATACAGCAGGCTCATGCGCCGCGCCTCGATCTCGGGATGCGCGGAGAAGCGATCGTAGGGAGGGACGTCGTAGCGCGGCAGCAGCCGGACGTCCGTCTCGGGCGAGAAGGCGCGCAGCGCCGCGGCGAAGCTTTCGGCCCGGGTCGAGCTCGGCGCCACCACCAGGAGCGGTCCGGCGAACGCCGCGCGCAGCTCAGCTGTGAGCCAGGCGCCCGCGGAGCCCCGCATGCGTCCGAGACGCAGCGGAAGCGCAGAGCTCAGCGCCCTCTGGACCAGATCCGCGATCTTCAGAACACGCCCGTCCGAACATGGCGATGCCCGCCACCCGGGGATCTCCCGGGGGGTGGGTGGCACCGGCGCTTGGAGGCCCCGGAGTATAGGAAAGGCTTGGGCGGCCGAGAGGGCCCTGCTACTATGCGCGGCCCTCGACTTTGGAGCCCCCGCGATGAGCCTCGAACTGATCGGCCGCAAGCTCGGTATGACCCAGATCTTCAGCGAAGCGGGCGACCGGATCCCCGTGACCGTGATCGAGGCCGGCCCGTGCACGGTGGTCCAGAAGAAGACGGGCGCCCGCGACGGCTACACCGCCCTGCAGATCGGCTTCGGCGAGAAGCGCGCGAAGCTCGTGCCCAAGGCGCTCCAGGGCCACTTCGCCAAGGCCAGCACCACCCCCAAGCGCGTGCTGGTCGAGGTTCGCGTCGGCGAGAGTGAGCTCGAGGGCTACGCGCTCGGCCAGCAGCTCACCTGCGAGGGCTACAAGGTAGGGCAGCGCGTGGACGTGATCGGCACGACCATCGGCCGCGGCTTCACCGGCGTCGTGAAGCGCCACGGCTTCCCGACCCGCAGCGTCTCGCACGGCAACCACGAGTCCTTCCGCCACGGCGGCTCGATGTCCGCCGGAACCTTCCCCGGCCGCATCCGTCCGGGTCTGCGCATGGCCGGCCACCACGGCGACTCACGCGTCACCCAGCTGAACCTGAAGGTCGAGCGGATCGAGCCGGAGAAGAACCTGATCTACGTGCGCGGGGCGGTGCCCGGCCACCCCAACGCGTTCGTCCGCATCCGCCCCACCGTCAAGGGCTAGCGGCACGGCTCGCTACGAGCGCAAGGACGGCTTCTACCGCAAGGCCAAGGCAGAGGGCCTGCGCTCGCGCGCCGCGTTCAAGCTCGAGGATCTGCTGAAGCACGCGCCGCCGCTCCGGCGCGGCTCTGCGGTCGTCGACCTCGGCTGCTGGCCGGGAAGCTGGCTAGAGCTCCTGTCCGCGCGCGTCGGCCCCGGGGGCCGTGTGGTCGGCGTCGATCTCGAGCCCACCGACGCCGTCGCGCCCAACGTGACCGTGCTCGCGCTCGACATGACCGAGCCCGATTCGCACGACGCGATCGCGGCCGCGCTCGGCCGGCCGGCCGACGCCGTTCTGTGTGACGCCGCCCCCAAGCTCACCGGCGTGCGCGACGTCGACCTGGCCGCGATCGAGGAGATCTACACCGCCGCGCTCGCGCTCGCGCGGCGCCTGCTGTCGGCTTCGGGATTCCTGATCGTGAAGGGCTTTCCCGGACAGGAGAGCGACCTGTTCCGCAAGGAGCTGCGGCGCGCGTTCGCGAAGGTCGGCGAGGTCAGGCCGGAGGGAAAGCGCGCGACCTCGAAGGAGTTCTACTGGATCGCGAGCGGGTATCGCGGCTGACGCGCCGGCGCTGATCAGTCGGAATCCTCGCGCTTCGATCCGATCCAGCCGTTGCGCCGGAAGTAGAGCAGCAGCACCGCGACCACCGACAGCATGACGATCCAGGTCAGCTGGTAGCCGAAGCGCCAGTGAAGCTCCGGCATGTATTCGAAGTTCATCCCGTACACGCCGACGATGAAGGTCAGCGGGATGAAGATGCTGGACAGGATCGTGAGCACCTTGATGATCTCGTTGGTCCGGTGGCTCACGCTCGACAGGTAGACCTCGACCAGCCCCAGCGCGATCTCCCGGAACGTGTCGAGCACGTCGCTGATCTGCACGGCATGGTCGAAGGAATCGCGCAGGTACACGCGCACGGATTCGCCGATCAGCGGGTGGTCCGCCCGCATCATCGCGCCGACGGCGTCGCGCTGCTGGTGGATCACGCGCACGAAGGTGAGGATGTCGCGCCGCGCGCGGTGGATGCGTTCGAGCAGCTCCCTTCCTGGCGAGTCACTGACGGCGTCCTCCAGCTGCTCGAGGTGCGCGCCGATCGCCTCGACGATCGGGTAGTAGCCGTCGATCAGCGTGTCGACCAGCGCGTAGGCGAGATAGTCGGCGCTCATCTGCCGGATCAGCGCGCCGCTGCGGATGCGCTGGCGCACCGGCTCGAACACGTCGCGCGCGCCCTCGTGGAAGCTCACCACGAACTCGCGCCCGAGCACGAGGCTCACCTGCTCCATGTCGAACTCGTGGCCTTCGCGCGGGCAGGCCATGCGCGCGATCACGAACTCGAAGTCGGCGTAGGCCTCGGCCTTGGGCCGCTGGCCGGTGTTCACGATGTCGGCCAGCGCGAGCGGATGGATGCGGAACAGCTCGCCGATCCGCCGCAGCGCACGCTCGTCGCTGACCCCCTCGACCTCGACCCAGATGATCTGCCCGGGCTGAACGAGCGTGGTCAGCTCTTCGATCGTCACGCCCACGCGCTCGAGCACATGCTCGCGGTCGTAGCGGAACACGTTCAGCCGCGTGGTGCCGGCCGGGAAGACGATCGTCCCCGGCGCGGCGCCGATCGGAGGCCGGCGTCGTTTCAGCTGGCGTTCCCGCCGTTTGGCTCGCCGCTTACCCGAGGTCGCGCCTCCCGTTCTGCGAGGCGCAGCCTAGCACGGCTACGCGTCAGGCCAGCGCGGCATCCACGCTGAGCTTTCCGGAGCCGCGCGACGCGATGTACAGGAACACCCAGCAGTAGACCACCGCGAGCTCCCCCTGGTTCTGGATCGGCAGTGCGCCGTTCGGCTGGTGGGCCATGAAGTACGCGACCGCCATCATGCCGCTGCAGATGAACGCCGCCCAGCCCGCGCGCAGCCCGATCATGATCAGCGCTCCGCCCACCAACTCGATCGCGCCCGCGGTGTAGAGCAGCGCGTTCAGCTCGACGCCTTCCGGCATGCCGCCGAACAGCCCGAACAGCTTCTGCAGCCCGTGACACAGGAACGTGAAACCGACCACGATCCTCATCCCCCCGTAGATCGTGTCGCCGTGCGCCTTGAGAAACCCCGGCATCGCTCCCCCCTTGCCTGGCATCGCCATCGCCCCTCCCTTGGGCGATTGCGTTCGAAACTAGTGTACTCAGGGATTTCCAGTGCGACACTGGGACCGCAGGGGGTGAGTATGAGACGACTGTGCACGGCAATCGCGCTGCTGGCCCTGGCGGGATGTGACAGCGCACCGCAAACGGCCGCGGCGCCAGCGGCCGAGACACCTGCGGCGACCCAGCCCGCGGAGCTTCCGGTGATCGAGGCCAGGCTCGGTGTGGCTCCACAGGCCGCCCCGCCCGTGGACCGCAACCACGCGGCCAAGGTGATCGTGAAGCTCGAGGTGCGCGAGGTCGTGAAGCCGCTCGCGGACAGGGTCGAGTACACGTTCTGGACCTTCGGGGGCAGCGTGCCGGGTCCGATGATCCGCGTTCGCCGGGGCGACACGGTCGAGCTGCACCTGATGAATCACCCGGACAACGCGATGCCGCACAACATCGACCTGCACGCGGTGACGGGTCCGGGAGGCGGCGCGTCGAGCACGTTCACCGCCCCCGGTCACCAGACGCAGTTCACCTTCACCGCGCTGAACGAGGGCGTGTACATCTACCACTGCGCGACCGCGCCGGTCGGCATGCACATCGCCAATGGCATGTACGGACTGATCGTGGTGGAGCCGGAGGGCGGCTACACCAAGGTGGATCGCGAGTACTACGTGGTGCAAAGCGAGTTCTACACGCGCGGCGCGTTTCGGGAGCCGGGTCTGCAACCCTTCGACATGGAGCGCGCGATCGCGGAGGACCCGGCGTACGTCGTCTTCAACGGGCGCGACGGCGCGCTGATCGGCGACAACGCGCTGCCCGCGAACGTGGGCGAGACCGTACGCCTGTTCCTCGGCAACGGAGGACCGAACCTGATCTCGTCCTTCCACGTGATCGGCGAAATCTTCGACAACGTGTTCACGGAGGGCGGTACGCTCGCGAACCACCAGGTGCAGACGACGCTGATTCCCGCCGGCGGCTCGGCGATCGTGGAGTTCGGGCTGCAGGTGCCGGGCACGTTGATCCTGGTCGACCACTCGATCTTCCGCGCCTTCAACAAGGGGGCGCTCGGCATGATCAAGGTCAGCGGCCCCCAGAATCCGCAGATCTACTCCGGCCTCGAGGTCGACGAGGTGTATCTGGCCGAACGCTCCGCCAGGGCGAGCGAGGCGCTGAAGGCCTCGAAGGACGGCGGCGACTCGCTCGAGGCACGCATCGCGCGTGGCAAGGCCGTGTACATGGGCACCTGCTCCACCTGTCATCAGCTCGAAGGTCAGGGTCTCGCGTCGGTGTTCCCGCCGCTCGCGAAGTCGGACTACCTGATGGCGGACAAGCAGCGCTCGATCCACACCGTGCTCGGCGGGCTGCAGGGCCCGATCGTCGTGAATGGCCAGACCTACAACAACGTGATGCCGCCGCTCGCGAACTTCACCGATCACGAGATCGCGGACGTGCTCACGTTCGTGCGCAACAGCTTCGGCAACCAGGGCGATGCGGTGACCGACGCGGAGGTCGCCGCGGTACGCACCTCACTCGTGAAGCCCGAGGCGGGAGGGCACCCCTGAGCGCAGGCGCAGTCTCGCACGCTCTCGTCGCGCTGCTCGCGCTCGCGGGCTCCGTCGACGGCATGGCGGCCGTTCCGGGTGGGCGGTATACGGCGTTCTATCCGGTGAAGGGCGAGGCGCCCCAAGAGGTCGCTCCGTTCTGGCTCGACGAGCGGCCGGTCACCAACGCCGAGTATCTGCAGTTCGTGCGCGAGCACGAGCGCTGGCGGCGCTCGCGCGTCACGCGGCTCTTCGCCGAGGAAGCCTATCTGTCGAGCTGGGCGGCCGATCTCGAGCTGGGATCCGGCGCCGAGCTTGCGCAGCCGGTCACCTTCGTGTCGTGGTTCGCGGCGACGGCGTACTGCCGCAGCGTGGGTAAGCGCCTGCCGAGCGAGGCGGAGTGGGAGCTCGCGGCCAGCCCCCCGAGCGACGACCCGGCGGCCAAGGACGAGCTCTCCCGCCGCGTGCTCGCATTCTATGCGCGCCCGCGCGGTGTGCTTCCGCGCGCCGGCGATACGCCGGCCAACGCGTACGGGATCCACGACCTGCATGGTGTGATCTGGGAGTGGGTCGCCGATTGGAACGCGAGTCTCGCGCCCGGCGACAATCGTCAGGATCGCGACCCGGAGCAGGACGCGTTCTGCGGCGGAGCCGCCGTCGGCGCGAGTGATCCCGAGAGCTACGCGGCGTTCATGCGCTTCGCGTTCCGCAGCAGCCTGGAAGCCAGCTACGCGCTGCACCACCTGGGTTTCCGCTGCGCGCGGAGTACGCCCCGTTGATGCGACGGAGCGGGCTCGTCTTGCTCCTGGCCTGCCTTACACAGGCCTGTGATGCGGAGAGCGAGCACGCGGACGCTTCGCACCACGTGCACCGCGAAATCCCCGGCGGAGACCTGGCCGGCCTCTCGGTCTACCAGCTCGCAGGCGACTGGACGGACACGAGCGGCGAACCGGCGCCGCTCGCGCAGCTCGCAGGCGCTCCGGTGCTCCTGCTCCTGTTCTACGGAACTTGCGACTACGCGTGTCCGCTGCTCGTGCACGATCTGCAGCGCGTCGAGGGAATGCTCGACGCCGCCACGCGCGCGCAGGTTCGTTTCGCGCTGGTCACGTTCGATCCGGGGCGCGACACTCCCGAAGCGCTCGCGAGCTACGCGCAGAAGCTCGAGCTCGCCACGCCGCAGTGGCAGCTTCTGCACGGAAGCCCGGATCAGGTTCGCGAGCTCGCTGCGACGCTGGGTGTGCGCTACCGGCCGACCGGCACCGGTCAGTTCAGTCATACGATGCGCATCGTGTTGCTCGATCGCGCGGGTGTTCCCGTCGAGCACTGGGACGGTCTCGCCCGCCCGCTCGGGCCGATCGCGACCGCGGCCGCGGCGCAGGCGAGGTCGCGCTAGTCGGCGCGCGGTGCGCGCGGGCTCGGCAGGCCCTCGCGTATGCGCGCGGAGAAGTCCGGACCCAGACCCGACGCCTTCGCCTTCGCGTCGATGTTGCTGAGCGCGGAAAGCTCTTCGAACGGCATGCCCTGGTAGAGACTGCCGCGCTGGTAGAGCAGCTCCGGCAGGTAGCCGTTCACGATCAGGCGCCAGTCGAACGGAAAGCCCCCCGGGTCCAGGTGCTGCACGTGGCGCCGGATGCTGGTCGTGCAGTTGTCGACCAGCGCGTTGTACCACTCGGGCTTCTCGGCGAGTCCGTTCATGCTCTTCAGGTAGTCGAGCAGGAGCAGCCGCGCGTTCTCGGGCGGCGCCTTCAGGCGGAACAGCCACACGTTCTCGCCGCGGTAGTTGGTGCGCACGCCGATCACGTCGCGCTCGTCGGCGGCCACGTAGTAGATCGGGTACTGGCGGAAGAAGCCGGCGACGGTCGAGTAGTGCTGGCCGTCGACCTTGCGCGTCTCGATCGAGATCGCGAGGTGCTGCCCGTCGGAGAAGTCCCACGACATGATCGTGTGCGCGATCGCGGGCGACCCCCAGTGCGAGAAGTACATGTCGAGACCGGTGATTTTCGACAGGTCGTAGCTGCGGGTCTCCCAGTGCTCGGTGAAGTCCGTGTCGCTGCGGTAGCTGAAGTCGCGCACGTTGTGCAGCGTGAGCACGTCGCCGTCGAGCTCTCCGTGGGCGAGCTGGCTCACCTCCGGCTGCCACTGGCCGGTGTTGGAGGGCTCCCGCGTGTAGAACCACGCCAGCACCAGCACGAAGGCCAGCAGCGCGACGCCCGCGCCGCGCGCGAACGGCCGCAAAATGAACAGCGTCCAGAGCGAGAAGAGCGCGAACGCGCCGACGGCGCTGCGTGTCAGCCAGAGCGGCGCGGGCAGCAGATAGGCCAGCGCGATCGCCGCCCAGCCGAGCGCGCCGAACAGGAGGATCCGGACCAGAATGCGCAGCGTGCGGCTCATGCGTGCCTCGAAGCGACTGAGTGCATGATCCCCCCTGATCGCCGCCGCCGCCGACCGCGGCTCAGAACGCGAGCGTGGCCTCGGCGAACGCGTAGCTCGAGTCATTGCCCTCGAATGCCTGATCGATCATGCCACAGCCGAAAACGTGCGCGTAGTACGCCGTGAGCGTCAGGTTCTTCGTCGCCTGCACGGAGAGCGACAGGTCGACGAGCGTGCCGATCCCGTTGCGACCCCCGGTCGCGGTGCCGGAGTAGCCGAACACGGAGTTGCTGGTCGCGCCGCCGCCGGCGTACAGCAAGTCGTCGTTCTGGCTGACGCGCAGCCAGTGCGCGGTGGTGGTGAGCGTCACGATCTCCGCCGGCCGCAGGATCAGCTGGCCGAACAGGTCGCGGTTGTTCATCAGGTTGTAGAACGGATACAGCGCGTACAGGCGCGCGGTGGGCAGGACCTGGAAGAAGCTCTCGTGCTCGTCGTCGCCCGGATCCGGATCGCCCGAGCTCTGGTTGATGCCCACGCGCAGCCACGGCTTCGCCCACAGCTCGGGAAGCTGGAAGCCGAGCTCGAACGCGTACGCCCAGGCGTCGTGGCTCTGGCTCTGCCAGTCACCGTACTGTGTCGCGCCCCAGACCAGCACGTCGAGCTGGCCCGACCCGATCGCCTGGACGTGCGAGAGGTTGGCGCCGAGCGTGTAGACCTCGATGTCGCCGTCGTCGGCCTCGCGCACGACGAGCGGCCGGTTGTCGACCGGCAGCAGGTCGCGCCGGTCGCGATACCAGAGCCCGAACAGCCGGCCGCTGGTGCCCGGAAGGGCCTCGAGCGCCTTGGCGGAAAGCGCCACGCCGGCGATCCCGACCTCGAGCTGGCGGTTCGCGTTGATCTCGAAGCCGCCCCAAGTGGGCACGAAGCCGAAGGCCGTCACGTTCACCGCCGCGTCGTCGTAGGCGACCTGCGCGCCATCGAAGCTGCGGCCCACGTTGGTGTAGTCGAACGGGCCGACCAGACGCTCGGCGATCCGGTTCTTCTGCAGCCAGAGCAGCGTCGGGTCGGCGGACGGCGCCTCGAGCCCCTCGCGGAAGAGCTGCCGGCCGGCCTGCACCGACACGCCGCTGGCGTCGAACGGATTCTTCCAGCGCAGCCAGGCGTTGCGCAGGATCCCCTGCTCCTGGTTCACCTCGGGCGTGTTCGCGAAGTAACTCCCGCCCGGTCCCGGCGCGTTCTTCGGCAGGCTCGTGATCAGCGAATTCTGGTACTGCACGAAGACCTCGAGCGGGTCGCGCAGCACCCGCACCCCCAGCTGCAGCCGGTTCTCGAAGAAGCCGTAGTCGTAGTTCCGCAGGCCCGAGCCCGGAGCGGTGCGGAAGAAATCGACCCGCTCGTAGCGCGCGCGGTCGGAGAGCTCGAGCCGCACGCGCGAGTCGAACGGCCCGTCGGTCTCGAGCTGAGCGTGCGCGGCGCCAGCCGCGAGCAGGAGCACGAGCGTCGCGATCCACTTCACGCGCGCAACGTATCAGATGCCCGGGCTTTCTCTCAGCCGCGCAGCCAGGCGAAGCTCTCGCGCAGCGCCTCGCGGCCGCCGGACTCGAGCACGTCGCCGTGCGCGACGGTCACGCGCTCGAAGTCCCAGGCCAGGATCCGGTCGACGGATCTGCGCAGCGCACGCGCGTCCGAAAGCATCGCGTAACGGAACAGACGCGACGGCCCGAAGCGACCCCAGGCCCCGTTCGCGCGCATGAACAGACGCGTGAACAGGCTCGCGGAGCGACGCACGTTGAAGCACAAATCGAGGCAGACGAGCGTCCGGCTCGCGCGGTGCAGGAACACCAGCTCGTTCAAGCGGGGCGCGCCCTGCACGAGGAGCTGGTCGAGCTCCGCGGCCCAGAGCGGCGGCGCCTCTTCGCCGAGCACTTCGTCGATGCGCGTCGACGCGAGCTTCTCGCGCAGGCCGGGCGCGCCGAACACGCGCGCCTGCGCGAACGCCTGTGCGCACGGGGCCAGGAACAGGTGGTGCAGCAGGTTCGGCGCGATCAGCGCGCGCACCGGACCGAGCGCCTCGATTTCCGAACGGAGTCCGGCGGTGAGCGGCCCGGGCGCGTGCACGAGCGTGCCTCCGTCGCCGAGCCGGATCACGCACGTGCGCACGCCGAGCTCGAGGCCGCCGGCGCGCAGCGGCTGGTCGATCGTCCACAGGTCGCGATCGAGCGCTCGCAGTCCGGTATCGGCCATCGTCCGCCGATGCTAGGCTGTCGTGCGCAATTGATCAAGCAGGTTGACTAAGTGGCGAGTCGCCCCGCTGACCCCGACGAGCGCTCCGAGATCGAGGCGAGAAAGCGCGTGAGCGCGGGGCACTTGCTGCTGAAGGCGGCGCGGCTCCTGAACGAGCGCGCCACCGCCCGCGTGCGCGAGGTCGCGCGCGTCGAGTTCCGCACGCCGCACACCGCCCTGCTGCCCCACATCGACTTCGCGGGCACGCGCCTGACCGAGCTCGCTGCGCGCGTCGGCACCAGCAAGCAGGCCGTGGGCGAGCTGGTCGCCGAGCTCGAGGAGCTGGGCTTCCTGCGGCGCGATCCCGACCCGGCCGACGCGCGCGCGCGGCTGGTCCGCTTCACCGCGCACGGCCGCCGCGCGCTCCTGCACGGCCTCTCGATCCTGTCGCAGATCGAAGCCGAGCTCGCCGCCGAGATCGGCGCCGCCCGCATGGACCGCCTGCGCGCGGATCTCGAGCGGCTGATCGGCGCACTCGAGACCGATTCGGGCGTAGACTCGAAGCGCTCGAAGGCGGTCGGGAGGAAGCGACGGTGAGCGAGGGCCAGGCAGAGCGCGATCTCGAGCTCAGCGGAGGTGCGACACGCGTGCGTGTCGGCGGCGCCGGAGCCCCGTTCGTCTGGACGCACGGCTTCACCAGCTCGATGGACTCGGAGGACGCGCTCGGCATGTCCGCGCTGTTTCGCGCGCTGCCCGGCACGCTCGTGGTTCGCTACGACGCGCGCGGCCACGGGCGCTCGGCGGCCGGCCGCGACGAGCACGCGAGCGCGTGGCCCGCGCTGGCCGCGGATCTGCTCGAGCTGTGCGACCGGCTCGAGCTCGAGCGACCGATCGCCGGCGGCGCGTCGATGGGCGTCGCGACGTCGCTGCACGCCGCGGTCCGCGCGCCGCGCCGCTTCGCGGGCCTGGTGCTGGTGATGCCGCCGACGGCGTGGGACACGCGCAAGGCGCAAGCCGATCAGTACCGCGGCGGCGCGATGCTGGTCGAGGCCCGCGGCGTCGAGGGCTACCTGAACGCGATGCGCGAGGCGTTCCGCGCGCGGCCGATCCCCGGCTTCGACGAGGCCATGCAGGAGAAGCTGCTCGACGGCATGCGCCGCAAGACGGCCGAGCAGCTGATTCGCCTGCTGCGCGGCGCCGCCGCGAGCGATCTGCCGAGCGAGGCCGAGCTCGCCAAGCTCGATCTGCCGACGCTCTTGCTGCCGATCCGCGACGATCCCGGCCACCCGCTCTCGACGGCGGAAAAGCTGGCGGAGCTTCTGCCCGGCTCCGAGCTGCACGTGCTGCGCGACGCGGCCGAGCTCGCCTCGCAGCGCGACACGCTGCTGCGTTTCCTGGCGCGCTGTCGCTAATCCGCGTCCGGCTCCGTAGCCGTGCGCTCGCCCGGCTCGCCGTAGTCCGCGTAGAAGCCGGCCTTCCACTCCACGAAGCGCGACGCCACGATCGCCGAGCGCATCTCCGCCATCAGCCGCTGGTAGAAGCGCACGTTGTGGATCGCGCCCAGGATCGCGGACAGGATCTCGTTCGCGGCGTACAGATGGTGCACGTAGGCGCGCGAGAAGGTCGCGCACGCGTAGCAGTCGCAGCTGGTGTCGATCGGGTACATGTCGCGCCGGTAGCGGCGGTGGTTCATGCGGATCCGGCCGCGGCGCGTGAACAGCGTCGCGGAGCGCGCGTAGCGCGTGGGGATCACGCAGTCGAACATGTCCATGCCGCGCTCGACCGACTCGACCAGATCCTCGGGCAGGCCGACGCCCATCAGGTAGCGGGGCTTGCGCTCGGGCAGGAGCGGCGCGGTGATCGCGACGATCCGCTTCAGCTCCTCGATGCCCTCGCCGACCGAGACGCCGCCGATCGCGTAGCCGGGCGAATCGAAGCGCACGGTCTCGCGCGCGGACAGCGCGCGCAGCTCGGGATACACCGATCCCTGTACGATCGGAAACAGCGCCTGCGCCGAGCCCGCGTGCGCGTCGCGGCAGCGCGCCAGCCAGGCCAGCGAGTTCTCGACGCCGCGCCGCGCGAGCTCGGGCGTGGCCGGGTACGGCGTGCACTCGTCGAAGGCCATGATGATGTCCGCGCCGAGCGCGGCTTGAATCTCGATCGAGCGCTCGGGCGTGAGCATGACCGCCGAGCCGTCGAGCTCGTTCCGGAACTTCACGCCCTCGGGCGTGATCTCCTTGTGCTTCAGGCTGAACACCTGGAAGCCGCCCGAGTCGGTCAGGATCGGACCGTCCCACGCCATGAACGCGTGCAAGCCCCCGGCCTTCTTCACCAGCTCCGGCCCGGGCCGCAGCAGCAGGTGATAGGTGTTCGCGAGCACGATGCGCGCGCCGGTCGCCTTCACCTGTTCGGGCGTCATCGCGCGCACCGCGGCGTGCGTGCCGACCGGCATGAAGACGGGCGTCTCGACCTCGCCGTGCTCGGTCGTGAGTCGCCCGGCGCGGGCCGCGCAGCCGCGGTCCGTCGCCTCGAGCGCGAAGCGGATCACGGCTCGCGGACGAACAGCTTCGAACGGCCGATCAGGCGCTCGGGCAGGATGCGCACCGCGCGCTCGGGATCCGCGACCGCGCGGCCGAGCCGCCAGGCCTCGATGCCCGTGCCGCGCAGCGCCACCAGCGTGCGCTCCGCGTCGGACTCGGCCACCACCACCGTGAAGCCGACGCCCATGTTGAAGACGCTCGCCATCTCGGCCGCGTCGAGCTCGCCGAGCTTGCGGATCATCGCGAAGATCGGCAGCGCGGGCGGCAGGAAGTCGATCTCGAAGCCGCACGGCGCCTCGATGCGCCGGATGTTCAGGAAGCCGTCGCCGGTGATGTGCGCGAGCGCGTGCGGCTGCACGCCCGCCTTCGCCAGCGCGTCGACCTGTGCGACGTAGATCCGTGTCGGCTTGAGCAGCTCGTCGCCGAGCGTCGTGCCGAGCTCGGCGACGTACTCGTCGAAGCCGAGCTTGCGCTGCAGCACCGAGCGCGCCAGCGTGAGGCCGTTGGAGTGCACGCCGCTCGACGCCACGCCGATCAGCGCGTCGCCGGCGCGCACCTTCGAGCCGTCGATCAGCCCGCCGTCGGGCACGATGCCGATCGCCATGCCGACCAGATCCAGGCCGCTGCCCTCGCGCGCGCCGCGCAGCATGGCGGGGATCATGGCGGTCTCGCCGCCGACGATCGAAACCCCGGCCTGCCGCGCGCCCTCGCACAGGCCCTTGCCGAGCTGCCCGAACACCTCCGGGTCGCAGCGCTCGACCGCGATGTAGTCGAGCATCGCGATCGGCTTCGCGCCCACGCACAAGAGGTCGTTCACGTTCATGGCGACGCAGTCGATGCCGACCGTGTCGTAGCGGCCGAGCACCTGCGCGACCAGGAGCTTCGTGCCCACACCGTCGGTGGTCAGCGCCAGGTGCAGCGGGCCGACGCGCACGACGGCCGCGAAGTGACCGATGCCGATCTCGCTCGCCGCGCCGAAGGCCTGCGTGGGCGAGATCTCCAGGATCAGGCGCGCGAGGGCGCGGTCCGCCTCGCTGGTGTCGACACCGCTGCGCGCGTACTCGCTCTGGCTCATTCGCGCCCCGCGTCTCCCATTCGCGCCCCGAACTCCACCATTCGCGCCCCGAACGCCACCATTCGCGCCTCGCGCTCCACCATTCGCGCCTCGCGCTCCACGGTGGGAATCAGGTGTTCTTGGACTCGCCGCGGCTCCGCCGCAGCCGCACGCGCCGCGTCTTCGCCTTCAACTTCGCTCGGTGGCGCACGCTCTTCTTGCGGTTCCGGTGCCCGAGCTTGGTCGATTTCTTCATGGCGCCGCGCAGCTTACCCGCCCGTCGAGGTCCGTGCCACCACGCCGGGATACGATCCCGACGTGCCCCGCCCGAGCGAACAGGAAGGCGAAAGGTGAGTGGGCGGGTTCGCGTGCGGACGGGCGTTCCCGAGGCCGCGCTGCGCGTGCTCGAAGACGCCGGGCTCGCGTTCGACGTGGGGCCGCTCGACGCCGCGGGCGCCGACGCGCTGCTCTGCCTGCTCACCGACCGGATCGACGCTCGCTTCCTCGAGCGCGCCCGGCACCTGCGCATCGTCGCGAACATGGCGGTGGGCACCGACAACATCGACCTCGCGGCCGCCGCGCGGCTCGGCATTGCCGTCTCGAACACCCCGGACGTGCTGACCGACGCGACCGCCGACCTCGCCTTCGCGCTCCTGCTCGCGGCCGCGCGCAGGCTCGCTTGGGCGGATCGCTACGTGCGCGGCGGCGGGTTCGTGGGCTGGAACCCCGAGCTCGGCATCGGCCTCGACGTCACCGGCCGCACGCTCGGGATCGTCGGCGCGGGCCGGATCGGCCGCGCGGTCGCCGAGCGCGCGCGCGGCTTCCGCATGGAGGTGCTGTTCCACGAACGCAGCGGCGGCACGCCGCTCGGCGAGCTGCTGGAGCGGAGCGACTTCGTCTCGCTGCACGTGCCGCTCTCCGCCGAGACTCGACACCTGATCGGCGCGCCCGAGCTCGCGCGCATGAAGCGCAGCGCCGTGCTGGTGAACACCGCGCGCGGCCCGATCGTGGACGAGGCCGCGCTCGTGCACGCGCTGCGAACCGGCCTGATCGCCGCCGCCGGCCTCGACGTGTTCGAGCACGAGCCCGCCCTGGCGCCCGGCCTGCGCGACCTGCCCAACGTCGTGCTCGCGCCGCACATCGGCAGCGCCACGATCGCGACCCGCGCGCGCATGGCCGAGGTCGCGGCGCGCAACATCGTGGCGGCGCTGCGCGGTGCGCCGATTCCGAACCGGGTCGCGTAGAATCGGCAGCCGATGGGACGCTGGTTCAGCAATCAGGGCTGGAACCGGAACCTGCTCGCGCAGCTCTCCGGCGGGCCGGTCTCCTATCAGATCGACGTGTACGTCGTGGCGCGCTTCCTGTTCTTCTACTCGCCCGGCGCCAGCAACTGGACCGTGCCCGAGACGGAGTCCTGGAAGCGCCGCTTCGCGAACCGGGTCTACGAAACCTGGAGCGAGCAGTGGCGGCTGCTGAGCGACATCAGCTGCGACCCGTTCGACGTCGATCGCTCGCTCAGCAGCCAGCCCACCGCGCGCGTGCGCGTGCACGCCGTCGACGAGCAGGCGCCCTCGGTCGCGCTGCCCCCGGGCCAGCGCATCTACGCGATCAACGTGTACCGGCGCGCGCCCGGCGAACCCGCCGAGCGGCAGCACGCGGAGGGCATGCTGCCGAGCTTGGGAACGGTCGGCGCGGCCGCGGGCTCCGCGCTGCCGTCCGGAACGTCGGAGGCGTCGCTCTACGAGGACGCGCTCGAGCTCGGTGCCGCCAGCGACGACGGCAATCGCCAGGTCGTCGCGATGCACGAGTTCGGCCACATGCTGGGGCTGATGCACCCGAACGACATGCGCGAGGAATGCGAGATGGATCGCAGCGCACCGATCTGCTACGGCCAGGTCTACTCGCCCGAGAGCGCGAGCATCATGGGGCGCGGACAGGCGGTGCGACGCGACGACTACCGCATCTTCGAGCACATCATCTCGCGCCTGGTCGTCGAAGTGCCTTCGGCCGGCCTGCTGGGCGGGCTGGGCATGTCCAGCGAGAGCCTGCAGTGGTTCGTCGAGGGTTCGACCAGCGTCTGGTGCGACGGCCACTACGAGCTCTCCGCGAGCCTCGGCAGGCGCTCGACCTTCACGCGCGGCGTCGCCCGGCGCCGCGGGCCTACCGGAGTCGCCTGACACATTGCAGAGTAGGCACATGAGCCGCGAACTCGAGTTCGATCTTCCGCGCACGCTGCTGCAGGTGCTGGCGATCGGCGGCCTGATCGCGGGCGCATTCTGGGTGATGAGCCCGTTCCTGGGTGCGCTCACCTGGGCCACGATGATGGTGGTCGCGACCTGGCCGGTGCTGTTGCGCGTGCAGGCGCTGCTCTGGGGCCGGCGCGTGCTGGCCGTCGCGGTGATGACGATCGCGCTCCTGCTCGTGCTGATCCTGCCGCTCTACGCGGGCACGGTCACGATCGTCGAGAACAGCGACAAGATCGCGGTCCTGACGGACTGGGTGGTCGCGCTGGCGAGCTCGCCGGCCCCCGACTGGGTCGGCGCGATCCCGCTCGCGGGCCCGCGCATCGCCGCGGGTTGGAGCGAGCTCGCGGCGCGCGGTCCCGACGCGATCTCCGATCAGCTCGCGCCCCACGTGCGCGACATCAGCGGCTGGCTGCTCGGCGAGGCCGGCAGCCTCGGCTCGATGCTGATCCAGTTCCTGCTCACGGTCGGCATCGCGGCCATCCTGTACTCGCAGGGCGAGGCCGCGGCCGCGCTGCTGCGCCGCTTCGCGCAGCGCGTGGGCGGCGAGCAGGGCGACCACTCCGTGCGGCTCGCCGGACAGGCAATCCAGGCCGTGGCGCTCGGCGTGGTGGTGACCGCGATGGTGCAGTCGGCGCTCGCGGGGCTCGGGCTCGCGATCACCGGCGTGCCGTTCGCGGGCGTGCTCACGGCGGTGATCTTCGTGCTCTGCGTCGCGCAGCTCGGGCCGGGGCTCGTCTTCATCCCCGCGATCGCCTGGATGTACTGGCAGGGCAACACCGTGTGGGCGACCGCCCTGGTCGTGTGGGCGTTGCCGGTCACGGCGCTCGACGGCGTGCTGCGGCCCTATCTGATCCGGATGGGCGCGGATCTGCCGCTGCTGCTGATCCTGCCGGGCGTGATCGGCGGCCTGATCGCGTTCGGCGTGCTCGGCCTGTTCATCGGGCCGGTGCTGCTCGCGGTCGGCTACACGCTGCTCGTGGCCTGGCTCGACGACGGCGCGACACGCGCGGCGCCACCGGAGTAGCATTTCCGGAATGACGACCCCCGCCGCCTCCCAATCGCTCGACGCCGTGATCGTCGGCGCCGGCTTCTCCGGTCTGTACATGCTGCACAAGCTGCGCGGCCTGGGCCTGCGCGCGCGCGTGTTCGAGGCCGGCAGCGGCGTGGGCGGCACCTGGTTCTGGAACCGCTACCCCGGCGCGCGCTGCGACGTCGAGAGCATGGAGTACTCGTTCAAGTTCGACGACAAGCTCCAGCAGGAATGGGTGTGGAGCGAGCGCTACTCCGAGCAGCCCGAGATCCTGCGCTACTTGAACCACGTCGCGGACCGCTTCGACCTGCGCCGCGACATCGCGTTCGAGACGCGCGTCGCGAAGGCCCACTTCGACGAGCCGTCCGGGCGTTGGAACGTGGAGACGGATCGCGGCGACCGCGTGTCGGCGCAGTACTGCATCATGGCGACGGGCTGCCTCTCGTCGACGAACACGCCGAAGTTCCCGGGGCTCGACTCGTTCGAGGGGCGCGTGTTCCACACCGGCAAGTGGCCGCACGAGCCGGTCGACTTCACGGGCCGGCGCGTCGGCATCGTGGGCACGGGCTCGTCGGCGATCCAGACCATTCCGATCGTGGCGAAGCAGGCCCGACACCTTTTCGTCTTCCAGCGCACGCCGAACTTCTCCGTGCCCGCGCAGAACGGGCCGCTCGATCCGGAGGTGCAGGCGCAGATCAAGGCGCGCTACGGCGAGCTGCGCCGGCTCGGCAGCCAGATGCCGTTCGGTTTCGACGTGCAGTACAACGAGAAGAGCGCGCTCGACGAGACGCCCGAGGAGCTCGAGGCCGAGTTCGAGCGGCGCTGGCGGCACGGCGGCCTGCCCTTCCTGGGCTGCTACTCCGATCTGCTCTACGACCGCGCAGCGAACGAGCTCGCGGCCGAGTTCATCCGCGGCAAGATCCGCGAGATCGTGAAGGACCCCGAGGTCGCCGCGCTGCTCACGCCCGACAGCGTCGTCGGCTGCAAGCGCCTGTGCAGCGACACCGGCTACTTCGAGACCTTCAACCGCGACAACGTGACGCTGGTCGACGCGCGCTCGAAGCCGATCGAGCAGATCCTGCCCACGGGCCTGCGCACCGCGAAGCAGAGCTACGAGTTCGACGATCTGATTCTCGCCACCGGCTTCGACGCCATGACTGGGACGCTGGTGCGCATCGACATCCGCGGCGTGGGCGGCGTCACGCTCGCCGAGCGCTGGGCCGAGGGTCCGTGCACCTATCTCGGGCTGACGACCGTCGGTTTCCCGAACCTGTTCATGATGACGGGTCCGGGCAGCCCGTCGGTGCTCTCGAACATGGTCGTGTCGATCGAGCAGCACGCGGAGTGGATCGCGGAGTGCGTCGCGAACCTGCGCGCGCGCAAGCTCTCACGCATCGAGGCCACCCAAGCCGCGCAGGACGCCTGGGTCGCGCACGTGAACGAGGTCGCCGACTCCACGCTCTACCCGCAGTGCAACTCCTGGTACCTGGGCTCGAACGTGCCGGGCAAGCCGCGCGTGTTCATGCCGTACCTGGGCTTCCCGGCCTACGTCGAGAAGTGCAAGGAGGTCGTGTCGCGCGGCTACGAGGGCTTCCGGCTGGCTTGAGCGCGCGATGGATTCCGCACCGAGGCTGCGCGCGCGCGTCTACTACGACTTCGCGTCTGCGCTCTGCTACGTGGCGCACCGCGTGTTCGGCGAGCTCGAGCCGCGTCTGGCCGAGCTCGGCGTCGAGCTCGAGTGGTGTCCGCTCGATCTCGCGGAGCTGCTCGGCTGGCGGCGCGGCGTGCCGGTCGACGACGCGCGGCTCGCGAACGCGGAGCGCGTGGCCGCGGAGCTCGGCGTCGCGGTCCGGCCGCTGCCGATCTGGCCCGATTCGCGCGACGCGCTCGCCGCGGCGCTGCTGCTCGCGAACGGGCCGCGCGAGGTCTCGTTCCGCGAACGCCTCTGGGTCGCCGCCTTCGAGGAGCGGCGCGAGCTCGACGCGCCGGGCGCGCTGGCGAGCCTGGCGCGCGATCTCGGCATCGGCTTCGCGCCGGAGGACATCGCGCGCGCGCGCGCGTCGCTCGAGCGGACGACGCACGAAGCGCGCGAGCAGGGCGTCACCGGCCTGCCGACCGTCATGCTCGGCGCGTTTCCGTTCCCGGGCATGCAGTCGCGCGAGACCACCCTGCTCGTGTTCGAGCGCTGGGCGCGGAGAAACCGCCCGCCCGAGCTGGTAGGCTAGCTGGACGAGAGCGGAGGAGATCGACATGGACGTTCAAGGTGGGTGCTACTGCGGAGCGCTGCGCTACCGCGCGACGGGCGAGCCGCTGATGCGCGCGCAGTGCCACTGTCGCGAGTGCCAGTACATCACGGGCGGAAGCCCGAACGTGTTCATGGCCATGCCAGAGTCCGGCTTCACGTACACCAAGGCGCAGCCCAAGCAGTTCCGCCGCAAGGACCTGCCGAATCCCGTCACGCGCGAGTTCTGCGCGGAGTGCGGCACGCACGTGCTGACGCGCGCGCCCGGGCTGCCCGGCGCCGTGATCGTGAAGGTCGGCTCGCTCGACGATCCCAAGGTCTTCGGCTCGCCGCAAATCGCGATCTTCACCTGCGACAAGCAGTCGTTCCACCAGATCCCGCCCGGCGTCGCGGCCTTCGAGCGCGTTCCGGGCTGAGCGTCCGACGGGCTCGGGCGCGCAGCTTCCGGCCGCGCCGTAGGTTAGGCTGGTCGCTGCCATGGCAGTCCCCGATCCCGGACCGGCGTCGCTCCTGCGCGAGGGGCTCGGCTTGCTCGAGCTGCCGCGCCTGCTGCTGCGCGCGCCCGAGCTGGCGCGGCTCCCGCGCGGCTCGGGTCAGCCGGTCATGGTGCTGCCGGGCTTCGCCACGACCGACGCCTCGACGCTGGTGCTGCAGGGCTACCTGCGGCTGCTCGGCTACAGCGTGCGCGGCTGGCGGATGGGCCTGAACACCGGCCGCGTCGGCACGCTGCTGCCGCGCGTGCTGCGGCGCGTGGCGCGCACGGCCGAGCTCGCGGGCGAGCCTGTGCGGCTGGTCGGCTGGAGCCTGGGCGGGGTGCTCGCGCGCGAGGCCGCGCGCGAACGGCCGGAGCTGGTGCGGCGCGTGATCACGCTCGGCTCGCCGATCGCCGACGCGCGGCTCGAAGCCCGCGAGGCGACGCCGATCCGTGTACCCATCACCGCGATCTGGTCGCGCGCCGACGGCATCGTCCCCTGGCAGGCCTGCGTCGATCGGCGCAGCCCCGACGTCGAGAACCTCGAGGTCGACGCCACGCACATCGGGCTCGGCTTCTCGCCCGACGTGTACCGCCTGATCGCGGAGCGCCTGGCCCGCTAGCGAGCGCCGGGCGTATCATCCCGACATGCCTGCTGCGCCCGCCACGCTCGACTGGTTCGGCTGCGCGACGTTCCGGTTGCGCGTCGGTGAGCTCGTGATCTTCCTCGACGCGTACCTCGATCGCGTGCCGAGCGCCCCGCCGGTGGGTCTGGTTCCCGAGCGCGTCGAGCGCGCGGACTGGATCGTCGTCGGCCACTCGCACTTCGATCACCTGTACGGAGCCGAGCGCATCGCCAACCGCACGGGCGCGCGCATCCTCGGCTCGCACGAGACCGTGCGCGTGATGGAGGCGCAGGGCGTGCCGCTCGCGCAGCTGGTGCCGCTCGCGGGCGGCGAGAAGGTGCGGCTCTCCGAGCAGGTCACGGTCGACGTGTTCCCCAGCCAACACTCCTGTGTGTGGTCGCAGACGGCGATGGCGCCGAGCGACGAGGTGTGTCTGGGCGACCTCGGCCTGACGCTGCAGGAGCAGCAGGAGCGCTTCGCCGCGCTGGCCGCGCACTTCGGCGCGCTGGGCCCCGACGTGCTCGCGCACCTGCGCGCCAGCGCGCAGGGACCCCGCGGCGACGGGGGCGCGCTGGTGTTCTGCTTCGAGACGCCGGAGGGCTCCCTCTTCTACCAGGACACCTCCGGCCACTGGAGCGGGATCCTGCGCGACCTGCGCCCCGACGTGGCGATCCTCGCCGCCGCCGGGCGCGGCAACAGCGACGGCGAGCCGATCCAGGGCTCGCTCGCGCAGTTCGTCGCGCGCCAGGTGGATCTCTTGCGCCCGCGCCGCGTGTTCCTCGGCCACCACGACGACTGGCTGCCCGGCTTCTCGCGCGCGATCGACGTGAAGCCGATCCGCGACGCGCTCGCGCGCGTGCGTCCCGCGACCGAGCTGGTCGAGACCGGCTACGGTGCCGCGTTCCCGCTGTTCGAGGGCCTGCGCCGCTAGCCCGCGGCTACGGCTTGCGCACCACGCAGAAGCGGTTGCCCTCGGGGTCGCGCATCACCGTGTAGTCGCTCGCCTCGCGCACCACCTCCGCACCGAGCGCGCGCAGCCGCTCGACCTCGCGCGCGCGGTCGCCGACCGACAGGTCGAGATGGATGTTCCCGCGCTTCGCGCCCGCCCCCGCGCGCTTCGCGGCCGCGGTCGCCACCTGCTGGAAGCACAGGCTCGGTCCGGGACCGTCGACCAGCACGACCGGGTCGGTCTCCGGTGTGAAGCCGAGCTTCGCGAGCCGCGCGATCTCGGCGTCGTCGTAGGCGCGCACGCGGTAGCCGTCGAGCACGCTGGCCCAGAAGCGCGCGAGCGCCGGCGCGCGCGCGCAGTCGAACACGACCTGATCAAATGCGCCCATTCGCATGCCTCCAAGCCTGCGCGCCCAGCCGATACAGCACGTGCCGGTGCAGCGGGTGTGCCTCGGGGATCATCGGGTGGTCGAAGTCCTCGGCCGGGTCGCGCGTCATGCCGAGCTTCTCCATCACCTGCCACGACGCCCGGTTCGCGGGCACCGTGAACGACACGATCTCTTCGAGCCCGAGCCGCCCGAAGCCGAGCGCGAGCGCGGCGCGCGCGCCTTCGGTCGCGTAGCCCCGGCCCTGGAAGCGCGTGGCGAGCCGCCAGCCGATCTCCACGCAGGGCATGAAGGGGGCCGCGAAGCGCGGCACCGACAGACCGACGAAGCCCGCGAAGGCCGAGTCCGCCGCGACCTCGACCGCGAAGTTCCCGAAGCCGTGCGCCTCGAAGTGCTCCTCGATGCGCGCGGCGAGCGCATCGCTCTCGTCGCGCGAGAGCGTGCGCAGGAGGTACCTCATCACTCGTGGATCCGCGTTCAGCGCGGCGAACGGCTCGAGATCCTCGGCGCAAAAGCGGCGCAGCCGCAGGCGCTCCGTGCGCAGCTCGCTCGCTGCCGAGCGCGTCACGATGCGCTGCAGGGCGCGTCGCTCTTGCGCCGGAGTGTGTAGACCAGACTCTGCGACTTCGGCTCGTAGTCCTTCACGGCCTCGTCCCAGACGAACGTCGTCTCGGTCGGGGAGTGGATGTCGGCGATGCCGACCAGGTCGTAACACGCCGAAGCGTAGCGCTGCGACCACTTCAGCACGCGCTGATCCATGTTCGGGAGCGATTGCCACGAGCTGCGGATCGAGACGAAGACCAGGTACGCGGGGTGCGCTTCGATCACCTGTCGGATCATCTCGTCCTGCATCGTCGCCGTCAGGGCGTGATTTTCCAGCAGCGGGTACATGTAGATGTAGCCGGTCGCCGAGCGCCGGCCGGCGTGGAAATAGATCTGTGGCTCCGAGCCGAGCACCGCGATCCGGTCGTCGACGCCGGTGCGCTCGCGGATGTAGCGCGCGACCTCCGCCGACTCGACGAACGGGTTGGTGCCGTAGTGCGTGCGGCTCAGCTCGCGCGGGCTCCAGCGGAACAGGAAGTCGCGCTGCGCGATCAGGCATGACGAAGCCAGCGCGAGGCCCGCCACCGCGACGGCGATTCGCGAGGCGTGCGCGGGCGCCCGAGCCGCCAACGCGCGCTCGGCGGCCGCAGCGGCGACCCCGACCAGCAACGCGGCCGCCGGCAGCACCACGATGAAGTAGTGCTCGCGGAAGTAGTAGCCCGGAACCACCGCGAGCAGCGACGCGCACAGCAGGCCGCCGATCACCACGCGCGCCTCGCGCGACGTGCCGCGCAGCCACAGCGCGCCGAGGCCGAGCGCGGCGGCGATCCACAGCGCGCGATCGGCGCGGCTGATCTTCTCGAGCGTGCGCAAGAAGCGGCTCGGCGCCCCGCTGAAGGCGATCTCCGACACGTACTCGCTCGCGTAGCCGAACGTCCAGAACCAGAACGCGCCGAGCACGCCCTGGAACGCGAACAGCGCGAGCAGGGCCGCGAAGGGAATCGCCGCACCCGCGGCGAGCCAGGCGATGCCCGAAGCCGCCGCGCGCCTGCCGTCGGCCGTGCGCAGCGGCGCCTGCCAGGCGACCAGCGCCGCGGCGAATGGCAGGTACACGAGCGCGTGTTGCTTCATCAGCACCGCGATCCCGAGCAGCACGCCCGCGCCGAGGCTGCTTCGCCAGGACGCCGGAAGCCCGCTGCGCAGCAGCACCCAGAGCGCGGCCGTGACCGGCAGCGTCACGAAGTGGGTCGCGTGCGCGAAGATGCCCATCACGAAGCGGTCGAGCGAGAGCAGCACGAACGCACACGCCGCGAGCGCGCCCGCGAACTCGCCGAGCAGGCGACGGCCCAGCAGCAACACGAACAGCGTCGTCGCCGCGTTGACCACCAGCAGGCCCAGGTGCGCGCCGCTCGGCGTCTCCCCGAACACCGCGAACGCGGCCGCGTAGGCGTAGTACGCCCCCGGAAACTTCATGTTGTACGCCAGCTCGTAGGGCGGCACGCCCTGCAGCACGAGCTGACCCGCATAGGCGTACTCGCCCTCGTCGCGCTCGAACGGGGTGTCCGCGAGCCGGATCCGGACCGCCGCCGAGAAGAGCATCGCCAGCACCACCGCGGCCAGCGCGAGCCGCTCGGCGACGCGCGTCGCCGGGCGGCGTCGCTTGCTCCCCCCCAACGCCGCGTTCACTTCTTCGCGAGGTAGCTCGTGATCAGGTTCCGGTAGTTCGGGATGTACTCGGAGAACAGCGCGCCGAGACCCTCGATGTCGTTGCGCCAGTCGCGGTGCAGCTCGCAGGCGATGCCGAACCAGCTCAAAAGCTGCACGCCCGCAGCCTGCATCCGCGCCCAGGCCGCGTGCCGCGTCACTTCGTTGAAGGTACCCGACGCGTCGGTGCACACGAACACCTCGTAGCCGGCCTCGACCGCGGAGAGCGCGGGAAAGGCGACGCACACCTCTGTCACCACGCCGGCGAGGATCAGCTGCCGGCGGCCGGTCTTCTTCACGGCGGCGACGAAGTCCTCGTTGTCCCAGGCGTTGATGTTGCCGGGCCGCGCGACGTACGGCGCGTTCGGAAACAGCTCCTTCAGCTCCGGCACCAGCGGCCCGTTCGGTCCGGCCTCGAAGCTCGTGGTCAGGATCGTCGGCAGCTCGAAGTACTTGGCGCTGGCCGCGAACGCGAGCACGGAGTTCTTGAACTCACCCGGCGAGAAGTCCTGGACCAGCGAGATCAGACCCGACTGGTGATCGACCAGCAGAACCGCCGCGTCGTCCTTCGAGAGACGCGTGTACTGGGTGGGCATCGCGAAGCTCCTTCCTGCGGCCGCGAGCGATCATACTAGAGCGGCGAACCACCCGGAGAGCCGCCATGGCGGTCGAAGTGCGAGCGGCGAGAGCGGAGGACGAGGCCGGCTGCATGGCGCTGCTCCAGGCGCTGATCGGCCGGCCGGAGAGCGACGCGTGGCGCTCGGTCTTCCGGCGGCTGCTCGACGGCGCGCGCGGCGCGGTGCTCGTCGCGCACGAGGCGGGCGCGCTGCTCGGCGTCGCGACCGTCTCCTACAACCTCGCGATCCGCTACGGCGGCGAGTACTGCCAGCTCGAAGAGCTGATCGTGTCGGCCGAGGCGCGCGGCAAGAACGCGGGCGGCCTGCTGGTGCAGGCGGCGGTCCGTGCGGCGCGCGAGCGCGGCTGCGCGGAGATGGGCCTCTACCTGCTGCCGAGCACCGAGGGCAACCGTCCCTTCTACGCGAAGTACGGCTTCGCGCACGTCGGCTCGGAGCTGCGACAGGAGCTCCCGAGCGGGCGCTAGAGCCGAACGTCGTCGCCGCGGAAGCCGAGCGCCGGCGCGGCCGCGGGCTGGAGTCCGCCCGGAAAGGTCTTCCCGCGCACCAGCGTGAACGCGTACACGTCCGGCTGCGTGGGCGTGAGCGAGCGGCAGCGCGCGCTGGCGAAGTGGATCGTCAACACGCGACGGTGTCGGTCCGTGCGGTTGCCGCCGGTGCGGTGGTACAGGTGGGGATGGAACAGCACGGCGTCACCGGGCGCGAGCTCGAGCGTCACGGCCTTCGCCAGCATGTCGGCAGAGCCCTCGACGCCCGAAGCGCCGAACGCGCCCGCGTTCACGCCCGGAATCACCTCGTGGCCGGTGATCGGCAGGCGGTGTGTGCCGGGCACGACGCACAGCGTGCCGTTGTCCTCGTCGACCGGATCGAGCGCGACCCACGCGCCCACCACCAGGTCGTGCGGCTCGAACTGGAAGTACAGCCCGTCCTGGTGGAACGGGTGCACCGAGTCGGGCACCTGCGGCGGCTTGTAAATCAGCATGAACAGGAACGCGAGCAGGTCGTCGCCGAGAATGCCGGAGACCGCGTCGAGCAGGCCCGGCGAGCGCATCGCCTCGCGCAGCGCCGGGTCGTAGCGGTCCGCGTTCATGATCTTCCAGAGCGCGCGCTCGGGATCCTCGGGCATCGGCAAGAGGCCCTTCGCGAAGCGGATGTCGCGCATCACGCTCGACTTCGCGGCCGGCGGGTGCTCGCCGTGGGCGATGGCGCGGGCACGGCCCAGGATGCGCGCGATCTCGGACGCGTCGAGCACGCCTCGCGCGACCGTGTAGCCGTCGGTCTCGTACTGCTCGCACTGCGCCGAGGAGAGCTTCATTTCGCAAATCTCCGCTGGACTTCCGCCGATAAATACCTCACATACGAGATATTCGCAAGCGAGGTTCCCAGCGCCCCGGCCTCGAACGCTCGATCGGCTACGAGCTCGGCCGGGCGTTCCGGCGGCTCACCCGCAACGTCTCGGCCGCGGCCCGCCCGCACGGCATGTCCGCCTCGCAGGCGAACGTGCTGCTCACGCTCTGGGCGCAGGGTCCGATGCCGATCGGCGAGCTGCAGGCGCTGCTCGCGCTGTCGAGCTCCGCGTTCACCGGGGCGCTGGACCGCATGGAGAAGGCCGAGCTCGTGCGGCGCGTGCCCTCGCCCACCGACCGGCGCTCGTTCATCGTCGAGCCGGTGGCCTGGTCGAGCGCGCGCCGCAACGAGCTGTTCGACGCGCTGATCGCGGCCGAGGACGAGTTCCTGACGGCGCTCTCGAAGACGGAGCGCGCGTCGCTGCTCGAGCTCCTGCGCAAGATCGGCGGCGGCGACTGAATCAGCGCATGCAGACGGCTTCGACGTTGTTGCCGTCGGGATCGATCAGGAACGCGGCGTAGTACTTCGGGCTGTAGTCCTCGCGCAGCCCGGGGCCGCCGTTCTCGCGGCCGCCGGCCTCGAGCCCCGCCTTGTGGAAGCGGTCGACCGCCTTGCGGTCGGCGGCGCGCAGCGCGACGTGCACATGCGGCCCGTTTGCGGTCGTGTCGAGGTACAGCCACAGCGCGGGCGCGTCCTTCGGGCCGAGTCCCGCGCTCGACGCGTCCTGCGAGCAGAGCACGTGGCCGAGCGGCGCCAGCGCGGCCGTGTAGAAGCGCACGCTCGCCTCGACGTTCCGAACCTTCAAGCCGATGTGATCGTACATGGGGGTGATCTCCTTCTGGAGATCAGCCTAGTGAGCGGCGACGAGGCGCTCTTGGAGAATCTTGCGGTCGCCACGCGCCGCCTTCCGGAACGCGCGCGGCGAGACGCCCGCGGCGCGGTGGAAGGTGCGCACGAAGTTCGAGAGATCCCCGAAGCCGACGCCGAACGCGATCTCGGTGATCGAGCGCGCGTCGTCGACGAGCAGACGCGCGGCGTGGCGCAGCCGCGAGCGCACCAGGTATTGGTGCGGCGTGACGCCGAGCACGCGCGCGAACAGCCGCAGGAAGTGGAACGGGGAGAGGCCCGCCTCGCGCGCGGCGCGCGCGAGGTCGAGCGCCTCGTGCGCGTGCGCGTCGAGCCAGAGCGCGACGTCGATCGCCCGCCGGCGGTCGCTGGCGCGCGCGTCGACCGGCCTGCGCTCGCTTCCCGACACCACGTCGACGAAGCGCGCCGCGAACAGCCAGCCGATCTCGTCGAGCCCGATGTTGCTGCGCCCCTCGGCCGCGGCCTGCGCGAGCTCGCCCAGCACCATCAGCTCGGGCAGCGGCGGCAGCGCTCCCGCCCGCCACACGTTGCTGCGATCGCCGATCGTCTCGACCAGCGCGGGCGTCAGGTGGAACGCGAGGCACTCGTCGCCGCCCCGCGCGTGGTCGTGCGTGCAGCGGTACTCGTCGCCCGGGTGCACCGCGAAGATCGAGCCCGCGACCAGCTCGAACGACTCCCCGCGCACCTGACAGCCGAAGCTGCCGCGCCGCACGTAGGCCACGGAGTGGTCGTCGTGCAGCTCGGTGTAGGCTGCCTGCGCCGGCCCGGCGCTGCAGCGGTAGTCGACCACCGAGAGCGAGCCGCTCGAGAGGACGGTCGTGGCGAGCATCGCCTCGGATTGTACCGCTTGATAGACTCGCTCGGCCCGCCGATGAGACCGACCGGCCCTGGAGGACGCGCATGAAAACCCCCTGGCACGACCATCGCTTCGTGGTCCAGATGCCGCACATGGCACCCGGCGAGCGGCTCTCCGAGGTCGAGTTCCTGAAGCTCCTGGCCGCCTACCAGTGGTCCGGGATCGCGCACATGCTGGGCCGCAAGCCCTCCGAGATCGCCAGCGACTCGCGCGAGCGCCTGTACGGCTCGGTGATCGACGTCGAGATGAAGCTCGCCGACCAGCACAGCCTGGAGGTGCTCGGCGAGGACGCGGAGATCCGGCTGCGCAATCGCGTGACCTCCTACGCCAAGAAGTTCGTCGAGGGTCTGTTCGTGATCGACGATCACGACATCCCGGACTCGCTGCTCGAGACGATCAAGACGCGCGAGGACCTGCAGTCGTGCGGGCTGTCGTGGGCGTGCATGACCAACGCCTTCATCGCGCCGACCGGCAGCAACACGCGCCTCAAGGTGTACAAGCCCGCCGGCATCGACGAGCGCAACCTGGAGGAGATGACGGCGCCGCCGCAGGGCGTGCGCCTGCAGGCGCACGTGCAGAGCGGCGGCGAGATCGCGTCGCTCGGCGACGGACCCGCCGGGATCGCGCTCGCGCCGGTCCGGCCAGAGCGCATCTACTACAAGATCATCCACGAGAGCGACCTGAACGGCGCGGGCCTGGTCTACTTCGCGCGCTACGAGGCGATGATGAACTACGGCGAGCGGCTGTTCTTCGGCCGCCAGCTCGAGGTGCCGGTCTCGAACGAGTTCGTGGCGTGCCTCTCGACCGAACACCGAAAAGCGTACTTCTTCGCGAACGCGAGCCCGGGCGACGAGGTGGACGTGCGCGTGGCCGTGGAGCTGCTGCCGCCCGGCTCGTTCTCCGAGCCGCCCGGCGGCCGCCCGCACCGCACGCCGATGAAGTTCCGCTTCCGCCTCGACCTGTACCGCACCGCCGACAACGCGCTGATGGCCACGTCGCTGGTGCGCAAGGCGCTGAACGTCCCGGGCTCGTCGAAGAGCGTGCTCACGGAGTGCGATCGGCTGCTCAAGCGCTGGGTCTAGCGGCGCAGCAAAGGGTCGAGCTCCCAGCGCTCGGTGGGGAGCTGCTGCTCGACGTCGCCGATCGGGGCGAGCACGCTCGCGATCGCCTCGTCGAGCTGCGCGGCCGCGGGCAGGAACGCCTCTTCGCGCACGCCGCCGGCCGCGTTCGCGCAGGCGGCGGCGAACTCGGCGCGCGCCCAGGCCAGCGCTCGCTCGCGCAGCGCGCCGCCCGATCGCGCGCCGAGCGCGGCGACCAGCACCGCCCACATCGCCGCATGACCCGCGAGCGCGCACTGCCAGTCGCGCGAGAGGGCGTCGTCAGCGAGCTTGCGTGAGCGCATGCGCGTGACCGCTTCCGCGAGCGCGTCCGCGACGGCCGAAGCCCCGAGCTCCTCGCGCAGCGCGCGGTGCAGGTCCGAGGTCGGCACCAGCGCGGCCGCGCCGACGAACGCGAACAGCGGCTCGGAGGCGCCCTCGAAGATCCGCGTCACGCGCGCGTCGCGCACGATCTGCGGCACGCCGTTCGCCTCGTCGTAGCCGCGCGAACCCAGGCCCTGCATCAGACGATCACACGAGTCCCAGGCGAACTCGCTGCCGGCGACCTTGGCGATCGCGAACAGCTCCGCGTCGACCTCGCGGCCCGCGTCGAGCGCGCTCGCGATCGCCTCGAGCAGCGCCTCGCACGCGGCCACGCGCACGGTCGCGAGCCCGAGCGCGACGCGCGTCACCGGATGATCGACGAGCCGGCCGGTCGCGATCTCACGCCGCGCGCCGAAGCGCTCGAGCAGCTGCACGGAGTGGCGCAGCGTGCCCACGCAGGTGGACGCGATCGCAAAGCGGCTCCAGCTCATCGAGTCCACGCCCACCTCGAGCCCGCGCTTCGGCTCGCCGACCACGTGGTCGCGATCGACCACGACGTCGCGGAAGGAGACCTCCCCCTGCACCACGCCGCGCATGCCCATCGACGGCAGCTCGCGGCCGAGCACCACGCCCGGCTGATCGGTGCGCACCGCGAACGCGGTCAGCCCACGGCGCCGTCCGGTCGCGTCGACGTCGTGCGCCACGACCGTCAGCACGTTCGACCACTGCGCGTTGCCGATCCAGACCTTCTCGCCCGAGACGCGCCAGCGGCCGTCCGGCTGCGACACGGCCTGCGCGGCCATGGCGTTGAAATGCGTGCCCGCGCCGGGCTCCGTCTGCGCGTAGCCGGCGAGCGTGCGCCCGCGCGCGAGATCCGCGAGCACCGCGTCCTTCAGCACGGGCGAGCCGAACGCGGCGATCGGCCGCACGCCCGGGAACAGGCACACCAGCAGGAACGTGCCGAGCGACAGATCGATCGCGGCGGCCTGGTCGAGCAGCCGCGCGATGTCGCGGTTGCGCAATGCGAGCCCCGCGTACTTCTCCTCGACCTGCACGCCCATGAAGCCGTGGTTGCCCAGATCCAGCAGCGCCTGCGGCTGGATCGAGCGCCGCGCGTCCATCAGCTGCGACGAGAGCCGGCGCTCGGAGAAGGAGCGCAGCCAGGCGAGCATCCCGTCCGCCCGCGCGCGGCTCTCGGCGTCACCGAGCGGCGTGTAGCGGCTGGCGACCTTCACGGCGCCGTCACCTGTTCGCGCTCACGAACTCGGCGACCGCCTGGATCGTGTTCAGGCGCTTCACCAGGTCGAAGTCCTCGATCTGCACGCCCCAGGTCTCCTCGATGCGCGCCAGGAACATCACGCCCGAGAGTGAGTCCACGTAGCCGTAGTCGAACAGATTCGCGCTCGGGTCGATGTCGCGCGCCTTGAGCTTTCCCTCGGAGACCTCCGCGAGAATCGCGCGCAGGCCCTCGACCAGATCCGCAGCCGCCGTGCCGTTCACATTCATCGCTTCTCCGTGGCTCGAGACCGGCTCCGCCGTCGCGCCGGGACGCGCAGTGTACCAGACGGACCCGAGCGTGGGTGAGAGCGGCGCGCAGCGCTCACTCTGCGGCAACTCTCGCGCAGCGTGCGCGCAGCTGCGCCTGGCGACGCTGATTCGCGTAAGATCGCGCGATGGCGGTCGCAACCTCACCGACGCCGCGCACGGAGATCGTCGCGTTCCGTCCCGAGCACCTCGCGCTCGTCGCGCGCTTCTCCGAGCGAGTCTGGCAGCGCCCGCGCAGCGACGCGTTCCTGCGCTGGCGCTACCTCGAGCATCCCGATCACCGCGCCTACCTCGCGCTGCGCGAGGGCGAGTGCATCGCCATGGTCGGCGCGTTCTGCCGCCCGTATCGGGTCGGCGGGCGCACGCTGACGGTGGCCGATTCGTTCGACTGGTACAGCCTTCCGGATCTGCGCGGCTCGGGCCTCGGTGTCCGCCTGCTGCAGCGCCTGATGAAGGACGGCGACCCCGTGATCGTGACCGGCGGAACCGACGACACGCGCAACCTGCTGCCGCGCATGCGCTACCAGATTCCCGCGACCGTGCTCCGCTTCGGTGCGCTGCTCGGCGCGGAGCGCGCGTCCGCGCTGATCGCGGGCCGCACGCGCCTGCCGCGCCCGCTCGCGCGGCTCGCCTTCCACGCCAGCCGTCCGCTGCTCGGACCCCGCGTGCGCAAGGCGCCGCCGGGCGGGAGCGTCACGGCCGTGGCCGAGCTGGGCACCGAAGCGCTCGCGCTCGATCCGCGGCCGGGCCGGCGCGGCAGCGCGCCGATCTGGACGCCCGCGTATCTCGCCTGGCTGCAGGCCGCGTCACCCGCGCTGGGCACGTTCGTGCCGCTCGAATTCCGCGCCGGCGGGTCGCTGCTCGGCTGGGCGCTCGTGCGCAGCTACGACATCGCGGGCGGGCGCGACGCCGCGCTGCTCGACGTGCGCGCGCGCGAGCCGGGCGACGCGATCTACACCTGGATGATCTCGGAGATCGCCGTGCGCGCGCGCGCCGAGGGCTGCGGCCTGCTCACGTCCGGAACGACCTGCCCGCACGTCGCGGCCGGCATGCGCGCGAATCGCTTCCTCTCCTTCACGCCCGCTCCGATCCACTACTTCGCGCAGGACGGAGCCGCGCTCGAGGAGCCCGTCGTGTTCGGCGCGCACTGGGGCGACGAGCCGATCCTGCCCTACCCGACGGGTGCGTGGTGAACTCCGGCATTCGCGCGCTCGCGTCGGCCGCGAGCCCGCTGCTCTCGTCCGTGCTCGAGCGCGCGAACGGCCGCCGCGGCGGCATCATCCTCGCCTACCACGAGCTCCGCGCGCGCACGCTGCGCGATCAGCTGCTGGCGGTCTCCGAGCGCTACCGATTCGTGTCGCTCTCGGAGTTCGTCGGCCGCCTGGCGGCCCAGCGCTCGACGGCCGGGCTCGCCGCGATCACCTTCGACGACGGCTATGGCCCGGTGGTCGAGGACGCCGCGCGCATCTCGCAGGAGCACGGCTGGCCGATGACGTTCTACCTGCCGACGCGCTACCTCGATTCGCGCGAGCCGTACTGGTACCAGGAGCTGCGCCCGCTTCTGGATCGCGCGAAGGACAGCGGCGCGGTCCTCGCGGAGCTCGACGCGTCGTTCCGGCGCCTGCGCAGCGAGCCGGAAGTCGAAGCCGAGCTGCGCCGTCTGCGCTTGCGGCTGCACGGCTCGGAGGAGCGCCCTGCGTGGCTCGAGACGTCGCCGCCGATCCCGTGGCAGCGCGTGCGCGAGCTCTCGCGCAACGACGCGCTCTCGTTCGAGGCGCACACCGTCAACCACCTGGCGCTCGCCCGCCTCGACGACGCCGCGATCGCGAGCGAGATGGACGCCTGCTGTCGTCGCATCGAGGAGTTCACCGGGCGGCGCGTCGAGCACTTCTGCTACCCGTTCGGCGGCATGCCGGAAATCGGCGACGCCGCGCCTCGCATCGCGCGCCGGCGCTTCAAGTCCGCCACCACGCTGCTGCGCGGGCGCTGCGGGGCGGGCGCCGACCTCGCGTTGCTGCCGCGCGTGCCGCTCTACGATGGGGACTCGACCGCGATCGTGAGCTTGAAGGTCGCGACCGCACGCTGACCGGCGGGGCTCTGTCCAAACGGGCACCGTCTGGTGGTAGAATCCCCCCAACTCGACGGCGGATGGTGGCGGCTCGAGCGGGCGCGGAGTTGCTGGTTTGCGCTGAGGTATTTTCTGGTGCGAGCACTTGCCGCGGCGATCACGATCGGGCTGAGCGTGTGCTCGTCGGGGACGGCCCGGGCCACTCCGCGAGTCTCGGTCGCTGACGGGCCGTGGTGCGACGCCGCGACGTGGTCTCCTCCCGGAGTTCCGCAGGCCACCGACCAGATCACGATCGCCGCGGGTCACCACGTCGTTCTCGACGGCTCGTGCGTCCAGGCCGCCGCGGACCTCACGATCCAAGCCTCCGGCAGCCCGACGGCGTACGGCGTGTTGTCGACGACCGGTGGCCAGACACTGACCCTCGGTGACCCGGTCGCTTCGTACGCGATCTTCAATTTGGGCGTGATCGAGCTGACCGGCGGAGACCGGCTCGAGATCGACTGCGACAGCGTCGACACCACCAACTGCGAAGTGCAGAACGTGATCGGCAGCCAGTTCGTCGCCCGCGGCACGGAGCTGGGAAGCGGTGTCGTCGTCTCGGTCTCCGGCGAGAACTGCCCGGCGAACTCCGACTTCCTGCCGACTGCGCCGTTCCAAAGCGCGGACTGCACGGACATCACCCTCGACGTCGACGGCCTCGGCGTCGTCGAGAACGACGACCCTCGCTTCGTCGGTCAGTACATCCGGTTCGGCTGGCCGTCGGCGCACCGCGGCACCTGGTACCAGATCGTCGGCGCAATCGCGCCGAACCGGCTCACGCTCGACTACAACTCCGAAGGGCAGCAGGCCGCGCGCGGCATCGGCCCGACCCCTTCGACCGCGACCGCAATGGTGGCGCAGAGCTCTTCGTCGGTGACGTGGCCGGGCGGGCTGGCCGAGGCCGAGGCCCGCGCGAGTCTCGGGGCCTGGTTCCTGTGCGATGACGATTGCCCTGCGGTCACCAACGATTCGCCGTTCCCGGGCGCGTCGTCGGAGTGGCTGCCATGCTCGTCCGCGCGTCGCATCGTCGACGTTCCGCTCGCGTGCAACGGCGGGCTCAACCCCGGCACGCTGTGCCCGGACGGCACGGAGTGCATCGGCGGCACCTGCAGCGCCGTCTCGGGTCTGCTCACTTTGGCGTCGGGCTACCCGACATCGACGTGTCAGAGCGGTGCGAGCGCCCGGATCATCGGGTCCTCGGCGTCGAACGGCCGCGCCGCCGTCGACTATCTCGAACGCTTCGCCGTCGGGGATCCCTTCGTCGTGTGGGACCCCGTGACGCTGACGGTGCCGGACGCGAACAAGCAGTTCGCACCCGTCCAGAACAAGACCGCGGGCGGACTTCGGCTGTTCAACAACGCGACCGTCGATCTCGAGGGGGTGCGGATCTCGTTCTGGGGGCGCGGCGACGCGGGCTTCAGCTTCAACTACGACCCCATCCACTCCGGGATGAGCGGCACGAACACGACCGGAGGGCTCTACCTGCGACAGGTCGAAATCGCCCACTTCGGCGGTGGCGAGGCGGTGAACGCCTTGAACATCAAGAACGGCCTGGGCCGGAACGAAGACGTGACGGCGCGCGATCCGCTGCCGACCGACCAAGGGTTGGACCCGTCGCGCGGCCACGGGCTGTGGATCAATCAGTACGACTACGCCGGCGGCAACGGGATCGCGGTCGTCGTCGGCTGGCGCGGCACGCGCCTCGGCGACGATTGCATCGTCGTGAACGGCGACTCGGCGAGCGCACCCGATCGGCACGAGTTCGCGCGGATCACGCTCGACCATCCGACCTGCACGTTCGCGTCGACGCTCGGGACACAACCGTCCGCGACGTGCTTCGATTTTCAGGACGTCGACCTGAAGGTTCGCGATGGCGTCGACATCCTCGCGCCGCTCTGCTCGAACTACCACAACGGCGCCGTCCGCTGGGTCGCACATCAATCCGGAGCAACCACGGGCGGCCGGCTGCTCGTGACGGACGGCGTCTTCCAGAACTTCCAGGAGGCCTGCGTGGGCCAGCCGGCGAACGTGAACTACGACGCGTTCTGGGGCTTGTTCGTGAACTCGCTCTGCCGTGGACTGCCGGCCGACACGGCCCAACCCGATGTGGACGCACGCGGTGTCGTCGGCGCCAACGTCTTCTCCTCGTTCATCGCGGATGCCAACCGGGGAATCGTCGACGCCGACGTCGTCAGGGGCGCGTTCGTCCGGCTCGGCTACGACAACGGCGCGACGGGTCTTTCGATCGGCTCGAGCACCCTCTCGGTCTTCACGTCGGACGACCAGGCCTACGAGGACGTGGCCGTGCTGAGGACCGCGTGCCCCGCGGGCGTGAGCTGCCCGCGGGCGCGCGGCGTCGATGTCGGGTCGCTCACCTCCGACCTCGTCCTGACGCATGGGACCTTCGCCGGGCTGCCCGTGCCCTCGGGCGGCGCGGCCTTCCAGACGTCCGCCAATGCGAATGCGCTCGTGACGGTGCGAGACTCGGTCGTCTCGAGCATTCACGATCTGTTCTATGTGCCGGGTACCGCCGGGAACCTGACCGAATCGCACAACCTGTTCGTCGACACTCCGACCTTCTGCGCTTCAGACGGTGGATCCTGTCCGCCGCAGTCGCCGACGACGCTGTCGACCGGCGTCGTCGCCTTCCAGTCGCTCGCCGGCGGCGACCTGACGCCGCTGCCCGGCACCACGCCGTTTGGCATGGCGACGAGCGACTCCACGCCCGCCGGTGCGCGCGTCGCCGGGCCGGCGGCCTGGACCCGGCTCGAGCGCGTGTATCCTCCGTTGAGCGCGCTCGGGCGGCCGGGAGTTCGCATCCCCGGGTATGCCGTCGATGGCGATGACGACGGTGTGTACGACGTCCACGACGAGTGCCCGACGGTGCATGTGCAGTCGCTGCTCTATCCGGGAGAGCCGGGTGAATGCGCGGCCGTCGCGTCTGGCTGCGACTCGACGCTCGAGGGTGTTCCGACCTCGTGCGGTGTGGGCGAGTGCGCCTCCACCGGCGTCTGCACGGACGGCGTCGACACCTGCCAGGCGTTCAGCGCGAGCGTCGAGATCTGCGACGGTCTGGACAACGACTGCAACGACGCGATCGACGACGACGGCGACGGCGACGGGTTTGGTGTCTGCGACGACAACTGCTCGACCGTCGCGAACCCGGACCAGAGCGACGTAGACGGCGATGGAGTCGGCGACAGCTGCGACAACTGCGCCTTCGTCGCGAACGCGACCCAGGACGACTCCGGCGGGCTCGGCGCGAGCGGGCCGGACGGCGTCGGCGACGTCTGCCAGTGCGGCGACGCGCGCGTCGTCTCCGGCGCGCACGACGGCCGGGTCCAGCAGGACGACGTGGACGAGATCCGCGCCAGCCTCACGGGAATCCTCGCGCTCGACGCCGCGGGCGCCGTGAAGTGCTCGGTGATCGGCGGACCGGACGACTGCGACGTCGCCGACGTGAGCGCGCTGCGGCGCGCACTCCAGGAACCTCCGCTCGATCCGGGGCTCTCGCTCGTCTGTCGCGCGGCGGTCGGATCCTGAAGCCCGCCGCGCGCGAGCCCGAGCTTCCGGCTTCGCTTTCGGATGCGCATCGACTGAAGCGCGGCGCTCCGTCTACACTCGGCGCATGTTGAGCTGTGCGGTGATCGGCGCGGGACCTGGCGGAATCGTTTGTACCAAGGAGCTGCTCGAGCAGGGGATCGAGGACGTCGTCTGCTTCGAGAAGCGGAGCGAGATCGGCGGCACCTTCGCGGGCAGCTACGACAGCCTCGAGCTGACCTCGTCGACGACGTTCAGCATGTTCTCGGACTGGTGGGTCGGCGACGACCGCCGCCACCACTTCTGGACGCAAGCCGAGGCGGTCGAGTACTGGACGAGCTACGCGGAGCACTTCGGTGTGCTCGATCGCGTTCGCCGAGATTCCGAGGTGCGCGCGGCGCGGCCGCTCCCGGACGGCGCCTGGTCGCTGGAGCTCGCGTCGGGTGAGCTGCTGCGCAGCCAGCGCGTCGCCGTGGTCGCGGGAAACAACAGCGTGCCCCGGTTTCCCGAATGGGCGGCGCAGCTTCGCGACGTGCCGTACTCGCACTCCTTCGCCTACCGCAACGCGAAGCCGTTCGAAGGCAAGCGGGTCCTGGTCGTGGGCGGCGGGGAATCGGGCTCCGACGTGGCGTACGAGATCTCCCGGTCCGCCGCGCGCTGCTGGGTGAGCCTGCGCGAGACCACGGGCTGGGTGGTTCCGCGCAAGCGCGGAGACGTCGCCGCCGACGTCTCGACGCACCGCGGGCTGTGGGGGCTGCCGCGCGAGCACGGCGCGCGGCTGAGCGAAAGCTTGATCCGCCTCGAGCGGGAGCGGCGCGATCCCGTGTTCGAGGTGGTCGCCGACCTGAACGAGCGCGTCCGCTCGCGCCGCGGCATCTGGGGAACGTTCGGTACCAAGACTCTGGCCCTGCCCTGGGCCGTCGCACGACACGGCTGCAAGCTGGTGGGCGAGGTGGTCGGCGTCGAGCAGGGCGGCCGT
>JBBDXF010000013.1:83381-98941 GCA_040902485.1 Myxococcota bacterium | reverse complement strand
GTCGGCTGGTGACGGCCGACGGCGCGATCCTCGACGACGTGGACGCGGTGGTGTTCTGCACCGGCTACCGGAACCGCGTGGCGTTCCTGCCCGAGGCGCTGCAGGAGTGCGACCCGCGCGGACTCTACAAGCACATGTTCCATCCCGAGTTCCGCGAGCGCATGGCGTGGATCGGCTGGGCGCGGCCGGGCTTCGGAAGTCAGTTCCCGATCATGGAGATGCAGGCGCGGCTGTTCGCGCTGGTCTGCGCGGGCAAGCACCGGCTGCCGGACCCGGCGACACTGCAGAGAGTCGGTGCCGCGGATCGCGACAGCCATCTCGAGCAGTTCGAGGAGAATGCGCGCAAGATCCGCAGCCTCGTCGACTACCATCACTACATGGACGACCTCGCGCAGCTGATCGGGTGCGAGCCGCCGCTCTGGAGCTATGCGCTTCGCCATCCGCGCCTGTGGCGCGCGATGGTCTACGGGCCCACGCAGGCCACGCAGTACCGGCTGCGCGGGCCGGGCAAGAAGGTCGAGGTCGCCCACGAGATCCTCGCGAAACTGCCCGTGAGCGGCTGGAACCACGTCGTGAAGGCGGGGCTGCGCGGCCGGCTGGAACACGCGCTGCGCGGGCTGCTGCCGCGCGACCGGAAAAAGCGCCGCGCGCAGGTCGTGACCGCGCGCTAGTAGAGCTCGCGGGTGTAGATCAGCTTGTTGTCGCCGCGGAAGATCCCGAACGTGGCGCGCCCGCTCGGGTCCTCCGAGTAGCTGCCGTTCCCGTCCCAGTCGAAGCGCAGGAATTCGAGGCCCGCGCCCGTCGCCGTCGAGAGATCGTACGAGAGCGCGAAGAAGCCGGTGTTGCCGGCGCCCGTCGCGCTCAGGCTGAGGCCCGCGCCTCCCGACGCGAGCGGACTGTTCGCGATCGCCGGCGTGCTGACCAGCCCCGCGGGACTCGGCACGCGCGCGAGCTCCGCGACCGGCACGAGCGTGCACGAGTCCGCCGTGTTCGCCACGAACAGCGAGCCGTTCCAGTACTCGGCGCCGAGCGGCACCGCGAGCGGCACGAGCTCCGAGCCGTGCGCGTTGCCGAGTGCCAGCCGGCCGTAGCGCATCGCCTTGCCCGAGCTGAACGCGATCCCGGCTCCTGCGCTGGCGCTGCCGAAGCGCGCCGGGTTCGAGGCGTACGCGACCGCATCGAGATCCAGCACGTCGAGCGCCAGTGACAGCTCTGCGTCGAAGGGCGCGAGCGGAGCCGCGCGCGCGAACGCCAGCGTCGGGCCGTTCGAGAACGCCACGGTCACCGCGCCCGCGCCCGCGGCGCTCACGGTCGGGGCGTTCGGCGCGCTCGGCGTGACGCCGCCCGAGGCCGCCGAGTAGGCGAGGCCGCTGAGCGAACCCGCGGTCATGCGCATCCACGCGCCGGCGTAGTTCTGCGTCGTCGAGCCCGCGCCGTTGCGCGCGGTCGCGGTGAGCACCGGCGTCTGGCCGCTCGCGTAGCCGAAGCTCTGGCCGACGTAGCTGAACGCGCCCGCGCCGCAGGCCGTCTGGAAGCGCGGCGTGTTGTAGGCGACGTCGAAGTGGTGCGGGCGGAAGCGGCCGACCGTGCCCGTGGGCGTGCCGAGCGTGTCGCCCGCTCCGAGATAGCTCGAGTCGGCCACGCCGGCGCGCAGCTGCACCGCGCCGACCTCGTCCCACGAGAACGTCGTGCCCACGAACGTGCCGTTGGGCGCGGTCGCGGCGAACGCCGTGCCGTTGCCGATCGCGCCGTCGTTCGCGGTTCCGTTGCGCCCTCCGACGGGCGCGACCAGAGTCGACGCGCTGAGCCGGATTCCCTCCGCCGGTGTCTCGCGGCCGTAGTTCTGCGTCCTCGAGCCCTCGGCGTCGCGCGCCTCGACGACCACGCGGAACGGATCGCCGGCGGCCACGAAGATCGCCCCGGTCGGTGTCGACACGCCCGGATTCGCGCCCAGCGCGGGCGTGGTCACGGCGGTGATCGCGAAGTCCGCGGGCCTGACCACGAAGCCGTTCGACGCGCCCGCGATCACCGGACTCACGCTCGCGTCGCGCATCGAGATCTGCAGCTGGCCGACGTCCTTGTACTTCGCTGTCAGCGACGCCTGCCCGTTCGTGAAGGTGGCCGCGAGCGCGGTCGCGCCGGCCGGCGTCGAGCCGATCGGGGTCGCGTCGATCGTCGGCGTGATGAAGCCGGTCGCGGGGTTCTGCCAGGTCGACCACCACTGCAGCGTCTTCGCGCCGGTGTAGGTCTCGATCACGCCGCACTGCGGATCGGTCGCCGTCTGACCGTAGGCGGTGACGTTCAGGTTGAAGTTCGAGCCCGCGACCTTGGCGGTGATCGGATCGGCGATCGGATTCGGCGGCGGGTTCGCCAGTGCGCTCGCCGTCACGGTGAAGCCGCTGGCCGCCCAGGCCAGGTTCCCCTCCGTGTCGTCGTCGCGGGTCGCCGGCGCGAGCGTGACGTACGCGTCGACATCGCTCGGTGTCGACCCTTCCGGGTAGCTCAGCGCGAACGTGGCGGTGCCCAGATCGAGCGGCGAGTAGGTGTACGTCGCCAGCCCGTCGTTCGCGACCGCGTCCAGGAACGCGCCGCTGCCGGAGCCGAGCGTCCAGCTGCCGCGGCCCGTCTGCGTGGTGAGCGTGATCCCGCCCGTGAAGGTCGTCAGCACCGTGTCGGTCACCGAGCGCGCGCTGACGGTGATCGGCTCGGCGAGACAGTAGATGCCGGAGCCGTCGTGCGAGACCTTCAAGTGATCCGCGGTCGCGAGGCAGGCGCGGCGCTCCGCCATGACGGCGGGGATCTCGGCTGCGCCGAGCGCGCGGTCGTAGACGCGCAGCTCGTCGATGCCGCCTCCGAGCCGCCATTGCGGAACGCCCTCGCCCGCCCCGTCGATCTCGCCTCCGATGCTGGCGTCGCCGTCGTCCACGCCGACCGTGCCGGCGTAGCCCCCTGCGGCGTCGACCGCCGCGAGCTCGCCGTCCACGTAGATCATCCGCTGGCGCGTCGCCGCCCGGTGTACGGCCGCGATGTGGTGCCAGACGCCGACCTCGTAGACGGCCGCGGTGTCGATCTGAACCGGCGTCAGCGCGCGCGAGAAGAAGCGCACAATGCCGGGCAGCCCGCTGTCGCCGACGCTCACGGCGTAGCCACCGGTGTTGTTGAAGTCGTCGGCGAACACGCGCTGGTCGCCGTTCAGATCGTTCACCCTCGCCCAAGCGCTGATCGTGAAGCTGCCCGCGAGATTGGGGAAGCTCGGGATGCGGATGTAGTCGTTGGTCCGGTCGAAGACCCCGTAGCGACAGGTGCCCGGATCGCCGGCGAGCGCCGGGCTCGCGCTCTGCGTCGTCGGCCCGTTGGTCGCGCTGCCGTCGTAGGCGCCGGCGGAGTCCGTCACCTGGCCGGGCGCCGCGCTCCAGCTCGACTCTTCCATGCGCCACTCCGCGATCGGTCCGCCCGAGCTGGTGGCGACCTCGAGCTTCACGTAATCGCTGTCGAGCCGGAGCGGCCGACCCGCCCGCACGTCCCGCGTCACGACCAGCAACGTCACCGTCTGTCCAGCTCCGATGTAGCTCGCGGGCGTTGCGCTGATCGTCCCGGCGAGCTCCTGCTCGCCCTCGGAGTTGGCGCCCGTGGCCAACAGCGTGTAGACGGACGTCGCGTAGTTCCAGATGTACAAGTTCGCGCCGTCCACGCGCCCGGAGTTCTGGTTGATCGAGCGGCCGTTCCAGGTGGCGGTGAGCGAGGCTACGCTCGCCGGGGTCTCGTCGATCTGGATCACGTAGCGCGTCTGCACGAAGTTGTTGTTCGCGTTCGTCGCCTGCGAATAGAACGTGTGGTCGAAGATCTCGATCTGGTCGTACTGAGTCGAGCTGAACACGGTCGCCGGGCTGGTCGCGTTTGCGGGCACCTGCGTCAGCGACGTGCCGCGGTACGCGAAGATGTTCGTGCCCTGGCTGCGGTTCCAGTAGTCGTACTTCGCGCCGCTCGATGCCGCGACGCTCGTGACGTCGATGATGTCGAGCCCGCCGGCGGCGAACGACACGTACGCGCGCGTGCCGGCCGCGTTCAAGGCCACGTCCGACGCGCTCGCGGCGCCGACGGACGCGGGGTCGAAGACTTCGATCTCGCTCATCAACGAAGGGTCGGATACGTCGAGCGCGGCGAGGCCGGCGGCGCCGTGCGCCACGAACGCGAGGCTGCCGGCGCCCGCGAGCGTCACCGACAGATAGTCGTCGCTCGGCGGCACGTACTGGCCGACCCGCACGGGCGTGGCGGCGTTGCTCACATTCAGCGCCAGCAGACCCTCGCTGCCCGCCGCGACGAAGGCGATGCCGCCGTTGGCCGAGATCGCCGTCTCGTACGCCGTGCCGCCGGTCGCGTAGGAGCCGAGCAGCACCGGCGCGGCGGGCGTGGTCACGTCGACGATCGCGAGCCCGCTCGCCGAATCGGCGAGGTAGACGCGCGTTCCGTCGGGCGACAGGGTCACGCCACGCGCCGTGCCCGGCGAGTCGTACGTGCCGAGCAGGACCGGCGCCGCGGGCGCCGTGACGTTCACGATCACGAGCCCCTGCCCGGAAGCCGCGACGTAGGCCTTCGTGCCGTCGGCGGAGAGCACCACGGCCAGCGCGTTGTCGGTCGTCGTGTAGGTGCCCAGGAGCGCGGGCGCGGTCGGCGTCGTGACGTTGATGATGCGCAGGCCGTTGCTGCCGTTTGCGAGATACAGCTTCGTGCCGTCCGGCGAGAGCGCCGCACCCGACGCCGAGCCCGCGCTGTTCAGCGCCCCCAACAGCGTGGGCGCGGCGGGCGTCGCCACGTTCACGACCGCGAGGTTCGAGGCACCATCGGCGAGATAGGCGATCGTGCCGGCCGCGTTCAGCACGCTGGCCGTGGCGCTGCCCCCCGAGTTGTAGCGGCCGAGCTCGGTCATTGCCGCCTGCGCTCCGGATGCGAGCAGGAGCGCGCAGCAGGGGACGGTCGCGAGCGCCAGGTCCAGCGCGAGACGGCTACGGCGCATCGGTCACCGTCCCTCGCACTCTCCGGCTCACGTAGTCGCGCGTGCCGAAGCTCCCGGAGCTCGCGCTCGAGCTGATCAGGAAGTTGGTGGTGGTGCTCGCGGAGTCGACGTGCTGCGAGCTCGTGCACGACACCACCACGCTGAAGCCGGCCAGCCCGCCCTGTGCGAGCGCGAGCGTCGTGGTCGGCGGACAGACGCCGAGCAGCGTGACCTGGCGCGTGCCCCACTCGACCCCGCTGCGCGCGGCCTGGAACGCGCGCGCGGCGCGCAGCGAGAGCGAGGCCGTCGCGCCCGAGACGCCGGACAGCCGCAGCATCGCCACGACGACCAGGGACAGCACGACCATCAGGAAGATCGCCGGCACCAGCCCGAAGCCCGCCGTTCCACCCGCGCGCGTCACGGCACGTTCTCCACGTGCACCTGCTCGAGCAAGCTCACTCGCTCCGTGCCCTGACTCAACTCGAGCGCGAGCGAGACCAGCCCGGCGCGCGTCGCGGTGCCCGGGTCGTAGCGGAACTGGCAGCTCGACACGGAGCTCGCGAGCAGCGCGCGATTCGCCGCGAGCAGCGGGGCCGCGGCCGGATCGGTCGGCTGTGCCGCCGTCGGCGTGTACCCGGAGAAGCGCGTCAGCGTTCCCGCCGCGAGGTCGCAGCGGAACGTGATCGGTCCGTCCACCAGGTAGAGACGCTGGCGCGGCGATTCGAGCGCGAACCGAAAGCTCGACGAGAGCGTCAGCTGATCCTCGTCGCCGTCGTTGCCGATCGTGATCGTCGTGCCCGCGGGCGTGATCGATGCAGGGCTCAGACCCGCCGCGGCCTCGTTCCACACCGAGCTGCCGGTCGGGTAGACCGCGAGCCGGATGCCCGCAGGGAGCGCCGTGCCGTACGTGAACGCGAGAAACGGAATCCGGCCCAGCACGTTCCACTGCGTGTCCGCGGCGCTGAAGCTCAGCCAGTCGGACGCCGCCGAGTGATCGGTGCCGCCGGGATTCACGCCGGCCGCGCGCCGATAGCGCGCGCCGTCGACGATGTGCAGGATCTCGAGCACGCGTGAATCCGGCGAGACGCGCACGCTGTTGGGCAGCGCGAGCCGCACCTCGCGCTTCGCGCGGCCGAGCGCCCCGTCCGCGCTGTCGACGAGCACGGCGCGGATGCGCGAGTCGGCGTAGCCCGTCATCGAGCGCGCCATGAACGCGCTCACCGCCCCGGCGAGCAGCGCCGAGATGGCGATCACCACCACCAGCTCGATCAGCGTCACGCCGGCATCGCCGCAGGGGCTCCTCGAGGGATCGGGCGCCATGGCTCAGTCGCTTCCCCGGTAGCCGCTCAGCAGAAGGTCGACCGGCAGGGGGTGCGTCACGCGCACGTCGACCCGGAGCACGTTCGAGGGGCCGCTGAGCGCCCCGAGCATCGCGGCGGTGGAGTCGACCGTCACGCGCACGCGGTACGCGGAGAGACCGGTGACGGCGGCGCCGAACTGGTCGCGCGCGCCCGCGTCGTCGAGCCCGTGGTAGTCGCAGACGTTGTTCCAGGTCGCGCGCGAGCCGCCGTCCGCGGGACACGCGCCGCCCGGAGCGCCCAGCGTCTCGTCGTAGTAGGGCTTGGCGAGGATCTCTTCGAGGTACGCCTCCGCGATCGCGCTCGCCTGGCGCTGCACCATCGGGTCTGCGCTCGCGCGCACCGTGCGCGAGATCGCGAGCAGCGTGCCGGTGACCGCGATCGCGATCACCGCGATCGAGATCGTGAGCTCGATCAAAGTCACGCCGGCCTCGGCGGAGCTAGCCCGCCTGGGCATAGCCGCTCTCGCCGACCACCGAGATGGTTCGCGCCCCGACCGACACGGTCGCGCTGCTCACCGTCCCGGCGGCATTCGTGGCGCGCCCGAGGGGATCGAAGCGCAGCGGGTTGACCGTGGACGCGAGCGCGACCCCGGCCGGTGCGCTGCGCGCGTAGCTCGAGGCGTTCGTCGAGGGATCGACGACCGCCTGCGTCCAGGCCGCGCCCGCGCAGCCGGTCTGCTGCGTCAGCGTGTAGCTCGAGGCCGTGAGCTGCACCTGCACGCCGCAGCCGCTCGCCACCGCGAGACGCTGCGCGTAGCGGAGCCCGGCGAGCACCTCGCTCTGATACAGGTCCGCCTGCATCGAGCCGAGCACGAGGAAGCGCGGCGTGCCGACGGCGGCGAGCAGGGCGATGATCGCGATCACGAGCACCAGCTCGACGACCGTGAAGCCCGCCTCGCACGCCGGCGCGGGGAGTCCTTCTCCTCTAGCTGACACCACCGGCCACCGCCGAGTACGTGATCGTTCCGCCGCCGGTCCCCGGCAGCGTGAACGTGCAGCTTCCGAGCCCGGCCGCGGGCGTCGAGGTCGTGGTCCAGTTCGCCGGCAGGTTCGTGCTCATCAGCAGGTTGTAGAGCTCCGCGGCCGTGTCCTGCGTGGCGTTCGCTGCGTCGATCGTCGGCCAGCCGGCCGCGTTCACCTGCACGGTGACACCGCCGTCCAGCGTGACCGGACCCGCGACCCCGGTTCCGCCCGCGAGCCACTTGGCGTGGACGATCTGCACCGCCGCGGAGAAGCCGCCGCGCACGCCCGCAACCGAAGCCGTGCGCGCTTCGCTCGTCAGATCGACGAACTTCGGCAGCGCGACCGCGGCCAGGATCGCGATGATCGCGATCACGATGACGAGCTCGATGATCGTGAAGCCCTCTTCCAATCGATTCTTCATGCCGAGTCCCCCGTTCTGGTGTGATTCGATTCGCAGACAGCGCGGCTAACCGACCGCGCCCGCAGCAGCGCTGTACGCGATCGTTCCGCCGCCGGTCCCCGGCAGCGTGAAGGTGCAGCTGCCCAGCCCGGCCGCGGGCGTCGAGGTCGTGGTCCAGTTCGCGGGCAGGTTCGTGCTCATCAGCAGGTTGTAGAGCTCCGCAGCCGTGTCCTGCGCAGGGTTGGCCGCGTCGATGGTCGGCCAGCCGGCCGCGTTCACCTGCACGGTGACGGCGCCCTCCAGCGTCACCGGGCCCGCGACGCCGGTTCCGCCGGCGACCCACTTGGCGTGCACGATCTGCACCGACGACGCGAGGCCGCCGCGCACGCCCGCGAGCGAGGCCGTACGCGCCTCGCTGGTCAGGCTCACGAACTTCGGCAGCGCGACCGCGGCCAGGATCGCGATGATCGTGATCACGATGACGAGCTCGATGATCGTGAAACCCTCTTCGACTCGCGACCCATTCCTGAATCCTCTCTAGAACATCGAGTGAGGTAGCTTCTGGAGAACTCACTCTCGGTCCGGGTATCGGGAGCTGCTGTGTCCGACTGAACCTCACTCTCTCATCCACCACCACTGATACCACTCGAGAGATTCCAGAGCGGCAGGTAAACCGCCAATGCTAGCAGTAGTACCACTCCACCCACGACGACGATCAGGATCGGCTCCAGCAGCTCGGACATGCGCCTGAGGTCGTAGTCCACCTCTCCTTCGTAGGACACGGCGATGTCGACGTGCATGTCGGCGAGCACGCCGGTCTCCTCTCCGACGGCGATCATCTGCAGGAAGAGCGGCTCGAACAGGCCCGTACCGGCGGCGGCGCGAGTCAGTGTTTCGCCGCGCTCGATCTGCTGCCTCATGCTCAGCACGCGCTCGGCGATCCAGGCGTTGTCCGCGGAGCGTGCGGCGACTTCGAGCGCGTGCAGGACCGGCAGGCCGGCGCTGAAGGTCATGGCGAAGGCGCGCGCGTAGCGGGCGACCGTGGCGCGCCGGATGATCGGTCCGAAGACCGGCAGGGAGAGCTTGCGGCGGTCCCAGGCGAGGCGGCCCGCCGGCGTCGCCAGCTGGTAGCGCACGACGACGACGGCGGCGACGGCGGCGGCCAGCAGCCACGGCCAGAGCCGCACGAACTCGTTCGAGGACGCGATCATCAGACGCGTCGGCCACGGCAGCGCGACACCGAAGCTGGTCAGCGACTGGGAGAACACCGGCACGACGAAGATGTTGATCACGACCAGCGCGCTCAGCACCGCGCCGACCACGAGCATCGGGTAGCGCGTCGCGGCGGAGATCCTGCGGCGCGTCTCGCGCTCGAGCTCGAGATAGCGAATCAGCTGCTCGAACGAGCTGTCGAGCCGGCCGGTGTTCTCGCCGACCTGGATCACGCTCGAGAAGAGCGGCGGAAAGATGCGCGGGTAGCGCTGGAACGACGCGGACAGCTCGCGTCCGCTCTTCAGGCTCTCGCCGATGTCGGCCAGAGCGATCGCCAGCGTTCGGTTGCGCGCGTGCTCAGCGAGGCCCGACATGGCGCGCAGGATCGGGATGCCGGCGCGCGCGAGCGCGTGCATCTGCCGGCAGAAGCCGATCAGCTCCTCCAGCGGAACGCGCTCCTCGACGAAGCGCGCGCGCAGCTCCGCCAGCAGGTCGAAGCGCAGCTTCACCGGGTAGATCTTGATCGGCGAGACACCCTGGAGCGCGAGCCCGGTGGCGACGGCGTCGGCCGAGCTCGCCTCGACGCGGTCCTCGATGAACAAGCCCTCGCGACTGCGCGCGGTGTAGCCGAACAGGGCCACCTCAGACTTCCGCGCTCGGCGGCGCCTTCGCCGGTTCGTCGGTCCGGATCTCCTCGACCAGGTTCGCGACGCGCTGCACCTCGCCGAGCGAGGTGAGGCCCGCGGCCGCGTACTGAAGCGCGACGCTCACCAGGGGCCGATAGCCGGGGCGCGCGCGCGCCGCCTCCGCGTAGCCGCTCGGGTCGTTGCGTCGGAGCGCGTCCGCCATCGGCTCGTCGAACTCGAGCAGCTCGTAGACGCCGATGCGTCCGCGGTAGCCGGTGTTGCCGCAATCGACGCAGCCCACGCCCTTCACCAGGCTCGGGTCCGCGGCCGTCGCGCCCAGCACGGAGCGCATCCACGCACGCTCCTGCGCCGAGGCCTGGTACGGCTTGCGGCAGCGCAGGCAGACCCGGCGCACCAGCCGCTGCGCCATCACGGCGCGCAGCGACGACGCGACGAGATAGCCGGCGGCTCCCATGTCGATGAGTCGCGTCGCGCTGGCGAGCGCATCGTTGGTGTGCAGCGTCGAGAGCACCAGGTGACCGGTCAGCGCGGCGCGCAGACCGATCTCCGCGGTCTCGAGATCGCGCATCTCGCCGACCATGATCACGTCGGGGTCCTGGCGGAGCGCGGCGCGCAAGACGCTCGCGAACGTGAGCTGGATCTTCGGATTGACTTGAACCTGGTTGACGCGGGGCTGTCGGTACTCGACCGGATCCTCGACGGTGATGATCTTGCGCTCCGGCAGGTTCAGCTCGCGCAGCGCCGCGTACAGGGTCGTCGTCTTGCCGCTGCCGGTCGGGCCCGTGACGAGGATCAGACCGTGCGGGCGCGCGAGGAGCCGGCGCAGGCTCGCGACCATCTCCGCGGGCATGCCGAGCTGGTCCAGAGCGAGCCCCGCTTGCGAGCGGTCGAGCAGCCGCAGCACCACCGCCTCGCCCTGGCGGATGGGGAGGGTCGCCATGCGCACGTCGATCTCGCGGCCCTTCACCTTGATCTGGAAGCGGCCGTCCTGTGGCAGTCGCTTCTCGGAGATGTCGAGTCCGGCGGTCAGCTTCAGCCGCAGCACGAGCGCGGAGGAGATGCGCGTCTCGCGCATCACCTGCTCCTGGAGCACGCCGTCGACGCGCAGGCGCAGGCGCAGCAATCCGTCGTCGGGCTCGATGTGGATGTCCGACGCGTCCACCGACACCGCGTCCTCGAAGAGCGACTGGAGCAGGCGCACGATCGGCGCGTCGGCGACGTCGTCGATGGCCGCGAGCTCGCCGAGATCGATCTCGTGCGAGGAAAGCTCCTCGCGCACCTCTTCGGCGAGGAAGCTCAGCTCGTCGCTGCGCCGGTACATGCGCTCGAACGCCGCCAGCAACTCCGACTCGCGGACGATCGCGGGCTCGACCTCCCGTTTCATCACTCGCGCGATCTCGTCCTGCGCGAGCAGATCGAGCGGATCGGCCATGCCGAGCAGGATCGACTCGCCCTTCTCCTCGAGCGCGATCACGCGGAAGCGGCGGGCGTGCGTCTCCGAGAGCAGCGTGACGACCTGTCGCGTCAGCGGATAGCGCGCCAGGTCGATGAACGGGATGGCGAGCTGGTCGGCCAGGAAGCTCAGCAGCGCTTCCTCCTCGATGAAACCCAGGGCGATCAGCGTCTGGCCGAGCTTTCTGCCGTTGCGCTTCTGCTCGGCCAGCGCGAGGTCGCGCTGTTCCGGGGTGACGATCCCGCCTTGAACGAGCAGCTCGCCCAGCCTGATCCGCTGACGCGCCACGTTCTCAGCTCACGGCGCGGCCGGCGCCGCGGGCGGCTGGATTCGAGGCGCCGTCTCGAAGCGTGTCTCGCGGCGCATACCACCGATCCGCTCCAGCGCGCGCCGCATGTCGTCGCGCTCGCTGTCGGGGGTCGCGACGACCGCGCGCACCAGGATCACGAGCTCCGTCTTGTCGGAGGCGTCCTTCTGGTGCCGGAACAGGAAGCCCGCGAACGGGATGCGATCGAGCCACGGCGTGCCCGCGTGCAGGACCTTCTGTCGGTCCTGCATCAGTCCTCCGAGCACGATCACCTGTCCGGACTGGGCGCGCACGACGCTGTCCGTTTCGCGGATGGTCGAGCGCGCGAGCGGCAGCGTCTGCTCCGTGTCGCCCACGATGATCGTCTTGGTCTGGTCCTCGACCAGGCTGATCGAAGGGTGGATGTGCAGCACGATCTCGCCGCCCGCGCTGATCTGCGGCGTCACGTCGAGCGCGATGCCGGAGAAGAACGGCGTCAGGGTGATGTCGGGGGTCACGATCGGCGACGTGCTCGCGACCGTGGTGGTGGAAACGTCGGTCACGAAGAACTCGTCGGTGCCGACCTTGATCACGGCCTTCTGGTTGTTCATTGCCGACACGCGCGGGCTCGAGAGGATGTGCACCCTGCCTTGGGTCTCGAGCAGCTCGACGAAGGCGCTGAAGTCGCCGAACTGCATGGCGGCCGTGAACGCGCCGCCGAACGCGGAGACGTCCGAGCCCGACGGCATGTCGCCGACGGTCGGGCCGATCGTGCCCGTGTTTCCCCCGATCTCCGACACGCCGTTCGCCAGCAGCGAGCCGCCGCCGGTCTGCGTGAGGATCGCGTCCTGGGTGATCAGCGCCCAGTTGATGCCGGCTTGGAAGCCGTCGTCGAGAGTGACTTCGATGATCTTGGCCTCCAGGATCACCTGCCGTGCGAGGTTCTGCTGAGCCTGGCGCAGGAAGGCGCCGACCTCGTTCAGCTCGGCGGGCAGCGCGCGCACGACCACGACTCCCGCGGTCGGGCTGACCACGACGCTGCGTCCCTCGCCCGCGCCGACGATCGCGCCCAGACTCGCCTGCAGGCTGGCCCAGAAGTCGGTGCTGGAGTCGGTCGTCACGACGCTGCCCGAGACGGTCTGCTGCTGCTGCGAAGAGGAGATCACCGCGTTGTCGCCCTCGTAGTCGTTCCCCGACGAGGCGGGCGAGCTCACTTCGCCCGAGCTGACGCGGGTCTCCGATTGACCCACGCGCTTCAGGTCGAGGTAGTCGACCTGGAACACCCGCGTTTGGATGTCCGCGCCGCCGACGTGGAAGCCGTACGCTCGGCGCTCCCACGAATAGCCGTACACGTCCGCGAGCGCGGACAGCACGTCTTCGACGCTCACGTTCTTGAGCGACAGCGTGATCGAGCCCGACAGGCGCTCGTCCATGGTCAGGTTCAGCGGCGAGTCGGAGACCAGCGAGAGCAGGAACTCGCGGGTCGCCATGTCCTTCGCGGCGATGTCGAAGCGCCCGAGTGCGGCGCTCTCGTCCGCCCCGAGTCCGGGCAGCGGCGCTCCCGAGGCTGCGTCGCTCGAAGCCGGTACGGGGATCGCGTCTTCGATCGCCTGCTCGAGCTCGACCTCGGCCACGCCGGGCTCCGGCTCGCGCGACGCCGGCGGAGTGATCCAGTGCACGACTGCACAGCCGTCGAGCACGAGGCTCGCGAGCGCCGCGGCGGCGACTTGAACGAGCTTCACGGTCTTCCTCCGCGGGGGATCACGGCGCGGCGGATCTCGGCCGCGAGTCGCAGCTCCAGCTCGCGGCCGCCCTCGCGCAGCCGCACGCTGCCCCCGCCGATCTCGACGATCTGCCAGGCGCCGACGCGATCGCCCGGGACGACGCGCCGCCCGTCGACGACCGCGAACTCGCCGGCCTGCGTGTGGATGATCGCCTGCAGTCGCGGCATCGCGGCCACGGGTCCGGCCGCCGCATGCGAGGGCGGCATGGTCGGATCCGCGAGTTCGCCGGCCGCGGCGACGGTGATGGCGGCCGTCACGAGACATGCGGACACGCTAGACACCGAGCCAACCCTCCCGAAGCGAGAGCGAGTACAGAGTGAGTCGCACGTTCGCGTTGGGATATTCGTCGACGTCGTAGTCGAGCGAGTCCCAGAAAAAGCGCCAGCGCAGCGCCTCGACCGCCTGCACGTAGCGGAGAACCGACAGGTAGTTTCCGTGCAGCTCGATCACGACGGCGTGCTTGAAGACCGCGGGTCGTGGCTTGGGCTGGTCGGGTCTTTCGGGCTCCGCGTCGATGAAGAGCGGCTCCGCGGCCAGAGCCTCGAGCTTGACGAGCGAGATGCCGGGGGCGCGGCGCAGAAGCTCGCGCAGCGCGCCCGTCATCTCGGTCGGCGGAATCAGCCCGTCGGTCAGCTCGGCCAGCCGGGCGTCCAAGGCGATCTGCTCGGCTTCGAGTGCCAGGCGTCGCTCGAGCACCGCCGCGTCGGGATCGTGGCCCAGCGCCGCCTCGAGCTGAGTGACGCGTTCGACGAGTAGCGGCAGCTCGCTGGTCAGCGCGGGCAGGTCGCCGGCGGCGAGCTCGCGGGCGCGGCTCACCGGTCCCATCAGCACCACGTCCCACAGACCGAGCACGACGGCGAGTGCGCCGGCGAGCAAGAGCGCGCGCTGCTGCGTCGAGCGCGCATCCAGCCAGTCGAGCAGCTGCTTGATCTGCGCTTGGGGCTTCACGGCGAGGACACCTCGCCGGTGGCCAGCGCGAAGTCGATCGAGCCCTGCGCCGCGCCCGTCTTCGGATCGGGGCGCTGAACGCGAACCAGCTGGAAGGTGCGCCCGGCGAGGCCGGCCTCCTGACCCATGCCCTCGAGCCACTCGGGCAACAGCTCGGGGGCGAGCGCCCGGCCGGCGAGGGCGAGCCCGGCGCCGCCGCGCTCGATCTTGATCTGATGGAGCCAGACACCCTCGTGCGTGCGCTTGGCCAGCCCCTCGAGCTGCGGCGAGAATCCCTGGGCGCTGCCGAGCGCGCGCGCCTCGACCGCCGTCACCAGCGTGCGCCGCGTCTCGACCTCGCCGCCGAGCTCGCGCACCTCCGCCGCGAGCACCGGGTCCGCGGTCCGCTTCGAGATCTGCTGCTCGAGCTCTTCCAGCCTCGCGGTCGCCTGGCTCTTGTGCGCGAGCAGCGTCGCGACCGTCTTCGCCTCGCTGCGCGCGCGCTGGCTCGCGAAGCCGTAGAGCAGCAGCAGCGCCAGCGCGAGCCCGCCGATCGCGCGCAGGATCAGCCGCGCCGCCAGTGCGGGCGCGGGCGGGCGCAGGCCCGGCTGGAAGAGATTGACCTCCTGGACAGCGCTGCTCACGGCGCGCGTGCCTGACGTCGCAGGGCGGCGCCCAGCGGCGCGACCACGGCGCCCGCGAGCTCGCGATCGAGTCGGACAGGCGAGTCGAGCAGCGCGTCCAGGTCGAGCTCACGCACGGCCACCGACGAGTTCTTCGCGAGCCACACGCGCAGGTTCTCCGAGCCGACACGCGAGGGTGTCAGGTACAGCTCCGCCGGCGCGACCTGGCCGAGCTGGTGTTCGTAGTAGTCGAAGGAGCGCTGGAGGTCGAGCAAGAGCGCCTGGAGCGCGGGCTCGGCTCCACCGCCGGGCTCGAGCTTCTCCGAGAGTGCCTCTTCGGCAGCGGCTTCGAGCGCTTCCGCGTCCGTTTCGAGCTGGCGCGAGAACCACAGCGATCCGCCGGACGAGAGGGTCAGCACGCCGAGCGGCGGCAGCGTGTGCAGGATCCCCACGCCGCGCGCTTCCGACGGCAGCAGCTCTGCCAGGTTGCGCAAGGTGAGCTCGAGAATGTCGATCGCGACGAGCGCGAGCCCCGAGCGCTCGAGGATCTCGAGGTGGTGCTGCAGCGTCCTGCGCCGCGCCGCCACGACGTTGAGACGCGCCGGGCGGCCGCGCACCTCGGGCGACGGGAACGCGTCGACGATCGCGTCCTCCACGCTGAAGTCGACCAGATCCTTGATGCTCCAGCGCGCGGCCTCGCGCAGCTCGCGCGCCTCCACCGCGGGCGGATCCACCTGGCGGAGCGAGTAGAGCTCCGGCGAGAGCACCGCGCAGCAAGCGGCGCCCGTGAGATCGAGCTCCTTGACGGTCGCGGCCAGCACGCCGCGGATCGCGAGCGGGTCTTCGACGCGGCGGTCGAGCGCTTGTTCGAGTCGCGGCTTGTGGTCGGGCTCGCGCAGAACGTGCGCGCGC
>JBBDXF010000013.1:0-83371 GCA_040902485.1 Myxococcota bacterium | reverse complement strand
CCCCGGGAAGCCGCCGCGGTCGAGGGCGACCCCCACGACTCCGGCCGCTCGCGCCCGTCGAGACCACAACGCGAACACGGCGAAAACCCTCCAAGAAACTCATCCGAGTCCAACCGGCTGCTTCGACTCGCGATGACTGTCACTTGAGATTCGTCGTCGTTCTTGCGAGTGACTCGACTGATAACGCGCGTCGTTGATATCACTTCATCAGAGCACTCACTCACTCGGGTGCGGCGGACTCGACGTCGACCGACACGGCAGCGCACGTGCCGAGTCCGGCGCCGTTGCCGCGCTCCCGGACACCAGGATCGTGTTCGCGCCCGGGTCGACTTCCATCCCTGCGGACGGACGAGCGCGTGAGCGGTGCTGCCCGGAGCGGAGCCGTCCCGTCGAGAAGACGGTCGACGCCGACCGGACGCTGCGTCGCCGAGGGCGGCCGCGAAGGCAGAGGCAGGGCGCGCTGCTAGGCGGCGCGGGTCAGAACAGCGGTTCGAGCTTCGCGGCGGTGCCGACGGCGTGCAGGCGCAGGCCGGTGGCCTCGGACTCGGGCGCGTGCGCGAACGGATCGAGCGTGACCTCGAGGCCGACGACGGCGTTCGCGCCGAGCAGCCGCGCCTTGTCGCGCAGCGACTCGAGCAGCTCGCGCTCGGCCTTGGTCCAGGCGGCGGAGCGGTCGTCGACCTGGTCGTCCTGCAGGAAGAGCTCCGAGCTGATCGGCCCGAAGTAGGCGGCTGCGCGCGTGCCGCTCACCCACGGAGAGGTGTAGAGCTCGACATCGTTCTCGGAGTCCAGTGGCGCTCGGGACTGCGTCTCTCCCACGAAGCTTGGTATCGGCCGTCACGCGGGCGGACTGTACGTGGATTCGGGTCGCGCTCGCGCTCGTCGCGCGGAGTCGTGTCGGGTATCTTCCGCGCGCTTCCGGGGGGAGTTGCCGGTGTCGACGAGCCGAGTACGTGCCGCTGGCCTGCACGCGATCTGCCTGGCGCTGATTTGCGCGTGTGTCGGCGGCAGTTCCGAGCCGGGCGCGGACTCGGCGGCGGGCGCAGCCGCGGGCGTCGCGCCGATCGTCGCGCGCGCCGAGGCGACGGTCGCGAGCGGCGACCTCGACGCCGGCATCGCGGGCTATCGCGAAGCGTACGAGCGCACGCCCTGGAACACGCGGATCGCGAGCTCGCTGGTCGCGGCGTACGTGGCGCGCGCGGAGAAGCAGCGCCGCAAGCCCGGCGGGGCCAAGGGCCTGGACCTGGCCGAGGCCGACCTGCGCGCCGCGCTCGAGATCGCGCCGAAGCAGCCCGCGGTCGAGCAGAGCCTGGCGACCGTGCTGCTCGAGCGTGCAGCGCTGGTGAGGGACGACGCCGAGGCTTCGCTGTTGCGCGAGGAGGCGGCCGCGCTCGCGCCCGAGCTGGCCGCGCAGACGCCGGCGCAACGGCTGCCGGTGGAGCGGCGGCTCGACATCGCCTACGACCTGATCGAGCGCGAGCAGCTCGACGCGGCGCTCGATCAGCTCGACTCGTTGGTGCGCGACTACCCAAAGAACACGGCCGCTGCCCAGCTCCAGGCCCAGGCGCTGGTGCGCAAGGGCGGCGTGGAGACGCGGCGCGGCGACTACAAGAGCGCGCGCCAGAGCTACACGCTGGCGGTCGAGGTCTACGCGCGGCTGATGCCCTGCGACGGCACGCGCTGCACGCCGGCCGATCTCGAGATCGCCCACCGCAACCGCATCAGCTCGGCGCTCGACGGGGCCAACTACGACGCGGCCCGCGCGGCGCTGGTCGAGGCCAGGGCCGTGGGGCTCTCGTTCCCCGACCTCGAGCAGAAGTGGCCGGAGCTCCAAGCGCCCTGACCCTGCTATCCTGGCGCGCGCAACAGCGAGGAGGCTCGTCATGGCGGTACACGGAGGCAAGCTCGCGGCGCGCGCGCTCAAGGCGGCCGGCGTCGATTGCATCTTCACACTCTCGGGCGGCCACATCATGCCGATCTACGACGGCGCGCTCGACGAGGGCATCAAGATCATCGACGTGCGCCACGAGCAGGCGGCCGTACACGCGGCCGACGCGTACAGCCGCTTGAACCCGGGCAAGCTCGGCTGCGCGGTGGTGACGGCCGGACCCGGCGTGACCGACGGCGTCACCGGCATCGCCAACGCCTGGCGCGCGAACAGCCCGATCCTGGTGATCGGCGGGCAAGGGCCGTTCTCGAACCTGCGCCGCGGCTCGCTCCAGGAGATGGACCACGTCTCGATGGTCCGCCCGATCTCGAAGTGGGCGGACGCGTGCTACGACACCTCGCGCATTCCCGAGTACATCGAGCTGGCCGCGCGCCACGCGACCTCCGGCGTGCCGGGCCCCGCCTTCCTCGAGATCCCGATGGACGTGCTGATGGGCCCCGCCGACTTCGACAAGGCCTGGTTCCCGAAATTCCGCCGCGCGCCGCGCCAGGCGCCGGATCGCGCGGACGTGGTGGCCGCGCTCGAGATCCTGGCGGGCGCCAAGCGCCCGATCATGATGGGCGGCACGGGCGTGAAGTGGTCGCAGGGCGGCGCCGCCATGCGCCGCTTCGTGGAGGAGACCAAGCTCCCCACCTTCTTGAACGGCATGGGCCGCGGCCAGCTGCGCTTCGACGATCCGCAGTTCATGAACCGCTCGCGCAAGGAGGCGATGAGCAAGTGCGACGTGTTCGTGCTGGCCGGCTCGCCGCTCGATTTCCGGCTGCGCTTCGGCAAGGCGATTCCCGCGACCGCCAAGATCGTGCAGCTCGACATGGAGAACACGCTGATCGGGCAGAACCGCTCGGCCGACGCCGCGATCGTCGGCAACCTCGGCGTAGCCTTCGAGCAGATGCTGCAGATCATGAAGGAGGAGTCGCTGCGGCTCGACTTCACCGGCTGGCGCGACGAGCTGCGCGCGATCGAGGTGAAGATCGAGGCCGGCTTCCAGAGTGAGCTCTCGAGCGACGAGGTGCCGATCGACCCGCTGCGCATGTGCCGCGAGATCCGCGACTTCATCGACGAGGACACGATCCTGATCGGCGACGGCGGCGACATCGTCGCGCAGGCCGCCAAGGTTGTGCCGGTGATGAAGGAGAACTGCTGGATGGATCCGGGTCCGCTCGGCACGCTCGGCGTCGGCATGCCGTTCGCGCTCGCCGCGCAGCTCTCGTTCCCGGACAAGAAGGTGCTGATCATCTACGGCGACGGCTCGTTCGGGCTGAACGGCTTCGAGTACGACACCGCGATCCGCTTCAAGCTGCCGATCGTCGGCATCGTCGGCAACGACGCCGCCTGGGGCCAGATGCTGCGCCCGCAGATCGGCATCTACGGCAAGGAGCGCGCGGTCGGCACGTACCTGAACTACACGCGCTACGACAAGGTGGTCGAGGCGCTGGGCGGGCACGGCGAGTACTGCGAGCGGCCGGAACAGATCCGGCCCGCGCTGGAGCGCGCGTTCGCGTCGGGCAAGCCCGCGTGCATCAACGTGGTGATCCGGCGCGACGAGACGGAGCCGAAGGGCAGCACCTACGTCTAGCGCCGAGGAGCTCGCGGACCCGCTCTGGGGGCCCGCCGTCACCGACGCGCCGGCCGCGGGCCACCCGATCGCGAACGCCGCCTGCCGCGGCGTCGTGGACGCGCGCGGCGTGGTGTTCGCCGGCGGCAAGATCGAGGCGCTGCTGCGCGTCGAGGGCGGGGTGCTCTCGACAAGCCGAGCGAGCTCTACCCAGTACGGTGTAGCCCAGGTGCGCCGCGCGCTCGAGCTCGGCGATCTGCGGGCGCTGCACGTGGTGTTCGCGCCCGCGGAGCCGCGGGCCTTGTTGCTCGGCTGGATCCGGCTCGAGAACCGCGGGCGCGAGCCGCTCGCGCTCGAGTACACCGAGACCTGGGATCTGCCCGCGGGCGAGTACGCCACGGCGCCGGCCGCCTGCGAGCGCCGCATAGGCGGGCACGTGCTCGCGCTCGCCGACGCCGGCATGGTCGCGCGCGCCGAGCCGCCCTCGCTGCCGCCCGCGCGCGGGCTCGCGCTCGACCTGCGCATCGCGCTGCCGCCGGGCGCGCGCAGGCACCTCGCGTTCGCCTACGTCGCGGTGCCGGCAGAAGAGGACGCGGGCGCGCTCGTGCGCGCGTTCCGGGGTGACGTCGGCGCGAGCCTCGAGCGCATCGGCCGCTCGGGTATCGACGTGGCGGCCTATCGCGCGGCCGGCCGATACACTCCCTGACGATGCACTCCATCCACCCGCCGTCCCGGTCCGCGTTGCTTCCGCTCCTGGTTCTCGTGCTCGCCGCGCTCGCTCCGCTCGGCGCCCGCGCCGGCAGCAGCTCCGCCATCGTGCGCGAGAGCGTGCGGGAGATCGACGGCGGCGGCGGTCGCGTCGCGAGCTTCTGGTGGCTTCCGCAGGAATACTGGGAGCAGGTCGCGAAGGAGCTCGCGATCCCGGCCGAGGAGCAGGCGAAGGTGCGTGCGGCCTTCCGCGACTACCTGCTGGTCGGAGCGTTCGAGTTCGAGCTCAGCACCGAGAAGCAGCCCGAGTTCGCGACCATCGCCGAGATCTCCAAGCGCGCGACCTTCTACCGCGACGGCGAGAAGGTGGAGGTGCTGCGCGAGGTGAATCCCGAGCTCGCGCGACTGGCGCCCAGCCTGGTGTACCTGCTGCGCGCCTCGCTCGCCGGGCTCGGCGAGGGGCTCCGCCTGCTGCCGCTCTCCAACGTCGACTCCAAGGGCAAGCCGATCCTGGCGGGCGGCGCGCCGGGCGAGCTGCGGCTCGAGTACCGCTTCGACGAGAAGAGCCCCGCGCAAGCGGTGTACTGGCGCGCGCCGCTGACCTCGATCGCCGGCGTGAAGAAGTGCCCGAGCGGCGGCGAGTCGCTCGAGGCGAGCTTCGAGTTCTGCCCGTGGCACGGCGTGAGGGTCGAGCCGAAGCCGTGACTTGCCGGAGACGGCGCGTGGCCGGCCACGCGCCTCCGGGCTCGCTGCGCGCCTCGCACTGCGTGCTCGGCTTGCCAGGAGCGACGCGTCAGATCGGCGTGAACAGGACGTCGAGCTCGATCGGCACCGCGCCCGACACCGATTCGTGTCCGCACACGGCCTTCAGCACTGCCAGCGGCTGCTCCAGGCCGAGGTCCTTCATGGACAGCACGACGGGCTTGGCGTTGCGCACGCGGATGCGGCCCGCCGCCTCGCGCGTGATGCTCACCGGCAGCGAGAGCGGATGCTCCGCGCCGTGAATCAAGAGCTTCCCGTCGAGCGTCGTCGCCAGGCTCGCGCCGACCGCGGGTAGCGCGTCGGCGCTCGGGATTCCGGAGAGCGCGAAGCGCGCCACCGGAAACTGCAGCGAGTCGAAGAAGTGCACGCGCAGGTTCTCGTCGCGGCTCGCGTCGCCGGTGGCGAGCGTGGCGACGCGCAGCTCGAGCCAGCCCTCGCGCGAGGCTGAGTCGAAGCCGCCTTCCATGCCCGAGAACGAGCCGGGCACCGCCACCGCGTTGTTCTTGATGCCGACGAACCAGATCGACGACTCCGCGGGCACCAGCAGCCACACACCGGAAACGGGTACGTCAGCAAGGCCGCCGAAGCCGCTCCCCTGACAGGAGAGGAGCGACGCGGCGGCGAGCGCGAGCGCGAAACGCCGCAGCGTCACGAGGCGCTCCGGATGCAGCCCTCGAGCGTGTCGAGCGCCTGCGCGAAGTCGCGCTCGGGGATGTTCAGCGCGGGGAACAGGCGCAGCACGCGCTCGGCCGTCAGGTTCACCAGCACGCCGCGCTCGCGCGCCTCGGCGTGCACGCGCGTGGCGAGCTCGGGATTGCGCAGCACCAGCCCGATCAAGAGCCCCAGCCCGCGCGCGCACTCGACCTTCTCCGGCTGCGACCGCGCGAACGCCGAGAGCCGCGCGAGCACGTCCTTGCCGACCACTGCCGCGCGCTCGACCAGACCCTGCTCCTCGATCACGCGCAACACGGTCGAGCCCGCGCGACACGCCAGCGGATTGCCCGCGTAGGTTCCGCCGTGATCCCCGGGCTGGATCGCGCCCATCACCGCTTCCGTCGCCATGAACGCCGCGAGCGGGAAGCCGCCGCCCACGCCCTTGCCGATCGTGACGATGTCGGGCACGACGCCCGCGTGGTCGCAGGCGAGCCAGCGGCCGGTGCGGCCGACGCAGGTCTGCACCTCGTCGGCGATCAACAGCGCGCCCGCCTCGTGACACGCATCTGCGACGCGCCGCAGGTAGTCGGCCGGCGGCACGACCACTCCGCCCTCGCCCTGGATCGGCTCGACGATGAACGCCGCGATCTCGGGCGAGAGCGCCGCCTTCACCGCGTCCGCGTCGCCGTAGGGCACGAACACGGCCTCGCGCACGATGCCCTTCCACGGCCCGCGGTACTTCTCCTGGCCGAGGCAGCCCATCGCGCCGAGCGTGCGGCCGTGGAAGCTGTTCGTCGTAGCCAGGAAGCGATTGCGGCCGGTCTTGCGCGCGGCGAGCTTGAGCGCGCCCTCGTTGGCCTCCGTTCCGCTCGAGGTGAAGAACGACTGGTGGATGCCGCGCGGCGCGATGCGCGCGAGCCGCTCGGCGAGCTCGAGCTGCGGCTTGGTGTAGACGATGTTGGTCGTCTGCATGAGCGTGCCGGCCTGGTCGCTGATCGCAAGGACCAGCTCCGGATGGCAGTGACCGATCGAGGTCACGCCCCAGCCGGCGGTCAGGTCGATGTACTCGCGACCGTCCACGTCCCAGACGCGCGAGCCGAGCCCGCGCTCGAGCGCGACGGGCCAGCGCCGCACCATCGGCATGAAGACCTGCTTTTCCCGGGAGACGATCGAATCGAAGATCTCGGACATGATTCCACCTCGACTTGGCGAAGACTCGGAGAGGGGGGCACGTGACGTGCAACGGTCGAGTCCCGCCGGCGGGCAGAGATCGGACGGATCTATCCGCGCCGGTGGGACCCCGTACGGATGCGACGCGAAACGCGCCACGGGGCGCTGTGCGCGGAGACATGATCGACGATCGCGACGGCCATCGGCCGCGCAGAATGCGGCTTCGCGAAATGCGTGTCAATCGAGCAGGCGCTCGAGTCCGGCGAGATCCTCGATCACGTGGTCAGGCTGAGGGCCTTCATACTCGCGCAGCGCCGCCTCGGGGTCGGCCACCCGGCGGGTCAGCCAGGCGGTGCGCATGCCGAGCGCCGCCGCACCGGCCACGTCGGCGCTCAGGCTGTCACCGACGTGGATCACCTCGCCGGGCGCGCTGCCGAGCCGCTCGAGCACGGCTTCGAAGATCTCCGCGCGCGGCTTGCGGATGCCGACCTCCTCCGAGATCACGATCGGATCGAGGTGCTGGAGCAGCTTCGCTCGTTCCAGAACGAAGCGCGCCGTCTCGGTGTGGCTGAAGTTGGAGCACAGCGCGAGCCGCACGCGCCCGCGCAGGCGCGCGAGCAGCGGGTCGTGGTGCGCGAGGTAGGTCACGCGCTCGCGGATCGCGTCCATGTGAGTGCGCGTGAGCGCCTCCGCCATCGCGAGCTCGGGCGTGCCGATGCGCCGGCCAAAGGCGAGGAAGCGCTCGAGCGTGGGCAGCTCGCGGTGCTCCGCGAAGTAGGCCTGGCGAAGCTCGCGGTCGATCTTGCCCAGCTCCGCCGCGAAGCGCTCGAATTCCAGGCCGTGCCACTGCACACTGGCCTGGTGCAGGAGCCCGTAGGTCGAAGGAGTGCGCCGCCCCGCGATCTCGACGCTGGGGAGCCGGTCCATGTGCATGTCGACGAGCGTGTCGAACAGGTCGAGCGAGACGGCGCGGATCGCCACGCGGCGCAGGATAGCCGCGTGCGGTGGCTCGTACAGGGCGAGAACCTCGAGGTGCTGCGCGCGCTCCCCGACGCCTTCGTCGATCTGGTCTACATCGACCCGCCCTTCAACACCGGCCGCACGCAAGCTCGCAAGCGCCTGCGCGTCGAGCGCGACGAAGCCGGCGATCGCACGGGCTTCGCGGGACGGCGCTACGCGAGCCGCGTGGTCGGGGTGTCTTCGTTCGAGGATCGCTTCGCCGACTTCCCGGCGTTCCTCGAGCCGCGGCTGGTCGAGGCGCGCCGGATCCTGAAGCCCGAAGGCTCGCTGTTCGTGCACCTCGATCCGCGCGAATCCCACTACGTGAAGGTGCTGCTCGACCGCCTCTTCGGGCGCGCCTCGTTCATGAACGAGATCGTCTGGGCCTACGACTACGGCGCACGCACGCGTTCCCGCTGGCCCGCGAAGCACGACACGATCCTGTGGTACGCGATGGATCCGGCGCGCTACACGTTCGAGTACGACGCGATCGACCGCATCCCGTACGCGGCGCCCGGCTTGGTCGGTCCGGAGAAGGCCGCGCGCGGCAAGACGCCGACCGACGTCTGGTGGCAGACGATCGTGCCCACGAACTCGCGCGAGCGCACCGGCTACGCCACGCAGAAGCCGCTCGCGATCCTGTCGCGGATCGTCGCCGTCCATTCGCGTCCGGGCGACCTGGTGCTCGATTTCTTCGCCGGCAGCGGCACGACCGGCGAGGCCGCGGCCCGGCTCGACCGCGGCTTCATCCTGGTCGATTCGAGCCCGCAGGCGCTGGCCGTGATGCGCAAGCGCCTGGCCTTCGCCAGACCGAAAACCCTTACGCCACGTCAGCTTGTTGGCCCGTAGAGGCCGGTGTTAGCCTGCCAGCGTGGCGACCGAGACCCCCCTCGCAGAGCTGCGCGAACGGATCCGCAAGGCGATCGACGCCGAGCCGCTCGAGCGCGACACGGCGACCCTGATCATGGCGCGCGTCGAGCGCGCACCCGAGACGATTCTCGATGCGCTGCTCGAAGCCGCGCGCGAGCTCGGCATCCGCGGTCACGGCCGCGTCGTGACCGTGTCGCGCAACGTCTTCATCCCCCTCACCAATCTGTGTCGCGACCGCTGCGGCTACTGCACCTTCGCGGTCGAGCCGGATTCACCGCGCGCGAAGACCTGGCGCTTGAGCGAAGTGCGCGAGACCTCGCGCCGCGCGCACGCGCTCGGCTGTCGCGAAGCTCTGTTCTGTCTGGGCGACAAGCCGGAGGTCGCCTACCGCGGCTACCGCGCGTGGCTCTCCGAGCGCGGCTACGCGCGCACCACCGAGTACCTCGCCGACGCCTGCGCGGTCGCGTACGAAGAGGGCATGTTCCCGCACACCAACGCCGGGATCATGTCGCCCGACGAGATGAGCGCCTTGCGCGCGACCAACGCGAGCATGGGGCTGATGCTCGAGAGCACGAGCGCGCGCCTGCGCGAGCGCGGCGGCGCGCACTACTACGCGCCGGACAAGGATCCCGAGAAGCGCATCCGCATGACGCGCGAGGCCGGCGAGCTGCGGATCCCGTTCACCAGCGGAATCCTGGTCGGCATCGGCGAGACTGCCGCGGAGCGCATCGACACGCTGTACGCGATCCGCGACCTGCACGCGCAGGGCGGCCAGATCCAGGAAGTGATCGTGCAGAACTTCCACCCCAAGCCGGGCACCGCGATGGCGGACGTGCCGATGCCGAGCGACGAGCTGATGGCCGGCACCACCGCGCTCGCGCGCCTGATCCTGGGCCCGCGCATGAACCTGCAGGCGCCGCCGAATCTGTCGCCGACCTCGCTCGAGCTCCTGCTGCGCGCGGGCATCAACGACTGGGGCGGCGTCTCGCCGCTCACGATCGACTTCATCAATCCGGAGGCGCCCTGGCCGGAGCTCGACGACCTGCGGGTCCGCACCGAGGCCGGCGGCTACCGCTTGCGCGACCGGCTCTGCGTCTATCCCGAGTACATCGCCGAGCGGCCCGAGTTCTTCGAGCCCGAGATGCTGCGCCGCCTGCGCGCGTCGACCGACGCGCAGGGCTGGCCCAAGGAGACTTGATGTCCGTCCCCCGAGCCACCCTCTCCGACACACTTCTGCGTGGCACCGGCGCGCCCGTGCGCGCGGTACTCGAGCGCTCGCTCGAAGGCCGCGAGCTCGGCCGCGCCGACGTCGAGATCCTGCTCGGCGCGAGCGGACGCGACCTGCAGGTGCTGTGCGCGGTGGCGGACAGCGCGCGCTTCGACGACGTGGGCGACGAGATCTCCTACGTGATCTGCCGCAACATCAACTTCACCAACATCTGCTACGTGGGCTGCAGCTTCTGCGGCTTCGCGCGCCACAAGCACGAGGAAGACGCCTACGACCGCTCGCTCGAAGAAGTGGTCGGCCGCGCGCGCGAAGCGGTCGAGCGCGGCGCCTCCGAGGTCTGCATCCAGGGCGGCATCCACCCCAACAAGGACGGCTTCTACTACCGCGAGATCGTGCGCGCGATCAAGCGAGAGCTGCCCGATCTGCACATCCACGCGTTCTCGCCGGAGGAGATCCACTTCGGCCAGCAGAAGTCGGACGGCATGTCGCTGCGCGACTACCTGACCATGCTGAAGGACGAGGGCCTCGGCACGATCCCCGGCACCGCGGCGGAGATCCTCGACGACGAGATCCGCAAGATCCTCTCGCCGCGCAAGCTGATGACCGAGCGCTGGGTCGAGATCGTGACCACCGCGCACGAGGTCGGGCTGCGCTCGAGCTCGACGCTGATGTACGGGCACATCGAGAGCCCGCGCCACATCGCTGGCCACCTCGAGCTCTTGCGCGACATCCAGAAGCGCACGGGCGGCTTCACCGAGTTCGTGCCGCTCGGCTTCATCCACCACAAGACGCGGCTCTACAACGAGCAGGGCTCGCGCGCCGGCGCGACCATGCCCGAGGACCTGAAGCTGGTCGCGGTCGCGCGGCTGTTCCTGCGCCCGTGGATCAAGAACGTGCAGATCTCCTGGGTGAAGATGGGCTTCAAGACCGGACAGGTGGCGCTGATGTCGGGCGCGAACGACTTCGGCGGCACGCTGATGGAGGAGTCGATCAGCAATGCCGCCGGCTCGGAGCACGGCGATCACGTCGAGCCGGAGATGATCGAGCGGCTGATCCGCGAGATCGGCCGCACGCCGTACGAGCGCACCACCACCTACGGGCGCCGGGTCGCGAAGAAGCTCGAGCCGGTGCGGCCGCTCGAGCTCACGCTCGCACCGGCAGGTCGCGCGCAGACCGCGGGCCTCGCCATCCCCCCCGGGTACTGACGGCGACACTCAAGACACGCGTCGGATCCCGACGATGAGGCAGGCATGTTGCGAGTCCTGGTGACGGGTGGAGCGGGCTTCATCGGCTCTTGCTTCATCCGCATGCTGCACGCCGAAGAGCCCGACGCCAGGATCGTGAACCTCGATGTGCTCACGTACGCCGGCAACCTCGCGAACCTCGCCGAGCTCGCCGGCTCGCCGCGCTACCGCTTCGTCCGCGGCGACATCCGCGATCTCAAGGTCGCGAAGGATCTGGTCGCGGGCGTGGACTGGATCGTGAACTTCGCCGCCGAGTCGCACGTCGACCGCTCGACCAAGGCGCGCGCCGGCGACTTCATAGACACCAACGTGTACGGCGCCTACGTGATGCTCGAGGCCACGCGCCAGGTGAACCGCGAAGCGCGCTTCCTGCAGGTCGGCACCGACGAGGTGTATGGCTCGGTCGACTGGCCGGCGTTCCCGAACGAGGCGGCGCTGCTGTGTCCGTCGAGCCCGTACTCGGCCGCGAAGGCCGGCGCGGACCACATCGCGCTCGCCTTCCACCGCACGCACGGCATGGACGTGCTGGTCTCGCGCTGCACGAACAACTACGGGCCGTACCAGTACCCCGAGAAGGTGATCCCGGTGTTCGTCACCAACGCGCTCGACGGCGAGCCGCTGCCGCTCTACGACGGCGGAACGCAGGTGCGCGACTGGCTGCGCGTCGAGGACCACTGCCGCGCGCTGCTGCTGCTGCTGCGGCGCGGGACCAAGGGCGAGATCTACAACATCGGCGCGAACCAGACGCCGGAGGTCACGAACCTCGAGCTCACGCGCATGATCCTCTCGCGCACGGGTCGGCCCGAGTCGCTGATCAAGCCGGTGGCGGGGCTGCGCCCCGGGCACGATCACCGCTACGCCGTCGACACCGCCAAGATCCGCGCGCTCGGCTGGAGCCCCGAGGCCGACCTCGAAGCCGGCATCGCGAAGACCGTCGCCTGGTACACCGAGAACCGCGCCTGGTGGGAGCCGATCAAATCGGGGGAGTACCGCGAGTACTACCAGAAGCACTACGGCGAGGCGTCCCCCCGCTGACGCGCTGGGCCAGCGCTTCCAGCTCGTAGCGGATCTGCGGCTTCTCGACGATGCGCCGCTCCACCACGTCGATCGCGTACATGACGCTGGTGTGATCGCGCGCGAACGCGCGCCCGATCTCGGCCAGCGAAGCGTCGGTGTAGCGGCGCGCGAGATACATCGCGATCTGGCGCGGGCGAACCAGGCTCTGCTTGCGCGAGCGCGCGCGCAGATCGTCCTTCGCCACGCCGTACGCGCGCGCGGTCTCCGCCATGATCTCGTCGAGCGAGCGCGCGCGGCCCGGCAGCTCGACCGCGGCGAGCGCCTGCGCGACGAGCTCGGGCGTGATCGCCGACTTCAGCAGCGACGCGCGCGCCACCACCTGGTTCAGGCCGCCGACCAGATCGCGCACCGACGCGAGCTCGCGCGTGGCGAGCAGCTCGAGGCACGCCTCGGGCACGCGCACGCCCCCGCGCGCGGCGCGCTCGCGCAGGATCGCGAGCCGCGTCTCGTGTCCGGGCGGCGCGATGCACGCGACCAGCCCCGAAGCCATGCGCGAGGACAGCTTCGGATCGAGCTCGTCGAGCTCCGCGGGCGGGCGATCCGCCGACAGCACCACCGTGCGCCCGTGCGACATCAGGTGATCGAGCGTGTGGAAGAGCTCGACCTGCGTCGCGCGCTTGCCGGCCAGGAACTGCACGTCCTCGAGGATCAGCACGTTGGTCGAGCGCCGATAGCGCTGGCGAATGCGCGGCATCTGCCCCGCGCGCAGCGCCTCGGTGACCTCGGTCGTGAACTCCTCGCTCGAGCGGTACAGCGCGACGTTGCCGAGCTGCGACTGGATCGCACGGCACAGGTGCGTCTTGCCCATGCCGGTGTTCGCGTACAGGAACAGCGGATTGCAGCGGCCGGCCTGCCCGCGCGCGATCAGGCGCGCGGCCTCGAGCGCGAGCGCGTTGCCCGGCCCTTCGATGAAGCTCTCGAACAACCGCTCCTGCGCGCCCGAATCCTCGGCGCGCGCGACGGGCTTCGCCTCCGGCGCCGGCGCGCGGCTCGCGCTCGCGCCCGAAGACGCGGCGGACGCGGCGACCAGATCGACGCGGTAGTCGACGCCGCGCACGTCCCCCGCGCACTCCTCGATCAGCTTGCCGTAGCGTCCGCGCAGCCAGTCCCGGCTGAACCGGTCCGGGCAACGCAGCACCAGCGTTTCGCCTTCGAGCCGTCCGTCGAGCGCCCGGAACCAGGCGTCGAACGCAGACTCTCCGACGCGCCGTCGCAGCTCCGTGCGAACGGCCTCCCACCCCCCACAAGTGTCCATCTCGGCCGAATTACCCCTCATCTCGACCGGAATTCCGGTCGGCCCCCCGTTGAAACTACGGGCGCGACTGTCCCATGAGGTCGCCTGAGGGGCAAAGTCGATTCCTTCGCCCGCGCGCTTTCGCCAGGCGAGGCTGCGACTCGGTACAGAGATCACCCGCGAGGGTCTTCCCCGACGGTGGCGCAACTGCCGAGATTCGCGCCGGAGTTCGCACCTCGGATTGCGAGCGAGCCCGCGTGTCCACAGCTCCGTGCACAGGCGTACTCACAGCGAAGTGAAACGGAGCGGTGTTCGATGCTCTACGAATTCCACCGACTTTCGCGCTATTGCGCACGGATTCGACTTCTTTCAGTTGACGATCTTGGGGCCCTCGGGGAGCCGCGTCTCGGCGATCCGGATGATCAGGATGCGCAGCAGAAGCTCGCCTTGGACCACCGGCGTGGGCGCCTCGAGCAGGCTCTGTTTCTCGAGCGTCGGGCAGTCGAGCCCGAACGAGAGCGCGTTCACGAGCAGCATCGGATCGAGCGCGCGCATGCGCTCCGCGAGCTGCTCCGCGCTCGGCGGCGCGGTCAGACGCACGAGCTCGAGCATGCGCGCCTCGAGCTCGCCGCGCAGCTCGGAGAGCCGCCGCTGCACGTCGGGCGCGAGCTCGGGGAAGCTCGGGTCGGGGAGCAGCCGCGCCTGCACGCTGCGGTACAGGACGCCGCTGCCCTCCTCGCGTTCGATCGCGAAGCGCCGTTCACCGTGCAGCAGCAGGTTGAAGCGGCCGTCGGCGAGCCGTTCGCTCTCGACGATCCGACCCGCGCAACCGATTTCGAAGGTCTCCGCCCGCTGCAGCTGCGCATCCTCCGCGCGGCGCAGGAGCACCATGCCGATCAGCTCGTCGCTCGCCAGCGCGGCCTCGGTCATCGCGCGGTAGCGCGGCTCGAAGATGTGCAGCGGCAGGTAGGTGCCCGGGAACAGCACCACGCCGGGCAGCGGGAAGATCGGAAACGTCGTCGGAAACTCGGAGGCGCCGTCGGAGTCGCTCATCCGAGCCGTTATACTTCCGCCGCCCCCCCGGAGCCAGACGTTGACCGAGTCGGAGCGCGCGGCCCGTGACCGCGCCATCGAGCGATTGCGCCGGCACGCCGTGCTGCTCGCGGGCGCGTTCGACCTGCCGCTGCTCTCGATCGAGCCCGAGAGCGAGCGCGTGAAGCGCCGCTACGGCATCTGCTACGCCGACGGCCGGATCCGCATCCGCCTGCACCAGGTGCGCGGGACCGACGTGCTGAAATACTCCGTCATGGTCGACACGCTCTGCCACGAGCTCGCGCACCTGCGGCACTTCAATCACGGGCGCCGCTTCTGGCACTTCTACCGCCGGATCCTCGCCTACGCCGCGCGCCAGGGCATCTACCGTCCGGGACCCGAGGCGCCGCTCGCGCCCTCGACCCCGTTCCACTCGCTGCCGGCCGCCATCCAGCGAGCCGCGCCGCGTCCCGCGCCCGGCCCCGCCCAGCTCGACCTGTTCCAGACGATGCGGGCAGTACGTCCGGCAAGCGAAGCGCGCAGCGAGGCGAAGCCGAGCTAAGGCCGGCGCCAGGCCCCGCTAGATCATGCCTCGCGCACCTTGTCGTACTCCTCGAGGGAGTTCGGACCGGCCTTCACCTCGACGTCGATGTGCTCGAGCGCGATTGCCTTGTCGAGGACCTGTGTGACGAGCGAGCTCACCGTCAGCTCATCGAATTCCGCCAGCGCGTCTTCCAGGGCGGATTCCTCCACCGACAGCCTGACTTGAAGGGTGATCTCGATCGCCATAACGGGGTCTCCCGCCTCCAGCACGGACGGTTTCTGATCGGGGGACGCGACTATAACGAAGGAGCCTTGTCGCGCTACGGATTTTGCCCGAAAAGTGAAGGCGAGCTAAGAAGTTCCGGCGTCGGGAGAAGCCCCCAAAGCCGGCTTGGCGTCGAGCTGCCAGAGGTCCCAAACCGCGGCCAGTGCAGCGCTTCCCGCCGCCAGGGCGAACAGCGATCGCGACAGGGAGTGGAGCCAGGCGAACTGCGCGAGCTCGCCTCCGCCGGCGGGAAGCTGGCCGATCGCGCCGCCGGCGGCCGCGCGCAGCTCGCGCAGCTCGGGGCTCACCCACAGAGCGCTGGTCGCATGCGCGAACACGCCGGCCAGCGGAAGCCAGGTGCGCAGCAGGTCGGAAGCGCTGCGCTCGCCGCGCAGGCGCCGGTCCGCGATGCCGAGCGCGACGCACAAGAGGCCCAGCGCGATGCCCCAGCGATCGAGCGCGGCGAAGCCGTCGCCGAGCACCGTGGCGGCCAGCTGTGTGGGCAGGTGCGAGAACGCGGCCGGTACGAACAGGCCGCCGAAGGCGAGCAGCGCGCCGGCCCAGGCGCCGAGCAGAGCGACGCGTGAGCGCGCCAGCGCGCTGTGTGGACGCGCCGAGAACCGGTACTGTTCCGACCCCATGCTGCGAAGTCTGCACCGCCGGCTCGCGCTTTTCCCCTGTTTGGTGCTGGCGCTCGCCTGCGATCGGCGGCTCGAGCCCTACGTCGCTCCCGCCGACGAGCCAGCGCGGCTCGAGCGGCCGGTGCGCGTGCCCGGTCTCGAGAACCCCGCACCGCGCGCGCGCATGCCGATGGGCCCGCCCGAGTCGGCCGCTTCGAGCACGGCCGCGAGCGGCGCGCCGATCAGCGGCCGCGTGGTGGCGGGCGAGGGTGTCGCGCCGGGCGGCGAGGGCGTGCTGTTCGTGATCGCGCGCAGCGGGGGCGGCGGACCTCCGCTTGCCGTGAAGCGACTGCCGATCGGGCCGTTTCCGCTGGCGTTCGAGATCGGTCCCGCCGACGTGATGATCGCCGGGCGTCCCTGGAGCAGTCCGATCAGCTTGAGCGCGCGCATCGATCGCGACGGCAATCCCATGACGCGCGATCCCGGCGACGCGCTCGCCGTGCTCGCGTCGCCCGTCGAGCCCGGAGCGCGCGACGTCGAGCTCACGCTGCTCGTGCCGAGCGCGGAATAGCGACCCCGGCAAGCTCGGTTACCGACGCAGCGGTACGAGACAGAAAGTCGATCACCAGGGTATCGCTCCAAGTCCTTCGATCGGAGCGTGAGCTGACTCGCTGGAGTCGCTCGGGCGACAGTCGTCGCGTGTCGAACACACCGAAGCGTAGAGCCAGTACGCGACCAGGTAGTCGAGCCCCGTGTACTCGCTGTTCGGGTTGGCGTGCGCGTAGATCCGGTACGGGCTCGACTTCCACTCGAACGAGCTCGCGGGCCGCAGCTCGATCGGCACGATCTCGCGCGCCAGGCGCTTCCACTTCCGCCCGGGCAGCAGCCGCGTGGGGATGCCCAGGGCCGCGTGGTTCGAGCCGAGGCTGCGCTTCTCGAGCGGGAAGCGCGCGAGCTGGTCGCGCGCGCGCGCCAACAAGCCCGCGTCGCACGCCCCGGGCTCGAGCGAGCAGAACACCAGATCGAAGTACGCGTTCCGGTCCTGGCGCACTCGCAGCCAGGCTCGCCACAGGCCGTAGCGCAGGTCGGCCTCGGCGGGGTCGCCGGTTTCGCGCGCGAGCGGCAGCAGCACGCGGTACAGGTCGAACGCCATCAGGTCGTTCGAGTGGTTGGTGATCCCGAGCACGCGCAGGTTCGTGAGCCCCGCGCGCGCGACCACGCGGTAGTGGTCGCGGAGCCGGTCGCGCGTGTCGCGAAAGCGCTTCTGGTCGGGGGCGAGCTCGGCTGCGAGTGACACGATCGCGTAGCTGGTGAGCTGCGCGATCGAGTTGAAGCCGAGCCCGGAGCGCCAGGACAGATCACCGAAGCGCGTGCGCTCGCCGTCGGGGTCGGTGAGCTCGAAGTCGTTCGCCAGCAGGTGCGACGCCGCGTCGACGGCGAGCCTGCGCGCGCGCTCGGGAAACAGCCGGCGGCACAGGCCCACCGCGGGCACGAGCCCGTTCGCGTACTGGTCCTGCGACACGTCACCGCGCCAGTACCAGCCCGCGTACTCGCCCTGGCCCGCGTGCCACTCGCCCGACACGCCCGCTCTCGGCGGCGCGCGCCGCACGTTGCGCGCGAGCAGGCCCTGCACGCCCGTGACGCGCATCTGCAGCTCGAGGCCGGCGAGCGCGAGCGCCGCGTCCGCGCGCGCCTCGACGCTGGCAGCAGCGTCGGTGGCCTCGGCGCGCGCGCACGCGGCGCCGGCGAACAGACCCGTGAACGTCGGGCCGTCCGCGTGCTCGGGGTACGCGCCGGTCGCGATGTCGCTCGCGATCGTGTCGAGGTCGACGCGATACAGGAGTACGCCCTCGGGCGCGAGGTGGCGCGCCTGGATCTGCGCGCGGAACTCGCCGGCCTTCGCAGCGAGCGCGTCGGGTTCGCCCGCCGTCGCATGCGTTGCCAGGGCCAGGGCGAGGAGCGCGACGCACGAGCGCATGCGCTGTCTATCGGCGCGCTACGCGCGGAAGCTCGAGGCCACGTCGCGCGCCGCCGGCGCGGTCGCGTCGCTCGCATACTCGCCGCGGTACTCGGCCGGCAGCAGGTCCGCGATCAGGTAGCCGAGCACGTCGGCGACAACCGGTCGCTTGCCGTTCGCCCGCTCGAAAAGCGTGGCCGCGTCGATCACGCGACCGACCCGCGCGTGCACCTCGCTCGGCGTCACCGTCTCGGTGTCGAGCCGCATCAGCTTCTCCGTGCCCCACAGGCCGAGCGGCACGACCTGCGTGCCGGCCGCCTCGAAGTAGCGCGCCGCGGCCGGCAGCACGCGCTGCATGGTCGCGCTGCGGCTGCGCGTACCCTCGACGAACACCATCAGGTGGTCGCCCTTCTGGCGCCGCTCCCCGACGGTCAGCAGCGTCTCTTGCGCCAGTCGCGCGACCTCGCGCCGCGGCATCACCGCCTCGCCCGACGCCGTGCTCTGGCTCTGCGGCATCTTGATCGCGCCGAAGCACAGACTCGCCATGCGCCGGATCGGCTTGGCGAACACCTTCGGGCCCGCGAGCACGGTCAGCTCGTTCGCCACCTCCGCGTAGCCGGCGTCGACGAACAGCGCGTCGATCACGTTGGCGTCGATGTACGACAGGTGGTTCGCGATGAAGAACACCGGTTGCCGGCGCGCGAAGGCGAGTGCGTCGCTCGCCTCGAGACCCGAGCCCGGCAGCAGCACCAGCCCGTGCGCGATGCGCGAGAGGCGCCGGCAGACCGGATCGGGCGGGTGATAGCCCCAGGTCTGGCCGGTGGTCGCGAGGCGCGTGGGGAACGCGGCGAGCTCGGCGTCGTCGACGTCGGCGAAGAGCTCGGCGATGCGCTGCGCGAGCGGGTCGCGCTCACCCGCGCCCCACTCCGCGAGCAGGTCCGCGATCCGGCCGATCAAGACTTCGCGATCCACGTCACCGAGCATAGACCATGCTCGCGCGGAGCGGTCGCCGCGGGCGCGCGCCCGGCTCGCTCCCTGTCGCGGCGCTTACGTTCCTGACGTGCGTTGACTCCGAGGCTGCGCGGCTCCACTTGCCCGCGGATTCGCACCTCGCAAAAGTCGGCTCCGCATGCAGATCCGAACTTCAGCCGAGAGACAGTACGCGGAGTTCTACAGCCTGTGGGTGGAGGACTTCCGCAAGGACACCACGCTCTACCTCGACCTGGCGGCCAAGTACGCGGGACAGGTGCTCGAGATCGGCTGCGGCACCGGCCGCGTGCTCTCGCGCTTCGGCGAGGCGGGCTACGAGGCGCTGGGCGTGGACGTGTCGAGGCCCATGCTCGAGGTGGCCCGGCGCAACCTCGAGCCGTGGCAGGACCGGATCCGGATCGCCGACTTCGACTTCCGCGGCAACGCGCTGTTCGAGAAGTTCCACGTCGTGCTCGCCTCGCTCTACACCTTCAACTACCTGATCGACGTGGCCGAGCAGCGGCTCTTCCTGCGCCACGTGTCGCGCTGCATGAAGTCGCCCGCCGTGCTCGCGATCGACTTCTTCTGTCCGCTGCCGATGATGCGGCCCGAGACCAACGGCAAGCTGCGCGAAATCGAGCGCAGCGTGCGCGGTCACGAGCTGAAACTTCGCGACAGGCGCGAGATGCTGACCCCGCTGCTCGAGCGCCGCACGCAGTCGTTCAGCGTAGACGGCGGCGAGTTCGTCGAGCACGTCTCGCACCGGCGCTTCCTGCCCGCGCAGCAGGCCGAGCAGCTCTTGGTCGAGGCCGGCTTCGAGAGCGTGCGCTACCTGCAGGACTACGATCTGTCGAGCGCGCGCGCGATCGGCGAGGGCGAGCGCCCGCTCGGCCCGTACCAGCTCGTCGCCGAACGCTAGGCGCGAACCCGCGGCCGAACCAGCAGCACGAAGTACAGCAGCCCGGCGAGCACGAGCCCGCCGAACACGAGCGCGAGCTCCGGGTTGTAGACGATCATCGCGCCCAGGCACACGACGGCGAGCGAGAGCGCGACCGCGGGCACGACCGGATAGCCGACCGCGCGGAACGGGCGCGCCAGCTCCGGCTCGCGCGCGCGCAGCGCGAACAGCGAGACCATCGAGATCACGTACAGGCCGAGCGCGCCGAACACCGAGAGCGTGATCAGCTGCGCCGTGCGCCCGGTGAAGATCGCCGCGACGCCGAAGCAGAAGTTCGCGGCCAGCGCGAGCGCCGGGGTGCCGGTGCGAGGATCGATGCGCCCGAGGAACCGCGGCGCGTACTCGGCGCGTCCGAGCGCCATGGTGGCGCGCCCGGCGGCGAGCAGGATGCCGTGGAACGACGCCACCAGGCCGAACAGCCCGATCCCGACCAGCATCGTGTACAGGATCGAGCTCTCCGACACCGCGTGCGCCATCGCGAGTGGCAGCGGTGAGTCACTCGTCGCGCTCGAGGTCGGATCCGGGTACACGATCGCGCGCCAGCCGGCGACACCCGTCGCGCAGAAGAACACGCCGAGCGCGAGCACGACCAGCGTCGCCATCGCGGACGTGAAGCCGATCGCGATGTCCCGCTGCGGATTGCGCGCCTCCTCGGCGGCGTTCGCGACGCCTTCGATGGCGAGGTAGAACCAGATCGCGAACGGGAGCGCCGCGAGCACGCCGCCGAAGCCGTGCGGCAGGCCCTCGGCGGCGAAGTTCTGCCAGCGGAACGCGGGCGCGGTCACGGCGCAGAACACCACCAGCTCGGCGACGGCGATCACGGTCACGAACAGCTCGAAGGTCGCCGCCTGCCGCACCCCCCAGATGTTCAGCGCCGTGAGCCCGAGGTACGCGATCGTCGCGAGCGCGATCGGCGACACGCTCGAGAGGTAGATGTTCAGGTAGGCGCCGATCGCGAGCGCGATGGCCGGTGGCGCGAACACGAACTCCACCAGCTGGAACGCACCCGCGAGGAATCCCGCCGTCGGGCCCAGCGCGCGCCGCGCGTACGCGAACGCGCCGTCGGCGCGTGGAATCGCGCAGGCCAGCTCCGCGTACGAGAGCACGAACGCCACGTACATGACCGTCACGACCAGCGTCGCGATCAGCATTCCCCACGTGCCCGCGGCGGGGAGACCCAGGTTCCAGCCGAAATACTCGCCCGAGATCACGTAGCCGACGCCGAGGGACCAAAGCATCACCGGACCGAGCGTCCGCTTCAGCGCCGGCGCGGCTTCCGGTGTGCTCACGCGGCGAGCATATCGTGCGCGCTCGCTCGCTCAATCGTCCGCTTCGAGGAAGTCACCTGCCACGCGGCCGTCGACCGGCTTGCCGGGCTCGATGCCGAGCAGATGAGTCACCGTCGGGTGGATGTCGATGGCGTCGATGCGCTCGAGCTCTCTGCCCTTCCCGATACCGTCGCCCCAGGCGTAGAACACGCCGTGCACGCCCGGCGTGTCGGGCGGATAGCCGTGGCTCGCCTTGAGTGAGCGACTCGTGTCGAGCAGCAGCGGGCCGGTCCAGGCCAGAAAGCGGATGAACCACGGCCACTGACCGCGATCCTCGATCGCGTAGCCCGGCTTCGCCGACAGGACCAGCTCGCCGACGCGTCGGCTCTGGCCGAGGTGCGACCAGTCCGGCTGCGCGCTGCGCACGATCACGTCGAACTCGTCGTGGCCGGACAGCGCGCGGGCGGCCGCGTCGGCGCTCGCGGGCTCGTCGAGATAGACGAACGCGGTCGTGCCGGTGGCGACCATGCGCGCCGCGATCCCGTGCTTGCGCAGCAGGTACTCGACGTTGATCAGGTGCGTGACGGGCACCATGCCGTGGTCCGTGGTCACGATCAGCGTCGCGTCGTCCTGCAAGTCCGCCGCCGCGATCGCGTCGAGCACGGAACCGACGACCCGATCGACCTCCGCGACGGCGGCGCGGGTTTCCGGCGCTTGCATGCCGCGGAAGTGGGCCGCGCCGTCCGGTCCGCGGAAGTACGCGAGGATCAGCTTCGGCCGCTCGTCGCTCGGCAAGCGAAGCAGCCGCACAACCTGCTCGGCGCGCTCGGCATCGCTCGGGTAGGGCCAGGTCGCCGTGTACTCCACGATGCGCGCGAGCTTGCCGCGCGCGGCCGACACCTCGCCGTACCAGCCCAGCGCGGCCGTGGGAACGCCTTGCCGCTCGGCGACTTGGTGGAGCTGCTCGCAGCCCGTGACCCAGTCGGCGTCGCGCGAGTGATCGTAGAAGCCCCGCTCCGGATCGAAGAAGCGATTGGTGACGATGCCGTGCTGTTCCGGCCAGCAGCCGGTGCTGATCGTGAAGCCGCTGATCAGCGAGATGGTCGGAAAGGGCGGCACCATGTGGCGCGTCCACGAGCCTTCGCGGCGCAAGCGATCGAGTGACGGCGTCTCGACGCCATCGAGGAGCGCGGGTGCCAGGCCGTCGAACAGCAGCAGCACGACGGTTCGCTGCGCGGGTGACTCGGGCGTCCCGGGCGCGACCATGAACTCGTTCGGCAATTCGGCCGCCGGATGGCGACTCGACCCGGCCGGGTACTCGCTGCCTGTGAGCAGCAGCACGCCGCCGACGAGTGCAGCGATGCCAATCGGAAATCCGATCCAGAGGGGGGTGCGGAGCTTTCGTTTCACGCGGTCCCCCTGTTCAAGCGCGCGGCGAGCGGTGGAACCGCTGGATGGTAGCGACGGTCGTGGGCGAGCGAAACACGCGAGGGCAGCGCTCAGCCGAGTTCGCCGATCAGCGCGATCGCGAACAAGGCAGCCGCTGGCGAAACGAAGCCGATCGGAAACGAGACCTCGCGACCGAACCCCGAGCGCGACTGCGACGAGCCCTGCGAGCGCTGGCTCCGGCATGCTGTTTCTCGCGTTCGCGTTCGACTTCCTGCCGCACTACCCGTACGACACCGCGGAGGTGGCTACGACACACGCATCTACCCGGGCGCCGTTCTGAACGCGGTCCTGCTCGGCCAGAACCACCACCTGATCCACCACCTGTGGACCACGATCCCGTGGTACCGCTATCGCCGGGTGTTCGCGCAGATCGGTCCGGCGCTCGCGGCGAGCGGCTGTCGCATCGGCTGGCGCGTGGCGCGGCTTCACGACGGCGTCGCGGCTTTGCCCGCCGAGCCCCGAGTGGGGTAGCCTCGCGTCGCGATGGGACGAAGCCTGCTCGACAAGGTCTGGGACCTGCACAGCGTGCGCGAGCTGCCCGGCGGGCAGACGCAGCTCCTGATCGGGCTCCACTTGATCCACGAGGTCACCAGTCCCCAGGGCTTCCAGATGCTCGAGGACGCGGGGCTCTCGGTGCTGTGTCCCGAGCGCACCTTCGCCACCGTCGACCACATCGTGCCGACGGACCTGCGCCGGCGGCCGCTGCGCGACGCGCAGGCCGAGGAGATGCTGCAGGCGATCGAGCACAACACGAAACGCCACGGCATCCAGTTCTTCCCGATCGGCTCGGGCGACCAGGGCATCGTGCACGTGATCGGGCCCGAGCTCGGTCTGACCCAGCCCGGCCAGACCATCGCCTGCGGCGACTCGCACACGTCGACCCACGGCGCGTTCGGCGCGATCGCGTTCGGCATCGGCACGAGCCAAGTGCGCGACGTGCTGGCGTCGCAGTGCCTGGCGCTCGCGCGCCCCAAGGTGCGACGCATCCGTGTGTCGGGGAAGCTCGGCTTCGGTGTGTACGCCAAGGACGTGATCCTGCACATCATCCGCCGGCTCGGCGTGAACGGGGGCGTCGGCTACGCGTACGAGTACGCGGGGCCGGTGATCGACCGCTTCTCGATGGAAGAGCGCATGACCCTCTGCAACATGTCGATCGAGGGCGGCGCGCGCGTCGGCTACGTGAATCCCGACGACACCACGTTCGCCTATCTGAAGGGACGCCGCTTCGCGCCCAAGGGCGACGCGTTCGAGCGCGCGGTCGCCTGGTGGCGCGGCATCGCGAGCGACGCGGACGCGGAGTTCGACGACGAAGTCGAGATCGCCGGCGGCGAGATCTCGCCGACCGTCACCTGGGGCACGAACCCGGGCCAGGCGATCGGCGTGGCCGAGAAGCTGCCGCGCGTGGAGGAGCTGCCCGACGGCGATCGCTCGTCGGCGGAAGAGGCGTACCGCTTCATGGGTCTGGTGCCCGGCCGGCCGCTCGCGGGTACACCGATCCAGGTCGCCTTCATCGGCTCGTGCACGAACGGCCGGATCAGCGACCTGCGCGAGGCCGCGCGCGTCGCGCGCGGCGGCAAGGTCGCGGCGGGCGTGCGCGCGCTGGTGGTGCCCGGCTCCGAGGCCGTGCGCGTCGAGGCCGAGCGCGAGGGCCTGCACGAGGTATTCACGAGCGCGGGCTTCGAATGGCGCGAGGCCGGCTGCTCGATGTGCCTGGCCATGAATCCCGACAAGCTGGTCGGCCGCGAGCTGTGCGCGTCGAGCTCGAACCGCAACTTCAAGGGCCGCCAGGGCAGCCCGACCGGCCGCACGCTGCTGATGAGCCCCGCGATGGTGGCGGCCGCCGCGCTCGCCGGCCGCGTCGCCGACGTGCGCGAGGTGATGAAATGAGCGCGATCCGGGCGGAGCGCGTCAGCGCGCGGCGCGGCCGCGGCGTGGTGGTGCGCGGCAACGACATCGACACCGATCAGATCATCCCCGCGCGCTACATGACCTCGATCCGCTTTGCGGGTCTCGAGGAGTTCGTGTTTCGCGACGTGCGCTTCAACGCCGACGGCGAGCCCAAGGGCCACCCGTTCGACGACCGGCGCTTCCGCGGCGCCTCGATCCTGGTCGTGAACCAGAACTTCGGCTGCGGCAGCTCGCGCGAGCACGCGCCGCAGGCGCTGCAGCGCTGGGGCATCCAGGCGCTGGTGGCTGAGTCGTTCGCGGAGATCTTCTTCGGCAACTGCGTGGCGCTCGGCATCCTCGCGGTGACCGCCGCGCGCGACGACGTCGCGCGGCTGATGGACGCGATCGAGCTCGACCCCGGGCAGGAAGTGACGATCGATCTCGACAAGCAGGTCGTCGCGTGGCGCGGCGGATCGGCGCCGGTGAAGATGCCCGACGGCGCGCGCAAGCAGCTTCTCGACGGCAGCTGGGACGCCATGCGCACGCTGCTCGAGGCGCGCGACGCGACGCTCGTCAGGATCGCGTCGCTGCCGTACGCCACCGGGTTCTAGTCCGCAAGCGAAGCGCGCAGTGAGCCGAAGGCGAGCGTAGTGCGGGCGGCGCGCGGCCCGACATCGGCCCGCGGGCCGATGTTCCGCGGGGGCGCGCCGGGCCCCTCTACAGCGCGAGCCGAACGCCGCGGCCGGCGCGCCAGGCGGCGTGGAACAGGTCGATCAGCCGCAGCAGCGAGCGCTCGAACTCGCGGCGGTCGAAGCGCAGCCGGTACTCGACCACGGGATCGCCCGCGCGCCGCTCGACGACCAGCTCGACCGACCCGAAATCGCGCTCGCCGCTCCACAGCTCGTTCTCGAACGCGTACAGGATCTCGATCGCGCGCTCGAGCGCGCTCGGGAACAGCACCGCTTCGCGACCGTGCGCGATCGGACCGACCTCGAGCGGGAGCAGATTCAGGCGCGACACCACGCCCAGACCCACGAGCGCGTGGCAGGCGTTCGGCGGGATCGCGACGCGCGCGAGCCGCGCCTGCGCCGGGTCGTCGAGCGTGAAATCGACGATGCCCGCCTGGCCGGCGCGAAAGCCCGGCTGCGCCTCCAGCGGTCGAGCCGGGTCGTAGTACACGATCGCCACCGGCGGAACTCTACACGCGCGCGTGATCGCGGAGCCGCCGCACGCGCGCGCGAGAGACATGGCTCGCGGCTCCGGTCTTTGCGATGCTCCGGCGAAGATGGACGCCCCCCTCGAGGCCTTCGCGATCAAGGTCCTGTACGACGGTGACTGTCCGCTGTGCGCGCGCGAGATCGCGTTCCTGCGCAGCCGCAACAGCCGTGGCCTGATCGCCTTCGAAGACATCGCCGCGCCCGGCTTCGACGCCGCGCGCTACGGGCTCGATCAGCACGCCCTGATGAGCCGCATTCACGGCGTGCTCGCTGACGGCACGCTGATCGAGGGCGTCGAGGTGTTCCGGCGCCTGTACACCGCGATCGGCCTGGGCTGGGTCGTGGCGCCGACGCGCTGGCCGCTGCTGCGCAGACTCTTCGACCGGGCGTACCGCGTGTTCGCGCGCAATCGCCTGCGCTGGACCGGCCGCGAGGACGCGCTGTGCGCGACCGACCGCTGCGAGCCCGCGGCGCTCCCGCTCACGCAGCGCGCGGCGGACCGGGAATGAAGGCGTTGGTTCGCGCGACGTAGTCCGCGTAGCCCGCGCGGCGCTTCAGCAGCGAGCGCTCGAGCAGCGTCACGCCGGAGACGCGGCGGAGCAGCACCGTGATGACGATCGGACCGACGACGGTGTAGATGCCGCCCTCGACGCCGAGCGCGATCGCGAAAAGCCCCCACCACACCACGCAGTCGCCGAAGTAGTTCGGATGGCGCGTGTAGCGCCAGAGCCCGCGGTCCAGCACGCGGCCCGCGTTCGCCGGATCGGCCTTGAAGCGCGCCAGCTGCGCGTCGCCGACGCTCTCGAAGAACAGGCCGACGAAGACCAGCACCACGCCCAGCGCGTCGAACGCGCCGAGCGCCGCGGGCTCGCGGGCGACCTGCGCGATCTGGATCGGCAGCGACACGATCCACATCAGCACGCCCTGCAGCGTGAAGACCGTGAGCAGGCTGACGAGTGGGAAGCGCGCCCCCCAATGCCGCCGCATGGCCTGGTAGCGGAAGTCCTCCGGCTTGCCCCACGCGCGCCAGAGCAGGTAGCCGCCGAGTCGGAGTCCCCACGCGCAGGCGAGCCCGGTCACGAGCGCGCGCCGCGCGAGCGGCCCATCACTGACCGCAAATGCCACCAGCGCGATGCCCGCGAAGCCGGGCCCCCAGGCCACGTCGACGATGCTCGCGTTGCGCAGCCGCAGGCTCGCGAGCCAGACGCACAGCATCAGCGCCGCGACGAAGGCGGCGCTCGAGCCGAGCGCGGTTTCGAAGCCGTCCATTCAGACACCTCCTGCCCGGGACCGACGGCGCCCGGCGCACCGCCCGGGGCGGGACGCCGAGCCAGGTTTCGCTGCGGGGGCGAGCCGGCCGATTCTACCTGGACGTTCGGCCGGGCCGTGCCCGCGGCTCGTCGCTGGCAATTCGCGCGGTACACTTCGACCACCCCCTCCAGAGGAGTCGGTAGAGCCATGAGCGACGCGCGACGTGTGGTCGGAGAGCTTTCGGTCGACGCGAACAATCTGTACCGCGAGGAGAGCTACACCGACCTGAAGGTCGCGTCGCTGAAGCGCCTCGTGCCGATCACCCCGACCGGCGAGCCCGACCCGGCGCGCGAGCCGCGCTGGATCGCCCAGACCCAGCTGATGTCGCAGGTCGGCCCGGTGCCGGTCTCCTGCCTGATCGACGCCAAGACCCTGCAGGAGGCGATCGCGAAGTTCCCGGAGGCCGTGAGCCGCGCGGTCGAGGAGATGATCGAGGAGGCGCGCGAGCTCCAGCGCTCCGAGGCCTCGCGCATCGTCGTGCCCGACGCCGCCTCGATGCGAAAGATCATCAGCTGAGCGCCGTGACTCGCATGCATCGCGTCAGCCGAAGCATCGTGCTCGGAGCCTGCGCGCTCGCGCTCGGCGCCTGCCTCACGGTCGGGCGCGAGTTTCCCACCGACGAGATCGGCACGATCCAGATCGGCCACACCACGCGCGACGAGGTGCAGCGCACGTTCGGCGAGCCGTGGCGTACGGGGCTCGAGGACGGCCGCCGCACCTGGACCTACGGCCACTACCGCTACAAGCTGATCGGCACCACCGAGACGCGCGACCTGGTGATCCGCTTCGACGCGAAGGGCGTGGTCGTCTCGTACACGTTCAACGCCGCGCCGCCGCTGCCCGGCAGTCTCTAAGTCGGGTGGCGCGCCGGGCCTCGTCGGGTCAGCCGCGCGAGGAGAGCGCTTCCAGCGCCTTCTCGACCGAGCCGTCGGCCGCGTCGAGCGCGCGCTCGGCCTCGGCGGGTGAGACCTGCGCGAGCTCGCACAGGATGCGCACGCCGCGCTCCTGCAGTTTCGTGTTCACCGCGCGCAGGCCCGTCATCAGGTTCCCGTGCACGCGGCCGAGCCGCACCATGACCGCGGTCGAGAGCGTGTGCAGGATCATCTTCTCGGCGAGCCCGCCCTTCATGCGCGTGGAGCCGGTGATCACCTCGGGGCCGACCACCGCGACGATCGCGATCTCGGCGCGCTCGGCGAGCGGTGAATCGGGCACGCAGGTGATCGCGATCGCGCGCGCGCCGATGCTGCGCGCGTGCTCGATCGCGGACAGCGCGTAGGGCGTTCGTCCGCTCGCCGACAGCGCGACCAGCGCGTCGTTGCGGCCGAGCCCGAGCTTGCGCAGGTCGCGCACCGCGGCGCCGACGTCGTCCTCCGCGCCTTCGACCGCGCCGACCAGCGCCGGGGCGCCGCCCGCGACCAGCGCCTGCACGCGATCGCGCTCCAGCCCGAAGGTCGGCGGAATCTCGGCCGCGTCGAGCGCGCCGATCCGGCCGCTGGTGCCCGCGCCCAGGTTGATCCAGCGTCCGCCCGACTCGAGCGTCTCGACCAGCGCCTCGCAGGCGCGCTCGATCGCGGGCCGCGCCACGCGCACCGCCCCGGCCACGCGCGCGTCCTCGTCGAGGATGCGCGCGACCAGCTCGCCGATCGGCAGCCGATCGAGATCGCGGGTGCGCGGGTTCTCGGCCTCGGTCAGCGACCCGGCCGCTTCGGGCTTCTTCTCCTCCGCCATCTAGAATCCCGCTCCGTGACCTTCCGCTGCGATCCCGCAACGCTTGCGCGCCTCGAGTGGCAGCGCCTGCTCGAGTGCCTCGCCGCGCAGGCGGCGACCGCGCGCGGCGCCGAAGAGCTGCGCCTGGGCGCCTTCCCCGCGACGCACGGAAGTGTACGCGAGCGGCTGGCGGAGACGAGCGAGGCGCGGGCGCTCGTGGACCAGGGCCGCGAGCCGGGCTTCGGCGGCGTCGCGGACCTGCGCGCCGACCTCGACGAGCTCGCGCGGGGGCGCACGCTGCACGCGGGCGAGCTCGCGAAGCTCTTGGCCACGCTCGAGGCGTCGCGGAGGGTGCGCGCGGCGCGCGCGAGCGCGGCGGCGAGCGCGCCGCGCCTGGCCACGCTCGCCGACACGCTGCCGGATCTGCGCGCGCTTGAGCACGCGCTCGCGGCGGTAATCACGCCCGCGGGCGAGATCCGCGAGGACGCCAGCCCCGAGCTGCGCCGGCTGCGCCGCCGCGTGCGCGAGCTGGAGGGCGAGATCGAGCGTCAGATGGCGCGGCACCTGCGCGATCCCGAGGTCCAGGCCCATCTCCAAGACTCGTACTCCACGTTTCGTGAGAGCCGACCGGTGCTGCCCGTTCGCGTCGATTCGCGCCAGCGCGTGCGAGGGATCGTACACGACGTCTCATCGAGCGGAACGACGGTGTTCATTGAGCCGGAAGAGGTGGTCGAGACGGGCAACCGCCTGAGGCTCGCGCAGACGGAGCTCGCGCGCGAGGTCGAGCGATTGCTGCGCGAGCTGTGCGAGCAGGCGCGTTCGCTTGCGCTCGAGCTCGACGGCGTGGGCGCCACGCTCGAGGCGCTCGACGTCGCGTTCGCGCGCGGGCGCCTGTCGCGCAAGTGCCAGGCCGTCGCGCCCGACGTGTCCGGCGACACCGAGCTCGCGCTGCGCGGGCTGCGCCATCCGCTGCTGCTGCTCGAGGCCGGGCTCGAGCCCGAAGACGTGGTGCCCAACGACCTCGAGCTCGTGAACGGCGCGCGCTGCCTGGTGATCTCGGGACCGAACGCGGGCGGCAAGACCGTGGCGGCCAAGGCCGTCGGACTGGCGGCGCTGTCCGTGCGCGCGGGCCTGCACGTCGCATGCGAACCCGGGAGTCGCGTGCCGATCCTCGACGCCGTGTTCGCCGACATCGGCGACGAGCAGGATCTGCGCTCCGGCCTCTCGACCTTCTCGGCGCGCATGGCGAACCTGGCCGCGATCGTCGAGCAGGCCGACGCGCGCACGCTGGTGATCGCCGACGAGATCGGCGAGGGCACGGAGCCGGGCGAGGGCGCCGCGCTCGCGCAGGCGATCCTCGAAGCGCTGGTCGGGAAGGGCGCCTTCGTGCTCGCGACCACCCACTTCAACCGGCTGAAGGAGATCGCCGGCGGCGACGCGCGCTTCCTGAACGCGAGCGCCGAATTCGACTTCGCGACGCTCCTGCCCACGTTCGTGATCCACCAGGGCCAGCCCGGCTCGAGCGGCGCGATGTGGGCCGCGCAGCGCATGGGGCTCGCGGAGCCCGTCGTCGAGCGCGCGCGCGAGCTGATGGACCGCGAGGATTCGCGGCTCGAAGCGCTCACGCGCGGGCTCTCCGAGCTGCGCCAGGAGCTCGAGACGGAGCGGCTCGAGGCGCTGCGCATGCGCGCGCAGAGCGAGGCCGTGCGCTCGGCGTACGAGACGCGCCTGGCCGCGCTGCGCAGCGCGCGCGAGCAGGCGCTCGCGGCCATGAAGGCGGATCTCGAGAGCGCGTTCGCGCGCGCGCGCGCCGAGATCGCGCACGTGGTGCACGCGCTGCAGAAGGGCGACTCGGACGGCGAGCGCGAGCGCGGTCGCGCCGCCAACGCCGCGCAAGCGGCGCTCGGTCGGATTCGCGATCGCACCGCGTCCGCCGAGCGCGCACACGCGGACGAGCCGGCGCCGGAGTCGAGCGCGGCGGTCGATCTCGCGCTGCTCGCGAAGGGCGTGCGCGTGGAGCTGCGCGGCATTCGCGAGCCGGCCGTCGTGGTCGAAGCGCCCGATCGGCGCGGCCGTGTGGCCGTGCGCGTGGGCGGCGTGCGCACGGTCGTGCCCGCCGCGCGGATCGCGCGCGTGCTGGCCGAGTCCCGAGCTTCCTCGCGCAAGCTGTCCGGCTCGCGCGTCAGCGTCGCGCGCGCGCACGAGGAAGCGCCGAGCCGGATCGACTGCGATCTCCGGGGCTTGCGCGTCGACGAGGCGATCGAGCGCGCCGAGTCCGCGCTGCAGCGGCTGCTCGGGCGCGGCGGCGGGCGCGTCGTGTTCATCCACGGACACGGCACCGGCGCGCTGCGCGACGCGATCCGCGCCTGGCTGCGCTTGATGCCGGGCGTCGAGAGCTTCGCACCGGGCGACCCGCGCGAGGGCGGGAACGGCGTGACGGTGGCTACGCTCGCGGACTGAGCGCGCGCAGCTCCCGCGCCGCGCGCAGACCCGAGGCGAGCTCGCCCTCGAGGTGCGGGCCGATCAGCCAGTCGCCGGCCAGGAACACGCGAAGCTCGGGCCGCGCGCGCAGCGCTTCGCGGATCCGCGCCAGCGCGCGGTAGTGACCGACCTCGAAGCCGGGCGTCGCGCCCGGGAAGCGCTGCAAGCGCTGCGCGTCGCTGCGACCCGAGAGCCCCGGCAGCACGCGATTTGCCGACTCGATCAGGAAGCGGGCGAGCTCGGCATCGGGCCGGTGCCCGTGGCGCGCGTGCAGGCCGGGCCGAGCGACCAGCCGCAACAGTCGCGAGCCGTTCGCACCCGCGGGCGTCGAGTCGATCACGCCCGCCAGCTCCCCGCCCTCGCGCGTGGGCACGAGCACCATGCGCGCCGGCAGCGTGAGCCCCGCGTCGGTGGCGACCTGCAGCACCAGCGCGGACCCCGAGCGAAGCTGCTCCCCGGCCGCGCGCGAAGCGGGCGAGGGCTCGGGCAGGAGGCGCATCGCCTCGGCCGCGCCGACCGCGAGCACGACCGCGTCCGCCGCGACGATCTCGCCGCTCTCGAGCAACACGCCGCGGCCGTCGGCCGGCAGCGACGCGACGCGCGCGCCGAGCCGCAGCTCGTCCGCGCTGGCCGCGAGCGCGTCGACCAGCGTGTGCGCGCCCGCGACTTGATCGAGCGCGATGCCGGCGCGCCCCTCGAGCAGCGCGAACAGGAGCTCGCGGCTGGTGTTCGCGGCGTCGACACCGAACAGCGTCGCGAACAGCGGCGCGACCCGCTGCTCGAGCGCGCGCCGGCCCAGGTACAGGCGGCAGAAATCCGCAACGCTGCGGTCGTCGAGCCGCGTCGCGCGCTCTGGCGCCTCGGGATCGATCTCGCCGCCGAGCCAGCTCGACAGCTGCACCAGCCGGCGCAGCCGCAGCGGCGCGAGCGGCGACCAGCGCATGGTCGGGTACAGCTCCGCCGTACCGGTGTGGACGTGCGCGCCGCGCAGCCAGCCGATCCGCCCGAGAGGCTCGCGCGCGAGCGCGCTCGAAACGCCGAGCTCGGCGGCCAGCTCCGTGAACGCGCGCGCGCCGCGCGGCAGGAGCGCGGGCCACGGCTCGCATGCGACACCGCCGAGCGTCTCGCGCGCGTGCTTGCCGCCGACGCGCGTGCGCGCCTCGAGCACGCTCACGTCGTAGCCGAAGCCGCGCAGCCGGTGCGAAGCGGCCAGTCCCGCGAGCCCCGCGCCGACGACGACGACGCGGCCGGACACGCGCCCGCGTTCAGGCGGGAGCGATCGAGACATCGACGCCGAGCTGCGCCCCGCGCTCCTCGAGCGCCTTCGCGAGCCGCTCCGGATCGAGCGAGTCGGGCACCTCGACGAGCACGTTCATCCGGTACAGCGCGGCGCCCGAAGGCGAGGGCAGCGTGCTCGAGTGCAGGTCGGCGATGTTCACATGGTGGTCGGCGAGCGTGCGGCAGATGCCGGCGACGATGCCCGCGCGATCCATGCCCTGCGTCTCGATCGCGTACAGGCGCGTGCCCGGCGCGGGCACCGCCGGCCGCGGCTCGCCCTCGAGCGGGCGGATGAACACGGTGAGCCGGTTCTCCCACTCGAGCCGCCGCGCGCCGCGCGCCAGCCGCTCGTCGAGATCCGTCGCCTGTCCCGAGCACAGCAGGATCGCGGCGAACTCGTTGCCGAGCAGCGTCATGCGCGAGTCCTCGAGGTTGGCCTCGCAGTCGAAGACGAGCTGCGCGAGGTCGGCGACGATGCCCGGCCGATCGCGGCCGACCGCAGAGACGATGAACCACTTGCGCACGCCGTTCTCCCGCTTCTGGAATCGAGCGCGATTGTACGGCACCGCGCGGGCGGTGACGCGCACCGTCGCCTCGCGCCGCAAAACGGCGCTCTGTTGCGTATCGCACACAGGTCGCTTGCCAGCGCGTGAGGGCGCGGCGCGCTCGCGCGCGCCCCGGTTCCGACGGAAAACCCCCGGACTGCGAGCGAAGCTGCGCGCGAGGTCCGGTTTGGCACATCGATTGCTCAATCAGGGTGCGCCCGGGGCTCGGTGCCTTGGGCATGGGAGTGCCCGGGCCGGAAACCCCTCCCCTCGCACTGTGCGAGGTTCCGGTCCGGGCTTTCTGTCTTAAGGGGCCCGGGGGGGGGGGGGGGCGCGGACGGCCGCGCGCCACCCTGGCTACGCTCGGCTTCGCCTCGCTGCGCGCCTCGCGCGGAGCGCGAGGCTTGCCGGACGTGCAATCACTCGGACCGCGAGATCGGCGGCGTGCGCTGGTGCTCCGTGTGAGTCGTACGCTCAGCGTCACGTCGTGATGTGCCGAACTCATGGGGGTGACGAGCGGGGCTGCAATTCCGTTCGAGCCGCGCTCCGACGAGGTGCGTCGGGCGATCGTGCTTTCGGGCGGCGGTGCGCGGGGGGCGTACGAAGCGGGCGTGATGCGCTTCGTGCTCGGCGAGCTGCCGCGGCGGCTCGGCTGGATGCCGCGCTTCGACATCTACTCGGGCACGTCCGTCGGCGCGGTGCACACCTGCCACCTGGCGGCGATGTCGGACGATCCCGAGGCGGGCGTGCGCGCGCTGGTCGAGGTCTGGCGCAAGATGTCGTTCTCGACGGTGTACCGCTTCGGTGTCGGCGACGCGTACGGCTTCTCGAAGGCGCTGCTCGGCTTCCTGACCGGTCGCGCGAGCGGCGCCGACAAGGGCAAGGCGCGCGTGCACGGGCTGCTCGACACCGGCCCGCTCGAGCGGCTGGTGGTCGAGAGTATTCCCTGGCGGCGCTTGCGCCAGAACCGGCGTGCGGGCCGCTTCACCGCGGTGGCCGTCAGCACCACCGAGATCGCGACCGGCCGCACCGTCACGTTCGTCGACCACCACGACCGCACGGTGCCGACCTGGACCAACGACTCGCTGCACATCGCGCGGCCCACGCGCATCGCGCCCGAGCACGCGCTCGCCTCCGCCGCGATCCCGTTCCTGTTCCCGGCGGTGCGGATCGGCGAGACCTACTTCTGCGACGGCAGCCTGCGCCAGCAGACGCCGCTCGCGCCGGCGTTGCGGCTGGGCGCGAATCGCGTGCTGGTCGTGGGCCTGCGCCACGGACGCCCGCCGTCGCTCGACGATCCGCTCGCGGCGGAGCGCATCGAGCGCATGCACTCGGCGGGCTTCCTGTTCGGCAAGGTGCTGAACGCGCTCTTGGTCGACCGGCTCGAGTACGACCTGGGTCAGATGCGCGTGATGAACCGCGTGCTGCGCGCGGGCATCGAGCTGTGGGGCGACGACTACCTCGACCGCATCAACGTGCAGGTCATGAAGGAGCGCGGGCTCGGCTTCCGCGTCGTCGAGGACTGCCTGATTCGCCCGAGCGAGGACATCGGCTCGATCGCGGCGCGCCACGTCGAGCGCGTGCGCTCGCGCAAGGGGCGGAGCTGGCTCGGCTCGCTCGCCTTCGGCGCGCTCATGCGCGGCTCGCCGTCCAACGAAGCCGACCTGATGAGCTACCTGCTCTTCGACGGCGAGTACGCCGCCGAGCTGATCGAGCTCGGCTACCGCGACGCCGAAGCGATGGAAGCGGATCTGTTCCGCTTCTTCAGCTCTTGAACTTGATCTCGAGCGAGGCGGTTTCGCGGCGGCGTTCGAGGGCGTGTTCGATCAGGCGGTCGACGAGCTCGGGCAGCGCGATGCCCGAGGCCTCCCAGAGCTTGGGGTACATGCTGCCGTCGGTGAAGCCGGGCAGCGTGTTCAGCTCGTTCAGGAAGGGCTTGCCGGTCTTGCGCTCGACGAAGAAGTCGACGCGCGCCATGCCCCAGCACTTGAGCGCGCGAAAGGCGCGCAGCGCGAGCGCGCGCATCTCGTCGCTCAGCAAGGGAGTGACGTCGGCCGGGATCAAGAGCTGCGTCGACTCGGCCGCGTACTTGGCTTCGTAGTCGTAGAATTCCGACGTGTAGCGGATCTCGCCGAGCAACGAGGCCTGCGGGTCGAAGCCGCCGAGCACCGCACACTCGATCTCGCGCGCGTCGAGGCCGGGCTCGACCAGCACGTCGTGGTCGTAGCGCGACGCGTCCTTGATCGCCGAGACGAAGTGCGCGCGCGAGCGCACCTTGTGCACGCCCACCGACGACCCCGTGTTGGTCGGCTTCACGAACACCGGGTACGGGAACGCCTCCTCGACGGCGTCGATGAAGGCGCTGGTCGAGCGCTGTGCCTCGTGGCGCGAGATCTCGCGGTAGGGAACGACGGGCACGTCGGCGTCGTGCAGCACTACCTTGGTCAGCGCCTTGTCCATGCACAGCGCGGTCGAGAGCACGCCGCAGCCCACGTATGGAACGCCGGCCAGCTCGAGCAGGCCCTGCAGCGTGCCGTCCTCGCCGCCGCGGCCGTGGATGATCGGGAAGATCACGTCGAGCGGCGCGTCGAGCACGGGCCGCGCGTCGTCGCGGCGCAGCAGCTCGAGGCCCGCGCGCAGACCGGCGAAGCTGGTCTCGGCCTTGGGATTGCCGACCACCGCCTCGGGCAGGAGCTCGAGGTCGCGCTCGGCCACGTGCCAGCGGCCGTCGTGGCCTACACCGATCAGCACCGGCGTGTAGCGGGACGGATCGAGCGCCTGCAGGATCGTGGTGGCCGACGTCACGGAGACCTCGTGCTCCGTCGACCGGCCCCCGAAGACGATGCCCACGCGCTGCTTCGACACGCCGCTAAAATAGCAGCACGAGAGGCGCTGTCATTGACACGATTCGACGCGCGTCCGTACCCTCCGTACATGAACACCCCTGGCGCTGAGAGCTTCGACATGAGCGACGCACGCGCCAAGCAGGCTCGACTGCTCGAGCGGCTCGGCGGAGCCGGGACGCTGGTCGTCGCGTACTCCGGCGGCGTCGATTCGGCCTACCTTGCCTGGGCCGCGCACCGCGCGCTCGGCCCGCGCGCCGTCGCCGTGACCGCGCTCTCGCCGTCGTATCCGCGCGGCCATCGCGAGCTGGCCGAGCGCACGGCGAAAGAGGTCGGCTTCCGGCACGAGTGGATCGAATCGCGCGAGCACGAGAACCCCGACTACGCGCGCAACGCGCCGGACCGCTGCTACTTCTGCAAGACCGAGCTGTTCGAGCTGCTCGAACGCTTGCGCGAGGAGCGCGGGCTGGCGGCGGTCGCGTACGGCATCAACCGCGACGACACGGGCGACTTCCGTCCCGGGCACCGCGCTGCGGAGGAGCACCGCGTGCTCTCGCCGCTGCTCGACGCGGGGCTCGGCAAGGCGGAGATCCGCGCGCTTTCGGCGGCAGCAGGACTCTCGGCTGCGGAGCTGCCCGCGTCGGCCTGTCTCTCGTCGCGCGTGCCGTACGGGATGGAGGTGACGCCCGCGAAGCTCGCGCAGATCGATCGCGCCGAGGACGCGCTGCGCGCGCTCGGCTATCGCCAGCTGCGCGTGCGTCACCACGGCGATCTCGCGCGCGTCGAGCTCGCGCGCGAGGAGATGCCGCGCGCGCTCACGCCGGAAGCGCTGCGCGAGATCTCGAAGAGCGTGCACGACGCGGGCTTTCGCTGGGTGTCGCTCGACGTCGACGGCTACCGCACCGGCTCCGCCAACGAGGTCCTGCAGATCGAGCCGCCCGCCTCGTGACGCTCGGCGAGCTGGTCGCCGAGGGCGCGCCCGTCGAGCAGGGCCGCGCGCAGGGGGGGCGCTTCGCGCTCGCGATCGCCGGCGAGCTGGCGCGCAGGCGCTCGGCACTGCCCTGGCTCGCGCGCCGTTCGCTCGTGGCGCGCGTGCGCGAGACCAGCGCGCGCGCGGTGGCGACCCAGCTGCCCTGGCAGCGCGAGCGCATCGAGGGCATCGCGCTCGAGGCGCGCGTCGAGCTCTCGGGGCTCGAGCTCGGCGAGGCGCTCGATCGCATCCAGGGCGCGGCGTTCCAGGCCGGCACGCGGCTTGCGGCGAGCTTCGACCTGCCGCGCGAGCTCGTCGACCTGCTCGTGCTGCGCAGCAGCCGCCCCGACGCAGGCGGCTTCGCGAGCGTCGAGCTCGTGCTCGCGCATCTGGCCGGGTGTCTGTGCGGCGTGAACGCGGAGGGCATCGCGGTGATCTGCGTGCGCGACCTCTCGCCCGACGAGCCGTCGCTGCGCTTCCACGCGCAGGAGATCCTGTTCCGTGCGCGCGATCTCGAAGCCGGCATCGATCACCTGCGCCGCCGCGCGTCGTACGCGGGAGGCTCGGGGACGCTGGTCGTCGCCGACGCGCGCGGCGAGGCGCGCGTGCTCGAGTTCGCGCGCGGCGCGCTCGACGTTCGCGATGCGTCGCTCCTGCCCGCGCGCGCGGCCGCGCCCATGGTCGAGATCGACAGCGCGGCGAAGCGGCTCGTCTGGTTCGGCGAGGAGCGACTCGAGGCGATCGCGCGCTAGAGTCGTAGGCCGTGGGGAAGAGTCCGTACCTGCAGGGGAACTTCGCACCCGTCGAGCACGAGATCGAAGCCGAGGCGCTGCCGGTTCTCGGCGCGCTGCCGCCCGAGCTCGACGGCCTGTACATCCGCAACGGCGCGAACCCCGCCTTCCCCGCGCTCGGTCGTTACCACGGGCTGGACGGCGACGGCATGCTGCACGCGCTCGAGCTGCGCGGGGGGCGCGCGAGCTACCGCAACCGCTGGGTGCGCACCAAGTCCTTCGAGCTCGAGCGCAAGCGCGGCCGCGCGCTCTGGACCGGCGTGCTCGAGCGCCCGCAGTTCGACAACCCGGAGGGCCCGATCAAGAACACCGCCAACACGTCGCTGGTCTGGCACGCGGGTCGCCTGCTCGCGCTGCACGAGTCGGGCGAGCCGTACCAGGTCGGCCTGCCTTCCCTGGAAACGCGCGGTCCCTACGTCTTCGGGCGCAAGCTCCGCCACGCCTTCTGCGCGCACCCGAAGCTCGATTCCGCGACCGGCGAGCTTTTCGCGTTCGGCGCGAGCCCGGTGGCGAAGCCGCACCTGCAGTACTCGGCGATCAACGCCGACGGCACGCTCTCGCACACCACCGCGATCGAGCTTCCGATCGGCGTGCTGATGCACGACTTCGCCATCACCGAGAGCTACGCGGTGTTCGTGAACCACCCGTACACGTTCGACATCCGGCGCTGGCTTCGCGGCGAACCGTTCGCGGCGTTCGAGCCCGAGCGCGGCTCGTTCATCGGGCTGCTGCCGCGGCGCGCGTCGGGCGCCGCGATCCGCTGGTTCGCGATCCCGCCCTGCTTCGTGCAGCACGTGGTGAACGCCTGGGACGACGGCGACGCGGTGGTGCTCGAAGTCTGTCACCGGGCTTCGGCCCGCCTGCCGTCGGACGACGACACGCCCGACGCGCCGGGCGAGAGCCCCGTCCTGTGGCGCTGGCGCATCGACCCGCGCAGCGGCGTGGTGCGCGAGGAGCAGCTCGACGACGCGAACGCCGACCTGCCGCGCATCCACGAGGGCTACACCGGACGGCGTGCGCGCTTCACCTATGCCGCGCGCTTCCGGCGCGACATCGGCCTCCCGCTCGCGGACGGCGTGCTCAAGTACGACCTGATGCGCGGAACTTCGGAGGCCCACGAGTACGGCCGCAACCGCAACGGTGGCGAGGCCGTCTTCGTGCCGCGGCCGGGCGCGCGCGACGAGGACGACGGCCTGCTGCTCTCGCTCGTCCACGACGAGGTCGAGGCGCGCTCGGAGCTGCTGGTGATCGACGCGCGCGACTTCCGCGCGCCGCCGGTCGCGCGCGTGCTGCTGCCGCAGCGCGTTCCGTACGGCGCCCACGGTCTGTGGATCCCGAGGCGCGAGCACGAGCACGAGCTTTCGCTCGATCTTCGGCGCGCAAAGGCCGCGCGCTCAAGGTCCGCAAAATCCGGCCGTACCTAGTAGCAACGAAGGGCGGCCGATGTCGTCCAAGGGCCGCGTCATGGACACCGTGAACCCCAGCTCGACACTCGCCGACTTCCTGGGTCGCTACCGCGCCGCGCTCGTGATCCTGTCGGGCGAGGCGCGCGGCTTGGAGTACCGGCTCGACCAGCCGCGCACGGCGCTCGGCCGCGGGCCCGGCGTCGATCTCGCGCTCGACGACGCGGCGCTGCGCTGCCGCCACGCGCTCGTGCTGTTCTGCGACTCCGGCTTCGAGCTGCGCGACTTCGACGGCGACGCCGGCGGCGTGCAGCTAAAGGACGGTGACTGCTTCCGGCTCGGCGGGCACGAGTTCGCCTTCGTGCTCGAGGAGCGCTGAGCCCGACGTCCCGCGCCGCGTGCGCCGGATCCAGTACTCCGCGACCGCGACGTGCAGCACGAACGCGATCGCGAACGACGGCGTCGACAGCTCGCGCGCGCGCTCGTGGGTCGGCTCACCGAGCAAGAGCAGCGCGGGCACGAACACGAGTCGCATGGTGGCGATACTGGTGCCGACCGCGAGCGCCCGGATCATCCACTCGCGGTGGAGCGCGAAGCGCCGCGCGCGCGCGAGCCAGATGCCGCGGCCGAGCGAGACCAGGAACAAGAGCGCGAACGGCAGCGTGACGGCGGTCTCGGAGAGGCCCGAAAAGGGGAACGCGATCCCGATCACGACCGCGGTCAGCCCCGCGACCAGCCCGGCCGCGACGGCGAGCCGGCCGAACGCGCGGTGCAGGCGCGGGCGTCGCGCGCGCAGCCCCGGCAGGAACTGCGGCAGCGCGAGCAGCAGATAGACGGCGCCGAGGGTCACGTGCGCGCGCATCAGCCAGGGATGCTCGACGAAGCCCGGGTTGTAGTGGTCGCCGACGATCAGGTGCTCGAGCGACGCGGCGACACCGAGCAGCGCCAGCACGACCGTGGAGACGAGCAGGATTCGCCGCATCACGGAGCTCAGTAGCCGCGAAATTCCTTCGCGGCCTGGTAGGCGAAGTAGACGCTGGCCACGTGGATCAGGAAGCCGGGCACCAGGATCGCCCAGTAGCCGAAGCTCGCGGCCAGGAACCAGAGCAGTCCCGCGCCGAGCCGCCCGCAGTAGATGTGGCCGAGGCCGGGGATGAAGAACGAGAGGACCGCGGCCAGGCCGGGCGATGGCACGCGGGCCACCGGCGGGAGCGGATCGTCGTAGCGCTGTTCGGGCATCAAGGGGAATCCTCCTCTGGCGCATGTCGGAGAGCAAGCGTCGTGCCGCAGTTCCCGCGCTGCGCCGCGAGCCGCCGCGCGAGCCCGAGTGCAGCGCGCGGGCGACACGGCAGCACGGCGCTTGCGGCCGGCGGGGCGCGCGGGAGAAGCTCGCGGGGTGCCGGAGCTGCCCGATGTCGCGGTCTACGTGGAGGCGCTCGAGCGGCGCATCCTGGGCGCGCGGCTCGAGCGCATCCGGCTCGTCACGCCCTTCGTGCTGCGTTCTGTCGCGCCCGCACCCGCCGAGCTCGAGGGCCGCGCCGTCACCGATCTGCGTCGGCTGGGCAAGCGCATCGTGATCGGGCTCGAGAGCGAGCTCTTCATCGTCATCCACCTGATGATCGCGGGGCGCCTGCACTGGTTCGAGAAGTCCGCGACGAAGAAGGGGCGCAAGCCGCTGATCGCGTTCGACTGGAGCACGGGCACGCTCACGCTCACCGAGGCCGGCTCGAAGCGGCGCGCGAGCCTGCACCTGGTGCGCGGCGAGGACGCGCTCGCTGCGCACGATCCCGGCGGCGTCGAGCCGCTCGAGGCGGACGCCGCGAAGTTCTCCGGCGTGCTGCGCTTCGCGAACCACACCCTGAAGCGCGCGCTCACCGATCCGCGGCTGCTGTCCGGAATCGGCAACGCCTACTCCGACGAGATCCTGCACAGAGCAAAGCTCTCGCCGATCGCCCTCACCCAGAAGCTCAGCGACGCCGACTTCGCACGGCTCCACGCCGCCACGCAGGAGGTGCTGCGTGAGTGGACCGATCGCCTGCGCGCGGACGCGGGCGACGCGTTCCCGGAGAAGGTGACCGCGTTCCGCCCGGAGATGGCCGTGCACGGGCGCTACCGCGAGCCGTGTCCGGTGTGCGGCTCGCCGGTGCAGCGCATCGTCCACGCCGCGAACGAGACCAACTACTGCGCGCGCTGTCAGACCGGCGGCAAGCTGCTCGCCGACCGCGCGTTATCGCGGCTGCTCAAGTCCGACTGGCCCCGCACGCTCGAGGAGCTCGAGGCGCTGCGCGCGCGTTGAGCCCGCGAGCGAGAACGCGAGCCAGATGCCGGGCACGGCTGCCAGCGCGGTCAGCGCGAAGAAGAGCGGCCAGCCGAGCTGCTCCGCCAGCCAGCCGCCCGACGCCGCGAGCACCGTGCGGCCGGTGGCCGCGAGCGACGAGAGCAGCGCGTACTGCGTCGCCGTGAACTCGAGGTTGCAGAGCGCCGACAGGTACGCGACGAACGCGGCGCCGACCATCCCGCTGGTGAAGTTCTCGACGAAGATCGCGACCGTCAGCGCGCCCAAATCGTGACCCTGGTACGCGAGCCACACGAACACGAAGTTCGAGAGCGCCGCCAGCACGCCGGCCACGATCAGCGAGCGGCCGGTGCCGATCCGGAACACGACCAAACCGCCGAGCGCGATCCCCGCCATGGTCGCGATCACGCCGAGGATCTTCACGACGCTTGCGATCTCGAGCTTCGTGAAGCCGAGCTGCGCGTAGAACGCGGTGGACATGCCACCGGCGAGCGCGTCGCCGAACCGGTACAGCACGATGAAGACCAGCACCGTGAGCCAGCGCGGGCGCGTCGCGAACTCGCGGAACGGCTCGACGACCGCGTCTCGCAGGAACGCGGCGGCGGTCAGGCGAACGTGCGACGCAGGGTGGGCGGGCTCGGGCGTGAGCGCGACGGTGACGAGCCCGACACCGACGAGCGACGCCATCGCCAGGTACGTGGTCGGCCAGCCGACGAACTCGGCCAGCGCCAGCGCCCCCGCACCCGACGCGATGATCCCGAAGCGGTAGCCCCACTGCGTCGCCGCGGCGCCCGCGCCCTGCTCGTCCTCGCGCAAGAGCTCGATGCGATAGGCGTCGATCACGATGTCCTGGCTGGCCGAGAGGAACGCGACCAGCGCCGCGAACAGCGCCGTGCGCCACGGGTCGAGCGCCGGGTTCGCGTAGCCGAGCCCGACCAGCGCGAGCGCCAGCAACAGCTCGATCACCACCAGCCAAGAGCGCCGCTGGCCCATGCGCGCGGTGAGCCAGGGCAGCGGCACGCGATCGAGCAGCGGCGACCAGACGAACTTCAGCGTGTAGGCCACGCCCACCAGCGCGAACAGGCCGATGTTGGTGAGCGACACCTCCGACTCGGTCAGCCAGTACTGCAGCGTCGCGCCGGTCAGCGCCAGCGGCAGACCGCTCGCGAAGCCCATGGCCAGGATCGCCAGCATGCGCGGCCGCGCGTACAGCCGCAGCGCGTCGCCCCAGGCGCTCATCGGTCGCTCGACGCGGGTTCGGGAGGACGCATCTCCGTCCTGATCGGCGCGATCTCACGCGGAATTGACGAGAAAGGTCCCGAGCCGGAAGCCGCGGCCGAAGGCGAGCGCGGCCGCCGCGGTCACCGGCTTCTCGAGCTCTGCAAACGCGCCGCCATCGACCGCGTAGCGCGCCGCACCCGCGGCGTCGGCCGCGTCGAAGTCGACGTGCTGCGCATCGCGCACGTCGTCGTGCTCGTAGGTGGCCACGTACCAGGCGCGGCCGGGCGCGAGCGGCACCGCCTTCACCACCAGCGCGTCGTGGCGCACGATCGCGAGCCAGCCCGTCTCGCCCTCGAGCGGCACCACGCCCGCGATGCGAGGGGTGTTGAGCGAGTCCTTCTCGTAGTCGAGCGCCAGCAAGGCCGTTGCCAGCGCGTCGCGCGGCGGCACGCCCAGCGCGATCTTCTCCGCGATCGGGTCGGTGTGGCTGCCGTTCGTCGCCACCGCGAACTCGCCCGCGATGCGCACCGCGTTGTAGGCGATGTACGGGTTCTTGTGCAGGTCACCCTCGTGGCCGGGCCGCGGCACGATCGCCAGCCGCCCGTCGACCTCGACCGCCATGCGGTTCGGGAACGAGCGCGACGAGACCCGGTACAGGGCCGCGTTCGCGCCCGCGCGTGTTCGACCGACCGCCACGATCCTGCCGACGTACATGCGCTAGCCTCACTGCTGCGGAGGGAGTCGATCATAGCCGGAGCCGCCAGCGAGCGCCCCGGAGGGAGGAATCATGGCCGCCTATCTTCACGACGGGATCGCCCTCTACCTCGACCGACTCTACGACTGGGACGACTACTTCCGGCTGCGCAAGGGCGACGACGTCGACGTCCTTGCCGAGCGCGCGGCGCTGCGCGGCGTGCTCGAGACCTGCGCCGAGATCTGCGCGTCGCTGGAGCCGGAGAGCCGCGCCGGCTGGTACGAAGCGGCCGTGCTCGAGAACGGCGAGGTCGTGCAGCCCGCGCACGTGCGCAACGGCTACGAGAAGCTGCGCGAAGCGGGGCTGGTCAGCTTCGGCGTTCACGAGCGTTTCGGCGGCTTCGAGCTGCCCGCGACGATCGCGAACGTGATCCTGCAGATGGTCTCGCGCGCCGACGCCGCGCTGATGACGGTGATGGGCCTGCAGGCCGGCGTCGCCGAGGACATCCAGCGCTACGCCTCCGAAGAGCTGTGCCAGCGCTACCTGCCGCGCTTCGTGTCCGGGGAGGTGCAGGGCGCGATGGACCTGACCGAGCCGGGAGCGGGCTCGGACCTGGGCGCGATCCAGACGCGCGCGGTCGAGGAGAACGGCCGCTTCTTCCTCGACGGCCAGAAGATCTTCATCACCAACGGCGGCGCCGAGGTGCACCTGGTGCTCGCGCGCGACGCCGAGACTTTCGAGCTCTCGAAGGGCACGACTCGAGGGTTGTCGCTCTATCTGTGCCCGCGCACCTTGCCCGATGGCGCCGCGAACGGCGTCAGGATCGAAAGGCTGGAGCACAAGCTCGGCATCCACGGCTCACCGACGGCGGTGGTGCGCTTCGAGCGCGCCGAGGCGTATCGGATCGGCGTGAAGGCCGAGGGCTTCAAGGCCATGCTCGACCTGATGAACAACGCGCGGCTGGGCGTGGCCGCGCAGGGCGTGGGCATCGCCGAGGCCGCGGTCGTCGAGGCGATCGCGTACTCGCGCGAGCGCAAGCAGTTCGGCATGCCGATCGGCGACCAGCCGCTGATGAAGAACCTGCTCTCGCGCATGGTGCTCTCGCTCGAGGGCAGCCGCGCGCTGCTCTACCGCGTGTCGGGTCTGGTCGATCGCAACACCGCCATCCAGGCGGCGCTCGCGCGCGACGCGAAGGACAAGGTCATGTCCGAGGCCGAGCGCTCCGAGCTCGGCCGCATCTACGAGCGCAACCAGACGCGCGTCCGCCTGTTCACGCCGCTCGCCAAGTATCTCGCCACCGAGAGCTGTGACTCGATCACGCGCGCCGCGATCCAGGTGCACGGCGGGATCGGCTTCATGGCCGAGACCACGGTCGGCAAGCTCCACCTCGACGGCATCATCACCACCATCTACGAGGGCACGAGCGAGATCCAGGTCAGCTTCGCGCTGAAAGAGATCGGCAAGGGCGCGCTCACGATCGTGTTCGACGAGCTGCGCAAGGAGCTCGGCGCGCTGCAGCAGCCGGTGCTGCAGCCGTTCGCCGACAAGGTGCTCGCCGGCATCGCGCGCATCGAGGAGTCCGCGATCGCGCTGATCCGCGACTTCGGCTACGCGCTGCTCTCCGCGCAGGCCGTGGCGGAGATGGTGATCGCGGTGATCGTGGCGACCGAGCTGCTGCGCCAGGCCGACGTCGCGCCCGAGCGCACCGAGCTCGCCGCGCGCTGGGTCTACACCAAGATGCTCGAGCTCGAGAGCCACGCCGCGCGCGTGCTCGAGGGCGACGCCGGCCGGATCGAGCGCTGCGAGAAGATCGTCCGGCTCTGGAGCTAGAAGCGGTCTCAGAACCCCGCTGCCGTCGCCGGGCACGCGCCTTCGGCCCGAGCTCGGGTCGGGGATTCTGAGACCGCTTCTAGTGTCCCGAGTCGACTACAGCCGGAAGTCGTTCCCGCGCCACGGCGCCCTGCTCGTCTCGGGCTCTCCGAACGTGACACGAAGCTCATCGATCCAGTCGAGCACGCCGTCGAGCGTCAACGGGTGCGCCAGGTCCCATGCCTGACAGATGCGCGCCGACTCGTCGAACTCCCGCCGGCGCGCTGCGGAGAGCCCGTCCTCGCGAAGCTCGAGCAGCTCTTGTGCTGACAGTCGAGTCATCGCTCCCTTTCCGCCGCGAGCAGTGCATCGAGCTCGCTCTCCCGCTCGAACAACCGGAAATACTGCCGCGCCCGATCGAGATCGACGCCCGGACTCGTCAACAGGCGCTCGATGTCGACCAGATCGCGGCCTCGTCGTCTTGGATCGTTGCTCGACGCCTGGACCTTGAGACCGATCAGGTCCGCGGCGTCGGCGACGCGCAGGCGCTGACCCAGAACGGTGTGGGTCACGGCGCGGTCCAGCATCGCGCGTGCGTACGAGCGGCGTGCGAACAGGAAGTCCACGCGCCCTCTCGCGCGGTCCTGCGACAGGTAGTTTCCGAGGTTCTCGGTGCGGTGGAGACACTCGTAGCCGTGCGCCCGCATCAGCGCGTCGACGTCGCCGTCGCGATCCCCGTCGGCCAGGAAGTCGAGATCGATCGTTGCCCGCGCGGCGCCGTGCACCGTGAGCGCAAGACCGCCGATCAGGACGTGGTCGACGCCCTGCTCGTCGAGAGCGGTGTGGAGTTCGATCAGGACGTTGCGCAGATCCATGTCGATCACGAAGGCTCGCTCCCCGGGACCGACCGAGGCGAGTCGTCGCAGGATGCCGGACGGGCAGGTCCGGGTCGAGCGGGGAGGCGATTGCGCTCTGCTCGGTGCTTCGGAAGCGACCCTGAGCAAGCGCGGCTGAAGTCGGTACTGTGGCTCCATGCCTGATCCAGGAACCATCGCTCGAGGCGCGACCCGGCTCGCGTTCGACGCCGTCGAGCAGCTGAGCCGCGTCGTCGAGGGAATGCACGCGAACATCGCGGCGCTGTCGCCTCCGCTCGGCGCCGGGACCGACGGGCGCACGCGCGGGATCACGGGCTTCGTGTACGGCTGCATTCGCACCGTGAACGCAGGCGCACGCGCGGTTCTCGAAGACGCGCTCGGCCGGCTCGCGGCCGACGCTGGCGACGCGCCCGCGAGCGCGCAGGCCGAGACGCTGACCGCGATTCTCAACGGCGTGCTGGGCGATCATCTCGCGGCGACGGCGAATCCGCTCGCGATCCCGATGCGACTGCGAAGCGTTGGCGAGCTGCGCACGCGCGTCGTGCTGCTGATCCACGGCTTGTGCATGCACGACCGCCAGTGGCAGCGCAACGGCCACGACCACGGCGCGGCGCTCGCGCTCGAGCTCGGCATGACGGCCGTCTATCTGCACTACAACACGGGTCGCCACGTCTCCGAGAACGGGCGCGAGCTCGCGCTGCAGCTCGAAGCCCTGCTCGGGCGCTGGCCGGCGCCCGAGCCCGAACTCACGATCCTCGCGCACAGCATGGGTGGGCTGGTCGCGCGCAGCGCCCGGCACTTCGCCGCGCAGGCGGGGCACGCCTGGCCCGCACGCCTCGCGCGGCTCGTCTTCCTGGGCACGCCACACCACGGCGTACCGCTCGAGCGCGGCGGGGCCTGGGTCAACCTGCTGCTCGGCTCGAGTCCCTACACGTCGCCGCTCGCGCGTCTCGGCTGGCTTCGCAGCGCCGGCATCACGGACCTCCGTTACGGCAACCTGCGCGACGAAGACTGGCAGGGTCACGATCGCTTCGCGCGCGCCGGCGACCGCCGCTGCATCACGCCCCTACCCGATGGCGTGGAATGCCACGCCATCGCCGCCGCGCGCGACGTGCTGGTGCCCGTCGCCAGCGCGCTCGGCCGCCATCGGGATCCCGACCGGTCACTCGCCTTCGCGGAGTCGGACTGCTGGGTCGGGAACGGCCTGAGCCATCTCGACCTGCTCGACCACGCGGAGGTGTACGCGCGCCTGCGTGGAATCATGAGCGGCGCAGGCCGCGGCGGATGACGCGCTGCGCGGCCGTTGCGCCCTCACGGACCGTGGACTCAAGGCGATGTGATCTGTGACCGATGACGACAATGAGCGTAGGAGGGACCTCCTGACATAACCGAGGTCACAGCTTGCGTATTCTCGCCTCGCCTCGTGTCCTGGTCGTCCTCTGCTCCGCAATCCTGCTCGCCACCCGCGCTTCGGCCGAGGATCCGGTCTTCATTCCGCTGGGTGATCTACCTGGCGGCATGGTCCACAGCGCGGCTCGCCAGATCTCGGCAGACGGCCGCGTGGTGGTAGGCGTGAGCCGCGCGACGACGAGCGAAGCCGAGGCGTTCCGCTGGGACGAAGTGAACGGCATGGTCGGGCTCGGCGATCTGGCGGGTGGCGCGTTCTCGAGCGAGGCGACCGGCGTCTCGGCCGACGGTTCGGTGATCGTCGGCACCAGCATGTCGGCGAGCGGCGCGCAGGCGTTCCGCTTCGACGCGACGAGCGGCATGGTCGGCCTGGGCGATCTGCCCGGCGGCGTGTTCGCGAGCGATGCGAAGGGCGTCTCCGCGGACGGCTCCGTCGTGGTCGGCTCGGCCCGTTCGGCGTTCGGAATCGAGGCCTTCCGCTGGACACTCGCGGGCGGCATGTCGGCGCTCGGCGATCTTCCGGGCGGTGCCTTTCAGAGCGTCGCGAACGCGGTCTCGTCGGACGGCTCGGTCGTGGTCGGCACCGGCCGCGTCCCCGCAGGCCCTCTGGCTTTCGTCTGGACGCTCGGCGGCACGATGGTGTCGCTCGGCGACCTGCCGGGCGGCACGACCAACAGTGAAGGTCTCGGCGTCTCCGCCAACGGCGTGAACGCGATCGGAACGAGCAGCTCGAGCGCGGGCATGCAGGCGTTCCGCATGGGCGTTTCAGGGATGGCGCCGATCGGCGATCTCGCGGGCGGCGCGTTCTCGAGCCGCGCACAGGCCGCGTCGAGCGACGGCTCGCTGGTGGTCGGAACGGGCACGAGCGCGCTCGGCGGTGAGGCCTTCGTCTGGGAGCCCGCGACGGGCGTGCGCGCGATCGCGGCGCTGCTCGAGGAGCGCGGCCTGGATCTCACGGGCTGGCGGCTCAGCGAAGCCACGGGCGTCTCGGCCGACGGCCGGATCGTGGTGGGCACCGGTGTGAACCCGGCGGGCGACACCGAGGCTTGGCTCGCCGTGCTCGGCGACGACGTCATCGACGAGGACGGCGACGGCATCCTGGACGAGGACGACGTCTGCCCGAGCGTCGCCGATCCGGACCAGGCCGACCTCGACCAGGACGGCGAGGGCGACGCCTGTGACGTGGACGACGACGGCGACGGCGTGGACGACGCCGCGGACAACTGCGCCGCGACCATGAACGCCGACCAGGCCGACAACGACTTCGACGGCAGCGGCGACGTGTGCGACTCCGACGACGACGCGGACGCGGTGGCCGACGACGCCGACAACTGCCCGCTGTTCGCGAACGGCGACCAGGCGGACGCCGACGCCGACGGCTTCGGCGACGTCTGCGACCTGGACGACGACAACGACTTCGTGTTCGACGACCTGGACAACTGTCCGGTGCTCGCGAACCCGGATCAGGCCGACGCCGACGGCGACGGGATCGGCGACGCCTGCGACACCGACCGCGACGGTGACGGCGTCGAGAACTTCGCCGACAACTGCCCGTCCGACGCGAACCCGCCGCAGGCCGATCTCGACTTCGACGGCCTGGGCGACCTGTGCGACGCGGACCTCGATGGCGACGCGGTCGCGAACGACACCGACAACTGCGTGCAGGTCTTCAACCCGGATCAGGCGGACTTCGAGCCGGACGGGCTCGGCGACGTCTGCGATCCCGACGACGACGGCGACACCGTGCCGGACGACGCCGACAACTGCCCGCTGGACGCGAACACCAACCAGATCGACTCCGACGGCGACGGCGCGGGCGACGCCTGCGATTCGGATTCCGACTCGGACGGCGTCGCCGACGAGGACGACGTCTGCCCCGACTCGGAGCTCGACGAGCTCGTCTCGCCGGACGGCTGCTCGCTCGATCAGGTCTGCCCGTGCGCCGGCCCGGCCAACCAGAGCCGCGCCTGGGGCAGCCACGGCCGCTACGTCTCGTGCATGTACCTGGCCGCGCGCCACTTCCACGACCTCGGCCTCTTGCGCAAGCACGACGCGCGCCGCGTGGTCGCGAAGGCCGCTCTCTCGACCTGCGGCAAGCGCGTCCATCGCCCGCACAAGCACGACCATCGCTGTCGCGGAAAGCGCGGTCACGATCACGCGTACCACGACTTCTTCAACCACCGACGCTCGCACTGGCGCTGAGCCCGGGCGACGCCGCCGATTGTGGTAGTGTCGGCGCAGAGCGGCCGACACGGCCCGGAACCGTTCGGTCGCCCGTGAAGGGAGGCCTCTCATGCACGTCGGCGCGGCGGTGATCTTCCAGGGACAGGGCAGCGGTCGCACGGATCGCAACGTCTACCGCAACGAGCTTCGCCTGGCGGACCTCGCGGAGCCGCTCGGGTTCGAGTCGCTGTGGGGCGTCGAGCACCACTTCACCGACTACACGATGTGCCCCGACGTGCTGACGTACCTCGCGTACATGGCGGGACGCACCGAGCACATCCAGCTCGGCTCGATGGTCGTGGTGCTGCCGTGGCACGACCCCGTGCGCGTCGCGGAGCAGGTGATCATGCTCGACCACATGTCGAACGGCCGCTTCGTGTTCGGCATGGGCCGCGGGCTCGGGCGCGTCGAGTTCGGCGGCTTCGGCGTGAACCAGGAAGAGAGCCGAGAGCGTTTCGTCGAGGCCTCGCAGATCATCCTCGAAGGCCTCGAGAAGGGCAGCGTCGAGTTCGCCGGAAAGTACTACCAGCAGGCCAGCCGCGAGCTGCGCCCGCGCCCGTTCAAGTCGTTCCGCGGCCGGACCTACGCCGCGGCGGTCTCGCCGGAGTCGTCGCAGATCATGGCGAGGCTCGGCATCGGCCTCCTGATCATCCCGCAGAAGCCGTGGGAGATGGTGCTGCAGGAGCTCGGCGACTACCGGCGCATCTTCGCGGAGGTGAACGGCACCGACGCGCCGCCGCCGATCGTCGCGGGCTGGACGTTCTGCGACGAAGACGCGGGCCGCGCCGAGGAGCTCGGCCGCAAGTACATCGCCGAGTACTGGCGCTCGGTCGTGCGCCACTACGAGCTGGTCGGGGATCACCTGACGAAGATGAAGGGCTACGAGGCGTACAAGTCCATGCAGGAGAGCGCGTCCGCGCCGGGCGGCGTCGACGCGATGATCGAGTTCTTCCTGGGCCTGCAGGTCTACGGCACGCCGGAGCAGTGCTGCGAGAAGATCCTCGCGACGCAGAACAAGACCGGCGCCGAGGCGTTCGTCGGCGTGTTCAGCTACGGCGGCATGCCCTACGACATCGCCGAGCACAGCCTGCGGACCTTCGCGCGCGAGGCGCTGCCGCAGCTGCGCCGCGTGGTGCCGCCCGAGGACCAGCTGATCGCGCGCGCCGGCGCGGGAGAGGCCGCGGATCCGGCGGCGTTCCGCTTGATGGTGGTCGCGACCTAGGCCAGCGTCCGGAGCCTACAGACCGCCCATCTGCCCGGGCACGTGGTTCGAGCAGTGGAAGTGCACCATGCGCCAGTCGCCGCCCTGGCGCTGCCAGATCTCGGTGCAGCGCGCGTCCTGCGCGATCTTGCCCATCGCGCCGAAATCCGCGCGGAAGTCGAGCGCGTACACGACCCAGGCCGCGTCGCCCGAGACCGTGACGCGTTCCTCGCTCACCTTGCACTCGGCCTTGCGGCCCGAGGCGACGCCGGAGAGGAACTGCCAGAGCTCAGCGATGTGATCGACGCCGACGTAGTTGCTCTGGTTCAGGTTGAACCAGCTGAGCGCGTCCACGCCCGGCACCATGTGCGCGCGCAGGAACGCGACGTCGCCCGTCGTGTTGGCCTCGACGAAGCCGGCGTGCAGCTCGCGGATGCGCTTCTCGTCGTCGGTCATGCCTTCCTCCGCAGCTCGCCGCGCGCGCGTCCGAGCTCCGCGACGATCGCCGGCAGCTCGTCGGGCGCGGCGAAGATCCCCACCGCGAGCTCGTCGATGCCCGTCTCGGCGTAGCGCGCGAGTGACTCGGCCAGACCGTCGGGTGTCGAGACCAGCGCGATCTCGTCGATCACCTCGGGCGTGAACAGCTTGGCGAGCGCGAAAGGCCCGCCGCGCGCGGCCGTGGCCGTCACCTCGCCCGGCGCGAACACGCCTCGCGTCAGGTGCTCGACCATCGACGGCTCGCCCATCGCGAGCAGCGGCACGACCATCGCGCGCGCAGCGACCAGGTCCTTCGCGACCACCGCCAGCGACAGAGCGGTGACGCGGAAGCCCGCGCGCGGTTTGCCCTGCGCCTCGAGCGAGCGCTCGATCGTCGCGACCGTGTCGCGCAGGTACGCGCGCGACGCGCCGACGCTGAGCGAGACGCCGTCGGCGATGCGCGCGGCCGTCTCGATCATCTTCGGGCGCACCGCCATCACGTCGATCGGCGGCGCGGGCGCGAGCGGCGCGAGCTTGAAGCCGCGAAACGCGTAGTCGGGGTACTCGACGTTCATGTCGCTGCCCGCGAGCGCCTCGCGCAAGCTCCGCACGAACGTGGCGGTCGAGCGGGCGGGCGCGTGGATGGGCTTGCCGAGCTTCGCGACCAGCGACGGATCACCCGTACCGACCTGCACGCGAATCCGCCCGGGCGCGAGCTCGCAGAGCGACGCGATCTCCATGGCCAGCATGCCCGGGTGGCGACTCGCGGGCGAGAAGCCGACCAGGCCGATCTCGAGCCGCTCGGTCTCGCGCAGGTAGAGCAGGCTCGGCGCGATCGCGTCGTGGAAGCCGATGTGCTCGGCCGACCAGACCCCGTCGAGCCCGTGCCGTTCCGCCGCGTGCACGGCGGGCAGGGTCGAGGCGATCGGGGCGAAGCCGGTGAAGACGAGCGACACGCGCATCGCGGAAGAGTCTCTCATGATCGAGGGGCCGGCGTGGATCGAACTCTGCGGCGCCCGCCAGTCTGTCGCCAAGGAACGCTGGACCTCCCCAAGCCCCGGGCATACTCTGCTCGGTTTGGGAAGCTCGGTGTAGGAAGGGAGGGATCCACGATGGCGCTGCGAACTCGCCTTGCGTCTTTTGTTCTCGGGGCTGCGCTGCTCGGCGCACCTGTCTTCGCGCTCGCCGCCAGCTACAGCGAAACCGTGGACGGCGACATGTCGGGCGACGGCCTGGCGCCGAGCTCGCTCGCGCTCGAGTTCGGCTCGAACACGATCAGCGGCAGCACGCTCGCGGGAGACCTCGACTACCTGACGGTCCATGTTCCCGACGGGGCGGTGTTCGCGGCGCTGATCCTGACCGTGTTCGGCAGCACCGACGACCTCGCCTTCATGGCGATCCAGAGCGGCACCCAGTTCACCGAGCCCGCCAGCGGCACCGACGTCGCGAACCTGCTCGGCTGGGCGCACCCGGGTCTGCCGCTCGGCGACGACTACCTGGCGTTCATGGGCACCGGCCCGGGCGCGATCGGCTACAGCGGGCCGCTGCCGGCGGGTGACTACACGCTCTGGATCCAGCAGACCGGCCCGGAGCCGATCGAGTACGCGTTCGACGCGCAGGTCACCGTTCCCGAGCCCGGCTCGCTCGTGCTCGTCGCGTTCGCACTCGCCGCGCTCGCTGCTTCGCGCGCGCGCCGCGTCGGCTGAGCCGTCGTTCCGTCGCTACATGACGCCGTCGAACGGACTCGCGCTCTCGCGGATCGGCCTGCGATTCACGCCGTGAACGGCGGCGAGCAAGCGGTAGATCTGCTTGCGATACCCGCGCTCGTCGGCGGGCGCGAACGCGTGGTCGAGTACGGCCATGCGGTGGTTCGCTCGCACCGAGTCCAAATCCGGGAACGCCTCGTGATCGCGCTCGAGGTCCCGGTGCACGCGCGTGCCGGTCACGAGTGCGAATCGGTTCAGCATGATCCGCTCGACCTTCCCGGCGTACTCCTCGACGAATGACGCGCTTCTGGCGACGTCCGCCGCGCGCTCGCCGGGATAGCCGACGATCATGGTCAGCCGGACACTCAGTCCCGCGCTGACCGCATCATCGAGAAAGCGCCGCGTGGTGCCGAGCTCGGTGCCCTTGCGCATCAGGTCGAGCACGCGCTGGCTACCGGACTCCAGCCCCGTCGTCAGCCGCACCATGCCGGCTGCCTTGGCCGCGCGGAGCTCGGCAAGCGAGACGCCGTCGGGCCGATTCCCGGTGACGTGCACGGCCCCGATCCAGCGCGCGGATGGAACGCGCGCGCGCAGCCTGGAGAGCAGCGCGGTCCAGACCGCGGCATCCGAGTTCAACTTCAGATCGGTGAACGCGAACAGCTCGGTGGCGTGCCGGCGAGCCTGGAGTTCGAGCTCGTCGAGCACGTTCTCGGGACTCCGCGAGCGGAAGCTCCGGCCGGCGGTGCTGGTCACGTCCGAGCAGAACGTGCAGACACCCCACCCGCAGCCGCGACCGGTGAGCATCGGCACGATCCGATTCGGATAGCGATCCCAAGGGAAGTCGCCGTAGTCGGGAAACGGCAAGGCATCGAGACCGAGCAGTGGACGCGCGCCGGCGACACGCCCTCCCGGCACGCACACTCCCGGGAATGCCTCGAGCGCCTCGCCGTCGATCAGCGCGCGCACGATCTCGGCGACCTGCGGCTCGACCTCGCCGACCACGACTCCGTTCACGCCGGGAATGCGCGTCCACTCGTTCGCGACTTCGGCTTGAGCGAAGTAGCTGCCCCCGATCAGCACCGGCACGCCTCGCGCAGCGCAGGCGCTCGCGATCTCGCGGCACGCGTCGAAGTACATCAAGTAGGTCGAGATCAGCACCGCGTCACAGCCGCGCGCCAGCTTCGCGTCCAACGCTGCCAGCAGCTTGCGAAGCGCGTTGCGAGCGAGTGGATTGCGTCTGGCGACGAGCGCGGCGCGCGCGCGAGTCACCAGCGGCTTCCGAGACATCGCCGTCGCATAGCGGAGCCGCGCCTCCGCCTCGCCCCAGAGGAGAGTTCTCGGCTCCCGCGGCGGTCCGCTCACGCCGAGAGCGAGCGGCGACAGGACAGCGACGCTGATCCCCGCGTCGCGCAGGATCGCAGCCAGCAGACCCACCGCCAGCGTCGGATAGCGAGCGAAGTTGTTCAGATCGATGAGCAGCACGCGTCGAGCCGGCCGTCCGCTCGAACTCACGATGCGCCGCGCGCCTTCATCTCGTGGCCATACTGACACACCCGCCGCGAGCCGATCCGGATGCTCAGGAAGCCGCTCGGGAGGGCCGATGCGGCACGTTGACCATGCGCAGCGCCTTCAAATGGCTGATTTTCGCGGGACTCCTGCTCGGGCTCGGCGCCGTGCTCTACGGCCGCATCGACTTCGCGCCGTCGCGCGCGCTCGAGGCCGGTCCCAGCGACGACCAGGCGCAGCTGCTCGGGCCGTTCGGCGTGATCGTCGGGGATCAGTGCGAAGCGCTGCGCGCGGACCTGGGCGTCGACGCGCGTGTCGCGACGCGCCGCGCGGGCGGCGAGCCAGTGGCTCCGCTCGCGGAGCGTCTGTTCCGCGAGCTCGGCGTCGGCCGCGACGCGCCGACCGGCGGCATCCTGATCGTGCTCGACGGCGAGGGCGGCGAGGCGCGCGTCGAGGTCTCGTACTCGCTCGAGGGACTGCTGCCGGACGTGTTCGTCTCGCGGCTCGCGCGCGATCAGCTCGTGCCGTACGCCTCGCACCGCGCCGCGGGCATGGCCGTGATGGACGTCCTGCACTTCCTGCGCGATCGCCTGCTCGACGGCGTGGCCAGCGGCGAGCTCGAGCTCGCGGGCGAGCTGCGTGGCGTGGATCACCTGTCGAAGCTGCTCGCGGGCCATTCGGGCGGCGCCGGCGCGCAGGTCGCGCTGCCGTCGCTGCCCTCGCACACCGAGTTCAAGCGCCGCGTGCCGGACGACCAGCGCGCGCGCTACGCGCCGTCCGACGATCCGCGCGAGAGCGCCGCCGCGTTCATGCGCGCGCAGCTCGATCTGGTCGGAGACCCCACGCTCGAGCTGTTCAGCGCCGGCAGCCGCGTGATGCGCGCCCGCTACCCGGTCGCTCCGTACGAAGAGCTGCTGCGCGCGAAAGCGCTGGAGCGCTCCCAGCCGCTCGAGCTGCAGGTGCGCGGCGACCGCGCGTTTCTCGACTCGCGGAAGCCCGCGCGCGAGTTCGTGCCGATCCTGCTCGTGCGCGAGGACGGGCTCTGGCGCGTCGACCGGGTCGAGACCTTCAAGAGCTTCTTCTTCGACGGTGAAGGCGCCTTTCGGCTCGTGAACCTGGCGTCGCCGTACGCAGAGTTCACGGCCGCGGCGCTGCAGCGCAGCGAGGAGAGCCTCGCGCCGCTCGATCTCGGGGCCGAGTCGATCGAGGCCGCGATCGAGCGCCTGGAGAAGTCGAGCCGCGCGCGCGATCGCTTCCGGCTGGCGGAGATCCTGATGCGGAACTGCTTCGTGTCCGCGGAGGCGATGCCGCTCTACGCCGAAGCCGCGCAGCTCGAGCCGCGCAACGCGAAGATCGTGCTCACGTTCGCCGACCGCGCGATCTACATGTTCATGCCCAAGATCGCGCTCGACGCGGTCGCGGGCCTCGGGCCGGAATACTGGACCAACCTCGCGTACCTGTACGAGCACGCCCGCGAGCCCGCGCTCGCGCGCGAGTACTACCAGAAGGCGGTCGACCGCAACCCGCGCAACGGCTACGCGCGCGCCGCGCTCGCGCGCCTGGCGGATTCTACAAACTAGCTCCGCGCCGCCGCCCGCGCGCGAGCGCCCTGGCCGAGCGTACAAACCGCCGAGTCCGCGGCGCGCGAGGCGCGTCCTGCGCGCGCGCGACCCGGCGCTCGTGCGCTGGCACGCGCGTTGCTCCCGACCGCGATCGTGATCCGGAACATACCGAGAACACCGACGATCCGGAGCAGCACACCCTCGGTGGCGAGGCCTAGCAGCAAATCCACGACGCTCGATCGCCCGCGCCGTCGAGTCAGTGACTCGGCGGCGTCGGGCGACCCGAAGTGGAGGCAACTGCGCATGCGGCGAGCTCTCGCTCCACGACGTCTGGCGACGGGCTGCCCGGAAGATCATGGGCAAGGACGTGCGCCGGACGCTCCAGTGGGGCAAGCGCAAGATGCGGATTCGCTGCGTCGAGTCGTGCCTGTAGGGCTTGCGCTGCGCGTCGAAACCTCCCACGAGCCCCAGCGGCGGGCCTGACTCGGCGAGAGCGGTGGCTCGAACAGCAATAGATATGCGCGCTCGAAGGGCGAGATCAGCATGCCGAAGATCACCAGCCGGCGTTCCTGCGGGTCTTCCGACAGATCCGGCACCGACGGCGCGAACAGCTTCAGATCGGGATGCTCGAGAACCGCGCGCAGGAAGTCCTGGCAGTTGTCTGAAAGAAGCTGATAGACGGCCCCTTCCTCGTTTGCGCGTTCCTTGCGCCGCTCGAACAGGAACACCGCGATCGCGAGCGGCAAGCCCGCGACGGTGACCACGTAGCTGAGCAGCTCCCAGGTTTAGAGTGTCATCGGCGGCGCACCGGTCTTCGACTGTAGCGAACGGATTCGTTGACACGGCGCGCGCGCACGATCTAGCGTGGCCGACGGATTCAGAACCGCACGCTGGAGGAGCGCCATGTCGCATCGCCGAATCGCTCGTGTGTCCTGCAGCCGATCCCTGGCAACGCTCGCGGCCCTGGCCATGCTGCTCTCGGCGGCCGCTCCGGCGGGCGCGACCGGCTGGCTGCAGCACGGAAAGTGGTGGAAGCACTGGCACCCGCACCGCAACTCCTGGTCGATCGAGATCGTCTCGAGCGCGCCGGATCAGGTGAGCGGCGGCGACGCGCTCGTGCGCGTCGAGTTTCCCGGCCGGCAGATCAAGCAGAACGCGCGGCTGTTCCTGAACGGTGTAGACGTGACGAGCGCGCTCGACGCCGAGAACGGCGACCTGCTCGGCGTGGTCGAGGGCTTCGTCGAAGGCCCGAACCGGCTCGAGCTCCGTTCGAGCCCGCACGCGAACTCGGTGAAGGCGAAGCTCGTCGTGACCAACCACTCGCTGGGCGGCCCGATCTTCTCCGGCCCGCAGCAGCAGCCGTTCGTGTGCACGACGGCGCGCGTCGGGCTCGGCCAGCCGATCGTCGACAACCAGGACAGCTTCGGCATCCCCGTCGCGCAGGAGGACGCGAGCGGCAACTACCCGCGCGACTCGCGCGGCTACCCGACGGCGGCGGCGACGATCGTGGGCTGGAGCAAGAACTGCGCGGCGAACCGGCGCATCGAGTACCAGTACCGGACGACCGGGGGCGCATTCATGCCGCTCGCGAGCCCCGGCGGTCCGCTGCCCGCCGATCTCGCCACGACGACCACGCTCGACGGGCAGACCGTGCCGTACATCGTGCGCTGGGAGCGCGGCACCGTGAACCGCTTCGTGTACAGCGTGGCGATGCTCGCGCCGGCGACGGAGAGCGATCCCGACCAGCCGGACGACTCGCTCTGGAACGGGCGGCTCGTGTACAGCTTGCAGGGCGGCGTCGCGATCGGGCGCACGCAGGGCACCACCAGCAACAGCGCGATGCTGCTGCACGACGTGCTGAAGCTCGGCTATGCGGTCGTGAACTCGACCGGCCTGCGCATGAACACGCACTACAACCTGCAGCTCGGCGGCGAGACGGCGCTGATGCTGAAGGAGCACTTCACCGAGGCTCACGGGGTGCCGCTGTACACGGTGAGCGTGGGCGGCTCCGGAGGCGCGATCCAGCAGTACGTCTACGCGCAGAACCATCCGGGCCTGATCGACGCGGCGATTCCGCAGTACTCCTACTCGGACATGATCACGCAGACGATCCACGTCGGTGACTGCGAGCTGCTCGAGCACTACTTCGACAAGACCGACCTCTTCAACAACCGCTGGGACGACGTGTCGAACCGCCGCGCGATCCAGGGCCTGAACGCCAGCCCGACGCCCGTGATCGGCGCGGGCGAAGCCGCGCAGTGGAACGGCATCTACGGCCTGTACTCGCTGCTCGGTCTGAACCGGCCGCTGCCGATCCCGGCGTCGCAGACCACACCGCCGCCGCTCACCGAGTGCCGGCGCGCGTGGTTCGGACTGACGCCGCTGGTGCTCAATCCGACCTTCACCAACGTCGATGACATCGACAAGCTCGCGCAGGGTACGGCGGGCGTGGATTGGACCCACGCCGGCGACCTCGTGAACATCTATGGCACGGACGCGGACGGCTTCGGCCGCACGCCGTGGGACAACGTGGGCGTGCAGTACGGCCTCCGGGCGCTCGTCGACGGCGTGATCTCGCCGAGCGAGTTCCTCGACCTGAACGCGCGGGTCGGCAGCTGGAAGGAGCCTGCGGAGATGGTGGTCGAGGGCTTCCCGTTCGTCGGCCCGCCGAACCCGGCGACCTTCGATCCCTGGAGCTCGCGCAACATGAACCTGTCACCCGACGGCGGAGTCACTCCCGCGCCGCGCCGCAGCGGCAACATCGAGGCGATCCACGCCGCCTACCAGAGCGGCATGCGCTTCGACGGCGACATCGACATCCCGGTGATCGACTGGCGGCACTACCTGGAAGAGCAGCTCGACATGCACCACAGCCACCAGTCATTCGCCACCCGGCGCCGGCTCCAGCTCCGCCACGACGACGACAACATGGTCATCTGGTTCACCGACGCGCGCCCCGCCGTCGCGTCCGACGCCACGCCGGAGGCGTTCGAGGTGATCGACGAGTGGATGGAGAACATGCGCGAGCGGCCGTGGCGCGGCGTGGCGGGCAACAAGCCGTCGCGTGCGGTCGATCGCTGCTTCACCACCGCGGGAGTCGAGATCGCGGCCGGCGACGACGTCTGGGACGGCATCCTCGACGACGATCCGCCGGGCGCGTGCACGCAGATCTTCCCGATCCACAAGAGCTCGCGCATCGTGGCCGGCGGGCCGATCCAGGGCGGCATCTTCAAGTGCGCGCTGCAAAGCGTCGACGCGGCGCTCGCCTCCGGCGCCTACGGCACGTGGCTGCCGAGCGCGACCGAGAAGGCGCGCCTCGAGCAGATCTTCCCCGACGGCGTGTGCGACTGGAGCCAGGGAGACGTGGGGCGACCGTAGCGTTCGACTGCATTCGCGCTCGAACGGACGACGCCCGAGGTCGTGTGCGAAGCTCGCGGGCATGAAATCGATCGTGCCCGCGCTGGCGCTCTGCGTCCTGTTCACATCATCGTCCGCGTTCGCCGCCCCGCCCGCGTCCGAAGCCTCGGCCGCCGCCGCGGCGCAGGTCGTGGCCGCGCCCGATCGCAGCGACGCCGACCGCGCGCTCGACGCGGGGCGCTTCCCGGCCGAGACGCTCGCGTTCTTCGACATCCGTCCCGGCATGCGCGTGGCGGAGCTCGGCGCGGGCGGGGGCTACACCACGGAGCTGTTGGCGCGCATGGTGGGTCCGACCGGCCGCGTGTACGGGCAGAACCCGAAGTTCATCCTCGAGCGCTTCGCCGAGAAGCCGTGGAGCGAGCGGCTCGCCAAGCCGGTGAACGCGCGGGTCGTGCGCGTCGATCGCGAGTTCGACGACCCGCTGCCGCCGGAGGCCACGAATCTGGACGCGGTGCTGATCGTGCTCTTCTACCACGACACCGTCTGGCTCGAGATCGACCGCGCGCGCATGAACGCGTCGGTGTTCGCGGCGCTCCGGAAGGGCGGCACATACGGCGTGATCGATCACAGCGCGCGAGCCGGCAGCGGCACGAACGACGTCCGGACCCTGCACCGGATCGAGGAGAGTCAGCTCGTCGGCGAGATCGAGAAGGCCGGCTTCGTGCTCGACGGCGCGGCCGAGTTCATGCGCAACCCCGCCGACCCGCGCGACTGGAACGCTTCGCCCACGGCTGCGGGCGAGAAGCGCGGCACCGCCGATCGCTTCGTGCTGAAGTTCAGGAAGCCGTGAGCGCGGAGCCCGCACTTCCCGCGGGCTTCTCGAGCTGCCACGAGCCGACGTCGACCCAGCGCTCGTGCTTCCAGCCCACCCTGCGCAGGTGGCCGACCTTCTCGAAGCCGAGCGACTCGTGCAGGCGTACGCTCGCTTCGTTGGGCAGCGCGATCGCGCCGATCAGGCTCGTGTAGCCGAGCGCGAAGGTGCGCTCGATCGCCGCGCGGTAGAGCGGCTTGCCGAGCCCTTGACCCTGCAGGCCGTTGCGCAGGTAGATGGTCGACTCGGTCACGAACCGGTACGCCGCGCGCTCACGGAAGCGACCCGCGTACGCGTAGCCCAGGATTTCATCGCCGCGCGCGGACACGAGCCACTCGTGCTTCGCGAGCGTGTGCTCGATGCGCTGCGCCATCTCCGCGTCCGAGACCGGATCGACCTCGAAGGTGACCACGGTGTTCTCGACGTACCAGTTGTAGATGCGCGCGATCGCGGCTGCGTCGGCGAGCGTCGCGCGGCGGATTCCGGTCACGAGACGAGCATACGAGAAGGGCGCCGCGCGCGCCGTTCCCGCTCAGGCGTAGACGAACTCCTTCGCGTCCAGATCGATCGCCGGGATCTCCTCCCTCTCGCGCCAGTAGTCCTGGGTGTGCTGCCACTCGGGCTTGTCGCCGCGCCTGGGCAAGAGGTGCATCGAGCGCATCAGGTAACCGGGGTTGAAGTTGCCGGGGTCGATCCAGTCGAGCAGCGGCATGTCCTTGTCCTCGGACCGCAGCGCGACCTCCACCCGCTTCACTCCGTTCTTCTTCATGTGGTTCAGAAGGCGGCACACGAAGTCGGAGAGCAGGTCGGCGCGCAGCGTCCAGCTCGCGCGGAAGTAGCCGAACACCCAGAGCAGGTTCGGCACGCCCGTGAACATCATCCCGCGGTACGTGACGGTGTCGTGCAGGTCGAGCTTCACGCCGTCGATCGTGAAGGCGATGTCGCCGAGCACGCTGATGTCGAAGCCCGTGGCGGTGATGATGATGTCGGCCTCGAGCTCCCGGCCCGACGCAAGCAGCACGCCCTTCTTGGTGAAGCGCTCGATCTCGTCGGTGACCATCGACGCCTTGCCGGCCTGGATGCCCTTGAACAGGTCGCCGTCGGGCACGTACGCCAGCCGCTGTTGCCAAGGACGGTAGGTGGGCGTGAAGTGCTCTTTCACCTGGTCCTCGGGCAGGTACGCGCGCACGCCGGCGAGCAGCAGGTCGCGCGCGGCGTCACTCTGGTCGATGCAGAGCCGCGTCATGAGCTGCTGATCGTGCAGGATCTTGCGGCGCACGATCTCGTGGATCCAGGTCTCGTCGATGTCGAGCTCGCGCAGCGTATCGGCGAGCTCGTTCTTGTTGGGCGCCGGGTAGAAGTAGGTCGGCGAGCGCTGCAGCACGGTGGTGTGCTTGGTCTCGGCCGCGATCGCGGGCACGACCGTCGCCGTGGTCGCGCCCGAGCCGATCACGAGCACTTCCTTGTCCTTGTAGTCGAGATCCTTCGGCCAGGTCTGCGGGTGAACGATGACACCCTCGAAGCTGTCCATGTCCTCCCACTCGGGCGTGTAGCCCTGCGCGTGCTTGTAGTAGCCCTGACACATCCACAGGAAGCTCGTGGTGAAGCGGAACTTCTCGCCCGTGTCGCTGCGCGTGGCGTCGACCGTCCAGCGCTTGTCCGCGCTCGACCACGACGCCGAGCGGATCTGGTGCTTGTAACGGATGTGCCTGGCGAGGTCGTTCTCGGCGATCACCTCGCCCATGTACTTGAGGATCTCCTCCGCCGTCGCGACCGGCGGGCCGATCCACGGCTTGAAGCGGTACCCGAACGTGTACAGGTCGCTGTCGGACCGGATGCCCGGGTACGTGTGCGTGAGCCAGGTGCCGCCGAAGCCCTCGAGCGCGTCGAGCACGACGAAGCTCGTGCCCGGACACTGTTGCGTGAGGTGGTAGGCGCCGCCGATTCCGGAGATGCCGGCGCCGACGATCAGCACGTCGAAGTGCTCGCTGTTCTGCATGACTGTCCCTCTCTGCTACGCCTCTGCACCAGCGCGTTGCACGCGCCGTGCCCTGCGCCGAGCGCGCTGAGGGGCGAGGGTCGTGGCGCGACGCCGCGCTCGTGAGGCGCAGCGTGTGGCCTTGCGCCGCACAGCCGCGGGCTTCGGACCCGCCGCGAGGCCCTCGGGTATGCTCGCGCGCGGAGGCCTCACCGATGATCCGCCTGAACTTCCCGCTACGGCGCCTGCCGAACCTGTCCCGCGCGGACTTCCAGAAATACTGGCGCGAGCAGCATGGGCCGCTCGTGGCCAGCGTCGCGCGCACGCTGCACATCCGCCGCTACGTGCAGTCGCACAGCTTCGACGATCCGCTGCTCGACGGCCTGCGCGCGCTGCGCACCGGCATGCACGAGCCGTTCGACGGCATCGCGAGCCTGTGGTGGGACTCGCGCGAAGAGCTCGTCGCCGGAATGACGACCGATGACGCGCGCCGCGCGGGGGCGCTCCTGCTCGAGGACGAGCGGCGCTTCATCGACCACCCGCACTCGCCGCTCTGGGTCGGCCAGGAGATCGCGCAGATCAATCCGATGGGCGAGAACTCGATCGTCGCCTGGCCGAACAGCTCGTGGATCAAGATCTGCTACCTGCTGCAGCCGAAGCCGGGCATGACCCAGGCGGCGTGTCACAAGACCTGGAACATGGAGCACGGCTATCTGCTCCGGCGCCACAGCCAGGCAACGCGCTTCGCGCGCTACATCCAGACTCACACGCTGGACGACGAGCTGAACGACGCCCTGCGCCAGTCGCGCCTCGCGCCCCCGGCCTACGCGGGACTCACCGAGGCGTGGTTCGACCGCAACGACCTGGTCACGATCTTCTCCGACCCCGCGGGCGAGGGCGCGCGCGCCTTCAACCTGTTTCTCGAGGACGAGAAGCGCTTCATCGACTTCACGCGCTCGACCGTGTTTCCCAGCAAGGAGATCGTGTTCATCGCCGAGGGCACGAGCTAGAGAGTTGCGCGCTAGCCGCCGGAACCGCCGGCCCGATGAGAAGGCGAAGGCGATCGTGCGCTTCAGCACCGTGCTGGAAGGGCCGGTTCCCGAGCCCGCGACGTGCGCACTGGTCGGCCTGGGTCTGGCGGCCGTCGCCCTGCTCCGCGCCCGGCGCTAGTCACCGGCCTCCGGTGGTGTAGGCTCGGGGCATGTCGGAAGCCGCGAACAAGGCGCTCGTGCTCGACTGGGTCGACGCACTTGGCAAGGGTGACGTCGAGCGGATCGTCGCGAAGTACCACGCGGACCTGGTCTACACCGTGATCGGTCACTGGCCGCTCGCGGGCAGCTTCGGGCGCGAGTACATGGCGGCGAACGCGAAGGACGTGTTCGTGGTCTTCCCGGACGGGCTGGAATTCCGCGCGCACAAGCTCGCGGCGGACGGCGACTGGGTCGCGCTCGACATGGAGTCGCGTGGCCGGCACGTGTCCGGGAAGCTGTACAACAACCGCTACACGTACTGGATAAAGATCCGCGACGCGTCGTTCCTGCGGCTCGAGGAGCACCTCGACACGCAGCACGCGATCGACGTGCTGTGCACGCCGTCCGAGGGCGGGTCGGCGCTCGACTTCGCCGCGCGGCGCGCGGCCCCGGGCGCGGATCCGCTCGACGTGGCGCGGCGCTTCTTCGCGGCGATCGAGTGCGGGAACCTGGCGGCGGTCGGCGAGCTCTACGCACCCGACGCGGTGATCTGGCACAACACCGATCGCACCGAGAAGACGCGCGAGCAGAACCTGGCCATGCTCGCGTGGGCGATCGAGCAGGTCGCGCGGCTGCGCTACGAGGACGTGCGGCTCGAGCCGATTGCGGGTGGCTTCGTCGAGCGCCATGTCGTGCGCGGCACGGAGAAGGCGAGCGGACGCGAGCTGGTGCTGCCCGCGGTGGTCGTGTGCCGCGTCGAGGGCGGCCGCATCACGCGCCTCGACGAGTACTTCGACTCCGCGCAGGCGCCCGCGATGGCGTGAGCGCCGGACCGGCTAGCGCACGAGCTTCTGCAGGATCTCGAGATCGCGGCGGGCGTTCCAGCCCGCGCGCAGCCAGAACTCGCGGCCCGGCTCGTTGTCGCCGAACAGGAAGACGTTGCACTTCGGGATGCCGCGGCCGGCCAGACGCTCGAAGCAGCGCGCGAGCAGTGCAGCGCCGATGCCGCGCCCGCGCGCGTCGGGCGACACCGCCAGGTGGTGCAGGTAGCCGCGCCGGCCGTCGTCGCCGCACAGCACCGCGCCGACCAGGCGACCGTCCGGCTCGCGCGCGACCGCGCTCATGCCCGGGTTGCGCGCCAGGTACGCGCCGATCGCCTCGCGCGAGTCGGAATCGGAGAGCCCGATGCCCTCGCAGCGCAGCCACAGGGCAAAGACCTCCGGCCAGTCCTCGCCGCGCATCTCGTGCAGCTCGATCCCGGCCATCACTCCTTCCGCTCCCGACGCAACAGCGTGTAGACCACCTGGTCGGCGTGCCCGCTCGACAGCCGCTCGGCCTCGCGCAGCACGCCGTCGATGCGGAAGCCGAGCCGCTCGGGCACGCGCCGGCTGCGCTCGTTCCCGACCGCGGCCGCGATCCGCACCGAGTTCAAGCCCAGGCCGTCGAACGCGTGCTTGACCAGCGAGCGGCAGCAGCCGGTCATGATCCCGCGCCCCTGCACGTCCTCGCGCAGCCAGTAGCCGATCTCGCACGAGCCGTTCGCGGGGTCGATCCAGTTGAAGCCCGCGGTGCCGCAGGGCTGGCCGTCGTGCTCGACCACCAGGATCAGCGACTTCCCGTCCGCCGCGCCCGAGATCGCGCCGCGCAGGAACTCGCGCGTGTGCTCGGGCGACGTGCTCCCGTCCACCCACGGCAGCCAGCGCCGCAGGTACGCGCGGCTCGCGTCGATCGCCGCGAACATCGGCTCCGCGTCCGAGAGGCTCGGCGAGCGGAGAACCGTGCGCTCGTCGATCACGAGGACCATCGCAGATCCCGTCGCCGGTTATGCCGCCGCGGCCATGCGCTGGATCGCTTCCCAGTCGAGCACGAACGAGGTGTTGTCGCGCTCGTCCAGGAACTGCACCGCCCCGTGGTTGGTGAACAGCATCTCGCTGTCCACCGGGAAGCAGGTCGAGTCGTGGATCACGCTCACCGGCTCGAAGCCGTAGTCGCCCGGAAGGGCGGTCACTCCGCCAGCCTGCGCGCCGCCGCGCAGCTCCATGCGGCCCGAGAGCATGAAGTACTCGCCCGCGGCCAGGTGGCGGTGGCGCGCGAAGGCCGAGCCGGCCTCGCACTTGAGCAGGATCGTCCAGGTGCCCGTCTCGGGGCTGATGCGCAGCGCCTTCAGCCAGATGCCCTCGCTGAACGGCGCCCACTTGAGCTCGCGGCTCGAGACGAACAGGTCGGCTTGCGGTGACAGCATGATCGCGCCCTCCAACGGTTCCCCCGGATCATAGATCACCCGGAAGCCAGGCGCGGGAGCGTGATTCGGCGCGAACGGTCCGCGTCTCCGGCGCGCTCGCTGCCGCACAGGACGTTCGCGTCGCGCGCCAGACCTGGGGCGTCTGGGCTGCAGCGTGCGCGCGGTCTGTTTCAGCGCACGCGAGCGATGCTCACGTCGGGATCGCGCAGCGACAGACCGCGCAGGTCGGCGCGGCGCCGAGCGCGAAGCCCATGGGCTCCATCAAGTGCGAATCAGCGCCGCCTCGGTCTCCGCGGCTATGCTGTCGAAGTGACGTTCGAGCGCGGCGTTCGCGCCGCGGCAGCCGTCCACGACCGAACGCGCCCAGGCGATGTACTCGCGCCTGCGCTCGAGCGACCAGTCGGCCGGCGGCGCGGCGCCGATCTCGCGCACGTTCGAGATCTTGTCGCCGAGCTTGAGCTGCTTGGCGTCGCGCGAGAGCTGCGGCGCGTGCTCTTCCTGGAGCTTCTTGCGCTCGGCCTTCGGCAAGCTCTTGTCGTCGGTGACCTCGGCGACCAGGCAGCACACGCGCGCGCCGAACGCGGCCTCGAGCTCGTCGGGCGTCGTCTCGGTGTCCTCGATCGTGTCGTGCAGGATCGCGGCCGCGAGCAGCTCCACGTCGCGCACGCCGCCGACCCGCGCGAGCAGCTCCGCGACCTCGATCGGGTGATTGATGTACGGCGACGCGTCCGTGCCCTTGCGCTTCTGACTGCGGTGCTTCTCCGCCGCGAAGCGCAGCGCCGCGAGCAGCGGGGCGAGCACGTCGAGGTTCGCGTCCATCTCAGGCCTTGGCACTCGGGCGCGCGGGCATCGCCTGGTGCCAGCGCGCGACGTTCGAGAGCGCGGGATCGGGCGTGATCTGCACCATGGCCGCGAAGTCGATCGTGCACAGCGCCGAGATGTCGGCGACCGAGAGGCGCTCGCCGGCGATGAACGGGCGCGTGCCGAGCTCGCGATCGAGCAGCTCGAGGAAAACCGCGGCGCGCTTGCGGTTGGGCTCCACGTTCTCGGGAATCTGCTGCACGACCTTGGCGGTGAGCGGCGAGCCGTGGCCCCAGACCATGCCGACCGAGTTCAACAGCACGAGCTCGACGCGCCGGTTCCACATCTCGATCAGCGCCTGCTCGAGCGCGTCGCGCCCGAACAGCGGCGGCTCGGGGTGGAGCGCCTCGAAGTAGCGGCAGATCGCGACCGACTCGGCGATGCAGGTGCCGTCGTCGAGCTCGAGCACGGGGATGCCGCCCAGCGGGTTCTTGGCCAGGAACGGTGGCTGGCGGTTGGTGCGCTGGAAGATGTCGATCTGCTCGAACGGCACGCTGACGCCCTTCTCGGCCAGGAAGATGCGCACGCGACGGGGATTCGGGGCCTGCTTGAAGTCGTAGATCTTCATCGCGACAGGATACCCCGCCGCGCGCGGTCACCGCGCGGGTGCGGTCGCCGGCCCACCGGAGCGCCAGGCCGCGTTCCTGTCGCGCGCGCTCGCGGCGCCCGCGGCCGCTACGGCGTGAGCAGCCGCGTCTCGAGCAGGAACTCGCGCAGCGCGTTCCAGGGCCGCGGGCAGTCGTTGTGTCCGCAGCCGGGCTCGAGCAGGAGCCGCGAGCCAGGCAGCGCAGCGTGAAGAGTGCGCGCGTGCTCGACGGGGATCATCTCGTCGTGCTCGCCGTGCACGATCAGCACCGGACCCGAGTACGAGCCCAGCGCTTCGAGGTTGTCGAACGGGTCGCGCACCAGGAAGGCGGGCAGGCCGAGGCGCTGCGCCATGCTGCGGACGCTGGTGAAGGTGGACTCGAGCACCAGCCCCGCGAGCGCGCGTTCGCGAGCCAGCGCGCAGACCGCACCGCCGCCGAGCGAGCGGCCCCAGCCCACCACGCGCGCCGCGTCGACACCGGGGCGTGTCAGCGCCCAGTCGTAGGCCGCGATCATCGCCGCGCGGACGCTGGCCTGCGAGGGCACGCCCGCGGATCGCCCGTAGCCCGGGTACTCCACGAGCAGCACCGCCGCGCCCCAGGCGCGCGGCGTCTCGAACGCGTCGAGCCAGTCGTCGATCCGCTCGCCGTTCCCGTGCGCGAACACCAGCAGCGGCCCCCCGCGCGCTTCGCGCCCGGCTGACGGTTCGCGGCCGCCGTGCCCCGCGAGCAGCCAGGTCTCGGAGCGCCCGGAGCCGAGCTCGAGCCAGACGCGCTCCGCTCCGTACGCCGCCAGGTCAGGCTCCGGTCCGCGCGCGCCAGGAGCCGGGAACAGCACCGCGCGCTGCAGGCGGAACAGCAGCGCGACGATCGCCACGCCCGCGATCGCCAGCACGAGCAGCGCGGCCAGTCCCCAGCGCGTGGCCGTCACTCCAGCCTGTAGTCGACGGTGGAGACGACACGAACCGTCTTCGCGAGCTGTCCCTCTTCGGTGATGCCCTGCGCGCGGTCGCGCGGCAGGATCTCGAACATGCCCTGGTTCGCGCGGCGGATGCCGCCGATCCGGCTGCCCGAGTCGCGCGCGAACTGCTCGGCCGCCTCGCGCGCGCGGCCGGTGGCTTCGGCGATCATCTCCGGCTTCAGCTCGGAGAGGCGCGTGAAGATGAAGGTCGGTCCGCCGCCGCCGTACTCGCCGCCCGACGAGAGCACCACGCCCGCGGCGACCAGCTCGCCGACCTTCGCGCTGGCGGCGAACACCTTGGCCGGCTCGGCCGAGCGCACGACCAGCGTTCGGTTGATCACGAAGCGGTTGCCACCGTCGCCGGAGCGGTACTGGTTCGCCTGCGCGTCGGTGACCGAGAAGCCGCTCACCTGCGCGCCCGTGGCGTCGATCTCGTGCTTGGCCAGGAACGCGCGGATCTGCGCCATCGCGGCTTCGATCTGCGCGTGCGCGCGGCCCAGGTCGTTGTCGGACGCGACCACGCGCAGCGGCCAGATCGCGACGTCCGCCTGCACGTCGCGCTCCGAGATGCCCTTCACCGTCACGTAGCGGTCGGCGCTGCGCGCGCCCATGAAGCCCTGCGCGACGAAGAAGCCGGCGAGCGCGACGCCCGCGGCGAGAATCGCGGCGACGGACAGATCTCTTACGGTGGTCATGTCGAGCTTTCCTTCAAAGGGGCCGGCGCAGCCTGCGTATGCCCGGCGCGCGCGCCGCGTGCTCGAACTCGGGATGACGGACATCCTGCCATGCCACGAAGCCGACCTTCTCGTACGCGCGCTGCGCGGCGTCGTTGCCGATCAGGTGCGCGACGTTCGCGACCGAGTGGCCCGTCGCGCGGCCCTTGGCGAGGATCGCCTCGAGCAGTGCGTGAACCAAACCGCGACGCCGGAATGTCGGCAGCGCGCCAACCCACTCGACCACCCACTCGCCGGGCTTGGACGGGTACGGGCACGTCTCCCACGCGGCGATGCGTGCGGTGCGCGCCGCCTGCTCTGCCTCGTCGATTCCGAGACCGCGCAACACCGGGCCGAGCGCCGCGAGGAACTCGGGGCGGACGTGGTCGCCCGCGCTGAATCCGCACAGCGCGGCGGCCGGAGTGCCGTCGAGCTCTGCGACCAGGAAGCGCGAGTGGTGCGCTTGGCTCGCGGGCTCCGCATTCGCCATCCGCGCAAAGAACTCCAAGATCTCCGGCTCCGTGTCGAAGAGCAGGTCGTACGAGCAGAAGTTCACGTGCGAGCGATGCGCGATCAGAGTGCTCGAGGCGAGGAAGCGCGCGTCGTCGGCGCGCGCGGGGCGGATCGCGATCGCCATGCGGGCTCAGTCCGCCCCGCCGTCCATGCTCACGGACAGGTCGCGCAGCAGCCCGTCGCGCAGGTCGTAGACCCAGCCGTGCACGGCCAGGGCCTGACCGCGCTCCCAGGCGTCGAGCACGGTCCCGATCCGGCACACCGAGCGCACCTGCGCCATCACGTTCAGCTCACACAGCCGGCGCGCGCGCGCGGCGTCGTCGGGCAGCGACTTCAGCTCGTCGTCGTGCGCGCGCCGCACCGCGCGGATGTGCTGCAGCCAGCTCTCGAGCGGCAGCTCGAGCGGCGGTCCGAACGCGGCGGCGACGCCGCCGCAACCGTAGTGCCCGCAGACGATGATGTGCTTGATGCGCAGCACGTCGACCGCGTACTGCACCACCGACAGGCAGTTGGTGTCGTCGGGCGCGACCACGTTCCCGACGTTGCGGTGCACGAACATCTCGCCGGGCGCCAGATCGACGATCTGATTCGCCGGTACGCGGCTGTCCGCGCAGCCGATCCACAGGTGGTCGGGGGCCTGCAGATCGCACAGGCGCTCGAAGAACTTCGGGTCCTCGGCGACGCGGGTGGCTGCCCACTTGCGATTGCTCTCGAACAGGCGCGGGAGGAAGCGCATCGCTCGCTACAGCCTAACACGCGAGGCGATCGGCCCGTAGAGCTCCGGCCGCCGCGCGGCGTCGCGGCCGGCCTCTTGCGAGCGGAACGCGCGCAGCCGCGCGAGGTCGAGCTCCGCCATCACGATGCCCTCGCGTTCGTCGCCGACGACGATCGTCCCGCCGTCCGGGTAGTAGGCGGCCGAGTGGCCGTCGTGCTGCGGCGCCGCGTAGTTCGCCATCGCGACCGCCACCAGATTCTCGAACGCGCGCGCGCGAAACTGCGCCAGGCGCAGATCGGCGAGCACCGTGCCGCGCTCGTTCAGCTTGCAGGAGTTCGGCGTCACGATCAGCTCCGCGCCGTTCAAGCTCAGCAGCTTCGCGGCCTCGGGGAACTCGCGGTCGAAGCAGATCATCGCGCCCACCTGCACAGGCCCCGCGCGCGTGTCGAGCGGACAGACCGGGAACGCATCGCCGGGCACGCAGTCGCTGTCCGGCGGACCCCACGGACACAGGTGGACCTTGGCGTAGCGGAGCACTTCGACCCCGTGTCGGTCGAACAGCGCGAGCGCGTTGCGAGGGCCGCGCGCGGTACGCTCGAGGAACGTGAGCGCGATCGCCAGGCCGAGCTCGCGCGCGAGCGCCGACAAGTGGCGTACGAACGCGCTGTCGGGCTCCAGCGCGTCGGAGTCGTCGAACGGCTGGTAGCCCGCGCTCCACAGCTCGGGGAAGAGCGCCAGCTCCGCACCGCGCGCAGCGGCCTCGCGACAGTGGCGCTCGCCCTTGGCGAGATTGGCTGCGCGGTCCCTTCCGCACGCGACGAGCTGCAGGAGCGCGAGCTTCAGCGTCGGAGTTTCCTCGCTCAGGTCCGCGGCACCCGCTTGAATTCTTCGAGCTTCGGGCGGCGCGTCTTCCACCAGTACTTCACGGTGAAGCTCGACCAGTTGTTCGTGACCTTGCCCGACGCGGTCTTGTACCAGCTCTTGCAGCCGGCCGCCCAGGCGGTGTGCGAGAGGTCGCGCTGCAGCTCGGCGTTGTAGCGCTCCTGCACGTCCGGCTTCACGTCGAGGTAGCGCAGGCCGCGCTGCGCGAGCGCCTGGATGCACTGAACGGTGTAGCGTACCTGCGCCTCGATCATGAAGATGATCGAGTTGTGGCCCAGGTTCGTGTTGGGGCCGTACATCATGAAGAAGTTCGGAAAGCCCGAGACGCACAGACCCAGGTGCGCTTCCGCGCCGGGGCCCCAGATCTCCTCGAGCTTCTTGCCGTCCACGCCCTCGATCTGCATCGGCGCCAGGAAGCTGGTGGTCTCGAAGCCGGTCGCGAGGATGATCGCGTCCACGGGCTGCGAGGCGCCGTCCTTGGTCTCGATCGCGTCGCGCGTGATGCGCGAGATCTCGCTGGTCGTGACCGACACGTTCGGACGCGCCAGCGCCGGGTAGAAGTCGTCGTCGATCAGGATGCGCTTGCAGCCGACGCGGTAGTCGGGCGTCAGGACCTCGCGCAGCTTCGCATCGGGAATCGCGCTCTCGAGCCAGCCGCGCGCGCCCTTCTCCATCATGCGCGCGATCCTTCCCTCGCCGCCGAAGGCGAGGAAGTTCTTCTCGAGCTGCCAGTAGAAGTACCAGCGGTACAGCCGGAGCAGCCACGGGAACGAGCGGAAGATCCGCTTCGCGCGCTCGCTGTAGGCGTAGTCGCCGCGCGGCACGACCCAGTTCGCGGAGCGCTGGAAGATCGTGAGCTGCTTGGCGACCTTCGCGACCGGCGGGATGAACTGGATGGCGCTCGCGCCATTGCCGATCACGGCGACGCGCTTGCCGGTCAGGTCGTGCGCGTGCTGCCAGCGCGCGGAGTGAAACGCTGCGCCCTCGAAGTCGGCGAGTCCCGGCAGGTCCGGAACGTGCGGGCGGTTCAGCTGCCCCACGCCGCTCACCAGCACGTGGGTCGTGAGCTCCTCGCCGTCGCTCGTGCGCACGCGCCACACGCCCTTGCGCTCGTCGAAGCTCGCGCCCGCGCACTCGGTGCGGAAGCGGATGTGCGGTATCAGCCCGTACTTCTCGGCGCAGCGCTGCAGGTAGGCCTGGATCTCGGCCTGGCCCGAGAACTTGCGGCTCCACTCGGGGTTCGGCTCGAAGGAGTAGCAGTAGAAGTGCGAGGGCACGTCGCAGGCCGCGCCCGGGTACTGGTTGTCGTACCAGGTGCCGCCGACCCGATCCGATTTTTCCAGAATCGTGAAGGAGGAGATGCCCGCTTTCAGGAGCTGGATGCCGGTGCACAGGCCGGAGACGCCCGCGCCCAGGATCACGACCGTCGGAGCTGCCGACATGAGCGGTTGCCTCGCACGTGGAGTTCGGCTGCGAGTATGCCACGGCCGCGCGAAGTGGCATCCTAGCGGGCGAAGCCGCGCGCAAGCACACGGAAGGAGACCGGCAGATGGCGCTCGAACACCTCGATCCCTCGACCAGCGGCGAGAAGATCGCCGAGCTGCTCGCCCGCGACGGCGCCTGCATCGTCGATCGCGTGCTCGGCGCGCCGCTGCTCGCGAAGCTGCGCGCGGAGCTCGATCCCTGGCTCGACGCGACGGCGCTCGGAACCGACGGCTTCAGTGGCCGGCGCACCAAGCGCACCGGCGGCCTGGTCGCGCGCTCCGAGACCTCGCGCGAGATCGTGCAGCACCCGCTCGTGCTCGACGCGGTGAAGGCGACACTGGTCGGTGCCACGAGCTTTCACCTGCACCTGACGCAGGTGATCGCGATCGGGCCGGGCGAGCCCGCGCAGATGATCCACCGCGACCAGTGGGCCTTCGACTTCTTCCCGTTCCCGAAGGGCTACGAGGTGCAGTGCAACACGATCTGGGCGCTCTCCGAGTTCAGCGAGAGGACGGGAGCCACGCGCGTGGTCCCGGGCAGCCACCGCTACGACGACGGCCTCCGGTTCGAGGAGAAGGACACGATCCCGGCCGAGATGGCGGCGGGCTCGGTGCTGTTCTACACCGGCGCGATCTACCACGGCGGCGGCGCGAACCGCTCCGAAGACACGCGCTACGGGCTGAACATCACCTACGCGCGCTCCTGGCTGCGCCAGGAGGAGAACCAGTACCTGTCGGTGCCGCACGACATCGCGCGCGAGCTGCCCGAGCCGCTGCTGCGTCTGATCGGCTACCAGCGCGGCGCCTACGCGCTCGGCTACGTCGACGACTTGCGCGATCCGCTGGACGTGCTGCGGCCCGAGGCTGCCACCGTGGGCTTCGGAAATCTCCAGGCCACGCGCAGCGCCGCTGGCGAGCAGGCGGGGGTCATGCGGCTACCGCCATCGCTTTCACCGCAGCAAGCACCTCGAGCAGCTCATCGATCTGAGCCGAAGTGAACAGCGCATCCGGCCCGCGCGGCGTCAGGTCCGTGAACGGCGACTCGTAGAGGCGAGCGGCTTCCATCGCACCGTGTTCGGTCAGGTGGTTCACGATCAGGTTCACGAACTCGATCTGGTTCGCGCCGAGCGTCTTTCCGGAGAGGAAGGTCGCCAAGGCCGACTTCGCGACGTCCCTCTCCATGCCCACGAGCGAACGCACGAACAACCCGAGCCCACGCGACTCCGCCTTCGCTCGCTCGATGTGCAGCGGTCCCCCGACGCCGCTTTCGGCCAGCAATTGTTCGAGGTCGAGAAGGTCGTTCGCGGTCAGGGCTTTGTTCATGCGGAGCTTTCGAATCGCAATGTGGTCCTGATGGGCACGCAGAAACACCTGCGCCTTGGCCCGGAACTTCGCGAAGTCGGCGCCCTCGCCGAAGCCCGGAAGTGCCACGCCGCTCTCCGCGCCCAGCTCGTCTTCGAAGTCGGTATAGATCGGCTTGCGCTTCTGCTTCTCGATCAGCTTCACCAGATCACGAAGTCGACGGCGCGCTCTCTCCAGCATTGGCAGCGTCACGTCCTGCCACCACTCGTCGGTTTGCACATCCTGGATCAGCGGCAGCTGGTCGCGGATCATCGGGATCGCTGACTTCTCCTCCAGGAGCTCGGCAATCGCCTTCACTCGGTCGCGTAGCCGCTCGAAGCCCGGCTCGGAGCGGAGCCGCGCCAACTGACAAAGGAGAATGAGTAGGTCGAAGCGCTTCGTCTCTTCGGCCTCCGCGTCGAGCTCGGCGGGCAATCCCGCCACTTCGTGCGCAAGCTCCGTCAGCGCCTCGGCTGAAAGCACGGTCCAAGGTCCCGGCGCGGCGTACTTCTCGACCACCCGGCGCTTGGGTCGCACGACGAAATTGTCCAGGTTCATCGCGGCGACTTCGGTGTGCAGGAGGTTGGCGATCGCGCGACGGACCTCCGCGTCGGTGTGCGGATCCACGTACGTCGGAGGACCCTCCGTGACGGGTGCGCCCCCAGCGCCCACACGGCCCGGCTTGTCGAGCTCGCCGATCAGCTCCAGCCGCGCGGTGAACAGCCGCTTGCCAAGCGATGCGGCCAGCACTCCGTCGGTCGCCTCCGGGTTTTGGCTGAAGTACTCGAGGTTCTGGCAGTAGTCGAACAAGTAGAAGAACTGCTTGTGCTGTCCCGGACCGAACAGATCGGCACACAGCCGCGTGCCGCGTCCCAGCATCTGCCAGAACTTCGTCTTCGAGCGCACCAGCTTGAAGAACACCAGGTTCACGACCTCCGGCACGTCGACGCCGGTGTCGAGCATGTCGACCGAGAGCGCGATGTGCGGCGCCTTCTCCTTCTGCGAGAAATTGTCGATCAGACTCTGTGCGTACTCGGTCTTGAACGTGATGGTACGCGCGAACTCCCCCCGGTAGTGCGGGTAGTTGGCATTGAAGCGGTCGGCGATGAAGTCGGCATGGGCTTGGTTCTTGGCGAAGAGAATCGTCTTGCCCAGCCGGTCGCCGCCCGCGACCGTTAGGCCGCGGGTCATCAGGTGCGCGAGCACCTTGTCGACGGTGTCCTTGTTGAACAGCCACTTGTTGACGGCTTCGGCCTCGACGCGATCGGGAACGCCGCCGTCCTCGTCCCATTCCAGCGCGTCCCACTGGTCCTTGTCGTCTTCCGATAGATCGTCGTACTTGATGCCTTCGCGCTGAAATTTGAGCGGCACCGACACGGCCATCGGCGCGACCAGGAACCCGTCGCGCACCGCTTCCACCAGTCCATATGCGTCGGTCGGCACGCCGTTCTCGAGCTCGAACAGGCTGTAGGTGTTGCGGCCCAGCTCGTCTTTGGGTGTCGCCGTCAGTCCCACGAGCAGCGAATCGAAGTAGTCGAAGATCGCGCGGTACTTCTCGAACACGGAGCGGTGCGCCTCGTCGATGACCACGAGATCGAAGTGCCCTACGCCGAAGCGGCGCTGGCCATCGCGGCTCTCGTCGATCAGCCCTATCATCGTCGGATAGGTCGAAACGAAGACGCGCCCCTCGCCGTCCCTCTCGGTCACCAGATTCACCGGCGCCGCATCGGGCAGATGGTGCTTGAAGGCGTTCACGGCCTGGCTGACCAGCGCCGTGCGATCCGCCAGGAACAACACGCGCTTGGCCCAGTTGCAGCGCATCAAGAGGTCGGCGAGCGCGATCACGGTGCGCGTCTTGCCTGCGCCCGTGGCCATCACCAGCAGCGCCTTTCGGTCGTGATCGCGTTCGAACGCCTCGCCGATGCGACGAATGGCGCGCGTCTGGTAGAAACGCTCGACGATGGCACCGTTGATCTCGGCGCTTGCGAGCGGCTTGCGCGTCGTGCGGCGTTGGATGAGCAGCTCGAGCTCGGTCTTCTTGTAGAACCCCTGCACCGCGCGCGGCGGGTAGCTCGCGTCGTCCCAAAGCCAGTGCTCATAGCCGTTCGAGTAGAAGATCGCTGGCCGCTGGCCGAACCGCTGTTCGAGGCAATCTGCGTAGAGCTTCGCCTGTTGTTGCCCGACGCGCGGATCGCGCCGCGTGCGCTTGGCCTCGACCAGTCCGAGCGGTTTGCCGTCGTCGCCCCAGAGCACGTAGTCCACGTAGCCCTTGCCCTGTTGATTGGGCATCCCGCTGACTTCGAATTCACGATCGCGTGGCTGGTCGAGCGGCCAGCCCGCTTCCTTCAGCAACAGGTCGATGAAGTAGTCGCGGGTCTCGGCCTCCGAGTAGTCGTGGGCATCGGGCTGCGCGGCAGCCGCCTGCTTCGCCGCCGCGACCTCGGCGCGAAGGCGCTTCAGCTCCTCGTCGAGCGCCGTGCGGTCGGCCAGCACCACCGCGAGCTTCTCGTCGCGTTCGCCGAGCGCGGCCTGCAAGCGCTGCAACTGCTCCGCGGTCTGCGTCGGTCCGGGCGCAGGCCTCGGCAGCTTGCTGGCGTCGAACGCGATGCGCGGCCCAGGGCGCTGCGCGCGGGCATAGGTACGGCCCAGCCAGAAGCACACGTGGAAGAGCTCGCGCACCGCCACCAGCGCGTCGTCCATCGGAATGGCTCGATGCCCGTGCACGGCGCGATTGCCGAGCGTGTTGATCACCTTGCTCTTGCTGAACACCGCCACGCCGGCCGCTTGCTTGAAACTCGGCTCGTGGATCAGCGCGGACAGGTTGTCCTGGTACGGAAGCTTCAGTGCTGCGTCGTGCTTGTAGGCCCATGCCACGGCCAGCTCCAACGCGCGGCGGGCGTAGAAGCAGGCGGTACGGGGGTCGGAATGGACCGCGCTCTCGGCCCGACCCGCCGCGTCGTACACCGTCGGCCACTCGTGCTGAAGGAAGTGGAACTGGCTCACCGCTCAGCTCGCTCCCAGACGGTCGGTACCTCGGGCCAGTCGAGAGCAGCCAACTGCGTAGCTGTCACTCGTCCATGACGAAGAAATGCCGCCTCCAGCCGATCGAGTAGCCACGCAATTCCCTCGGCAGATATCTCTACCGCCGGCTGCTGGAGGTAGGCCTTTCGCGGGTTGGTGTTGCCTTCGCCCTTCGTCGCGTGTCGCAGCGTCGTCGCAAAGGAACGAGCCCTAAGCTCGTCCATCAAGAGATTGAGTGAAACGCCATTGCCCATCGATCCGTTTACGAACTCCGCGTGATGTACGCGCACGTATCGCGGCCAATTCTTTTTCCACGGTCGACACTCGATGTCACTCGACGTGGCATCGTCCCGGCCGCGGATGTGCTGCATCGCGATGGCGCGTCCGAATACGCGAGTGTCATTCGGGTTCTCCGTCAACCGCCCGATAAACATCAAGGCTCCGGCATCAACGCCACTCGGCCGCTTTCTCGTAGGGTATCCGAGCGCCCAGTGACAGCCCGAGCTCCGGATCTCTTCGAGAACGGGGAAACTTAGGGGGACGCGGTTGTTGCCTTCGCCGAGGAACTTCACGAAGGCCTGCGACGCTCCGGCAACCCACGGTCCGACCTGACGTTCGTCCGGGGGGGTGCCCGCGTCGGTGCCTTCGTCCGTCAGGTCTCCGCGGCGATGCGAACCAGCGCCGCTCGCGAGATGGCGAGCCAGCCTTTCCTCCCAGGAAGCTAGGCGCTCTTCGGTCAGATCAGGGCCCGCGCGATACCAAAGCGCGTCGAAGTACTGCTTGCACCGATCGACGAACTCGGCTTCGTCGCCGATACACCCGAGCTCGTGGTTTCGCTGGAGCGCGGCGTCGGTCAGATTTGCGGATGTAACGATCGCGCGGCTCGTTCCGAAGACGTAAAGCTTTGCGTGCAGGTTGAGCACGCCGCGCACCTTTGAGCCGCGCTTCAGTAGAAGACGCAACGCGCTGAGATCGCTCACGCCCTCTGCGCAGTCCGCCAGGTTGAAGCGAGTGATGACCTGCAGCTCGCGGGGTCGGGTAGTGCTCAGCAGACGAGACAGCGCGCCCACCTTGATAAATGGGCACACGAGCCGAACGTGACTGGAGTCGACTTTGAGTGCGGCGTCCAGCTCGCGACCCCACTCTTTCTCTGCGAGACGGAACCTCATGCTCCACCGGGTGCAGACAGCTGGGGGAACGCCTTGACGATGGCCGCCCACACCTGTGCGAAGCGCACGTCATCCAGCGCCTTACGCGACGCGACTCGGTTCATCACCTCGCACCCCGAGGACGCAAGAGCCCCGGCGAGGGCCTTCTCCATGGCCGCCAGTCCGTCTCGGCGCTCATCGTGCTCAGCGCGGCCGGCCGCTCTTGACTCGGGTTCCAAGGGTCCGAGCGCCACAAGGCGAAATGCGCAGACTTCAGGCGCGACGCCACGTCCCTCGAGATGTCTTCGGAGGGTGTTGCTGGCGACGTCGAATCCCAGATGCTGTCCCATTCGGTTGAACGGCGATTGAGCGTTGGTCGAGGAGCTGTCGCCCGTGCGACCCACGTAGTAGAGCACGGGACGACCGGGCGGCGTGATCTCCCAGACATACAGCCAGAACCCACGCTGGAGAATGCTTCCGTCGAAGCGGAACTCATGGAGCGCGAGGGCCGTCGTACCCTCGGGGAGGGCTGTGTTCGACACTTCAACTTCCTTGGCAAGCGATGACACGGCGGTGTCGCCCAGTTGCCGCTTCGCTCGCAGACTCGTACACGGCCGGCCGATCACTCCGGGGCACGGGGAACTGGCTCATGGCCCTCGGCCTCGCTGCTTCTTCGAGGCCTCCCGCATAGTAGGCAGCAGCCACACCGCAAGGCTCTCGACCACGGCCTCGAGCGACGAGGACGCGAGCCGGTTCTTTGTCAAGAACGCCGACCATTGCGCCTGCTTCTGCCGATCGTGCGCGAACTCCCGGGACAAGCCTGCTGGTAGCTCTTCGGGAATCGGAGTCCCGCGCCGGCGGAAGCTGGCCGCGATGGCTCGCACCAGGTCGTGTTCGTCGGTCGCGTTCTCGCGCCGCAACGCATGCAGGTCGAAGTAGTCCTTCATGCGGCTGTTGATCATGCCGAGCTTGACGATCGCCTCAAGCTTCTCCGCGACGACAGTCTCACGCGGATAGGCGCGCAACCGCGCTGCCGGCTGATCGTCGAGCAGCCGGGGCAGCTCGACCTCGAGCGCGGCTGGAGTCACGGCATCGCCGTAGCCGACGTCGAGCTGGACTGCGGAGTCCGCCTTGCCGAGTCGCCCCCGCAGCTTGACTCGCAACCCGCCGTAGTTCGCCTCCTCACGGATCTCGGTGGTCGTCACGGTCGCGCGGTCGTAGCTCATGCCGTCGTCGGCGTGGATCGCGCACACCGCGCGGATCGTCCTCGTCAACGTCTCGGCGTCCTTCTCGCCGGAGCCCAGGAAGTCGGCGTCTCGCGTCGGCCGGTGCGGCTCATCGAACCACAGCTCGAAGAGCAGTGCGCCCTTGAGCACGAACTGTTCGCGCACATCGGAAATGGAGATCCGGTACAGGAAGCGCTCGACGGCGTAGCGACCCAGTGTGAGGCTGAAGTCCTCGCGGCGCTCGCTCGCACCCATCAGCAGTCGAGCGTGAACCGAAGCCGCGCGTCCCGCGGCACTCACACAAGCGCTTCCAGATAGGGGCGCATGACGTTCGCGACGCGGTTCAGCTTGGCGTAGCGCCAGAGCGCCTCGGTGGTCACTTTGCGTTCGCGCCAGGCTTCGCGCAGCGCTTCGAGCGCGACGTCCAGGCCGATCTTGTTCCGGAACTTGAAGCAGTCCGCGATCGTCTTGGCCGCGTCGTACACGGGCACATTCACGCCGTCGATCTCGACGCGCTCGACGCCACGCGCGAGCGATACGCCCGTCATGCGCACGACCCGGATCGCGGGCGAATCGAGCCGTGGCGCCGCGACACCGGCGGGGAGCGCGAGCCAGACCTCGAACGGAGCCTGGGTGCCGATCTCGTGGACGCGCAGCGCGGACAGCAAGCACACCACACCGCGGGGCACGCGCAGAGCGACCTCGGCGAGCGAGCGGTGCGCACTTCCCCTTCGCCCGGGCAGGGCGTACACGCCCCGTCCCGCGCGCACGAGCTGGCCGCCACGCACGAGGCGCGTCAGAACGACCGTTGGGATCTCCGCCGCAGCGACGTCGCGGGCGTGGAGCAGTCCGCGCCGACGCGCAAGCTGCAGTGCAGCCTGCTCATGGGTCGCGCGGGGTTTCCTGCGAGGCATGGCGCTGAGTATGTTGCTGATTCACATCGATCGTCAACAAGTAATGCGAATCGGCAACATGCAAGAGCGGAGCTTCTCGCTCAGAGTCCAGCCCTCTGCCCGATGAATGCGTTCATCCGCTGCGCGAGTTCAACCCTGCGAAGCTGCAGGAACTCCCGAAAACGCTCAGTGGACCACCGGGCGGCATCCGTAGGAACGCACTGATTGTGCAGCGCGTCCTCTCCTTGCCTGGCGACGATCTCGGCCAGGTAACCACTAGCTTTCCGGTTGCTGATCCGTCGGTTGGTCTGGCCGGTGTTGAAGCTCATGTACGCGTCGCTGATTCGAGGCTCGGAGCGCTGGCGCGGCCTGAACGTCGGGCCGTTCGACCCCAAGTAGCTCGATGCCCTCGGGGTCGAGCTCGACGACACACATCGGCGTCGGGTCGCTCCGGCAGCGACGCGATCAGACGAGGTGTCCCCCTCCAGAACTTCCAGCAAGAAAGGGACTTGACCACACGACGTCCGCGCTCAGCGCGTGGCAGGTGTACCCGCAAGCCGTGATCAGGTCAGCATGAACCGCCGCTTTCGCTGTCGGCGTTGCCTCGAAGACGGCGAGCCATTCGCGCTGGAGGAAGGCGAACTGATTCATGCGATTCAGCGCGACGTCGCCGCGCTTAGCGCTTGTGACACCCAGGTTGCCATGTTCCTCGAGATGTCACCGTATGCGTCCCAAGCGCTCGGGTCATGGCAGGTGATCAGGTTTGCCATCGACTGACCGTTGACGTTCCAGTTGCTGAACGGATTCGACCCCTTGTAGCATGTGCCCGCGCGCGGGCACTTGAGGTTGTGGATATAGATGCCGACCAGCCCTTTCTTCAGTTCCCATGCGTGCTTGATTTCGTATTTAACCCACGGGCGATTGGCCGTATCCGATCCGATGAGCACAATCACGCAGCGCTTGTACTTCATGCTGTCATCGACCCATCTCTGCACCGCCGTGTCGCCCTTCCGCTTTACCTCCTCCCAGTCGTTAGGGGAAACGGGCTCGTTGCCACCGACGACACCCATGTTCCGTATCTGCTGGACGCGGAACACATCGTTGTCGTAGTGGAAGCTGTAGAACACGGGTTCCCTAGCCAATGGTCGTTCTCCTCATCTGACCAGCCACCAGACCGTCGACATTCCCACGAGCAAGACGCCGTAGTAGATCAGCAACGTCGATGAGAACAGTGCGTGCGACCACTTGTTCCGTGGCGGCGTGGCCTTGAACGGCTGGGTATCCATGGAGAAGTCGATGGCGCTTTCGTCAAGGATTCTCACATGGTCGTACAGTGACCGAAATCGACGCTCCTGCGAGAGGAAGTAGCCGTCCAGGAGCCAGAACATCAGTGTAGGGAAATACGCGAGCAGAAAATAGAGATCTCTCGACTCTGTCGCTGCCAGCGCGAACATCGCGGCAATCAGGGTGACGCTCCAACCCTTGAGCAGAAAGAGGTTCGAGGCCATCCGATTGATGGCTTGCTGGACGAACTCGAGGTGCTTCAGCTTCTTCTCCATGACCGATCCCTTCGTCACGCAGTCGCACTACAGGGTCGACTCGAATCGAGTTCGCCGCGGAAGGCGCGATCCTGAAGGCTCTCGAACAGCCCACTGAGCACCGCGTCTGACTGACGAAATCGCCGGACTAGGCCGTTCACTGCTTCAAGCTTGGCGGCAAACGCCTCCTGTAGGTCGATCGGGGCCTTCGGTATGGGCATCTCCTTGATGATGCCCATGTTCAGCCCCTCCATGATTGCGCCCTTGGCCCTCTGGGCGAGGTATCGCCGCGCGATCGGATGCCGGAGAAAGTACTCGTGCAAGAACACGGGCAGGCACTTCGTTCTGTCCAGCGTGATGCAGCAGAGATGCTTGGTGTTGATCGCAGTCGGTATGTCGTGCGGTACGGTAGCGCAACGACCGCAGGTGCCCATGATGGTGATCAGGACATCATCTGGTCGCACGGTATACCGGGCAAGCTGGCGGTACTTCGCTTCGCTGATGTACCGTCGCTCACTCCATCGGAACTCGTTCTCGACGACGTTGTCGATGCCGAGAACGGCGATTCCCCCTTCCGTGAACTCACTGTGCAGCAGTTGGCTTCCGAACGGGCCGGTGCGAACCGCCCCCTCAGCCGAGGCGGCCATGTCGGCGACAGTCAACATCGGCCAGCAGGTGGCGCTCGGGTCGCCGAACATGCCGAGGAAAATGGATTGGGTGAGGGTGTCGAGTTGGGAGAGGGTGGCGCGGCGCTTGGCCCGCAGCGCCTGCGCCTTGTCCAGGATATCCGCAGTCCGCCGCTGCTCGAGGAGGTGTGGGAGAGGGATGCGCAGCTCGGCCAAGGCCCGCGGGCTCAAACGCGGTAAGTTCGCGCCCGTAGAGCGGGAGGTCGCCAACGACACCATCGCAGGTGTAAGTAGGAACTGCGCGAGGTAGTTCCGGTCGAGCTTCGGTCCCGGCAGCACAGGGAGGATGTCTGTGCTGCAAACGCCGCTGAAGGTTGGGCGAGCCACCTTCGCCAAGTACGGCCTGAGCTTGCCGAACAAGAGATGCTGCGGTGAAAAGGCGAACTTGCTACTCGCCAAGTCACCAGTGCCCACAGTCCGAACACCCACGAAGTCGCCGCCGCTCTGGATGTTCTCCATACCGACGTACAGCGTCCCGTCCTTGATTGCCGATGCCTCGACGATATCGCGCTCGATCTCCGCTACGTCCTCTAGAGCGACGATGGGCCAGCCACTCACTAGAGCATCCCCTCAAGCTCGTTGATCCCTCGCTGGATCTCTTCCTCCAGTTTCGCGAGGTCGGAGAGGATCTCCTTCGGTGCGCGGTGCTCGACCGTCTCGTGCACGACTTCCTTGTAGCGATTGAGCGATAGGTCGTAGCCCTGCGCGGCGATCTCGGACTTGGGCACGCAGAAGCTCTGCGCGGTCCGTCGGCGCTCGCGTTCCGCACCGTCGCGCCGCGCCCAGCGCGCGAGCACGTCGGGCAGGTTATTCTTCGCGTGCTCCTCGACGGTCAACGGCGTCGAGGGCACGGGGCCAAGCTTGTCCTCTGAAAGAAGCGGCGTGCGCTTGTCGTCCAGGCTCCAGCCGTCGGCGTCCACGTCGTAGAACCAGACCATGTCGGTGCCGCCGGAGTTCGTCTTGGTGAAGAGCAGGATCGCGGTGGACACTCCGGCGTAGGGCTTGAATACGCCGCCCGGCAGCGAGAGCACTGCGTCGAGCTTCTGCTCCTCTACCAGGATTCGGCGCAGTTCCTTGTGCACCTTGCTCGATCCGAACAGCACGCCGTCGGGCACGATCACCGCGGCGCGGCCGCCGGGCTTGAGCAGCCGCAGGAAGAGCGCGAGGAACAGCAGCTCCGTCTTCTTGGTCTTGACGATCTGCAGCAGGTCCTTGGCGGTGTTCTCGTAGTCGAGGCTGCCGGCGAA
>JBBDXF010000012.1:0-42947 GCA_040902485.1 Myxococcota bacterium | reverse complement strand
GAAGTGGGGCGCGACCTGCGCGACGCCGACGGCGCGCCCGATCGTCTGACGCGCGCGCTCGACGCGGTCTGGGCGAGCTTCTCGGGCCCGCTCTTCTACGCGGCGCTCGAGCTCTGGGTCGCGGCGCGCAGCGACGCGAGCTTGCGCGCGAATCTGGTGCGCTTCGAGCGCGGCGTCGGCCGCGCGATGGCCGAGCTGTGGCGCGAGCTGGCCGGCCCCGACGCCTCGCGCGCCGAGCACTTCGAGGATCTGCTCGAGCTCACCTTCCACGTGATGCGCGGGATGGCGCTGCAGCGCATCCTGCGCGACGACGACAGCGAGCGGCGACGGCTCTTCGAGCTGTGGAAGCGGCTCGTGTCCGAATGCCTCGCATCCCCCGCACAGAAGGAGAGAATCCGATGAGTGACGTTCGCTTCGACGGCCGCGTGGCCGTCATCACCGGCGCCGGCGGCGGCCTTGGCCGGACCTATGCGCTCGAGCTCGCGCGGCGCGGCGCGCAGGTGGTGGTGAACGACCTCGGCGGCGCGCCCGACGGCAGCGGCAAGTCGAGCTCGATGGCCGACGTGACGGTGAACGAGATCAAGGCCGCGGGCGGCCAGGCCGTCGCGAACTACGACAGCGTCGCGACGCCGGCGGGTGGCGAGTCGATCATCAAGACCGCCGTCGACAGCTTCGGGCGCGTCGACATCGTGATCAACAACGCCGGCATCCTGCGCGACAAGAGCTTCGTGAAGCTCGAGCCGCAGGATCTCGAGATCGTGCTCGACGTGCATCTGAAGGGCGGCTTCTACGTCTCGCAGCCGGCCTTCCGCGTGATGAAGGAGCAGAACTACGGCCGCTTCCTGTTCACGGCGTCGGCCGCGGGCATCTTCGGCAACTTCGGGCAGACCAACTACGGCGCCGCCAAGATGGGCCTCGTGGGTCTGTCGAACGTGCTCGCCGTCGAGGGCCAGAAGAACAACATCAAGTCGAACGTGATCGCGCCGATCGCGCGCACGCGCCTGACCGAGAACCTGCTCGGCCCGATCGCGAGCGCGCTCGATCCCGCCACCGTGATGCCGCTCGCGTGCTTCCTGGTGTCGGAGGCGTGCGACCTGACGCACGAGATCTTCTCCGTCGGTGGCGGCCGCTTCGCGCGCATCTTCGTCGGGCTTGCGCCCGGCTGGTTCGCGGGCAAGGGCAAGGTCGTCTCGCTCGAGGACGTGCGCGACAACCTGGGCCAGATCATGGAAGAGAAGGGCTACATCGTGCCCAAGAGCATCGGCGACGAGATGCGTCTCATCGCCAAAGATCTGATGGGATAGGAGAAAGACATGCCGATCGATCTAGAGAAGGCGCGCAATGCTTCGCTCGCGGCCACGACGGGCGAGTGGGGCGCGGACCAGGTGATCCTGTATCACCTCGGCATCGGCGCGGGCGCCGGCAAGCCGACCGACGCCAAGGAGCTCACGTACACGTACGAGAGGGAGCTGAAGGTCCTGCCGAGCTACGGCGTGATTCCGGTTTTCGGCGCGGTCGGCGGCATGGCCGGCGTGCCGGGCATCCAGATCAACTTCGCGCTGGTGCTGCACGGCGAGCAGGACATCGAGATCCTCCGCCCGATCCCGGTGCGCGCGAAGATCGAGAGCCAGGGCCGGATCGCGGGCATCTATGACAAGGGCAAGGCGGCTCTGATCGTGGTCGAGGTCGAGACGAAGGAGCAGGGAGGCGCGCCGCTCTTCACCAACCGCTTCTCGATCTTCGCGCGCGGCGAGGGCGGCTTCGGCGGCGAGGCCGGGCCGAAGGTCGGCAACGAGTCACCGACGCGTGCGCCCGACAAGCTCGTCGAGTCGCCGACGCAGTCGCATCAGGCGCTGCTGTATCGCCTGTCCGGCGACAAGAACCCGCTGCACGCCGATCCGGCGTTCGCCAAGCTCGGCGGCTTCGACAAGCCGATCCTGCACGGGCTGTGTTCGTTCGGAATCGTCTGCAAGGCCGTCGTCGACGCCATGCTCGACGGCGACGTCACGAAGGTCGCGCGCTACCAGGCGCGCTTCGCGGGCGTGCTGTTCCCCGGTGAGACGATCGAGACGTCGATGTGGCGCGAGGGGAACCAGATCCTGATCAACGCCAAGTGCAAGGAACGCGGCGCTTCCGTCATCTCCAACGCAGCGATTACGCTGCGCGCCTGAAAGGAAACACAGAAATGGGTCGAAAAGTATTCGTGGTCGGCGTCGGCATGACCAAGTTCGAGAAGCCGGGAAGCCGACAGTGGGACTACCCCGACATGGGCCGCGAGGCCGGCGAGAAGGCGCTCTCGGACGCCGGCATCCCGTTCGACGCCGTCGAGCAGGCGGCGGTCGGCTACTGCTACGGCGACTCGACCTGCGGCGAGCGCGCGTTCTACGAGCTCGGGCTGTCCGGCATTCCCGTCTACAACGTGAACAACAACTGCTCGACGGGTTCGACGGCGCTGTTCATGGCCAAGCAGCTCGTCGAGGGCGGGCTCGCCGAGTGCACGATGGCGCTCGGCTTCGAGAAGATGGAGAAGGGCTCGCTCGGCGTGAAGTACACCGACCGCACCACGCCGATGGACAAGCACTTCAAGCTGATGGTCGAGCAGCGCGGCTTCGCCAAGGCGCCCGCCGCGCCGCAGATGTTCGGCAACGCCGGCATCGAGCACATGGAGCGCTACGGCACCAAGCCCGAGCACTTCGCGAAGATCGGCTGGAAGAACCACAAGCACTCGGTCAACAACCCGTACTCGCAGTTCCAGGACGAGTACACGCTCGAGCAGATCCTGGCGGCGCCGCAGGTGTACGGCCCGCTCACCAAGCTGCAGTGCTGCCCGACCTCGGACGGTGGCGGCGCGGCGGTGCTCGCCAGCGAGGACTTCGTGCGCAAGCACAAGCTCGAGCAGAAGGCCGTCGAGATCCTGGGCATGGCCATGGCCACCGACATGCCGAGCACGTTCGACGAGAAGAGCATGATCAAGCTGGTCGGCTTCGATCTGACGGTGAAGGCGGCGCGCAAGGTCTACGACCAGTCGGGCCTCGGCCCCGAGAACGTCGACGTGGTCGAGCTGCACGACTGCTTCTCGTGCAACGAGCTGATCACCTACGAGGGGCTCGGCCTGTGCCCGGTGGGCAAGGGGGCCGAGTTCGTCGACTCCGGCGCGAACACCTACGGCGGAAAGGTCGTGGTGAATCCGTCGGGCGGCCTGATCTCGAAGGGCCACCCGCTCGGCGCGACCGGTCTCGCGCAGTGCGCCGAGCTCACCTGGCAGCTGCGCGGCGACGCGCAGAAGCGCCAGGTCGCGGGCGCGAAGGTGGCGCTGCAGCACAACCTCGGCCTCGGCGGCGCAGCAGTGGTCGCGATGTACCGAAAAGCGCAGCTTGCCTGATGTGTGAACGAGTCCCGGTCTGATCCTGATCCCGAGCTAGGCGCCCCCTCCGACCCCGAGGTCGAGTCGGGCGCGAATCCGGCGGGTGCGGTCGCCGTCGCCGCCGGTGCGCCGACGCGCGACGAGCTGCGCCGGCGCACCGACCGCGACATCGTCCGGCTGGCCTGGCCCGCGATCATCTCGCAGGTGCTGGCGAGCGCGGTCTCGCTGATCGACATCGCCATGCTCGGCCGGCTCGGCACCGACGCGCTGGCGGCGGTCGGCTACACCTCGCAGTACTTCCAGCTCGCGCAAGCCGCGCTGCTCGCGCTCTCGGTCGCCTGCGTCGCGCTGATGGCGCGCGCGCTCGGCGCGGGCGAGCCGGACCGCGCGCGCGGCGCGTTCGCGGCGTCGCTCGTGCTCGCGCTCGGCTCGGCGGTCGCGATCTGCGTGATCGCGGTGGGCTTTCCGCGCTTCCTGCTCGGCGCGCTGAACGCCGACCCGGCCGTGATCGAGCGTGCGGTGCCGTACTTCCAGCTCACGCTCGGCTCGACCTTCCTGCTGGCGGCCTCGCTCACCGTCGAGAGCGCGTACCGCTCGGCGCGCAACACCACCACGCCGCTCTTGATCGCGGGCGTGGTCACGGTGGTGAAGCTCGCGCTGAACGCGCTCTTGATCTTCGGCATGTTCGGCTTTCCCGAGCTCGATCTGGTCGGTGCGGGCATCGCGACGCTCGGCGCGCAGCTCGTCGGCGTGGTGCTGTTCGTCGCCTGCGCGCGCCGCGCCGACCGGCCGGAATCCTCGGCCGTGCGCCTGCGCCGCGCGGACTTCGCGCACGTGCGCGAGTTCCTGCCCGAGACCGCGCGCGTGTCGGCGCCGGCGCTGGGCGAGCGCGTGCTCCTGAACAGCGCGCTCTTGATCTACTTCTGGGTGCTGTCGGACTACGGGCCGGTCGCGATCGCCGCCTACACGATCGGGGTTCGGCTGCTGTCGTTCTCGTGGATCCCGGGCGTGGGCATCTCGATCGCGGCCTCGACGCTGGTCGGCCAGGCGCTCGGCGCGGGCGACGCGCGGCTCGCGGCGCGCGCGGGCTGGCGCAGCGCGCGGCTGGCGCTCTTGGTCTCGCTCGTGCTGTTCGTGGTGTTCGCGCTGCTGCGCCGCACGCTCGCCGAGAGCTTCACCGACGACGCCGAGGTGATCGCCGCGCTGGTCCCGTTCATGCTGCTGCTCGGCATCGCGCAGCCGTTCCTGGGCGTGCACTTCACGCTGGCCGGCGCGCTGCGCGGCGCGGGCGACACGGTGACGCCGCTCTGGTCCGCGACGCTCGGCAACTGGGTGTTCCGCGTGCCGCTGGCGCTCTTGGTGGCGAAGGTGTTCCACGCCGACGTGGTCTGGGTCTGGGCGACCGTGGTCTTCGATCACGTCACGCGCGCGATCTGGCTGACCTGGGCGTTCCGGCGCGAGCACTGGGCGCGAAATCTCGGCGCGGGCCTTTCCAGACCCCGCTAGTCGGGGGCACACTACGGAGCGGAGGTTCGCCATGTCGGATCCGCGCTGGAGGAAGGTGCTCACGCCCGAGTCGTACGCGGTGCTGTTCGAGGAGGCCACCGAGAGGCCGGGCTCGAGCGAGCTGAACCGCGAGAAGCGCAAGGGCACGTTCGTGTGCGCCGCCTGTCAGCTACCGCTGTTCGAGTCCGACGCCAAGTACGAGAGCGGCACCGGCTGGCCCAGCTTCTTCAAGCCGGTCGTGGGCAACATCGACACCAAGCGCGACTGGAAGCTCGTGCTGCCGCGCACCGAGTACCACTGCGCGCGCTGCGGCGGGCACCAGGGCCACGTGTTCAACGACGGCCCGGAGCCGACCGGCCAGCGCTACTGCAACAACGGCGCGGCGCTCCGCTTCGTGCCAGACGGCGAGCCGCTGCCCGCGGAGCGGAAGATCGAGTGAGCACGCGCGTCCCGGCGGACCGGATCGAGATCGACCTGCGCGCGCGCGAGAAGAGCGTGTACGATCGGCTGCGCGCGCGCGTGGTGACGCGCGAGCCCGGCGCCGGCACGGGCGTGCGCGATCTGCTCTTGTTCCTGCCCGACATGGTGGTGCTCTTGCTGCGGCTCGCGCGCGATCCGCGCGTGCCGGTCGGCGCGAAGGCGGTGGCGATGCTCGGGATCGGCTACTCGCTCTCGCCGATCGACCTGCTGCCGGAGCTCCTGTTCGGCCCGATCGGGTTCCTCGACGATCTGCTGATCGCGGCCGCCGCGGTCTCGTACATCGTGAACCACGTGCATCCCGACCTGGTGCGCGCGCACTGGCCCGGGCCCGGCGACGTGCTCGAGGTGGTGAAGCGCGTGCTCGGCCACGCCGAGGGGTTCGTCGGAAGGATGCTGCGGCGCGTGCTCGGTCTGCGCGAGACGAGCTGAGCCCGGCGCTCGCGCTTCAGAACGCGAACGACTGACCGACCTGCTTCTCGGAGAGCGTCCACAGGCGCGCGGCGATCTCGGGATCGACCGCGTGCGCGGCGTAGCCGAACGGGTCGTTCTCGCCGCTGCCGGGATTGGCGATGCCCACGTCCTCGAGGTAGCGCCCGCCCACGCCTTCCAGCTCCGGCGAGACGGCGGCCCAGACCTGCGTGGCCGCGCCGTGCGGGATCGGCTTGAACTGCATCGGACCGCGCGCGGCGAAGCGCGCCTGCATCTCCTTGATCAGCTCGGGCGTCAGGTGCCGGCCGAGCTCGGTCAGGATCTCGCCCGGGTGCACGGCGTTCGCGCGCACGCCGCGCGCGTGCAGACGCCGGTCGAGCTCGACGGCGAGCAGCACGTTGGCCGACTTCGAGCGCCCATACGCCTGCCAAGGGTCGTACGCCGAGCGCTCGTAGTTCGGGTCGTCGAGGTTCACGCCGGCGAGCAGGTGACCGCGCGAGCTCAAGCTCACCACGCGCGCGGGCGCGCTGGCCAGGAGCTTCGGCACCAGCAGGCCGGTGAGCAGGAAGTGCCCGAGGTGGTTCGTGCCGAACTGCAGCTCGAAGCCCTCCGTCGTGCGGCCCAGCGGGCAGGCCATGACGCCCGCGTTGTTGATCAGCACGTCGAGTTCGGCGCAGCGCGCGTCGAGCCAGGTCGCGAACGCGCGCACGCTCGCGAGCGAGGTCAGGTCGAGGCGTCCGAGTTCGACGTCGGCACGGGCCAGGGCCGTGCGCGCCTTCTCGAGATCGCGCGCAGCGCCGATCACCGTCGCGCCAGTCTTCGCCAGCACGCGCGCGCTCTCCGCGCCGAGCCCGCTCGAGACGCCCGTCACCAGGATCGTCTTGCCGCACAGGTCGAGGCCCGCAACGACCTCTTCGGCGCTGCGGTGCGCGGTCATCGGTCGAGCATCTGCTCGCGCTCGGCGGCGCGGAAGGACGCGCGCAGGCGCTCGAAGTCGGCGAGCGTGAAGGGTCGGTAGGTCGTGTCGCCGCGCTCGCGGAAGTACAGGGGATCGGGCACGCGGCGCGGATCGAAGTGCACCTTCTTGAGATTTCGCACCAGCACCTTCTGTGTGCCCGTGTACTCGAAGTCGGACACGATGCGCACGAAGTCCGGGAACCACTTGCGATCCATGCCGCCCTCGCGGACCTGCTTCTCGCAGAACTCGAAGAAGCTCTCGGGATCGAAGGCCGTGCCCTCGCGCAGCTTCAGCGCCGCCATCACCAGCTCGTCGGAGACCGCGCACGGCACGCCGTAGGCGGCGGCGAGCGGCACGTCGGTGTGCTCGCCCAGCAGGCGGGCGACCTGCAACGCGGAAAAGTTCTCGCCGTCCTTGCGGATCCAGTCGTCCGTGCGGCCGTCGAAGAACAGATAGCGCTTGCCGTTGCGCGCCAGGACGTGGCCGAGGTCGCCGGAGTGGTACACGCCGTCCCGGTACTTCGAGGTGTTCGCGTCCGGGTTGTCGAAATAGCCCTGGAAGAGCCCGGTCTCGGGCGCGCAGCGGCAGATCTCGCCCACCGCGGTTTCGTAGTTCGTGATCTTGCCGTCGGCGTCGAGCTCGGCGGGCGGGCACTCGGCGCCACGCTCGTTCAGGATCTTCACGGCCGGATCGGTGACCTCGCCGACGCTGCCGCGTGGGTCGCCCATGCGCCGGAACGTGCTGATCGCGGCCTCCGTCGAGCCGTACAGCTCGAACATGTCGTCGAGGCCCAGGTACGAAGTGAACTTGTCGATGTCGACCGGCGACGCGCCGTTGCCGATCGCGAAGCGCAGCCGGTTCCTCGGGCTCTCCGTCACCTCGCGGCGGATGCGCGCGAGGTCGCCGCCGTGCTCCTTCTCGATCGCGGCGAGCACGTAGTGCACGGGCTCGCCCACGTAGTTCCACATGCTGACGCCGTACTCGAAGCAGTCCGGCACGAAGCGGCTGCCGCTGAAGCGCTCGCGCAGGCCCATGCTGCCGCCCACCCAGAAGCACGGCATCAGCCCGACGAACAGCGAGTTCGAATGGAATAGCGGCATGCACGCGTAGCCGGTGTCGTCGCGGTTCATGCCGGTGTTCATCGCTACACCGATCCCCGTCGCGCACAGTTTGAAGTGGTTGTTGTTGATGCCCTTGGGCAGCCCCGTGGTGCCCGAGGTGTAGATCACCATCAGGTTGGTCTGCGGCGTGACCGCGACGTCGGGGTAAGGCAGCGGCTTGCCGGCCGGGCCGACCTCGGAGTCGAGGCAGGCGCGCAGCGCGGAGAGTGTGACGATGTTCTCGCCGGCCACGCTGCGCAGCTCGCCGCGCACGCGCTCGAGCTCGGGCATCAGCTTGTCGTCGACCACCAGCAGGCGCGCGCGCGCGTGGTTCACGACGCCCGACAGGATGTCGCCGCGCAGGCCGGTGTTGATCCCGAACAGCGTCGCGCCGGCGATCCCGCAGCCGCCGAACAGCGACACCAGCTCGAGGTGGTTCTCGAGCAGCATCGCCACGTGTGGCGGGCGCTGGTCGTCGCTCGCGCCCAGCCGGCCGAGCACGAAGTGCGCCATGCGCGTGGCCTCGTCGCGGAACTGGCCATAGGTCCAGCGCCGCGCGTCGTGCATCAGGAAGACCTTGTTCGTGGACTCGGGGTGCTCGGCGCGCACGCGGATCTGCTCGCGCAGCGTGAGCTCGGCCTGGGGAAAGGCGATCGGTGTCTGGGTCATCAGTCGGCGATCTTACCGTAAGATCGGGCCATGCTTGCGATCGACAATCTGCTCGAGCTGATGGCGCGGCTGCGCGATCCGAAGAACGGCTGTCCCTGGGATCTCGCGCAGAGCTTCGCGACGATCGCCCCGTACACGATCGAGGAGGCCTACGAGGTCGACGACGCGATCCGGCGCGAGGCCTGGCCGGAGCTCTGCGACGAGCTCGGCGACCTCCTGCTGCAGGTGGTCTTCCACGCGCAGATCGCGCGCGAGGCCGGGCTGTTCGGCTTCGCCGACGTGGTGGACGCGATCGCGGACAAGCTCGTGCGCCGACACCCGAACGTGTTCGGCGACGCGCGCGTCGACACCGCCGCGGAGCAAGCGCGCGCCTGGGACGCGCACAAGGCCGCCGAGCGCGAGGCGCGCGGCGTGGACGACCTCGACGCGGTTCCGCGCGCGCTGCCGGCGCTGCTGCAGGCGGCGAAGCTCGCGCGCCGCGCGGAGCGCGCGGGTCTGACCGGACCCGCGGACGCGAGCGGCCCGGCCGAAGCGGACGAGGCGGCGCTCGGCGACGCGCTGTTCGCGCTGGCGCAGCGCGCCGCACGGAGCGGGCTCGATCCGGAGGCCGCGCTGCGCGGGGCCTGCGAGCGATTTCGCGCCCGCTGCGCGCGCGGCTAGCGTACGATGCCGGCGATGCTCGAAGGCCTGCGCGTTCTCGACCTCACCAACGAGCGCGGCCTCTTGTGCGGGCAGATCCTCGCCGACCTCGGCGCCGACGTGATCCTGATCGAGCCGCCCGAGGGCTCTTCGGCGCGCCGGCTCGGGCCGTTCCACAAGGACGAGCGCGATCTCGAGCGGTCGTTGTTCTTCTGGGCCTACGCGCGCGGCAAGCGCGGTGCGGTGCTGGATCTCGAAACGGAAGCCGGACGCGCGCGCCTGCGCGAGCTCGCGCGCGCCGCGGACTTCCTGATCGAGTCGGAGCCGCCGGGTCGCCTGCGCGCGCTCGGCCTTCACTACGAGTCCCTCGCGCGCGAGAACCCCGCGCTCGTCTACGTCTCGATCTCGCCTTTCGGACAGGACGGGCCGAAGCGGGGCTACGCGGCGACCGACCTGGTGGTGATGGCGTCGGGCGGACCGATGTACCTGACCGGCGACGCCGACCGCGCACCGCTGCGCGTCTCGGCGCCGCAGGCGTTCCACTTCGCGGCGGCCGAGGCGGCGGTCGCGGCGCTGGTCGCGCACGCCGAGCGCGAGCGCTCCGGGCTCGGCCAACACGTCGATGTGTCGGCGCAGCAGGCGGTCGGGCTCGCGACGCTGTTCCGCATCCTCGATACGCCCTGGGGCCAGACGCCGGCCGAGCGCGTCTCCGGCGGCGTGCAGCTCGGGAAGCTGTTCATGCGGCTGCGCTTCGAGACGCGCGACGGCTGGCTGATCCTCGGGCCGGGCTTCCTGCCCTCGACGGGACCGTTCCTGACCCGGCTGGTGAAGTGGCTCTACGAAGAGCGGCTGCTCGAGGACGAGCGCTTCGCGAGCGAGGACTGGGGCAGCTACGGCATCCGCATGTTGTTCGGTCAGGTCGAGGCCGAGCACTGGGCGCCGGTCGACGCCGCGCTCGAGAAGATGTTCGCGACGCGCTCGAATCTGGAGATCCTGCGCGAGGCGGTCGCGCGCAAGCTTCTGGTCGCGCCGTACCTGACGGTCGAGGACATCGAGCGGCTCGAGCACTTCCGCGAGCGCGAGTTCCCGCGCGAGCTCGAGCACGCCGACCTCGGCCTGGGCGTGCGCTATCCGGGGCCGTTCGCGCGCTTCGGCCGCAGCCCGATCCGCTACGGCCGCGTCGCGCCGCGGCTCGGCGAGCACACGGCCGAGGTCCTTTCCGAGGCGCGCGAAGCGCGCGTGCGGGTACCGCGTGAAGCGAAGCGCGCGCTCCCGCTCGAGGGCGTGAAGGTTCTCGACCTGTTCTGGGTGCTCGCGGGCCCGGCCTCGAGCCGCGTGCTCGCTGAGTACGGCGCGACGGTGGTGCACGTCGAGTCCACCCGCAGGCTCGACACGATCCGCACCATCCCGCCGTACAAGGGAACGGTGCCCGGCCCCGAGAACAGCGGCGCGGTGCAGGGCGCGAACGCGGGCAAGCTGTGCGTGACGCTCGACCTTGCGCATCCCGACGCGCGCCCGGTGATCGAACGGCTCGTGCGCTGGGCCGATGTGGTCACGGAGTCGTTTGCGCCGGGCGTGGTCGACCGCATCGGCCTAGACTACGAGTCGCTGCGCGCGTGGAAGCCCGACCTGATCATGATCTCGAGCTGTCTCATGGGACAGACCGGGTCGCTCAAGAACTTCGCGGGCTTCGGAAATCTGGCCGCGTCGGTCACGGGCTTCCAGCTCTTCGCGGGCTGGCCCGATCGCGCGCCGAGTGGCCCCGCGGGCGCGTACACCGACTACATCGCCGCGCGCTACAACGCGATCGCGATCCTGGCGGCGCTCGAGCACCGCCGCCGCACCGGCGAGGGCCAGTACATCGACCAGTCGCAGGCCGAGGCCGCGTTCCACTTCCTCGCGCCCGAGCTGCTCGACTTCTCGCTGAACGGGCGCACGCGCACGCGCGTGGGCAACGAAGACCTCGAGATGTTCCCGCACGGCGTGTTCCCGGCTCTGGGAAAGGACCGCTGGGTGGCGATCGCGGTCCGCGACGAAGCCGACTGGCGCGCGCTGTGCGAGACGATCGGCCGCGCCGACTGGCGCGACGACGCGACGCTCGCGAGTGCGGACGCGCGCCGCGCGCACGGCGCGACGATCGACTCGAGCCTCGCGGCCTGGACCGCGACGCGCGAGGCGAGCGCGATCGAGCTCGAGCTGCAGGCGCGCTCGATACCAGCGCACGCCGTGCTCGACATGCCCGGCTGCTACGCCGACGCGCAGCTCCAGGCGCGCGGTCACTTCGTCGACCTGCCGCACCCGCTCCACGGCACGGTCACGATCGAGGCCTCGCGCTCGCGCCTCTCGCACACGCCCGCGCGGATCCCGGAGCGCGCGCTCAGCTTCGGCTGCGACAACCAGCGCGTGCTCGGCGAGCTGCTGGGCCTGAGCGACGAGGCGATCGCGGCGCTGCAGGCGAACGGGGTGCTCGCGTAGCTCACGCGGTGTTCGGCCCGCTTCCTACCTGCGCCGAGCGCAAGCCCTAGCGCTTCGCCAGCGCCTCGGGCCGCAGCCGCCAGATCTGATAGGGTGCGTGCGCCTCGATCTCGTCGCGGCTCTTCCTGATCACCTGATGCAGCGCGCTGCACGTCACGTACAGCGAGCCGTCGGGAGCGAACGCGAAGCCGTCGGGCCAGCGCAAGCGCTCGTCTTTCACCAGCGTCCGCAGCGCGCGGTCCTGGCCCAGCGCGACGACCGCGGAGTGCTCGAGGTCGGAGAGGTAGAGCGTGCCGGCGGCGTCGATCGCGATGCCGTCGCTCATGGTCTTCTCGGCGAAGCGCTCGACGCGGGATTCGAGCTCGCGCCATGGCATGCGCGGCTCGAGCAGGTCGGCGGTGCGCACGCGGTACAGGTGGTTGTTCGTGACGGGTGCGAAGTAGAGCCACTCGCCCGCGTCGTCGAGCGCGATCGAGTCGACGCCGGGGCGCACGGTGAACAGGCCGTAGAACTCCATGCGCCGGCCCTGCACCACCGGCGCGTAGTCCTCGGCCAACACCGACTCGTGTCCCTCGAGCAGGCGCCGCGACTTCTGCGTCGACACGTCGTACACGACGATCGCCGGGATCAGCGCGAACAGGCTCGCGTCGGCGATGAAGATCTGCTTGCCGTCGGGGGAGACCTGGAAGTCGTTCAGCATCGAGCCGAGCAGGGCGATCTTGCCCGGGAAGTCGTGGCGGTGAACGAGTGCGCCGCTCGCAAGATCGAACGCGAGCAGCCGCGCGCTGCCGAACCCGTACCGCCCGTAGTCGAGCACCCAGAGCCGGTTGCGCCGATCGGCGCGAATCGAGAGCACGGTCTGATAGGAGAGATCCGCGGGAAGTCCGCCCGGCGGATACGCGACGGGATTTCCGTCGACGATCTCGAACACCGAAATGGGTGGACTTCCCTCCGGATGAAATGTGGCGAACACGCGACCGCTCGGTGACACCGTGATGTTTCCCGGCGGGTGCGGGAGATTCGCGACGAGCTCGAGCGCGTCGGCGCCGAGCGCGGGCGCGCCGCTGCGATCCGGAAACTCCGCGCCGCCGCCGTAGCGCGCGCGCACGCCCGCGAGCAGCAGCGCCAGCAGCGAAAATACGAGCACGAATGCGTACCGGGCGATGCGCACGCGCGGAGCCTAACACCGCGCCGGAATTCACGTACGAGGTGACGCGGGTCACCCTGGCGCAACCCACTCGGTTCGATGCTGTTTCACGCTCGGGGTCGAAGGAGGCCCTTCACGTCATATGGCCGAGCCAAAGAAATCGTCACGTCGTTCGCGCATCGCGGTTCTGGTGTCGGGCATCGCTGCGTTCTCGATGGCCCTGCCGTCGTCGGCGCACGCCGATGGAAAACAGCACGGGAAGCGCCACGGAAATCACTCTCGGCACTACTATGAGAGTGATCATCGCCACCACGGTCCGCCGCCCGCGTACTACGGTGGTCCGAAGCCTTGGCGAGGTCCGAAGCGCGTGAAGGTCTACAACCACTACTACCCAGTGCCCGTGCCGGTCGCCGTACCCGTGTACCCGCAGGCGTACCCGCACGACTACGACCGGTACGACTCGAAGCCGGTGATCCGCATCGGCTTCGACTGGGTGTTCGGCTTCTGACGAAGGAAACGGGATCCGAGCTCCGAGAGGAGCGACGGGCCTGAAGTAGCCCCGCGTGATCTGAGCTGGCGCAAGCCGCTCAGGTCGCGCGGGGCTCGTACTTGAAGGTGAGCGCGCCGTCGACCGCATCGACGTGGGCTTTCCCGCCCTTGGCGAGCTTCCCGAACAAGAGCTCGTCGGCGAGCTTGTCCTTGAGCTCGGTCTGCAGCAGCCGCGCGAGCGGCCGCGCGCCGAACAGCTTGTCGTAGCCCTTCTCGCCGAAGTACGCGCGCGCCGCGGGCGTGAGCTCGATCGTCACCTTCTTCTCGGCGAGCTGCGTCTCGACTTCCCTCACGAACTTGTCGACCACGCGGCCCATGACTTCGGGCGTGAGCTGCTTGAACTTCACGACCTCGTCGAGGCGATTGCGGAACTCGGGGCTGAACAGCCGCTCGACGTCCTTCTGGCCGTCGCTGCGCGAGTCGCCCGCGAAGCCGATCGAGCGCGCCGTCATGTCGCGCGCGCCGACGTTGCTGGTCATGATCAGCGTCACGTGGCGGAAGCTCGCCTCGCGGCCGTGGTTGTCGGTCAGCGTCGCGTGGTCCATGACCTGCAAGAGAATGTCGAACAGGTCCTGGTGCGCCTTCTCGATCTCGTCGAGCAAGAGCACGGCGTAGGGCGTGCGGCGGATCGCGTCGACCAGGATTCCGCCCTGGTCGTAGCCGACGTAGCCGGGCGGCGCACCGATCAGGCGCGCGACCGCGTGCTTCTCCATGTACTCGCTCATGTCGAAGCGGATGAACTGCACGCCGAGCGTCTTGGCGAGCTGCTTGGCGAGCTCGGTCTTGCCGACACCCGTCGGGCCCATGAACAGGAACGAGCCGACCGGCCGGTCCGCGCCGCCGAGCCCCGCGCGCCCGCGCTTGATCGCGCGCACCACCGTCGAGATCGCGTCGTCCTGGCCGTACACCACTCCGCGCAGGTCGCTCTCGAGATGGCCGAGCCCCTCGAGGTCCGACGTCGACGCGGTGGGCAGCGGGATCTTCGCCATCTGCGAGATCAGCACCTCCACGTCGCGCACGCCGACCGACTTGCGCTTCTCGCCCTTGCGCAGCCGCACGGCCGCGCCGACCTCGTCCATCACGTCGATGGCCTTGTCGGGCAGGAAGCGGTCCAGCAGGTGCTTGGCCGACAGCTCCACGCAGGCGCGCAGGGCGGGCTGCGTGTAGTGCACGCCGTGGTGCTTCTCGTAGTGCGGTGAGAGGCCTTCGAGGATCTTCACGGCGTCGTCGATCGACGGCTCGTGCACCTCGATGCGCTGGAAGCGGCGCGCGAGCGCGCGGTCGCGCTCGAAATGGCGGTACTCCTGGAAGGTGGTCGAGCCCATGCAGCGCAGCTCGCCGTTCTGCAGCAGGGGCTTGAGCATGTTCGAGGCGTCGACGGTCGCGCCCTGCGCCGAGCCGGCGCCGAGCACGGTGTGGATCTCGTCGATGAACACGATCGGATTCGGGCGCTCCTTCACGGCCGCGACGAACGCCTTGAAGCGTTGTTCGAAGTCGCCGCGGTAGCGCGTGCCCGCGAGCATCGCGCCGAGATCGAGCGCGTAGACCTCCGCGCCCTTCAGATCGTCGGGAACCTTGCCAAGGACGATGCGCTGCGCGAGGCCCTCGGCGATCGCCGTCTTGCCCACGCCCGACTCGCCGACCAGGATCGGGTTGTTCTTGCGCCGCCGCGCCAGCACGTGGATCACGCGGTCGATCTCGCCCTCGCGCCCGACCAGCGGGTCGAGCTTGCCCTCGCTCGCGCGCAAGGTGAGGTTGGTCGAGAACGCCTCGAGCGGATCGGGAATGTCGTCGTCGTCGTCGCCCGACCCGCCGCGCGACGGCGCCCCGCCGTTCGCCGGCGCGTCCGAGCGCGAGTCCGGCAGCTTCGAGACGCCGTGCGAGATGTACTTCAGCACGTCGAGGCGCGAGACGCCTTGCGTGCGCAGCAGCGAGACGGCCTGCGAGTCGGGCTCCTGGAAGATCGCGGCCACCAGATCGCCCGCCTCGACCTCGTCGCGCTCGGCGTTGTCGGCGTGCGCGAGCGCCTGCTGCACCACGCGGTGGAACGCGAGCGTCTGGCCGGTCTCGATCGGCTCCTCGCCGGGCTCGCCCTCGATCTCGTCGTCGAGGTAGCGCTGCAGGTCGCTCTTCAGGCGCTTCAGGTTCACGCCGGAGTGGCGCAGCACCTCGGAGCCGCGCTCGTCGTGGCACAGCGCGAGCAGCAGGTGCTCGACGGTCAGGTAGGCGTGGCGGCGCAGCACCGCCTCGCGCATGGCGGCCTGTAGCGTCAGCTGCAGCTCTCGATTGAATCGGCTCATTCCGGTTCGGCTCCCGCGCGCAGAGGATAGCCGCGCTCCTCGGCCAGGCGATGGACCTGCGCGACCTTGGTCTCGGCGATCTCGAGCACGTAGACGCCGCCGACGCCCATCCCGGATCGGTGGATCTGCAGCATCAGGGCGGTGGCCTCCGACGGGCTCTTGCCGAAGACGTTCTCGAGCAGGTGCACGACGAACTCCATCGGCGTGTAGTTGTCGTTGTACAGCAGCACCTTGAAGCGCGGCGGGCGCTCGACCTTGGGCTTCTCGCGCGTGGCGACGCCGCGCTCGCGGTCGCGCTGCACTTCGGGCTTGTCCCGCGGCACGTCCGCGGGCGGCTTCTTCGGCTCGTCCGCCATTGGCCGCAGGATAACCGAGGCGGCCCATGCAAGGTACACTCGCGCCCGGATGGTCGAGATCGAGTGCCTCTCCGGCGTGCGCGAGCTAAAGAAGTCGGAGTGGAACGCGCTCGTCGGCGACGGCTCGCCGTTCCTCGAGTGGGAATGGCTCGCCTCGCTCGAAGAGGCCGGCTGCGTGGGCGGCCGCAGCGGCTGGACTTCGCGCCCGCTGGTCGCGCGCGAGAACGGCCGGCTGGTAGCGGCCGCGCCGCTCTACCTGAAGCAGCACAGCGAGGGCGAGTTCGTGTTCGACTGGGGCTGGGCCGATGCGGCCGAGCGCGCGGGCATCGCGTACTACCCGAAACTGCTCGTGGGCGTGCCGTTCACGCCGGCGACGGGCGCGCGTCTTCTGGTCGCGCCGGACGTCGACCGCGCGCTCTGGACCGCGCGACTCGCCGCGGCGCTGGTCGAAGTCTGTCGCGAGGGAGACTTCTCGGGCGTACACGTGAACTTCTGCCGCGAGGACGAGATCGCGGCACTGCGCACGCTGGGCTTCGCGCTGCGCGTGGGCGTGCAGTACCACTGGCGCAACGTCGGCTACGCTGAGTTCGGCGACTGGCTCGCGCGCTTCCGCAGCAAGCGCCGCAACCAGATCAAGCGCGAGCGGCGCGAGGTCGCCGAGGCCGGCGTCGTGGTCGAGACGTTCACGGGCGAGGCAATCCCCGACGCGCTGTTCGAGCCGATGTTCACCTTCTACCTGGCGACGGTGCGCGGCCGCGTCTGGGGCCGCCAGTACCTGAACCGGCGCCTGTTCGAGCTTCTGCGCGAGCGTTGGAAGTCGCGGCTCTGCTTCGTGGTGGCGCGCGCCGGCGACCAGCCGATCGCGGGCACCTTCAACGTGCAGAAGGGCGACACGCTCTGGGGTCGCTACTGGGGCGCGACCCACGAGGTGCGCAACCTGCACTTCGAGGTGTGCTACTACGCCGCCGTGGAGCACTGCATCGCGAATGGGCTCGCGCGCTTCGAGCCAGGCGCGGGCGGCGACTACAAGCAGATGCGCGGCTTCGACGGCGAGCCGACCTGGAGCCTGCACTGGCTGGCCGAGCCGCGACTGCGCGACGCCGTCGGACGCTTCCTCGCCGAGGAACGCGAGCGCATGCTCGGCGGCATCGAGTGGCTGCGCGAGCACAGCGCGCTGAAGTCCGCCTGACGCGAATGGGGCTCGATCCCGTCGTCACGGCTCTGGTGCTGCTCGCGGCGGTCATGCACGCGGGCTGGAACGCCGTCACCAAGTCGAGCCCCGACCGCACGCTCACGCTCGGGCTCGTGCTCGGAACGTCGGCCGTGTTCGGTCTGGTCGCGTGCTGGTTCGTGCCAATTCCCGCGCCCGCGTCCCATCCGTTCCTGCTGGTGTCGGCCTGCTTCCACCTGCTGTACCAGATCTTCCTGCTGCAGGCGTACCGCTTCGGCGACCTCTCGCACGTGTATCCGATCGCGCGCGGGCTCGCGCCCGTGCTGGTTGCCCTGTTCGCCGCGCTGTTCGCGGCCGAGGCGCCGGACGGGATCCAGGCGCTCGGGCTCGGCGTCGCGTCCGCGTCGATCACGAGCCTTGCGCTCGAGCCGCGCACGCTCGGTCCCGGCGTGACGCGCAGCGTGGTCGCGGCGCTCGTCACCGCGGCGATGATCGGCACCTACACGTTCCTCGACGGGCAGGGCGTGCGCCGCGCCGGCGACGCCTACGCGTACATCGCCTGGAACCTGTGGCTGACCTCGCTGCCGTTCTGCCTGTTCGTGCTGCTGCGCCGCCGCGCGCGGCTGGCCGCGATCCTGCGCACCTCCGAGGGGCTGAAGGGGATCGTCGGCGGCATCACCGCGATGGTCGGCTACGCGATCGTGCTCTGGGCCATGGACCGCGGCGCGATGGCGAGCGTCGCGGCGCTGCGCGAGACCAGCGTCGTGTTCGCCGCGCTGATCGGCACGATGCTGCTCGGCGAAGCGTTCGGCGCGCGCCGCATCCTGGCCGCGCTCGGCGTCGCGCTGGGCGTGATCCTGCTGCAGTCGGGCTAGGCGGTCCGCGCGATCGGCTGGGCTTCGCCGGGCAGCTCCGCAGCGATCCGCTCGCGCACGCGCTCGGTCAGCTCCTCGACGGAGAGGCTCGCGAAGCTCGCGGGCAGGATCGGCTCGAGGATGCGCACGCTGATCGGGTGTTTGCCCTGCAACAGGTAGCCGCGCTTGGGCAGCGCGCGCGAGGTTCCGTCGAGCACGATCGGGACGATCGGGCTCCGGGTGCGCTTGGCGATCTCGAACGCGCCGGTCTTGAACGCGCGCATGCGGCCGTCCGGCGAGCGCGTGCCCTCGGGAAAGATCATCACCGAGCTGCCGCCGGAGAGCGCCGCCTCGCAGTCGCGCATCATCTGGATCACGCTCTCGCGCTTGCCGCGCACGAGCTTGATGTAGCGGTTCATCGACATGTTCCAGCCGATCAGCGGCACGCGGAAGTTCTCGATCTTCGAGACCCACTTGTAGTGAGTCGAGAGCCGGAACAGCACCAGGATGTCGACCAGCGACTGGTGGTTCGAGACCAGCACGCAGGCGGTGTCGCGCGGGATGTTCTCGCGGCCCGTGACCGTGACCGGCCACGCGGGGTTGAGCCGCGTGTACAGCGAGCCCCAGAAGCAGGTGAAGCGGTGCAGCAGCGCGAGCCTGCGGTCGAACGGCACGCTGAGCGCCCAGATCACGACCGCGATCGGAAACAGCAGGACCGAGGACAGGACGAGGAACGTCCAGAACGAGAGCGACAGGATGTGCAGGGCCAGCACGGGCGGGATTCTCCCGCTTTCTCGCGCGTCTGAAAAGCCGGGGGGTGTTCCGGTATCCTCGGTTCGCGAGCCGACGCCACGAGGAGCCACGAGATGGGCGAAGCCTGGATCATCGACGCAGTCCGCACCCCGCGCGGCAAGGGCAAGGCCGAGACCGGCGCCCTCTCCGGCATCCACCCGCAGGAGCTGATGGCGCAGGCGCTGAACGCGCTGCGCGACCGCACGCGTATCGACCCGCGCGACGTGGAGGACGTGGTGCTCGGCACGGTCTCGCAGGCCGGCGAGCAGGGCGGCTGCATCGCGCGCATGTCGGTGCTCGCCGCGGGCTGGCCGAACGAGGCCACGGGCGTGTCGCTGAACCGCTTCTGCGGCTCCGGTCAGCAGGCCGTGAACTTCGCAGCGATGGGCGTCGCGTCGGGCATGCAGGACCTGGTGGTCGCGGGCGGCGTCGAGTCGATGTCGCGCAATCCGATGGGCAGCGACAAGGCCGGCATCGACGGGCACAACCGGCACCTGCGCGAGCTACACCCGCTGGTGCCGCAGGGCATCTCGGCCGACCTGATCGCGACGCGCGAGCGCTTCTCGCGCGAGGACGTGGACCGCTTCGCCGCCGAGAGCCAGGCGCGCTGCGCGCGCGCGCAGCAGGAGGGCCGCTTCTCGCGCAGCCTGATTCCCGCGCGCGACGCGTCCGGTAAGGTCGTGCTCGACCGCGACGAGCACCCGCGCGCGAGCACGACGGTCGAGTCGCTCGGCCAGCTCCCGCCGTCCTTCGAGCAGATCGGCAAGTACGTGCAGAAGGGCGACGCGAAGAGCTTCGACGCGAAGGCGCGCAGCGTCTATCCGGAGGTACCGTCGATCGCGCACGTGCACACCGCGGGCAACTCGTCGGGGATCGTCGACGGCGCCGCGGCCGTCCTGCTGGCCACGCCCGAGTACGCGCGCGCCCACGGCCTGAAACCGCGCGCGCGGCTGATCGCGACTGCGACCGCGGGCGACGAGCCCGTGATCATGCTGACCGCGCCGACACCCGCCTCGCGGCGCTGCCTGGCCAAGGCACGCATGACGGTCGCGGACATCGATCTGGTCGAGATCAACGAGGCGTTCGCGGTGGTGCCGCTCAAGACCATGCGCGACCTCGGGCTCGATCACGAGCGCGTGAACGTGAACGGCGGCGCGATCGCGCTCGGTCATCCGCTCGGCGCGACCGGCGCGATGCTGATCGGGACGCTGCTCGACGAGCTCGAGCGCCAGGACAAGACCACGGGGCTGGTCACGATGTGCATCGGCGGCGGAATGGGCATCGCCTCGATCATCGAGAGGATCTGAGCGGGGCCGAGCGCTCGATGACGGAGCTCAAGATCAGCTTCACGCTCGGCGAGCGCGATCTGCGGCACTTCCGGCGCGAGCTCGCGCGCGCGCTCGGCTCGGTCGATCGCGCCCGGGAGAAGCAGATCACCGCCGCCGCGGTGGACCGGATCGAGCGCGCGCGCGCCGCCGAGCCGCCCGACTACGTGCGCGAGCGGCTCGATCGGCTGGAGCAGATCGTGCAGATGACCTACGACGCGGAGTGGAGCCTGCCGGCGCCCGTGAAGACGCGCATCCTCGCGGCGCTCTACTATCTCGCGAACCCCTCGCCGATCATCCCGAACGCGGTGCCGGGCATCGGCTATCTCGACGACGCGATCATGATCGAGCTCGTGAGTCAGCAGCTCCGCCACGAGCTCGAGGGCTGGCGCGACTTCTGCGCCTTCCGCCACAACGAGGAGCGCAACGTGTTCCACCGCCAGGGCAGCATCTCGCGCGACCAGCGCTACGCCGCCAGGCGCAAGGCGCTGCGCGCGCGCATCGCGGCGCGCGAGGCCGCGGCGGCTTCGCCGCCCAAGCGGCGCTTCAGGCTCTGGTAGCGCGCCCGCGGTTCCGTCGAGTCAGTCGGACGAGTCGCGCGTCGAGAGCCGCTGTGCGAGGAACGTGCCCTGGCTGCGCGAGTCGGGCTGCAGCCCCTCGATCGAGGGCAGCTTCTCGAGCAGCTCGAGCAGGCGCTGCTGGTCCTCCGGCGCGATCCAGGCGAACTGCAGCGCCAGGCCGAGCTCGCCGTCGTCGCGCAGCACGGTCGCGTCGACCAGGAACGGCTCCTCGCGCGGCGAGAGCTGCACCGCGAGCGCGAGCCGGCTGCCCACGACCAGGCCCTCGACCGGCTCGATGCGCATGCCGCCGACCGAGATGTCGCGACACATCAGCATGTAGCCCTCGTTGCCGTCCATGGCCGTGACCTTGCGATCGTAGACCGCGCGCTTGTGCACGCGCGTCGGCCGCCGCGCCGCGCCGGCGGCGGCGGGCGCCGGATTCGCGGCGTTCGCGGAGACGATCGCGGGACCGAGCACGCGCTCGGCGAGCAGGGCGCGCAGGCGCGTGCGCGTCTCGCCCTCGACCGGCGCGAAGCGCACGCCGACGGTCGTCTCGCCCGCGCGACCGCCCTCGCGCTCGGCGGGCACCACGCGCACGGCGTGGCCGATCAGCTCGAGCACGCGCCCGCCGGCCAGCTCCTTGGGGATCTGCAACGTGAGCTCGCTCTTCTCCTTCAAGGGCTTCGCGACCAGCAGCCGGCAGCCGCGCGGCGACAGATCGACCAGCGTCGCCTTCTGGCGCCACAAGCCGCTCTTGAACGTGACCGGATGACCGCACGCCACGCGCGGCGCGCGCCGGGCCTCGGGACCGCGGAACAGCGCGCGCAGCAGCAGCACACGCAGCGCGGCGGGGTGCACCGGCTCGCGGATCAGGAAGTCGAAGCCGGCGGTCTGCAGCGGGACGTTCTCCGCCGGCGGCTCGTTGGACACGAACGCGATCCAGGTCGCGCGCGGAACCGAAGCATCGACGGTGCGGTTGATCGCGAGCTTGCGCGCGAGCGCGGCCGTGGTGACGAGCAGCGTCTCGGGACGCGGCACGCGCGCGCGGTCGCTCGAGCCCGCGATCCGCTCGAAGTCGGCGCCCAGCTGCTCGAGCAGGGCGCGCACCGACTCGAGCTCGCCGTCGTCGATCAACAGCGCCGGCGCGTCGGCTCTCATCTCGCCCTCGGACCCGGCATATCGAAGGGAATCGGCCGCCGGATGGGCCGCTTGAGACGCCCGCGACGGCGTCGATCGCCCCGACCTCGGCCTGGCGGAGCCGTCGCACGCTGTCGGCGCCGTCCGCGGCCGGATGCTCGAAGCGGGGCGCTCGGGTAGACTCGCGCGCGCATGAGCGGAACGGTTCGCACGGACAAGGATGGGGCGCTGGGCTTCCTCATCTTCGATCATCCGGCCCGCCGCAATGCGATCTCCGCCGAGATGTGGCGCCAGATTCCGGGGGCGGTCGAGGCCCTGGCCAAGGACGAGGACGTGCGCGTCGTGATCCTGCGCGGCGAGGGCGACACCGCGTTCGTCTCGGGCGCGGACATCTCCGAGTTCGAGAGCCGCCGCTCGGGCGGCTCGGCGGTGGCCGACTACGAGCGCGCGGGCAGCGACGCGTACCGCGCGATCGCCGGCCTCGAGAAGCCGACCATCGCGATGATCCACGGCTTCTGCGTGGGCGGGGGCGTCGCGATCGCGCTGTGCGCGGATCTGCGCTTCGCCTCCGACGACGCGCGCTTCGCCGTGCCCGCCGCGAAGCTCGGCCTGGGCTACACGGTCGCGCTGTTCGAGCCGCTGCTGCGCCTGGTCGGCAGCGCGCGCGCGCTCGAGATCCTCTACACGGCTCGGCGTTACCGCGCCGACGAGGCGCTCGAGATGGGGCTCGTGAACGGGATCTCACCCAAGCCCATGCTCGACTCGGTGGTGCGCGAGACCGCGGACCGGATCGCCGCCAACGCGCCGCTCACGCTGCGCGCCGTCAAGGTGACCGCGCGCGAGCTCACCAAGGAGTCTTCGCGGCGCGACAAGGCGCGCATCGACGCTGCCGTCGCCGCTTGCTACGAGAGCGAGGACTACCGCGAGGGCGTACGCGCGTTCCTGGAGAAGCGCAAGCCCCTGTTCAAGGGCCGGTAGTCCCGCCGGCTGCGCCGCGCGGACGGCGCAGCGCGCGGCCGCCCGCGCGCGGAGCCGCAAGCGGCTGTGCCGCGCGCAGCGAGGCGAAGCCGAGCGAAGTCAATCAGACCGGGAGCTCTTCCGGAATGTGCTCGGCGATCCGCGCCAGGCTCTTGTTGCGCGAGAGCAGGTCGACGACGATCGCGGCGGGCCGCGTCCAGATCAGCGGGTAGATCCACTCCCCGCGTTGCGGGTCGGCCGTGACCGCGAGCTTCGCTGCGTCGAGCGAGAACTCGGCCTCGAGACCGGGCCGGTTGCCGCGCGCGTCGAGCGCGATCCAGCGCTCGAGGCTCTGCAGGTAGATCGCGTTGAAGCCGTACAAGAGCGTGCCGTGCCCTTCGGCGTCGCCGCGCAGCACCTGGTAGCAGAAGCCGGCCGGCACGCCGACGGCGCGCATCAGCGCCGCGAGCAGGTGGCTCTTCGAGAAGCCGATGCCCGTGCCGGCCTCGAGCACCTGGCTGGCGCGGCAGGGCAGCTCGTCGCGGCCCGCGTCCGCCGTGTGCGCGATCTCGTCGCGCACGAACCCGTAGACCGAGCGCGCTTTCGCGACGTCGTCGCGATAGCCGGCCGCCAGCGCGCGCGCCTTCTCCATCACGGGTGGCGTCTGCCAGTCGATCGTGATCGTGTCCTCGACGTAGCCCTGCCAGCGCGTCGTCTCGGGTCGGAGCAAGAGCGGCTCAGCTCGGGGAGACGACGGAGACCTCCGTCTTGACCGAGTTCGCGATGAAGCACTCGCGGTGCGAGAGCTCGTGCAGGTGCGCGAGCTCTTCCGCGGTGGGCTGCTTCTCGCCCGAGAAGCGGATGCGCGGCCGCAGCTCCACACGCGTGACCGCGAGCTTGCCGTCCGCGTTCTTCTCCATGTGGCCGACGGCGTCGTCGTCGTACGACTCGACCACCAGCCGCCGCCGCGCCGCGATCGCCAGGAACGTCAGCATGTGGCAGCTCGAGAGCGAGGCGACCAGCGCCTCTTCGGGGTTGGGAAGCTCCGCGCGGCCCCGGAACTCCGGCGCCGACGAGGCCTCGAATTCCGTCCCCCCCTCGAACCGCCAGCGGTGCGTGCGGTCGTAGGTCTCGTACGTGAAGGGGACGTCCCCGCGCGCCCAGTGGATCCGGGTTCGGTGTTCCGACATGGTCCTGTGTCCGCCCCTCGTCAGTGCGAGCCGCGCGCGTCCTCGCCGATCACGATGTCGCCGGTGCTCGCGTCCTCGAACGATTCCAGCACGGTCGCATCGTCCCACACCGGGATGTTGTGCTGCTTGTACAGCGCGCGGCTGCGCGGCGTGACCGCGCCGACGCGAACCAGCGCGGGCATCATCAGGTCCTTGAACGAGTGGATGTGGCCGGGCGGGAGCTTGGCGTTGATGCCCGCGGCACCCGCCTCGATCATGCCCTTGATGAAGTCCTGCGGGTCGATGCCGACGTTCTCGAGCACCTTCAGGAAGCCCGGGTCGGGCCGGCGCTGACCGGTTCCGTCAACGCCGCCCTGCGAGTCGACCATCGTCTTCACGGCGTCGAACGCGAACTGCGCGATGTCCTCGCGGTCGTCCGGGTGCATGGCCGCGATCGTCTCCTTCACGTAGACGTTGCCGAACGCGACGTGGCGGGACTCGTCCTGCAGCACGTAGTGGGTCAGGTCCTTGAGCAGGGGACAGGTGGCCTGCCGGCGCATGTTGTGGAAGGCGGCCAGCGCCAGGCCCTCGACCACCATGTTCATGCCGATCAGGATCTTCACGAAGTGGTCGCCCTGCAGCGTCACGTCGATGACCTCCTTCAGCCAGGGGGAGATCGGGTACACGATCGCGAGCTTGCGGATGTAGCGCTCGTACACTTCGACGTGTCGCGCCTCGTCCATGGTCTGGGTCGCGCCGTACAGCTTCGCCTCGTAGTCGGGCACGGCGTGCGTGAGCGTGGCCGCGGTCATCAGCGCGCCCTGCTCGCCGTGCAGGAACTGCGAGAGCAGCTGCGCGGTCGCGTGCGCGGTGAAGGTGTCGCGCTGCGTCTGCGAGAGCCGCATGAAGAACGGCACCTGGTGGAACATGAAACGGTCCTGGCCGACGATCGGCTTGGACGGATCCACCTCGACGCTCCAGTCGAGCTGCGTCTCGCCGTCCCACTGGTTCTGCTTCGCCTTCGAGTACAGGTTGCGCAGCTTCTCGATGTCGATCGCGTAGTCGAACTGCCAGGCGACGTCCATCGGGGTCTTGTAGGTGTCGAGTACCTGCCAGTCCATGCGCGGGGCGGGGTTCGGGGTGGCCATCAGCTGGGGTCCTCCAGGATGTAGCGACAGATCATGTCGGTGAGACCCTCGAGCACGCGCTCGGGGGCGGGGTCGGCGACGCGGTGAACCAGGACTTCCGTCGCCGCGCTGCGGATCGCGTGGCGGATCAGGAACGAAGCGGCCAGCGGATCGATGTCGCGGCGCATCAGTCCGCGGCGCTGGCCGAACACGATCAGGTCGCGGAAGCGCTCGATCGAGACCTGCTGGATGCGCGCGAGCCGCGAGCGCACTTCCGGGTCGCGCTCGCCGAGCTCGAGCAGCACCAGGTACAGCCCGCCGTCGCGGCGCAGCTCGCGGTAGCGCGCGTCGAGGTCGTCGGCGATCGCGCGGCGCGGGTCGTCGCCGAGGTAGCGCTCGAAGTCGAGCTCGCTGCGGTTCTGCGCGAGCTCGCGGTCGCCCCAGTCGTCGATCAGCGCCAGCAGGAGCGAGCGCTTGTCCGGGAAGTGGTGGTAGAGCGTGCCCACGCCCACGCCGGCGCGCGCGGCCACGTCCGCCATGCCGGTCGCCTCGAAGCCGCGCCGCGCGAACAGCGACTCGGCCGCCTGCAGGACCGAGCGCCGTGTGGCGATGCCGCGCGCCTGGGGCCGCGCCTTGCGCAGCGTGACGACGGATTCGCGGCTCGGCCTCGACATGACGCGGCATACTACCCGCAGAGGAAACCGAACGCAAGCTCTATTTAGGTGGACTTTACTTAGATATTTCGATTACTTGCGATGATCGTTGTTGCTGAACTCCGAGCGCAGTCGCAGGCCGATCAGGGCGGTGAAGCGCTCCGCCCCCTCGCGGTTCAGGTGGCCGCGGTCCTTGAACTGCTCGGGGCCGAAGCCCGCCATCTCCTGGTCCGAGAGCGCGAGGATCGGCACGCCGAGACGTTCGGCAACGCGCTGGTACATCGCGCGCACGTCCGCGGGCCGCGGGTCGCCGTAGGTCGGGCTCTCGCTGAACACCACCTCCGCGCCGTGCGCGCGCGCGTCCTCGACGAGCGCCATCAGGTTCTCCTCGACGAACGGATCGGGGTGCGCCGGCGGCCGCTCGGGATGGTCGTCGCGGCGCGCGGTCGCTGCGAGCGAGCCCGTGGCCGGCTCGAAGCCCCACTCGCGGCGCTCCACGAACAGATTGGCCAGGATCGCGAGCGCGACGGAGTTCATGCGGAAGCTCCGGCTCACGAGCTTCACGCGTTCGCGCCAATCGCCCTCGACGAGCAGCGCGTCCACGACCGGCGAGCGGCCGTAGAAGGGCGCGAACGCGTAGGCGTTGCTGCGCTGCTTGTCGGCGAAGGTCATGTCGAGCACCACGAACTTCGGCGGGTGGCGCTGCGTGATCAGCGCCAGCATGCCGCGCGCGAACAGCACGCCGCGCCCGTCGAGCCCGGCGTTGTGCACGCGCATGCCGAGCGTGCGCGTGAGCGCCTCGTCGTCGAAGCCGTGCATCGCGTGCGAGGAGCCGAGGATCACGACGTCCGCCTCGGCGTCGATCGCGTTGTTGATCACGCCGACCTGCTGCCCGGCGTACACGTGCGGAAGCAGCGCGGCCAGCCCGAGCCCGATCGCGAGATCGAGCGAGGCCGCCACCGCCGCGAAGATCGCGAGCCGTTTGGCGAGCCGGGACCAGTCGAGCTTCGCGTGTTCCGTCATGTCAGAACTGGAAGTAGATGAACTGCGCGCCGCGCTGCTGACCGAGCAGCACGACCGCGAACAGCACGACCGTGGCGAGCACCAGCTGCGCCGACGGCCTGCGCTCGGCCAGCCACTCGTCGAAGTAGCGCGGCTGGGTCGCGGCCTCCACCCCGACCAGGACCGCGAGGCACAGCAGGCCGTTCACGAGCTGGCGAGGGAGGAACAGCTCGCCCGGCTGCGTGGCGATCGTGCCGAGGATCTCGAACGCTTCGCCCGCCGAGCCGGCGCGGAAGAAGATCCAGGCCAGCGCGACCAGCTGGAACGTGACGAACACGCGCAGCCAGCGGCGCGCGCCGCTCGCCGGCGTGCGCGCCACGCCCAGCAGCCGCTGTGCGATCAGGTACAGCCCGTGCAATCCGCCCCACACGACGAAGCGCCAGTCCGCGCCGTGCCACAGCCCGCTCGTCAGGAACACCACCATGGTCACTGCGCAGACGTGCAGGAGCGTGCCGCGCCCGCCGCCGAGCGGGATGTACACGTAGTCGCGGAACCAGGTCGAGAGCGCGATGTGCCAGCGGCGCCAGAACTCCTGCGGGCTCTCGGAGAAGTAAGGCGTGTCGAAGTTCTTCATCATGTCGAGCCCGAGCAGCCGCGCCATGCCCACCGCCATGTCGCAGTAGCCCGAGAAATCGCAGTAGATCTGGAACGAGAACAGGTAGGTCGCGAACAACAGCGACAGGCCGCCGTGCTGGTCGTGGTTGTTGTAGACCGCGTCGACGTAGACGCCGAGGTTGTCGGCGACCGCGACCTTCTTGAACAGCCCCCAGAGCAGCAGCAGCAGCCCGCGGTAGAAGCGGTCGGCGGTGACCTTCCGATCGCGCTGGAACTGCACGAGCAGGCGCTCGGCGCGCTCGATCGGCCCCGCCGCGAGCTGCGGAAAGAACGACACGTAGAGCAGGTAGTCGGGCAAAGACTTCGTGGCCGGAATGCGGCCGCGGTAGACGTCGAAGATGTACGACATCGATTGGAAGGTGAAGAAGCTGATCCCGACCGGCAGCACGATCTCGAGCATGGGCACGTTCGCGGACACGCCGAGCCGCTCGAGCAGCGCGACCGCCGACTCGAGGAAGAACCCGAGGTACTTGAACCAGGCGAGGATCCCGAGATTGAACGCGATGCTGCAGATCACCCAGGCGCGGCGTCCGCGCTCCGTCGTCGCGGCCGCGATGCCGCGCCCGGCGGTGTAGTCGACGACGGCGGCGAAGAACACCAGCGCGAGGAAGCGCCAGTTCCAGTAGCCGTAGAACACGTAGCTCGCGGTGAGCAGCAGCAGGTTCTGGCGCTTGCGGTCCAGGAACCCGTACAGCGCCAGCACGGTGCCGAGCAGCAGGACGAAGTCGAGGGAGTTGAAGAGCACGTTCGGACGCGTTCTAGCCGTCGAGGGGCCGGAACCGGACCGGCAGACCGTCGCGCGGCTTCGAGATCGGCGCCTGCTGAACCGCCATGGTGTAGCCGTCCGGAACCTCGAAGCGATAGCGCAGCAGCAGCTGGTGCATGACCAGCTTCACCTGTGTCTCGGCGAAACGCCGGCCCAGGCACATGTGCGGCCCGCCGCCGAACGGGATCCACGCGTGCGTGTGGCGCTCGTGCTCGGCGCGGCCGGGCGCGAAACGGTCCGGGTCCCAGCGATACGGTTCGGGAAAGAGCGAAGCCATGTGGTGGGTATGGATCGGCGAGACGACCACCATGCTGTTCGCGGGGATCGTGTAGCCGCCGTACTCGAAGTCGGCGGTCGCCACGCGCGGGATCACGGGCAGCGGCGGATAGCGACGCAGGGTTTCGTTCATGGCCCGCGTGAGCGCGTCGAGCCCGCCGAGCGTCTCGAAGCCGGGCTGCGTCTCGCCCAGCGCGCGGCTCTCCTCGCGCGCGCGCTCCTGGAACGCAGGATGCTTGGCCAGCTCGTAGGTGAGCGAGGTGAGGGTGCTGGTGGTGGTGTCGTGCGCGGCCATCATCAGGAAGATCATGTGGTCGAGCACGTCGCCGTCGTCGAGCGCAAGGCCGTCCTCGCTGCGCGCGCGGCACAGCCGGCTGAACATGTCGGGCCCCTGATCCGCGTGCTTCTTCTCCAGCATCGCGCCAAGCAGCTCGAGCAGGTACTCGCGCCCGCGCAAGCCGCGGTAGAACTCGAGCCCGGGGATGCGCAAGCGAATGCGCGACATCGAGGCCGCGACCATGTGCTCGAAGGCCTGGTTCATGGCTTTGGTCGCGGGGCCGAGGTCCATGCCCACGAAGATCGAGGCGGCGAGCTCGAGCGTGAGCCGCTTGTAGGCCGCGAACGCGCCGATGCTCGCGCCGCTCGCACCCCAGTCGAGGGTCCCGCTCGCGATCATCGGCCCCATGCGCTCGGCGTACTCGCGCAGCACCGGGCGCGTGAAGGCCTCGTGCATGAGCTTGCGCTGGTGCACGTGCTCGGAGCCGTCGCGCAGGAGCAGCCCGTTCGGGAAGATCCGGCCCATGATCTGCGTCCACGGCCGGCGCGCCGAGAAGATCTGCTCGCGGTCGAGCAGCACCGTGCGGTTCGCGTCGGGGCCGAACAGGTTCACGAACCGGAAGGGCCCGCCGATCTGCGCGACCACCGGTCCGTACTCCGCGTACTGCGCCTCCAGGTTCGTGAGCATGTCGACACGCCCGCCGCCGGTGGCCGCGAGCGCGCGGAACGCGCGCCGAAGACCGAGGCGCGGAATCTCCGAGAACGGTCGCGATGCGCCAGTCGTTCCGTTGCTCGTTTCAGCCACGCTCTGTCTCCCTCGACTTCAGCGCCGGCTCACCGGCCCCTGGGGCGGGTGGGCGCGCAGCGCTTCGGCGTGCGCGTGGACGCGCACGAACGCTTCGAGCAGATCGGAAAGCTCCGAGTCGCCGCCCAGGAACAACTCGTGCGGCAGCCAGATCGACTCGTGCACGGCCGCGCGCGCAGCATTCGGGAAGCGCTGGCCGGCGTACGACACGCCCGCGCGCGACAGCGGATTGGTGTAGGCGTCGGCCGCGAACAGCGGGTCGTCGACCAGCGGCGTGTAGAAGCGGCCCGAGCACGGCACGCCCTCGGCGCGCAGCGCCAGGATCACGTGGTCGCGCGGTACGCCGGCGAACGCGGCCGGCTCGTAGCGCAGCACGAGCTGGTAGCTGGTCCGCTCGGTCACGCGCGGATCGCGCGCGAGCGGGCGCAGCCCGGGCACGCGCGCGAGCTCGCGTTCGAAGCGCTCCACCGCCCGCGCGCGGCGCGCATTCTGCTCGGGCAGGCGCTCGAGCTGCGCGCGCGCGAGCGCCGCCTGGAACTCGGTCATGCGCAGGTTGTGGCCGAGCATCTGCTCGGGGAACGCGTCGAAGCCCGGCTCCTTGCGGCCGCAGTTCAGCAGCGACCAGAGCCGTTGCGCGTAGGTCGGGTCGCGGGTCGTGACCAGGCCGCCTTCGCCGGAGCTGAGCAGCTTCGTGCTCTGCAGCGAGAACGAGCCGAGCTGGCCGAGCGAGCCCGCGGCCTTGCCCCGCCAGCGCGCGCCGTGAGCATGCGCGCAGTCCTCGACCACCAGCAGCCCGCTTCGCTCGGCGAGCGCGCCGAGCGCGTCCATGTCGGCCAGCGAGCAGGCGAGGTGGACGGGCAGGATCGCGGCCGTGGACTTCGAGATCGCCGCCTCGACCGCCCGTGGGTCGAGACAGTACGAGTCGGGGTCGATGTCCACGAACACCGGCACGCAGCCCGCGGCGATGATGCCGCCCGCCGTACCCACGAACGTGTAGGCCGAGGTGATCACCTCGGAGCCGGGCGGCACGCGCGCGGCCTGCAGCGCGAGCATCAGTGAGAAGGTCCCGTTCGCGCACGGCACCGCGTGCTCCGTGCCGACGAACTTGGCGAACTCGCTGGCGAGCGCCCGCGCCTCCGTATTGGGGCTGGGATGGCCACCCCAATTGCCGGATTCGACCACGCGCAGCACGGCCTCGCGCTCGGGCGCGCCGTGTTCCGGCCACGCCGGCCACGGCCGCGTGCGCACGGGCGCCCCGCCGTGGATCGCGAGCGCGCTCTCGATAGCCATGTCCCTTCCCCCGTGAGGCGCAGACTTTACCGCATGTAAACGATCGGCTGGCGGAGGCAGTCCAGCTCGCGCGAGTCGGGCGACGTCGATCTCCGGGCGGGGGCCCGCAGTTTCAGCCCTCGGCACGCAAGATCCCAACTTGTCCCCAAGTTGTGGCGGCTCCCATGGTGCATGCTGCGAGTACCTCGATACGCAGCCGAGAGCGGAGCGCCAACGCGATGGAGCAATCTGAAGCCGACGAGAGCAGCGAGTGAATCGCACCGTCGCCAATTCACTTGGGATCATCGGCTCTTGCCTGTCGCTCGCGGCATGCGAGGCGCGACCGATCCCGATGCAAGTGATCCCGAACTCGACGTTCATGCTGCCGCTGCACGCGCGGGGATTCGGAAACGAGGTTTCGATCTCCCAGGGAGTCCAGGACCGTCAGCGGGGGGATCTGATCGTCGCGATCTGCCCTCCCGAGAACGTGTGGTGCATGCCGGTCGCCGCCCCATTCCCGCCGCCTTGCCCAACGCCCCCGGCTGTGCCGCCCGACGGCTACTACCTCGACACGCGCTACGTCACGACGGTGATGCCCCACCCCGGCTCGAACGCAGGAATCGCCGGACTCCTCGACTTCCCGAGCTACGGATCGGATTGGGGACTCGTTGGGCAAGACCTAGCTCTCTTAGACGTGCCGAGCGAAGTTTGCCCGGGTACTTATGAGTTGAGCGTCCGAACTCGACCGGTCGGCTCCTTCCCGTCAGCTCCGGATGAGGTGGGCTATGCAGCCGGCGTCGATATCGTCGTCCTGGACGTCCCGCCCGGAGCCACGAACCCGACCTGGGCGAATCCGTTCGGCACGCTCGACGTTCCGATCGACGCCGACTTGGCCGATCTGGTTCCGAATCCGGAGGTGCCCCTGAATCTCCTTCAGCTCGGCTGGACGTCGACGTACCCGGCGGCCGCCGAGATCGATGTCGGCTATCCCACGAGTCGTGTCGAGATCCTCAGTGCCTATCAAGGCCAGCACCTCGGTATTCACTCACTCGTAAGCTGGTGGGACGATCCGGTCGCGAGCAAGGTCACGATCACGGTCATCGATCCGAAGCGCTGTACCAACGACATCCGGCTTGTGTTTCGTCTGCTCGACGGGGAGGCCGCAGTCGATCCGATGGTCGACTTCACGACCGCGCCCGAGAACCAGCGGTTGTACGACCTGAACGGATCGCTGCTCTCCGGGAATCCGTATGTCATCGCCAATCCCGATCTTGCGTTCCCTCGCTGCGGATCGGATTGACGACGATGAGCTCTAAGTCGAATCGCTCCGGAGTCTCACCCGCGGGGGCGCTCGAACTGCGAGACCAATCGATGCCGATTCGACTTGCTCTGATCAGGATCTTCGTCGTCGCACTCATGCTACCGACGGCGGCGAGCGCGGATGAGCTCGTCATCCACCTCGACAAGGCCGCGATCGTGAAGCAGGCCGTCGATGGCTCTGCGGTTCTGTCTGCAGTTCAACCCAATGCGATTCCGAGCGGCCTTCCCAGTATCCTTCGCCTCCCCATTGCAGCCGCAGCCGATGGCAGCATCACGATCTCACTCCAACAAGAAGACGTGGACCGCTCAGTTGTGACGGGCGGCTCTCCGACGACGACACGGCTTCGAGTCATGTCGCCGGCAGCGGGCCGAGTGACCGAGGACGCCAGCGGCAAGGTGGCCGTCGAGATGGAGGCGACGCTCGTGTTCGAGGACCTCGCGACCGGAACCGAGAGGATCTTCGACGTGGTCCTCGGTGGCGACACCGAGGCTGGAGCCACCTATGGGGCGAATCTCGTCATGCACGTCGAGGCTTGGCGGCGCGGCGACGACGGGGAGAGGCTCAAAGAGCGGACGAAATCGAACCGGAGCTTCTGGGGGACGCTCACGGGACACTTCGAGCGGTGAGCGCGTTGGCTCAAAGGAATCGCACCGGTGCGAATCTGTCTGGACGTTTCCGCCGCGCGGAGTGTGCCATCCTTCTCAAGGACAGGCTATCGACATCCCCAAATCGGACTGACCCTTGATCGGTCTGGACGGATCGAAATGGGACAATCGCCTCTCGATAGTGACTGCGGTGGCTCTCTTCCTTGCCTCTGCGCAAGCGGGATCGGACACTCTTTCGCCAGAATTCGTGCGTGTCCGTACGATCGCTTGGCTCGAGGCGCATCAGGAAGCGGATGGCTCGTGGGGATCCGGCATAACTCGACCGCTTGTCACCGCGGAGTCCCTCGTCGCCCTGGCGAGCGCAGGACGCTGTCAGACGCTAGCGGCTGGTCGTGCGGCCGACTGGCTCGCAAACCAACACTACGTTGGTATCGACTTTCGGGCCCGCGCCGTGCGGGCACTGTCCCATTGTGCACTTCCGTCGAGCGAACTCGGCAGCGAACTGGAAGCACTGTCCGTCAATCCGGGATGGGGACCAGTGAGCGGTGCTGGAATCACCTCCTACGACACCGCGCTCGCAATCGGCGGTCTCCTCGCGCTCGGCAGGAACCCGGAGAGCCTCGAGGCTCCACTCGGCGAGGTGTTCACGCGCCAGCTGAGCTCTGGAGTGGAGTCGGAGTGGGGCGGTTGGGCGGGCGATTTCCTGCCGGTCAGCGGCGCCACGACGGCCTTGGAGCCGACGACGAGTTCGGAGATCGTACGTGCGCGCTTCTCGCGCATATGCCCGCCACGTTCGTCACGGATGAGGGAACCCGCCAGGTCACAGTAGACCTATTGCCGGGGACCGGTACGCCTTTACCATTCAGGGACGATCCGCTCGTCGCGGCGGCGATGAAGAACATCGCGGGCGTTGGCGGAGCCCCCGTGAGCGGTGAGACGCCGAGTCTCGAGTTGGCAGCGCGTCTCGCCGCAATTCGTTCCTTTGCGTGGAGTGAGACACCCCCGGCTCCCGACTGGGGTCAGTCTGCACTCGAGACCGAGCTGCTTGATACTATAAGATTCTCGAGCAGCTTCGTGTGGAGCGAGACGGACCCGCTGGTCAATGCGCTCGGGCTATTGGCCATCAACACCAAGCCCGGACGGATCTTCGATACCGGAAGCGACTTCGACGACGACGGACACCTCAACGACGTCGATGCGTTTCCGTACGACGCGGGCGAGTGGTCAGATCTCGACGGCGACGGGGTCGGAGACGCGACAGACCTCGACGACGACGGCGATGGCGTCGCGGACGCAAGCGACGCGTACCCGACCGACCCCAAGGAGTGGGCCGATCACGACGGCGACGGAGTTGGCGACAATCAGGACGAGGACGACGACAACGACGAAGTGTCGGATCGGGACGAGCTGGCTCTAGGCACTGACCCGCTTGGGGCGGACTCGGACGGAGACGGTGTTCCCGACAATGTCGACGCCTGCCCGATGGATGCCGATCTGGCGAACGCGGGAAGTGTCGATTTAGACGGGGACGGCGTATGCGAACCCTCCGACGAGTGTCCCACGGACTCAACCGAGGTGTCCGACCTCGATGGCGATGGGGAATGCGACGGGAAGGACGATGACATCGATGGCGACGGTTTCTCCAACCCGCAGGAGCTAGTCGCGGGAACCGACCCTCGTGACCTGAACTCAACCCCTATGGCGCTTGTGACGGGAGCGAACGGATCCCTCGATTTCGATCGCGATGGTCGTTCCAATTCGGACGAGTTGGCGGCCGCGTCGGACCCTTTCATCGCAGATTCCGACCAAGACGGTGCGACTGACTTCGACGAGTACGGCGCTGGAACTGCGCCATCCGACTCCGAGTCGCAGCCACCCCCGATCGTAAGGGTGCTGGCCAGTGCTGGCACGGCGACGACGACGCAGTCGACTCCGATTGCGGTGGTCGACCCGAGCCAGCCCGATCTCGGCACGCGAGCAACGCTAACCGCGGGACAGCCGACGGCGGTGGCCGTGGCCGGCAGTCTGGGAGGCATACCAGCCACCGCGATCGCAAACCTAGCCGGATTCCAACCACAGACGCTGGCTTTCGACGTCGATCGCGACGGCCTCTTCGGGCTTCACGAAGCGCGGCTTCGCACGAGCATACACTCGTGGGATAGCGATGGAGACGGCTTCACCGATGGCTTCGACGGAAGCGTTGCAAAGGCATCCTACGCGGCCGGGTTCGACCTCAACGGCGACACATGGGTCGACGGCGAACTCTCGAGCGGAACGAACCCGGCAAGTGGAGCCGATCACCTCGGCAAGGCGTTCGATGTCGCACCGCTCGGACACCCTGATGGACTCGTAAACGCCGCCGATGCGCTGATCTGCTTGCGACTCGCCGTCGAGCCGGGACTGCTGGCAGCGATTCAGAACGACGATGCAGAACGGCTCACACTCCAAGCAGGTGACCAGGCGGCGCCAGGTGGAATTGGAGCGAACGACGCACTCCTCGTTCTCGAGGCCGCAACCTCGACAAATCCGTAGAAGACAGCGCGCATCGCACACCCCGGGGTTCGAGATCCAAGGAGACTCGAGATGAGAAGAGACCAAGTCGGGCTCGCGACTGCCTGTGCGATTGCGATGCTACTCGGCTGGACGGTCGCGTGGGCTGATGTCCCTAGTATGCTCAGCTACCAAGGTGTGCTGACCAACGCAGACGGAAGTGTCGTAGACGACGGGCTCTACACGATTCGCTTCAGCGTGCACGATGCACCTCAGGGTGGAACCCAAACGTTCTTCCAGGAGCTTCAGGTATCGCTTCGAGACGGCCTCTATAGTGTGATTCTGTCCGATCACGACGCTGAATCGCTTGCTGCGGCGTTCAGCGCATTCCCGCGATACATGGAGGTCGCAATCGTCGCACCGCCTTCGGCGGCGTTGGTGTTTCAACCACGCCAGCAGATCGTGAGCGTGCCGTTCGCCCTCACCGCAGGGACGGCGCAGTCGTTGACAGCGCCACCCGCGGCAAGCCCGATTCCCGCCGGCGCAATTATCCTCTGGGATCAGAGCAATACTTGCCCGACCGGTTTCGCGGAAGCGCTCGAGTTCCGAAAAGTGACGATTCGGGGTGCAGACACAGCGCCAACCCCTGCATCGGTGGCGATTCCTGATTCAGCAGGCACTAGCTGCGGTCCCTACAGCGCATTCAACGGGGACCCCACGGCGTGCGGTGCGACGAATCAGTTTAGATACAACGACAACATGGAGATACAGGAACTGGTCTCCCATAGTCATACGATTTCTCATAATACTGGGACGGGAAGTTTGATGGAGTTCGTTTCCGCGGGGGTAACACCTGCTACAATTTCTACAAACAATACCGGTGGAGACGAAGCTCACTACCACCCATTTCGAACAGTCCTCTTCTGCCGAAAGCAGCCGTGATGATGGCATCGCATGTGTCACAGAGGATGATGACGGTCCGCGGGGCTGGGTGGCTGATCTGGGCCGCTCTGCTGACGATCTGCACATGGATCCTGGCCGCGCGGACTCAAGCCCAGGAAGTCGGCGAGGCGGCGCCCCCATCCTCAGTGCGCTCGGCGGGAGTTGACCTCGCGACTCGACAAGTCGTGCGCGAGATCCTCGACAGCGAGGAGCGTGGCTATCGGCGGCATGGGCTCCTTCGCAGGGTGCGACTCGAGCTGTCGCAGACTACGAGGGCCCTTCAGGCGGCGAAGGACGAGTCGCCCGACAGCGATCGAGGGGATCGGCTCGAAGTGCTGCATCGACGGAGCCTCTCCTTGGACGCCCTGGCTGACGAGGTATCGCCACTGGACCGAGCCGACGCTTCGGAGAGACGGGAGTCCCCGAGCGAGGCCAGGCTCGCCTCGTACATGCGAGAGCTTGCGGCCACCCTTCGCGGAGCAAGCGCGCAAGACGACCCTTCCGCGATCGACCGGGAGGCGTCCCGAGCAGCGAGTCTCCTTCGATCGTGGACTGAGGCCGCAACGCCACCGCCAATGCCAACCGCGGATCAGCCCGGAACTCACCGGATCGAGACTCGACTGCGCTCCCCATCCGCGTCGCCACAGACCGAGAGTGCGGCGACAAACTCCACGCCGCAAGTGGAACGCTAGTGCGGCGAGCGTCAGCCCTGATCTGCGCCCTTGCCGTCGCAGCGGCGGCCAGCCGAGGGGCCGCACAGGGCGCCGACCCCAACCTCGTGGAGGATCGCCCCGATGTAGCGTTTTCCGGCGATGCCTCATCGGTGCAGGCCGTTGCCGATTCTCTTGGCAACGATGCGGTTCGGATCTACGAGTTCGTCAGAAATGAGCTCGAGTACCAGCCGTACTACGGGCTGATGAAAGGCCCGGTCGCGACGCTCGAGTCGCGCGCGGGCAACGACTACGACTTGGCGGCCCTACTCGTGTCGCTCTACCGCGCGTCTGGCATTCCGGCGCGATTTGCTCGGGGCCGGATCGAGGTAGCCGGCCCGGAAGCAGCCGCATGGACAGGCACCGAGGCGTCGACAGGAGCACATGCCAGGAACCTCTGGGCAACGATCGAGCCTCCACATTGGCTCGATCCTGGCAATGAGGCGATCGGGGCTGCGCACATGTCCCAGGGGGCGGGCAGCGTTCAGAAGTTGCACGTGTGGGTCGAGGCGCAGGTGCCGATGGCCCGGTATCGAGGTACGGGCGCCACGCAGCTCGCCGGAAGCGCTTGGATCGCCCTCGACCCGAGCTACAAGCTGCGCGACTGGAAGCCGGATCCCGATCTGCCGATCGGATCGCTAGCGCTCACATTCGACTACGACGGTCCAACCGGCTACTACCGATCTCTGAACGAGAAACTGCCGTCCGAGGTGTTCGAGGAACAGGTCACCCGCTGGCTCGCGCTCAATCGCCCCGGCACGAGCGTCGAGGAAGCGATGTATTGGGGGCCGATCCGAGAGGAGCGGCCGGGGATTCTTCCGAACTCACTACCCTATGCTGTGAAGAGCGTGACTCGGCATGCGAGCCTGGTGTCGCTTCACTGCTTCAGTCTGACTCCGAATCCGAGCTGCCTAAATCCAACGGTTGCCTCGGGAGATGACGGCGCCATCGACTATCGCCATCAGTGGAACCTTACGCTTTCGGGAGCGGGGTCGTTCGTTGGTTGGACCGCCGCCCTCCAGGGACGCCGGGTGTCACTGACCTTTCCACCGACCCTCGCCGACGCCAACAGCGTGCCGCCCGGTGGGTACGGAGATGCGGACTGCAACCAAAGCATCCAGACCCGCCCGACCATTACCGTCGATGGTACGGTAGTTCCCGGTCTCACGTCGACTCCAAACCTTTGCTCCCCCCTCACGGTCACCATCGAGGACATTCGCCCGAATCCTGGCGGTCCGGCGACGGAGACGCTGAACACCGCCGGTACCTACACGATCAAAGCGGGCGGCACCTACCTCCTCGCGCTCGACGCGTATGCAGCGTCGGCCGAGGGTACTCAACGCGTCGCTGATGCACTGCGGGTCGCGCATCAGACCTATCCAGTTCTGAGCAATGCACCTGCCCCGTACGTGGATGTCGATCACGACGAAACCAAGGACCCAAACGAACCCTACCTGGGTCGTGACTTTGAAACCCAGGAGAAGCTGGTGGGCGGACTTCTCCACCTTGCGAGTGCGCGGTACTTTGAAGATCGGATCCAGAGCGCGAGAAAGCTGGACGGCCTCCACCAGCGGCTGCGTGCGCCCTCGGCATCGGCGGGCCTGATCCAGTCGGCACCGGCGGTCGAATACGTCCTCGGAATCCCGTTCACCGTACGGGCGCCGGATCTCGTGATTGATCTCCAGGCTCTGACCCTCGGCCTTGTAGACCGCACCGGTGCTCCTCTTGACTACGAGCTTTGGCCAGCGGGACGTGAGACACACCACGAGTACCTTCTCGGCAACGAGGACTCCGCCCTCGAACACGTCGTGTGGGAAGAGATCGCAGGGCTCGAGGCTGTATCCACGGTTCGCGGCCTGCAGCTCCAGCTCTCGACGACGAACGTGAACCTTCTGAAGATCCGAAGCAACGCCGAAGGAACCGCAGCTCTGGGTTCCTGCAGGCCACTGGGCACTCAGGCAAATGCAACGGTTGTGAGAGCCAGGTCGTCAATCCCTGACTTCGGCCTTGGATGGGCGGGTGTCCGATTCCTCAATTTGGCGAGCACTCCGAACATTTCACTCTGCGAAGATCGACTACCCGGTCCCCTCGGCTTTCCGACGTCGTGTGACATCACAGTCAACAAGAGTGATATCGAGGAGGTTAGACAAGATCACTGCCAAGGAATTGATCGGGTGACTCACTGCACGGTCAGCCAAGGGCCGGTGGAGGTGGCGCCAAACCTCAACCGGCTCTGCTCCGCTATTCCCATTTCCACTCCACAGGAGCAACAGAGCATAGCTGACAGTGTTGGAGAGCTCTGGATCACGAATCGCTCGTTCTTCAGGTTCGACACATTCTCCGGGTTCGTCTATTACAAACGATGGAAGAACGGAACCTCCGCCTTCGCGATTCAGCCTACAGACTCCCCCCGCCCATTTGGTGGGGGCTTCGTCATCAGGAACTATGATCTCGACTTTCTAGTGGACCCATCAGTGTACTCCAGTGAACTACTATTGGCTGGAACTCCCATCCCGCAGTCCTTTCTCGATCTGTACGGTTCGGACAGTAGTGCCTTGTCGCTCGCGCTCCTCGTGAATCCGGCGCGCCAGATGTTTGGCACTACCTACGACGATCCGTTCTCTCTTCCGCTCGATAGCGTCGAGGCAATCTACGGGCCATTGCACAAGTCGACGCTCGATCTCGACTCCATCATCTTGAATGGCCGCGAGACGACCGCGGGCGATCCGGTCAGCGTCGTCACGGGCGCGTTCTTCATGACCGAGGTCGATCTGCAGATCGCGGGCCCTGGTGGCCTCGGTATCCGAATGATCCGGGCTTATGACTCCCGGCTCGACTACGACGGATCGCTCGGTCACGGGTGGACGCACACCTACGATCAGCACCTTCGCTTCGATCCGGGGGATGCTGCCGACATCACAGATGACCGCTTGGTCTGGGTCACCGAGGAGGCGACGGAGAGGTCCTACGGTGTAGCTCCTGACGGGGCACCGATCACACCGCTCGGCGTCTACGACGTTCTTGAAGCGGAAGGAACCGGGTATGTACTTCGATTGAAGGGTGGTGCGCGGCTCCGCTTCGGACCAACGGATGCCGCCAATCGGTCGTCCCTGCTCTCGATCGAGGATCGGAACGGAAATCGCGTCTGGTGTCGGTACGACGCGAACAACCGACTCACCTCGGTGGACTACGGCGACCCCGAATTGGCCGTGGGCTTCCTCTACGATGGAGCCGGCAGACTCGATCGAGTCGAAGACTGGACCGGGCGTCGATGGGAGTACTCCGTCGACGCCAGTGGGAATCTCGTCGCCTACAAGGATCCCGAGCAAGTGGCCCTCGGTGCGGCCGGCCGTGCTTGGGCGTTCGAGTACGAAACGTCCCCGAACGCGGCGCTCAACCACAACCTGACGCGATGGGTTCGTCCCGCGGACCGCAACAGCGACGGCCAAGGCGACGTCTGGATGAGGTTCCACTACTACGCCGACGACACCGTGATGAAGCACGAGAGCTCGGTGGGGGACGTGGCCTGGTTCGCGTACAACCGGTTCCGCAAGCGAACCACGATGTCCCACCCGGATGGAACCAGCCAAGTCTACGTATACGATCGTTGGGGCAATGTCATCCGCTACGAAGACGAGAACGGCGTTGCGACGACCTACGAATACGACGGCCCGCGACGCGAGATGGTCGCGGAGATCGATGCGCTCGGCTTCCGGGCGGAGCTCGAGTACGACTCGCGCGGGAATGTCACACGGCGGAAGAATCGGCTCGCGAAGAGCGAGACGTGGACGTACAACACCTTCGGCCAGCCGATGAGTCACGTCGACAGAGAGGGTCGCGAACGGCGATTCGAGTACGACGCCAAGGGGAACCTCCTGCGGGAGTTCGCCACCCTCGACGGTCGGTTGGACCTCGTTCGATCGAGCACGTACGACGCTCGCGGAAATCCGACCGCGATGACCGAGTATGCGTCGCTCGGTGGCGGAGATCCGGCGACGACTCACTTCGAATACGATTCTCAGGGAGTCGCCGTCCGTCGGACCGTGGATGCCCTCGGTCATTCGGTTCAGATCGAGCCCGACGCGCTTGGACGGCCCCGCACATTCCGCTCGGTTCGAACCAGGAAGACGGATGGAGGGTCGGTTCCGGAGACCATCGTCACGACCGTCGAGCACGACGACCTCGATCGGCCGTTCCAACGCGTCGACGCGGCTGGCACGAGAGGGGAGCTGACCTACGACGCGAACGGAAAGGTCGTTCTGGAGAGGACGATCCCTCCTCCCCCAGCAGCAGCGCGTGTCGATGCCGTGTACCGATACGACGACTTCGACCGGTTGGTCGAGGTCGATCAGTTCCCCCGCCCCAGCGACGCGGAGACGACGAGCTTCGAATACGATTCCAAGGGCCGCGCGACGCGAATCATCACGCCCCTGGGGAGCGACGAGCGGCGTATGTACGATGGCGTCGGGCGAGTCGTCGAGACGGTCGACGCCATCGGCGCGATACGTCGCTTCGTCTACGACGCCGTCGGTCGACCCGTGGACGAGATCGATCCCACCGGAAGGGAGCTGCGGACCCAGTACGACGCCGAGGGCCGAGTCGTGCGCACTTGGCTCGAGTACGACGGCATTTCCGCGTCGCTTCGCCCCTTCGATGCCAACGCCTCACCCGAGCAGAGCCTCCAGCGCCTGTCCGCAAAGCTCACGTACGACGACGTCGGGAACGTGCTCACGGCGACCGATGCCAAGGGCCACACCACCACCACGGTCTACGACGAGCTCGATCGACCAATTCAGATCACCGGACCGGAGGGCCCGGATCTGCCCGCGAACGAGGCGAGCCTCATCAGCTCGGAGTACGACCTGGCCGGTCGTCTTCTCTCGCGCACCGAGAAGCTGCTCCCGACCTCGCCCGCAACGAAGACGACCCGCGTTCACTACGATCGACTCGGCCGGGTCGATTCGACCACCGATCCACTCGGCCGCCACTCGACGCTGCGCTACGACGAAGTCGGCAACCTGATCGAGACCGTGAACGGCGCCGGCGAGAAGCTCGAATACCGCCACGACGCCCGCGGGCTGCTGCTTCGCCGGACAGGTCCGCTCGTCGATGACGAGTTCGGCTACGACGCCTTGGGCCGACAGACACTCGCGCGGAACGCCACGAGCACGCGCACCTTCCGATATGACGGCCTGGACCGCGCGATCGAGATGGGGGACAGCCAGTTCGGTACGGCCCGTCGCGTCTTCGATCGCGATGGTCGCTTGAACTCGGTCATCTACCCGGACGACCCGGCGTCCGGATTCCCGAGCGGAATCGTCGTCCACTACGGCTACGACCGGCGGGGACTGCTGACCACGGTCAGCGATCCGGTCGCGGGCGTGTGGCGGTCGGCATACGACGCGACGGGACGGATCACATCTGAGCGGCTCCCGGGCGGAATCGAGCGCGCCTTCGAGTATCGCCCCGAGGGCTGGCTCGCGCAGGTGGAGCTGCGGCGCGGCGCGACGCTGCTCGAGACCTTCGCGCACAGCGACTACGATGAGCTCGGCAATGCCCGACTGCTCGAGTCCGGCGAGGGCACGACCCACGTCGAGTACGACGCGCGCTCGCGCGTGACGTCGGTCGTCTACCGGGAAGGCACGCAGCGCGAAACGAGCGAGACCTTCAGCTACGACCTGGTCGGGAATCGCATCGCGCACACGCGGGACGGCGAAGCGTCGAGCTACCAGGTCGACGCCGCGGACCAGCTCTCGGCGATTCTGGATGACAATCAGCAGGTGCTCGAGACGTTCACGCACGACGCGGCGGGTCGGCGCAGGACGCACGTGGCCGGCGGCCAGACCACGACCTACGCCTACGACGCAATCGGGCGCCTGCGCTCCGTCGCGGCCGCGGGCCAGCCCGCGACGGATCTCGCATACGACGCGCTGGGCGCCCGCTACCGTCGGACCGTGGGCGGCGTCGAGTCGGCGAGCTACCTGGACGAGTGGGCGGAGCGGCGCGAGGGCGAGGTGCGGCGGCTCATCCACGGCGGGGGCATCGATCAGGTGCTGGCGGAGGTCACGGGCGGAGCGACACCGGCGAGCTACG
>JBBDXF010000011.1:16502-44336 GCA_040902485.1 Myxococcota bacterium | reverse complement strand
AGGGGCCGCTCGCGCGCCCGGATCTGGCGCTCGCGCTGCTCGAGCGCGAGATCGCGAACGACTCCGGCCTGCGTGAACGCGGCCTCGCCGCGGCGCACGCGCTCGGCGACGCGAACCGCGAGCTCGCGCTGCTGCGGCCGCTGGTGCCGGCCGGCCTCGAGGGCACGCTGCGCCCCGACCTGCTGCGCCGGCTCGGCCTCGCGCTCGCGCGCGCGGGCGAATCCGGCACCGCCTACACGATCCTGAGTCGCGCGCAGGCGCTCGCGCCGCGTGACCGCGAGGTGCTCGAGGCGCTCGAGACGCACGCACGCGGCGCGAACGACGACGCGCGGCTCGCCGAGCTGCTCGCCGCGCGCTTTCCGCTCGAGTCCGGCGAGCCGCGGCAGCGCATCGCAGCCGAGGCCGCGAACGTGGCAGCACGGCGTGGCGACGCCGCCAGCGAGCTGCGCTGGCTGCGCAAGCTCCACGCGCTCGCACCGCTCGCGCGCGACGGAGCGACGCGCTGGCGCGAGCTCGAGCGCAGCGTCGGCACGCTGGCCGGTCGGCTCGACGCCCTGCGCACGCTGCACGCCCTGACCCAGGATCTCGCCGAGCAGGCGGAGCTCGAGGCCGCCCAGGGGGAGGTCTTGGTCGAGTGCGGACAGCTCGCCGAGGCGAGCGCGTGCTACGCGCGCGCGCTGGCCGGCAAGCGCAAGCCGCAGCTGGCCTGGCTGCGCGCGCAGAGCGAGCTCCTGGCGCGGCTCGGCCGCGCCACCGAACGCGTGGACCTGCTGCGCATGCTCGCCAGCCACCCGGAGGCCGCGGCCGACGAACGTGCGCGCCACCAGCGCGAGCGCATCGATCTGCTCGCCTCGCATCCGGAGCTGCGCGAGGAAGCCGCGCTCGAGCTGCGCATGCTGATCGACTCCGACGCCGGTGCCGCGCGACCCGCGCAGCTCGAGCGCATGCGCGGCCTCCTGCACCTCTACCGCGATCTCGGCCGCGACGCCGAATGGTGTGCGCTCGCCGAGCGCGTGCACGCGCTCTCGCCCGAGTCCGATCGTCCCGCGCTCGAGCGCGAGATCGCTGAGCGGCTCGGCCGCACGCTCGGCTCGACCGATCAGGCGATCGCCGCCTGGCAGCGCGTGCTCACGCGCACGTCGCACGACGCCGCGGCGCTCGCGAGCCTGTCCGAGCTGCTGCGCCGGCCTGGCGACGAGGCGCGCTGCGCCGACGTGCTCGAGAAGCTCGCCACGACCGGCGGCGCGGGCCGCGAGCGCCATTGGCTCGAGGCCGCGCGGCTGCGCTGGCTCTCGCTGGCGGATGCGAGCCAGGCGCTCGCCGACGTCGAGCAAGCGCTGGCGATCTCGCCCCGTCTCGACGGCGCGCACGACCTGCGCTCCGAGCTGTGCGCGAACCTCGATCGGCACACCGAGGAAGCGGCGTCGCTGCGCGAGCTGCTCACCGCGGAGCCCGAGGGCGCACAGGCGGCGGATCGCTGGCTGCGGCTCGCACAGCTCGCGGCGGCGCGCGCCGGCAGCGAGTCCGAGGCGATCGAAGCCGCCGAGCGCGCGCTCGCGCTGGCGCGCGGCCAACACTCGATGGTCCGCGAGGCGCGGCGCGTGTTCGAGCGCGCGCAGGCCTGGGAGCGCGTGCGCGACCTGCTGCGCGAGGAGATCGAGTCTGCGACGCAGGGCGAGGCGCCGGCGCTCTTGCGCCGCCTCGCGCGGGTCGCCTGGGATGAGCTGCACGACGCCGAGCTCGCCTGCGAGGCGCTCGCCGCGGTCGAGTCGAGCGAGTCGCTGCGCACCGACGACCGCGAGCGCTACGCGGCGGCGCTGGCCGAGCGCGGACTGTTCGCCGAGTCGTTCCGCGAGCGCGAGAAGGTGCTGAGCGGGATCGGCGATCTCGCGACCGCCGCGAGCTGGCTCGCGCTCGCGCGCGACGTGCTGGAGCGCTTCGACGATCCGCGCTGGGCGCGAGAGCTGTGCGACCGCGCGCTCGCGCGCGAGCCGCGCCTGCTCGAGGCGCTCTGTTTGCGCATCGAACTGCACGCGCGGCTGTGCGAGCCCGCGCGCGAGCTCGAGGACGTGTTGGCCGTCGCCGAGCTCGAATCGGATCCGGTCGAATCCTCGACCTGGTACACGCGCGCGGCCGAGCTCGCGCGCAATCGGCTCGAGGACGCGACCCGCGCAGCGGCGCTGTTCCGCTCCGCGCTGAAGCGCGACCCCGCCCACCTCCCGGCGCTGCTCGGCGCGGGCGAGATCGCGCTCGCGCGCGAGGAGTGGCCCGAGGCGGAACGCATGCTCGGTCTGGCCACGTCCCTCTTGCCCGGCACGCCGGAAGCCGGCCGGCTCGGTGCGGTCGCGCGCGCGGCCTCGCGCGCGGCGCTCGCCCAGCAGCGTCAGGCGGAGTCCTATCGCTACCTCGAGCTCGCGCTCGCGCACGAGCCCGGGGATCCGGACGCGCTCGACGCGATGGCGACGCAGGCGCTGCGCATGGGCGCGTTCGAGAAGGCGCGCGATGCGATCGACGCGCGGCTGCGGCGCGCGGACCTCGAGCCCGTCGAGCACGCGGATCGGCTGGTCAAGCTCGCGCAGGCCTGCGAGGGCCTGCAGCAGCTCGATCGAGCGGCTGCCGCGCTCGAAGAGGTGCTCGCGATCCGGCCCGAGGACGAGGTGTCGCGCGCGCGTGCCGTCGATCTGCTCGAGCGACTCGGCGAGTCCGAGCGCGCGGTTCTGCAGCTCGACGCCTGGAGCGAGCGCGCGCCCGCGGAGTTCGCGGCGCGGCTCCGCGTGCGCGCCGCGCAGCTCGAGCTCGCCGCCGGCGACCGGGGCCGCGCACGCGCCCGGCTGGAGGCGATCACCGACGCGGGCTCGGCGCCCGAAGACGCCTGGACCGCGCGCCTCGAGATCGCGCGCGCGGACGACGGTCCGGAAGCGACGCTGGCGCTCGCCGAACGCGCGCTCGCCAGCGTGAAGGCGCCGCGCGCGCGCGCCGCCATGCTCTGGCTCGCGGCCGAGGCCAACCTCGCGCTCGGCCGGAACGCTCCCGCCGCGCGCCGAGCGTTCGAGACGCTGGGCTGCGATGCGGGACACGTCCCGGCCGCGCGCCTGCTCGCGGCCCAGCTCGGCCAGCTCGACGACTGGGGCCAGGCCGTGAAGCTGCTCGAGCGCGCGCTCGATGTCGCGCACCCGGAGCGCAGCGTCGAGTCCGAGCTCTGGGAGGCGATCGGCCGCGCCTATGCCGGCCCGCTCGAGGACATCGAGCGCGCACAGCGCTGCTACCGGCGGGCATTGGAGTGCAATCCGCTGCGCTCTAGCGCGCGCGAGGCGCTGGCCGACATCACCGCCTTCGACCCCGCCGCGCACCGCGAGTCGGTGGCGGCGCACCGCGAGCTGCTGGCGCGCCACCCAGCGCGGCGCGGCTCGTGGCGGTCGCTCGAGCGGATCGCCGAGCACTGGAAGCGCGAGCGCGCGCAGGCGACCTGCTCGGCGGTGCTCTCGGCGCTCGGCTCCACGGGCGCGGCGAACGCGCGGCCGCAGGCGCTGCTCGCCGACATCAGCGCTCCCACCGACGCCAGCATCGCAGCGGCGACGGAGCTGCTGCAGGCGCTGGCGGAGGCCGGCGGCGCGCCGACCAACGGCGCGGTCGCCTCGAACGCTGCCAAGCTGCAGGGCGCGCTCAAGCGCGAGGTGGAGGCGATCGCGGGCACCGCCTGGTCACTGCCCGACGCCAGCTTGCGCGGCATCTGGAGCCAGCCCGGCGACGACGCCGGCCACTCCAGCGAAGACCTCGGCCGGCGCGCGCGCCGGCGGCTCAAGCGCGCCCTGCGCAGCTTCGACGCCGAGCTGCTGCGCGTGCTCGAGCCCGAGGCCTGGCGCGAGCAGGTGCTGGGCCAGGCGGCCGCGAAGCTCATGACCTCGGGAACCGTCGACCTGCGCGAACTCCTGCTCGAGCTGCTCGAGTGCTGGCCGGCGACGGCGGAGCTTCAGCTGCGCAACAACGGCGACCTCGCGGCCGGCATCCAGCTCTGCCCGCCGGCGCGCACGCTGCTGCTGCGCATCGGCCACGCGACGATGGGCGCGCTCGGCCTGTAGCGGACGCGAGCGCCGGGCCGAAGCGGAGCGATCGGCCTCTAGATCCGGCCTGGAACGGGCTGGAGCACGCCCCCGTCGAGGACGGGCTCGCGCTCGCTGCTCGGGGTCTCGAGCGTCCAGCAGCTCGGGTTGGCGCGAATCTCGGCGACCAGCGCCTGGTGGAGCTGGTGGCCGCCACGCACGGCCTTCACGTGGCCCTGCAGCGGCACGCCGAGCAGCGCCAGATCGCCGATCAGGTCGAGCACCTTGTGGCGCGCGAACTCGTCGCGGAAGCGCAGGCCCTCGGCGTTGAGCACGCGCGTCTCGTCGAGCACGACTGCGTTGGCGAGCGACCCGCCGCGCGCCAGGCCAATCGCCTGCAGGCGCTGCGTGTCCTTGAGGAAGCCGAACGTGCGCGCGGGAGCGATCTCGCGCGCGAACAGCTCCGGAGTGACCACCAGGCCCTCGAGCGTCTGCCGACCGATCGCGGGATGCGCGTAGTCGATCTCGACGGAGAGCTTGAACTCGCGCGACGGCACGACGCGCACCCAGCGGTTCCCGTCGCGAACTTCGATCGGGCGGCGGATCACGATCCGGCGCCGCATGCGCGCCTGCGCGCGGATGCCGGCCTGCTGGATCAGGTACACGAACGAGGCGGCGCTGCCGTCCATGATCGGCAGCTCGGGACCGGCGACTTCGACCGTGCAGTTGTCGATGCCCATGCCGCGCAGCGCCGAGACCAGGTGCTCGATCGTCGAGAGCCGCGCGTCCTCGTTCCCGAGCGTGGTCGCGAGCGTCGTGTCGGTCACCCACTCCGCGCGCGCCGGGAACCGCACCGGCTGGGGGCCATCGGTGCGGACGAACAGGATGCCGGTGCCGGGGGCCGCCGGCCGCAACGCCAGATCGACCGGCTCGCCCGTGTGCAGACCGATGCCGGTGCACTGCACGCGGGTCGCGATCGTATGCTCGACACCCCTCAGCAAGACTCCCCCCCGAAAAACTCGCTCGATCGCACCCTGGAAAGGGTCCCCCCACAGGGACGCGACGCTGAGAAGCAACCTGCGTGCCATCTGCCGGCAAAACAGGGCCTCGCGAAGCCGTGCTCAGAAGTGGGCGATCGCACTTGTGATTTGGAGCACATCGGGAAGGGGTCGCGACCCCGTTCTCGGTTCCACCGGGATTTGCCGGCGTATGAGAGTGACGTTTGCATTACGGCGTGACCCGGATCTCACGCCTTGGTCTGCCGGTCGAGCTCCTCCAGGATCTCCTTGGCGGACTGGAAGCGGTCGTTCGGGGACTTCTTCAGGCAGCGCAGGATGATCGCGGTGAGCCCGTCGGGCAAGTCCGCGCGCACGCCGCGCGGGTCGGGCGGGGCCGTGTGCACGTGGTGGTAGGGCACGTTCCCCTTCTGGAAGGGCAGCTCGCCGGTCGCCAGCTCGAAGATCGTGACGCCGAGCGAGTAGATGTCGGTGCGGTGATCGACGTCGCGGCCGAGCGTCTGCTCCGGCGACATGTAGAAGGGCGTGCCGGAGATCATGGTGGTGGCGTTGCGCACCTCCTCCATGAGCTTGGCCAGGCCGAAGTCCATGATCTTCACGTGGCGCTCGGCGGTCCACATGGTGTTGGCGGTCTTGATGTCGCGGTGCACGACCTTGCGCCCGTGTGCGTAGGACAGCGCGGACGACATCTGGCGCAGGATGTAGACCACTGCGTTCGCGGAGATCGCCCCGCGCTGGCGCAGGATCTCCTTCAGCGTCGTGCCCTCGACGCGCTCCATCGCCATGTAGAAGCCGTGCTCGGACTCGCCGGCGTCGTAGACGGTGACGATGTTGGGATGGTTGAGCTGCGCGGCGGCCTTGGCCTCGCGCAGGAAGTTCTTGAGCGCGTTCGGGTTCCCGCGCAGGCCCTCGGGCAGGACCTTGTAGGCGACCTCGCGCTCGAGCACCGAATCGCGCGCCAGGTACACCACGCCCATGCCGCCGCGCCCGAGCTCGCGCACGATCTCGTAGCGCCGCGTGACCGACGAGGGCGGCGCCACCGTCGGTGAGGTCGCGGGCGCGAGATCCTCGGTCTGCTTGGCGAGCGCGGCCTTGCAGCGCTGCAGCGCGGCGGCCGCGTCCTTGTAGTGGTAGTCGAAGGCCAGCACGCGCTCGAGGATCTCGACCGCGCCGACCAGATCGGCCTGGCGCTCGTGTGCCGCGGCCAGCTCGTAGAACGCCTCGATGCTGCCGCGCGCGATGGTCTGCGAGCCGGTCGCCTCGGAGAACTTCTTCACCGACAGGCTGTGCATGCCCTTCTCCTGGAACATGCGGCCCAGGATCGAACACGCTTCGGTGTAGTTCGCGTCGGCGGCGGCGATCTGCTGCATCAGCCGGATCGCGGCGTCGACCTGGCCGAGCCCGGCGAACAGCTTGCCCGCGTTGAAGGTGTCGCCGGCCTTCTCGAGCATCTGCGCCTGCAAGTCGGTGCGCCCGGCACGTCCGTAGCAATCGGCGGCGTCGCCGAACTTGCCGCAGCGCGCGTACATGTCGGCGGCGGGCTCGATCTGCTCGGAGGCGCGGAACGCCTCGGCCGCCGCGGGGAAGTCCTCGGCGTCGCGGTAGCACTCGCCCGCCTCGGCGTAGCGCCCGAGCTTGCGGTAGAGATCGCCGGCCGCGGCGTGCTCGCCGGCCTTCTTCAGGTGCTCGACGGCCTCGGCGTCCTGGCCCTTGTCGCGCAGGTACTCGCCGAGCGCGCGCGCGGCAGCGATCTCGTCGCCGAGCCGCTCGAGCGCCTTGGCCGCCAGATCACCGCGGCTCACGCGCAGGAACAGCTCGGCCGCGCGCTTGTAGTTGCCGGTCTGGAAGGCGATCTTGGCGGCCGGGCCGAAGGCCTCCGAGCGCACCAGCATCGCCTCGGCCTCTTCGAAGCGCTCGAGCTTGGCCAGGATCTCGGCCGCCTTCTTGGCGATGCCGCGCATCTCCTTGGCCTTCTGCTCGCTCTTCGCACCGGCCACGCCGCCTTCCTCGTTGAACGCCGAGAGCAGGCACTCCGCGGCATGCGCGTCGGCGCCGCCCTTCAGGAACGCTTGCGCGGCGTGCCGGTGGAAGCCGATCTTCTGGTAGCACTTGCCCGCCTCGCGGTGGTTCTCGGCGCGCTCGAACATGTCGCCGGCGACGGAGAACTTGCCCGCGGCCAGGTAGCACTTGGCCGCGTCCTCGTGCCGGCCGAGCTGCGCGTAGATGCGCCCGGCGTGGTCTTCCTTGCCGATCTTCTTGTAGAGATCCGCCGCCTCGTCGAAGCGGTTTTGGTCGTGCCGCACCTCGGCGGCGCGCGCGAACAGCTCCGCGCGCATGAAGAGGTCGACGGCCTCGTCCTTCATGTTGCGGCCGAGCAGGTACTCGCCCGCTTGTTCGGCCCCTTGCTCCTCTTCGATCTGCGCCGCCTGCTTCAGGTGCCTCTTCGACTCCTTGGCCGACGGTGCGGTGAGGTCGGGCTCGGAGGCGCTGACCAGCGCGGCGGCGTGTCCGCTCGCGGCCTGCTTCGCGCCCTTCGCGGGCTTGGCCGGCTTGCGCTTGCGCGACGCGGGCGCGAATCCGAACGCGACCAGCACGATCGCGGCGCCGAGCATGCCGAAGTGCAGCACTGGCGCGCGCAGCGCCTCCGCGCCGGAGAGCCCGGCGTCCAGGACCGCGCTCGAGGAGTCCGCTCCGCGCGAGGCGGCTTCGACTTTCGCGCGCGCCTTCCAGTGCGCGGCGAAGGTGTCTCCGCCGCGAGCGAAGACGACACCTGCGATCCCGCCCATGAGTAGAGGGATCGCAAGCAGGAAAGCGAGGACTCGCAGACCCGTGCGCACGGGTAGATGGATCGTCCAAACGCGGCCCGACGTTGAGGCTAGCCCCCACCCCCGAGCAGCATGCGGATCGCCAGCAGAACCACGCACAGCGTCAGGGCGGGACGCAACAACTTTTCGCCGCCGCGTGCGCCGATGCGCGAGCCGAAATAGCCGCCCAGGCCCATGCCCAGGGCCAGGATCAGACCCTGCGTCCAGATCACCTTGCCGGCCCAGACGAACTGCGCGAGCGCGATGGCGGTGGTGGCGCTGGTGAGCGCGACCTTCACCGAGCTCGCGCGCACCAGGTCGAGCCGGCCCGCGCCGACCAGCGCGAGCGTCAGCGGAATGCCCACGCCCGCCTGGATCGCGCCGCTGTACAGCCCGATCGCGAGGTAGATCGCGTGCTGCAGCGGCATCGCCAGCGGCGGCCGGCCCGCGGCGTCCGCGCGCGGCTTCGGGTTCCACAGGATCACCGGCAGCGCGATCAGCATGACTGCGCCGAACACCCGGCCGAACAGCTCGTCGTCGGCGCTGGTCGCGAGCTTCGCGCCGATCCACGACGCGATCAGCAGAGTCGGCAGGATGCCCAGCGCTGCGCCGAGATCGCGGAAGCCCTCCTGCCGGAAGCCGGCCACCGCGGAGAGCGACTGCGCGAACACGCCCACGCGGCTGGTGCCGTTCGCGACCGTCGCCGGCAGGCCGAGCATCACCAGCAGCGGCACGACCAGGAACGAGCCCCCGCCCGCCAGGGTGTTGATCAGGCCGCCCGCGATCCCACCGCCGATCAGGATCGCGATCTCGGCCAGCGGCGGCAGCGTCAGAGCAGCTTCTCCTGCCGGGTGTCGCGCGCGGGTGTCACACCGAAGTGTTGGTAGGCGCGCAGCGTCGCGATCCGCCCGCGCGGCGTGCGATCCAGGTAGCCCTCCTGGATCAGGAACGGCTCGTAGATGTCCTCGATCGTGCCGCGGTCCTCGCCGATCGACGCGGCCAGCGTGTCGAGCCCGACCGGGCCGCCCGCGTACTTCTCGATCAGCGCGAGCAAGAGCTGCCGGTCCATGCGGTCGAAGCCGGCGTCGTCGACCTCGAGCCGGCCGAGCGCAAAGCGCGCGAGCTCGCGCGTGACGGCCGCCTCGCCGCCGACCTCGGCGAAGTCGCGCACGCGCCGCAGCAGCCGGTTCGAGATGCGCGGGGTGCCGCGCGAGCGCTGCGCGATCTCGTGCGAGCCCTCCGCCTCGATCGGGATGCCGAGGATGCGCGCGCTGCGCTCGAGAATGCGCACCAGATCCGTCGGCGGGTAGTACTCGAGCCGCGCGATCACGCCGAAGCGGTCGCGCAGCGGCGAGCTCAAGAGCCCCGCGCGCGTGGTCGCGCCGATCAGCGTGAAGCGCGGCAGGTCGATCTTCACGCTCTGCGCGCTCGGCCCCTGCCCGATCACCAGGTCGAGCTTGAAGTCCTCCATCGCCGGATAGAGGATCTCCTCGACGGCGGGCGCGAGCCGATGGATCTCGTCGATGAACAGCACCGAACCCGGCTCGAGGTTCGTCACGATCGCGGCCAGATCGCCGGCGCGCTCGATCACCGGGCCCGCGGTCACGCGCAGCGGCGCGCCCATCTCGCGGGCGATCACGTGCGCGAGCGCGGTCTTGCCCAGACCCGGCGGACCGTAGAACAGCGCGTGGTCGAGCGGCTCGCCCCGCTCGCGCGCGGCGCGGATGAACACGCGCAGGTTCTCGCGCAGCTTGTCCTGGCCGACGAACTCGTCGAGCGTCGCGGGCCGGAGCCGGTCCTCGACGCCGCGCTCGAACCCCGACTCGTCGGCACGGAGCGTCTCATCCCGCGGCGACACGCAGCGCCTCCTTGATCAGCGTCTCGAGGCCCGCGCCCTCGGGCAAGAGCTCGAGCGCGCGGCGCACCGCGCGTTCCGCCTGCGGCCGAGGGTAGCCGAGGTTGGTGAGCGCGCTCTCGGCCGAGGCGGCCGTGTCCGGCGCCAGTGCGCGCTCGGGCTTGGCCGCGATCTCGAGCCCGTGCGCCTTCTCGCGCAGATCGATCGCCAGCCGCTCCGCGGTCTTCTTGCCGACGCCGGGAATGCCCGAGAGCGCGGCGAGATCGCCCGCGCGCAGCGCCGCCACGAGCTTGCTCACCGGCAAGCCCGAGAGGATCGCGAGCGCGAGCTTGGGTCCGACGCCGCTGGTCGAAATCAGCAGCTTGAACAGCACGCGCTCGGTCTCGGTGCCGAAGCCGTACAGCTGGAACGCGTCCTCGCGCACGTGGGTGTGGATGTGCAGGCGCACGGTCTTGCCCTCATCGGGCAGCTCGAAGAAGGTCGAGAGCGGCACGCGCACCTCGTAGCCGACGCCGTGCACGTCGAGCGCGACGACCTCCGGGCTCTTCTCGGCGAGCACGCCCTCGAGGCGCGCGATCACGGCGCGCGCTCCAGCGCGAGCGCGGTCCGCACGCGCACGTGCACGCGCACGCTCATGCCGTGGCAGATCGCGACCGCCAGCGCGTCGGCCTCGTCGCTCGGCGGCGGCGCGGAGAGGCCGAGCAGCCGCTGCACCATCAACATCACCTGCGATTTCTCGGCGCGGCCGTAGCCGGTGACGGCGACCTTGACCTGCGCCGGCGTGTACTCGGCGGAGCCGAGGCCCGCGCTGCCGCAGGCCGCGAGCGCCACGCCGCGCGCGTGACCGAGCACCAGCGCGCTGCGCGCGTTCTTGGCGCTGAAGATCGACTCGAGCGCGGCACACTCGGGCGCGAGCTCCGCGATCGCGCGCGCGAGCTCGCGCTGCAGGTGTGCGAGCCGATCCGCGAGCGTGTCACCCCTGGCGCGAATCGTGCCGCCGGCGATCCGACGCATCGCCGAGCCCTCGACGCTGATCACGCCGTAGCCCGTGGCCACAGAGCCCGGATCGATTCCCAGGACCCGCACTCGACCCCCCGGTCGATCAACGACCAACGCGAGTCTACACTCCCCGGCGACGAGTTCACACGCTCCTCGCGCAATGCGTACCGCCGTTCGATGCGTCCGTCTGCCTTCCGACGCCTGCGGGGCGTTGAACGAGCGTCCGGCAAGCGAAGCGCCAAGCGCGAGGCGCGCAGCGAGGCGAAGCCGAGCGTAGTGCGGGTGGCGCGGCTGTGCCGCGCCGGGTCCCGCTAAGACATGGCCGCCGCCAGCTCCTCGTCGGACATCTCGAAGTTCGCGTAGACCGCGGCGACGTCCTCGTGCGCGTCGAGCTCCTCGTAGAGCTTCAGCATGAGCTCGGCGTTCTTGCCCGAGATCGCCACCGTGGAGCTCGGCACCATCTGGATCGACGCCCGCGCCGGCGCGAAGCCGCGCGCCTCGAGCGCCGACTTCACCCGCTCGAAGCCCTCCTGGTCGGTCTGCACCGAGAGCGCGTCCTCTTCGTCGACGATGTCGAGCGCGTTCGCCTCGATCGCCGCCTCCATCAGCGTGTCCGCGTCGACGGCGGCGCGGTCGAACTCGATCACGCCGCGCCGGTCGAACATGTACGCGACACAGCCGGAGGTGCCGAGGTTGCCGCTGTGGCGGCTGAAGATGTACCGCACCTCGCTGGCCGTGCGGTTGCGGTTGTCGGACAGGGTGTCGACGATCACGGCCACGCCGCCGGGGCCGTAGCCCTCGTAGCGCAGCTCCTCGATCTGGTTGCCTTCGAGCTCGCCGGTGCCCTTCTTGATCGCCCGCTCGATGTTGTCCTTGGGCATGTTCACGCTGCGCCCCTTCTGGATGGCCAGGCGCAGGCGCGGGTTGGCGTCGGGGTCGCCCCCGCCGAGTCCGGCGGCGATGCTGATCTCGCGGATCAGCTGGGTGAACAGCTTGCCGCGTTTGGCGTCAGCAGCGCCCTTCTTGCGCTTGATGGTCGCCCATTTCGAGTGACCGGACATGCGACCTCCTGCTCCCCGGGAAGCGAAGCGAGAGGACGGGTTAACACCCGCTCCGCGCGGGGTCAATCGTTTCAAGTCCGCGCCTGCCCGTTGCCGATGGAATGCGCATGGCCGCGCCGCCTTTGCGCGGGGGACAGCGATGAGCAAAGACGTCACGATCGGCATCGATCTGGGTACCAGCAACTCCTGCGTCTGCGCCGTGATCGACGGCAAGCCCAAGGTGCTCGCCAACCGCACCGGCGAGCAGGTGATCGCGTCGGTCGTCGCCTTTCGCGAGGGGGGCAAGATCGAGGTCGGCAACGCCGCCAAGGCCGGCATCATCCTCGACCCCAAGCACACCGTCTCGTCGGCCAAGCGCCTGATCGGCCGGTACTTCTTCAGCGAGGAAGTGCGCAAGGCACGGGCCGTGTGCCGCTACGAGATCGTGCCGGGCGAGAATCACGGCGTGCGCATCAAGATCCGCGAAGAGGAGTTCTCGCTGCCCGAGATCTCCGCCTTCGTGCTGAAGGAGATGAAGGAGATCGCCGAGTTCGCGCTGGGCCAGCCGGTCTCGGGCGCGGTCATCACGGTGCCGGCGTTCTTCAACGACAACCAGCGCCAGGCGACGAAGGACGCGGGCAGGATCGCCGGCCTCGAGGTGCTGCGCATCCTGAACGAGCCGACCGCGGCGGCGCTGGCCTACGGCTACGGCCGCGACCTGCGCCAGAAGGTCGCGATCTACGACCTCGGCGGCGGCACCTTCGACGTCTCGGTGCTCGAGATCGGCGAGGACGTGTTCGAGGTGCTCGCGACCTGCGGCGACACCTACCTCGGCGGCGACGACTTCGACGATCGCGTGATCGACCTGCTGGCCGACAAGGTGCAGTCCGAGCACTCCGTGAACGTGCGCTCCGATCCCTACGCCTTCGCCAAGCTGCGCCAGGCCGCGGAGACCGCCAAGATCACGCTCTCGACCACCGACGTGGCGCAGATCTCGATCCCCGAGCTGATCGAGCACGACGGCAAGCAGATCGCGCTCTCCTACAGCCTGACCGCGAAGGAGTTCGACAAGCTCACGCGCGATCTGATCCTGCGCACCTTCAAGGTCTGCGACGAGGCGCTGCAGCAGTCGGGGCTCACCGTGCGCGACCTGAACGGTGTGATCCTGGTCGGCGGGCCGACGCGCCTGCCCTCGATCCGGAAGGCCGTGAAGGAGTACTTCCAGCGCGAACCCGAGATCAACATCAACCCCGACGAGATCGTCGCGATCGGCGCCGCCATCCACGCGGCCTCGCTCGCGAGCTCCGACACCGGCAGCTACCTGCTCGACGTCACGCCACTGTCGCTGCGGCTCGGCATCGCGGGCGGGCTGTCCGAGACGATCATCGAGCGCAACAGCCCCGTGCCGATCGACCACACGCGCGTGTTCACGACCGTGTCGGACAACCAGGACACGATCGCCGTGCGCATCTACCAGGGCGAGGCGCGCCAGGCCGAGGGCAACACGCTGCTCGGCGAGTTCGAGTTCTCGGGCTTCGAACCGGGTCCGCGCGGTCAGGTGAAGATCGAGGTCGCGTTCTCGATCAGCACCGAGGGCATCGTCACCGTGCAGGCGCGCGATCCCAAGACGGGCGCGGAGGCCTCGACCACGGTGTCGATGTCGAGCGGCCTGTCCGAGGAGCAGATCCAGGAGATCATCGCGCGCGGCCGCACCGCCGACGTGGCGGAGCGCGGCCCGAGCGGCCCACGCACGCTCGGCGCGAACGAGCCGGTGCCGATGCTCGAGGAGGGCGAGGACGTGCTGCTCGACATGCCGTCGCTCGAGGCGGACGTGTCGGAGCTGCTCGAGAAGCGCGACGAGACGCCGTTCTTCGGCAAGCTCGACGGCGATCTCACCGAGGCGGGTCCGACCGGCGAGACGACGCTCGAGATCGAGCGCGCGCCGGTCGCGTTCGGCGGCGGCAGCCGCGAAGACGTGCCGCTCGGCGACGACGACGACGACGAGGTCATGGGCGACGACTGAGCGGCGCCGGCCGCGGGCCTTCCATGATGATGAACCAATCTGAGATCAAAGCTCTCGCGCGCGTGATCGACCGGCTCGACTACTACCAGCTCTTGAAGCTCGACCCGCGCGCCAATTCCAGCCAGCTGCGCGTCGCGTACCACGACGCGCGCAAGCGCTTCCACCCCGACTGCTTCCTCGCCGAGCCCGACGAGATCCGCGGCGCGGTCGACCGGATCGCCCGGCGCATCACGGAGGGCTACATGGTGCTGCGCGATCGGAATCGGCGCGCGGCGTACGACAACGCGCTCACCAGCGGCCACCTGCGGCTCAGCCACGAGGTCGAAGAGGAAGCGAAGACGGAGGTCCAGCAGCAGCGCGGCACCACGCCGAACGGCAAGCGCTACCTCACGCTGTGCGAGGAAGAGGAGCGCCGCGGCGCGCTGCCCAAGGCCATCCAGCAGCTGAAGACCGCGATCACCTTCGAGCCCAAGAATCTGGTCTTCCGCCAGAAGCTCGACCGACTCGAGCAGCAGCTCAAGGCCGCCAAGAAAGGCAGCACGCCGAAGATCTAGCCTCGGTTTGACCCACGCCGTTGCAGTGGCGCAGAATCGCCGGGTCAAAAAATCGTCGAGGTGTGCAATGTCCGAGGCTGCAGCGGCGCAATCCAAGCCGCTACCCGTGGTTCCCTTCCTGAAGATTCCCGAGCAGGGCCAGCCCTACCTCGAGGGTCATCGCTGCAAGGCGTGCAAGGCCGTGTTCCTGGGCGCGCGCGACGTGTGCTCGTCGTGCGGCGCACGCCAGCAGCTCGAGCCGATCAAGCTCGCGGACAAGGGCGAGCTCTACGTGTACTCGATCACCTACCGCTCGTTCCCCGGGATCGAGACGCCGTACATCTCGGCGGTCGTCGACCTCGCCGGCGGCGGCACGGTGAAGGGAAACCTGATCGGCATCGAACCGGATCCCAAGAAGATCAAGATGGGGATGCCCGTCGAGACCGTCTACAAGATCGCGCCGCGGAAGGACCGCGAGGGCAACGAGTACCTGACCTATTACTTCCAGCCGGCCAAGGCTTAGGGGGAAGCAGAGATGAGCGACGTCTACATCCTGGGCACGGACATGATCAAGTTCGGGAAGTTCCCCGATCGCACGGTGCCGCAGATCGCCGCCGAGTCGGCGCTGCTCGCGCTCGACGACGCGGGACTCACCATCCACGACATGGAGGCGCTGTACTGCGGCAACCTGATGCAGGCCTCCGGCATGGTCGGCCAGCGCATCCTGCAGCAGATCGGCCAGACGGGCATTCCCGTGATCAACGTCGCGAACGCCTGTGCGACCGGCGCGACCGCGCTGCGCGAGGGTTGGGCCGCGATCAAGGCGGGACTCTACGACGTCGTGCTCTGCGTCGGCGTGGAGCAGATGGCCGGCGCGGGTCTGCTCGGCGGCGGCGGTGGCAGCAAGGGCATCCCGACCGAGGGTCTGCTCGGCTCGGGCACGATGCCCGCCGTGTTCGCGGAAGCCGGCATGGAGCACACCCGCAAGTACGGCACCACCTTCGAGCAGTTCGCGAAGATCTCGGTGAAGAACCACTGGCACTCCACCATGAACCCGAAGGCGCGTTACCAGATCGAGACGCCGCTCGAAGAGGTCATGGGCGCGGAGATGATCTCCTACCCCAACACGAAGCTGATGTGCTCGGTGAACGTCGACGGCTCGGCGGCGGCGGTGCTGGTGTCGGAGCGCAAGGCCAAGCAGCTCGGCATGCGCCGCGCGGTGAAGATCTCGGCCTCGATCCTGACCAGCGATCGCTACACGCAGCGCGATCTCACGATGCCCGACGTGAACACCTGCACGCGCGAGGCCGCCAAGAAGGCCTACGAGATGGCGGGCATCGGGCCGAACGACGTGAACCTGATCGAGCTGCACGACTGCTTCGCGACCGCCGAGATGCTCCACTACGAGAACCTCGGCATCTGCAAGGACGGCGAGGCCGGCCGGCTGATCGACGAGAAGCAGGTCTACCTCGGGGGCCGCATCCCGGTGAACGTCTCGGGCGGCCTGCTCTCGAAGGGCCACCCGCTCGGCGCGACCGGCATCGCGAACGTCTACGAGGTCGCCACGCACCTGCGCGGCGAAGCCGGCAAGCGCCAGGTTCAGGGCGCCAAGGTGGGCCTGACCCACGTGATCGGCCTCGGCTCGGCCTGCGCGATCCACGTTCTGGAGAAGGTGGCGAACTGAGCAACTAGCGAAACGGGCCGAGTCCGCGGCCGCCCGCGGGTCGGCCCGTCTTGTTTGACCGCCGCCGATCGGCGGAGATAGGCTTCGGAAACTTGGAGCGACTCCAAGTTTCCGGAGGCCCTCCTGCAGGTCCAGCACCCACGCGCACCCGTGCGGGAGCGCAAGAAGCACGAGACACGCCGGCGCCTGCTCGCGGAAGCGCGGCGTCTGTTCGCGTCTCCGGGCTACTTCGCGACCTCGATCGAGCAGATCGCCCAGGCCGCCGACGTGGCTCCGGCCACGCTCTTCAACTACTTCCCCAGCAAGGACGCGCTCGTCGCCGAGCTGGCGGGCGAGGTGTTCGAGACGCTCCGCGAGCAGCTCGATCGCGCGCCCGCGCCGGACAGCTCGACGCAAGCGCATCTCGGCCGGGCGCTCGCGGACGCGCTGCCGGCGATCCGCGAAGCGCGCGACGTGCTCGGCCCGCTGCTGCTCCGCGTGCTGCGCCGCGCGGCCTCCGACGGAGCGCGCGGCGGACTCAGCCGGCTGCACGGCGCGCTGTCGCGGCTGTGCGTCGCGGGTCAGCGCCGCGGCGACGTGCGCGGCGACGTCGAGGCCTCGTTCCTGGCAGAGCTCGCGAGCGCCACGCTACTCGCCGCGCTCGGTCACTGGCTGAACGACCCGCGCTACCCGCTCGACGCAAGAATGTGTCAGGCCGCCGCCGTGATCGGCGACGGACTCCGAGTACCCATGCCCACCCACACCAGGAGAGACCCGTGAGTGACTACACGATGACGATCGACGGCAAGGCCGAGTCCGCGCAGGCGACGTTCGGCGTGATCAACCCCGCGACCGAAGAGGTGTTCGCACAGCCGCCCGAGTGCACGCGCGGGCAGCTCGACGCGGCCATGGAGTCCGCGGCGACGGCCTACAAGGCCTGGAAGAAGGACGAGGCGCGCCGCCGCCAGGCGCTGCTCGACTGCGCCGAGGCGCTCAAGGCGCGCATGGCCGAGCTCGCGCCGATCCTCACGCAGGAGCAGGGCAAGCCGCTCGACAAGGCGATGGAGGAGATCTTCGGCGCCGCGATCTGGTTCCAGTACACCGCGTCGCTGCAGATTCCCGTCGAGGTGGTCCAGGACAACGAGCAGGGGCGCATCGAGATCCGCCGCCGGCCGCTCGGCGTGGTCGGCGCGATCACGCCCTGGAACTTCCCGCTCATGCTCGGCGTGTGGAAGATCGCGCCGGCGCTGCTGGCGGGGAACACCGTCGTGATCAAGCCCTCTCCGTTCACGCCGCTGACCACGCTGAAGCTCGGCGAGATCCTGCGCTCCGTGCTCCCGCCCGGCGTGCTGAACGTCGTCTCCGGCGGCAACGATCTGGGCAGCTGGATCACCGGCCACCCGGCGGTGCGCAAGATCTCGTTCACCGGCTCGGTCGCGACCGGCAAGAAGGTGGCCGCCGCGGCCGCGCCCGACCTGAAGCGCGTCACGCTCGAGCTCGGCGGCAACGACGCCGCGATCGTGCTCGGCGACGTCGACGTGAAGTCGACGGCGCAGAAGCTGTTCTGGGGCGCATTCTCGAACACCGGCCAGATCTGCAGCGCGATCAAGCGCGTGTACGTGCCGGAGTCGATCTACGGCGCGGTCGTGAACGAGCTCGCCGAGATCGCGCGCGGCGTGAAGGTCGGCAACGGCCTCGAGGCCGGCATGCAGCTCGGCCCGCTCAACAACAAGCCGCAGTTCGACCGCGTCTCGGAGCTGGTCGACGACGCGCGCAAGCACGGTGCGCGGATCGTCACGGGCGGCAAGCGGCTGGGCGTGAAGGGCTACTTCTACGCGCCGACGATCGTGGCCGACATCCAGGACGGCGCGCGGCTCGTCGACGAAGAGCAGTTCGGCCCGGCTCTGCCGATCGTCTCGTACCGCGACGTCGAGGACGCGGTCGAGCGCGCCAACGCCACGCACTACGGCCTGTCGGGCTCCGTCTGGTCGGCCAACGCGGAGAAGGCCGCCGAGGTCGCGCGCGAGCTCGACTGCGGCACGGCCTGGGTGAACCAGCACCTGGCGATCGCGCCGCACCTGCCGTTCGGCGGCGCGAAGTGGTCGGGGATCGGCGTCGAGAACGGCCCCTGGGGCCTGCTTGGCTTCACCGAGATCCAAGTGGTAAACGTCTCCAAGGCGTGAAGCGACGCAGCGACGCGCCAATCGGAGATGGGGGTGCAGGAATGACGCGATTCTCGAGCTTGGTTCTCGTGCTTTGTGCCGGCCTCGCGCTCGCTGGCTGCGCCGGTAAGAAGCAGTCCGCGGATGCTTCCGGCGCGGCGGCTCCGGCCGCCGCAGCGGCGATTCCGGTGGTCGAGGTGACCGCGAAGAGCCTGAACCTCCGCGCGGACGCGAGCACGACCGGAGCCGTGGTCGCTTCGCTCAAGCAGGGCGAGCAGCTCAGCGCACCGCAGCCGGCAAGCGGCGGTTGGCTCTACGTGGAGACGTCGACGGGCGCGAAGGGCTACGTGGCTTCGCAGTACGTGCGGCCGGTCGCGAGCGCCGCGCAGGCTCCTGCCTCTCCCGCCGCCGCGACGCAGGCACCCGCGGCGACGCCCACGCCCGCACAGAAGGAAACCGCGCGCCCGCCGGCGCCCGGCACGCCCCTCGCGCGCGTCGCGATGGGCATGACGGAGGCGCAGGTGATCGAGATCCTCGGCGCTCCGACCAGCCAGCAGAGCTACGTCACCGGCAAGGCGTTCATTCCCATGTACTACGGCACCGACACCTCGCGCCTCGACTATCGCTACAAGGGTGTCGGCATCGTCGTGTTCAGCCGGAACCAATACTCCGGCGGCACGAAGGTGATCCGCGTCGATGCGGATCCGAGCGAGGACGGCCTGCCGTAGCGCGCGCGTCGACGCCACGAAGGCCTAGGTCGACGCGACGAAGGTGCCGTGCAGCGTGAGCGGCACGGCGTGATCGAAGTGCGCCCGAGCGAGCGGACCTCGTTCGGGCGCATTCGCGTCCAGCACCGCGACGTGGCTGGTGCCGGTGCGCTCGTCGAAGACCAGCACGAGCACGAAGCCGTCGGTCTCGCCGTCGCCCGAGCGTAGCGGTGCGAAGATCGGCTCGGTCACGTGTTGGCCGGGTGGCGGCGTCCAGACGCGCGACTCCGCTCGGTGGAGGTCGACGCGCGCGATGCCGCGCGGGCTCGCGCCGTCCTTCGCGGTGAGCCAGACGTAGCGGCGCTCGGCGCCCTCGCCCCGCTCGTCGATGCGCGGGAACTCGCTCCGGGTCGGAAGGACGCGCTCGAGCCGCAGCCGCTGCGCGCCGAGCTCGATGGTCGCGCGGTAGAGTTCCCCCTCGTCCTGGTCGATCACCCGCCCGTCGTGCGTCGCCGAGTCGACCATGGTGCCGGTCCCGCTCACGTCGCCGTGGCGGACGAAGTCGACGAAAATCTCGCCCCCGCGCTCGAAGGCGTTCGCGAAGTGCCAGACGAAGAACGGCTCGGCCGGGATGCGCAGCGCCGCGGCGACGTCGTCGATCGGCACGATCAGGACCTCGCTCGCTCCCTGCGCATCCCAGTGCACCAGCCGCTCGGGCCGCGCCTCACCGAGCAGCGCGCGAGCGATCGCGATCCGCGCGGGACCCAGGACGAAGATCAGCTGCCGCTCGGTCGCGGCGAAGTCGTGGACCGCGGTCGCCGCGATCGGCACGGAGCCGAGTCGCCTCGCCCGGCCGCGTCCCGGCAGCTCGTACAGGTCGAGCTCGGTCGTGCGTCCGTAGCGGATGCCGAAGCCGTAGCTCGCGTCGCGCGCGGCCACCCGGTGCAGGTGCGCGCTGAACGTGTGCGCGATCGCGCCCTCGAGGTCGCTCTCGCCGATCGTCTCGAGCGTCGCCGGCGAGACCTCGATCGGCTTCGAAAGGTCCACCACGCCGAACACTCGCCCCTGCCAGGCGAGCACGCTCACGTTCGCGGCGTTGTTGCTGCGGCCGCGCAGCGCGTTCGCGATCCGCCGCGGGCGCGACGCGGCGCTGCCGTAGAGCGGGCGGCCGGCCTCGCGCTCCTCGCGCCAACCCTCGCTCTCCACGACGCGAATCGCGCCCCGGGCCTGTCCGTTCGCGAAGCGCACCGCGCTGATCGCACCCTGCCCCTCGAACAGGTGGAGGTAGCGGCGGCCGTGCGAGCCGAAGAGCCCGGCGCCGTTCCGGTACAGGATTCCTTCGAGCTCGGCGGGCAGCTCGCCCTCGACCCGGAGCGGCTCGAAGCCGTGCTCACGCGCGACGTCCCGGTACAGCGGCGATCTGGACATTGGATATCCCCACTATCTATAAAGCGGATACTAGACATCTCCACTGGCCGGGGTCAACTTCCGCGCATGCGACTCGCCGAGCTGTCCAGGCGCGCCGGGGTTCCGCCCACCTCGATCAAGTTCTACATCCGCGAGGGCCTGCTGCCGGCCGGCGCAGTGCACGCGCGCAACCAGGCGAGCTACGGCACCCAGCACCTCGAGCGGCTCGAGCTGATCCGGGCGCTGCGCGAGGTGGCGAGCCTTCCGCTCGAGGCCGTCGGGCGCGTCACGCGCGAGCTCGACCGCGGCTGGCAGGGGAATCCGTTCGGTGAGGCCATGCGCGCGATGCACGCGATGCCGGCCGCCTCCGCGAGCCCCGAGGACGGCCGCGCGCGGGCGGCGCTGCGCGCCGAGGTGCTCGAGCTCTTGCGCGCGCTGCCCTGGACCACCGACGACGAGCGCCATCTCTACGCCGACGAGCTCGCGGCGACCCTGCTGCAGGTGCGCCGCTACCTGTACCCCGACTACCCCGTCGCGAACCTCGCGCGCTACGCGGAGATCGCCTGGCTGCTCTCGGAGGCCGAGTTCGCGCTGGTGCCCGGCGGCGCGCCCGCGCCGGTGCAGGCGCGCGGCGACGATCTGGCCGAGCCGATGCGGCGCGCGATCCTCGGCAGCCTCCTGTTCGAGCGCATCTTCAACTCACTGCGGCGCAGCGCGAACGCAATGCGCTCGATCCACAACGCGCGCGAGCTCGAGCCGCCCACGGCGACCGTGAAGAAAGCCAAGCGCGCCAAGCCCGCGAAGCGGGGCACGCCCCGCGCGAAGAGCTGAACGCCGCCGCAGCGGCGGCTACACGCGCTCGAGCGCCTCGGCCAGCGCCTCCCAGGCGAGCGTCGCGCAGCGCTGGCGCGAAGGCAGCGCCGCCACGCGTGCGAAGGCGCGCAGGCGCGGATCGAGTCCGGGATCGGCGGGCTCGCCGCGCGAGATCGTGGCCGCCTTCGCGCCGAGCGCCCTCGCCTGCTCCGCGTCCAGCCCGCGCACGAGCTCGGTCATGACGCTGCCCGCCGCCACCGCGATCGAGCAGCCGCGCGCGCGCGCCGAGACGTCGGCGATGCGGCCGTCGTGCAGCTCGACCTCGACGCGCACCTGATCGCCGCAGACCGGATTGGAGACCAGCGCCTCGGCGGTCGGCCGCGCGAGCGGCATGCGGTTGCGCGGGTTGCGGTAGTGCTCGAGCACGACCTCGCGATACAGCGCTTCGATCGCCTCGGGCGCCTCGCTCAGGTCGGGCACTTCGCGGACTCGAGCGGCCCCTCGGGCACCTCGACGCCCGCGTCGGTGATGCGCACGCCCTTCACGTTCGCGAGCCGCGCGCCGCTGCTCCTGCCGCCGCGCCACAGCTGCACGATCTCCGCCGCGATCGCGAGCGCGATCTCCTGCGGCGTCTCCGCGCCCAGATCGAGCCCGGCGGGCGCGGCCACGCGGCGCAAACTCTCGAGCGGCGAGCCGTCCTCGTGCAGGCGCTCGAGCACGAGCGCGCTGCGCTTGCGGCTGGCGACCAGCCCCACGTACGCGGGTCGCTGGCTCAGCACGCGCTGCAGCGCCTCGTAGTCGCCCTTGTGCTGGGTCGCGATCACGACGTAGGTGTCCGCGTCGCACTCGACCTTCGCGTAGTCGGGATCCTCGGTGACGCGCAGGTTCGCGGTCGGGAACGACTCGGCCGTGGCGAGCGGGTCGTTCACCATCACGTGGAAGCCGAGCGCGGTGCCCAGCGTCGCCAGCGTCTCCGCGATTCGTCCGTGACCGAGCACGAGAAGCTTGGGGTCTTGAGTCATGGCTTCCAGGTAGATCTCCATGTGGCCGCCGCAGGGCATACCGACGCCGAGCACTTCGTCGTCGAGATCGACGAGGATCACGCGCGGCCTTCGCTGCGCCAGCACCTCGCGCGCCGCGTCGCGCACGGCCGATTCCGCGCAGCCGCCGCCGACCCAGCCCCAGACGAGCCGGCCCTGGGCGTCGATCACCGCCTTCGCGCCGGGCTTGGCGGAGGCGCTGCCCGCGATGCGCACGACGGTCGCGAGCACGACGCTCTCCCCGGCGCGCAGGCGCGCGTCGAGGATGCCGACGAGTTCGCTCGAGCTGGCCGCTCCCATCAGCGCCCAGTCTACGTCGATTGACACCCCCGCGCAGCCCTACCTACCATCGCGCGACTCCACGCACCCGAGGTCGCATGCAGACCGTCTCGATCCGTCCGCTCGCGCGCCGGCGCCTGCTCGCGCGAGTGATCGCGGGGCTCTCGATCCTGTTGCTCGGCGCGAGCCACGCGGGTGCGCAGGAGGGGCGCCGCGAGCTGGCGCTGCCGCGCTTCGCGGGCACGACGCTCTCGGGCGAGCAGGCCAGCACCGACATGTTCCAGAAGCGGCGTGGGCTGATCTTCGTGTTCAGCTCGACCGATCCGGACGTCGCGCGCGTCGCCGCGCTGCTCGACGGCCTGCGCGCCGAGGCGGTGGCGGCGAACGTCGCCCTTCTCGGCATCACGCGCGATCCGAATCCCGAGGCCGCCCGCCGCTTCCTGCGCACCAAGGGCTTCGACTTCCCGGTGATGATCGACCGCGACGGCGAGATCTCGCGCAAGCTGCGGGTGCGGCCGGCGAGCTCGTCGCTCTTGATCGTCGACGCCGACGGCTACGTGATCGGCGGCGTCGCGGGGCTCGCCGAGCAGCCGAAGGATCTGGACGCGGTGTTCCCCGCGCAGCTGCGCCGGGTCCTGGCGCTCCCGCCGAAGGCCGCGGCCGCCACGCCGCTGCTCGGGGTTCGGCCCGCGGCGCCGGACTTCGAAGTCGTCGGGCTCGACGGCAAGCAGCGCCTGACGCTCGCGCAGCTCGACGGCAAGGTGGTCGTGCTGGTGTTCTTCCTGCCCACTTGCCCGCACTGCCACGACGCGCTGAAGTTCCTGGACGGGCTGCAGAAGCAGCTCGCGAACCCGGAGCTCGCGATCGTCGCGGTCAGCGTCTCGGAGGCGAAGTACGTGGTCGAGGAGATGGTGACGGATCTCGGCCTCTCGCTCGTGCCCTGGCTCGACCCGACCAAGAGCGCGCGCACCGCGTACGCGTTCAAGCAGGGCGTGCCGGAGATCTTCGTGATCGACCGCGAGCGCCGCGTGGTGCAGCGCACCGACGGCTCCTCGCCGCGCATCCACGCGCTGCTCACGCTCTCGATCCGCCAAGCGCTGGGCGGTCCGAATCCGATCCTGCTCGAGAAGGCGAGCTACAGCGGCGAGGAATTCTGCTCGGTCTGCCACGAGCGGCCGCACGCGACCTGGACGCTCACCAAACACGCCTACGCGTTCGAGACGCTGGTCGAGCACGGCTCCGATCGCGACCCGGAGTGCCTGCCCTGTCACACCGTCGGCTGGGGCCAGACCGGCGGCTTCGATCCGAAGCTGCGCCAGCAGCACCTGCGCGGCGTACAGTGCGAGAACTGTCACGGCCGCGGCGGGCCGCACCAGTCGCCGGAGTTCGCGAAGGCCGGCTTCGAGCCGGTCTGCCTCACCTGCCACACGCCGGAGCACTCGCTGCGCTTCGTGTTCGCCGAGCGGCTGCCGATGGTCTCGCACGCGGCGAATTCGCAGCTCGCGAGTCTCTCGTTCGAGGAGCGCCAGAAGCTGCTCGAGAAGCGCGACAAGCGCGAGCGCCAGTTGTTCGAGAAGGGCGAGTACGTCGGCTCGGCCGCCTGTCAGAGCTGCCACGTGAAGGAGCACGAGCTGTGGGCTCAGTCCGAGCACGCGCACGCCTTCGGCACGCTCGCCAAGAGCGGCGACCAGAAGAAGGCCGACTGCCAGCGCTGCCACACCACCGGCTTCGGCGAGCCGACCGGCTTCCCGCACGGCGGCAAGACGTTCGAGAACGTGGGCTGCGAGAGCTGTCACGGCCCGGGCAAGGCGCACGTCGAGAGCCGCGGCACCGCCGAGGGCTCGGTCCTGCGCCTGACCGAGAAGTGCGACAGCTGCGTGATCCTGCAGATCTGCGGCTCGTGTCACGACGACGCGAACGACCCCGGCTTCGAGTTCGAGCTCGACGAGAAGCTCGTGCGCACCAAGCACGGCTTCCGCGAGAAGAAGGCGGCCGCGAAGTGACGCCGGCCGAGGAGCGCGAAACCACGCTGCGGCGGATCCGCGATTCACTCCAGGAGCTGCTCGCGGACGGCGTCGACTACCTGCCGCGGCCGCCGCGCGCGGCGCCGATCGCGCCGGCGAGGGCCGCGCCCGCGCAGGCCGCGCCGACCTTCCAGCCGCGCGTCGCCCCGCTCCCGCCGCCGACACGGACGAGTGTCGAAGCCGCAGGCAACACGCAGAGCCTCGAGGCCGTGCGCGCGGACCTGGGTGACTGCCGCCGCTGCCGGCTGTGCGAGAAGCGCAGAGAGATCGTGTTCGGCGAGGGCGCGGCCGACGCGCGCGTGGTGTTCGTCGGCGAGGGTCCGGGCGAGGAAGAGGACAAGAGCGGCCGGCCGTTCGTGGGCCGCGCGGGCGAGCTGCTGACGAAGATGATCGAGGCCGTCGGCTGGCGCCGCGAGGACGTATACATCTGCAACATCGTGAAGTGTCGCCCGCCGGGAAACCGCGACCCGCAGCCGGACGAGGTCGCGTCGTGTCAGCCGTTCCTCGAGCGCCAGATCCGCGCGATCGCCCCGGTCGCGATCGTGACGCTCGGCAAGCCCGCGATCTCGACGCTGCTCGGCCGCATCGTGGCGATCACCAAGCTGCGCGGGCAGTGGCAGGAGTTCCAAGGCATCGCCGTGATGCCCACCTACCACCCCGCGTACCTGCTGCGGAACTACACGCGCGAGACTCGCCAGGCCGTCTGGGACGACCTGCGCGCGGTACGGGAGCGCGTCGAAGGCGCCCGTGCGAAGTAGCGCGCGCTTCGCGCTCGCCGTCGCGCTCGCGCTCGCGGCGCCGGTCGCGAATGCGGAGGAGCTGCGCGTGGGGCTCGGCGTGACGAGTCTGCCCGCGAAGATCGGCGGCCCGATCGGCGGCTTCGGCGGGCTCACCACGCGCCGCGCCGAGGGCACCCTCGATCCGCCGCAGGCAAGGGCGCTGGTGCTCGAGCAGGGCGAGCTGCGCGTCGCGATCGTCGCGCTGGACATCGTGATCCCGCGGCCGAACCTGCGCGACGCGCTGCTCGAGGAGATCGCGCCGCTCGAGTTCGACCTGGTCGCGCTGGTCGCGACACACACCCACTCCGGGCCGGGCGGCTATCTGCCGGGCTTTCTCGCCGAGCGCGTGACCGGCGGCGAGTACGATCCGAAGCAGCCGTCGCGGCTCGCGCGAGCGAGCGCGCGCGCGATCGAACGCGCGCTCGCGGACCTCGCGCCGGCGCGCATCGCGAGCGGACACGCGCCGCTCGCGCTCGCTCGCAACCGCCGCTTCGCCGACGGCGCGATCGACGACCAGCTGCCCGTGCTGCGCGCGGACTTCGCCGACGGCCGCGCGCCGATCGTGGTGTTCGCCTACGGCGCGCACGCGAGCCTGCTCTCGGCGCGCGCCGATCTGTACTCGGCCGACTGGCCGGGCGCCGCGCGCGCCGCGCTCGAAGCGAAGGGCTGGCGTTCGCTCTACCTGCCGGGCCCGCTCGGCGATCAGGAGCCGGACGTGGACCTCGGCTTCTGGCCGAGCGTGGAACTCGAGCGAGCCAAGACCGCCGAATACGGCGCTGCGATCGCGAGCGCCGTGCTCGGCGTGGCCGACGGGCTCGCACCGCAGCCGGACGCCGCGCTCGCGGCGCTCGAGCGCTGGATCGAGCCGCCCGAGGTGCAGCTCCGTCGCTTCTGCGCGCTGTGGTGGACCAAGCCCCTGGTGGGCGAAACGGTGGACACGTTCATCTCCAAGCGCGTGCCGATCCAGGTCGTGCGCGCCGGCGAAGCGGAGCTCTTGTTCCTGCCCGCGGAGCCCGGCGCCAGCACGGGGCGCGAGCTGCGCGCCGGAGCGCCCGCGCAGCGCACGCGCTTCGTGGTCGACCACGCGAACGACTGGCTCGGCTACGTCGTCGACCCGCAGGGCTACGAGCGCGGCGGCTACGAGGCCTGCTTCTCGTTCTTCGGCCCGGGCATGGCGCAGTGGCTGACCACGATGGCGTTCGAGACGGTCGGCCTGCTCGACGCGCGCGACGCCGGGGCCGCCGACAGTCGATGAGCGCGCTCGCCGTCTGCGGGATCGTGCTGCACCCCGCCGGGCACACGCTCTCGCCCGTGATCCACGAAGCCGCGTACCGCGCGCTCGGGCTCGACGCGAGCTTCCGGGTGTTCGACGTGAAGGCCGATCGGCTCGCGGAGACCGTGGGCGAGCTGCGCGAATCCGGGCTTACCCAGCTGTGCGTATCGCTGCCGCACAAGCAGGCGGTGATGGCACTGGCGGACCGAGTCTCCGCGGACGCGCGGGCGATCGGTGCTGCGAACACGCTGACGCTGCGCGGCGGCGCGCTCGAAGCCGACAACACCGACTGGATCGGCGTCACGCGCACGCTCGAACGGCTCGGGCCGTGGGCCGGCAAGACAGCGACCGTACTCGGCGCGGGCGGCGCTGCGCGCGCGGTGGTGTACGCGCTGCGCGAGCTCGGGCTCGAGGTCACGGTCGTGAACCGCACGCGGGCACGCGCGTCGGCGCTGGTCGCGGAGCTCGGCGGCCGCGTCGGCACGCTCGGCGATCCGTTCGACCTGCTGGTGAACGCGACCTCGGTCGGCATGGCGCCCGACCTCGACGGCACGCCCGCGCCCGCCGAATCGCTGCGCCGCGCCGCGACCGTGTTCGACACCGTCTACCGCCCGCTCGAGACGCGGCTCCTGCGCGAAGCGCGAGCGCGCGGCTGCCGCACCCAGGACGGCCTCGACATGCTCGTACACCAGGCGGTGGAGCAGATCCGGATCTGGAGCGGGAAGCGCGCCGACGCCGCGCTGCTGCGCCGCGCCGCGCTCGACGCGCTCTAGCCCGAGCCGGGCTGCGGTATGCTGCGGCCACGATGACCGAACCGACGCTCGAATGGGATGGCCCGATGTACCGGCTGGCCGTCGCGCAGCTCGATCAGACGGCCAGGGCAATGGGGCTCGACGACAACATCTGGGAGCGGCTGCGCACGCCGCAGCGCGCGCTGGTGGTGTCGTTCCCGTTCCGGCGCGACGACTACAAGACCGTCGACACGGTGTTCGGCTACCGCGTGCAGCACCTGCTGACGATGGGTCCGACCAAGGGTGGCATCCGCTACGACGAGGACGTTCACCTCGGCGAGGTCACGGCGCTGGCGATGTGGATGTCGTGGAAGTGCGCGCTGATCGGACTGCCGTTCGGCGGCGCGAAGGGCGGCGTGCGCATCGACCCGAGCGCGCTCTCGCGCTCGGAGCTGCAGCGCATCACGCGCCGCTACACCATGGAGATCATCGAGATGATCGGGCCGGACCGCGACATCCCCGCGCCCGACCTCGGCACCGACGAGCAGACCATGGCCTGGATCATGGACACCTACTCGGCGCAGAAGGGCTTCGCGGTGCCGGGAGTGGTGACCGGCAAGCCGATCGAGATCGGCGGGTCGCGGGG
>JBBDXF010000011.1:0-16492 GCA_040902485.1 Myxococcota bacterium | reverse complement strand
TTGGGTCGCGGCCGCGGCGTGATGACCTGCGTCAGCGAAGCGTGTCGGCACCTCGGGCTCCCGCTGGCGAACGCGCGCGTGGCGGTGCAGGGCTACGGCAACGTCGGCGCGAACGCCGCGCGCATCGCGCAAGCCGCGGGCGCGAGGGTGATCGCGGTCTCGGACGTGAAGGGCGGGATCCTCGACCCGCACGGGCTCGACCTGGCCAAGCTCGACGCCTGGATCCGCGAGCACCGCTTCCTCGGGGGCTTCCCCGGCGCGGACGCGGTCACGAACGCGGAGCTGCTCGAGCTCGACTGCGACATCCTGATTCCGGCCGCCATGCAGAACCAGATCGGCGCCAAGAACGCCGGCGCGATCCGCGCGCGGCTGCTGGTCGAGGGCGCGAACGGCCCGACCTCGCTCGAAGCCGACGCCATCCTGCGCGAGCGCGGCGTGTTCGTCGTGCCCGACGTCCTCGCGAACGCGGGCGGCGTCACCGTCTCCTACTTCGAGTGGGTGCAGGACGCGCAGCAGTTCTTCTGGAGCGAGGACGAGGTGAATCAGCGCCTGGTCACGATCATGACCCAGGCCTTCCACCAGGTGCTCGCGGTGGCGCTGGAGAAAAACGTCGATCTGCGCACGGCGTCGCTGATGCGCGGGATCGCGCGCATCACCGAGGCCAAGCGGCGGCGCGGCGTCTTTCCCTGAGCGCTCCGCTCAGAGACTCAGCAGCTGCGCGACGCGCTCGCGGTGTTCGGTCGGATCGCCGTAGGTCACCTCGATCGCCTTCGCGCGCTTGAAGTAGAGGTGGCAGTCGTACTCCCAGGTGAAGCCGACGCCGCCGTGGATCTGGATGTTCTCGGCGCTCGCGTGCCGGTACGCGTCGCTGGTGTAGGCCTTGGCCATGCTCGCGGCGAGCTCCGCCTCGTCGGTGTTCTCCGCGACCGCCCAGGCCGCGTAGTAGGTGATCGACTTCGACGACTCGACCTCGATCAGCATGTCCGCGCACTTGTGCTTGATCGCCTGGTTCACGCCGATCGGCTTGCCGAACTGGATGCGCTCCTTGGCGTACTTGACCGAGTCCTCGAGCACCTTCTGCGCGCCGCCCAGCGCCTCGGCCGACAGGTACACCAGCGCGTGTGTGCGCACGGTCTTCCAGATGGACCAGCCCGAGCCCTCGCGGCCGAGCAGCTGAGCGGGCGTGCCGTCGAAGCGCAGCTCGGCGATCCGGCGGGTCTGATCCATCGAGCGGAGCGGCGTGACGCTGAGTCCGGGCGCGCCGCGCTCGACCACGAACAGCGAGATGCCGGCCTCGCCCGCTCCCCCGCTGCGCGCCGCGACCACGATCGCGTCGGCGTTCTGCGCGTCGGGCACGAACAGCTTGGTGCCGGAGAGCGTCCAGCTCGAGCCGGACTTCGCGGCCCGGGTCGCGAGCTCGTCGGCGTTCTCGTTGCCCGACTCCTCGGTGATCGCGAACGACAGCACGCGCCGCCCGGCCGCGACCGCCGGCAGCATCTCTTTTCGCTGCGTGTCCGTACCACCGTGCAGTACGGCGAGGGAGCCCTGCAGGGTGGCGAAGAACGGCGACGGCGTGAGCGCGCGTCCGAGCTCCTCGGCGACCACGATCAGGTCGACGACGGTCAGGTCGGCCCCGCCGTACTCCTCGGGCAGGAGCAGCCCCAGCCAGCCGAGCTCGGCCATCTTGGCCCAGATCTCGGGCTTGTAGCCGCGGGCGTCGTCCATGAGCTCACGCACGACCGGGGTCGGGCATTCCTTGGCCAGGAACTCGCGCGCCGTGGTGCGCAGAAACTCCTGCTCTTCCGAGAATCCGAAGTTCATGCCCGCAGTCTATCTGCCGGGATTTTCCCCGGTCAAACCGGGGGGTTTGCGGCGTCACGGGGTCCTGACGTAGGGTGGCGGCGCGAATCACGGGGCGGGCGGGATGAGTGCCAGGATCGAGGCGCAGAGCGTGTCGAAGCGCTTCGGGTCGGTGGTGGCGCTCGACGCCTTCTCGCTCGACGTCGCGCCCGGCGAGATCTTCGGCCTGATCGGCCCGAACGGCGCGGGCAAGACCACCTTCATCCGCATCCTGACCGGCTACTGGCTCGCGACCGAGGGCGACGTGCGCGTGGACGGCGTGTCGGTCACGCGCGACCGCTTCGCGGTGCAGGCGCGGACCGGCTACGCCTGCGAGCAGCCCAAGCTCTACGCCGACCACACGGTCGATCAGTTCCTGCGCTTCATGGGCCAGGTGCGTGGGCTCGCCGGCGCGCGGCTGCGCCAGGCGATCGAGCTCTCGGTCGAGCGCATGGGGCTCGCGCCGGTGCGCAGGCGCCGCATCGGCGTGCTCTCGAAGGGCTTCCGGCAGCGCGTCGCGCTGGCGCAGGCGCTGCTGCACGATCCGGCGCTGCTGGTCGTGGACGAGCCCACGGTCGGTCTCGATCCCGCGCAGCAGATCGAGCTGCGGCGCATCATCGCGGGCTTCCGCGGCACGCACACGGTGCTGCTCTGCACGCACCAGCTGCACGAGGCCGAGGCGATCTGCGACCGCGTCGCGCTGCTCGACCGCGGGCGGCTGGCCGCGCTCGCGACGGCGGACGAGATCAAGCAGGGTGGCAGCCTCGAAGCCCTGTTCCTGGCGCGGGTCGGGCGGGCGCCGGAAGCGGCGGTGGTGCCTTGATCCGCCGCGTGCTCGCGCTCGCGCGCAAGGAGCTGCGCCAGCTGTTCGCGTCGCCGATCGCCTACGTGGTCGGCACCGCCTACGTCGCGCTGACCGGCATCTACTTCTTCCAGCACCTGGTCAGCTACAACCAGCTCCTGTTCGTGTACCAGTCCGAGGGACTCACGGGCGGCGGCTTCGATCAGGGCACGGTGCCGAGCCAGATCAACGTGCTGAACGAGGTGTTCGTGCCCGCGGCCGACGACTTCGGCCTGTTCCTCCTGGTGGTGCTGCCGCTCGTGACCATGCGCGTGTTCGCCGAGGAGCGCGCGAACGGCACCGACGAGCTCTTGCTCACCAGCGGCCTGCGACCCTGGGAGGTCGCGCTCGCCAAGCACGGCGTGACCTACCTGTTCGTGCTGGGGCTGCTGGCGGCCAGCGCGATCTATCCGGCCGTGGTCGTGTCGCGCGCGGGGCTCGGTTTCGAGCACCTGTTCGCACTGTACGTCGGCCAGCTCTGCTACGGCTGCGCGATCGCCTCGATCGGGCTCGCCTGCTCGTCGTTCACCTCGAGCCAGATCGTGGCGGCCGTGCTCGGCTACTCGATCCCGTTCGTGCTGCTCGACTTCGCCTGGCTCACCAACACCGTCTCCGAGGAGGTGGCCGCGAACCTGAAGGAGATCGCGCTGCTCTCGCATTACGGCTCGTTTCCGCGCGGCGTGATCGAGCTCGCCGAGGTCGTGTACTTCGCCGGGATCGCCTTCCTGGGCTGGCTCGCGTCGCTCACCTCGCTCGAGCTCGCGAGGGCGCGCTGAATGGCGTTCCTGCCCGCGGCCGGTCTGGTGATGATCCTCGTCGGTGTCGCGTCGTACTACGCGACGCGCTCGCTGCACGGGATGTCGGTGTTCTCGGGCGCCAATCTGGCGCTCGGCGTCGCGCTGATTCTGATCGGCGCCGTCGCGCAGGTGCGCGCGTTCCGGGGCTTCTCGGGTGCGGCCTCGCGGCGCGTGGCGCTGCGCGCGCTGGCGATCCTGGCCGCGGGCTTCGCCGCGGTGATCGGCCTCGACCTGGCCGCTAGCCGCTCTACCGCGCGCCTCGACCTGACCGTCGACGAGCTCTACACGCTCTCGGATCAGTCGCGCGCGCTGTGCGCCGAACTGGGCGCGCAGACCGGCCCGCCGATCGAGCTCGTGTTCTTCGAGGACGCGCTGCTCGCCAAGGACGTGCGCCTGCTGGTCGACGCCTACGCCGACGCGTGCCCGCAGGTCGACGTGCGCGACGCGAGCCGCAAGGAGCCGCCCGCGGGCGCGCGCGAGCTCTACACCACCACCGCGACCACCGTGATCGCCTGCCGCGGCGAGGTCTGCGATCCGATCGGCTACCCGTCGGAGCGGAACATCACGAGCGCCCTGGTGCGGCTCGCGAGGGCGCGCGTGCCGCGCGTCTACTTCCTGATCGGCCACGGCGAGGTCGATCTCGCGAGCCAGGCCGACGGCGGCTACTCCGGACTCGCTGCTCTCTTGCGCGATCAGGGGTTCGACGTGCGCGCGCAGGTCCTGCCGGCGACGGCAAAGCTGCCGAGCAAGGTCGATGTGCTGATCGCGGCCGCGCCGGAGCGGGACCTCCTGCCCGAAGAGCTCGCGCTGCTCGACCGCTATCTCGAGGGCGGCGGGCGGCTGCTCGCGCTCTCCGATCCGGGCCTGCGCTCGAACTTCTACTCCGACCTGCTGCTGCGCTGGGGCTTCGAGCTTTCGGACGGCGTGGTCGTCGACGACGCCGCGAGCCCGCTGCTCGAGCAGCCCTCGCCCTTGAACCTGCTCGTGCACCTGTTCGCACCCTACAACCCGGTCACGCGCACGCTCTCGCGTCGCACCATGGTGCTGATGCCGGGCACGCGACCGGTCGAGCTCGCGCGCAAGCCCCAGCCCGACGACCGGCTCGAGCGCGTCGCGTTCGCGAGCGAGCGCGCGTTCATCGCTCGCGACGTGGCGATGGCGCTCGCCGGCCGCGGCCTGGACCGCCCCCCGGAGCTGCCCGAGAGCGAGCCGCCCGTGGCCGCGACCGGCAGCTATCCGCGCGGCGAGCTCGTGCCTGGAACCGAGAGCCGCTTGCTCGAGGCGCGCATCGTCGTGATCGGCGACCGCGATTTCGCGTCCAACCGCCTGCTCGACGCGCTCTACAACCGCGACCTGCTCCTGAATGCCGTGCGCTGGCTCGCGTCCGACGAGGCGCGCATCGCGCTCACCGACAAGGCCTGGACCCCGAACCAGGATCCGCTCACGCTGCAGCAGACCGTCGCCTACTTCTACTTCCTGGCCTTTGCGCTGCCCGAGGCGCTGCTGCTGCTCGGGATCTACGCTTGGTGGCGCAAACAGGCCTGAGTTACCCTGGCTCGCCGCTCGAGAAGGAGACTCCGTTGAGACGACTCGCCCTGCTGTGCCTCTGCATCGGACTCGCCGGCTGCAACCCGCAGCAGGCGAGGGACATCGCCGAGATCAAGAGCAAGCAGGACGAGATCCTGCAGCGTCTGGCGGCGATCGAGGAGGGCCAGAAGAAGCTGCAGGCGCCGGCCCGTGCGGCGCGCGCGGAAGAGGACTTCGACAAGAGCTACACGATCGCGGTCGGCGGCTCGCCCGTGCGCGGCAAGGCCGACGCGCCCGTGACGATCGTCGAGTTCTCCGACTTCCAGTGTCCGTTCTGCGCGCGCTCCAACCCGATCGTCGCGGGCGTGCTCGCCAAGTACCCGGACAAGGTCAACTACGTCTACAAGCACTTCCCGTTGGCCTTCCATGCCGCGGCGCGCCCCGCGGCGATCGCGTCGATCGCCGCTCAGGAGCAGGGCAAGTTCTGGGAGATGCACGAGGTGCTGTTCGCCAACCAGGCGACGCTGGACGCGTCGAAGCTCGAGGACTACGCGAAGCAGGCGGGGCTCGACCTCGCGCGCTTCAAGAAGGACCTCGAGAGCAAGAAGGCCGAGTACGAGAAACGCGTCGACGCGGAGTTCGCGCTCGGCCAGAGCGTCGACGTGCGCGGCACGCCCACGCTTTACATCGGCGGCAAGAAGGTGCGCGTGCGCACGGTCGAGGGCATGAGCGCGATGGTCGACGAGCAGCTCGAGCAGAAGGGCGGCTGACGCTCAGCTCCCCTGCTTCTTGACCGCCTCGGCGTAGCTGCGCACGCGCGTCGCGTTCACGCCCATGTCGCCCAGCCCGTCGCGCGAGCGCGAGCGGATGTCGATGCGCGAGCCCGCACCGTCGGGGCGCACCCGGATCACGACGTCGTCGACGAAGTGGAAGATGCGCGAGGTGTCGGTGGCTTCGATCCGGCCGGTCGCGGCGTCGGCGCCGGTCACCTGCCAGCCGGGCAGCGACTCCGCGGCCTGCTTCGCCTGCGCGAAGGCCTGATCGGGCGGAAGCGCGACCCCGATCGGCGCGAGGTCCGGATAGGCCTGCTTCTGCAGCGTGTCGAAGTGCGCGCGCTGCTCCTCGCCGGGCTCCTCGCTGGTGCGCAACGCGGCGAGCTCCGGGTCGAACTCGAGCCGCTCCGAGAGATCGGTGGAGACGTCGTTCATGGTCGGCACGCTCGACATGTTCACGGCGATGAACGCGGGGATCGCGACCAGCAGCGGAATGATCGAGGCACGCAGCGCGCGCGGCCGCCAGCTCTTGCCGGTCGCGCTCGCGAAGGCCGCGGCGCCGGCGAGCGCGATGCCGAACACCACGCTCGTGACGATGCCGAGAAAGACCAGCGAGAAACCGCGGAAGGGCGAGACTACGCCCGTGAACGCCCCGAGCGTCCCCAGGACGATCAGGGTCAGGATCATGTAGCTCGGCACCATCCAGAGTCGTTCCATCTCGAGACTCCTCCTGGCCGGCGATTCTACCCTGAGGCAAGCTCGCACAAGGAGGCGTGATGGCGACCGACGAAACGCTCCGCCAGCAGGGCGGTTCGCGGCGCGCGCACCGGCACGATCACGCGGGCGGTCACGGCCACGACCACGCGCCGCCGGTGAACGCGTCGCGCGCGCTTGGCGCGGCCTTCGCGATCACGCTGAGCGTGCTCGTGCTCGAGCTCGTGGGCGGGATCCTGACCGGCTCGGTGGCGCTGCTCGCCGATGCGGGACACATGCTCACGGACGCGGGGGCGCTCGGCATCGCGATCTTCGCGGCCTGGGCGGCGACGCAGCCGCGCCTGCCCCGACACAGCTTCGGGTACGGTCGCGCGGAGGTGCTCGCGGCGCTCTTGAACGGGCTCCTGCTCGGCGGCGTCTCGGTCGGCATCGCGATCGAGTCGTTCTCGCGCTTGGCCGAGCCGACCGAGATCGACGCGGGAACGATGATGGCGATCGCGGCGGTCGGCCTGCTCGCGAACTGCGCCTCGGGCGCGTTCCTGCTGCGCGGCGCGCACGACAACCTGAACCTGCGCGCGGCGCTCTACCACGTCGCCGGCGACGCGCTGGGCTCGGTCGCGGCGTTGGCCGCGGGCGCGGCCGTGCTGCTGTTCGACTTCACGAGCGCCGACGCGATCGCCGGCCTCGCGATCGCCGTGCTGCTGGTGGCGAGCGCGGTGCGGCTGGTGCGCGAGTCGGTCGAGATCCTGCTCGAGGGCGCGCCCCGTCACCTCGACCTCGACGCGATCGCGCGCGAGGTCTCGAGTCTGCCGGGCGTCTCGCGGGTCCACGACCTGCACATCTGGACGGTCGGCTCGGGCTTTCCGGCCATGAGCGCCCACGTGGACCTGCTCTCGGGGGCCGATCCGGAGGCCGTGCGGCGCTCGGTCCACCGGCTGCTCCACCAGCGCTACGCGATCGCCCACACCACGATCCAAACGGAATCTGCGCCGCCTTTGCTGCAGGTCGAGACTCCCCCGCTATAATGCCGCCGCTCTAGAACACCCACCCAGATATCGAAGCAGGGGAATGTCGAAAAAGGACCTGATCACCGTCAGTGGCGCGATCGAGAAGATCCTCGGCGGCGGCCGTTATGCCGTGAAGCTCGAGAACGGCTCCGTCATCACCGCGCAGCTCTCCGGCCGCATGCGCCGCTTCCACATTCGGGTGATCCAGGGGGACCGGGTGCAGTGCGGGATCTCGCCGTACGACCCGAGCCACGGCTTCATCACCTACCGCGAGCCGCCGGGCGGAACCCCGCGGCCCGAGGACGTGCCCGCCAAGAAGTGAGGCGCGCTCAGGCCCGGCGCTGCGCCCGCCCGATGCGCTTGCGCCCGCCGTTGATCTCGCGCAGCTCGAGCATCGCCTCGTCGGCCACCGCCTGACCCGCGACTTCGTCGGACTCGCGCGCGAGCTCGTCCATGTCGACCCAGGCGGCGTACACCGGGCGGGTTCGCTCGGTGATGATGCCGGCCTTGAGGAGGGTCTTGATCAGCACGCGGAAGATGTTCGTGCCCTTGGTCATGGCCGAGCGCCGGTCGGCGTCGGTGAAGGCCTCGAGCACCGCGCTGCGCACCCATTGCCAGTCGAGCCCGAAGCGGCCGTAGATGTGCTGCTTCTGCTCGGAGTTCACCAGGTTGAAGAGCAGCGTCTGGAAGCACTTCGCGGCCCACAGCTCGACGCGCTCGTGCTCCTCTTCGGAGAGCTTGGGCACGGTGAGCTCGGCCCAGATCTTCCCGAACTTGTGGTGGAAGGCCTCGTCGGTCATGACGAACTGCACGGTGCGGCGCAGCAGCGGGTCCTCGGTCAGCGAGTGGAAGGTCGCGAACGCGCCCATCGCCAGGCCCTCGACGAGCATCTGCATGCCGACCAGCTTCTTGTAGACCTCGGGCGCGAGCACGAGCTCCTCGAGCAGGCTGCCGAGCGTCGGACCGACCGGCAGCGGTGTACCCCAGCGCGCCCTCACGTAGTGCGAGAACGCCGTCACGTGGCGCGCCTCTTCGCGCGCCTGGTTGGCCGCGTACTCCTGCGCGCCGGGGTCGCGCATGATCTGGCACAGGCTCGCCGACAGCGACAGCGCGCCCTGCTCGCCGTGCAGGATCGACGAGATCGAGAAGCGCGTGCTCTCGTTCGCGAGCTCGATCTGCTGCTGCGGCGTGAGCCGGTCGGCGACCGCACAGTTCAGCTCGACGACGAAGTCGCGCGGCATGAGCAGGCGTTCGCGCAGGTCGAACTTCTCGGTGAAGTCGAGATAGGCCGGATCGTTCGGATCCCAGAAGTGGTCCTCGGTCGCGCTGATGATCGCGTCGAACGCGGTCGAACGGTCGCCGTAGCGATCGATCTCGATCAGCGACTTGAAGTCGTCGCGATCGACGGTGTTGTAGGCGGGGCTGTGCGTGATGTGCGTCGACCGCGTCATGGCAGGATCTCCTCGTCTAGAGCCCGGATGTCTGGATGTCGATCATGGTCTGCAGAACCGCTTCGCGCGGCGCGCGGCCGGGCGACTCGGCCCACCACGCGACCACGCGCGCCCACATGCCGACGATGGCCTGCGCCTTCACCGCGGTGTGACCGGCTTCGAGTCGCGCCGCGAGCGCGTCGAGCGCGTCCGCGCCCACGCTCGCCGATTCCGAACCGCGCCCGAACGCCAGGCGCACGAGCTCGCCGTGATCCTCGGCGAAGCCGAGCATGACCTCGGCGCGCGCGCGCGCGGCGGCTTCGCGCTGGCCGTGCAGGGGGTGCACGTCGCGCTCGATGCGACGCGAGAGCTCCGCAATCGCCTCGAACACCAGTTCACGAAACAGCTCGTGCTTGTCGCGGAAGTGCAGGTAGAACGTGCCCGCCGCGACACCCGCGTCCTCGGCGATGTCGTGGCTGGTGACCGCGTGCAGGCCGCGCTCGGCGAACAGCTTGCGGCCGCTCGAGCGCAGCCGGCCGCGGGTCGCTTCGCGCGCCCGCTCGGGCGCCCCGCTTCGCGACTGGCCGCGGCTCGCACTGACGCTCATGTCAGCGGGTGACACTACCGTCAGCGCAGTTGCGCCGTCAAGCCGAGTTGCGCTCTCATCAAGGACATGAGCCAAGCCCAGGCCTCGGTAATGATGATCTGCGGCAGCCCGAGCGACCTCGACACCGTGCTCGACTGCGAGGACGCGCTGACCGACCTGCGCATCCCCTCCACCGTCCGAGTCCTGTCGGCACACCGCACCCCGGACGAGACGGCCGACACGATCCGGAACGCCGAGAGGGAGGGCATCCGGGTGGTGATCGCCTTCGCCGGCATGTCGGCGGCGCTGGCGGGTGTGTCGGCCGCCCACACCCTCCTGCCCGTGATCGGCGTGCCGTGTTCGAGCGGGCCGTTCTCGGGCTTCGACGCGGCGCTCTCGACCATGCAGATGCCGCCGGGCGTACCGGTCGCCACGGTGGCGGTGAACGGCGCGCGCAACGCGGCGCTGCTCGCGGCGCGCATCCTCGCGCTCAGCGACCCGGAGCTGCGCGAGCGACTCACGCGCCGCTCGCAGGACGACCGCGCGCGCTACGCGCCCGAAGCGATCGAGATCGAGCTGAAGAAGCGGCGCGCGGCGCGCAAGCGGCCCGCTTAGTCTCGAGCCGACTGCACAGGACGCGAGCAGCGCTGCCCGCAGTCTCCGCGCAACGCGCGAGCGTCGCTCGCAGCTCCGCGCGCGCGACTGGCACGGCGGTTGCTCCGGATTCCTCCGTGACCGCTGTGCGTACGACTCCGTCCGTCCGGATGTCGGCGACCGACGCGGGCTTCCTGTACCTGGACCGCCCGCACGCGCCGCTGCAGATCGCGTCGCTGCTCCTGCTCGAGCGTACGGTCGGCGTCGGCGAGCTGGTGTCGCGCGTCGAGGCGCGCCTCTGGCGCATCCCGCGCTACGCGCAGCGCGCCATGTCGGTCCCGCTCGCGCTCGGCCATCCGTCGTGGGAGACCGCGCCCGACTTCGACGCGCGCGATCACATCCGGCGCTGGGCGCTGCCCTCGCCCGGCGGCGAGCACGAGCTGGCGGAGCTCGCCGCGCGCCTGCTCGAGCAGCCGCTGCAGCGCGACCGCCCGCTCTGGGAGATGCACGTGATCGAGGGTTGCCACGACGGCCGCGCGGCGCTGCTCGTGAAGGTGCACCACTGCATGGTCGACGGACTCTCCGGCGTGCGGCTGCTCGACGAGATCCTCGACACCTCGACCGGCGTCACCGATCCGCTGCCCGTGCCGCTCTCGCGCCGGCGCGCGCCCGGACCCGCCGACCTGGTGCGCCGCGCGCTCGGCGACGGCGTGCGTCGGCAGCTGCGCGCCGCGGCGGCGTTCTCCGACCTGCTGCGCCGGCCGGCGCAGGCGCGCGCGGCCGTGCGCGGCCTGCTGGACGCGGCCTGGTCGTCGGTGAGGCTCGCGACCGGCGAAATCCCGACCCTGCCCTGGAACGAGACGCTCAGCGGGCGCCGCCAGCTCTACTTCACGAGCCTGCCGCTCGAGCCGATCCACGCCGTCCGGCGCGCCCGTGGCGCGACCGTGAACGACGTGGTTCTGTGTGGGCTGGCCGGCGGCCTGCACCGCTATCTGCGGGGCATCGGCGTGCGCACCTACGGGCTCGAGCTGACGGCGCTCGTGCCGGTGAGCCTGCGCGCGGCGGAAGAGGCCGCCACACTCGGGAATCGCATCTCGGCGATCCTGGTGCCGCTCGCCGTCGACGTCGAGGACGAGGTCGCGCGCCTGGCCGCGACGCGCTCGATCACCACGCGCCTGAAGGCCGACGGCGCCTGGACCGGCATCGACGCGCTGCTGAAGCTGCTCGACGAGGTTCCGCCCGGGCTGGTGGCGCTGCTCGGGCGCGGGATCCGCAACGTGCGGATCGCGAACCTGATCGCGACAAACGTGCCGGGACCGCGCGAAACGCGCTTCCTGTGCTCGCGACGCGTCGACGCGATCTACCCGATCGTGCCGATCGCCGACGGTCTCGGCCTGGGCCTGGCCGTGTTCTCGTACGCCGGCACGCTCTACATCGGGCTGAACGCGGACCCCGCGCTCGTGCCCGATCTGGAGAAGCTCGGGCGCGGCATCGAGAGCGCGTTCGACGAGCTGCGCACGCGCGCTTGAGCGCGCGCGGCGGCTAGACCTCTTCGAGCTCGAGCAGCTCGTCGACGGTCTGGCGCCGGCGGATCGGACGCACGAAGCCGTTCTCGAGCAGGATCTCCGGCGCGAGCGGCCGCGTGTTGTAGTTGCTCGCCTGCGACGCCGCGTACGCGCCCGCGTCGTGCAGCACCACCAAATCGCCGATCGCGGCGGTCGGCAGCTCGCGCGGCACGACCACTCCGCCCTCTTCCTGCGTGAACACGTCGCCCGACTCGCACAGCGGCCCGGCGACCACGGTCGGCTCGGTCGCGCCCTCGGCGCGCGTGCCGTCCGCGCGCACGATCGAGATCTCGTGATAGCTGCCGTACATGGCCGGGCGGATCAGGTTGTCGAAGCCCGCGTCGACCACCAGGAAGCGCGTCGGACCCACGCGCTTGCTGGCGCGCACTTGCGCGACCAGCACGCCGGATTCCGCGACCAGGAAGCGGCCCGGCTCGATCTCGAGCGAGACCGCGTGACCGACGCGTGCCTCGACCTGCTTGCGCGCCGCGTCCCAGAGCCGGTGCAGCGCGCGGGTGTCGAAGGGCGCGGCGTCGGCGCGGTACGGGACCGGCAGGCCGCCGCCGCCCGAGAGCGCGCGCACGTCGAGACCGAGCGCGCGCACCTGCGCGACCATCGCGTCGCAGACGCGGCCGAGATGCTCGAAGTCCGAGCCCGAGCCGATGTGCATGTGCAAGCCGACCAGGTCGAGCTTGTGCTTCTCCACGGAGCGCAGCGCCTCGTCGAGGAACTCGTGCCAGATCCCGTGCTTGCTCCACGGCCCGCCGGTGCTGGTCTTGCGGCTGTGGCCGTGGCCGAAGCCGGGATTCACGCGCAGCCACACGCGGTGGCCGGGTTTGCGCCGGCCGACCTGCTCGAGCATGTCGGTCGAGCCCGCGTTCATCGGCACGTCGAGCTCGATGACGCGATCCAGTGTCGCGTCGTCGATCACGTCCGCCGTGTAGACCACGCCCGCGGGCTCGGAATTCCCGGTGTAGCCCGCGCGCAGCGCGCGCTCGAGCTCGCCGTTCGAGACCGCGTCGACGAGCACGCCCTCGGCGTGCATGAGCCGCAGCAGGTGGATGTTCGAGCTCGCCTTCTGCGCGTAGCGGATCACGTCGAAGCCGCGCAGCTCGCCGATCCGCGCGCGGATCACGTTCGCGTCGTACAGGTAGAACGGCGTGCCGTACTCGCGCGCGAGGCGGACATACAGCTCTGGATCGACGTGCTTCATCGGCTCCCCGGGGCGGCGCGTGGCATGATAGCAGCGAAATGACGGACGCATCGATTACCGCCCTCGATCGAGCTTGGCTGCACCCGTTCACCTCGATCGCCGAGCACGAGGCGAATCCCGGCCTGGTGATCGTGGAGGGCCGCGGCGCGCGCGTGCGCGACGCGAGCGGCCGCTGGTACCTCGACGCGATGGCGGGGCTGTGGTGCGTGAACGCGGGCTACGGCCGCGCGGAGATCGCCGACGCGATCGCCGAGCAGGCGCGGCGTCTGCCCTACTACCACGGCTTCGCCGGCGCCTCGAACGAGCCGGCCAGCCGGCTGGCCGCGAAGCTCCGCGAGCTGGCCCCGATGCAGAACGCGCAGGTTTTCTTCGCGAACTCGGGCTCCGAGGCCAACGACACGCAGATCAAGCTGATCTGGCACTACCACAACCTGCTCGGCCGACCCGGCAAGAAGAAGCTGATCGCGCGCACGCGCGGCTACCACGGCACATCCCTCGGCGCGGCGTCACTGACCGGACTGCCCTACGTGCACGCGCGCTTCGACCTGCCGCTCTCCGAGCGCTTCGTGCACGTCTCGCCCGCGCACTGGCCCGCGGGCGCAGCACCGCGCGAGACCGAGGACGCCTACGCCGACCGGCTCGCGCGCGAGCTCGACCAGACGATCGTGCGCGAGGGACCGGACACGGTCGCGGCGTTCTTCGCCGAGCCGGTGATGGGTGCGGGCGGCGTGCTGGTTCCACCCGCGCGCTACTTCGAGCGGATTCAAGCCGTGCTGCGCCGGCACGACGTGCTGATGGTCGCGGACGAGGTGATCTGCGGCTTCGGACGCCTTGGGCACTGGTTCGGCTCGCAGCGCTACGCGATCGAGCCGGACCTGGTCACGATCGCGAAGGGGCTCACCAGCGGCTACCTGCCGATGTCGGCGTGTCTGGTCTCGGAGAAGATCCACGCCGTGCTGCGCGCGGCCTCGCGCGAGGTCGGACCGTTCGCGCACGGCTACACATACTCGGGTCACCCGGTCGCGGCGGCCGCGGCGCTCGCGAACCTGGCGATCCTGGAGCGCGAGCGGCTGGTCGAGCGCGCGGATCGGATCGGCGCGCTGTTGCAGTCGCGGCTGCGCGAGCGCTGCGCGGGACACCGCGCGCTCGCGGACGTGCGCGGGGTCGGGATGATCGCCGCGCTGCAGCCGCACGATCCGGAGCAGGCGAAGGCGCTCGCTGCTTCGCTCCTCGCCGACGGCGTGATCGCGCGCGTGGTCGCCGGCTCGCTCGCGATCTCGCCGCCGCTGGTGCTCGCCGAGGACGAGCTCGACGAGCTGATCGGCGCGCTCGCGCGGACGCTCGACAAGCTCGCCTGAGGGCCCGAAGCCGCTGCGACTCCGCGCCTTCGCCGGTGACCCAGGTCACCCCGCAACCTCCCGGTGCCGGGCAGGTTGAACCGGGTACATGGCCAACACGCGCGGGGTCTCCCCGAGCTCGAACGATCGGCCGCAGGCGGCCGGGTCGAGGCGCTCTTCGCTGGCCACCCGGCTCCGCCGGGCTGGCCTCGCGGGTGCGCTGATCGTGCCCGCCGCGCTGGCCGCCGCCGGCCCGCCGCCACCTCCGGATTGGCGGCCCGTTCCACCGGACGCGGTCTACGTGCCCGGGCCAGCCGTGATCGTCGAGCCGGTTCCCGCGGTCGTCTACACCCCGCCGCCACCCGCGCCGCCTCGCCCGCTGCCCACCGCACTCAAGGTCGTGTACGCGCCGTTCTACGTCGCCGCGCTCACGATCCGCTACGGGCTCTATTACGGGATCTTCGTTCCGCTCGAGGTCTTCGGCCGCACGCTCGCCTACGGGTTCGAGGGCGGCGTCGCCGAGCCCGGAGCAGACAAGGAAGGAAAGCGATGACTCGCACTGCATGCTTGTGGCTCTCGCGCGCGCTGGTGGCCGTGCTCGGGCTCGCGAGCGCGCCCGCGATCGCGGAAGACACGGCGCTCGGCTTCGAGCGCACGCCGCCGCGGCTCAGCTTCATCGACGGCGAGGTCTCCTACTGGCGTCCCGGCGACGAAGACTGGACCGAGGCGCGCGTGAACACCGCGCTCGCCCACGGCGACGAGCTCTCCACCGGACCGGGTGCGAATCTGGAGCTGCAGGTCGGCCCGCGCGCGTGGGTGCGCAGCGGCGAAGCGTCGCTTCTCGGCCTCACCAGCCTCGAGCCCGACTACCTGCAGCTCGAGCTCACGAACGGCACGGCGGCGCTCGACCTGCGCGAGCTCGACAGCGGTCGGACGCTCGAGATCGACACGCCCAACGGGGCGTTCACGATCGAGCGCCCGGGCTTCTACCGGGTGGAGGTCTCGGAGGACCGCACGACCTTCACGACCCGCCGCGGCGGACGCGCGACGATTGCGACCGAGGGTGGGCTGCCCACGGCGATCGAGGCGAACGAGCAGCTGGTCGTGACGGGCCGCGAGTCGCCGGTGCTCGTCAGCCAGGGCGCGCCCGCGCTCGACGACTGGGATCGCTGGAACTACTCGCGCTCCGATCAGCAGGCCGACTCGGAGAGCGCCCGCTACGTGCCGGAGGGCGTGTACGGCGCGGGCGATCTCGACCGGCACGGCAGCTGGCGGCGCGTGCCGACCTATGGCGCCGTGTGGGTGCCGCGCGTCGCCGTCGGCTGGGTGCCGTACAGCACCGGCTCGTGGGTTGCCGACCCGTACTACGGCTGGACCTGGGTCGACGACGCGCCGTGGGGCTGGGCACCGTATCACTACGGGCGCTGGGTCCATCTGGGCGGCTACTGGGCCTGGGCGCCGGGTCCACGCGTCGTGCGCGCGTACTACTCGCCCGCGCTGGTCGCGTTCTACGGCAGCTCGAACTTCTCGATCGGCGTCAGCTTCGGCGGCGCACCGTACGCCGGCTGGGTCGCCCTGGGCTGGGGCGAGCCGGTGGTTCCCTGGTGGGGTCCGCGCGGCTGCCGCGGCCAGGTCCGCTGGGCGGGCTGGGGCGGCCCGCGCTACGTGAACAACGTCCAGGTCAACCACTACACGACCGTGAACGTGAACCACATCCACCGCTACGCACACTACGACCGCAAGGGCGCGTTCGTCGCGGTCGACCGGCATCGCTTCGGCCATGGCAACGTGCGCGACGCGCGCGTCTCGCGCTTCGACCGCTCGCGCATGCAGCCCGTCGGAGGGCGCGACCTGGGCGCGCGGCCCGATCGCTCGCGGCGCGTCAGCGCCGATCGGCGACGGGAGGGCCCGCCGCGCGAGGTCCGCGAGCGCCGCGTCGTGACCCGGCGCGACACGCTCGAGCCCGGCATGCGCGATCCGTCGCGCGGGCGGACGCGCGAAGCGACGCGCGCGCGCGGTGGGCGCGATGGCGACACCGCGCGCGGGGCGCAGCCTCGCGGGCGTGGCGTCGAGCCGCGCGTCGACCGCGGCGCGAACGACAGCCGGCTGCGGCAGGAGCGACAGGCTCGCGCGCAGCGCAATGCGCCGCCGCCGATGCGCATGGCGCGCGCGGAGAGCTCGCAGCAACGCCGTTCGGTGTCGGAGCGCGTGCCGGCCTCGCGGCCCGGCGGCGCCGACGGCGCGCGCGAGCGCGGCCGGGAGCAGGGAG
>JBBDXF010000010.1:35328-44424 GCA_040902485.1 Myxococcota bacterium | reverse complement strand
GGGGGGCCGGGCTTCGCCCGGCCGGGTCCCGCTAAGTCACGGCTCGAAGTCTCGAACCTTCCGGGCCACCACGGCGACGTGGAAGAGCGGCGCTCCGTAGGTCGTGAAGCGGTGCCGGTAGCGCTGCTGCGTGGCCACGTTCATCGCGCCGCTCTGGATCATGCGGTGCACGATGCGTGCGAAGCGCGAGTCGCGTCCGCCTTCGGCGGTCTCGGCATTCAGGTGGAAAGCCACCCAGCCGTCGGGCGCGAGCAGGTTGAACGCCTCGGCGAAGGCGTTCGGCGCGGGCTCGTCGGCGGCGAGCGCGTCGACGCAGACCAGGCAGTTGAAGTCGTAGTTCATCAGGTCGTCGCGCTGACCCTCGGAGAGCCGGCGCATGTCGAGCACCAGGTAGCTCTGGTAGGCGTCCGGATGGTCGCGCTCGGCCGCCAGCGCCGCGGCGTTCGAGGCATCGACGCCGATCACCATCGGGATGCCGAGGGCGCTGAGCTCCTCGCCCATCCAGCCGTTGCCCGCGCCGAGATCGATCGCGCGCAGATCCGCTGCGCGCTTGCCGGCGGCGCGCAGCTGCCGATCGAGCAGGTGGCTGAGCGCGCCGGGCGCGTTGCCGCGCAGAAGCGTGCGGACCAGCCGCTCGTAGATCCCGGGCCATTCCCAGAGCCGCGCATCGCCACGCAGCCGGATCTGCCGCCAGGTGCCCGCGTCGTCGACCAGGCAGTAGCCGGCTTCCTTCCCGTTCTGGGACGCCGCGTCAGGCAGGGCGACTTCGCGAATTGCGGCGCCTCGGCTGAGACCAGGGCGCAGAAGCGACTCTGCCGGAGCACTCATCGCCTCTCCTGTCGTGATGCTCGCCCGGGGGAGCGAGCCGGGGGTTCAAAGGTTCATATAGGAGAGAACTCGAACGGAGTAAAGGGTTCTTGCGGGGTCGGATCGGGCCGGTCGATCCCGCTGTAACGCCGCGAGAGCATTCGGATACTCTAGAAACATGAAGAAAACTCAAAATCTACGCGGCGTCATCGTCACGGGTGGAAGCGGCGCGTTAGGTCGGGCCGTCGTCGCGAAGTTCCTGGAGGCCGGCGACCGCGTGCTCGTGCCGTGGATCCTGAAGGCGGAGTGCGACGCGCTCGAGGCTGAGGAAGGCGCCGCGCTCGGGGCGAGGCGGCTGGTGCTGGTCGAAGCCGATCTGGCCGAGGAATCGGGCGCGCGCCTCGTGGCCGGCGCGCTGCCGGAAGCGGAAGTGCTGGTGAACGGTGTGGGCGGATTCCTCGGCGGGCCGCCGGTGCTCGAGACCGAGCTCGAGGTCTGGGACCGGATGTTCCGGATGAACGTCCGCACCGCGGTGGCGATGAGCCGCGCAGTGCTGCCGGGCATGCTCGCGCGTGGACGCGGCGCGATCGTGAACATCGCCTCGCGCGCCGCGTTCGACCGGCCCGCGGGTCTGGCGGCGTATGCGTCGGCCAAGGCCGCGATCGTGGTGCTGACCGAGACGCTGCAGCGCGAGCTGCAGGCGCAGGGTGTGCGCGTGAACGCGGTCGTACCGACGACGATCGACACGCCGGCGAACCGCGCGGCCATGCCCGACGCCGACTACTCGCTCTGGACGCCGCCGGCGCGCATCGCCGAGGTGATCCACTGGCTCGCGAGCGACGCGAGCGCGAGCGTGCGCGGCGGGCTGATTCCGGTCTGACGCGCGCGGACCGGCCGACGCGCGCGACGCGAGGGCGCTCGCTAGCGCTCGCGCAGGAAGTTGTTCGCAAGCGCGTCCACGTACTCGTTCCAGCGTGAACCGTCGTGGGCCTTGATCCAGCGCAGCTTCACGTGCGGGTGCGCGCGCGCCAGATCGTAGAGAGCGCGCACCAGCTCGAGGTTCGCGATCGGCCCCGTCTTGCGCTTCCAGCCGCGGCGCTCCCAGCCGGCGGCCCACTCGTTGATGGTCTTCACGCACAGCTCGCTGTCGGAGAACACGGTCTCGGTCGCGTCGTTCGGGAGCGCGCGGAAGGCCTCGATGAGCGCGGTCAGCTCCATGCGGTTGTTGGTGGTGGCGGGGTCGCAGCCGTGCCTCTGCGCGACGATCCGGTTCTCGTCGACCCACACGAAGCCCCAGCCGCCTGGGCCCGGATTTCCCTCGCACGCACCGTCGGTGAACACGCCGCTCTTGGGGCCGTCGTGGTGCCGCTCGAGCACCTGCTCGGGCGTGAGCAGCGGGGAGGCGCGCGGTCGGCTCATCGGCTGGGAACTCCTTCGCGCAGTTGGTTTACACTTCCGCGGTCGCCACGCCACGACCCCCACGCTTAGGAGCGCCCGCGAATGGCCAAAGAGATCGTGATCACCGACGAGATGAAGGCGCAGATCGGCAAGGAGTCGCCGCCCTGGATCCACGAGGTCACGACCACCAGCGTGCGCATGTTCGCGCGCGGCGTCGGCTACACGGATCCGGTCTACTTCGACGTCGACATCGCGCGCAAGGCCGGCTACCGCAGCTTGCCCGCGCCGCCCACGTACCTGGGCACGCCCGTGTTCATCCCCGGCCGCTCGAGCGACACGTTCAGCGGCCCGACCGAGGGCCAGCCGTCGGTGAAGCACGGCCTGCCGGGTCTGCTCGACGGCGGCACCGAGACCGAGTACTTCGAGCAGATCTGCGCGGGCGACACGCTGATCGTGGTGAGCCGGGTCGCCGGCCTCGACGTTCGCGAGAGCAAGGGCCTGGGCAAGATGCTGCTCACGACCAGCGAGACGACCTACACCAACCAGCAAACCGGAAAGCTCGTCGCGCGCCAGCGTGCGCAAGCGATCTTCTACTAGGACCGGGAGAGATCATGGCAGTCACCTGGGAGAGCATCGAGGACGGACAATCGCTGCCCCCGCTCGACAAGCAGCCGGGCGTCACGCAGCTCGTGAAGTACGCCGCGGGCTCGGGCGACTTCAATCCCCTGCACCACGACTTCAACTTCCCGCAGTCGAAGCAGATCGGCTCGATCATCGTGCACGGGCGCTTCAAGTACGCCGCGCTCGGCGAGCTGGTGTCGAATTGGCTCGGCCACAACGGCCGCATCCAGAAGATCGCCTGCCAGTATCGCGGCATGGACATGCCCGACCAGCCGATCCGCTGCCGCGGGACCGTGAAGCGGAAGTGGGAAGACGGCGGCAAGAAGCTCGCGCAAGTGGAGATCTGGACCGAGAACGCGCAGGGCCAGAAGACCACCCCGGGCGAGGCGACGGTCGTCTTCCACTGAGCCCGCGCAACCGCGCGCGAGAGGGCCGGTTGGTCCGATCGGGACCCCGACGATGAACCCTCGGGGGTGAGATCGGAGGTCGGCGATGACACGGAACGCGGTAGCACGCTGGAATGCGCTGGGACTCTCGCTGCTTCTCGGCCTCGCTGCGCACGGGGCGCGCGCCGAAGACGCGGAGGCGACCCGCACGATCGAGAGCGAGACGGCCGGCACCACGACCCGGACCGAGGACGGCCGCGTCTGGCAGCGCTCGACGACCGGAACGGTCACCGGCGCGCAGGGCGTCGAGCGCGACTACCAGGTCGAGCGCAGCGGCTCGGTCAGCCACGGCGACGACGGCGTGACCACGCGCGAGTCGACCAAGACCTACACCAACGAGCAGGGGAAGCAGGTCACGGTCGAGAAGTCGGGCACCGCCACCAAGAACGCCGACGGCTCGGTCTCCTACCAGAACACGCGCACGGTCACGAACCCGAGCGGCGAGACGCGCAGCTACCGGACCACCGGCAGCAGCAAGGCGACGACGGCCGAGGACGGCAGGCGCACCCGCGAGGGCAGCACGCCGACGGAGACCGGCAAGACCTTCACGAACGATCGCAAGGTGCAGAACTCGGCGGGCGGCTCGCGCACCAGCCACACCGAGGGCCAGGTGACACGAAACGGTGACGGCACGCGCAGCAGCTCGTCGCACACCAGTCGCCAGGGCACGACCGCGCGCGGCAAGACCTGGGGCGGCTCGGCCGACCGGAAGGCGAGCTACAAGCGCAGCGACGGGACCGTGTCGTCGAAGCGCACGGTGACCCGCAGCGGCTCACGGAGCGGGGGCGGTCGCAAGCGCTAGGACTTGGCGCGCCGGCGCAGCACCTCGTAGAGCGCGATCGCGGCCGTGTTGGAGAGGTTGAGCGAGCGCAGGGCGCGATCGGCCATCGGCACGCCGACCAGCCGGTCGCGAAAGCGCTCGCGCAGCGCACTCGGGAACCCGGAGCTCTCGCCACCGAAGATCAGCACTGTGCGCTCGCCGCAGTCCACGTCCCAGAACGCGCGCTCGGCATCGGCGCTGAAGAAGTACGGCTCGCCGAGGGTGGGCAGCGCGCGCTCCAGGCTCTCCCAGTCCGGCCAGATGCGCGGCGCCACGCGCGCCCAGTAGTCGAGCCCGGAGCGCCGCACGGCTCGCTCCGAGAGCGAGAAGCCGAGCGGCTCGACCAGGTGGAGCTGCGCTCCGGCCGCCAGGCACGTGCGCCCGACGCTGCCCGTGTTCCAGGGGATCTCCGGGTGCACGAGGACGACGTGCAGGTCGTCGCGGGTGGCGAGTCGGTGGCCGCGCATGCCGCGCACGATCGCCCACCGCGACGCGCCGCGCGAGCCGCTAGAGTGCGCGCGATGGCTGCTCGATCCCAATCCCGGCGCGAGATCCGCGCCTGGCTCGAGGCCGCTGCGGTCCGTCACGGGCTCGCGCGGATCGGCGTCGCGCGGGTCGAGCCGTGGCCCGAGCTCGGGCGCGTGCGCAGCTGGGTCGAGCGCGGCTACGCCGGCGAGCTGGGCTTCATCGCCGAGCGGCTCGAGGAGCGCGAGGACCTCGAGCGCATCTTCCCGGGCGTGCGCTCGGTGATCGTAGCCGCGGTCGCCTACGACACCGGCGCACCCGACTCGCGCGAGCCGCGCGCGCGCGATCGCGCCTGGGTCTCGCGCTACGCGTGGGGCGACGACTACCACGTGCTGGTCGGCGCGCGGCTTTCCGCGCTGATCGAAGCGCTGCGCGCGCGGCACACGGGCGCGGGCTTCCGCCGCTACGTCGATTCGGGTCTGGTACCCGAGCGGCTGGTCGCGGAGCGCGCGGGTGTCGGCTGGATCGGCAAGAACGCCTGTCTGATCGATCCCGAGCTCGGCTCCTACGTGTTCCTCGGCGTGGTGCTCACCGACCTCGAGATCGAGCCCGACACGCCCGTGCTCGATCACTGCGGGAGCTGCCGCGCCTGTCTCGACGCCTGTCCGACCGACGCCTTCCCCGAGCCGCGCGTGCTCGATGCCCGGCGCTGCATCTCCTACCTGACGATCGAGAAGCGCGGCGCGCTTCCGGAGGAGCTGTGCGAGGGCATCGGCGCGCACGTGTTCGGCTGCGACCGGTGTCAGGAGGTGTGTCCGTGGAACCAGCGCCGCGCGCGCCCGCTCGCCGACGAGCCGCGCTTCGCGCCGCGCGAGGAGTGGCTCGCGCCGTCGCTGCGCGACCTGCTCGAGCTCGACGATGACGCGCTGTACGCGCGCATGCGCGGCTCGACGCTGAAGCGCGCGCCGGCGTCGTGGGCCTGCGCCGCAACGCGTTGATCGCCGCGGGCAACGCCGCCGACGCCAGCCTGCTCGCTTGCATCGAGCCGTGGCTCGGGTCCGGCGACGCCGGCATCGCCGCGGCCGCGCGCTGGGCGCGCGACCGGCTCACGCCGCGAGCGTCGCCAGCAGGAGTCGCGGATCGTCCGACATGACGCCGTCCACGCCGAGCGCGGCGAGCCGCCGCATCTCGGCCGCGTCGTTGATCGTCCACACGTGCACGAACAGACCGAGCGCGTGCGCGGCCTGCACGAGCTCGCGCGTCACCAGCGGCCGGCCGAACGCGTCGGGCGGAATCTGCAGCGCGTGGCCGCGTGGCTTGAAGCTGTCGAGCCGGCGCTCGGCGGCAGCCTTCACGAACTCGATCACGTCCACGGTCGACGAGCCAAGCGCGGTGCCGGGATCGAGCGCGGCGATCTCGGCCAGGATCGGCTCCTCTGCAGCCGCGAGCAGCACGCGCTGGGAGGCGTTCGCCTCGCGCAGCATGCGCACGACCTGCTCCGCGATCGCCGGCTCCGCCTGCTTCACCTCCAGGTTCAAGCGCGCCTCGGGAAACGCCTTCAGGATCTCCGCGAAGCGCGGCACGCGCACGCCGGTGCCGCGGAACGGGAAGCGCTGGCCGTCGGGCGTGAAGCGATAGCCGGCGTCGAGGCGCTCGAGCTCGGCGAGCGTGTGCTGCGAGACCGGCCCCTCGCCATCGGTCGTGCGCTCGAGCTCTGCGTCGTGCAACACGACGATCTCGCCATCGCGCGTCGCGTGGCAGTCGAGCTCCAGGTAGCGGATACCGTACTCGGCGGCGCGCGTGAAGGCGGGCAGAGTGTTCTCGGGCGCTTCGGCGCTCGCGCCGCGGTGAGCGAAAAGATGCGGGCGCCGGATGTCGAAGTAGGTATGCATGCCGATACGCTACGGACAGGGCCACGCGGTTGACAAGCCGAATCGACTCGCGAGCCTGAGCCGCGGAGCCCGATGAGCGTTCTGACCCGCGATGCGATCCTGCGCGAGCTGTCGAGCGGACGGCTGCGCCTCGAGCCGTTCGGCGTCGAGCAGGTCGGCCCGGCTTCGATCGATCTCCACCTCGGCGAGGGCCTGCGCGTGCCGGTCGAGAACGGCAACGAGCCGATCGAGGTGACCGACGACTCCAAGGTCGACCTCGCGACGCGCCTGATCCCGTTCGACCGCCCCTACCTGCTGCTGCCCGGCCTCACGGTTCACGGCATCACGCGCGAGCGCATCTTCCTGCCGCCCGACGTGTGTGGCTGGCTGGAAGGGCGCAGCCGCATCGCGCGGCTCGGCCTGACCGTGCACGTCACCTCGGGCTTCGTGCAGCCGGGCGTGTCGAACCACCAGGTGCTCGAGATGAGCAACGTGTCGGGGCGGCCGCTGCTGATCCATCCCGGCATCCGCATCTGCCAGATCGTGCTGCAGCGCTGCGAGGGCGAAGCGGTGTACAGCGGCCAGTTCGCGGAGCAGCGCTCGCCGTGAGAGCCGTCGCGCAGCGCGTGTCCCACGCGCGCGTGCGGGTCGCAGGCGCCGTCGTCGCCGAGCTCCAGGCCGGGCTGCTGGCCCTCGTCGGCGTCGCGCGCGAGGACGACGAGCAGGACGCGCGTGCGCTCGCGGAGAAGCTCGTGCACCTGCGCGTCTTCGCCGACGAGCAGGGCGCGATGAATCGCTCGCTGGTCGAGACCGGCGGCGCGCTAGGCGTGGTCTCGCAGTTCACGCTGCTCGGCGATTGCCGCAAGGGCCGTCGCCCGAGCTTCGACGCCGCGGCCAGGCCCGAGCGCGCCGAGCCGCTGGTCGCGCTGGTCGCCGAGCACGCGCGCACGCTCGGTGTGACCGTCGTCACCGGTGTGTTTCGGGCGGAGATGAGCGTGGAGATCACCAACGACGGTCCCGTCACGCTGATCCTCGACACGGCGCGGGTTATTTAGGAATCTCCCGACCATGAAGAACTGGGGGGTTCGAGGGTTCTTGTCGTTGGCGCTCGTCCTGGCGCTGACTGTCACCACGTCGGTTCACGCCGAGGAGAAGCAGGAACGCAATCTCGGCGCGCACTACGGTCTGGGCGTCGGCGCCGCGATCTGCTCGCTGGTCTACGGGCCGGTGAAGATCGTCTACGCGACCTTGGGCTCGATCACGAGCGGCTTCGCCTGGATCTTCACGGGCGGACGCACCGACATCGCGCGCGAGATCATCACGGCGTCTGTGCGCGGCGACTACGTCGTCACGCCCGAGAACCTGACCTTCAATGAGCCGCTCGTCTTCACCGGACGACAGGGCGCGCTCGATGAGCCGAAGGCGGACGAAACGGATCAGTGGGAATGAGTGGCCGGCGGCCGTGAGCCGCAGCGCGCTCTGCCTTCTGCTCGTGTGCTTCGCGTTCGGCTGTCGGGACGCGGCGCCGCCGATCGCGGAGCCCGCGCCCGCCTTCGATCTTCCGCTGGTCGGCGGCGGGCGTGTCTCGCTCGACTCGCTGCGCGGCGAGACGGTGCTGCTCGATTTCTGGGCCACCTGGTGCGCGCCGTGCCTGCTCGAGATCGAGGAGCTGAACGCGCTTCAGGAGGAGCTCCGGCCGACGGGCGTGCGCATCCTCGCCATCTCGATCGACACGCTGCCGCCCGAGGAGCTGGCGCGTTGGGTCGCCGAGCACGGCATCGCGTATCCGGTCGCGCTGGGCCCGGTCGACCTGGCGAGCGCGTACGGAGCCGACGCATTTCCGTTTCACGTGCTGGTGGGGACGGATGGCACGGTGCGCGAGCGGCTCGAGTCGGGCTTTCACGATCGCGTCGAGCTGCGCGCGCTGGTCGCGCGAAACCTCGAGCCCCGCTAGCTCAAGCGCATCGGCGCGAGCGACGATCTCTCCGGAAGGCCAGAGGCCGAGGCTCGCGCGCATGAAACCCGAAGAGATCGAGCGGCGCTTCGCGAAGGGCGATACGATCGTCGAACGCGGCTCGCCCGAACGCACGCTCTACGTCGTCCGCGGCGGGAACGTCCTGATCCACGTGAACGAGGGCCAGGCGCCGTACCTGCTCGGGCCCGGCGACGTGTTCGGCGAGGTCGCCTCGATCCTCGGCCGGCCTTCGCCGTTCCGCGCCGAGGCCGAGGGCGACACCACCGTGCTCGCCGTCGACGTGTCGCTGCTCAACACGCTGATCCGCGAGAACGCCGAGTTCGCGTTCCGCCTGATCCAGGTGCTCGCCGAGCGCATCGGTCACGCGCGCGAGGAGGTCGTCGCCGAGGGTGTGCCGCTCGAGCCCGAGCCGCCGCGCGAGACGGCGAGCCAGGACCCGCGCACGCTCGCCGCGCTCGCGCGCGCGATCCTCGCGCGCCGGATTCCCGGCGAGGTGCCGACACCGGTCAGCGGCAAGCTGATGGATCTCGCCGCCGCCGCGAAGCTTTCGATCAAGCCGGCCTACCTGTGTCTGCAGGAGCTGCTCGATCGTCGGCTCGTGGGCCTGGTCGACGACCAGCTCACCGTGCTCGAGCCCGACGAGCTCGCGTCGGTCGCCCACCGTACTTAGCGGGGCCCGGCGCGGCGAAGCCG
>JBBDXF010000010.1:0-35318 GCA_040902485.1 Myxococcota bacterium | reverse complement strand
AAGCCGCGCCACCCGCACTTCGCTCGCCTTCGGCTCGCTGCGCGCTTCGCTTGCGACCCCTCCGCAGCTTGCTTCCGCTGGGGGCGCGGGTTAGAAACGCGCGATGCGTCGCCTCCGAGTGCTCCTCGTCGCGGGGGCGGTGTTGTTTGCCGCCACGCCGCTCGAGGCGAGCGCGCAGGACGCACAGGAAGTGGCTCCGACCGCGCCTCCACCGCCGACCGAGGCGCCCGCAGTCGTCGCGCTCGCGGAGCCGGACTTCACGCTGGTCGCCGACGAAGTCACCTACGACAGCGAGCGCGACATCTACGAGGCCAGCGGCAACGTGCGCATCACGCAGGCCGGCGGCGGCGTGCTCACGACGCAGTGGATCGTGTTCAGCGGCACCACGCGCACCGGCATCGCGACCGGCGACGTGCGGGTGATCGACGAGCAGAACACGGTGCGCGCGGAGTTCGTCGCGGTCGATCTCGATTCGACCGTCTCGGTCGCCGTGCGCGGCTCGCTCGACAACCCGCAGCCCGGCTTCGCGGTGCGCGGCGAGGTCATCGAGCGCACGGGCGTCGACACCTTCCGCGTGGAGCAGGGCAGCTTCACGACCTGCCGTTGCCCGCCGGAGTCGAAGCGCCGGCCGTGGGAGATCGAAGTCGAGGACGCGGATCTGGAGCTCGGCGGGTACGCGGTCGGCCGCGACCTGTGGTTCAAGATGTTCGACGTTCCGGTGCTGTACGTGCCATGGCTCATCTTTCCCGTGAAGACGGAGCGGCAGACGGGATTCCTGATGCCGACCTTCGCGCAGTCGAGCCGCAACGGCACAGAGCTCTCGCTGCCGTTCTTTTGGGCCGCGAGCGAGCGGCTGAATCTCACCCTCGAGCCGCAGTGGATCAGCAAGCGCGGCTGGAAGCCCACGACCACCTACGAGTACGTGATGGGCGAGACGGGCTACGGCTCGGGCGGGGGCTCGATCCTGCCCAACGACCGCAAGGTGAAGAACGACCAGAGCTCCTTCTTCAGCGACAACCGTTGGGCGTACTGGCTGCGCCACGAGCAGCCGCTCGCACGGGGCATGCGGCTCGGCTTCGACGTGGCGCAGATCAGCGACAACGAGTACCCGGTCGACTTCCGCGATCTCGGCAGCGACGTCGAGAACCAGCGCCAGCTGGAGAGCGCGGGCTGGCTCACGGCCGCGCGCGCGGGACTGTACGGCGGCGTGGTCGCGTCGCTGAACGACGACATCCAGAACCCCAACGACCTCGACCGCGACGGCTACTTCCTGCAGCGCTTGCCCGACGTGCGCGCGAGCTCGCTGCCGCGCTCCGTGTTCGGCCTGCCGCTCCGGCCCGGTCTCGACACCCGCTTCACCAACTTCCAGCAGAGCTCCGCGCACGGCACCCTCTTCGGCGTGGTCGGCGGCGTGCCGGGCCAGGTCTCGCCCGTGAACAACCAGTTCTTCGACACCGGCGAGGACGGCCGCTTCACCGGCGGCGAGCCGGCGGCCGACGGGCAGTTCACGCTCGTCGACAACGACCGCGACGACTTCGACAATCCCACCGCGCTCACGCGCACCGAGGGCGACGGCGTCTTCCAGGAAGGCGAGCTGCTCGCGGCCGCGGGCCAGCGCTACGACTTCTATCCGACGCTCGCGCTGCCGCTCCAGCTCGGCGTGTTCGAGCTGCTCAGCGAGGGCGGGCTGCGCGAGACCCTGTACGTGCCGACGCTGGGCGACAATCAGAGCCGCACGCTCTACACCGTACGCGGTGACCTGCGCGCGCGCTTCGGACGCGAGTTCGTGATCGCGGCGGTGCCGCTGCAGCACATCGTCGAGCCGCGCGTCGCGTTCGCCGGTGTGTTCGCGCCCGACCAGAACGACAATCCGCTCTTCATTCCCGAGCCGGCGCGGCTCGAGCCGCGCCTGATCGACGGCGACATCCGCCTGGTCACGCGCAATCCCAGCGATCGCGTGTCCGACGCTCGCCTGTTGCAGGTGCAGATCTCGAACCGGCTGTACGGCCCGTCGCTCGAAAAGGCCATGCCAGCGCGGCTCTACGGCGAGCTGCGCTTCGGCTCCGGCTACGACTACGAGCAGAACGCCTTCACGCGCATCTTCGCGCTCGCCGAGCTACGACCGTCGCGCGAGTTCTTCTTCGAGGTCGACGCGGGCTGGGACCCCGAAGAGCACCGCCTGCGCGACGTCGCGGCCGCGGCGGGCTGGGAATCGGACTCCGGCAACCAGCTCGTGCTCAGCTACCGCTATAACCGCGATCCGAGCACGATCTTCGAGAGCTTCCTCGCGCGGGGCAACGTCTTCGACACCAGCGACGACCCGCTCGAGAGGATCAACCAGCTGAACGTCTCCGCCTACCTCGTCGCCACCAAGAACCTCGAGTTCTACGCGGAGGGCTTCACGTCGGTGGTCAGCTCGGGCACCGACGGCGGACGGATTGGCATGGTGCTGATCTCGGGCTGCAAGTGCTGGGACATCGTGACCGAGCTCGAGAAGCGGGCGCGTCCCGACGATACGCGTTTCACCGTCAACGTGCGGCTGACGGGACTCGGCGTCGGAGCCGGCCCGAGCACGAGCCAGCGGCGCAGGTTCGAACCGGTCTACTGACACGGCCGGCCGACGGCCCGGCGGTTGACGCTCGCGGGACGCTGTGAGAAAGTCCCGCGCGATGAAGGCGGTGTCGCCATGGTCCGGCCGGATGTCGAGACATTCCGCACGCTCGCGCGTAGCGGCGCCGCCGTCCCCCTCGTCCGCGAGGTCCTAGCCGACCTCGACACGGCCCTCGCGATCTTCCTGAAGGTCGACGACGGACGCTTCTCGTTCCTGTTCGAGTCCAACGAGGGCGGCGAGCACTGGGGTCGGTACAGCTTCATCGGCATCGGTGCGCGCGCCATCTTCCGCGCACACGGCGGGAAGGTCGAGATCCGGCGCGGCGACGTCCTGCGCGAGATCGCGCTCGCGCCCGATCGCAGCGACGACCCGCTCGATCACCTGCGCCGGCTGCTTGCGGAGCTGGCGCCGGCGCAGCTCCCGGATCTGCCGCGCTTCGCGGGCGGCGCGGTCGGCTACGTCTCCTACGACTGGGTGCGCTACGTCGAGCGCCTGCCGGAGACCAATCCCGATCCGCTCGGCGTGCCCGATTGCTGGTTCGTGGTGCCCGAGACCGTGCTCGTGCACGATCGCACGCGCCAGCGGCTCTCGATCATCCACGACCTCGAGCTCGGCGCGGGCGAATCGGTCGAGGCGGCCTACGAGCGCGGCCTGCGCGTGCTCGACCAGGTCGAGCGCTCGCTCGCGAAGCCCACGCCGCGCCAGCCCGAGGTCGCGGCCGAGGCGGCCCCGATCGCGCCGGTCTCGAACGTGACGCGCGAGCGCTTCGTCGAGATGGTGAAGCGTTGCCAGGAGTACATCCACGCCGGCGACATCTTCCAGGTCGTGCCGTCGCAGCGCTTCACGATTCCGCAGCGCTGCGAGCCGTTCCAGATCTACCGGCAGCTGCGCGTGCTCAACCCGTCGCCGTACCTGTTCTTCATCCGCTGCGGCGATCACGTCGTGCTCGGCTCCTCGCCCGAGATCCACGTGCGCCTCACCGACGGCCTGATCGAGTTGCGGCCGCTCGCCGGCACCGCCCCGCGCGGCGCGACGCCCGAAGAGGACAAGGAGATCGAGCGGCGCCTGCTCAGCGATCCGAAGGAGCTCGCCGAGCACGTGATGCTCGTCGATCTCGGCCGCAACGACGTGGGCCGCGTGGCGGAGATCGGGTCGGTCGTGGTCGACGAGTTCGAGATCGTCGAGCGCTACTCGCACGTGATGCACATCGTCTCGAACGTGCGCGGGCGCCTGCGCCCCGACAAGGACGGGATCGATCTGCTGCGCGCGACCTTCCCCGCGGGCACGGTCAGCGGCGCGCCCAAGGTGCGCGCGATGGAGGTGATCGAAGAGGTCGAGCCGGAGCGCCGCGGCCTGTACGCGGGTTGCGTCGGCTATTTCGACTACTACGGCAACATGGACACCTGCATCGCGCTGCGCACGCTGCTCGTGAAGGACGGCAAGCTCTACGTGCAGGCGGGCGGCGGCGTGGTCGCGGACTCCGACCCGGACAAGGAGTTCCAGGAGACGCTGCACAAGGCCGGGGCGCTGATGCGCGCGATCGCACTCGCCGGAGGCGCGTCGTGAAGCTGCTCGTGATCGACAACTACGACTCGTTCACTTACAACCTCGTGCAGTATCTCGGCGAGCTCGGCGCGAGCTCCGACGTGGTGCGCAACGACGCGATCCCGGTCGAGGAGGTCGGGCGTCGCGGCGCCGATGCGATCGTGATCTCACCCGGCCCCTGCACGCCGAACGAGGCTGGCATCAGCGTGCCGACGATCCTGCGCTACGCGGGAGCGATCCCGATCCTGGGCGTCTGTCTCGGCCACCAGTCGATCGGCCAGGCCTTCGGCGGGCGGGTCGTACACGCGAAGCAGCTGATGCACGGCAAGACCTCGCAGATCCGGCACCGCGACAGCGACGTGTTCGCAGGACTGCCGAATCCGTTCGAGGCCACGCGCTACCACTCGCTCGCGGTTGCGCGCGAGGACCTGCCCGGCGCCCTGCGGGTCACGGCCGAGACGGAGGACGGCGAGATCATGGGCCTGCGCCACGCGCAGCACGCGGTGTTCGGCGTGCAGTTCCATCCCGAGTCGATCCTGACCGTGCACGGCAAGGACCTGCTCGCGAACTTCCTGCGGCTCGCGCGCGACGCCGGGCGGAAGGCGGCCTGATGTCGGCCTCGCTCGAGCGCGCGGTGAGCGGCGAGCCGTTCTCGCGAGCGGAGATGCGCGCGCTGGTGCGCGAGCTGATGAGCGGTGCGCTCGCGGACGTGCAGATCGCCGCGCTGCTCGCGGCGCTGCGCACGCGCGGCGAGACGCTCGACGAGGTCGTGGGCGCGGCGGAGGCGATGCGCGAGCTGGCGGTCCGGCTGCCCGAAGCGCCGGCCGGCGCGATCGACACCTGCGGCACGGGCGGCGACGGCGCGAGCACGTTCAACATCTCGACCGTCTCGGCGCTGGTCGTGGCCGGCGCGGGCGTGCCGGTCGCCAAGCACGGCAATCGCGCGGCGTCGAGCCGCTGCGGTAGCGCCGAGCTGCTCGAGGCGCTCGGCGTCGCGATCGAGGTCGCGCCCGAGCGCATGGCGCGCGCCGTGTCCGAGGTCGGCATCGGCTTCCTCTACGCACGCGTGTGTCATCCCGCGATGGCCCGGGTGGCGCCGGTGCGCGCGGCGCTCGGCATTCGCACGCTCTTCAACCGGCTCGGCCCGCTCACCAATCCGATGCGCGTGCGGCGCCAGCTCGTGGGCGTGGCGACGGCCGCGCTGGTCGAGCCCACGCTGGCGGCGCTGCTCGAGCTCGGCGCCGAGTGCGTGTGGGTGGTGCACGGCGAGGACGGCCTCGACGAGCTCTCCGTCTCGGCGCCCACGCGCGTCGCGGCCCACGCCAACGGGCGCACCGAGCGCTTCATCGTGGGGCACGGCGAGGTCGTTCGCGAGGCCACGCGCGCCGAGCTCACCGGCGGCGACGTGGCCGAGAACGCGCGCATCGCGCGCGCGCTGCTGGCCGGCGAGAAGGGCGCGAAGCGCGACGCCGTGCTCCTGAACTCCGCGGCGGCGCTGTGCGTCGCGGGCCGCGCGCGCGACCTGCGCGAGGGCGCGGCGCTCGCGGCGGAGGCGCTCGATTCCGGCCGCGCGGCCGCCGTGCTCGAGCGCTTCGTCGCGTTCACGAAGGGCGCGCCGTGACCGTGCTCGAGCGCATTCTCGAGCGCAAGCGCGAGGAGGTCGCGGAGCTGCGCCGCAAGACCGACGAGCGCACGCTCGGCGCGCAAGCGCACGAGGCGGGACCAACCCGGGGCTTCGCGCGCGCGCTCACCTCCGGCGTGCCGCCGCGCGTGATCGCGGAGTTCAAGCGCGCCTCACCGTCGAAGGGCGAGATCCGGCCCGACGCCGATCCGGCGCAGATCGCGCGCGCCTTTGCTTCGGCCGGCGCGGCAGCGCTCTCCGTACTCACCGACCGCGACTTCTTCCGCGGCTCGCTCGACGATCTGCGCCGCGCGCGCAAGGCCTGCGCGCTGCCGGTCCTGCGCAAGGACTTCACGATCGACCGGATCCAGATCCTGGAGGCGCGAGCGGCCGGCGCCGACGCGGTGCTGCTGATCGTCGCCGCGCTCACGGACGCTGCCCTCGGAGAGCTGCTGGCGTGCGCGCGCGAGGTCGGCCTCGACGCGCTGGTGGAGGTGCACAGCGCGGACGAGCTCGAGCGCGCGCTCGCGCTCGACGCCGAGCTGGTCGGCATCAACAACCGCGACCTGCACAGCTTCAAGACCGACGTGGCCGTCACGCGCGCGCTGCTGCCGCGCGCCTCCGGGCGCACCGTGATCAGCGAGAGCGGGCTCGACTCGTGCGAGGTGGTGCGCGCGCTCGAGGCCGAGGGCGTGCACGCGTTCCTGGTCGGTGAGGCGCTGATGCGCGAGAGCGATCCCGGCGCCGCGCTGCGCCGACTGCGAGGTGTGCCGTGACGCTGGTGAAGATCTGCGGGGTGACGAGCCTGGCCGACGCGGAGCTCGCGATCGAGGCCGGCGCGGACGCGATCGGCCTGAACTTCGTGCCGGGTACGCCGCGCGCGCTCGACGCGGCCGCCGGTCGCGCGATTTCCGCCGCGATCGCCGGCCGCGCGGTGCGCTTCGGCGTGTTCCGCGACGCGCCGCGCGACGAGCTGGAGCGGATCGCGACCGAGGTCGGCCTCGACGTGGTCCAGCTGCACGGGAACGAGCCGGCCGAGTACGTGGCCTCGCTCTCGTTCCCGGTGCTGAAGGTGATTCCGGCGGACGCGAACCTCGTCGCGGTGGCCGCGGCCTACCCGGGCGCCGACCTCCTGCTCGACTCGCCCGCGGGCGGGGGCTCGGGCCGGACCTGGGACTTCACGCGCGCGATCCCGCTGGTCGAGAGCGGGCGGCGGGTCTGGATCGCCGGCGGCCTCGACCCCGAGAACGTCGCCGACGCCGTCAAGCAGGCGTCACCGTACGGTGTCGACGCGAGCTCGGGCCTGGAGTCGACAAAACGCGTGAAGGATCCGGCGCGGGTGCGCGCGTTCGTTTCGGCCGTGCGCGCGGCCACACCCGCGCGCTCGCGGCCCGATCTGCGCGGCTACTTCGGGCGCTTCGGCGGGCGCTTCGTGCCGGAGACGCTGGTGCCCGCGGTCGAAGAGCTCGCGGCCGCCTGGGAGGCGCTGCGCCGCGACCCGGCGTTCTGGACGGAGCTCGCGGAGGAGCGCGGCACCTACATCGGCCGGCCCACGCCGCTCTACTTCGCCGCGCGCGCGAGCCAGGCGCTCGGCGTGCGCGTGTGGCTCAAGCGCGAGGATCTGGCGCACACGGGCGCGCACAAGATCAACAACGCGATCGGGCAAGCGCTGATCGCGCGGCGCATGGGCAAGCCGCGCGTGATCGCGGAGACCGGCGCGGGCCAGCACGGCGTGGCGACGGCGACGGCCTGTGCGCGCTACGGCCTCGCGTGCGAGGTCTACATGGGCGAGGAGGACACGCGCCGTCAGTCGCTGAACGTCTTTCGCATGGAGCTGCTCGGCGCGAAGGTGCACGCGGTCAGCTCCGGCAGCCGCACGCTGAAAGACGCCATGAACGAGGCGCTGCGCGACTGGGCGACCAACGTGCGCAGCACCTACTACCTGATCGGCTCGGTCGCCGGTCCGCACCCGTACCCGATGCTGGTGCGCGACCTGCAGGCCGTGATCGGCGAGGAGGCGCGCGCGCAGATCCTCGCAGCCGAGGGGCGCTTGCCCGACGTGTTGATCGCGTGCGTCGGCGGCGGCAGCAACGCACTCGGCCTGTTCGCGCCGTTCTACGACGACGCGGGCGTGCGCATGATCGGCGTCGAGGCGGGCGGCGAGGGCGTGGGCTCCGGGCGCCACGGCGCGTCGATCACGAAGGGCTCGCCGGGCGCGCTGCACGGCAGCTACTCGTACGTGCTGCAGGACGACGAGGGACAGATCTTCGAGGCACACTCGATCTCCGCCGGCCTCGACTACCCGGGCGTGGGCCCGGAGCACTCGTACTTCAAGGACTCGGGCCGCGCGGAGTACGTGCCCGTGACCGACGCCGAGGCGCTCGACTCGTTCGTCTGGCTCTCGCGCACGGAGGGCATCATTCCCGCCTTCGAGACCTCGCACGCGATCGCCGAGCTGCGCCGCCGCGCGCCCAGCCTCGCGCCCGGCTCGATCGTGGTCGTGAACCTGTCCGGCCGCGGCGACAAGGACGCGATCGAGGCCAAGCGCCTGCTGGGCGAGAGGTTGGCAAGGTGAGGGAGCAAGCGAAGCGCGCAGCGAGGCGAAGCCGAGCGAAGGGGGTGGCGCGGCTTTGCCGCGCCCGGACCCTCCGACGGGGCGACAGGTTGGCAAAGTGAGGGAGCAAGCGAAGCCCGCAGCGTGACGAGAGGCTCACGAAATGAACCGCATCGCGAAGGCCTTCGCGCGGGCCCGCTCGGAGCAGCGCGCCGCGCTGATCGTGTTCGTGACCGCGGGCGACCCCGATCTCGAGACCACGGCGGAGCTGATTCCCGAGCTCGAGAACGCGGGCGCGGATCTGATCGAGCTCGGCGTTCCGCACAGCGATCCGATCGGCGAGGGGCCGACGATCCAGATCTCTTCGCAGCGCTCGCTCGCTCGCCACACCTCGCTCGCGGAGATCCTCGACCTGGTCCGGCAGGTGCGCACGGTCAGCGACGTGCCGCTGGTGCTGATGGGGTACCTGAACAACGTGCTCGCCTACGGCGAGGAGCGGCTCGCGAAGGACGCCGGCGCCGCCGGCGCCCACGGCCTGATCGTGTCCGACGTGCCGTTCGAGGAGACCGCGCGCCTGTCGAGCGCGTGCGCGGAGCACGGCGTGCAGCGCGTGCTGCTGGTCGCGCCCACCAGCACGCCCGAGCGCACGGTGCGCATCGCCGCGGCGAGCCGCGGCTTCGTCTACTGTGTGTCGGTCACGGGCGTGACGGGCGCGCGCAGCGAGCTGCCGGCGGACCTCGAGCGGCTGGTCGCGCGCATCCGCCGCGTCACCCAGACGCCGGTCTGTGTCGGATTCGGCGTGTCAACGCCCGAGCAGGCCGCGCGCGTCGCGCGGCTCGCCGACGGCGTGATCGTGGGCAGCGCGCTGGTCTCGCGCATCGACGCGGCCGCGGACCGCGAGTCCGCGCTGCGCGCGGCGCGAGACTTCGTCGCCGAGCTCAGGCGCTCGATCGACTCTGCGCGCGCTTGAGCCAGGCCGCGTAGAGCTCGCGCACCTGCTTCTCCGCCGCCTCCCAGAGGCCGGAGTTGTCGACCACCACGTCCGCGAGCGCGCGCTTCTGCTCGATCGGAAGCTGCGAGCGGATGCGCGAGAGCGCGTCCTCGCGCGAGAGCTTGTCGCGCGCCATCACGCGCTCGAGCTGCTGCGCCTCGGTCGCGTAGACCAGCACGATCAGGTCGAACGGCAGCACCGCGCCGCTGCCGGTCCCCGCCTGCTTGCCCTCGAGCAGCAAGGGGATGTCGGCCACGATCACCGGCACGCCGCGCGCGCGGTGGGCCGCGATCCGCGCCTGCGTCTCGCGCGTCACCAGCGGGTGTAGCAACAGGTTCAGGCGCCCGCGCGCGCTCGGGTCGTTGAACACGAGCTTGCCGAGCTTGGGCCGGTCGAGCTCGCCCGCGGGCGTCAGGAATGAAGTCCCGAAGGTCTCCACGATCGCCGCCAGCCCCGCGCCGCCCGGCGCCTGCAGCTCGCGCACGATCAGGTCGGAGCACTCGACCGCGGCGCCGAGCGCGCGCAAGAGCTCCGCGACACGCGACTTGCCGGTGCCGATGCCGCCGGTGAGGCCGATCAGTACGGATCCGGGAGTCGCCATCGAGTCAGCAGTATAGGGGAGGGCGTGCCCTGGGCAGCGGGCGTGGGGTATAGTCGCGCCCGCCCGATTCGGGCCCCGTTCGATGAGTTTGCGATGAGCGACCCCAGCCAGGACGAGAAGGCGCTAGCCGGCTTGCGTGACGAGATCGACTCGATCGATGCGCGGATCCTCGCGCTCCTGAACGATCGCGCGCGGCGCAACGCCGAGATCGGGCGGCTGAAGGCGGTCGGCGGCGCATCGCCGTTCGTGCCCGCGCGCGAGCTCGAGATCTTCGAGCGGCTCGAGAAGGCGAACCCGGGCCCGTTCCCGACCGCCGCGATCCGCAAGGTGTTCCGCGAGATCATCTCGGCCTCGATCTCGCTCCAGCGCGGCGTCACGGTCGCGTACCTGGGCCCGCCGGCGACGTACACGCAAGCTGCCGCGATCCAGCAGTTCGGGCGCATGGCCGATCTGCGCCCGGCCGCGACCACCGACGCGATCTTCAACCAGGTCGAGGGCGGCCAGGTCGAGTTCGGCGTGGTGCCGATCGAGAACTCGAACGAGGGTGTGGTCAGCCACACGCTCGATCTGTTCGTCGAGTCGCCGCTCACGATCGCGGCCGAGATCCACGTGCCGATCCACCACGACCTGCTCTCCAAGCTCGGAGAGCTGCGCGCGATCCGCGCGGTCTACTCGCACCCGCAGGCGCTCGCGCAGTGCCGCGCCTGGCTCGAGCAGAACCTGCCCAACGTCCCCCAGCAGACCACGCACTCGACCGCTCAAGCGGCCGAGCTCGCGGCGCGCAGCGAGGAGATCGCCGCGATCGCGAGCCCCGTCGCCGCGGAGCTGTACGGCCTGCGCACGGTCTGCGTCGGGATCGAGGACCGCGCCGACAACACCACGCGCTTCCTGGTGATCAGCAAGCAGGCGCCGGCGCGGAGCTCGCGCGACATCACCTCGATCCTGTTCTCGATCAAGCGCGACGTGGTCGGCGCGCTGTACAAGGCGCTCGAGCCGTTCTTCCAGCACGGCGTGAATCTGACGCGCATCGAGTCGCGCCCGACGCGCGCGCGCGCCTGGGAGTACGTGTTCTTCTGCGACTTCGAGGGCCACGTCGACGACACACAGGTGGCCAGCGCGATTGCCGAGCTGCGGCCGCGCTGCGATTTCGTGAAGGTGCTGGGCAGCTATCCTCAGGCCGAGGGGGCGAAGTGAAGATCCGCGATCTGGTGAACGCTCACGTGCGCGACCTCGCGCCCTACGTGCCGGGCAAGCCCGTCGACGAGCTCGAGCGCGAGCTCGGCCTCGAGGACTCGATCAAGCTCGCCTCGAACGAGAGCCCGCTCGGTCCCTCTCGGCGCGTGATCGAGGCGATCCTGGCCGCGGCCGAGGATCTGAACCGCTATCCCGACGACTCCTGCTTCCGGCTGCGCGCGCAGCTCGCCAAGGCGCTCGATGTGGGCGGCGACTCGCTCTGCTTCGCAGCGGGCTCCGACGGAATTCTCGACCTGCTCGTGAAGTGCTTCCTCGGTCCCGGCGACGAGGCCGTGTTCCCCTGGCCGAGCTTCGCCATGTACCCGATCGCGACGCTCGGCACGGGGGCGACGCCGGTGCGTGTACCCCTCGACGCGGAGCTGCGCGCGGACGTCGATGCGACGCTCGCGGCGGTCACACCGTGCACGCGGCTGTTGTTCCTCGCCAATCCCAACAACCCGACCGGCACGTCGCTGGGCGCGGCGGCGTTCGCGCGGCTGGTGAAGGAGCTGCCGGAGCGCGTGGTGCTGGTCGCCGACGAGGCCTATGTCGAGTTCGTGCGGCGCGGCGACTTCCCCGACAGCCTGGCCGCGCTGCGCGAGCGCTCGACGCTGGTGGTGCTGCGCACGTTCTCGAAGGCCTACGCGCTGGCGGGCCTGCGCGTCGGCTACGCGGTCGCGAATCCGGAGCTCTGCGCGTACCTCGAGCGCGCGCGTCACCCGTTCATCGTCAGCAGCCTGGCGCAGGTCGCGGCCTGCGCGGCGCTGGCCGACCGCGCGCACCTCGAGCGCATCCGCACGCTCACCCACGCCGGGCTCGCGCAGCTCGAGGCGGGGCTCACCAAGCTCGGGCTGCGCTTCGCGGCGAGCGACGCGAACTTCATCTGCATCGAGGTCGGGCCCGGCGCCGACGCGCTGAACGACCGACTGCTGCGCCGCGGCGTGATCACGCGCCCGCTGGGCGGCTTCGGTCTCACAACCCACCTGCGCGTCTCGGTAGGAACCGAGCTCGAGAACGAGCGCTTTCTCGAAACGCTGGCGCGAGAACGGCGGGCTTGAGTCCGCCCGTCTTCGAGCGCGTCGCCGTGGTGGGCCTGGGCCTGATGGGCGGGTCGGTGGCGCTGGCGGCGCTCGAACGCGGGGCGGCTCGCGAGGTCCGAGGGGTCGATCCGGGCCTGTCGACCGCCGGTCCGATCCGCCTCGTATCGCTCGCAGAGGCCGCCGCCTGGGCCGACCTGCTGGTGTTGGCGGTGCCGCTCGCGGCCATGGGCGACACGATCCGCGACCTGGCCCCGCACCTGCGTTCGTCGACGCTGCTCACCGATCTGGCGAGCGTGAAGGCGCCCGTGGCGGACCTGGCGCGCAGGCACCTGCCCTGGGCCGCGAACTGCGTCGGCGCCCACCCCATGGCCGGCAGCGACCGGACCGGCTTCGCCGCCGCCGAGCCCGGGCTTTTCGCGGGCGCGCCCTGCATTCTGGCCCTCTCCGGCGGGGAGAGCGCTTATGTGGTGGACCGGATTGAGGAATTCTGGCAGTGTCTCGGCTCTCGCACGGTTCGGATGTCCCCGGAGGAGCACGACACGATTGCGGCCACTCTCTCGCATGCCCCGCACCTGATCGCCTTTGCCTATGCAGCGGGGCTGCCACGCGACGAGAGAGTGGAGCTGGCAGGTCCGGGGTTGCGTGATTTCATCCGCATCGCACGCGCCAACCCCAAGCTCTGGTGCGAGATTTTGCTCATGAATCGCCGCCGCGTCGCCGAAGAGGCAGCGCGGTTTTCGAAGAATCTGGGACGGCTTTTGGACGCGCTCGGCCGCGGAGATCGAGAGGCACTCGAGGACGCGCTCCGAGACGGCCAGGAAATCAGTCGAAAACTGGAACGCAACGGCTAGGAGATCGACGCAGCCAATGTCAGACCAAGCACAAACCCCCCACGCTACGACGGACGAGTCCTTCGCGGACCTCTTCGAAAGCAGCCAGTCGCTCGTGAAGGAAGGCCAGGTCGTCACTGGCACCGTTCTCTCCGTCGATCCCGAATTCGTCCTGGTGGACGTCGGATGCAAGTCGGAAGGGATGATCGCCACCTGGGAGTTCGCCGACGACGATGGCGTCGCGCGGATCGAGGTCGGGCAGAAGGTCGAAGTCCTCGTCGAGCAGTCCGAGAACGACGACGGCGTGATCGTGCTCTCCAAGGAGAAGGCCGATCGCCTGCGCGTCTGGGATCACCTGCAGAAGGCCTACGACGACCAGGAAGTCGTCGAGGGCGTGATCAACGGGCGGGTGAAGGGGGGACTCTCCGTCAGCCTGAAGGGCGTGAAGGCGTTCCTGCCCGGCAGCCAGGTCGACCTGCGGCCGGTGCGCAACCTGGACCGCATGATCGGCGAGAACCAGAAGTTCAAGATCATCAAGTTCAACAAGCGCCGCGGCAACATCGTGCTGTCGCGCCGCGCGCTGCTCGAGACCGAGCGCCAGTCGCTGCGCCAGAAGACGCTCGAGATCCTGAAAGAGGGTCTCGTGGTCGAGGGCATCGTCAAGAACATCACCGACTACGGCGCGTTCATCGATCTGGGCGGCATCGACGGCCTGCTCCACATCACGGACATGTCGTGGGGCCGCATCTCGCACCCGTCGGAGGTGTTCCAGGTCGGCGATCAGGTGCGCGTGCGCGTGCTGAAGTTCGATCCCGAGACGGAGCGCGTGTCGCTGGGCCTGAAGCAGACCCAGCCCGACCCGTGGATCTCGATCGGCGATCGCTACCCGATCGGCCTGCGCCTGCACGGCAAGGTCGTGTCGCTGGCCGACTACGGCGCCTTCGTGGAGCTCGAGCCCGGCATCGAGGGCCTGATCCACATCTCGGAGATGAGCTGGACCAAGCGCGTGAAGCACCCGTCGAAGGTGGTCGCGATCGGCGACGAGGTCGACGTGCTCGTGCTCGAGGTCGATCCGCAGAACCGCAAGATCTCGCTCGGCATGAAGCAGACCGAGCCCAATCCGTGGAGCCTGCTCGAGGAGCGCTACCCGGCCGGCACGAAGGTGCACGGCGTGGTGCGCAACGTGACCAACTTCGGCGTCTTCGTCGGCATCGAGGAAGGCATCGACGGGCTGGTCCACGTCTCGGACATCTCGTGGACGCAGAAGATCCGCGACCCCAAGGAGCTGTTCAAGAAGGGCGACGAGCTCGACGCCGTCGTGCTCAAGGTCGACACCGAGAGCGAGAAGTTCTCGCTGGGCCTGAAGCAGCTCACGCCCAATCCGTGGGACGAGGTGCCGCGCAAGTTCCCGGTCGGCAGCCGGATCAAGGGCAAGGTCACGAGCATCGCGGACTTCGGCGTGTTCGTGGAGGTCGAAGAGGGGATCGAGGGGCTGGTCTACGCCTCCGAGGTCGGGCGCGACGTCCAGAACCTGAACGACGTGTGCAAGATCGGCGACGAGGTCGAAGCGCTGGTCGTGCGCGTCGACGCCGCGGAGCAGAAGATCGCGTTGTCGATGCGGGCGATCTCGGAGCGCGAGGATCGCGCGGCGATCAAGCGCGTCGCGGCGCAGAGTGGCACACAGAAGGCAACGCTCGGCGATCTGTTCTCGCAGGACGCGCTCTCGCGCCTGCGCGGGGGCGGTGGCTCGAGCGGCTCGAACGGCTCGAACGAATAACCAGAAGACGGAGATAGCGGGTGGGGGACCTCTCTGGGATGACCAAGAGCGACCTGATCGAGCGCGTGGCGATCAAGGTTCCGCACGTCTCGAAGAAGGACACCGAGACGGTCGTAAACACGATCTTCGATTGCATGACCGAAGCCCTGCGCAAGGGCGATCGGATCGAGATCCGCGGCTTCGGGAGCTTCCAAGTGAAGGTCCGCGAGGCGCGCGAGGGTCGCAATCCGAAGACCGGCGAAGAAGTGAAGATCCCCGCCAAGCGCACGCCGTTCTTCAAGGTCGGCAAAGAGCTCAAGGAACGCATCGAGGCCAAGCGCAAGCAGGAGGCCGGGGGCCAAGCGCCCCCTTCGCCTCGGCCGAGCGCGGGATCGGGTGGCCGGAGCTGAAGGCGGAGCGGCCGCTCTGGGCGCCCTGGCGCATCGATTACATCGAGAGCGCGCACGGCTCTCGGGGCTGCATCTTCTGTGAGCCCGAGCCGCCAGCGTCGGACCGCGCGCGCCTGATCCTGTACCGCGGGCGACACGCGCTCGTGTTGCTGAACCGCTTCCCCTACGCGGCGGGCCACCTGCTGGTCGCGCCCTACGCGCACGCCGCACGGCTCCACGACCTGGACGCCGACGCGCGCCTCGAGCTGATGGCGCTGCTCTCGCAGAGCGCCGAGATCCTCGAGTCGACTTTTGCTTGCGAGGGGCTGAACGTGGGTGCGAACCTGGGCAAGGCCGCCGGTGCGGGCTTCGCGGACCACCTGCATTTCCACGTCGTCCCGCGCTGGAGCGGCGATGTGAACTTCATGACCTCGATAGGAGAGATCCGCGTGATCCCGACGCACATCGATCACACCTACGACCGGCTGCTGCCCGTCTTCGCGGGACTCGGCGCGCGATGAGGGGCTGGGGCTCGCTCGCGTTCGCCGCGCTGGTGGCGGCGCTGGTGATCTACGTGGTCATCAGCAACGGAGACCAGGTGACGATCGTCCTTCCGTTCATCAAGCAGACAACCGAGCTGTGGAAGGCGCTCGTGATGGCCGCGGCCCTCGGTGCCGCAGCGGCTTCGCTCGTGCTCACCTGGCCCGTGGTCCGGCTCAAGGTGCAGGCGCGCCGCCAGAGCAAGCGCATCGCGGAGCTCGAGCAGGAGATCCACGGCCTGCGCACCCTGCCGATCGCCGGCGACACCGCCGGCGCCTCGAGCGTGCCGAAGGTCTAGCGTGCGCGACTGGCTGCGCGGGAAGCCGAGGAGTGCGCCCGAGCGCACGGCCGCGACGCAGCTCCGCAGCGCGCTGCACTTCGTCCTGGCCGGCGACCTGCCGGGCGCCGAGGCGGCGCTGGCCGAGGCCGCGCGCGTCGACTCGTCGTCGTCGGACGTGTTCCTGTCGCTCGCCAACCTGTACCGCCTGCGCGGCGACATCGGGCGCGCGATCCAGATCCACCAGAACCTGCTGCTGCGCGCGGACATCTCCGAGGAGCTGCGCCGCGAGGCGCTGCTCGGGCTGGCGCTCGACTTCCGCGCTGGCGGGTTCCTGAAGCGCTCCGCCTCCGCCTTCCAGGATCTGCTCGAGGTCGAGCCCGACAACCTGCAGGCGCTGCGCGCGCTGGAGCGGATCCGGGTCGACGCCGCGGACTGGGAGGGCGCGCTCGAAGTGCGCAAGCAGATCGGCGTGCGCGATCCGCTCTCGACCCGGGTGACGGCGCACCTGTGGACGGGCCTCGGCCGCGCGGCCGTCGCGCGCGGCCGCGACGCGGACGCGCGCAAGGCGTTCAAGCGCGCGCTCGCGAGCGATCCCGAGTGCGCCGAGGCGTATCTCGCGCTGGGCGACCAGCGCGTGCGCGAGACGAGTTGGAAGAAGGCCTCCGGCCTGTTCGGACGCGCGCTGGGCCTGCACCCCGCGATCGGCACACTGCTCTATCCGCGGCTCTCGGAGGTCCACGGCAAGCTCGGCGACCTGCCGGGCTTCGAGGCGCTGCTGCGCGACCGGCTCGACGACGAGCCGGACGATCGCGAGGCCAGCCTGTGGCTGGCGCGCACGCTCGCGACACTGAAGCGCGTCGACGACGCGCTCGGCATCCTGCGGCGTCTGCTCGACCGCGATCCGGCCTGCCTGGCGGCGCACGCCGAGATCGGCCGCATCCTGCTGCGCGAGCACCGCGACGACGAGGCGAAGAAGGCGTTCGAGGAGCTGCTCGAACGCTTGCTGCCCGAGCCGCGCCGCCTGGCCTGCCGCGGCTGCGGCGCGCAGGACACGACGCTGCACTTCCGCTGCCCGCAGTGCGGGGAGTGGGACAGCTTCGCCTAAGCCGACTTCGACCGGCGCCGCTCGGCGAGGGCGCGCGCGACGGCGGCCTGGAGCCGCGCGGGCGTGAACGGCTTCTGCACGAACGCGGAGACGCCCAGCGCGGCCAACCGGGCGATCGCCTCTTCCTCGGGATAGCCGCTGGTCACGAGCACCGGCACGTCGCTCGAGCGCGCGCGGATCGCCGCGAGCACGTGCTCGCTCGACTCCGGTCCGAGCGTCAGATCGAGCACGATGGCGTCGATCGCATCGCCGTGCGACTCGAGCAGGGCGCGCGCCTCGGCCGCGTTCGCGGCGAGCAGCACGCGATGGCCCGCCACCTCCAACGTAAGCCGCACGACTTCGCGCACCGCGCGCTCGTCGTCGACGACGAGCACCCGCGCGCTCTCGACCGCCTCGGTCTCGCCCGCGGGCGCGGCCGCGTGGCGAGGCGCCTCGGCCGCATCGTCGGCCGCCGGCAGCCGCACGCGCATGCGCGTCCCGTGGCCGGGCTCGCTCTCCACCTCGATCGTCCCGCCGTGGCCGCGCACGATGCCGTGCACGACCGCGAGGCCGAGCCCGCGCCCGGACGCGCGCGTGGTGTAGAAGGGGTCGAAGATGCGCGCGCGGGTCTGCGCATCCATGCCGACGCCGGAATCGACGACGTCGAGCGCGATCCATTCCCTGGGCGCCGACGCGTCGGTCGCGGACGCCGCGACGCGCTCGATCCGCACGCGCACGTCGCCGCCGCCGTCAGGCAGCGACTCGCCGGCGTTGAGCAGCAGATTCATCAGCACCTGACGCAGCTGGGTGGGATCGCCGGCGACGAACGCGGGCCGCTCGGGCGCCTCGACATCGAGTCGTGCCTGGAGCGGCAGCGTGGAGCGCAGCAAGCCCAGCGTGTCGCGCGCGAGCTCGGCCAGATCGACGCGCTGTCGCGTGGTCGGCTCGCGCCCCGAGTACGCCAGGATCTGATGCGCGAGCTCGGCCGCGCGCAGGCCCGCCTCGCGAATGCCCTCGACGAGCGCGCGCGCGGGTGCGTCCGTCGTGAGTCTGCCCAGCGCGAGCTCGGCGTTGCCGAGGATCCCGACCAAGAGATTGTTGAAGTCGTGCGCGACGCCGCCCGCGAGCAGGCCCAGGCTCTCCAGGCGCTGGGCCTCGACGAGCTTCTGCTCCAGCAGCGCGCGCTCGTCCGCGATTTGTCGGCGCGCGGTCACGTCCGCGACCACCCCGACGATCAGCCGCGCATTCCGCGAGGCGTCGACGCGCGCCTGACCGCGCGCGAGCACCCAGCGCGGCGGAATGCCCTTGAAGGGCAGCTGAGCCTCGACCTCGAACGGCTCACCGCTTTCGAGTGACTCGCGCGCGCTGCCCGATCGGAACGTCATGTAGTCGGGACGGATCAGCGCCCACGCCGCACCGAGGTCCGACGGCAGCGAGCCTTCGGGAAGTCCGAGCACGCTCGCGGCGCCTTCCGACCACACGATCCGGCCCGCGTCCAGGTCCGCCTCCCAGGTCACCAGGCTCGCGCCCTGCAGCGCGAGCCGGAGCCGCTCCTCGCTGCGCGCGAGCGCGGCCTCGGCCTCCTTCAGATCGGTCAGGTCGGTCATCGTGCCGACCCAGCCGACCACGCTCCCGGCGGCGTCGGTCTCGGCGACGACGTGAGTGAGCACCGAGATCGTCGAGCCGCCGCGCTGGTGGATGTCGTGCTCGGCGCGGTACTCGCCCGGACCGGCGACGATCTGGCGCCAGACCTCGTTCGCGAACGCCTGCAACTCGTCCGCCACCAGGTCGACCCAGCGCAGCCCGAGCGCCTCTTCGGTGGGAATCCCGGTCATCTCCGACCAGCGCCGGTTCAGGTACACGCACTTTCCCTGGGCGTCGAGCCGATAGATCGCGACCGGCGCCGCGGCGGCGAGCGACTGGTAGCGGTGCTCGCTCGCGATCAGCGCGGCGTGCGCGCGCTGCGCCTCGCTGTCGTCGCGGCCGACGAGAATCAGCGCGGGTTGCCCGCCGAACGCGACCGGCGTGGCCGAGACATCGAGCAGGAGTGGGCGGCCGTCTTCACCAATCAGCCGCAGGCCGGTCCAGACCGGCGCCTGTCCGGTCTCGCGCACGCGCTCGATCATCTCGAGCGCCTGCGGGCGATCGTCGCGATGGATGCAGTCGAGCGCCTGGCGGCCGAGCAGCCCGCCGCGCCGGGCCGCACACAGGAAGCCCTCCGCCGCGGGGTTGGCGAAGACGAGGGTGCCGTCGACGGCGATCGCGACCAGGTTCGGGCTGACGTTCGCGAGGCCCAGCAGGCTCGAGGGGTCGAACTGGAGCCCGCCGCTCGCGGCGTTCCGGCGCAAGCGCTCGAACATCCGCGCTCCCTCCTGTGCTCGCGCCTGGATCGTAGCACCGCACGCCGCGGAACCATCGGTTGCGTGGCCGCTTCGCGCGCGCCGCCACGTTCCGTGCGTGATCGCGAACCTGGCGGTGGGGTTCGCGCTGCACGTGGTCGTCGCGCGGGTCGAAGCCGTGCAGCCGGCCTGGGACCGACGCTCGCGGGCAGCGCGTTGGCCGGACTCGTGCTCTCGCTCGTGCGCCAGCTCGAGCGCGCGCTCAGATCGTGATCTGCATGCCGAGCTCGACCGCGCGTCCCGGCGGGATGCCGAAGTAGCCGGCGGCGGGCTGCGCGGTGTAGTGCAGCACCGCGAACAGCTTCTTGCGCCACAGCGCGAGGTCGGACTTCGGGCCCGAGAGCACGGTCACCCGGCCCAGGAAGAAGCTCGCCTCGTCCATCGTCACGGGCACGCCGGTCGCGGCGATCTGGCGCAGCACGTCGGAGATCGCCGGCGTCTGCATGAAGCCGTAGCGTGCGGTCACGCGCACGAAGCCCTCGCCCAGGAACTCGACGCGCACGCGGTCGCGGCTCGGCACCGCGGGCACGTGCTCGGTCACGATCGAGAGCAGCACGACCCGCTCGTGCAACACCTTCGAGTGTTTGAAGTGGTGGCCGAGCGCGAGCGGCAGGCCGTCGGGGTAGCCGGACATGAACACGGCCGTGCCCGGCACGCGCAGCGGCTTCTCGCGGCCGACGTCGGCGATGAACGAGGTGAGCGGCAGCGTCACGTCGTTCAGGTGCTGGTTCAGCAGCTCCGTGCCGCGCCGCCAGGTCGTCATCACCGTGAACAGCACCAGTCCGATCAGCAGCGGGAACGCGCCGCCGTGCGGGATCTTCGGCACGTTCGAGGCGAACAGCGCGAGGTCGACCACCAGGAACACCAGACCCAGCCCGAGCGACGGCAGCAGCCCGAGCCGCCGCCGCGCGAGCGGCAGGAACAGGATCGTGGTGACGGTCATCGCTCCGGTCACGGCGATGCCGTAGGCCGCGGCCAGCCCGGACGAGGCGCGGAATTCCAGCACCAGCGCGAGACACGCGAGCATCAGGAACCAGTTCACGGCGGGGATGTAGATCTGGCCTTCCTGCTGGCTGGAGGTGTGCACGATCTGCATGCGCGGCAGGTAGCCGAGCTGGACGGCCTGCGCGGTGAGCGAGAACGAGCCCGAGATCACCGCCTGCGAGGCGATGATCGTGGCCGCCGTCGCGATGCCGACCATCGGCAGCAGGAGCGGCGCGGGAACCGCCCCGAAGAACGGGCTCTCGATCCCGGCGCCGCCCGCGTGGAGCAGGTAGGCGCCCTGGCCGAAGTAGGAGAGGAGCAGGGCCGGGAACACCACGAAGTACCAGGCCATGGCGATCGGGATGCGCCCGAAGTGACCCAGATCTGCGTAGAGCTGCTCGCCGCCGGTCACGCACAGGACGACGGCGCCCAGGATGAAGAAGCCGGGCCCCGGGCTCTGGAGCAGGGTCTGGGCCGCGTAGACCGGATTCACCGCGAGCAGGATCTGCGGCTCACTCACGATCCAGGGGATCCCCACCAGCCCGATGCTCGCGAACCAGAGCAGGGCGATCGGGCCGAACCACACGCCGATGCGATCGGTGCCGCGATTCTGGAACCAGAACAGTCCGACCAGCAGCGCCAGCGCGATGTACACGACCCATGGCTGCAGCCCCGGCACCGCGATCTCGAGACCCTCGACGGCCGACAGCACGGAGATCGCGGGCGTGATCATGCTGTCGCCGTACAGGAGCGCGGTGCCGAACAGCGCGAGCATGAACGCGAACGCGCGCCACTGAGAGTCGGGGCGCGTGCTGCCGCGATCGCCGAGCGCGAGCAGCGCGAGCACGCCGCCCTCGCCGTTGTTGTCGGCGCGCATGACGAAGTTCAAGTACTTCACCACGATCACGAGCGAGAGCGCCCAGAACACGAGCGAACACACGCCCAGGATGTTCTCGGGCGTGGGCTCCGCGCCGTGCGCGCCGTGGAAGCACTCGCGCATGGCATAGAGCGGGGACGTGCCGATGTCGCCATACACCACGCCGATCGCGGCCAGCGTCAGGCGCCGGCGGTCCACGGGCCGGAGCCTGGCCGCGGACTCGCCGTCGCCTCCGGGACCCTCCGCCACCCCCTTCTGCACGGCGCGTCGAATAGCACGTCCCGGCCTGCGCCGGAAGCCGAGCTCGTCACAGGCGCTCGCGCCCGGCGCAGGTTGAGCCGGGCACGTGCAGGGGCCAGACTGCGGCCGGTCGCCGCGAGCGATGCCCCGGCGCCCTTCGGGCTGGCACGGCGGTTGCTCGAGCGAGCTGCGAACGCAAGGAGAGGCCGGTGTGAAGCTCGTGCTCGCGATCGCGCTCTCCTTCGCGCTCCCGGCGTGCTCCCCGGGGGAGTTCTCGGGCTCGCTGGATCAGCGGCTGCCCGCGCGGCCCGGAGGTCTCCTGCAGGTGGATCTCGATCTCGGCCCGGAAGCGAGACACGAACGCGTGGCAATAGAAGTGCGCTCGCACGACGCGGACGAGGTCTGGGCGGTGGCCGACGTCTCCGGGCCCGGCGCCTCTTCGGTCAGCTTCCGGCTCGAGCACGACGACGCGGGCGTGCGCGTGTACGGCCGCTCCTACGGTCTCCTGTCCTGGCTGTTCGGCGGGCCGAGCGTGCAGCTGCGCGTGTTCGTGCCGCGCGAGTTCTCGGTCGACCTGCGCTCGGGGTCCGGTCCGATCCGCGTCGAGGACGTGACCGGCTCGTTGCGCGCGCGCACCACGGACGGCGCGCTCGAGGTGCGCGGCGCCGAGGGTCCGGTGCGGCTGCGCACCCACGGCGGCCAGGTCGCGGTGGCGGAAGTGCAGGGCGACGTCGAGATCCGCGCGCAGGACGGCTCGATCGAGCTCGGCTGGATCACCGGCGCCGTCGACGCGCGCACGGGGCAGGGGAACCTCGCCGCGAGTCACCTCGACGGCCGCGTCGAGCTGCGCGCGGACTCGGGCGAGATCGAGCTGCGCGACGTGCGCGGACAGGTCTCGGCGAAGACCGAGTCGGGCTCGGTCTACGCGAGCTTCCTCGCGGATCCGTCGGGCGTGATCGAGACGCAGCGCGGCTCGGTGGAAGTGAGTCTGCCCGCGGCCGCGAAGCTCGCGCTCGACGCGCGCTCGGGGCGCGGCCGGGTCGAGATTGGCGAGGGCCTCGATGTGAACGGCACGCGCGGCGAGGACCGCGCGGCCGGCACGCTGAACGGCGGCGGCGAGACGCTGCGCATCTACACCGCGCGCGGCAGCGTGCGCGTGGAGCCGCGCTGATGGAGGATCCGCGATGACGAAGCTCGTTCTCGTGGCGCTGTGTGCGGGCTTCGCACTCGGCGCGAGCGCGCGCGCGGACGAGTTCCGCGAGAGCGTGGCCGCGCGCTCCGGCGGCACGCTCGAGGTCGAGCTGTCGGCGGGCTCGCTCGAGATCGAGACCCACGACGAGAACCGCGTCGACGTCGAGGCGAGCTCGGGCGGAGGCGGCTGGTCGGGCGGGCTCGAGTTCACGCTCAGCGGCGACGGCACGAACGCGAAGCTCGTCGCCCGCCGCCGCGGCTGGACGCTCGGCTGGAACGGCGCACGCGCCCGCGTGCGCGTGCCCGAGGCGTACTCGCTCGAGCTCGAGACCGGCGGCGGCTCGATCGAGATCGAGGCGGTGCACGGCAGCGTGCGCGCGCAGACGCGCGGCGGGCCGATCGAGCTCGAGGGGGCGGTCGGCCCGGTGGAGCTTTCGACCTCGGGCGGGTCGATCAGCGTCGAGGACGTGCAGGGCAACACCGTTCTGCGTTCGTCGGGCGGCGGCATCAGCGCGCGCGACGTCGTGGGCGACGTGGAAGCCCGCAGCTCGGGTGGTCCGATCCGCATCCACGACGTCGACGGACGGATCAGCGCGCGCACCAGCGGCGGCGGCATCAGCGCGCGCTTCGAGGGCGCGCCCGCGGGCGAGCTCCGAACGTCGGGCGGCGGCATCGAGGTCGAGTTCCCCGAGGGTCTGGGCGCGGAGCTGGACGCCCGGACCAGCGGCGGCCGCATCTCGGTCGACGCGCCGCTGCAGGTCTCGGGCGAGATCGAATCGGGTCGCGTGCAGGGCCGGCTCGGTCCGGGCGGAGAGAAGCTCGAGCTGGTGACTTCCGGCGGGAACATTCGCGTGCGCGAGCAGTAGACGCCGACCTGAGCGTTTGACCCGGGCGCGCGGACCCGGAGACAATCCGCGCATGACCGACACGCGCCCGTCCGACATCCTGACGCTCCACGCACGCAACGCGCCGAGCAAGCCCGCGTTGATCCACGATCGGCCCGACGGCGTGGTCGTACGTTGGACCTTCGCCGAGCTGGAGGCGCAGGCGAACCAGCTCGCCAACGCGCTGGTCTCGCTCGGCCTGCGCCGCGGCGAGAAGCTGGTCTGGTGCGGTCAGAACTCGCCCGGCGTGGTGCGCGTGGTGCACGCCGCGCGCAAGGTCGGCGCGGTCGCGGTGCCGCTCAACTACCGGCTCACGCCCGAAGAGGCGCAGTACGTCGTCGACAACTCCGATGCGGTGATGGCGTACGTCGACGCGGAGTACGCGCCGCTGTTCGCGAAGATCCGCCCGCAGACCCCGAAGCTGCGCGAGGTGCTCGTGTACGACGGCGCGCCGAGCGCGGGCCAGCGCGACGGCGATGCGCTGCAGGCAGCCGCGAGCCCCGGGGATCCGCCGCTTCCCGACGGCGAAGACGCCGCGCAGACCATGATCTACACCTCGGGCACGACCGGAAAGCCGAAGGGCGCCGTGCGCGGCGCCGGCAACGCGCAGCAGTCCGCTGCCATGCTCGGCCTGATCGGCTACCTGCCCGACGACATCTACCTCACCACGGGCCCGCTGTACCACTCCGGCCCGGGCGGCTTCATGGGCATCGCGCACGCGCTCGGCAACACGGTGCTGGTGCAGAAGAAGTTCGACGCCGAGGATTGGCTGCGCCTGGTCGACACGTACAAGGTCACGACCACCTTCTCCGCGCCCACGCCCGTGCGCCTGATCTGCAACCTGCCGAAGGCGGTGAAGGCGAAGTACGACACCCGCTCGATGCGGCGTTTCATCGCCAACGCCGCGCCCTGGTCGTTTGCGCTGAAGCAGCTCTATCTGGCCGACTTCCCCGGCGACTCGCTGTTCGAGGTGTACGGCTCGACGGAGCTCGGCGTGAACACGATCCTGCGCCCGGAAGACCAGCTGCGGAAGCCCGGCTCCTGCGGCAAGCCCGCGCCGATGGTCGAGATCGTGCTGTTCGACGACGACGGCAAGCGCGTCAGCGAGCCGCGCGTGCCCGGCGAGCTGGCGGTGCGCAGCCCGAGCGTGTTCGCCACCTACCACAAGGCGCAGGAGAAGTTCGAAGAGGACAAGCGCGGCGACTTCCACACCGTGGGCGACGTCGCGTACTTCGACGAGGAAGGCTTCTACTACATCTGCGATCGCAAGAAGGACATGATCATCTCGGGTGGCGTGAACATCTATCCCGCCGAGATCGAGGCCGTGCTCGACGCGCACCCGGGCGTGCTCGACGTCGCCGTGATCGGCGTGCCGAGTGACGAGTGGGGCGAGAGCGTGCACGCCGTGATCGTGCCGCTGCCCGACACGCCTCTGACCGAGGCCGGCGTGCTCGCCTACGGCCGTGAGCACCTCGCCGGCTACAAGATCCCGCGCTCCGTGTCGTTCGCGGACGAGATACCGCGCAATGCGTCTGGGAAGATTCTGAAGAAGGTGTTGCGGGAGCCGTTCTGGGCGGGACGGACGAGCAAGGTGTAGGACCGACGCCTCGCTAGCGCGCGGGGGTCGGGGCGGCTGGACTCCTCGCGGGTCCCCTCGCGGAGGACCGCTCGACCCTGCTCGTCGCTCAGCCGCCCCGACCCACGCGCGCGCCCACCCCGTACACTCTCCACTGGAATGAGAGTGAGAGTGAGGGTGAGAGAGACGAGACGGGCATGTTCGATTTGAAGGGTCACGTGGCGCTGGTCACGGGTGGGAACAGCGGCATCGGGCTGGGCATGGCGCGCGGCATTGCGAAGGCGGGGGGTGCGCTCGCGCTGTGGGGGCGGAACGCGGAGAAGAACGCGGCCGCGGTCGCGGAGCTGCGCCGACTCGGCGCGGACGCAGAGGCGTTCGTCTGCGACGTGGGGCGCGAAGCGGAGATCGTGCGCGCGATGGCCGAGACGCTCGCGCGCTTCGGCCGCGTCGACTCGTGCTTCGCGAACGCGGGCATGGGCGCGGCGAAGCCGTTCGTCGAGATGAGCCTGGCCGACTGGAACGCCGTGCTCGACGTGAACCTGACAGGCGTCTTCCTCACCTTCCGCGAAGCCGTGAGGCACATGATCGCGCGCGGAGGCAGCGGGAAGCTCGTCGTGACTTCGTCGATCGGCTCGATCCACGGCATGCCGCGCCAGCCGAACTACGCCGCGAGCAAGGCGGGCGTGATCGCGCTGATTCGCTCGCTCGCCGTCGAGCTCGGCCGCTACGACATCCAAGCCAACGCGATCCTGCCGGGCTGGATCGAGACCGACATGACCGCGCCCGCGATCGCCTGGAAGAAGCTCAACGAGACCATCGTCCAGCGCACGCCCGCTTCGCGCTGGGGAACGCCAGACGACCTGGAAGCCATCGCCGTGTATCTCGCCGCCAAGGAATCCCGCTTCCACAACGGCGACGTCCTCCGCGTCGACGGCGGCTACGCTATCTTCTAGCCACCCCTGAGAGCGCCCGACGCGCCACGGTGTAGGAGCGGGACGCGCGGCCCAGAGCCGCGACGAGGACGGGTCGAGCGGTCCTCCGCGAGGGGACCCCCGAGGAGCGGCTCCGGGCCGCGCGCCCCGCTCCGGCACTCCACTAGCCGCGCTTCGAGAACTCGATCCCCTCGAGCTGCGCGATCACGTGCTGCGGCGCCTGCACGAGCTCGATCAGCACGCCCTCGCCGGAGAGCGGCAGATCGACCGTTCCCTTCGGGTGGATGAAGCACACGTCGTGACCCGCGGCGCCTTTGCGAATTCCGCCGGGCGCGAAGCGCATGCCCTGCTTGGTGAGCCAGTCGACCGCGGCGTGCAGGTCGTCGACCCAGAGCCCGACGTGGTTCAGCGACGGGTCGTGCACCTTCGGGCGCTTCTCGGGATCGATCGGCTGCATCAGGTCGACCTCGACGGTGTAGGGCTCCTGGCCGACCGTGACGATGTCCTCGTCGACGTTCTCGGAGTCGCTGCGATACGTGCCCGCGGGCGTGAGGCCGAGCAGCTCGACCCAGAGCTTGTGAAGCCGCGCCTTGTCGGTCGAGCCGACGGCGATCTGCTGCAGTCCGAGGACGCGGAAGGGGCGGGCGGTCGACACGGGCGATCTCCTCTCGGTCAGGCGGGCACCATGCTAGACGCTTCCGCACGCCGCTTCGAGGCGCGCACGCGCGCGGCCGCTTCGCGGAGCAGAAGCTCCGTCTCGTCCCAGCCCAGACACGCGTCGGTGAGCGAGACGCCGTACGCGAGCGGCTCGCCGGCGCGCAGCGCCTGTCGGCCGGGCTCGAGGTGGCTCTCCATCAGCACGCCCAGGATCGGGCTCGTGCGCGATTCGAGCTGACCGAGCACGTCGCGCAGCACGAGCGCTTGACGGCGGTGGTCCTTGTCGGAGTTCGCGTGCGAGCAGTCGACCAGGATCGGACGCGCGATGCCGAGCATGGCGCACAGCTCCGCGGCGCGCGCGACGTCGTGCGCGGAGTAGTTCGGCCCGCGCTCGCCACCGCGCAGCACCAGGTGCACGTCCGGATTGCCGCGCGTCTCGATGCGGCGAAATCCGCCGTCGGGACCGATGCCGAGGTGCCGGTGCGCGCTGCGCGCGGCGAGCATCGCGTCGCGCGCGGGGGCGAGCGCACCGGAGGTGGGATTCTTGAACGCGACCGGCATCGGCAGTCCGCTCGCCATCTCGCGGTGGATCTGGCTCTCCGAGGTGCGCGCGCCGATCCCGACCCAGGCCAGCAGGTCGCCGATGTAGTGACGCGTGATCGGATCGAGCAGCTCCGTCGCGCAGGGCAGGCCGAGCGCGCCGATCGCGAGCAGGATCTCGCGCGCGCGCTCGAGCCCGAGCGCGATCTCGCACGAGCCGTCGAGCCGCGGGTCGTTGATCATCCCCTTCCAGCCGAGCGCCGTGCGCGGCTTCTCGAAGTAGGTGCGCATGGCGATGATCAGCGCGTCGTCGAGCTCGTGCGCGAGCCGCGCGAGCCGGCGCGCGTACTCGAGGCAGGCGTCCGCGTCGTGGATCGAGCACGGGCCGACGATCGCGACCAGCCGCGGGTCGCGGCCGTGCAGCGCGCTGCGGATCGCGAAGCGGCCGCGTAGGACGCTGCGCTCGACCTCGGGCGTGCGCGCGAGCCGTTCGAGCAGCGCACCCGGGGTCGGGAGCTCGGCTGCGGTCTTCTCGGACTGGGTGTGCATGGAACCTCCGCTCGATGGTCGTCGTGCGCGCGAAAAAAAAGCCCCGAGAGTGGCCTCCCGGGGCTCGCAACGACTGGATTTGACTGCGCCCTACGCGCTCACGTCTCCTGCCGCGGCCCGGTCGGCCCGCCAGCCAAAGTAGAACGCGGTAAAGAGGCGCTTGGAACTCACGGCAGGCTTTGTACCCCAAGCCGCGGGCCGGCGTCAACGCGTTAGACTGCGCGCGTGGAGCCGCGCCGCAGCGAGACGCCGATGATGCGCCAGCACCGCGAGCTGAAGCGGCAGGCCGGCGACGCGCTGTTGTTCTTCCGCATGGGCGACTTCTACGAGCTGTTCGAGGCCGACGCCGAGCAGGCCGCGCCCTTGCTCGACCTGGTGCTGACCTCGCGCGAGAAGGACACGGCGTCGGCCGTGCCCATGTGCGGCGTGCCGTTCCACGCGCTCGAGGGCTATGTGCGCCGCTGTCTCGCGGCCGGGCTGTCGGTAGCGATCGCCGAGCAGACCGAGGATCCGCGCCACGCCAAGGGGCTGGTTCGGCGCGAGATCGTCGAGATCGTGACTCCGGGGCTGGTCGCGAACGCGGATCGGCTGGAGGGCGCGAGCGCGAACTACCTGGGCGCGATGATCGCGGACGCAGGCCTACACGGGTTCGCGTATCTCGACCTGTCGACCGGCGAGTTCGCAGCGACCGAGAGCGAGCGGCGCGAGGTGTTCGAGGCCGAGCTCGACCGCATCGCGCCGCGCGAGCTGGTCGCGCGCGAGGTCGAGAAAGAGCTGCCGCCCGGGCTCGCGGCCCGGCGCGCGCCGGACGACGACTTCGATCCGCGCGCGGTCGAAGCGCGCGTCGGACGCTTGCCGCACGGGCTCGAGGCGCACGAGACGGGCGCGGCGGCGCGCGCCGCGGCCGCACTGTACGCGACCGTCGCGAAGCTCCAGCCCGCCTCGCTCGATCAGCTCGGCGAGCTGCGCCGCTACCGCGCGTCGGAATTCCTCACGCTCGACCGCGCGACGCGCCGGCACCTCGAGCTGTTCGAGAACGCGCACGACGGCGGGCGCGAGGGAACGCTGGTCGAGGCGCTCGACGAGACGCGCTCGCCGCTCGGCCGGCGCCGGCTCGCGACCTGGCTCGGCGAGCCGCTGCTCGACCCCGCGGCGATCCGCGCGCGCCAGGACAAGGTCGCGGCCTGGCTCGAGCCCGACTCGGTGCGCGAGATCCTGCGCGCCGCGCTGCGCACCGTGGGCGATCTCGAGCGCGCGCTCTCGCGCGCGACGCTCCCGACCGGCGGGCCGCGCGAGCTCGCGCAGCTTCGCGCCTGCCTGCGCGGCGTCGCGCGCGTGGCCGAGGCCGCCCCGCTCGCGGACGCGCTGCGCGACGTGCACGCGCAGCTCGAGCGCGTGCTGGTCGACGACCCGCCACAGGCGCCGCGCGGCGAGCCACACGTCGGCTACGTGCGCGACGGCGTCGACGCGGAGCTCGACGAGATCCGCCGCGCGTCGCTCGAGGGCGAGTCGTTCTTCGCCGAGCTCGAAGCGCGCGAGCGCGCGCGCACCGGCATCCCGACGCTCCGGGTCCGCTACAACCGCGTGTTCGGCTGGTCGATCGAGGTCACCAAGGCCCGCCTCGGGCTGGTGCCGTCCGAGTACCGCCGCAAGCAGACGACGGTCGCGGGCGAGCGCTACACGACCGACGAGCTCGAGCGCTGGGAGGGCGTGACCCTGCGCGCGCGCGAGCGCGCCGCGGCCGCCGAGCTCCGCGTTCTCGACTCCCTCCGCGCGCGTCTGCGCGCGTCATCGGAACGAGTGCGACGCAGCGCGGGCGAGGTCGCCGAGCTCGACGTCGCCCAGTCGCTCGCCACCGTGGCGCGCGAGCGCGGCTGGGTGCGGCCCGAGCTCGACGGGACGCTCGCGATCGAGATCGAGGCCGGCCGACACCCGGTGGTGGAGCGGCGCGTGCGCGACTTCGTCGCCAACGACGTCCGGCTCGACGGCGAGGACGTGCGCTTCCTGATCCTGACCGGGCCCAACATGGCGGGCAAGTCGACCCTGCTGCGCCAGGTCGCGCTGATCGCGCTGCTCGCGCAGATGGGCTCGTTCGTGCCGGCGCGCCGGGCCCGGATCGGGATCGCCGACCGGATCTTCACCCGGGTGGGGGCCTCGGACTCGCTCGCGACCGGCGAGAGCACCTTCATGGTCGAGATGCGCGAGACGGCCGCCATCCTGCGCGAGGGCACGCGCCGCAGCCTCGTCCTGCTGGACGAGATCGGCCGGGGCACCTCCACTTTCGATGGACTTTCGATCGCCTGGGCCGTGGCCGAGCACCTGCACGACGCGCCGGGGTTGCGCGCGCGGGTCTTGTTCGCGACCCACTACCACGAGCTTGCGGACCTGGCTCGAACCAAAGCGGCGGTCCGGAATTTCCACTTCACGGTCGCCGAGCAGGAGGGAGAGATTCTCTTCCTGCGTCGCATGGAGCCGGGAGCCGCAAGCCGCAGCTACGGAATCGATGTGGCGCGTACGGCCGGACTCCCCCCCAAGGTCATCCGACGTGCGCGGGAAGTGTTGCGCAACCTCGAAGGGGGGGAATTCGATGAACGCGGAGATCCGCGCCTGGCGCGGACGCCCGGTGCCGCCGGAGAGGCGGCCCAGCTCGGCCTGTTCGCGCCCGAGCCGGATCCACTTCACGTCGCGCTGCGCGCCCTGGAGCCAACGCTCATGACACCGCTCGACGCGCTGGTCGCGCTGGACCGCTTGAAGCGCCTGGCGGGGGACGGCACGTGATCCGACCCGTGCACGCGCTCGCGGTCGCGCTGCTCGGGCTCGCGCTGCTCGGCGCGGGCGTTCGGCCCGAAGGGCTCGGCGACGTGCGCTCGATCGCGGTCGAGAAGACGGCGTCACACACGCGCGTCGTGATCGAGCTCTCGAGGAAGTCGAGCTACGCTGTGAACGAGCTCGCGAGCCCGCGACGCCTGTACCTCGATGTCGACGAGGTCTGGATCGAGCCGGCCGTGGCGACATCGCGCACGTTCGAGGGCGACTCCGCACTGCGCCTCGTGCGCGGCGGCCAGAACACCCTGCGGCGCTCGCGCATCGTTCTCGAGCTCGACGACGCCGCCCCGAGGCCCGTGATCTCCACGCTCGACGCGCCGTTCCGGATCGTCGCCGAGCTGCCAGCGGTGGTCGCGACGCCGGAATCCGTCTCGGCCGGCGACGCCGAAGACTGGGACCAGCGCGGCGTGCGCCGGATCGTGATCGACGCGGGCCACGGCGGGAAGGACCCCGGCGCGATCGGTGTCGAGAAGGCGCGCGAAGCCGCGATCGTGCTGGCGATCTCGCGCGAGCTCGAACGCGAGCTCACGCGCCGCGGCTTCGAGATCGTGATGACGCGCAAGACGGACGTCTTCCTGCCGCTCGAAGCGCGCACCGACATCGCCAACCGACGCGACGCGGACCTGTTCATCTCGGTCCACGCCAACGCCGCGCGCAACCGCAAGCTGGCCGGCGTCGAGACCTATCTGCTCGACACGCGCTACGACCGGCAGACGGCGCGCGTGGCGGCGCGCGAGAACGGCACAACCGTCGCGCAGCTCTCCGAGCTGCACAAAATCCTGGCGTCGCTGCGGCTGGGCAACAACGAGCGCTACGCCGCGCGCTACGCGGAGCTGGTGCAGCACTCGCTGGTCTCGCGCCTGCGCAAGAGCTATCCCGGCACGGTCGATCTCGGCGTGAAGCGCGGGCCGTTTCTGGTGCTGTTCCAGGCCGACATGCCCGCCATCCTGGTCGAGGTGGGCTTCGTGTCGAATCCGTCCGAGGGCAAGCGCCTGCGCACGACGAGCTTCGCGCGCGTCGCGGCCCAGGGCATCGCCGACGGCGTCTCGGCCTACCGCGAGCAGCAAGCGCGACGACTCGTCGCCAGGCGCTAGAGCGTGCAGCCGCTCTGCGACGATTTCTTCGGCATCGCTGCGCCGCGCGGCAGCGGCCCGTCGTCGCAGTACCTGAATCCGTTCGTGCGCTCCTACCTCGATGCGGTGCGCGCGCACCTGCTCGAGCTGCATGATTCCCGTGCGCCCTCGCGCAGCGTGAACGAGGAGCACTCGGAGCTGGTCGACCGGCTGATCCGCAAGCTGTTCCGCCTGGCCGAGGACCGCTACTTCGACGCGTTCCCGCGGCTCAACTTCCGGCTCGCGGTGGTCGCGGTCGGCGGCTACGGCCGGCGCGAGCTCTCGATCGCCTCCGACATCGACCTGCTGTTCCTGTACCGCGGCAAAGAGAACCCGTACATCGAGACGATCACCGAGACGATCACGACGCGGCTCTGGGACGCGAAGCTCAGCGTCGGCGCGGCCACGCGCACGATCGGCGACGCGCTGCGCGTGGGGCGCGAGGATCTCTCGACGCTGACCTCGTACCTCGACGGGCGCTTCCTGATCGGCGATCCGGCGCTGTTCGCGGAGCTCGACCGCGACGTCCGGGCGCACCTGCGCGAGCACGGCGAGGAGTTCATCAACGGCAAGCTCGCCGAGCAGGCCAGGCGCCACGAGAGCTTCGGCGAGTCGCTCTACCTGCTGCAGCCGAACCTGAAGGAGAGCGTAGGCGGCTTGCGCGACTACCACACGGCGCTGTGGGTCGCGCGCGCCACGATCTGGGAAGTGCGTCGCACCGATCAGCTGCGCGTGCAGGGCTTCATCGACGAGGAGGAGCAGAACCAGCTGCTCGAGGCGCTCGATTTCATGTGGCGCGTGCGCAACCAGCTGCACCGGCGCGGGCGCAAGGACGACCGGCTGCACTTCGAGGCGCAGGAGCAGCTCGCCGAGTATCTGGGCTTCCGCGAGAGCAAGGCGGTGCGCGGCGTGGAGCGGCTGATGCGCAGCTACTACCTGCACGCCCGCGCGATCCAGCGCATCTCGCGGCGCGTGATCGACCACGCCCGGCAGGTGCGCGCCGCGCGCTTGACCTCGGGCCGCCACATGCCGAGCCCGGTAGCGGAGGGTTTCGCGATCAGCAACGGTCGCCTCGAGATCCCCGCGGCTTCGATCATCGACGAGCGGCCGGTGCGCCTGCTCGCGGCGTTCGCGGTGGCGCAGCACCACGACGTGGAGCTGTCCGCGCGCGCCCAGCGGCTGGTGCGTCAGAAGCTCGCGCTGGTCGACGACGCGTTCCGCGTCGACCCCGAGGCGAGCGCGGTGTTTCGCCAGATCCTGTCCTCGCCCACGCGCGTGTACCGGACGCTTGCGACGATGGACGAGGTGGGCCTGCTCGGCGCCTACCTCCCCGAGTTCGCGCACCTGGTCGGGATGTGGCAGCAGGACCTGTACCACACCTACACGGTCGACGTTCACTCGCTGTTCCTGGTCGAGCAGCTGCGGCGCATCCAGCGCGGGCGCTACCGCAAGGAGCTGCCGCTCGCGACCGAGCTGATGCGCGAGGTACGCAATCCGGTGTGGCTGTACCTGGGCTGCATCCTGCACGACATCGGCAAGGGCCGTGGCGGCGGGCACTCGGGCAAGGGCGCGACGTTGATTCCCGATCTCGCCAAGCGTCTCGGCATCGGCGCGGAGGAGACCGAGATCGTGCAGTTCCTGGTGCTGCACCACCTGACCATGAGCGCGATGGCCGAGCAGCGCGACGTGCACGACCCGCGGTCGATCCTGCGGCTCGCGAAGCTGTGCGGCTCGCGGCTGTTCCTGCGCCTGCTGTACCTGATCACCGTGGCCGACATCCGCAGCGTGTCGCCGGTCGCGTGGACGACCTGGAAGGCGGGCCTGCTCGAGGCGCTGTATCGAAACGCGGCGGAGTGGCTCGAGGCCGGCGAGGAGGCCGAGGCGGCGCCGCAGTTCTTCCTCGATCGCGCCTCGAGCCAGGCGACCGGGACGTCGGCGCGCGTGGTCGAGATGCTCGCGCAGGTCGGCGTGGAGAAACCCGAGGCCGAGGCGCTGCTCGAGCAGATGCCGCGCCGCTACCTGCTCGAGAACGAGGCCGAGGAGATCGCGACCCACCTGCGCGCGACCCTGCGCTTTCTGGAGTCCGGCGCGACCGCCTGCGTGGAGCCGTTCCGCGCCGCCGCGCCGAGCGCGCCGTCATGGGGCATCGTCGTGCTCGCGCGCGATCGCGTGGGGCTGTTCGCGACCGTCGCCGGCGTGCTCTCCGGCTGCGGACACAACATCCTGGCCGCGTCGGCGTACACCACGCGCGACGGAATCGCGCTCGATCTCTTCCACGTCGATCCGATCGCGGGCGGCACCGCCGAGCAGGAGCTCGAGCGCGAGCGCATCGAGCGAAGGCTCACGGCCGTGCTGCAGGGCACCTCCGCGATTCCCGCGCCGCCGCCACGTCCGCCGCTGCCCCGCGCGCTGCGCGTGCAGGCGCCGAGCGTGCGCGTCGAGAACGACGAGTCCGATTTCTACACGATCATCGACGTCGAGGCGATGGATCGGCCCGGCCTGCTGCACGACATCGCGCGCACGCTCTCTTCGCTGGGCCTCTCGATCGTGGCGGTGCGCGCCTCGACGCGCGCGAGCCGCGCGACCGACGCGTTCTACGCGACCGACGCCGACGACCTGAAGCTCACCGACCCGGCGCGTCAGCGCGCCGTCGAGGCGGCGATCCTGGCCGCGATCGACCAGGCGCCGGCGTGAGGCTCGACGCCGCGATCGATGCGTTCCTCGCGCATCTCGCGGTCGAGCGAGGCCTGTCGCAGGCGACGATCGAGGCCTACGGCCGCGATCTCGCCTCGCTCGCGGCGACGCTGGGCGAGGTCGAGGTCGCGAGCATCGACGCAGCCGCCCTGCGCAGGCACGTCGAGCGGCTCGCGAAGCGCGGCCTCGCGGGCTCGACGCGCGCGCGCTCGCTCTCGGCCATCTCGCGCCTGCTCGCCTGGCTGCGCGCGGAGCGCGTGCTCGCGCACGACCCGCTCGCCGATCTCGACCGGCCCAAGCAGAGCCGCAAGATTCCGCAGGTGCTCTCGCTCGACGACGTACTCGCGCTGCTGCGCGCGCCCGACGAGAGCGACCTGGGCCTGCGCGACCGCGCGCTGCTCGAGCTGTTCTACGCGGCGGGTCTGCGCGTGTCGGAGGCGACATCGCTGCGGCTCGCGGATCTCCAGCTCGCCTCGCGCAGCCTCACCGTCTTGGGCAAGGGCCGGCGCCAGAGACTCGCGCTGGTCGGCGAGCCCGCCGTCGCCGCGCTCGAACGCTACCTCGCGGAGGTCCGGCCGCGCTGGGTGCGCGACGCGGAGGTGCCTGAGGTCTTCGTCACCGCGCGCGGCGCGCGCATGACCCGGCAGGCGGTCTGGTACCGGCTGCGCGCCTACGGGCTCATGATCGGCGTCGCGCACAAGCTCACGCCGCACGTGCTGCGCCACTCCTTCGCGACCCACCTGCTCGAGGGCGGCGCGGACCTGCGCATCGTGCAGGAGATG
>JBBDXF010000009.1:0-45669 GCA_040902485.1 Myxococcota bacterium | reverse complement strand
TCAGAACTCTCCGCTCGGCTCAGAATCTACTTGAACGAGGAGTCCAGATACGGCTGTTAGGCGGCGTCGTGCCAGGGAATCACTGCGCTGGGTCGACGAAGGGCGTGTCGGGGTCGCTGACGTAGTCGACGAAGGGCGTGTCGGGGTCGCTGACGTAGAAGTCGATGATCCGTGTGACCGTGGTGCCGGCGTTGTAGCCGACGACGCGTACATTGGGAGGCTCCACAGCGACCTCACCTGCTTTCAGCGTGACGGGGTTCGCGTCTCCGACCTCGAGTGTGAACTCTCCTTCGACGACATAGACCGCCAACGGGAAGCGGTGCGTGTGGTAGCCAGTCGTGACGCCGGGTTGGAGGACGCCAGTGACGACACGCACCTCCTGGAGGGAGCCTGTCGGCATCCCCTGCAGGAGCTCCCGATGCAGGAGGATAGGCTTCGCCGTTCCTGCCGTGACGTCCGGACGGTGGGCACAAGCAAGCGCCAGCACGGGCAGCGCTAGCAAGCGGAGACGGCTCATTGAATCCCCCTGTAGTGGCGTGGGTGGGAAGCGCGGTGCGGTTGGCGGCGCTTCGCGGATTGCTCTGACACCTCGATCTGCTGCCCGACCATGCACGCCGCCCAACGGCCCGCGGTTGAGCGGCCGGCGCACGCCGCTGGCCGGCCGTGACGAGCTGGTTGTGCGCCGGTCCGCTCCAACCGCTGGTTAGGTGGCGCGCTCGTCGGCTGTTCGATGCCAAGGTTCGTAAAACCCTCCACGCCGTTCGTCCGCGCTCGACGGCTCGCCAGCGTTCAGGAAGCAGGAAGGAGTGCTTCTAGCTCTTTGACCGCCGCCGTGCGACCATCTTGAAGCGCGATCGTCGCTGCCATGCGGCGTGCGCCATCTCGACAGTCTGGCGATCTGAGTATCTCGCGAATGGTGCGTCGGATCTCGTCGACTCCGGCGTCTGCCCCAAGGACTCTCCCGGCGCCACAGGCTGCGACGCGTGCTGCATTGTCGTGCTGCTCACGACCCATAGGCATGCAAAGAAGGGGGATACCGTGCGCGAGTGAAGCCATCACTGCACCCAAGCCCGCATGGGTCACGACCAGCGCGCAGTCCGGGAGCACCGCGCGGTGTGGGATGTAGCGGTGAACTGCAACGTTCGGGGCAGGATCGATTGCGCTGGGATCCACAGCGGGACCGACGGTGATCACCGCCTGGACGGTGAGCCCCGCCAAGGCTGCAGCGACACGGCAAAGCGCGTCCTCCTGGTGCTGACAGGTTGTGCCGAAGGTGACGAGAACGCGCGGCTGCCCGTCCGCGCTTCTCCACGGCGATTTCCTCTCAGGTGGCGAAGGGTCCCCGAGGATCGCGCCAATGTAGCGAACGTTCGACGGAAGGTCTGGCATTGGCACGTCGAACTCCTGCGGGCTTGCCACGAGAACGACGTTCATCGGATCCATCAAAGCCGCGGGCGATTCCACCGGAGAAAGGCCAAAGCCGGTGCGCATCTCGTTGATCGCAGGGAGCATCGAGCTCCACATGCCGGCCATGGTCCCGCGAACGAGCTGGTGGTAGAGGACGTGGACTATCGTCGCCGACGGTATTTTCGAGCGTTCGGCGGCGGCCAACGCCGAGCTCAGCATGCAGTCCAAGACGAGAACGTCGGGAGCATCCCGCTCAAGGTGCGCAAGGACCGCCTCACCCACGGCCGGTCCGAGGAGCACGGAGAACAGCTCCGGCTCCTCCTCGAGGGACTTCCCGGCCGTCCAATCAGGGACGCCGAGCGGCGCGAATCTCGCGCCAAGTTCGCGAGCTGCGCCGGCCTGCGCCGACTGACCAAGGATCGTGACCTTGTGCCCGCGTGCCACAAGGCTCCTCACGAGCGGATACCTAGGAGCGGTGTTTCCTCCGCCGTTCCATGTCACAAACAGAAATCGGTCCTTTGCCATGACACGCTCCTTGGTCGAAGCATTCTCCGAGCCACCTAACGGATCGGGCTTCAGCTGCGAGTGCCCGGCCCGCGTTGTTGCTTGATCCTAAAACCATGATGCCAGACGCCCCAACTGGTGGACAGACCCAAGCGGGCGCTCGTCAGCTGCAAGCCCTGGTTAGCCGGGGACAATGCGCGCGACCTTGCGCGTGCTTCTCATCCGTCTCCACGAAGCAGCGCGAAGTACTCGTCGTGCGCATCGTCGTCGATCTCCACGGCCCCGGAGCCCGCCCAATGGCGATCGCTTCGATCCTTCTTCACGCCGGAGATCCAGTACTCCTCGCCGGTGTCAACATCGAGAAAGTTCCCAGCGATGCCGCCCCCCTTCGCTCGGCGGAAGGTCTTGCCGTTGTAGTAGACCGTCTGTCCCGTCTTCGAGAACGAGACGCGGCCAATACGGGCCGGGCCGCTATTGCCGTGGCCGCTCTTCAGCTCGATGTACATGACGCGTGTCTTGTGCCCGCGCGTCAGTTGCGAATTGGCGACCATCACTCGATCTCTTCGACGAGCATTCCACCGGAGCTCACGTCCTCCGGCTAACTACTATTGTCCTGCACCCGACCCCTAGCCGAGCGCCTCGGTATCATTTATCGCAGCTGGCGCCGAGTCAACACAACTCCGCGATCTTGCTCGGCTCCGCTCCGATGTGAAGCTGTGGTAACGATTACACGAGCGCGAGAGATGGGGCGTGCGCGAGCTAGGAACGCGGCGCTATTCTCGACGAGCGGAGCGTGGCGGCGTCCTGGGTTTCGTGCTCACGGGTCGCTCCGCGTTCTCGCCCCAAGTGCGCGCATCCGTGCGTGAGTCGCGGGTGCGCATTCGGGGGCTCGATGGGTGGGAATGCGGGGTCGGGACGGCCGGCGCGGCTCTTGGACCGGGTACGCGAGGCGTGTCGCGTCAGGCACTACAGTCGGCGAACGGAGCGCGCATACACCCAGTGGGTGAAGCGCTTCGTGCTGTTTCACGGGAAGCGGCACCCGCGCGAGATGGGCGCGGTCGAGGTGAGCGCGTTCCTCTCGCACCTCGCGGTGGCCGGCAGCGCATCCTCGTCGACGCAGAACCAGGCGCTCGCCGCGCTCGTCTTCCTGTATCGCCGGGTGCTCGACTCAGCGGCGCCGCTGCTGGAGCTCGACGATCTGGTGCGCGCGCGCGTCCCGACGCGCCTGCCGGTCGTGCTTGGCCAGGACGAGACGCGCGCGCTGCTCGCGAACGTCGAAGGTGAGTCGCGGCTCGTCGCCGCGTTGCTCTACGGCGCCGGTCTGCGCTTGCTCGAGGGTTTGCGCCTGCGCGTGAAGGACCTGGACCTCGAGCGCGGCGAGATCGTGGTGCGCGACGGCAAGGGGCGCAAGGATCGCGTGACCATGCTGCCGCGCTCGGTCGCGGCGGATCTGCGCGGGCAGCTCGCGCGGGCGCGCGCGCTGCATACGCGCGATCTCGAGGCGGGCTTCGGCGCGGTCGCGCTGCCCGACGCGCTCGCGCGCAAGTATCCGAGCGCCGCGCGGGAGTGGGGCTGGCAGTGGGTGTTTCCCGCGAGCCGGCGTTTTCGCGAGGCGGAGAGCGGCGTGGAACGCCGTTATCACCTGCACGAGACGGTCGTGCAGCGCGCGGTGAAGCGCGCCGTGCGCGCTTCGGGCATCGCGAAGCCCGCCAGCTGCCACACGCTGCGACACAGTTTCGCGACGCACCTGCTGGCGTCGGGCTACGACATCCGCACCGTGCAGGAGCTGCTCGGCCACCGCGACGTGAAGACGACCATGATCTACACGCACGTGCTGAACCGCGGCGGGCGCGGCGTGCGCAGCCCGCTGGACGGTTGAAGTGCTTGACCCGGGGTGACGCGCGGACGGAGACTTCCGTACATGCCGCTCTCGATCGATGCGCTGAAGCCCTACCGCACCGCCGTCTTCGACAATCGCCGCTGGGCGCGCTTCACGCCCCGCCCCGACGACGTCTTCGTGTGTACGCCGCCGAAATGCGGGACCACCTGGACCCAAACGATCGTGAACAGCCTGATCTTCCCGGACGGCGGCTCGCCCGGACCGGTCATGACGGTGGCGCCCTGGCTCGACGCCGAGTTCAACCCGCTCGACGAGCTGCTGGCCCGGCTCGAGGCGCAGACGCACCGGCGCTCGATCAAGACGCATACGCCGGCGGATGGGATCCCGTGGTTCGACGACGCGAAGTACATCTTCGTGGGGCGCGACGGCCGCGACGCGTTCATGTCGATGTGCAACCACCGGGCGGTGATGAAGGAAGCGGCGGTCGACGCGCTGAACCAGCGCGCGCTCGCCGACGGCGTGCCGCCGATGCCGCCCTGGGACGGCGACGTGCACGGCTTCTTCGCGGGCTGGATCGCGGACGCGTCGGTGCTCGCGCACGTGGCGACGTACTGGCAGCGGCGCGCGGCGCCGAACCTCTTGTTCGTGCACTTCGCCGACCTGAAGGCCGACCTCGCGGGCGAGATACGGCGCATCGCTGACTTCCTCGAGATCGCGCTGCCGCAAGCAAAGTGGCCGGCGGTGATCGAGCGCTGCACGTTCGAGTCGATGCGCGCGCGCGGCCACGAGATCGGCGAGTTCGCGCTCTTCGAAGGCGGCGCGAAGAGCTTCCTGTTCAAGGGCACGAACGGCCGCTGGCGCGACGTGCTCACGGCCGACGAGCTCGCCGTGTACGCGAAGCGCGTCGCCGAGCTGCTGCCGCCGGACGCCGCCGACTGGCTCGAACGCGGCCGGCGCGCCCCTTCTTCGCAAGCGAAGCGCGCAGTGAGGCGCAGCCGAACGTAGTAAGGGTGGCGCGCGGCCGCCCGCGCGCCGGGCCCCTTAAGACAGGGGTTGACCAGTAAGCGAAAATAGAGCGAAAATCGGCTTCGCTGGGGAGCGTGAGACGGGGACGAGGAACGGGGTGCCGTGGATCGCTTCGCCTGTCTGCTCATCCAGGATCTGCCGCTCGCCGCCGTGCTGCGCGCCGAGCCCGAGCTCGCGGGCAAGCGCGTCGCGATCACGGAGCCCGAGACGGGCGCAGCCCGTCGCGGGTCGGCCGGACGGGGTCGTTCGCAGCAGAGCCCGGCGATCATCGCGGGCTTCCTGCGCGGGCTGACCGTTGCGCAGGCGCGCGCGGCGGAGCCGGATCTGGTCGTGCGCGTGTTCTCGCTCGAGGGCATGCGCTCGGCGGAGCTCGCGCTCGTCGACGTGGCGAGCTCGATCTCGCCGCGCGTGATGGTGGCCGCGTCGGGGCTCGTGTTCATCGACCTCGCCGGCACCGACGCGCTGTTTCCGAGCGAGCGCGGGCTCCTGACCGCGCTCGAGACGCGGCTCACCGACGTGGGGCTCGCGGGCATCGGGCCCGCGAGCGCGCGGCTCGGCATCGGGCCGACGCGCACGGTCGCGGAGCTCGCTTCGCGCCACCGCGAGGGCGGGCGCATCTTGAGCAGCGTCGAAGCCGCGAGCTTTCTCGTCCCGCTGCCGCTCGATCTGCTCGACCCGAAGGGCGATCTGGCCGACCGGCTCTCGCGCTGGGGCGTGCGCACGCTCGGCAAGCTCGCGCGCTTGCCACGCGAGCCGCTCGGCACGCGGCTCGGCGAGGCGGGCGTTCGGCTCGCGCGCCGCGCGAACGGCGAGGATCTGTCGCCTTTTCGTGTACACCCGCCCGAGCTGCGCTTCGAAGAAGGCGTGGAGTCGGAGTGGGCGATCGCGAACCTGGAGCCGCTCGCGTTCTTCCTGCGCGGCGCGCTCGATCGACTCCTGCGGCGCCTGCGCGTGCGCGGCTTCGCGCTGCGCCGGCTGCGGCTCGAGTTCGGGCTCGAGAGCGGCGCGGTTTTCACGCGCGAGCTCGGCCTGGCCGCACCCACGCTCGAGACCAACGTGCTGCTCGCGCTGGTGCGCCTGTCGCTGGAAGCGGAGCCGCCACCCGAAGGGGTGCTGCGCGCGCTTCTCGTCGCGACACCGGATAGCGTCGAGACCGCGCAGCTCGACCTGTTCCTGCCGCCGCTGCCCTCCCCCGGCGAGCTCGCCATCACCATCGCGCGCATCGAGGCGCTGTGCGGCCCGGGCAAGGTCGGCAGCCCTTGCGTGCAGGACACGCACCTGCAGGACGCCGCCACGCTCGCGGAATTCACGTATGGGGGGACCCGGCGCGGGGCGGCCCGCGCCACCCCCACTTCGCCCGGCTACGCCGGGCTGCGCGCTTCGCTTGCCGCGCCCGACTCCGACGACCCGTCGCCGTACGGTGTCATGGCGCTGCGCGCCGTGCGGCCGCCGCGCAGCGTGGGCGTTCGCGGTGGCGAACCTCCGGTGTACGTCTCGCTCGTCGCCGACGCCACGCTCGAATCCGAAGGCGGCCGCGTCCGCAACGCCGCCGGACCCTGGCGCATCTTCGGCGAGTGGTGGGGCGAGAGCCGCTTCGCGCGCGACTACTGGGACGTCGAGCTCTCCGACGGCGGCGTCTACCGGCTGTACCACAACCTCCCCGACGACTCCTGGTTCGTCGACGGCGTGTACGACTGACGCCATGACCTCGCCCCCCTACATCGAGCTCGGCGTGCGCAGCGCCTTCAGCTTCCTCGAGGGCAGCTCCGCGCCCGAGGACCTGCTCGAGCGCGCGGCCGAGTTGGGCCACGGCACGCTCGCGCTCGCCGACGTGCACGGCGTGTACGGGCTGCCGCGCTTCGCGCGCGCCGCGCGCGCTTCGGGCGTGAGCGCGATCGTCGGCGCGCGCGCGGTGCTGCTCGGCGAGGGCAAGCCGCGGCGGATTAGCGATCCTCCGCCCGACGGCGGGCGCGTGATGCTGATCGTGAAGACCCGAGCCGGCTACCGAAATCTGTGTCGCCTGCTCACGCTCGGCCATGCGCGCTGCGCGAAGCCCGAGAGCCGCGTCACTTGGGACGAGCTGCGCGCGCACGCGGACGGGCTCGTCGCGGTGGTGCGCGAGCCCGCGCTGGCCGAGCCCGTGCGCGAGATCTTCGGCGAAGACGCGTACGGCGAGCTGTGGCGGCACCGCGATCCCGACGAGGAGCGCGCGAACCGGCGGCTCGTCGCGACCGGCATCGCCCCGCTCGCGACCGGCGACGTGCGCCACGCGCGCCCCGCGGGCAAGCGCCTGCTCGACGCGTTCACCTGCATCGCGCATGGCGCCAAGCTCGACGATGCCGGACGCCTGCTGCTGCCCAACGCCGAGCGCCACGTGCACACGCCCGCGGGCGTCGCGAAGCGCTTCGCGGATCTGCCCGAAGCGCTCACGAACACGCTCGCGGTCGCGGAGCGCTGCGTGTTCCGGCTCGAAGACCTGGGCTACGCGTTCCCCGATTTCCCGCTCGGCAGGGACGAGACGCTGCCGGCCAAACTTCGGGAGCTCGCCTTCGCCGGCGCGCGCCAGAGGTATGGCGGGAAGCTGCCCGCGAAGGCGCGCGCGCAGCTCGAGCACGAGCTCGGCACCATCTCCCGGCTCGCGCTCGAGGGCTACTTCCTGATCGTCTGGGACATCGTGCGCGAGTGCCGCGCGCGCGGGATCCTGTGCCAGGGGCGCGGCTCGGCGGCCAACTCGATCGTGTGTTACGCGCTCGGCATCACCGCGATCGATCCGGTGCGCTACGAGCTCTTGTTCGAGCGCTTCCTCTCCGAGGAGCGCGGCGAGTGGCCCGACATCGACGTCGACCTGCCCTCGGGCGACCACCGCGAAGAGATCCTGCAGTACGTCTACCAGCGCTACGGCCCGCACGGCGCCGGCATGACCGCGAACGTGATCACCTACCGCGCCAAGAGCGCCGTGCGCGAGATGGGCAAGGTGCTCGGGCTCGCGGCCGAGCAGATCGAGCGGCTGGCGAAGCTGATGTCGCGCCACGAGTTCACCGACGAGCACGACCTGCTCGAGCGGCAGCTGCGCGAATCGGGCGTGCACCCCCACGCTGCGCGCGTGCGCCACCTGGTGCGGCTCGTGCACGAGGCGCAGAACCTGCCGCGCCACCTCGGCCAGCACTCCGGCGGCATGGTGATCGCGCAGGGACGGCTCGACGAGGTCGTGCCGCTCGAGCCCGCGCGCATGCCCGGCCGCTCCGTGATCCAGTGGGACAAGGACGACTGCGCGGATCTCGGCATCATCAAGATCGATCTGCTCGGGCTCGGCATGATGGCGGTGCTCGAAGAGGTGATCCCGCTGGTGCGCGCGCACGACGGCGCCGACGTAGACCTGGCCAAGATCCCCGCCGACGATCCGAAGACCTACGCGATGTTGCAGAAGGCCGACACGGTCGGCGTGTTCCAGGTCGAGAGCCGCGCGCAGATGGCGACGCTGCCGCGCATGAAGCCGACCTCGTTCTACGATCTGGTCGTCGAGGTCGCGATCATCCGCCCCGGGCCCGTCGTCGGCCAGATGGTGCAGCCGTACTTGCAGCGCCGCGCCGGCCGCGAGCCCGTCACGTACGCGCACCCGCTGCTCGAGCCGATCCTCGCGCGCACGCTCGGCGTGCCGCTCTTCCAGGAGCAGCTGCTGCGCATGGCCATGACGGTCGCGAGCTTCTCGGGCGGCCAGGCCGAGGAGCTGCGCCGCGCGATGGGCTTCAAGCGCTCGGCCGATCGCATGGCGTCGATCATCACCAAGCTGCGCGACGGCATGACACAGAATGGAGTCGAGCTGCCCGCGCAGGAAGAGATCGTGAAGCAGATCGGCTCGTTCGCGCTGTACGGCTTTCCCGAGAGCCACGCCGCGAGCTTCGCGCTGCTGGCCTACGCGTCGGCCTACATCCGCGCGCACCACCCGGCGTGCTTCCTGACCGCCATGCTCAACCACTGGCCGCTCGGCTTCTACAGCCCCGCGACGCTGGTGCAGGACTCCGCGCGCCACGGCGTGCGCACGCTGCCGATCGACGTGCAGGAGAGCGACTGGCTCTGCCACGTCACCGAAGCGAAAGAGGTGCGCCTGGGACTTCGCTACGTCGACGGTCTGCGCGTGGACGCTGGCGAGCGGATCGCGGCGGAGTCGCCCTACGAATCGCTCGGCGATCTCGCGCAGCGCGCCGCGCTTCACCGCGACGAGCTCGAGAAGCTCGCCTCGGTCGGCGCCTGCGCGAGCCTGGGCCTCGAGCGGCGCGAGGCGCTCTGGCAGGTCGCGGCGCTCTCGGGCGGACTGCTCTCGGGCGCCACGCCGACCTCGCCCTCGCCGCTCCCCGAGATGACCGGCTTCGAGGCGACGGTCGCCGACTACCAGGGCACGGGCATCACCACCGGCGCGCACCTGATGTCGCACTTCCGCGAGCGCCTGCGCGCGCGCGGCGTGCTCTCGTCGGCCGAGCTGCGTGAAGCGCGAAACGGCGCGTGGGTGCGCATCGCCGGCGCGGTGATCGTGCGCCAGCGTCCCGGCTCCGCGAAGGGGTTCCTGTTCATCACGCTCGAGGACGAGACCGGCACCTCGAACGCGATCGTGGTGCCCGACATGTTCCAGCGTCACCGCGCGCTCGTGCAGACCGCCGGCCTGATGCTCATCGAAGGGCCGGTACAAAGTCAGGACGGCGTGATCCACGTGCGCGCGCGCCGCTTCGAGCGCCTCGACGGCGACACCATGGCGGGACTCCTGCCCCGCTCCCACGACTTCCGCTAGACACAGGCGCATGACACTCGCGCGGCTCGGCCTCGTGATCCTGTTCGTGCTCGCGGGGCGGATCGCCGCAGCGGGCGACATCGCCGCGATCGAGGTCTTCACGCGCGCGGGCTGCCCTCACTGCGCCGATGCGCGCGCCTTCCTGACCGAGCTCGGGCGCGAGCGCCCTGGACTGCACATCGTCTGGCGCGAGGTCGACCGCGACCCGGCCGCGCTGCGCGAGCTCGAGCGCCTCTCGCGCGAGGCGGGCGCGGAGGCCCCCGGCGTGCCGACGTTCCGGATCGGCGAAGCGCTCGTCATCGGGTTCGAGAGTCCCCACACGACGGGCGCGCGCATCCGCGCACTCGTCGAGAGCGGAAGGGTGGCGGGTCAGGCCGCATCCAGCGACGCCATCGACACCGGCCTCTTCGGCACGCTGCGCGCGTCCGAGCTCGGACTGCCCGCGTTCACCGTGGCGCTCGGCCTGGTCGATGGCCTGAACCCGTGCGCGATGTGGGTGCTGATGTTCCTGCTCTCGCTGCTCGTGAATCTGCGCGACCGAAGCCGCATGGCGGTGATCGCGGGGACCTTCGTAATCGCGAGCGGGCTCGTGTACTTCGCGTTCATGGCCGCGTGGCTGAACGTCTTCCTGCTGATCGGTCTCTCCCGCGAAGTGCAGATCGCGCTCGGACTCGTCGCGCTCGCGATCGGCGTGCTGAACGTGAAGGACTTCTTCGCCTTCGGGCGCGGCCCCTCGCTCTCGATCCCCGCTGGCGCCAAGCCGGGGATCTACGCGCGAGCGCGCGCGATCCTGCGCGAACGGTCGACGCTTGCGTCACTGACCGGTGTCGCCGCGCTCGCGCTGCTCGTGAACACGGTCGAGCTGCTCTGCACCGCGGGACTGCCGGCCGTCTACACCGCCATACTCGCCCGCACCTCCCTGTCGAGCGCCGAGCACTACGCGTACCTGGCGCTCTACAACCTGGCCTACGTCGCCGACGACGCGCTCATGGTGACCGTCGCGGTCGTCACGCTGTCGAAGGCGAAGCTCGGCGAGCGCGCCGGGCGCGTGCTCAAGCTCACAAGCGGCGCCGTCATGCTCGCGCTCGCGCTCGGCTTGTTGTTCTTTCCCGGCGTGCTCGTCTAGGATCGCCTCATGCGGCCGACGAATCGAGAGCTCCTGCGCGGGATCGTCCACAGCTTGAACACCGTGATCATGCCGGACCTGCGCTCGCCGTGGCCGCAGATGGTGACGCTGATGACGAGCCGCCTGCTCGAGCACATGATCGCGCGCGAGGAGGGGCTCGCGCCGGCGCTGCACGCGCGCATTCCCGCGCTGCGCGCGCTGCTCGCGGGCGCCGAGCCCGCGAACACGGCGCTCGCCGAGCCGACACACGCCGGTGACGCGGACGCCTCGCTCGACGCGCTCGTGCTCGAGGACGACGCGCTGCACGCGGCGCTCGAGTCCCTGATCGCGGGCGCCGCCGCGCGCGATCCCTCCTTGCTCGCGCGCATCGACACGCTGCTCGCGGACGAGGCGCGCGCCGAGGCGCCGCTCTACGAGCGGCTGGTGAAGGCGTGAGCGCGAACGTCACCGCCGAGCGCCTCGCCGCGATCGTGAAGGCGCCCGTCGAGAACGTCTTTCGCATTCCCGGCGGCTTCTCGAAGGAGACGTTCCTGTTCGACATCGTGCACGAGGGCGGAAGGCGCGAGTCGCTCGTGCTACGCCGTGACCTGCCCGCCGGCCCGTCGCAGACCACCGTCGTCGACGAGTTCGAGGTGCTGCGCGCGGTGCACCGCGCCGGCGTTCCCGCGCCCGAGCCGATCTCGATCGAGCCCGACGCATCCGTGCTCGGTCAGCCGTTCCTGCTCATGCGTCGCGTCGCGGGCAGCGCCGACGCGGGCGGCAAGCCGCGCGAGGTGGGCCTCGAGCTCGCGCGCCTGCTCGCGCGCCTGCACACGCTCGACCCCGAGAAGCTCGACGCCGGCTTCCGCGCGATCCCGCGCAACGCGGCCGAATGCGCAGACCTGCTACTCGACCACTGGCACGCGATCTGGCTCGCGAAGAAGCTCGAGCCCGCGCCGATCCTGGTGCGCGCGTTCGCATGGCTACGCGCGCACCGGCCCGAGCGCGTGTCGCGCATCTCGGTCGTGCACACCGACATCGGCCTGCACAACCTGCTGGTGCAGGACGGGCGGATCCTGGCGCTGCTCGACTGGGAGTTCGCGCGCGTCGGCGATCCCGCCGATGACCTCGGCTACGCGCGCCCGCACGTCGAGAAGCTCGTCGACTGGCGCGAGTTCCTGGCCGAATACCAAGCGCACGGCGGCCCGCCCTATCTGGAGGAGAACGCGCGCTGGTACGAGATCTGGCGCAGCGTGCGCAACGCCGTGTGCTGCACGGTCGGGCTCGCGGGCTTCGTCTCGGGCGAGAACCTGCAGGTGAACCAGGCGCTGGTCGGGATCGGGCTGTACCGAAAGCTGTGCCGCGAGATCATCGAGCGCCTCGGGAGCGAGCCGTGAGCGCCGCGTTCGGGATCGTGCGCGCCGAGGACGATCGGCTCCATCCCGCGCCGGCGGACGCGGCGGCTTCGCTCACCGAGACCAGCTACTTCGGCTGCAACGTTCCCGAGCGGAACCTGAATGCCGAGGTCTACGTCTGGTTCCACCCGGCGCTGCGCGTGGTGTCCGCGGGGGTCCTGATCTGGAGCGGCTTCAAGCGCACGACGCTGGCCGCGGACTACTTCGACTACCGCACCTATCTGCCGTGGCCCGACGGCGACCTCGACGACCTCGCGCTCGCGAACGGCCTGCGCATCCGAACCGAGAAGCCGCTCGAGCGCTGGACCTGCGAGTGGAAGGACTCCGCGCGCAACACCGAATTGCGTCTACAGTCGAGCGCGCTGATGCCGCCCGCCGCGCCCGCGCACGGCGGCCATCTGGTGCAGGCCGTGCGCACGCGCGGAGAGCTCGTGCTGCGCGGCGAGCGGATCCCCATCGACGGCTTCTTCACGCGCGACCGCTCGTGGGGCGCGCCGCGCCCCGAAGACCCCTACCCGATCCCGCCGCTCGGCTGGATGGCCGGCGTGTTCGGCCCCGACCTCGCCTTCCACGTGAGCGGCTTCGACGACCCCGCGCTCGGCCCCGCCTGGGCCGGCCGCTACGCGATCCCGCGCCCCGGCGAGAGCTTGCGCTTCGGCTACGTGTTCCGCGGCGGCCAGACCTTCGCGATCACGCGCATGTCGCGGCTCACCGAGCGCGGGCCCGACGGCGTCGAGCCGCGCGCGGTGCGGCTCGAGATCGACGACTCCGGCGGCCGCACGCACACGATCCGCGGCGAGATCACGTCGTGCCTCCCGTGGCACGTCTGGCCCAACGTCCTCACCTACTTCTGCCAGACCCGCTGGACCTGGAACGACCGCTTCGGCCACGGCGACGTCCAGGACATGAACTTCGGCGACCACCTCCGCACGTTCGTCCGCTGAGCCAAGCGCGCCGTCCGCACGGCTTCCTGCGGCCGACGCCCGCAGCGCGACGGCCGGACGCGAAGCCGCCTTCGCGTCCGGCCCGCAAGCGCCGCAACGCGGCGCGCGCAGCGAGCCGAAGGCGAGCGTAGTCAATCAGAAAAAGGAGAGGTCGCGGGTGACGGTGAGACTCGACCTCGGGACTTTCATGCGCGGTGAGTCGATCCTCGCATTCGCCGCATTGCTGGACACGGCTGCCGCGATTCTCGCGACCGTAGAACACCGACGAGGAACATCCCGGCGTCGCGGCGGATGACACGCCGCTTCTCGGCGCCGGCCCGTCGGACCGTCTGCAGTCCTCCCGGCTTTCGTTTGACGTCCCCGGTGGCTCACCGGAGCACCCGCTCGCTCGCCCCGCGGCTTCTCGAGTGTCGGCCGATCGTCCGAGCCAGCGATCCTACCGGCGGGAGCGAGCCCTCACGTCTCCTCGACTCGACTTCGACCGACGACCAGACAGTTACGCCCGCACAGCCTGGGTGTCAACCACAACTTCTCGCGCGCATCGGGCGATAATCGCGCGCGGATTTCTTTCGCCGGAGGACCGTCTCGTGCAGCGTTTCAAGATCGAAGTTCCCGACGCCGACCTCGCCGATCTCGCCGAGCGCCTCGCGCGCACGCGCTTCCCCGATCAGCTCGACGGCGCCGGCTGGGACTACGGCACCGAGCTCTCCTACGCGCGCGAGCTCGTCTCGTACTGGCGCACCAAGTACGACTGGCGCACGCACGAGGCGGCGCTCAACCAGTTCGAGCACTGGAAGACGAGCGTGCGCGATCTCGAGCTGCACTTCATCCACCAGCGCTCGAAGGAGCCGAGCGCGCTGCCGCTCGTGATCACGCACGGCTGGCCCGGCTCGGTGTACGAGTTCCACAAGATCATCGGTCCGCTCACCGATCCCGTCGCGCACGGCGGACGCAAGGAGGACTCGTTTCACGTCGTCTGTCCGTCGATGCCGGGCTACGGCTGGAGCGAGGCGCCCCGAAGACCTGGCTTCGACATCCGCGCCGTCGGCGAGACGGTGGCCGCGCTGATGGGCAAGCTCGGCTACACACGCTACGGCGCGCAGGGTGGCGACTGGGGCGCGATCGCGACCGCCTGGATCGGGCGCATCGATCCGACGCACTGCGCCGGCATCCACATGAACATGGTCGTCGCGGGTCCACCGGCCGGTGTCGCGAACCCGATGGAGGGCGTCACGCCCGAAGAGCAGGCCTGGCTCGGCGAGATGGGCAACTTCCAGAAGAACGAGACCGGCTATCAGCAGATCCAGGGCACCAAGCCGCAGACGCTCGGCTACGGCCTGAACGACTCGCCCGCGGGGCTGGCGGCGTGGATCGTCGAGAAGTTCCGCACCTGGAGCGACTGCGACGGCAACGTCGAGTCGCGCTTCTCGAAGGACGAGCTGCTCACCAACATCATGATCTACTGGAACACGCAGACGATCACGTCGTCGGCGCGGCTCTACTGCGAGACCATGCGCGCGGGCCGCTTCGGCGCGTCCGAGGGCAAGATCGAGGTGCCGACCGCGGGGGCGATCTTCGCGAAGGAGCTGTACAAGGCGCCGCGCAAGTGGGCCGAGGCCGGCTTCGACCTGAAGCAGTGGTCGGTGTTCCCGTCGGGAGGGCACTTCGCCGCGCTCGAGGAGCCGAATCTCCTGGTCGAGGACATCCGCAAGTTCTTCCGGGATCTGCGCTAGGCGAGCGTGAGCGGCGTCGAGCGCGTTCTCGAGATCGCGTCGTCCACGCGCGTGCTGCGCGAGCGCCGGCTGCGCGCGCTGGACGGTGCGCCCGGCCGCGCGCTGCTCGGAGCGGAGTTCCTGAACCTGCGCGCGATGGCCGAGCGCTGCGCGGCCGAGACGGGCGTTCGCTATCAGGTCTCGCTCGGTGCGACGGAGCTCGAGCGGCTGGTGGCGGTGTGCTGCGAGCGCAGCAGCCGCTTCGGGCCGCTGGTCGCCGAGCGCCCCGGACTCGCCGCCGCGCTCGCGGGCACGCTGCGCGACCTGCGCGATGCGGGTGTACCGCCCGAGCGGCTGCCGAGCGACGTCTCGGCGCTGCGCTCGCTCTACACCGACGTGGAGCAGGCGCTCTCACGCCTGGCTGACGAGGGACGGCTCGATCGCATCGGGCTGTTCCGGCTCGCCGTGCGCGGCGCCGCGAAGTACGTCACGCGGCGCGGCTTCACGCGCGCGGAGGTCCACGGCGCGGTCGAGCTCGTGGGCAGCGCCGGCGATCTGGTCGACGCGGTCGCCGCGGCGCTGCCCGCCGGTGCTGTGCGCTTCTTCCAGCCGGACTGGGGCGACGAGCACGCGGCGCGCGTGCGCGCGGAGTGGAGCTGGCCGCGCTTTCCGCCCGAGCCCGTCGAGGTCGTCGACGAGCCCGCGTTCACCCGCGACGGCCCGATCCCCGAAGGCCGGCTGCGCGTGTTGCGCGCCCGATCGCCGCGCGACGAGCTCGAGCTCGTCGCGCGCGAGGTGCTAGCGCTGCTCGAACGCGGCGTCGCGCCGCACGAGATCGCGATCGTCGCGCGTTCGCTCGAGCCCTACGCGCCCTGGCTGCCGGCGATCTTCGAGGGCTACGGAATCCCGGTCACCTCGTCGCTGTCCGATCCGGCGGTCTCGGGTCTCGAGGCACGTACCTGGCTCGAGCTGGTGCGCATGCTCGCGAGCGATCTCGAGCGGCGGCACGTGCTCGGCTTTCTCGATGCGATCGCCCCGCGCGCGGTCGCGCGGCTCGCCGAGCGCGTCGCGCGCGAAGCGGCGGTGGTGCGCGGGGAAGCGGACTGGCGCGAGGCGCTCGACGCCGCCGCGAACGACCCCGACTTCCCGGAGCTGAGCTCCGAGCTGCGCTTCATCTTCGACGCGCGTCGCGATTTCGCCGAGGCGGCGTCGTTCTTCGACGCGGTCGACGTCGCGAAGAGGCTCGGCTGCCTCCTCGGCCCGGATGTGCTCACGGGGAGCGCCGATGCGGCGCTCGATCGCGGCTCTCGCTTCGACGAGCTCGACCGCGCCGCGGAGGCCTCGCGACCCGTCGCCCCGGCCACGGTCGCGACCGCGCTCGAGTCGCTGCTGCTCGAGCTCGCCGATCCCTGGCAACCGGCGGACGAGGGCGGCGTCCGGATCCTGGACGCGATCCAGGCGCGCGCGCTGCCGTGCGCGCACTTGTTCCTGATCGGGACGGCGCACGGCGCCTGGCCGCGCCCGTCGACGGAGGATCCGTTTCTCGTCGATGCCGTGCGCGAGGCGCTGCGCGCCGGCTGCGGCCGGCCGGTCCCCGTGCGCGGTTGGGCGCTCGCGGAGGAGCGCTTCCTGCTCGGACTCCTGCTCTCGCAGGCGAGCGAGCAAGTGACGCTCTCGTACGCCGACGCCGACGGCTCGGGGCGAGCGCTCTCGCCCTCGGGCTTCCTGCGCGACCTGCCGTTCGTCGAGCGCGGCTCGGACGTCGTCGCGCTCGCGACCAGGCCGGACGGCGCCGCCCCGCCGTTCGCGCGCGCGGCCGCTCCGCTCGGCGACGCTGCGCGCGACTTCATCGCGCAGACCGACGCGTTCCGCTCCGAGTCGCTGCCCTTCGACGGCGACGTCGGCTCTGCCGCGCTGCGGCTCCCCGAGCGTCTGTCGCCGAGCTTCGTCGCGGAGCTCGGCGTGTGTCCGCTGCGAGCGTTCTTCAAGTCGGTGCTGGGCGCGCGCGAGCTCGTCGATCCCTCGCCCGACACGCTCGACGCGAACGAGGCCGGCCAGCTCGCGCACGACGCCTTGCGCAGCCTGTACCAGCGGCTCTTCGAAGAGGGCCGGCTCGCACCGGGGACCGACCCGGCCGCTGCGATCGCGCGCGCGGACGCCCTGCTCGCGAGCGCGCTCGACGAAGCGGCGAAGCGGGCGCGTCCGCGCGTGCGCACGCGCGAGCCCGGGGTCTGGGCCGCCTTCCTCGAGGTCGTGGGGCGAGCACTCGGCGACTTCGTCCGGCGCGACCTCGAGACGCTGCTTCCGGCCGGCGTCGCCGCGCTCGACGTGGAGCGCGACCTCGAGGCGCGAATCGAGCTCGGAGGCGGCATCGGGCTGGAGCTCGAGGGCCGCATCGACCGCATCGTGCAGCGGCCCGACGGCGGCCTGCGCGTGGGTGACTACAAGACCTCGCGCAACTTCGCCAAGCCGGTGGAGGCGCCGCGCGTGAGGCGCGGCACGTCGCTGCAGGTGCCGCTGTACGCGCTCGCCGTCGCCTCTGCGCAGAACACCCACGACGTGGTCGGCGAGGCGCTGCCGGTGCCGGTGCGGCCCGAGCGCGACCGTGACCGCGATCGCGACACCGAGCGCTCCCTCGAGCTCGCCGAGATCGAGACGCTCGCGCTGCCGGTGCTCGGGGAGCTGGCCGGGCTGCTCGAGCGGGGTGCGTTCCCGTTCCACGCGGATCCCGACGAGTGCCGCTACTGTCCCTACACGATCGCGTGTAGACGCGAGCATGGACCGAGCCGCGAGCGCATCGCGGCGGCCAACGTGTTCGCACCCTGGCTCGCGCTGCGCGGGCGGGTCGAGACGTGAGGGACGCCCGCGAGCGGGAGCGCGGCGCGCACGCCTTCGACACCAATCTGGTCGTCGAGGCCGGCGCGGGCAGCGGCAAGACGAGTCTCCTGGTCGAGCGGGTGCTGTGCCAGATGCTCGCGCGCGGCCTGGACGTGGACGGCTTCGCGGCCATCACCTTCACGGAGAAGGCGGCGGCGGAGATGCGCAAGCGCCTGGCCGCCGCGCTCGCCGAGCTCGCTGCGCTCGCGAGCGCGCGCGTCGCGCCGGACTCCGTGGGCCGGACGACCGAGGCGCAGCGAGCCTACGCGTGGCTCGCGCGCGAGCAGTCTCCCGCGGCCATCGCCGAGACCGCCCGGCGTCGGCTGGCGAGCCTGGTGGGCGCGGAGATCTCGACCATCCACGCCTTCTGCTCGGGTCTGCTGCGCAGCTTCCCGCTCGAGGCCGGCGTCGATCCGGGCTTCACGGTCGACACGGGGCTCGGCTACGAGGACCTGCTCGGCTCGATCTGGCGCGACTTCCTGGCCGGCGCCGACGGACCCGGCGGCGCGCGCGCTCTGCGCTGGCGACGCGTCCTGCTCGGTCTCGATCTCCCCGAGCTCGCCGAGCTCGGCTTCGCGTGCGCGTCGTTCGCGCTCGGCGGCGAGGCGACCGAGCTCGCGCTGTCGGCCTCCGCGGACTGGCTGCGCGCGCGCGCGATGCGCGGCCTCGAGCGGATCGAGGCAGTCGTTCCCGGCCTGCCCGCGAACGGCCCCGAGAGCTGGCTCGATGCCGCGCGCGTGCCGCTCGCGGCGCTGCGCGACGCGGGCACGGCCGCGCTGCGCGTGGAGATCGAGCGCGCGTGCTGCAAGGGCGGCACGGGCAGGGAGCGCGGCCTGCTCGAGTCACCCGCGCCGAGGTCGACGAAGCACCCGCACGCCGAGGCACTGGCCAAGGATCTGCACCGCGAGCTGCGCCGCCTGCGCCGCGTCGACGACGCCCTGCTCGCCGACGCGGTCGGGCTGGTCCGCCCCTTCGCGCGCGTCGTGAAGCGCGAGGCGCGGCTGCGCGGCGTCCTGCCCTTCGACGCGCTGCTCGTGCTCGCGCGCGACCTGCTGCTCACACACCCGCGTGTACGGCGCCTGCTCGGCGAGCGCTACCGCGCGCTGTTCCTCGACGAGTTCCAGGACACCGACCCGCTGCAGTACGAGATCGTCCTGCTGCTCGCCGAGGACCCCTCGTCCGCGCCCGCCAGCGACGCGTTCGCGACCACGCTCGCGCGCGGCAAGCTGTTCATCGTCGGCGACCCCAAGCAGGCGATCTATCGCTTCCGCGGCGCGGACGTCAGCGCCTATCAGAGAGCGGTCGCGCACGTGCGAGCGCAGGGCGGTGAAGTGCTCGAGCTGGTCACCTGCTTTCGCTCGGTGCCCGAGCTGCTCGCGCCGCTGGCTCGGATCTTCCCGAGCCTGCTCTGCGTCGCGGACCCCGAGCTCGCCTACGCGTACTCCGGTTACAGCGGGCTCGACTCGGGGCGCGAGCCGACGGGCGAAACGCGCGTCGAGGTCTGGACGGTCGGCGCCGGCTTCGAGCGCGCGGAGGACGCGCGAATCGCGGAGGCGAGCGTGATCGCGGGCTGGGTCGCGACGGAGATCGCCGCGCGGCGTCTCGCGCCGAAGGACGTCGCCCTGCTCTTTCGCGGACTCGGCGACGTGCACCGCTACGCGGCCGCGCTGCAGGAGCGCGGCGTGCCGTATCTGGTGGGGCGCAGCGAGGAGCTCGCGTCCGAGCCCGCGGGCCAGCAGATCCTGGCGCTGCTGCGCGCGCTCGCGAATCCCGCCGACGCGCCAGCGGTGCTCGGCGTGCTGCGCTCGGCCCTGTGCGCGGTCCCCGACGCCGAGCTCGCCCGTTGGGCGGGCCGCTTCGCGCCCGGCGAGCGCAGGCGCGCCTGGTCGTATCCGGACGAGCGTCCAGTGCTGGACGGGTTCCCAAATCTGTCGCGCGCGTTCGCGCTGCTGGCCGCGCTGCGCGAGGAGGCGCGCGCGCTTGCCCCCGAGCGCTGGCTCGCCGCGCTGCTCGAGAATACGCCGCTGCTCGCCGTGCACGCGCTCGCGCGCGACGGCGAGCGCCGCGTCGCGGACCTCAGCTTCCTGATCGAGCGCCTGACGGCCGAGGCACAGTCGAAGCCGGGCTGCTCGCTCGCGGACCTCGTGCGCATGCTCGAAGGCGAGGAGCGCCGCCCCGCGCCCGCCGACAGCGAAGAGGCTCCCGATCGCGTGCGCCTGATCAGCATTCACGGCGCGAAGGGTCTCGAGTTCCCGATCGTGATCCTGCCGGATCTGGTGCGCGGAGCGGGCGGCGGGCGGGCCCCGCGCGTCGAGGTCGCACGCCTGCGCGACCGCGGCGCGCTCGCCGTCACGACCCGCGCGGGCGATTCCGCGAGCTGGATCGAGCATCAGGACGCCGAGGCGAACCACGCGCGGGCCGAGGACGGCCGGCTCTTCTACGTCGCGTGCACGCGCGCGGAGGAGCGGCTCGTGTTCGTGCACGCCCCGCGCAAAGGCGTGAACGTGGCCGATTCCCTGCTCCGCTTCCTCGGCGACTGGGGCTACACCAAAGACGGTCGCCCGACGGATGGGCCGCTGCCGAACGCGAGCGACGTGCTCGGGCGCGCGCTCGAGCAGCCCGCGAACACCACGCTCGTCCCGCCGGCGCCGCCCGACCCGCCGAGCGAGGAGCCGGTCGCGCGCGCCGCCCATGCGGTCGCGCGCGCGCGCGACCGGGCTCGCCCCCCCCAGAGGAGTCCGTCGGGCCTGCGCGAGGACACCGAAGCGCGGGCGGCCACGATCGACCTGGAACCGAAGCCGCGGCTCGAGCGCGAGACGACCGACAGTCGACTCGCGCGCGCCTCCGGCACCGCGATCCACGACGCGCTCGAACGCTGGGACTTCCGCGATGCCGCTGCGCTGCGGACGCTCGTCGACGCGAGCGCCCACCGCTCCACCATCGACGAGTCCATCCGGAACTCCTGCGTCGAGGCGGATGCGCTGACGGTCGCCAACCACTTGCTCGGGAGCGACCTCCCCGTCTACCTGGCGAGCGTCGACGTGATCGGGCGCGAGCTGCCGATCCACTACCGCGACGAGAGCGGCGTGGCCTGGAGCGGCACGATCGACTTGCTCTACCGCGATCCGGACGGACGCCTGGTGGTGGCTGACTACAAGTCGGACCGCGAGCCCGACGACGAGCGACGTGCGCGCTACCGAACGCAGCTCTCGATCTACGCGCGCGGCGTCATGCGGATCTTCCCCGACGAGCCCGAGCCGCTGCTCGAGCTGATCTGGCTGCGCGAGGGAAGGCGCGAGCGCCTTCGGCTAGAATCGCCGCCATGAACCTCGACGACCTCGACCTCGACACCCTGCGCCGCCGGCGCGGCGAGAAGTGGAGGGAGTACGCGCCCGACGTGCTCGCGGCCTGGGTCGCGGACATGGATTTCCCGGTCGCGGAGCCGATCTCGAGCTACATCAACCAGGCCGTGCGCGACGGCGACCTGGGCTACCCGGTGAACCCGACCCCGAGCGCGCTGCCGACCGTGTTCGCCAAGCGCGCGCTCGAGCGCTTCGGCTGGCAAGTCGATCCGCACCGGGTGCTGGTGATCACGGATGTGGTGCAGGGCATCTACCTGGGACTCTACACGCTGTGCGAGCCGGGTGACGGGGTGGTGGTTCAGACTCCGGTGTACCCTTGGTTCCTCAAGGCGACCGACGAGATCGGCCGGCGCCGGATCGTGAACCGACTGGTCGAGGGCCCGCGCGGCTACGAGATCGACTTCGACGATCTGCGCGCCAAGATCGACGCGCGTACGCGCATCCTGCTCTTGTGCAGCCCGCAGAACCCGACCGGACGCGTGTTCACGAGGCCTGAGCTCGAGCAGCTGGCGCAGATCGCGATCGAGCGCGACCTGATCGTGATCTCCGACGAGGTGCACGGCGACCTGGCGTTCCCGGGCCACCGCTACATCCCGATCGCGTCGCTCGGACCCGAGATCGAGGCGCGCACGATCACGCTGACCTCGGCCACCAAGGCCTTCAACATGGCGGGGCTGCGCTGCGGCGTGGCGGTGTTCGGCAGCGACGAGCTGAAGCGGCGCTTCCAGGTTCTGCCGTCGCACCTGCGCGGCGGTCTCGGCAGCTTCGGCCTGCACGCGAGCGAGATCGCCTGGACCAGCTGTCAGCCGTGGCTCGACGAAGTGCTCGCTTATCTCGAGGGCAACCGCGCCTTCGTCGCGAAGTTCGTGAAGGAGCGCCTGCCCGGCATCGCGCACCGCTCGCCCGAGGCGACCTATCTCGCCTGGCTCGACTGCCGAGAGCTCGCGCTCGCGCCCGATCCGTTCACGTTCTTCCTCGAGCGCGCGCGCGTCGCGCTCTCCGACGGCCGCAGGAACGGACCGGGCGGAGAGGGATTCGTACGGCTGAACTTCGCCACCTCGCACGCGATCCTGACCCAGATCCTCGAGCGGCTCGAGCAGTCACTCCAGCGGAGTTAGTCGGGCTCAGTCGAGGAGCAGTTCCGCCGCGGTTCGCACCTGAGCGACGACTTCGGACTGCTTGTGCAGCCCGCTCATCCAGCCGATCAGCGCTGCGAACCAGACCTGCTGCAGGACGGCGCAGACGCGGATCTCGTGCTCGCTCGCGGAGTCGAGCGTCGCGCGCGCGTCGCCGCGCATGGCGCGCACCAGCAGCTCGCCCGCGATGCCGTGGAAGGCGCGGATCTTGCCGGCCAGCTCCGGCTCGTCCGAGCTCGCCGCGCGCAGCACCGCGCGCGCGAGCTTGGGCTTGCGGCACAGCGTGCGCGTGGCGGCCGCGAAGTACGAGGTCACGCGCTCGAGCGCCGTCGGTCCGTCGGGCGGATGCTTGGCCATGCGCGCGGCCAGACCCGCCGCCTCGCTCGCGAGCGCCGCCACCAGCAGGTCGTCCTTGCTGCGGAAATGGCGGTAGAGCGTGCCGAGCGCGACCCCCGCGTGCGACGCGACGTCGCGCAGCCGGACGGCTTCGAAGCCCCCCTGCTCCGCCAACGCGACCGCAGTCGCGATGATTCTCGCCTCTCTGTCGTCCACTCGGCTCATGCATAACCGTTTTCGCCCGCTCGAACCACCGGCACCAAACGCGCACGCCGTGGTAGGCTTCGCTTGCGCAACCCTGCAGGAGAGAGCCATGAAAGTCGTCGTCGACTACGACCTCTGCGAAGCCAATGCCGTGTGCGTGGACCAGGCCCCCGAGGTCTTCCGCGTCGATGAGAACGACAACCTGCACATCCTGATCGAGAACCCTTCCGAGGCGCTGCGCAAGAAGGTCGAAGCCGCCGTCCGCCTCTGCCCGCGCCAGGCCATCAGCATCACTCCGTGACTTGCGGGGCCCGGCGCGGCGTAGCCGCGCCACCCGCACTTCGCTCGGCTTCTCGACCAGGCCGCTCAGAGGATTCCGGACGCCTTCACGTCCAGGTAGCCATTGACCAGGGCCACGGCGAGCTGTTGGGGCTCGGCGTCGAGCGCGAGCACGCCGCTCTTGCGCAGGCGTTCGTGGGCCCGCCGCCGCGCCTGCAGGTACTGGTGCGTGGCGGAGAGCGTGAGCGCGGAGTCGAGATCCTTGACGCGTGACTCGAGCGCGATCGAGAGCGCGCGCTCCTTCATGCTCGCGACCAGCACCAGATGGCGGCGGCCGAGCAGCCGCGCGGCGAGCAGGAGCTCCTCGTGGTCCTCGTCGCGCAGGTTCGAGACCACGACCACCAGCGCGCGCTTGGCCAGCCGGCCCGCGAGCTGCTGCGCGGCGTCCAGGTAGTCCGACGCGCGCGTGCCGCTCGAAAGGTCGTATACGGAGTTCAGCACGCGGTCGAGCTGCTTCGCGCCCTTGCGCGGCGCCAGCCAGCGCTTCGCGCCGCTGAACGCGAGCAGGCCCACGGCGTCACCCTGGCGCAGCGCCACGTGCGCGAGCAGGAGCACCGCGTCCAGCGCGTGGTCGAAGTGCGACAGGGCCTCGTCGCGCGCGTGCATCTTGCGGCCGCAGTCGAGCAGGAAGACGATCTGCTGGTCGCGCTCCTCCTCGTACTCGCGCGAGACGGCGCGGCGCAGGCGCGCGGTCGCCTTCCAGTCGATCTGCCGCAGGCTGTCGCCCTGGCGGTACTCGCGCAGCTGGTGGAACTCGAGCCCCTCGCCGCGGCGCGGCCGGCGGCGGACGCCGAGCTCCCCCGCACGGTTGGCCGCGGCCAACAAGGCGTAGCGCGAGACGGCGCGAAAGTTCGGGTACACACGAACGCGTTGCTCCGCGCCCGCGCGGACGCGCCGCCGCCACAGCCCGAGCGGTGAGCGCGCGACCAGCTCGAGCGCGCCGATCTCGAGCTCGCCGCGCTGCGACGGCGCGATCTCGTACTCGAACGCCGCGCGCGCGCCGGGCCCGAGCGCGAGCTCGCGCGGCAGCCCGCGCGCGTTCATGCTCGCGGGCACGTGGTCGTACACGAGCAGCCGCGCGGCGCGCGTCCCGCGGTTCACGAGCTCGAGCGAGACGCTGTGGCGCGTGCCGATCGCGAGCGTGTGCGGGATCTTGCGCTGCGCCTCGAACGGACCCACGGCGAAGCTCGCGTCGAACGCCGCCGCGAGCGCGAGCCCCGCGAGCGCCGCGCCCCACGCCGACAGGAGCGGCGGCCAGAAGGCCGCGGCCAGGCCGAGCGCGAGCACGGCAAAGGCCAGGCCGAGGAGCCCGCGCGACGGGCTCACGTGCGCGGCGCCTCCACCTTGGCGAGGATCGCGTCCAGGATCAGGTCGGTGCGCTGGCCCTCGAGCTCGACCTCGGGCGAGAGCAGGATGCGGTGGCGGAGCGCAGGCGTCGCGATCGCCTTGATGTCGTCGGGCGTGACGAAGCCGCGGCCGTCGAGCAGCGCCAGCGCGCGCGACGCGCGCACCAGCGCCAGACCGCCGCGCGGCCCCGCGCCCAGCGCGACGCCCGCCCAGGTGCGCGTCGCGCGCACCAACCGCACCACGTATTCGGAGATCCGCTCGTCGACGAACACGCTCGCGGCCGCGGACTGGATCGCGACCACGCCGGCGGCGTCGGCGATGGCAGTGACCGGCGACAGGTCGAGCGAGTCGCCGACCGTGCCGCGCGACACGCGCCGCACCAGCTCGAGCTCTTCGGCCGCGCTCGGGTAGTCGATCTGCACCTTGAGCAGGAAGCGGTCGATCTGCGCTTCCGGCAGCGGATAGGTGCCCTCGAGCTCGATCGGGTTCTGCGTGGCCAGGGTCATGAACGGCGCCGGCACCGCGAGCGACTGCCCCTCGAGCGTCACCTGCCGCTCCTGCATCACCTCGAGCAGCGCGGCCTGGGTCTTGGCCGGCGCGCGGTTGATCTCGTCCGCGAGCAGCAGGTTCGTGAACACCGGCCCGCGCCGCAGCCGCATCTCGCCGGTCGACGCCTCGTACATGACGTGACCGACGACATCGGCCGGCATCAGGTCGGGCGTGAACTGGATGCGCGTGCTCGAGCCCGCGAACGAGCGCGCGAGCGCGCGCACGAGCAGCGTCTTGCCCAGCCCGGGCACGCCCTCGATCAACAGGTGCCCGGCCGCGAACAAGGCCACCAGCGTCTGGTCGACCACGTCGTCCTGGCCGACGAACACCTTGCGGATCTCGGTGCGCATGCGACCCGCGAGCTCCGAGGCGCGTTCGAGCGCCTCGCGCGGCGTCGCGGAAATTTCCGGATTCATAGCGATCTCCTGATCTTCTCGAGAGTGGCGACGTTCTGCGCGAAGCGACTCGCTTCGCTGTCGGTGCGGAAGGCCAGCGCGCGAGCCACGCCCTCGCGCGGCAGGCCCGAGAGCTCGGCAAGGCTCGCGGCCTGCTCGGCGGGCGAGGCCGAGGCGATGGTCGGATGGCGCTCGCGCACGCGCGCGAACAGCGCGTCGCGCGTGGCTTGGAGCAGCGCGGGCGCCGCGCCGCGCCGCCACTGGAAGCGGCCCGCGGCGCGCACGTGCTCCATCAGCTCGCGCCGCTCGCGCGGCGGATCGGGCGCGAGCGGCCCGAAGCGGCGCGACGCCGACCACAGCCAGAGCGCGAGCAGCACGAGCGCGCTCACGACCACCATCCAGGCATGGCGCAGCACCAGCGCGAGCGCGCCCGGATAGTCGTCGCCGAACACGATCCAGACCGGGCCGGCGCGGCCCGCGAAGTGCGCGAGCCGGTACACGAGCTCGGCGTGATCCCAGTCCGCGATCTTCGGCTGCGTCAGGAAGTAGTCGTCGGTCAGCGCGGTCACGTAGCCCTGCCCGCGGCGCACCGTCACCAGGTGCGCGCCGTTCGCATCGGCGATCTCGAACACCGCGGTGTCGTTCGCCGCCTCCGAGACCTCGAAGCGGAAGGCGGGATCGAACTCGACCTCGAGCGGCAGCTCTCGATCCGGAAGATAGACGAGCGCGACCTCCGGGCCGGGCGGCTCCTCTTCGTCGCTGACGTTGCTCGCCATGGTGACGAGCGGCGGCGGCCCGACGGGCGGGCGCGCGGGGGGCTGCGGCGCCGGTGGCCGAGGCGGCGGCTCGATCGAGGGCGCGTCGCTCTCCGGCGCTTCGCGCTCGGGCTCCTCGCCGCTCGACTCGTTCAGGTACTGGCGCACGCCGATCGGATCGAGCACGAGATCGGGCTCGCGCTCTGGATCGTCGAAGAGCTGCCAGCTCACCACCACCAGATGCCCGCCGCGCTCGACCCAGTCGAGCAGATCGCGCGCGCGCGCCTTGCCGAGCGCCCGGCGCGCGGTCGGCACGATCAGCGTCCCGTCCTCGGGCGGAAGCTCCGCGAGACCCGAGAGGTCGGCGAAGCTCCGCACCGGCGTGCCCAGCCGTTCGAGCAGACGCTGCGCCGCGAGATAGGCGTTGCGCGCGGCCTCGCCGCTGTAGCCGCGCGGGATCTCGATCGCGCGCTTCTCGCAGGACAGGAAGAAGAGCGCGACCAGCGTCGCGGCGCTGGCGGCGAGCGCCACCCAGCTCGCGCGCCGCGACGGGCGGCTCACGCGGCGCTCCGCAGGTGCGGCTGCCAGCGCTGGCACAGCTCCGCGAACGCGTCGGGCGCAGGCGGCTGGTGCGCGTAGGCGCAGAACACCCACGCGCGCGTGAGAGCCTTGAAGTCGCGCGCCAGGCCCGCATCGAGCGCTTCGCGCGCGAGCCGCTCGCACTCGCCCTCGGTCGCGCCGGCCGGCACCGCCAGCCCGAAGCCGCGCACCAGCTGCACGAGCGCCCCGCGATACAAGAGCGAGAGCGCGCCCGGCGCATCGCCGCGCGCGAAGCGCGCGCGCGCCTCGGCGACGACGTCGGCCGGCAGCGCCTCCGGCCGCAGGTCGAGGCTGACGCGTGCCCCGGAGAGGTTCACGCTTTGCGCGCCGGGGCGAAGATCCCGCTCGCGCAGCGAGCGCACGACCGCGACCCCGAGCCCGGTCAGCACCGCGGCCAGCCCGAGCCACGCGACCACACGCAGAAGTGTCCCCCCGACCGAGGCCAGCCACAGTCCGAAGCGCGCGAGCAGGCTCGGATCCGCGCTCTTGTCCGGCTCGCTCGCCTTGGGCAGCCACAGCTCCACCTTCTCGACCGTCGCGAACTCCTCGCTCGCCAGCACCGCGTCGATGCACGCGCCCGCGCCCGCCGGGCCGGGCGTCTCGCATGTCGCTGGCTCGGCGCGCGTCTCATCGTCGGCGCGCGTGTGCGCGGGCAGCGCGAGCGCGAGCGCGAGCAGACCGAGCGAGATCGCGCGCGCGCGCGGCGCGCGGGGTGACTCGGCGGCGACGCGCTGCTCGAGCTTGCGGAAGGCCAGGTCGATGTCCCAGCCCTCGAGCCAGATGCGCCGGTTCACGTACAGCGCGAAGCCGCCGGCCACGTAGAACGGCTCGACCGCGGCGATCGCGAGCGGATACAAGAGCGCCTCCAGGAACGACAGCTCCGGCCCCCCGCCCTGCACCACGTCGCGCCAGAACTCTGCCAGCGCGCCTTCGGGCCGGAAGGTCGCGGCGAGCTGCAGGCCGGCCGCGAGGATCACGAGCTCGAAGATCCCGCACGCGAACAAGAGCCCGAGCCCCGCGCGCGAGTCGCGGCCGACCAGCACGCTCACGCGGCGCGAGCGCTCGATCCCGCGCAGGCCTTCGAGCTGCAGCACCGGCATCGTGAATGAGCGCAGCGGCGAGAAGCGCAGCCAGGTGAGCGAGTGCAGCAGGCCGGTGCGCGTGATCAGCCGCGGCAGGCTCGCGAGCGTCTCGAGCAGCGTCGGCGTACGGCCGAACAGCGCGTCCGCGAGCACCGCCAACGCCACCCGATCGTAGAGGGGCTTGAGCCACCACACGAGCAGACCCGCGAGCCAGAGCCGCTCGGACAGCCCCGCGTACAGCGCCAGCGCGACCAGCCCGACCACCAGCGCGTGCGCGGGAAACAGCGGCCAGATCACGGCGCGCGCGAAGCGGAAGCCGAGGTCCACCGCCTCGTAGCCCGCGCGCGGCCGGACCTCGACCGCGATCCGCTCAGTCTGCACGCGAGCGTCCCGCGCTGCCGAGCCACAGCGCGACCAGGAGCCAGAGCGCCGCGCCGACCGCGTACTTCGCCCGCGCGGGCAGCGCGCGCGGCGACCAGAACGCCTCGATGCCGGCGGCCACCACCAGCATCAGAGCCGCGCCCGCGATGATCGGCAGGCTCGACAGCGCGGCCGCGCGCAGCGCCGCGACGCGGCTGCGCGGGCCCGGCGCGAGCACCGCGAGTCCGAGCCGCATGCCCGCCGCGCCCGCCAGCAGGATCGCGGTCAGCTCGAACGCGCCGTGACCGATCACGAACGAGAAGAACGGCTCTGCCGAGCCCGCGCGCACCAGGTGACTCGCGATCAGCCCGAAGTTCGCCGCGTTGAAGATCACGCTCACCAGCGTCCCCACGCCGAACGCGAGGCCGCTCGCGAAGGTGCGGAACGCGATCGAGACGTTGTTCCAGATGTAGAAGCCGAACATCGTCGCGTCGTCGCCGGAGTCCCGCTCGGTGTGTTCGCCCGCGCCCGACGGGTCGTACATCTGCTCGATCTCGGTCACGTGCTCCTGGGAGATGAAGCTGTAGATCAGGTCGGGCTGCGTCCAGGCGAGCAACGCGAGCGCGAGCGCGAGGCCGTAGAACAACACGTGCAGGCTCGCGACCAGCGGCAGCTCGCTGCGCACCGCGCGCGGGAAGTCGCGCGCGAGGAACGTGCGGATCCCGCGCAGCTCGCCGGTGCGCGCCTGGTAGAGCAGCCGGTGTCCGGCCAGCGCGAGCTCGTTCAGCTCGGCAACCAGCGCCCCGGAAAACTGCCGCTCGCGCGCGAGCGCCAGGTCGTGGCAGAGCTGGCGGTAGAGCGGCGGAAGCTGCGCCGCGTCGTCGCTCTCGCCGCGCTCGAGCGCCTCCAGCAGCCTGGCGAAGCGATTCCAGCGGGCCCGGCCCTGCGCCTCGAACAGCTCGAGCTTCACGCGCTGCGCCCCACCAGATAGGCAGCCTGCGCGATCAGGCTCGGGCGCGGATCGTCGCCGCCGGCAAGCGACCGCGGAATCTCCGCGAGCTCCGCCGCGCGCTCCGGCGAGAGACTCGCTTCGCGCTCCGCGAACGCGATCACCGCCGCCTGCTCGTCGAGCGTGAGTGAGATCGGCGGCGCGACCGGAGTCACGTTCGGAATCCGAGTCACGGGCATGCGCGGCGCGTCGGCGTACACCACGAGCGTCCCGGCCGCGAGATCGCCGAGCCGCCGGAAGCTCGTGTCCGAGACCATCGCCACCAGACCCGCGAGATACAAGAGCGGCAGGAAGTCCGCGACCAGCAGGAAGTTGCGCAGAACCGACGCCGACCAGCCGACCGGCGTGCCGTTCTCCTGCACCACGCGCAGGCCCATGAAGCGCTTGCCCGGCGTCTGGCCGTGCGCGCGCACCTCGAACAGCACCGGGTAGAACCAGAGCAACGCGAAGATCCCGATCAGGTAGAGACCGACGCCGAAGCCCGCGAACGCGGCAAGCGCGATCTGCAGGCCGAGCGCGATCGCGCCCTGCAGGAGCGTATCCATGCCCCAGGCGAGCGCGCGCGGGACCGGTCCGGCCACGCGCAGGGCGAGGTCGACCCCCTCCGGCGTCTGCACGGCGTGGATGGTGTCGATCATGCGCCCGGGATCGTAGGTGAACGCGCGCACGCCGCCAAAACCCGGCGCAGGCGCTAGCTTGCGGCCGACGTGCGCGAGAGCGAGGAACCCACGCGGCCGCGGATCGTGATCGTGGGCGCCGGCTTCGGCGGCCTGCGCGCGGCGCGCCGGCTTTCGCGCGCGAAGGTCGCGGTCACGCTCGTGGACCAGCGCAACTACCACCTGTTCCAGCCACTGCTCTACCAGGTCGCGACCTCGATGCTGCCGCCGGAGAGCATCGCCTACCCGGTGCGTGCGATCCTGCGCGGCCAGACGAACCTCGAATTCCGGCTCGCGCGCGTGGAGTCGGTGGATTTCGCGAAGCGCGAGCTCGGCACCAGCGCGGGCCCGATCGGCTACGACCGGCTCGTGCTCGCGGTCGGTGGGCGCACGAACTTCTTCGGACTCGCGTCGGTGGAACGCAACGGCTTCGGCCTGAAAGATCTCGACGAGGCCGTCAACGTCCGCAACCAGATCCTGCGCAGCTTCGAACGCGCGCTGCACGAGCCGAGCCCCGAGCGGCGCCGCGCCTATCTGACCTTCGTGGTCGTCGGTGGCGGGCCGACCGGCGTCGAGAGCGCGGGCGCGCTCTCCGAGCTGGTGCGGCTCGTGCTGGCCAAGGACTTCCACGCGCTCGAAATCAAGGACGTGCGCGTGATCCTGCTCGAGGCCACCCACGCGCTGCTCGGCCCGCTGCCCGAGAAGCTGCGCGAGGCGACCGCGCAGCGCCTGTGGCGCAAGCACGTCGAGGTGCGCTTCGGCGCACAGGTGGTCGAGTTCGATGGCGACCGCGTGCAGCTTTCAGGCGGCGAGGTGATTCCCGCGCGCACGCTGATCTGGGCGGCGGGCGCGCGCGCCGCGAGCCTGATCGACCGGCTCGGCCTGCCGCAGGGCGCGCAGGGGCGCGTGCGTATCGACGAAACGCTGCGCGTGCTCGATCACCAGGACGTGTTCGCGATCGGCGACGCGGCGTTCCTCGAGCACGCGGGACAGCCGCTGCCGATGATGGCGCCGGTCGCGATGCAGCAGGGCGAGCTGGTCGCGCGCAACGTGCTGCGCTCGCTCGCGGGCGAGCCGCTCGAGCCGTTCGCGTACCGGAATCCCGGCTCGCTCGCGACGATCGGCCGCCACGCGGCGGTCGCGCACCTGGGCCGCTTCGCGTTCACCGGGTTCTTCGCCTGGCTGCTCTGGCTGGCGGTCCACGTCGCGCAGCTGATCGGCTTCCGCAACAAGCTGCTCGTGCTGGTCGAGTGGGGCTGGGAGTACTTCACCTACGAGCGCGCGGTCCGGCTGATCACCGCCGATCAGGTACGCGAGCGCGGCGACTGAACGCAGCCGCGCCCGATCGGGTAGCATCGGGCATGGCCAAACCCTTCCGCTTCGCGATCCAGGTCTCCACCCTCCCGGCCGACGGCTGGATCGAGCGCGTGCGCTCGTACGAGCGGCTCGGCTTCTCCACCGTGTTCTGCCCGGACCATTTCGGGCCGCAGTGGGATCCGACGGCGCTGCTCGCGGCGGCGGCCGCGGTCACGACACGGCTGCGTGTCGGCTCGCTGGTCTACGACGTCGACTACCGCCACCCGGTGATCCACGCCAAGGGCGCGGCGACGATTCAGCTGCTTTCCGGCGGGCGCCACGAGTTCGGGATCGGCGCGGGCTGGATGCAGACCGACTACGACGAGGCCGGCATGCCCTACGACCGCCCCGGCCTGCGCATCGAGCGGCTCGACGAGGCGCTGCAGATCATCAAGAGCATGTGGGAGAACGAGCGCACCACGTTCTCGGGCAAGCACTACAAGATCACCAACATCGCGCAGGCGGCGGAGCTGCCCGCCGGTGCGCGGCCGAAGATCCTGATCGGCGGCGGCGGGCCGCGCGTGCTGCGGCTCGCGGGCCGCCACGCCGACATCGTCGGCATCAACCCGAGCCTGCCCGAGGGCAAGGTCACGCGCGACAGCGCCGCCGATCTCGCGCCCGAGCGCCTCGACGAGAAGCTGCGCCACGTGCGCGAGGGTGCGGAGGCCGCGGGCCGGCGCTTCGACGAGATCGAGCTGAACTCGCTCACGTTCGTGGTGGCGATCACGGACGATCCGTCGGGCCTGCGCGCGGGGCTGGCCGCGAACAGTGGCATGACCGTGGAGCAGGTCGCCAACTGCCCGATCTTTCTGACCGGCTCGGCCGCGGAGATCCGCGACGGGCTCGAGAAGCGGCGCGACCGCTACGGACTTTCGTACATCGTGATCCAGGGCCGCGATCCGGCCATGGTGGAGAAGTTCGCGGAGCTGATCGTCGCGCCGCTGTCCGGCACGTGACGCACGCACAAGGACAGGCGCATGCGCTGGCAACTTTGCCTCAAGCGGGTGCGCGCCGCCTCCGATAACTTCTGGGACATGAGCGCCACGGTCGGGACGGATCCGCCGCTCTGGGAGCGCTACACCCGAACGCACGGCCGCGTGCACCTGACGGGCCTGCAAGCCCTGGTGCGCATGACGCTCGACCAGCTGCGCCGCGACGCGCGCGCGGGGCTGCGCACGGGAGCGTTCTTCTCGGGCTATCCCGGCTCGCCGCTCGCGGGTCTGGACGGCCTGCTGCGCAGCCTCGAGCCGCTGCTCGCGCGCGAGGATGTGCGGCTCGCGCCCGGCCTGAACGAGGAGCTCGCGGCCAGCGCCGTGGCCGGCACGCAGCTGCTCGAGACCTTCCCGCACACGCGCTACGACGGCGTGCTCGGCGTCTGGTTCGGCAAGGCCCCGGGGCTCGACCGCGCCATCGACGCGCTCCGCCACGCGAACTTCGTCGGCACCGGGCGCAAGGGCGGCGCGCTCGCGGTGGTGGGCGACGATCCGTTCTGCAAGAGCTCGTCGCTGCCGAGCCACAGCGAGCACGCGTTCGCGCACGCCTACATTCCCCTGTTCGCGCCGTCCGACCCCGGCGATGTGCTGCGGCTCGGACGGCTCGCGTTCGCGCTCTCGCGCTACACCGGACTGTGGAGCGGGCTGCGCATGGTGGCGGACGTGGCCGACTCCGGGCGCATCGTGCCGCTCGCCGACGACGAGCCGGCGCTGCTGCTGCCCGAGTTCCCGAATCCGGCGGGACGCCCCTTGCCGCGCATCGACACGAACCTGCTGCCGCCGAACGTGCTGCGCATCGAGCAGGAACTGGTGTTCGGCCGGCTCGAGGCCGTGCACCGCTTCGCGCGCGCGAACGGCTTGAATCCGATGCCCTCGCGCCACGCGCGCGACCGCGTGGGGCTGATCGCCTCGGGGTCGCTGTACCGCGAGCTCGAGAGCGCGCTCGGCCTGCTCGGGCTCGACGAGCGCGAGCGCGAGCGCCTGGGCGTGCGGCTGCAGAAGCTCGACCTGATCTGGCCGCTCGAGACGACTCGCCTGCGCGAGTTCGCGTCCGGGCTCGAGGCGATCGTGGTGGTGGACTCGCGCCGCGCCTGGCTCGAGGAGCAGGTGCGCGCCGCGCTCTACGACGCGGATTCCCGCGCGCGCGTGCTCGGCCAGAACGACGAGCGCGGCGCGCCCTGGCTCGCGCGCCGCCACGAGATCACCGGCGGCACGCTCGCGCAGGATCTCGCGACCTGGCTCGGCGAACGGCTCGGCGAGCCGAAGCTCGCCGCGCGCCTCGCACCGCTCGAGGCCGCGCTCGCGCGCGCGTCGCTCGCGGCCGAGCCGTCGCGCGCGCCGCACTTCTGCAGCGGCTGTCCGCACTCGGCGTCGACCAAGCTCCCCGAGGGCTCGCTCGCGGGCGGCGGCATCGGCTGTCACACGATGGCTCTGCTCATGCCCGAGCGCGAGGTGCGGCTGCTCGGCGCGATGGGCTCGGAGGGCGCGCACTGGATCGGGCTCGCGCCCTACACCGACGTGCGACACCTGTTCCAGAACCTGGGCGACGGGACCTACTTCCACTCCGGCCGGCTGGCCGTGCGCGCCTGCGTCGAGGCCGGCTCGACGATCACCTTCAAGCTGCTCTGGAACGGCGTCGTGGCCATGACCGGCGGCCAGCACGCGGTGGGCGCGAAGCCGCTCGCGGCGCTGGCGCGCGACCTGCTCTCCGACGGCGTTTCGCGCGTGGTGGCGATGAGCGACGACCGCCAGCTGGCCGCGCTCGAGAGCTACGAGCCGCGCCTGCGCCGGGTGGACCGGACCGGCTGGGACGCGGCGATGCGCGAGCTGCGCGAGCAGCCCGGCGTCACCGTCATGATCTGGGACGAGCTGTGCGCGAACGAGAAGCAGCGGCTGGAGCGCCGCGGCGTGCTCGCGAGGCCGAGCGCGCGCATCGTGATCAACGAGGACGTGTGCGAGGGCTGCGGCGATTGCGGCGTGAAGTCGTCGTGCGTGTCGCTGCGGCCGGTCGCCACCGCGCTCGGCCGCAAGACCCGCATACACGCGGGCTCGTGCAGCGACGATCGCGCCTGCCTCGACGGCGACTGCCCCGCGTTCCTCTCCGTCGAGGGCGCGAGCACCGCGCCGCCGCACTTCGAGTCGCTGGTCCCCAAGCCCCTGCCCGAGCCGCCGGCACCGATCTGGGACGGCGATCGCTTCGAGCTCCAGCTGGTCGGCATCGGCAGCACCGGCGTGGTCACGATCGACGCGCTGCTGGTGCGCGCGGCCGAGCACGACGGTTTGTACGCGATGCACCTCGACCAGACCGGTCTCGCGCAGCGCGGCGGCAAGGTCGTGTCGCACTGCGTGCTCTCGCGCGCCGAGCTGGTGGGCAGCCCGCGCATCGAGCCGGGCCGGGCGGACGTGTTGCTCGCCTTCGATCCGCTCGGCTCGTCCGACCGCGACGCGCTGCGCGCGCTCGACCCGGCCCGCACGCGCGCGATCGTGCACGAGCTGTACGTGCCGACCGGCGCGGATGTCGGCTCACCCGGCTTCCAGCCTCCCGAGCTCTCGGAGCTGATCGAGCCGCTGCGCGCGGCCGTGCGCTCGCTTGAGCGCGTGCCCGCGGAGCTGCTCGCGGAGGTGGCGCTCGGCCAGTCGCTCTCGGCGAACCTGGTGCTGCTGGGCTACGCCTGGCAGCGGGGGCTCGTACCGGTGTCGGTGCTCGCGCTCGAGCGCGCGGTGCGCGAGAACGGTGTCGCGGTCGAAGCCAACCTGCGCGCGATCGCGCTCGGCCGCGCCGCCGCCGTCGACCCGGGGCTGATCGCGAGCCTCCTGCACGACGCGACGCCACCCGCGATCGGCGACGAGCCCGCGCTCGACCGGGCTTCGCGCTCGCTCGGCCCGGCCTGGAGCGCGGTGCACGAGGCGCTCGGCCGCTTCCAGCCCGCGAAGGACCCAGACGCCGTGATCGAGCGGATCGCTGCGTTCGCGGTCGATCTGGTCGAGTACCAGAGCAAGCGCCTGGCCGCGCGCTACTGCGCGCGCATCGCGCGTCTGGCCGAGGCCGAGGCCGCGGTCGATCCCGAGACTCTCGTGCTGACCGAGGCCGCCGCGCGCGAGCTGTACCGCGTGCTCGCGTACAAGGACGAGTACGAGGTCGCGCGGCTCCTGCTGCGCGGTCCGCACCGGCGCTGGCTGCGCCGACACGAAGCGCACGAGCCGCGCATCCGCTACCACCTGCACCCGCCGCTGCTGCGCGCGCTGGGCCTGAAATCGAAGCTCGCGCTCGGCCCCTGGATCGAGCCGGTGTTCGCGGCGCTCGCGGGCGCGCGCAGGCTGCGCGGCTCGCCGCTCGATCCGTTCGGCTGGACGCGCGCGCGCCGCCTCGAGCGTGAGCTCGCCAGCTGGTACGAGGGCGTGCTCGACGCGCTCGCCGCGCGGCTGCGCGCGGAGAACCGCGCCGAAGCGCTCGAGATCGTGCGCCTGGCCGAGGGCATCCGCGGCTACGAGGGCATCAAGGAGGCGCGCGCCGCGGAGCTGCGGCCGATCATCGAGCGCAAGCTCGCGGCCTTCGGCTCCCGCGGCTGAGCTATCCTGCCGCCGTGTCGGAGTGGTTCCGAATCGCCGTCGAGCCGTCCGTCGTGCGGCGCGCCTTCCGCACCATGGTCGTGGTCGGCTCGATCCTGATCGCGATCAATCACGGCGACGCGCTGCTCGCGGGCAAGCTCGACGCGGACCGCGTGTTCAAGATCTGCCTGACGCTGCTCGTCCCCTACGGCGTCTCGACCACCTCGAGCGTCGCCGCGCTGCGCTCGCGCTAGCCGCCCGCGATCAGCTCCACACAGTCGTCGACCTGCAGGTCGCGAGCCATCAAGAGCCGCGTGGCGTCCGCGCGTCGCACGAACAGCGCGGTGGCGTCCACGCCGCTGATCGAGGATTCCGCCGACTCGACCCCGAGCGCTTCACCCGTGACCGTCACGCACAGCCACTTTCCGTGCTCCTCGGCGCGCGCTTGGAAGCGATCGACCAATGCGCGCAGCTCGCCGTAGGCGATGCGATTCGCCGCGATCAGCGCGAGCGGCGCGGACAGGTTCGCGATCTGGAGCTCGGACATGGAGCCGTACACGCTGTGCTCGGGGTGCGCGCTCAGGTACTGGCGGGTCTCGGCGAAGCCGACCGCCGCGAGCGTCGCGTTCACCGGCTCGTCGCCGAAGTCCTCGCTCTCGATGTTCGCGACCAGGTAGGTGCCCTCGACCGGACCGTGCAGCGAGTAGCGCACCACGTGCTCGTTGGTCTCGACCACGAGCTGACCGCCCTCGAACACCGGCGCGAGCGGATTCGTGCGCAGGTAGCGGACCGCGAAGTGCCCCGCGACCATGAGCGCGACAACCAGCAGCGCCGCTTTCCACATGCCTGCGTATCGGCAGCCGAGCGCTCGGGCACGAGGCGCGGCGCCGCAGTTGCACGCGCGTGAAGGTCAACTCAACATCACGCACGTGTTGCTGCTGTCCTGGAACGTGAACGGCCTGCGCGCTGCCGGCCGCGCCGGCTTTCTCGACTGGTTCGCGGGCCAGCGTCCCTTCGCCGTGTGCGTGCAGGAGATCAAGGCTCGGCCCGAGCAGCTCTCGGACGAGCTGCGCAACCCGCACGGCTACCACGCGTTCTTCTACCCGGCCGAGCAGCCCGGCTACAGCGGCGTGGCCACGTTCACGCGCGAGGAGCCGCTCGCGGTGGTGCACGGCATCGGCGCGCGCGAGTTCGATCGCGAGGGCCGCGTGCTGCGCACCGAGTTCCGCGACTTCGTGCTGGTCAACGCGTACTTCCCGAACAGCCAGCGCGATCACGCGCGGCTCGCCTACAAGCTGCGCTTCTGCGCCGCCATGCTGCGGCTGGTGAACGGCTACCGGCGGCGCGGCAAGCACGTGCTCTTGTGCGGCGACTACAACATCTCGCACGCCGAGATCGATCTGGCGAACCCGCGCGAGAACCGGATGAACGCCGGCTTCCTGCCCGAGGAGCGCGCCTGGATGGATCGTTTGCTCGCGCGCCACGGCTGGGTCGACACTTTTCGGAGTCGCTGTCCCGAGCCGGGGCACTACACCTGGTGGAGCAATCGCCCCGGCGTCCGCGAGCGGAACGTCGGCTGGCGGCTCGACTACTTCGTCACGAATCCCGAGCTGATGGACCGAGTCGCGCGCATCGAGCACCAGACCGAGGTGCGCGGCTCGGACCACTGCCCGGTCGCGCTGCAGCTCGAGGCGTAGATTCGCTAGATGTCGTAGGTCGGGTCGATCGAGCCCGATTCCGAGTCCTTGTGCTTCACCTGGAGCTGCGGCGGCGTGATCTGCACGCGCGAGAACGGCGGCAGCGATTCGTGTAGCCACACGTTTCCGCCGATCACCGAGCCCTCGCCGATCACGGTGTCGCCGCCCAGGATCGTGGCGTTGGGGTAGATCGTGACGTCGTCCTCGATCGTCGGGTGGCGCTTCTTGCCCGAGTCGAGCCGCCCCTGCTTGTTCGAGAACGCGCCGAGCGTCACGCCGTGGTACATCTTGACGCGGTTGCCGATCACGGCCGTCTCGCCGATCACCACGCCGGTGCCGTGATCGATGAAGAAGTGGCAGCCGATCGACGCGCCGGGATGGATGTCCATGCCGGTCTTGCTCTTGGCGTGCTCGCTCATGATGCGCGCCGCGACCGGCGCGCCGAGTTCGTACAGCACGTGCGCGAGGCGGTAGGTCGAGACCGCGTAGGCCGACGGGTACGCCGCGATCACCTCCGCGTACGACTTCGCCGCGGGGTCTCCCTTGAAGGCCGCCTCGACGTCCATGCCCACGCAGTGGCGGATGTCCGGCAGGTGCTCGAGGAACTTCGAGGCCAGGTCCGAGCCGATCAGGCCGGAGAGCAGGCCGTGCACGACCTCGAGGTCGGAGTTCAGGCGCTCGTGCGGGGTCTGCTCCAGCACGATCGCGCGCAAATTCTCGAGCACGTCGACGACCCGCGCGGTGTCGGGGCAGGCCTGGCGACGCGCAACGCTCACCGGATCGTTCTGGTCCCGCTTCGCGATCAGGTGATTCGCGATCGATTCGGTCAAGGTGGACATGTCTCGGACTCCCTTCACCTTCGACCTCCCGCCCAGCACCAAGGTTACGCGCGAGCCCGGCATTTTCAAAGCCGGCCCGAGACCCCATACTGGCTCGGCCTCTGGGGGGAGCGTGACCGAGTACAGCCACTCGCGCCTGTCGTCGTTCGAGAACTGCCCCCGCCAGTTCAAGTACCGCTACATCGACCAGCTCAAGGTCGATACCGAGGGCGTCGAGGCGTTCATGGGCAAGCGTGTCCACGAAATCCTCGAGCGCCTCTACCACCACGTCGCGCGCAACGCGCGGCCGCCGAGCCTGGCGCAGGTGCTCGATCGCTACCGGCAGGACTGGGAGCGCGTCTGGCACGACAAGGTCCTGATCGTGCGCAAGGAGAACCCGCGCGCGTACTACCTGGAGCGCGGCGCGCGCTGCCTCGAGAACTACTACCGCGGGCACTACCCGTTCTCGAGCGGCGAGACGGTCGCGCTCGAGGAACGGCTGCGGCTTCGGCTCGACGGCGACGGTCGCTACAAGCTGCTCGGCATCGTCGATCGCATCGTGCGCACCGGCGACGGCGCCTTCGAGATCCACGACTTCAAGACCAGCGCGTATCTGCCGCCGCAGCGCGCGATCGACCGCGACCGCCAGCTCGCGCTGTACCAGATCGGGCTCGAGCAGACCTACCCCGACGTGAAAGAGGTCGAGCTGGTCTGGCACTACCTGATCCACAACAAGACGCTGCGCTCGCGGCGCACGCCCGAGTCGCTCGCGGAGCTGCGCAGCGCGACCATGCAGGTGATCGACGCGATCGAGGCCGAGTCGGAGTTCCGGCCCAAGCCGGGGCCGCTGTGCCGCTGGTGCGACTACGCGGGGATCTGCCCCGAGGCGCCGGAATCCGCGCGTTCCGCCGCTCCCGAACGGCCCGAGCTCGCCGCGCGGCTCACGCGCGAGCCCGACGACGACTACGGGCGCCAGCTCTCGCTGCTCGGGGATTAGCGCGCATCGGCCGATGAGAGCGGCAATGACACGGCTCCTGTGTCGCTGCATGGGGATGTCGAGCCGCTGCGTCGCGGATCTCGCCCGCGAGCGCGGCCTCACGGACCTCGAGTCGATCGCCGAGAGCCTCGGCGCGGGAGGCTGCTGCGGGAGCTGCCGGCCCGATCTCGAGGAGATCCTCGCGGACCTGCGCGGCGCGCCCCTGCCCGAATCCGTGCGCCGCGCCAACTACCTGCGCGGCGAGGCCGAGGCGCTGCGCCGTGTCGACGCGGTGTTGTTCGGCGGCATTGCCGCGCGTCTGCCGCCGGGCGCGGAGCTCGAGCTGGTCTCGGTCGCGGGCCTGCGCGTGGAGCTGCACGTCTCGCACGGCGATTCGCCCGAGCTGCGCGCGCTCGTCGCCGAACGGCTGCAGAAGCTCGTCTGCGCTGAGCTCGAGGTGCTGTTCCGCTGATCGGGTAGACTGGCGCGATGCGAGTCGAACGCATTCCGACGCTGCGCGACAACTACACGTACCTGGTGATCGATCCGGCCTCCAACGAGGCCGCCGTGATCGACGCGCCCGAGGCGGCGCCCGTGATCGCGCGCGTCGAGAAGCTCGGCGTGCGCGTGACCAAGGTGCTCTCGACCCACCACCACCTCGACCACAGTGGCGCGAACCCCGAGCTCGCCAAGCACTTCCGCGCGCCCGTGATCGGCCACGCCTCCGACTCGGCGCGCATTCCCGGCTTCACCGACGGCGTCGAGGAGGGCGAGCGCGTGCGCGTGGGCGCGCTCGAGGCCGAGGTCCTGTTCATCCCCGCGCATACGCGCGGGCACGTCGCCTACGCATTTCCAGGAGCGGTGTTCTGCGGCGACACGCTGTTCGCGGGCGGCTGCGGCCGGCTGTTCGAGGGCAGCCCGCAGATGATGCACGAGGCGCTGAACGTGAAGCTCGCGAAGCTCCCCGACGCGACGCGCGTCTATTGCGGGCACGAATACACGGAGGCCAACCTGCGCTTCGCGCTCACACTCGAGCCGGGCAACGCCGCGCTGACCGCGCGCATGGCGGCGGTGAAGGCGCGCCGCGCGCACGCCGCGAACGACTGGCACGACGCGGGCGTTGCCGAAATGACCGTCCCCTCCACGCTCGCCGAGGAGCGCGCCACCAACCCGTTCATGCGCGCCGCGTCCGCGGAGCTGCTCGCGAACGTGCGCAAGCAGCTGCCCGAGACGCCGTCGGATCCGGTCAGCGTGCTCGGCGCGGTGCGCGCGCTGAAGGACAAGTTCTGAGCGAGCGCTGCTCATTCCTTGGGCTGCTCGCGCTGCTCTGGCTCTCGCCGCTCGGGGCGTTCGCGGATCTCGGCTTTCGGCCGGAAGACCGCGTCACGCTCACGCACGTCGACGACCGGGTCATCGCGGTCACCGCGGCCGGCTTCGCGGCCGTGTTCTCGAAGCTCGAGCTCGGCGAGTCCGTCGTCGCGCTCCAGAGTCGAGGCAACGTCGCGGTCGCCGTGACGACGCGGCGACTGCTCGCGATCCAGGCACGTGCCGCGAGCTTCGCCGAGGCGCGCTACCGCGTCTCCGAGTCGGCGCCCCATGAACACGACCTGCAAGTGCGCGATCGCCTGATCGTCGCCGCGTTCCCGGCCCGCATCCTCGCCTTCTCGCCGCAGATCGCCGCCTGGCTGGAGTTCGGGCTCGGGCCGGGCGAAAGGCCGATCGAGGTGATCGCCGAGGAGAACGTCGCCGTGGTCGTCACGCCGCGCCGCGCGGTCGCGTTCTCACCGCTCTCGAGCGGCTTCGTGTCGTACCCGCTGACACCCGGCGAGGACCCGGAACGCAGCACGCTCGGGGACAACTCGATCACGCTGATCCTCCCGCACCGCGTGCTGATCTTCCGCGCCGGCGACTCGCAGTGGTCGAGCCTCAATCGCTGAGCCGCGCGCGCTGACGAAGCGTTGACGATATCCGTCACGGGACTGACGGATCCCGGCCACATCGGCAGCTGCAGTGACGTCGCGACACTGTCGCCAGGCTCGAATATCCGCGGAGTTCGTCGCGTCTGGTGCGCATGACCTACGTTGGCACGCCTGATGCCAAAGTCCATGCGCGAAGCAGAGGGGAGCAGGCCGGCATGACACTCGTCGCGCAAACACTGGTGAATTTCGAGGCCCCGGAGCAGGTCGCGGAGCCCGGCCACCCCGAGACGCTCACCCTGCTCGACCTGGTCTCCGCGATCGCGGACGAGGCCGAGACCGACGAGGAAGTCGTCGCCACGATCCAGCACCTGATCGAGACCGGCCGAGTGACCCTGGTCGGGAACTTCCGGTCCAACGACATCGAGCGTCGCAAGGCCTGAGAGGGCGCGACTCAGCCGTCCAGCGCCTTCGCCGCCGCTTCGAGCGCGATCACCACGTGGTAGACGCTGGTCGCGTTCTGGGCATCCGAGATCACGCGTCCGTCGCGCGAGAGCTGCTCGAACCAGCCGCGCGTCTCCGGATCGACGTGGCGCGCGAAGCAGTAGCGCAAGCCGGCCTCCAGCTCGCGACGCAATCCTGCATCGCCCGTCGCGAGCCCGCGCGCGGCCAGGGCCTTGATGCGCTCGGTCTGCGGCCACAGGCGCTTGGTCGTCGCCAGCACCTGCCCTTCCCGGTCGAGCTGATCGAAGACGCCGCCGTCGGCGTCGGCGGCGGAGCGTCGGCCGAACTCGAGCAGCCGCGCGGCGAGCGCGCGGGTCGCGTCGCTCGGCTCGAGCGCCGCGAGCCGATCGAGCAGCCAGACCCACTCGAAGTGGTGCCCGGGCTCGACGATCCGCCCGGCGTCACCCGCGAGCCGCTGCCAGCTCGGATCGAAGTGTTCGCCGAGCGCGCCCGTGCGCGCGTCGATCCAGCGCGCGCCGAGCAGCTCGACCAGCGCGCGCGCGTCGCGCAGCGCGCCGGAGTCGGGGGCGACCTCGGCCAGCACGAGCAGCGCCTCGACCAGGTGCATGTGCGGGTTCTGCCGGCGCGGGCCGGCGAGCGGCTGCCAGTCCTCGCTCGCGCCCTCGAAGAAACCGCCCGACACGGGATCGCGTAGCCGCTCGCGCAACAGCTCGAGCGTCGCGAGCGCGAGCCGCAGCGACTCCCGCTCCGCGCAGGCGCGGTGGTGGTGCGCGAGCGCGAAGATCGCGAACGCGTGACCGTACAGGTCCTTGTGGCCGTCGAGCTTCGCGCCGGCGTCGTCGGTGGTCGTGAACCAGCCGCCGTTGCGCGGATCCCAGAACCGCTCCAGCAGGAACTCGAGGCCGTGCGCGGCCGCCTCGCGCGCCCAGTCCCCGGCGCCGAGCTCCGCCGCGCGCGTGAACGAGAAGATCTGGCGCGCGTGCACGAGCAGTCGCTTGTGACCGTCGCTGAGCGGCGCGAGCTCGGGACCGAGCCGGTTCCAGTAGCCGCCGCGCGTTCGATCGAGGCCGTGCCGTGCCCAGAGCGGCAGCAGCTCGTCGACCAGGTGCGCGTGCAGCGTCACGCGCGAGAGCTGCATCGCTCCCTCACGACAGCGCGTCGGTGTAGGCCTCCGCGTTCCAGCCGACCACCAACGTGTCGCCGACCCGCAGCGCGGGCGCGCGCAGGTTGCCGGTCGGCCCCAGCACGGCCTCGACGATCTCGGCGGGCGCCTTGCCGCCCGGCGTGAAGCTGCGCAGCGTCTTGCCCTTCGCCACGATCACGCGCGTGGCGGCCTTCACCAGCCGCACGGCGTCGGCGCGACCGAGCTTCTTGCTCGCGGACACGGTCTCGACCGGCGCCAGCTTGCCCGCGTCCAGGAACTTGGACGCCCGCTCGCAACTCGTTCAACCGTTGCGGTGGTAGTACCAGTCGATGCGCTTTGCCATGCGATCCACCCTCCGATTCGTGGATCGAGCTTAGCAAGCCTCAGGCGGACACGGACTCCCGCGCCGCGAAGCTCGCGCTCACGGCGCGCAGCGGGTGCTCGTCGTGGGTCTCGGCGAGCAGGTCGTGCACGGTCTCGCGGCAGCCGCCGCAGCTCGAGCCCGCGCCGCACATCTCGGCGATCTGACAGGGCGTGCGGGCGCCCGCGCGCGCAGCGCGCTCGATCTCTTGGTCGGTCACGGCGTGGCAGCTGCACACGATCATCGCCGGGAGCCTACCTCAGATGATAATGACAATCAATTACCGGCTTGCCGGCAGGGTCGGCTCCGATACCATCGGTCCCATGAAAACCCCAAAGCGTTCAATGGCTTGCGTTCTCGTACTGCTGGCGCTTTCGAGCTCGGGCTGCGGCTACAACTCGATCCAAGGCGCAGACGAGAACGTGAAGGCGGCCTGGGCCGAGGTCGAGAACCAGTACCAGCGGCGCATGGACCTGATCCCGAACCTGGTCAGCACGGTGAAGGGCGCGGCGAACTTCGAGAAGGAGACGCTCGAAGCCGTGATCCAGGCGCGCGCGAGCGCGACCCGCGTGAAGATGGACGCTAGCGTGCTCGACGATCCCGAGGCGTTCAAGAAGCTGCAGGAGGCGCAGGGCTCGCTCGGCAGCGCGCTCTCGCGCCTGCTGGTGGTCTCGGAGCGCTACCCGGAGCTCCGCGCCACCGCGGCGTTCAGCGATCTGCAGGCGCAGCTCGAGGGCACCGAGAACCGCATCACCGTCGCGCGCAAGCGCTACGTCGAGTCGGTGGCCGAGTACAACAAGCTCGTGCGCTTCTTCCCGACCAACCTGACCGCGCGCTTCATCCTGGGTGTCGAGCCGCGGCCCGGCTTCGAGGCGACGCCCGGCTCGGAGAAGCCGCCCGAGGTGCAGTTCTGAGCGCGAGCCCCGCGCGCGCAGCGCTCGTCGTTCTCGCGCTCGCCGGCCTCGCGCTCGCGCGCGACGCGCGCGCGTTCGAGGTCCCGGAGCTGCGCGCGCACGTGCTCGATCGCGCGGGGCTCTTGCCCTCGGCGTCCGCGCAGGAGCTCGAACGCACGCTCACCGACTTCGAGCGCTCGACCGGTCACCAGGTCGTGGTGCACGTGACGCCGTCGCTCGAGGGGCTCGAGATCGAGGAGTACTCGATCAAGACGGCCGAGGCCTGGAAGATCGGCCAGCAGAACCTCGACAACGGCGTGATCCTGACGGTGGCGCCGAACGAGCGGCGCGTGCGGATCGAGGTCGGCTACGGGCTCGAGGGCGTGCTGCCCGACGCGGCCGCCGTGCGCATCGTGCGCGACGTGATCCTGCCCGAGTTCCGCGCGGGCCGGATGGATCGGGGCGTGCTCGCCGGCACGCGCGCGATCCTGGCGGTGATCGCGGGCGAGGTGCTGCCGCTGCCCGCGCAGGGCGGCCAAGCAGGACCGTCGAAGTGGATCGTGTTGCTCTGGATCGTGTTCGTGGTGTTGATGCTGGTCTCGCGCGGGCTCTTCTTCACGCCGCCCTTCGGCGGTCCCGGCCTGGGGCGCGGGCGGCGCTCGGGCGGGATGGGGCCGTTCGGGGGAGGCTTCGGGCGCGGTGGCGGCGGCTTCGGCGGCGGCGGATTCGGCGGCGGGGGCGGCGGCTTCGGCGGCGGTGGCGCTTCGGGGCGCTGGTGATGCGCGCCTCCGAGCTTCTCGACGAGCGCGGCATCGCGGCGATCACGGCGGCGGTGCAGTCGGCGGAACACGCGACCTCGGGCGAGATCGTGCCCGTGGTCGTCGAGCGCAGCGACGCGTACGCCGAGCTCCGCTTCGGCGCCGCGGCGCTGGTCGCCTTCGCGTGCGGCGCGCTCGCGCTCGCGTTCGCGCCCGGGCTCGCCGCCTGGCTCGTGCCGACACAGCTCGGTGTGTTCGCGGCCGGAGCCTGGCTGTTCGGACGGCCGGCGCTCCTGCGCCGGCTCGTTCCGGACGACGTCGTGACCCGGCGCGTGGCGCGCGCGGCCGCGCTCGCCTTCCACGAGGCGGGCCTGGTCGAGACGCGCGAGCGCACCGGCATTCTCATCTACGTCTCGCTGCTCGAGCACCGCGTGCTCGTGCTCGCCGATCGCGGCATCCACGCGCGCGTCGAGGCCGGCACCTGGGACGCCGTGGTCGCGCGCATCGTGGCCGGCATTCGCGAGAACCGCGCCGAAGCCGGCCTCGCCGACGGCATCCGCCTGTGCGGCGAAATCCTGAGCGAGCGCTTCCCCATCCGGCCCGGCGACCTGAACGAGCTCCCCAACACCCCGCGCTGAGCTGTAAGCCCGTCCGGCAAGCGCGCTCTAGAGCGCGCGCGCAGCGAGGCGAAGCCGAGCGCAGGCCTTCATGCTCGCGCAGATCGACGGCCGCCTCTCGATCGCCGACCTGATCAGCCTGTCGACCGCCGACCACGTCCGCACCCTCGCGGTCATTGCCAAGCTCCTGCGCGACGAAATCGTCGGGTGAAAGCGCTTCCGACGGCCAGAGTCGGCGGAGCGATCGCGAAGCGCGCGGCCGCCCGCGCGCGCAGCGAGCAAGCCACGCCGAAGGCGGGGCGCGCGGCGAGGCGAAGCCGAGCGCAGGCCTTCATGCTCGCGCAGATCGACGGCCGCCTCTCGATCGCCGACCTGATCAGCCTG
>JBBDXF010000008.1:0-47303 GCA_040902485.1 Myxococcota bacterium | reverse complement strand
CTTCTCGAGCGCGAGCCTGCGCGCCTGCGCCTCGGCGGACTCGCCGGGCAACGCGCGCTCGTCGACGTCGGGCACGTCGACCTCGAAGTCGAAGCCCGCCTCCGCGAGCAGGTCGCGGCGGCGCGGCGAGTTCGAGCCGAGCACCAGCGGCCGCGTGGCGTCACCCATCGGTGTCGGCGAGCCGTTGGCGCGCGGCGCGCGCGCCGCGCACGAGCGAGGGATCGGGCGAGCTCTCGAGCGCGTCGAGCGCGCTCGCGATCTCGCCGCGCAGCTCCGGGTGGAAGCGCGCCAGGTCCGGCAGCACGACCGTCGCGATGCGCGCCATGCGCGGGTCGGGATCGGCGCCGCGCGCGAGCGAGAGCGCGCGCCTGGCGAGCGCCGGGTCAGGGTCGGTGAGCTTCGCGAAGCAGGAGAGGGCGGCGCGGCGCACGTCGTCGTCGGGGTCTTCGAGCGCGCGCAGGAACACCGTGCCGGTCTCGACGCGCTCGGGCGCCAGCTCGCGCAGCACGAAGATCGCCATGCGCCGCCGCGTCGCGGATTCGGCCGAGCCCGCCTCGTGCAGCAGCACGGGCAGCACCTCCGCCTGCAGGCGGCCGAGCGCGGTCAGCATCTGCGCGGCCTGCCAGCGCAGGTCGCCGTCGGGCAGCTCGAGCGACAAGAGCAGCGCGGGCAGCAGCCGCAGCGTCGGCCGCTCGGCCTGGAACAGCACCCAGACCGCCGCGAAGCGCGCGAGCGCGTTCTCGCTGCGCAACAGCGTCCGCAGCGCGTCGCGCAGGCCGGCCTCCGTGCCCAGGCACTCCAGGGCCTCGTCGCAGGCGGCGCGGAGCGTCGTGCGGTCGGTCGAACCAAGCCGCGAAAGCAATGTGTCGGGCGCGGTCACGAGAGCGCCCAGTGCTCCTCGCCGTCGACGTCGCGGCTGCGCACCGCGCGGCGCTCGCGCTCGAGCTTCAACAGGTGCGAGAGCACCGACTGCCCCGCGGCCGGCCACAGCGCGCGCGGCGTGTCGACGTAGATGCGCTCGACCATGCGCTCGACCGTGGTCGCACCGGCGCGCGCGGCCGCCACGATCTGCGCTTCGCGCTCGTGCCGGTGCGCGATGTACTCGTGCAGCTTGGCGGCAGGGTCCGCGATGAACGGGCCGTGGCCGGGATAGATGCGCGCGAGCTCGAGCTCGAGCATGCGCGCGAGCGATTCGAGGTAGAGGGCCATGTCGCCGCCGTCGAGCGGGATCACCGTGGTGCCCGCGCCGAGCACCACGTCGCCGGTGAACAGCGCGCGCTCCTCCTCGAGGTAGAAGCAGATGTGGTCCTGCGCGTGGCCGGGCGTGTGGATCGCGCGCAGCGTCGCGCCGTCCGTGCGGAACACGTCGCCCGCGCGGATCGGCTCGAGCGCGAGCCCGTAGCGCTCGTCCTTGCCGGGCCAGGGCATCTTCGAGACGCGCCGCGGCCCGTAGCGCGCGAGCACTCCGGCCACGCCGCCGATGTGGTCCCCGTGCACGTGCGTGACGAGCACGTCGCCGGGCGCGTCGGTTCCGACGTCCTCCCGAAGCGCGCGTTCGAGCAGTGGCAGGTAGCTCGGCTCGCCTGAGCCCGTATCGATCAGGAGCGGCCGCGGGCCCGTCCCGACCAGATAGGTGTTCGTGCCCGGCCCCGTGAACGGACCCGGGTTCTGGCCGCGCACCACGACCACGCGCGGCGACCAGCGCTCGATGTCAGGGACCTTCATGCCCCACATGGAATCCACGCGCCCACTCTACCCTTCGTCCCTCGCGCGCGCGAAGGCGGCTACAGGCGGGTCGCGAGCTCGGCCCAGTCCGCGAGCACCTCCGGTGCCCCTGCCGGTGCGCGCGGGTCGTAGCGCCAGGCGCGCAGCCCCGCGGCGCGCGCAGCCGCCACGCAGTCGGGCTCGCGGTCGCCGACGTAGAGCGCCGCCTCGGCCCGCAGGCCGAGCTCTGCCAGCGCGAAGGCGAAGATGCGCGGATCGGGTTTGGCGAAGCCGCACGAGGAGGGCAACACGACGGCGTCGAGCGCGTCGCCGAGGCCGAGCTCCTCGAGCAGCGCCGGCAAGCGCGAATCCATGTTCGAGACGATCGCCGTGCGCAACCCCCTTGCGCGCGCCTGGTCGAGCGCCTCGCGCACGCCGGACACGGGTCGCCACGCGTCGGCGCGCGCGAATGCCGCGAAGATCGCGTCGAAGCACGGTCCGTCCGCGGCCTCGTCGCCGAGCGCCGCGCGCGCGATCTCGCGCCAGCCCTCGCGCTCGCGCGCGGGCACGTCGGCGAGCGCCACGCCGTCGAGCGGCGGCGGCGCGATGCGCGCGCCCGCGAGCGCGCGTGCGACGTCGGCAAGCGGACGCTCGATCCCGTGCCGCGCCGCGATCCGCACGTAGACCGCGGCCGCCGGCTCGCGCAGCTCGAGCGCGGTGCCGGCGGCGTCGAGCAGCAGCGCCTCGAGCCGCGCGCTCACCTCGCCGGCGCGCCGAGCGGCACCAGGATCGGCTGCTCGAGTGTGCCGCGGAGCTCGGCGCGGATCGGCAGCGGACCCGTGGGAAGCCCGGCCATGCCGAGCGCCGAGCGCGCGGGCTCGTCGAGCTGCGTGATCTCGACGCGCAGCGCGAGGCTGCCGTCGGTGCCGACCCGTCCCTGCGCGCTGCCCGAGAGCGGCGGACCGCGCAGGTCCGCGAACTCCATGCGCCAGGCGCCGTCGTCCTCGCGCGCAGCCGCGATCACCAGCTGCGCGAAGGGGATGTCCATCACCACGGGACCGTTCAGCGTGACCGCGCCGCGGCTCACGGTCGCCTCGAGCGAGTCGCGCTCGGCGAGTCGGTACACGCCGTCGACCGCGCCGCGCAGCGCGAGCGCGCCCGGGAGCAGTCCCGCGAACGCCTCGATCGGAACCGACTGGGCGCGGAGCCATCCGCCCCGCAGGGTCAGGCCCCCGCGGAGCGTCAGCTCGCGCGTCTTCAGGAGCACTGTCCCTGGCCCGACAGCCGCTTCGACGCGCACACCCGACACCCCGATCCGCGCACTCAAGCGGGTGAGCTCGGCGCGTCCCTCGTCACGCGCGACCACGACCTTCGACGCCGTCATTCCCCAAGGCAGCGCGGGTCTCACGCCGTCGAAATCGATCTCCAGCCCGTCCGCGGCGAGCAGCCTGTTGGCCACGCCCGGCAGCAGCAGCGCCGGCGCCAGCCACAACGCGCCTCCCAGCACGACCGTCGCGAGCGCGATTCCGCGCAGCACCCGCGCCATTCCGCGCGCGCCCTCAGGCGCGCTCGAAGCTCGAGACCGAGAAGCTCACGTCGAGCACCGGGCCGCTCGAGCCCTCGCCGCGCGAGCGGATCTTGAGCGAGCGCACGATCAGGTGCGCGCTCGAGGTCTCGATCTTCTGCAGGAACTCCACCATCTGCTCGAGCGACGTGCCCTTCAGGCGCACCTCCGCGCGCGTCTCGGGATACTTGGCGTTGGTGGAGGGCTGCTTGGGTTCGATCGATTCGAGCTGCTCCTGCGAGATCTTCGCGTCGGCCGCGAGCGTGGAGAGCAGCGCGATCAGGTTCGTGTCGGAGCCGGGCTGGATGCGCGCCTCGACGCTCGCAAGCTCCCCCTGCAGCGTGCGCATCTCGCGCGCGATGCCGACCGCGCGGATCAGGTCGAGCTCGAGCTGCGTCACGCGCAGGTCGGCGCCGCGCGCGCGCACGCCCAGTGGCGCCACGATCAGCGAGTACACGATCACCAGCGCCAGCACGCAGATGCCCGCGACCAGCAGCCAGCGCTCGCGCGGCGAGCGCGACGTCAGGTAGTTGCGCAGGGGTGCGAGCAGCTCGTTCATTCCTCGCTCCCTCCCAGGCGGATCGAGACCGCGAAGGTCTTGCCGCCGCGGCGTGTGTCGGTCTTCACGTCGGTCACCAGCACGCGCTGGAAGCCGTCGAACCTGGACAGCTCCGCCTTGAGCTGGTCGGCCGAGACGAAGTCCGCGCTGTGGCCGCGCGCGACGATGCTCTGGCGCTCGATCGACAGCTCGTCGAGCGAGATCTCGAGCGACTCCGAGGTGAGCGTCGAGATCTGGCGCAGGATCTCGAGCACCGACAGGCCCTTGCCGGTGACACCGAGATGAGCCGCGAGCTCGCGAGTCTCGGCGGCGCTGCGCTCCAGCGCCTCGAGCGGCGTGTCGGACGGCGGCGCCTGGGGGAAGACCTGCGCGTAGATGTCGGCGATGCGCGCCTGCGTGCTCGCGACGCGGCGCCCCTCGAGAACGGCGCGCAGCGACGCGCTCGCGATCCAGAGCACGAGAAACAGCGCGAACAGCCCGACCGTGAAGCGGAGCTGCGAACGCAGTCCGGACAGGTCGGGCGAGTAGGCCAGGTCGCCCTGGCGGAAGTCGCTCTGCGTGACGCGCTCGGTAGACGAGCCGCGCAGCGCCAGCGCCGCCGCCTGCGCGAACAGCGCAGGCCCGGCCTCGGCGAAGCGCTCGCCCCCTTCGTCGCCGAGCCTCACCTCGAGCACGTGCGTGGGCAGACCCGTGCGCTCCGCGAAGAACTTGGCCAGGCCCTCGAGCCGCGCGGAGCCGCCAGCGAGCAGGATCTCGGTGGGCGAGACCGGATCGAGCGGATCGCCGACCACCGACTGCACCGAGCGCTGCACCTCGCGCGCGAGCCGCTCGAGCACGTCGCGCACGCCGGGCGAGATCGGCTTCGAGCTGCCGCGCTCGAACACGCCGCGCTCGTGCTTCTGCTCCTCGGCCGCGTCCGGCGAGAGCCGCAGGTCCCGCGCCAGCGCCTCGGTCAGGTGCTTGCCGGCGATCGGGATGCGGCGCAGCGCGATCGGCTTGCCGTCGACCAACAGGCACAGGTTGGTCTTGCTGTGGCCGACGTCGAGGATCACGCGCGAGACGTCGTCGAGCTTCAGGAACGCCGACAGGTTCGCGAGCGACGCGCCCTCGCTCTCCACGATGCGCGGCTCGAGCTCCATGCGCCGCATCGACGCGAGGTGCTCCTCGACGTCCGTGCGCGTGGCGATCGCGACCAGCACGTCCGTCTGATCCGGCCGCGTCAGCACCTGCTCGTGCGCAAGCACGACGCTGGCGAGCGGCAGCGGCAGCTCCTCGTCGATCTCGAACGCCAGCGCGGCCGCGACACGCTTCGGGCCCGCGAACGGGAAGCGCAGGTGGCGCTGCGTCAGGCGCTCGGTGGAGAGCGCGGTGATCAGCGTCTCGGGCGCGAAGTTCCGGCTCTGCACCCAGAGCTGGATGGTCGCCTCGATCTCCTCCGACGGCGCGTTGCGCGGCAGCTCGAGCTCGGCGAAGCGCGCGAACTTCGCGCCGCGCAGGCCGGCGCTGAGCTCGGCGACTTTGACCGACCAGGAGCCGATGTCGAGCCCGAGCACGCTGCGTTCCAGCATCAGCAGCCCAGCCTGAAGTAGAGGGTCTTGATCTCGGAGCCGTCGCCGCGATCGACCACCGAGCTCACGCACGCGCGCGTCTCGCCCACGCGCGCCTGGGAGTCGATGCGGAACACGCGGGAAGCAAACGAGAGCGGCGGGAAGATCTGCTCGCCCTCGGCGATGCCCAGCGCGCGGAAGAAGTTCGTGCACGGCTCCGGGCCGTCGGACGGGCAGAACACGCCGCCCTCGCTGCGCACCTTCAACAGCTCGAAGACGTCGCGCGAGTCGAGGAGCTCGAACTCCTCGCCCAGACCGTGATAGATCATCCCGAGCACGTGCGCTGGTGCGGTATTCAGGTTCGCTCCTCCGCCGTCCGCCGGCGGGAACATGGGATAGGTCGTAAAGTAGGCTTTGAGCGCTTCGAGCATCAGGGCGTCCAGACCAGGAACGGAGGCGAGCTCGTCGATCGAGAAGACCGGGCGGTTGAGCGGCGGGGCCGCGGCCTGCTTGATGCCGACGTAGTACTCCTCCTCGGGCGTGCCCAAGCGCGTCTCGTCGTCCTTGTCGAGCCAGTCGAGCAGCGCGTCGGCGAGATCGTCGACATCCTCGTCGCCATAGCTCGACGAGCCCTTGAACGCGGGCGCGGTCTCCGCGATGTGCGCCAGCGCCGCCTTCAGGAACGACTTGCTCGCGTCGCCGATCCGGCTGCCGTCGCGGTCGACCAGCGCGTTCAGGTTCAGCTTGCCGCCCACGTCGGTCACCTTGACCCGCAGCAGCGCGTCGCCGGGCAGCGCGATCTCCTGCTGCGACAGGAGCGCCCAGGCGTCCAGGCCCGACTCCACCGCGCGCGTGGTCGCGTCGCCCTCGAGCAGGTCGTCCTGCAGCGTGCGCACGGCCAGCGCGATGCCGGAGCGGGCCAGGATCGTCGCGCGCGCGTGCTGCAGGGACTGGCGGGTGCTCATCACCTCGATCAGCGCGGTCTTGCTGAGCGCGTAGGCGGTCGAGATCGCGACCACCACGAGCACGAGCACCAGCAGCATGACCACGCCTTCCTCGTCGCGCGTGCGCATCACTGACACGCGCTCGCGTCGAAGCCGGGCAGGCCGCCCATCAGCACCTTCAGGCGATCCAGGGCCTCCGAGGGCTGCGGCTCGTTCCAGCACGCGTCGCGGGTCTGCGACAGCGCGTCGTTGATCGCGGCCGCGAGCGACGGGCTCGCCTCGCGGATCTGGTTGGCGAACTGGCTGACGCAGGCGGCGACGGTCGTGCCGCCGCGGCAGTCGGCGCTCGCCTCGCCGCTCGCGTCGTCGGCGACGAGGCGGAACGGCCGCACCGGGATCTGCACCCTGCGCACGAACTGCTTGCCGGGCCACGGGTGGCCCTCGGGCGAGGTCTCCCACAGCGAGATCGAGACGTCGACGGTCTCGGGCAGGGCGTCGAGCTGCGCCACCCCTGTCGAGTCCCAGCCCCCGGTCGGCTGCACTCCTTCACCGGCGAACCCGAGCTCGAAGATCGCGACGTTCTCCGCCAGAGTCTGCGCGTTGGTCCATTCGACCTGTTTGGCGAGGAACGCCGGCACCGGCTCCTCCTGGCGCAGCAGCGCGAGGCCGGTTCCGTTCTGCGACTGCACCACGCCGTAGGTCACCAGCGCCAGCGCCACCGGCGGAGCAAACGGCGAGCGCAGTGGTGTCTGCGTGATGAAGCGCAGCTCGAAGCCGTTCGAGTCGTCGTAGGTGCGCGGCTCGGCGAAGAAGAGGTACGGGTGGGTGAGTGGGTCCGCGCCCTCTTCGCGCTGCACCATGACCGCGCCGGTGAGCTCGCGTTCGATCCGGTCGAGCAGCACGCGCGCGGCGCGATCGCGGGACGTGACCTCGGACACGCGCGTGAAGGCCTCCGCGATGCCGCGGTACGCCTGGAACGCGAACGTGATCACGAGCGACATGATGAAGATGGCAACCAGCACCTCGAGCAGGGTGAAGCCGTGTGCCGCGCGCGCTCTCATCGCGGCGCGGTCCCCGTCGAGCCGTCCGGGGCCTGGGGAATCTCCTGCTGCCGCTGCTGCTGCCGCTCCGCGATGCGCGCCGGGTCGGGTGGCGATGTCAGCAGCAGCACGTACGGCTCGACCTCGTTCGGATCGACGTCGATGCCGTGGACGCGCACCTCCACCAGGAGCAGGGGAGGCTGCGGGGCGTCCGGGCCGAACGGAGCTGGGAGGGCGGTCCGGCCGGCCACGGCGAAGAGCGGCGAGGGCGGCTCCGCGCCCGGATAGTCCGCGGGCAGATCGAGCGTCTGCGCCGACACCGCGATCTGCCAGCGCAGGTCCTCGTCGGGCTCCTCGTACTCGCCCTCGGTGACGCCGACCTCGATCAGCGCGCCGTTCGCGATCTCGACCTCGAGCGCGCGCGCACGGTCTTCGGCGAGCTGCATCGCGCGCGCTTCCCTGCGGGCCCGACCGAGGTTGGACAGGTTCGTGGTCACCGACTCCAGCAGCAGGCCGAACACGAGGCTCACGATCAGGAGCGCGGCCAGCACCTCGATCAGCGTGAAGCCGTGGGAATCACGGCGCGTCAGGGTCGGCCTCCTCGACGCGGATCTCGCCGGTGAAGCCGACCAGGCGGACGCGCAGCTCGTAGCCGCCGTCGTCGCGCAGCCAGATCTCGGCCGGATCGCTCGCGCCGTCGGGCGAGAAGCCGATCGCGACCGGGCCCTCGCTGCGGGCGTCGCTGCCCACGCGCACCTCGCGGAAGGCGACGTCGTCGGCGTCGTCGAGCGCGTGCCACTCGCCGATCCGGCCCTCGACCGGCTGGAACTCCACCTGCGACGGCGGCGGCGCCAGGTCCAGGCGCTCGGCGTGCTCGGGCAGCTCTGCTTCCGCGGCCGGCTCCACGAACGGCAGCTCCTCGACGCGGAACACCTGCTCGTCGAGGTCGATCACGATGCGCTGCACCTGGCCGGTGGTGACCGCGCGCTGCGCGACGTACTCGAGCTCCGCGGAGAGCGTGCGCCCCGCGTTGCGCAGGTGCACGCCGAAGCCGCCGCCGACCGTAGTCACGAACACGCCCGTCACCAGCACGATCAGGAGCAGCACCACCAGCAGCTCGAGCAGCGTGAAGCCGGACTGTCGTCCTTGCCGGGTCACGGCTCAGTTCGTCGTGGCGATTTCCCAGTTGCCGATCTCGGCGTTCTCGCCGTCGCCGCCGGGCTGCGCATCCGCGCCGAAGGTGTAGAGATCGAAGCTGCGCTGGTTGTTCCTGCCCGGCCGCTCGTACTTGAACGTGTTCTGCCACGGATCGACCAGGTCTTTCGACGAGACATAGCCGCCCTCGGGATAGCGGCGTGGCTTGGGCTCGCCGGTCGGCTCGCGCACCAGCGCCTCGAGACCCTGCTCGGTGCTCGGATAGCTGCCGTTGTCGAGCTTGTAGAGCTCGAGCTGCTGCGAGAGCTTCGAGACCTGCAGGCGCGCGATGTCCGCCTGCGCGCCACCGAGGCGGCGGAACACGTTGGTCGCGAGCACCGTCATCAACAGCCCGATGATCAGCACGACGACCATGATCTCGAGCAGCGTGAAGCCGTCGGACTTTGCGATGCGAAGCATGGTTCCTCCTTGCGCGAGCGCTCTACAGCGCGGAAGTCATGTTCATGAGCGGGAGTAGCGTCGACAGGATGATCACCAGGATCACGATGGCCACGAACACCAGCAGGATCGGCCCGAGCAGCGCGAGCATGCGCTGCAGCGCGTTCTCGACCTGCGTGTCGTAGGTGTCGGCGAGCTTGCCCAGCATGGCGGGCAGCTCGCCCGAGGCCTCGCCGACCGCGATCATGTGCGTGACCAGCGGCGGGAACTCGCCGCTGGTGCGCATTTGCGCGGCGATCGAGGAGCCGCGCGTGATGGCCTCCTTCACGCCGTCGACGGCGCGCGCGATCACGGCGTTGTTGGTGACGCTGCGCGCGATCTCGAGCGCGCCGACGATGTTGACGCCGCCGGCGGAGAGCGTCGCGAGCGTGCGCGCGAAGCGCGCGATCGCCACGTAGCGGATCAGGCGCCCGAACACGGGCAGGCGCAGCAGCAGCCCGTCCCAGGCCAGGCGGCCGCGCTCCGTGCGCACGATCCGCGTCCAGATCAGGAACGCCGCGGCGATCACGATCAGCGCCGGGAACCAGTACACGGTGACGACGTCGGAGACCGCGACCACGATGCGCGTGGTGATCGGCAGCTCCTGCTTCATGTCGCGCAGCATGGTGGTGATGTTCGGAATCACCTTGACCAGCAGCACGCCCGCCACCGCGGCGCTGAACGCCAGCATCAGCGCGGGATAGATCATGGCGTTGATCAGCTGGTTGCGCAGATCCATGCGGCTCTCGACGTAGTCGGCGAGTCGCTGCAGCACGGGCGCGAGCGCGCCCGACGATTCGCCCGCGCGCACCATCGAGCAGTACAGCTCGTCGAACACGTAGGGATACTCGGCCAGCGCGTCGGCCAGCGACGAGCCCTGGTTCACCGACTCGCGCACCGCGCCGACCACCGACTTGAAACGCTCGCGCTCGACCTGCTCGGTGAGCGCGGAGAGCGCCTGCACGAGCGGCACGCCGGCCGAGATCAGCGTCGCGAGCTGACTCGAGAACATCGAGAGATCCAGGTCGGGAACGCGCCGCAGGGCGGGCAGCTCGAGCTTCGCAAGCCACGCCGAAGTCTCGCCGCGCGTCTTGCCGATCACGATCTCGGTGGGGAAGATCCCCTCCGCGCGCAGCTTCGCGCGCGCGCCGCGCAGGCTGTCGGCGTCGATCGTCGCGGCCACGGCCCGGTTGCCCGCGGCGACGCCTTTGTAGCGATACACCGGCATTGCGATCACGCCGCCTGCGGATCGAGCGCCGCGACGGCCTCCTCCTCGGTCTGGCGCACGATCTCGGAGATCGAGGTCGTGCCCTCGATCACCATGCGCGCGCCGTGCATGCGCATGGTGCGCATGCCCTTGCCCATCGCCGCATCCTGGATCTGCTTCGAGTCGATGCCGCGCGTGATCATCGCCCGAATCGTCTCGTCGATGGGCAGGATCTCGAAGATGCCGGTGCGGCCGTGGTAGCCGGTGTGGTTGCAGTGCACGCAGCCCTTGGCCCGGAAGATCGTCTTGTTCGAGACGTCCGCGCGCGTGATCGCCAGCTCGGCGAGCTCCTCGTCGCCCGGCACGTACGGCTCGCGGCAGCGCTTGCACAGCACGCGGATCAGCCGCTGGCCGATCGCCGCGACCAGCGACGACGCGATCAGGAACGGCTCCACGCCCATGTCGATCAGGCGCGTGATCGTGCCGGCGGCCTCGTTGGTGTGCAGCGTCGAGAACACCAGGTGGCCGGTGAGGCTGGCCTGGATCGCGATCTCGGCGGTCTCGAGGTCGCGGATCTCGCCGATCAGGATCACGTTCGGGTTCTGGCGCAAGATGGAGCGCAGGCCGGCCGCGAACGTCAACCCGATCGCCGACTTCACCTCGATCTGGCTGATGCCCGGCAGCCGGATCTCGACCGGGTCCTCGATCGTGATGATGTTCTGGTCGGGCTTGTTGATGTCGTGAAGCGCCGCGTACAGCGTGTTGGTCTTGCCCGAGCCGGTGGGCCCCGTGACCAGGATGATCCCGTTGTTGCGCCGGATCAGCTTGCGCAGCGTCTCCTGGTGGCCGCCCGACAGGCCGATCTTCTGGATCGAGAGCAGCTCCTGCGTGCGCGGCAGGAGCCGGAGCACGCAGCGTTCACCGTACTGTGTCGGCAGGGTCGAGAGGCGCACGTCGTAGTCGCGGCCGGCGATCTTCAGCACGATGCGGCCGTCCTGGGGCAGGCGCTTCTCGGCGATGTCGAGCCGGCCCATGATCTTGATGCGCGTGACGATCGCCTGCTGCATGCGCCGCGGCAGCGGCCGGATCGGCTCGTGCAGCAGGTTGTCGATGCGGAAGCGCACGACCAGGTCCTTCTCGCCGGGCTGGATGTGAATGTCGCTGGCCCGCTCCTTCACCGCCTGCTGCAAGAGCGAGTTCACGAGCCTTATGATCGGCGCGCTCTCCTCGGAGGAGTCGAGCAGGTCCTCGGGCTCGGAGATCAGCTCGCTCGCGATGTCGGCCAGGTCGGCCTCGGCGAACTCCTCGGCCACGTCCTCGGCGGAGCTCGCCTGGTCGTAGACGTGGTTGATGCAGTTCAGGATGGCGCGGCGCGTGACCAGCACCGGCTCGCAGCGCGCGCCCGCGAACAGCATGCGCATGTCGTCGAGCGGATCGGTCAGCAGCGGGTCCGAGATCGCGACCTCGAGCCGGTCGCCGTCGCGCTTGAAGGGCAACACGTGGTGGTGTTTGGCGAACGAGATCGGCACCTGCGTGGCGATCTCCGCGTCGACGTCCTCGGGCGCGAGCGTCTCGCGGGTGGGAATTCCGTACAGGCCGCCCAGCGCCGCGATCAGCTCGCCCTCGGGCACCAGCTCGAGCTCCAGCAACAGGTCCGTGAGCCGGCGCCCGGACTGCTCCTGCTTCTTCAGCGCCTGCGCGAGCCCGTCCTCGCTGAGCGAGGTGTTCTGCAGCAGCGCGGCGCGGAGCTCTACCGGGGTGGACATCGCGCTCCTCCTACGGCTCCACGATCACGAGCGAGGAGAAGCCGAGCGTCGCGTTCACGTCGCGCGCGACGGCCTGCGCCTTGGCCTCGGTCGGGTAGGGCCCGAGCTGCACCCAGTGCGTGGTCTCGCCCTGCTCGGTGCGCGTCAGCACGCTGCCGTCGTAGCCGTCGCCCATCAGCTTCTGCAGCAGCGACACGGCGGACTCGGCCTGCGCGAAGTGCGCGACCTGCACGAGATACGTGCCGCCGGCCTCCTTGGCCTTGAGCGCCTCCATCTCGTGCAGGCGCTTCTGCTCGCCGGCCTCGGTCTGCGCGCGCAGCTCGGGCAGCTGCTCGACGGGGTACTTCTGGTCGTGGCGCTCGAGCTCGCGGCGCACCGGGTTCGGGTCGCGTGGCAGCGGGATGCCGGACTCGAGCGCGGCGCGGCGCTCCTCCTCCTCTTCCTCGGAGAGCGCCATCTGGTCCCTCGAGGCGTCGCGGAAGCGCTCGCGTCCCTCGACGGTGACGCGCTCGAGATCCTCGGGGCTGCGCACGATGCGCGGCGTGAGCACGACCAGGAGGTTGGTCTTGCGCACCGTGTCGCTGGTGCCCTTGAAGGCCCAGCCCAGGATCGGGATGTCGCCGAGCCACGGCACCTTGGTCTCGGTCGTGCCCTGCACCTCCGCCAGGATGCCGCCGATCATCACCGCCTCGCCGTCGCGCACGTACACCACGTTCTCGACCTTGCGGTTGGTGGTGGTGGGGCCGAGCGTCGAGTCGTTCGACTGCACCTCGCTGATCTCCTGGAAGATGTTGAGGCGCACGGTGTCGCCCTCGCTGATCTGCGGCGTCACGCGCAGCGTCACGCCGACGTCCTCGCGCGCGATGTTCTGCGAGGTCTGGAACGGATTGTTCGGGTCGGTGGTCGTGCTGGTCGCCTGCAGGCGGGAGGTCGGCACCGGGATGTTCTGGCCGACCACGATCTCGGCCTCTTCGTTGTCGGCGGTCAGGATGGTCGGCGCCGAGATGATGTTGGTGTCGCTGTCGCTCTGCGCCGCAGTGATGATGGCCTGGATCGTGGGCACGGTAGAGACGATCGGCACCCCGTTCGGATCCGTACCGGTCACGATGTCGATCGTCCCCGCGATGATCGCGGTTGTGAACTGCCCCGGAGTCGAGAGCCCGCCGACGATGTCGCCGATCGACGGGCTCGCGCCGGTCGAGCTTCCGATGCCGAGCACGGCGGGATCTCCGACGTCTCTGCGGTTTAGCCAACCGGTGCCGAGGTTCTGCGAGTCGTCGACGTCGACCTCCATGATCAGCGCCTCGACCATCACCTGCGGGCGGCGGATGTCGAGCGCTTCGATTACTTCCGAGAGCGTCGAGAACGCCTCGGCGCTGGCCTGGATGATCAGCGAGTTGGTGGGGGTGTCGGCGGTGATGCGTACGCCGTCGCCGAGGTCCGCGACCGTGCCGCCGCCGAGCGAGCCGCCGAGCGACGCGCCCCCGGCCTGACCCGCGGCACCGGACAGGCTCGTGCGCGTGGTCGCGGGCCGGGCGCCGCCGCCGCCCGAGCCGCTGGCCAGGCTCGAGAGCGTCTGCGCGATCTCCTCCGCGTCGGCGTTCTGCAGCCGGTACACATGAATGCGTCCCGAGCCCTTGCGCTGGTAGTCGAGCAGATCGATGATCCGCTCCACCTCGCGCAGCACCGCCTTGTTCGCGATCACCACGATCGCGTTGGTGCGCTCGTCGGGAATGAAGCGCGGCTCGCCGCCGCCCCCGATCACGGTCTCGACGCCCGGGATGCCCGGCTGCGGCTGCTGCGCCTGCTGCGCGGCCGCGCGCGCGCGCCGGATCCGCCCGCCGGCCGCGCCCGCCGCCGCGCCGCCGGAGGACGCCTCGCCGCCGAAGATCTCGGCGAGCTGCGCGGTCAGCGCGGCCGCGTCGGCGTAGCGGATCGGGATCAGCTTGATCTGCTCCTGGTAGGTCGACACGTCGATCTGGTCGATGATGTTCACCAGCCGGCGGATGTTCGCCGCCGAGTCGGTGATGATCATCGTGTTGGTCGGCGCGTACGAGATCACGCTCGCTTCCTTGGAGACGAGCGGCTTGATCGTCTCGCTGATCTGCTCGGCCTTCACGAAGCGCAGCGGGATCAAGCGCGTGATGAACAGGTCGCGGTTCTCGAGCGGCCGATCGCCGGTCACGGTGTCGAGCGGATTCTCCTTGGCGTCGCGCAGCGGCACGATCTTCAGGATTCCGCCGGGCGAGGGCACGGTCGTGAAGCCCTTCACCTGCAGGATCGACTCGAACACGCGATACGCCTCGTCGGCGGTCACCGGCTCGGGCGAGATCACGGTGACGCGGCCACGCACGCGGTCGTCGTACAGGAAGTTCTTGCCCGTGGCCTGCGCGATCACGCCGATCACCTCGGTGATCTCGGCGTCCTGGAAGTCGAGCGTGACCATCTCGCCGCCCACGGGCGGCGCGTCCTGCGCCCGGGCGCTGCCCGCGCTCGCGAGCAGCAGCAGCGCGAGTAGCAGCGCTACAGGCATCGCGTGGTCACCGAGCCATCGGGCTGGCGGCAGGTCAGGCACAGCTGGCCGTCGGCGTTCGACACCAGGGCGTTCGGCAGCGCCTGCGCGCCGTCCAGCTTGACGCCGTTCGCCTCGAAGCAAACGGTGTCCTCGGGCAGGCCGACGAACGGGCCCTCGGGCCGGATCCCGGACAGCCGAACGCCCCCGAAGCCGCCCTCCTCGTCGTACACCGGCGCGAGCTGGGCGCCGTCGAGGGCGGTCTGCAGCTTGGTGGCCGCCCCCGCGCGTGTCGCCGCCGTATCGGGGGCTTGCCGCTCGCGCAGCTGGCGCAGCCGCTCGGAGATGCGCGGCGGGGCGCGGGTCGCCGCGCGCGCGGGCGCACCGCGCGGAGCGGCCGAGGCCCTCGGCGCGACCCCGCCCAGAGTCGGCAGCTCTTCCATGGTGAGCTGCTCGCGCGAGCCGCGATTGTCGATCACCGCGCGGCGCCGCTCGACCGCGACCAGGCGCACGCCCGGGCTGACCTCCTGTCCGACACGGAAGGCTCGGCGCTTCTGGGTGCCCTGGTCGTCGATGCAGGCGACCGAGCGCTCGGCCGGAATCGCCGCGTAGGTGCCGCACAGTTTGAGCCGCAGCGCGCTCTCCTTCAGCTCCTCGTCGACCGGCGTGGCGACGGGTCCGGTTTCGCGACTGCGGAACAGGTTGCGCGCGCCGATCACGCGGTAGCGGTCCAGGCTCGAGTCCTGCGCAGCGGGGACCTCGATCGGCGGAATCTCGGCGGCCTCGATGGCGCTCGCGCGCAGCACGGGCGCGAGCCCGGCGTACACGACCGCCAGGCACGCAATCCCGAGCGCGATCTGGAGGGCTCGCATGCCGTAGCGCAGAAACACTCGCTCAGTACCCCCGCTGCCCGTGCTCGCGAAGTGGATAAAACCCGAGAAATTCCGCCGGAGTCTATGCGGATACGCGCGCCGTCGCCAGAGCCGCGAAAGCCGCGCCGACGGTTCATGGATCGGCAACCGCGCGGCTACGACTGTAGGATTCCTGGCCAGTAGATGAGACGGTCGATCCCTCTATTCGCGCTGCTTGCGCTCGGCCTCGCCACCGCGGGGGTCGCGCTCGCGCCGGCCAACGGTCCCGCGGGTCGGCTGCGCGAGGCGGCGCTGCGCTGGGTGTACGTCGGTGCGCCATTGATGGAGGTCCAGATCCCTCCCGACGACCTCGAGACGCCACTCGGCGCGGTCGAGGTGCTGGTCGACTTCGTCGGGGGTCCGCGCGTGGCGGTCGAGACCTTCCAGTGCCTGTTGAACGACCGCGACGTCACGTCGGCGCTGACACTCGGGCGCAACGGCGCCGCCGGCTCGCTGGTCGGTCTGCACTACGGCGAGAACCAGATCGTGCTGCGCGTGTTCGGCCGCACCTGGTGGGGCGCGCAGGGCTTCGTCGAGGAGCGCCGTGCGCTGATCGTGCGCGTCCGGCCGCTCCCGTTCCTCGACGTCGCCTGACCCGGTCTGCTGACTTTGCTTGACACGAAAGGGTCAGGCCCTAGCTTGCGCGGCGTTCCCAATTCGGGTTGCAAGTGCCCGATTCAACTTCGGATTTCAGAAACTGGGAGACGGCGTTCATGGGACGAGTGATTGGCATCGATCTGGGCACGACCAACTCGGTGGTCGCGGTCATGGAGGGCGGCGAGCCCAAGGTGATCCCGAACGAGGAGGGCGGCCGCACCACGCCGTCCGTGGTGGCGTTCACCAAGGACGGGCAGCGCCTGGTCGGACAGATCGCGCGCCGCCAGGCGATCACCAACCCCGTGAACACGGTCTACTCGATCAAGCGCTTCATGGGCCGGCGCATGAACGAGGTGACGAGCGAGATGAAGCTCGTTCCCTACCGCGTCGTGTCGGGCAAGAACGACCTCGCCACCGTCGAGGCCGGCGGCAAGTCGTACACGCCGCCCGAGATCAGCGCGATGATCCTGCAGAAGCTGAAGGCCGCGGCCGAGGCCTACCTCGGTCAGCCGGTCACGCAAGCCGTGATCACCGTGCCCGCGTACTTCAACGACGCGCAGCGGCAGGCGACCAAGGACGCCGGCACGATCGCAGGTCTGGAGGTGCTGCGGCTGGTGAACGAGCCGACCGCGGCGTCGCTCGCCTACTCGCTGGACAAGAAGAAGGACGAGAAGATCGCGGTCTACGACCTGGGCGGCGGCACGTTCGACATCTCCGTGCTCGAGGTCGGCGACAACACCGTCGAGGTGCTCTCGACCAACGGCGATACGCACCTGGGCGGCGACGACTTCGACGACCGCGTGATCCGCTACCTGGTCGAGGAGTTCAAGAAGGATCAGGGCGTCGACCTCGGCAAGGATCCGATGGCGATGCAGCGCCTGAAGGAGGCCGCGGAGAAGGCCAAGATCGAGCTGTCGACGGTCACGGAGACGGAGATCAATCTACCCTACGTCACCGCCGACGCCTCCGGGCCGAAGCACATGAACCTGCGGCTCTCGCGCGCGAAGTTCGAGCAGCTGGTCGACGACCTGATCCAGCGCACGCTCGATCCGGTGCGCCAGGTGTGCAAGGACGCGGGCCTCGCGCCCGGCGAGATCGACGAGATCGTGCTGGTCGGCGGCTCGACGCGCATCCCCAAGGTGCAGGAGCTGGTGAAGGCCTTCTTCGGGCGCGAGCCGCACCGCGGCGTGAACCCCGACGAGGTGGTCGCGATCGGCGCGGCGATCCAGGCCGGCGTGCTCACGGGCGAAGTGAAGGACGTCCTCTTGCTCGACGTCACGCCGCTCTCGCTCGGCATCGAGACGCTGGGCGGTGTCATGACCAAGCTCGTGGAGCGCAACACCACCATCCCCACCAAGCGCAGCCAGGTGTTCTCGACCGCCAGCGACAACCAGCCGCAAGTGGAGATCCACGTGCTGCAGGGCGAGCGCGAGCTCGCGACCGACAACCGCACGCTCGGGCGCTTCGTGCTCGACGGGCTGCCGCCCGCGCCGCGCGGCGTGCCGCAGGTCGAGGTCAGCTTCGACATCGACGCGAACGGCATCCTGTCCGTCTCGGCGCTCGACAAGGCTTCGAAGAAGCAGCAGTCGATCCGCATCGAGGGCTCGAGCGGTCTCGACAAGGCCGCGATCGACAAGATGATGCGCGACGCCGAGCTGCACGCGTCCGAGGACAAGCAGCGGCGCGAGCGCATCGACGCGCGCAACGCGCTCGACGCCTTGGTCTACGAGGGCGAGAAGCAGGCGCGCGAGCACAAGGAGAAGATCCAGGTCGCGCAGCTGAACGAGCTCGAGACCGCGATCGCCGCAGCGAAGACTCTGCTCGCGAACGAGGAAGCGCCGGTGGCCGAGCTGAAGACCCGGTTCGAAGAGCTGCAGCGCGTGGTGCACGCGGTCTCCGAAGCGCTCTACAAGGCCGAGGCCGGCCAGGCCAACGCGGATGCGGCGCAGGGCGCCGAGCAGCCCGGCGCACGCGACGAAGGCCAGGTCGTCGACGCGGACTTCACGGAGGAGAAGTGAGCCTGCCGGAGGCCGCGCGCTGATGCGCGTCCAGCGCGGCAAGATCGCCCACGAGTTGGCGCAGCTCGAAGAGCAGATGGACCGCGCGTTCGAGCGAGTGCTGGTCTCCGCGCTGCGGCTGCCGGGCGGCGCCGACGCGTGGCGGCCGGCGCTGGACGTGTACGAGACCGAGCGCGCCGTCGTGCTGCGCGTCGAGCTCGCCGGCGTGCCCAGCGACGAGGTGCGCGTGGTCGTCGACGGCGAGTACGTGCAGATCTGCGGCCGGCGCAGCTTCGGCCGCGCCGAGCCGAGCCAGCGCCATCTCTTGATCGAGATCCCTCAAGGTCCGTTCGAGCGCGTGCTGCGCATGCGTACCCCCTACGACGCGGACGGCGTCACAGCACGGTTCGAGAACGGCGTGCTCACGGTCGAGCTTCCGCGCAAGCCCGCCGCGTCGAGAGTGATTCCGGTGAGGTCGACATGACCAGCGACGAATTCCTTTCAACCGAGAGCGACGAGTCGGTCGAGCAGCCGGCTGTGCCGACGCTCGAAGAGCCCTTGCCCGAGATCCTGCCGGTGCTGCCGCTGCGCAACACCGTGCTGTTTCCCACGATCGTCGCGCCGATGGCCGCGACCACCGAGCGCGCGAAGCGCCTGGTCGACGACGCGCTCGCGTCGGACCGGCTGATCGTCACCGTCGCCGCGCGCGACGGCGAGGTGGCCGAGCCGGCGCCCGAGCACCTGTACTCGGTCGGCACGGCCGTGCGCATCCTGCGCATGACCAAGAGCGAAGACGGCTCGCAGCGGCTCTGGGTGCAGGGCGTGCGCCGGGTCGAGATCGGCGCCTACGAGCAGACCCAGCCCTACCTGCGCGCGCACGTGAAGGTGCTCGCGGAGACGCACGTCGCGAACCTCGAGCTCGAGGCGCTGCACCGAAACGTCGCGCGCCAGTTCGCGATCGTCGCCGAGGGCTCGCAGACCGTGTCCGAGCCGGTGCGCGCGATGATCGCGCAGCTCAGCGATTCGTCGGCGCTCGCCGACGTGGTGGCCGCGAACCTCGGGCTCGCGGTCGCCGACCGCCAGCAGCTGCTCGAGCTCCCCGACGTGCAGGCGCGGCTCGAGCGCCTCTCCGAACATCTCGCACGCGAGGCCGAGGTGCGCTCGCTCGAGCAGGAGATCCGCTCGCAGGTGCAGGAGGAGCTCACGCGCAGCCAGCGCGAGTACGTGCTGCGCGAGCAGGCACGCGCGATCCGCCGCCAGCTCGGCGAGAGCGAGACGCCCAGCGAGCAGGTCGAGGAGCTGCGCCGGCGCATCGAGGAGGCCAAGGTCCCCGAGAGCGTGATGGAGGTCGCCGAGCGCGAGCTCGGTCGCCTCGCCGCGCAGCCGCCGGGCGCGATGGAGGCCGGCACGATCCGCAGCTACCTGGAGTGGATCGCCGATCTGCCCTGGTCGAAGTCGACCGACGACACACTCGACATCGCGAGCGCCCGCACGATCCTCGACGAGGACCACTACGACATCGAGAAGGTGAAGGAGCGCATCCTCGAGTACATCGCGGTGCTCAAGCTCAAGCGCGATCTGCGCGGTCCGATCCTGTGCTTCGTCGGTCCGCCCGGCACCGGCAAGACGTCGCTCGGCCGCTCGATCGCGCGCGCGGTGGGGCGCAAGTTCGCGCGGCTCTCGCTCGGCGGCGTGCGCGACGAGGCCGAGATCCGCGGCCACCGCCGCACCTACGTGAGCTCGCTGCCCGGACGCATCCTGCAGACGCTGCGGCGCGTGGGCACGAACAACCCGGTCTTCATCCTGGACGAGATCGACAAGCTCGGCGCGGACTTCCGTGGCGATCCGTCGTCGGCGCTGCTCGAGGTGCTCGACCCGGAGCAGAACTCCGCCTTCAGCGACCACTACCTGGAAGTGCCCTTCGACCTGTCGAAGGTGCTGTTCATCGCGACCGCGAACATGCTCGACAACATCCCGCCGGCGCTGCGCGATCGCATGGAGGTGATCGAGCTGCCGGGCTACACGGAAGAGGACAAGCTCGAGATCGCGCGCCGCCACCTGCTGCCGCGCCAGCTCGCGCAGCACGGGCTCGAGCAGCGCGCGCCGCAGGTCAGCGACGACGCGATCCGCGCCGTGATCCGCAACTACACGCACGAGGCGGGGCTGCGCAATCTGGAGCGCGAGCTGGGCAAGATCGCGCGCAAGCTCGCGCGCCGCTACGTCGAGTCCGGCTTCGATCACGCGGCGGTCGTCGACACGGCCGACCTGCACGGTCTGCTCGGGCCCGCGCACTTCGAGCCCGAGGTCGCCGGCCGGCTGCAGATCCCCGGCGTCTCCGTCGGCCTCGCGGTCACGGAGGGCGGCGGCGAGATCCTGTTCATCGAGGCCACGCGCATGAAGGGAAAGGGCGAGCTGCAGATCACCGGCTCCGTGCGCGACGTGATGCGCGAGTCGGTCATGACCGCGGTCTCGTTCGTGCGCACGAGCTCGAAGGAGCTGCGCCTCGATCCCGCGCTGTGGCCGGAGAGCGCGATCCACATCCACGTGCCCGCGGGCGCGACGCCGAAGGACGGACCGAGCGCGGGCATCGCGATCGTGACGGCGCTCGCGAGCCTCCTGCTCGACCGACCGGTTCCGCCGGATCTGGCGATGACCGGAGAGATCACGCTGCGCGGCAAGGTCTTGCCGGTGGGCGGGATCAAGGAGAAGATCCTCGCGGCGAAGCGCGCGGGCATCACGCACGTGCTGATCCCCGCCGCGAACGAGAAGGATCTGGCGGAGATTCCGCCGGATCGCATCTCGGATCTCAAGATCGAGCCGGTGGAGAGGATCGAGCAAGTGCTGCAGATCGTTTTCGGGCGAGACGTCTGGGTTTGAGAATCGGACACGGTCGGATGCAGATCGTGCGGCCGGCTGCGCGCGTGCTGCTCGTGCTGGCGCTCGCGCTGGCCAGCGGCGCGTGCGCGACGCGCGCGAGTCAGCAGGCCGAGATCGCGCGCCAGCGCGCGCTCTCGTTCGAGCTCGTGCAGTGCAAGCAGCGCGCGCTCGACTTCAGCAAGACGCGCGAGAAGCTCCTGCTCGAGAAGCAGTCGCTCGATCTCGAGCGCATGGACCTGATCGCCGAGATCGAGACCGAGCGCGCCGGCAACGAAGAGATCCGGCGAGCGCTGGCGGCCGAGCGCGAGGCGCGCACGACCAAGGAAGCCGAGATCCAGCAGATGTCCGGCACCTATCAGAGCCTGGTCGAGCAGCTCGAATCGGAGCTGCGCGCGGGCGAGGTCGAGATCGAGGAGCTGCGCGGCCGGCTGCAGGTGCGTGCGCTCGACCAGATCCTGTTCGACTCGGGCAGCGTCGAGATCAAGCCGCGCGGCAAGCAAGTGCTCGCGAAGGTCGCCACCCAGCTCGCCAAGGTCAGCGACCGGCTCGTGCGCGTGGAGGGTCACACGGACGACCGGCCGATCGCGACGCCGCGCTTCCCGTCCAATTGGGAGCTCTCGGTCGGGCGAGCCGCGACCGTGGCGCGCTTCCTGGCCGCGAACGGCGTCGCGCCCGAGCGCCTCGAGGCGAGCGGCTTCGGGGAGTTCCACCCGATCGCGAGCAACGACGCTCCCGAAGGGCGCGCGCGCAACCGCCGCATCGAGATCGTGCTCGCGCCGTTAGCAAAGGAGTGAACCCGCGCGCGCTGCTCGCGGACCTGCACCGCGCGGCGCGCGAGGAGGTGCACGCGGGACGCGCGCTCGAGCGCGTGCTCGCAGCGGACGATCCAGGCCCCGGCCCATTCGTGCTGCTGGCCTCGGGGAAGGCCGCCTGCGCGATGGCCGAAGCCGCGCGCAGCGTGCTCGGCGCGCGCGTGGCGCGCGGCGTGGTCACGACCAAGGACGGTCACGCGCGCGCGATTCCGGGGCTCGAGGTGCGCGAGGCCTCGCATCCGCTGCCCGACGCGCGCAGCGAGCGAGCGGGCCGCGAGGCGCTCGCGCTCGCGGGCGCGCTCGCAACGAATGAAGAGCTGCTCGTGCTGCTCTCCGGCGGCGCGTCGTCGCTGTGGTGCGCGCCCGCGCCCGGGCTCACGCTCGCCGAGAAGCGCGCGGCCACGGAGAGCCTGTTGCGCGCGAGCATCGCGATCGGCGCGCTGAACGCGGTGCGCAAGCACCTGTCGTCGCTCAAGGGCGGCGGGCTGCTGCGCGCGGCGCGCGAGCGGCGCGTGCGTGTGTACGCGGTCTCCGACGTGCCGGGCGACGCGCTTGCCGACATCGGCTCCGGCCCGGCCAGCCCCGATCCGACACGCTTCGCGGATGCGCTCGAAGCCGTACGCGCGCATGGGCTCGAAGGCGAGCTCGCGCCCGCCGTGCTCTCGCGCCTCGAGCGCGGCGCAGCAGGCGCGCTCGACGAGACGCTCGAGCCCGGCGACCCGCGCGCGCCGCGAAGCGACGGGCGGGTGATCGCGTCGCTCGACGCCGCGCTCGCCGCAACCGTTCGCGCGGCCGAGGCGCGCGGCTTGCGCGTGCGCTCGCTCGGGCGCGCGCTCGATGCCGACGTGGTCGAGCTCGCGCAGCGCCTCGCGCCTGAGATCCGGCACGCGCGCGCGGAGCGCATCGACCTGCTCGTGGCCGGCGGCGAGCCGACAGTCCGCGTGCGCGGCTCCGGCCGGGGAGGGCGCGCGCAGGAGCTCGCGCTGCGGCTCGCCCTCGCGCTCGCCGGCGAGCCCGGCTGGACCGCGCTGTGCGCGGGCACGGACGGCAGCGACGGACCGACCGAAGCCGCCGGCGCGTTCGCCGATTCCGGTCTGCTCCTGCGCGTGCGCGTACACGGTCTCGATCTGGCGGCGCAGCTCGCGCGCAGCGACGTGTATCCGCTGCTCGAAGCCACGGGCGATCTGTTCCGCACCGGCCCGACCGAGACCAACGTCTCCGACCTGCTGCTGGTGCGGATGCAATAGCGCCGCGCGCGGGATAGCCTTCGCGCGCGTGCGAAGCCGGATCTGGATCCCCCTGATCGCCGCGCTCGCGGCCGCGCCCGCGGGCTGGCTCGTGAGCGACCACTTCGAGGGCCGGAACGCGTTCTGCGCCAGCTGCCACCTCGACGCGGCGACGCCGCTCCACGACGCCAAGCTCGAGGACTTCCTCGCCGCGCCCGCGACGAGTCTGGTCGCCGCGCACCACCAGGCGAAGCCGGAGTTCCGCTGCATCGACTGTCACGGCGGCGCGAGCTTCCCCAACAAGCTCCGCGTCAAGACGGTCGCGGCGCGAGACGCGTTTCTCTACCTGCTCGGCCGATTCGAGGAGCCGACCGACATGGAGCACCCGCTCTGGAGCGAGGATTGCGCGCAGTGCCACGCGAGCTACGAGTCCGCGCGCGACGACGCGTTCCACGCGATCGAGGTGCACAACCTGCCCGACTTCGAGTACGAGTGTGTAAAGTGCCACCAAGCGCATCCGACCGGCCGAGAGAGCTCGCTTGACTACCTCGAGCGCGAGCCGCTGGTCGCGGTGTGCCGAAACTGCCATGAGGAGTACTGAGGCATGAGCCGCATCGCCATCGTCGCCCTCCGGATCGCTGCCGTGGGGGTCGTCGCCGCGACCGCGAGCCTCGCGGGCCCGGCCTCGCGTGCGCTCGCCTATCCTGGCGGCACGCCGAGCTTCGTGACCGACGTCGCGCCGTACTGCGCATCCTGTCACTCGTCGGTCTCCGAGGACCAGCTGGTGGGCGCGCCGCCGGCGCGCGTCAGCGCCGAGCTCGCGGCGAACAAGCACATCGCGAAGATCCAGAACGCCGGCGACGGCTCGCCCTACAACGGGCTCAGCGCGGCGCAGCGCCAGGAGCTGATCGCGGGCATCCAGAAGATCGACGCGGCCACGCGCATCACGCTGAACGCGCCCGCGACCGCGAAGCCCGGCGAGCTGATCGACGTGCTGGTCGAGGTCACCGGCGGCTCGGCGCCGGTGCTGGGCATCGCGCTGGTCGACGCGAATCAGCGCTGGCAGGCGAGCCCCGCCAGCTCGGCCGGCTGGCAGGTCACCGCCAAGCCCGTGGTCACCGGACCCGACGGCAAGCCGCAGACCAAGTTCACCGACGGCCGCAATCCGACGCTGCGCCCGGGCACGACCTACGTGAACGTCGACGGCATCCGCGCGGATCCGCTGGCAGGCAAGTTCTCGACCGTGAAGGTGGCGTGGAAGCTGCGCGCTCCGGCGTCGCCGGGCGAGGTTCCGCTCGTGGCCGTGCTGCTCTACGGCACAGAGCTCTCGTCGCCCAACGGCGCGGTCGAGACACCGACCAGCAAGGGTCCGATCGGTGGCCTCGGCGGCAGCTCCGGGCGCGTGAAGTTCAGCGACGTGCGCAGCGTCGCGGTGAAGTGAGGCGAGGCGCGATGCCGGTCGATCCGGAGACGTTCAAGAAGACGCTCGGCTGCTGGGCGAGCGGCGTCACGATCGTGACCTCGCAGTTCGGCGACGAGCGACTCGGCATGACGGTGTCGGCGTTCTCGTCGGTGAGCCTGTCGCCGCCGCTCGTGCTGGTGTGTGCGGACAAGGGCTCGAACACCAACACGCTGATCCAGAAGTCGCGCGCCTTCACGGTGAACGTGCTGTCGACCGATCAGAGCGCGCTCTCCAACCTCTTTGCCGACAAGCAGCGCGAGGCGATCCGCTTCGACGGGCTCGCATGCAAGACCGGCGCGACCGGCTGCCCGCACCTGCCCGGCGCGCTCTCGGCGCTCGACTGCCACGTGCGCGACGAGATCGATGCGGGCGATCACATCGTCTACATCGCGCTGGTCGAAGCCGCGGAGTTCGAGAGCGAGCGCACGCCGCTGGTCTACTTCCGCGGCGCCTACAAGTCGCTCGGGCCGCTCTGAGCCAGGCGCTCCACCGCCAGGACCCGTGCTGCGTACCGCTCCGGCCGTGGCCGAGCGCCGCGACCTCGCGGTACAGCCGCTCGGCCAGCTCGAGGCCAGGTCACGACGCCGCCGCACCGCTGCCGACCGACGCGATCACGCGCAGCGGATCGAGCCCCGCGCGCTGCGTCGCCGCCGACCCTGATCGAGAGTGTGGCCGCGCGCGCGCCGACGTCGCCGCCCGAGACCGGCGCGTCGAGCGCGAAGGCGCCGCACGCACGGGCCTCGGCTTCGATCGGGCCGGATGCCGCAGCACGCCCTGGCGGCCGAGCACGACTTCGCGCACGTCGGCGGGAAAGCCGACGATCGAGAACAGCACGTCGCTCGACGCGGCGACCTCGGCGGGCGAGTCGGCCCAGCGCGCGACGCGCGCGGGCGCGGCGTCACCCATCCGTGTAGCCGCGCGGGTGGCTGCGGTGCCAGGCCCAGGCGCTGGCCAGGATCTCGTCCAGGCCCGTGCGCGGACGCCAGCCGAGCACGCGCTCCGCGCGCTCGAGCCCCGCGACCAGCCGCGCCGTGTCGCCGGGACGCCGCGCGCCGATTTCGTGCGCGAGTCGCATTCCCGTCACGCGCTCGCAGGCGCGGATCACCTCGAGCACGGAGTGGCCCGTGCCCGTGCCCAGATTGATCGCCTCGCCTTGGCCGGGAGCGGCCCGAGCCGTCCAGTCGAGCGCGCGCGTGTGCGCGTCGGCCAGATCGTCGACGTGCACGTAGTCGCGGATGCAGGTGCCGTCGGGCGTGGCGAAATCGTTCCCGTACACCGTCACGCGCTCGCGCTGGCCGAGCAGCACCTGCAGCAGGATCGGCACCAGGTGCGTCTCGGGATCATGGTGCTCGCCGTGCGCACCGTCCGCGCGCGCGCCCGAGGCGTTGAAGTAGCGCAGCGACACGTGGCGCAGCCCGTAGCCGCGCGCGAAGTCGGCGAGCATGCGCTCGGCCGCGAGCTTGCTGGTCGCGTAGGGACTCTCGGGCGCGAGCGGAGCGCTCTCCGAGAGCGGCATCTGTGCGGTCTCGCCGAACACCGCCGCCGTGCTCGAGAACACGATCCGTTCCGCGCCGCCGTCGCGCATGGCCTCGAGCAGGGAAAGCGTGCCGGCCACGTTGTTCCGCCAGTAGTCGGCGGGCTTGCGCACCGAGTCGGCGACCGAGCTGAAGGCGGCGAAGTGCAGCACCGCCTCGATGCGTTTCTCGGCGATCAGCGCCGCGACGCGCGCGCGCTCCGCGATGCCGCACACGACCAACGAGTCGGGGGGCGCGGCCGGCCGGTGGCCGGCCGAGAGATCGTCGATCACCGTGACCTGGTGACCCGACGCCGCGAGGTGTCGGGCCGTGAATCCACCCACGTAGCCCGCGCCCCCGGTCACCAATACGCGCATGCAGTGCCTCGAATCACGCTAGTATCGCCGCATTGAAGTCGACCGACTTCGGAGGGAGTCTATGCCTTACCTCGCCATCGTGACCGCTCTCGCTTTGCTCGAGTACATGGGAATCGGGTTCCTGGTCGGGAGCGCGCGGGGAAAGTACGGGATCAAGGCGCCAGCGACCAGCGGACATCCGGTGTTCGAGCGCACCTTTCGCGTGCACCAGAACACGCTCGAGCAGCTGATCATCTTCGTGCCCTCGCTGTGGCTGTTCGGCACCTACGTGAGCGCGGTCTGGGGCGCGTTGATCGGGCTGGTGTTCATCGTCGGTCGCGTGGTCTACGTGCGGGGCTACGTCGCGGATCCCGAGAAGCGTGGGCCGGGCTTCGGAATCGGCTTCCTCGCCAACCTCGTGCTGCTCGTCGGCGGGCTGATCGGCGCGCTGATGGTGCTGCTCTCCGCGAGCGCCGCCTAGGGTGCGAGAACCGCTTCGGAGCTTCCGGGACGGGAGACTAGCCCGACAGCGCCTCGATCGAGCCCTTCGCGCTGACGCGTTCGAACGCGGCGGCGATGCGCGTGCGCGCGGCGTCGACCTGCGCCGCGAGCGCGCTCGCGTCCAGACCGGGGCGGACCAGATCCGCGACCAGGTCCGCGCTCTCGCCGACGCGCGGCAGCGTCTCGATCGCGCGGCCCGCGAGCCAGCGCGCGCAGGACTCGACGAGCCGCAAGCTCGCATAGTCGGCGAGCAGCGCCTCGAGGCGCTCGCCGCCCCCCGTCGCGCGCAGCATCGCGGGCACCGCCGGCAGGCTCGCGCCGTCGATCTGCAGCCCGCGCTCGAGCAGCGCGCCGGCGGCCAGGAACTCGACGTCCATCACGCCGCCGCGGCCGGCCTTCAGCGCCGCCTTCTTCGCGTCCTCGACGCCGCGCTCCTGGTTCACGCGCCCGCGCATGTCCGAGACGTAGGGCCACGGGTTCGCCGCTTCGCGCACGATCCGCTCGCGTGTACCGCTGAGCGTCGCCTGCGCGCGCTCGAGGTCGCCCGCGATCGCGCGCGAGCGCATGAGCGCCAGATGCTCCCAGGTCGCGGCCTGCTCGATCTGGTAGCGCGAGAACGCCTCGTGCGTGGTGACGAGCGAGCCCTGCTGGCCCGAGGGGCGCAGCCGTGAGTCCACCTGGTATGCGTAGCCCGCACCCGTCATGGTCGACACGTAGCTGATCCAGCGCTGCGCGACGCGCGAGGGCTGGAGCGCGTCGGGCAGCTCGTCGCGGTACAGGAAGATCACGTCGAGATCGGAGTGGTAGGTGAACTCGCGGCCCGCCAGCTTGCCCATGCCGAGCACCGCGAGCTCGGACTCGCCGGCGCCGGAGCGCCGGCCCTCGGCCGCGAGCAGCGCGTCGCGCGCGCAGGTCTCGGCCACGATCGAGAGGAACTCGGAGACCTCGTCGAAGGTCGCGAGACCCCCGAGCTGCAGGCAGGCGGCGAACAGCATCTCGTCGCGCCGCAGCAGCCGCATGGCGTCGAGGAAATCCTCGAGACCCGCGGCCGGATCGGGAAGCGGGGTACCCGACAGCGCCTTCGCGCGCGCGTACAGCGCGCCCGCGCTCGCGTCCGCGATGCGCGCGAGCAGCTCCGGCCGGTGCGCGAGATAGCGCCCCCACTGCGCGTCGCTCGCGATCGCGCGCGCGAGTCCAAGGAGCGCCGGTCCGTCGAGTCGCGCGCAGGCCGCGTCGCGCGCGCGGCGCTCGACCAGCGGCGCAGCCGCGTTCGCGATCCGCGGGCGCAGCGGCGACGCGCCCAGCGCTTCTTCGAGTTTCACTTCAAGGGTCATCGGGCTTCGCGCTCTCGAGCACCAGGTTCTCGAAATGCCGGCGCACCTCCGTGCGCACGCGCGTCCAGTCGTCGAGCAGGGCGGCGCGCGCGAGCCGGCCGTCCGGCTCCGCGTAGCCCATGCGCCGTGCGAGCCCGAGCTGCGCGCTCGCCTCGCGCGGGAAGGTCTGGGTCTGGCGCTCGTCGACCATCTGCACGCAGTGCTCCGCGCGGCGCAGCCAAAGGTAGGCGTCGCGCAGCCCTTCGATCACCGGCGCGGGCAGCAGCGCGAGCGACTTCAGCGCGTCGAGCCCGGCGAGCACGTTGCCGGTGCGCAGGCTCGGTTCGCGCCCGCCGAAGAAGAGCTGGAACGCCTGCAGCAGGAACTCGACGTCGCGGATCCCGCCCGGTCCCTCCTTCAGGTCGGCCTCGAGATCGCGGCCGGCCTCGACTCGCTCGTCCTCGATCCGGCGCTTCATGGCGCGCACGCCGCGGATCGCGTCGGGTCCCACCGAGCGCCGCCAGACGAACGGCCGGATGCCGCGCTCGAACGCCTCGGCGGGAGCGCGCGGCCCGGCCAGATAGCGCAGTCGGATCAGCATCTGCCGCTCCCATTCCGCGCCGAAGCTCTCGTAGTAGCCGAGGGCCACGTCGACCGGGTTCGCGATCACGCCGGTGCGGCCTTCGGGACGCAGCTCGAGATCGACGCGATAGCCGAAGCCGTCCTCGCTCGGAACCTCCAAGTGTTTCTTGAAGGTCTGGACGAGCCGCGCGATCGAGCTCCGGTGGTCGGTCTCGGTCGCTTCCGATGCCACCTCGTAGATGAAGAGCAGGTCGACGTCCGAGGAGAAGTTCAGCTCCGCGCCGCCGAGCTTGCCGAGCGCGAACAGCGCCGGCCGGACCGATTCGCACTCGCGCGAGGCGGCTTCGAGCGCGGCGGTGAGGCAGCGATCCGCGAGCCATGAGAGCTCTGCGAGGCTCGCCTCGAAGGGCCGCCCGGCCAGGTCGCGCGCGGCGATGCGCAGCAGCCCCTTGTATTTCGCGACCCGGATCGCGGTCCAGTCCGCCTCGATCGGCGAGTCTTCCGGTGCTCCGGGTGGATCGCCGATGAGCTCCTCGCTCCAGTGCGGGTGGCGCAGCAAGAGCCGCGCGAGGAAGTCGCTCGAGCCGAGCAGGCGCGGCAGCGCGGGCAGCTTCGCCAGGTCGAGCGCGCGCCCGCGCGCGTCGCGGTAGCGAACGCAGAGCTCCTCGAGCACGTGCGCCCCGTAGCCGGGTCGCGCGGAGAGCAGCAGCCCCGGCAGCCAGCGCGCGCGCGTCGGCGCCAGATCGGCGTGGCAGGCGACCGCCTGCAGCCGGGTCGCGGTCAGCGCGGGCTCTGCGACGCCGAGCGCGTCGAGCGCGGCGGGCGGTGCTTCGCCGCGGCCGAGCGCGGCCACGAGCGACTCGAGTAGCGCGCTCACTCGCTCGCGTTGGCCGAGCGCGCGCCGCGCTTCAGCTCCGGCGGCAGCGTGAAGCGCACGCCCTCGTCGACGATCGCGAGCGACTCCGCGCGCGTGCCGCCGAGCGCGAGCAGGCGCTCGGTCACGTCCTTCACCAGGAACTCCGGCGTCGAGGCGCCGGCGGTGACACCGACGCACGTCACGTCCGCGAGCCAGGCGGGGTCGATGCTCGCGGCGTCCTCGACGAGCTGCGCGCGCGCGCCGCGCGCGGCCGCGACCTCGACCAGGCGGTTCGAGTTGCTCGAGCTGGTCGCGCCCACCACCAGCACCAGATCGCAGCGCTCGGTCAGCGCCTTCACCGCGTTCTGGCGGTTCTGCGTCGCGTAGCAGATGTCGTCCTTGCCCGGCAGGCGGATGCTCGGGAAGCGCGCGCGCAGCGCCGTGACGATCTCGCGCGTGTCGTCGACCGAGAGCGTGGTCTGGGTCAGCACCGCGAGCTTGTCCGGGTCGCGCACCTGGAGCTTCGCCACGTCGTCGAGCGTCTCGACCAGGTGCATGCGGCCGGGCGCGTGGCCGAGCGTGCCCTCGACCTCGACGTGCCCACGGTGGCCGACCAGCACGATCTCGATCCCGTCGCGCGCGTAGCGCAGCGCCTCGACGTGGACCTTGGTCACGAGCGGGCAGGTGGCGTCGAGCGCGCGCAGCTTGCGCGAGGCGGCCTCCGCGCGCACCGCCGGCGCGATCCCGTGCGCGCTGAAGATGACCAGGCTCCCCTCGGGGATCTCCGCGAGGTTCTCGGTGAAGATCGCCCCCTGCGCGCGCAGATCCCCGACCACGTGCCGGTTGTGCACGATCTCGTGGCGCACGTACACGGGCTTGCCGTAGACCTCGAGCGCCAGCTCGACGATCTCGATCGCGCGGTCGACGCCGGCGCAGAAGCCGCGCGGGCTCGCCAGGAGGATCTCGAAGGCCATGCGTGGCCTAGCTTATCGCGGCTGCGCGCCAGCCGCTTCGGCGCTGCCCAGCGCCGCGCGGATACGCGGCACGTTCAGCAGCGCGGAGAGCGCGATGTAGTAGCCGGGCCCGAGCGCGAGCGTGATCCAGATCCAGAGCGCGGCGGGCTCGGGCCGCACGGCGAGCCACGAGAACAACAGCACCCAGGCCGCCAGCACCGCGAGCGAGAGCGGCCGCAGCACGCGCGTGCGGCTCGGGTAGATGTACTTCATGGGCACGAAGATCGCGGCCGAGAGCCCGAGCACCCAGGCCAGCACGACGTACGGGGACGACTGCATCAGGTACAGGTACATGACGGCCACGTTCCAGTACGAGGGCCAGCCGAGGAAGAAATAGTCGTCGGTCTTGGCCTTGTCCTGGCTGAAGCCGTAGGCCGACGCGAGCACGGGCGCGGCGACCCAGGCCGCGTGCGGCAGCATCCCGGCCGCGATCAGGAAGCAGGCCGGCAGCAGCACGTAGGTGAAGTAGTCGCAGATGTCGTCGAGCCGGCGGCCGTCGAACCACGGGATCAGCTTTTTCACGTCGACCGCGCGGGCGAGCGCGCCGTCGGTCGAGTCGATCACCATGGTCAGCATCATCAGGTACATGGCCAGCCGGAAGTGGCCCTGGAAGCAGGCGACCACGCCCCACACACCGAGCACGGCCGACGACGCGGTGTACAGGTGGACGAGCCAGGCTGCGATACGGCGCACGGGCACAGCATAACTTAGGCGGTATATTGGGAAGCAATGGTCGAGAAGCGCGAGATCTTGCGACAGGGTCAGGATTCCTTCCTCACGACGACGGTCGACGCGGTCGTGAATTGGGGCCGGAAGTACTCGTTCTTCCTGTATCCGTTCGTGACCGCGTGCTGCGGCATGGAGTTCATGTCCGCGGCCGGTCCGCGCTACGACCTGGACCGCTTCGGCGCCGCGCTGCCGCGCTTCTCGCCGCGCCAGGCGGACCTGTTGATGGTGGTCGGCACGATCAGCCACCGTCAGGCCCCGATCCTGAAGAAGGTCTACGATCAGATGGCGGAGCCCAAGTGGGTCGTGGCCTTCGGGGCCTGCACCTGCTCGGGCGGGCCGTACAACAACTACTCGACGGTCCAGGGCATCGACACGATCGTGCCGGTCGACATCTACATACCCGGCTGTCCGCCGCGGCCGGAGGCCGTGCTCGACGGCCTGATCAAGCTGCAGGACAGGGTGCAGCGCACACCCGGATGGAGCGTGCCCCACCACAAGGAGACCAGCGACCTGATCCTGCCGATCATCGAAAAACCGGTCGCCTGACGCGCGTTCCCGGCCCCATCTGCCGCTCAAGGAAGAGGCAGAAACTCACGAAGAGGGGGGAAGAAGCCGCGGCCGACCGGACGAATCCGCACAGGCTCGCGCAAGGCTTCGCGCGCAACGACTCGCGCGAGGGATCGCGCGCAACGACTCGCGCGAAGGATCGCGCGCAACAGACGGGGCGAGAATGAAAGCGTTCGATCTGGTGGTGATCGGTTCGGGACCTGGCGGCTATGTCGCCGCGATTCGCGCGGCGCAGGTCGGCATGCACGTCGCGATCGTCGAGGAGGAGTCGAACCTCGGCGGCGTGTGTCTGAACTGGGGCTGCATTCCCACCAAGGCGATCCTGTCGTCGGCTGAGCTGTTCGAAGCGGTGAAGCACGGCGTGCCGGGTCTGGTGGTCGAGAAGCTCGCCGCGGACTACGGCGCGGTGATCGACGCCAGCCGCAAGGTGGCCGACCGGCTCGCGCGCGGCGTGCGCAGCCTGATGAAGAAGAACAAGATCGAGGTCGTCGCGGGCCGCGGGCGGCTCGCGCGCGGGCGCGAGGTGATCGTCACGCGCGACGGGGCGGAGGAGGCGCTCGAGGCGCGCAACGTCATCCTCGCCACCGGCTCGACGGAGTTCGTGTTCCCCGGCCTCGCCGTCGACGGCAAGCGCGTGCTCACCAGCCGGGAAGCGCTCGAGTCGCGCGAGCGGCCGGAGTCGCTGATCGTGATCGGCGGCGGCGCCGTCGGGCTCGAGTTCGCCTACGCCTACAACGCCTACGGTACCAAGGTGACCGTGGTCGAGATGAAGGAGCAGCTGCTGCCCGGCTTCGACGCCGAAGTCGCGCGCGCGCTTGCGAGCTCGTTCTCGCGCGCGGGCATGAAGGTGCTGACGAACACCGCGTACAAGGCGCTCGAGGTGAGCTCGAGCGGCGTGGCGGTCGGCGTCACGGGCGAAAAGGGCGACGACGTGCTGCGCGCGGATCAGGTGCTGATCGCGGTCGGCCGCCGCGCGCTGGTCGACGATCTCGGCCTCGAGTCGCGCTCGGTCGCGCTCGAGCGCGGCTTCATCAAGGTCGACTCGAGCTACCGCACCAGCGCCGAGGGTGTGTATGCGATCGGCGACTGCAGCGGACCGCCGCTGCTCGCGCACAAGGCGTCGCACGAGGGCGTGGCCGCGGTCGAGATCATCGCCGGTCAGCGCAAGCACGGGATCGACCCGAGGAAGATCCCCGCCTGCATCTACTGCCAGCCGCAGGTCGCGAGCATCGGTCTCTCCGAAGCCGAGGCGCGCGCGGCCGGCCACGACGTGAAGGTGGGCAAGGCGCCGTTCGTCGCCTCGGGCAAGGCCGTCGGCACGGGCCACACGGAGGGCTTCGTGAAGCTCGTCTCCGACGCGAAGTACGGCGAGATCCTGGGCTGCCAGATGATCGGGTACGGCGCGACCGAGCTGATCAACGAGGTCGCGCTCGCGATGACGCTCGAGTCGACGGTTCGCGAGGTCGGCGAGACCTGCCACGCGCACCCGACGCTGGGCGAGATGGTGATGCAGGCGGCGCTCGCCGCGGAGGATCGCGCGCTCGACTTCTGAGCCGCGACGTGGAGAGAAAGCGCGCATGTCGATTGCCGTCACGATGCCGCAGATGGGCGAGAGCGTGGTCGAAGGGACCGTCGAGCGCTGGCTCGTGAGCGAGGGCGAGCGCGTGGCCAAGGATCAGGTGCTGTGCGAGATCACGACCGAGAAGGTCGACGCCGAGGTCGTCGCGCCCGAGGCCGGCGTGGTCACCAAGCTCCTGGTCGCGCAGGGCACGACCGTGCCCGTGGGCGCGGAGCTCGCGACGCTCGACGCCGCGGGCGGCGCCGCGCGCGTCGATGCGCCGGTCGCCGCGAAGGCGCCGGCGGCCGCGCCCGCCGCCGCAGCCGCGAAGCCGGCGCCGACCATCGCCACGAAGGCCGCGCAGGAGTCGACGCGCGTGTCTCCGGTCGCGCGGCGCATGGCCGAGGAGCGCGGTCTCGACGTCGGCGCGATTCCCGGCAGCGGCGTGAGCGGACGCGTGACCAAGGCCGACGTGGTGGCGGCGCAAGCGTCGGCCGCCGCGCCGGCTGCACCCGCTCCCGTCGCGAGCGCGAGCGCAGCCGCGCCCGGCACGCTCGGCAACTTCCTCGCGAACCTGCGCGTGCCCACGCACCGCGTCGCGCCCGAAGACAAGGTCATTCCCTTCACCGCCATCCGCCGGCGCATCGCCGAGCACATGGTCGTGTCGAAGGTGGTCTCGCCGCACGTCGGCACCGTCGCCGAGGTCGATCTCGCCAGGCTCGCGAAGCTGCGCGACCGGGCGAAGAAGGACTTCGAGCGCGCGCACGGCTTCGGCCTGACCTACCTGCCGTTCGCCGTGGCGGCGACGGTGCGTGCGCTGCGCGACTTCCCGCGCATGAACTCCGCGGTGGTCGGCGACGCGATCGTCGAGCGCGCCGGCATCCACATCGGCGTCGCGGTCGAGACCGAGCGCGGCCTGCTCGTGCCGGTGGTGAAGAACGCGGACCGGCTGTCGCTCGTGGGTCTCGCCGAGACCATCAACACGCTGGCCAAGCGCGCGCGCGATCGCGAGATCAGCGCCGACGAGCTGGCCGGCGGAACCTTCACGCTCAGCAATCCCGGCCGCGAGGGGAATCTGTATGGCTTCGCGGTGATCAACCAGCCGCAGGTCGGCATCCTGCGCATGGGCGAGGTGAAGAAGCGCCCGATCGTCGTCGACGCCGCGGGCGAGGACACGATCGTGATCCATCCGATGATGTACCTGGCCCTGTCCTACGACCACCGCATCATCGACGGTGTGACGGGCAACGGGTTCCTGTACCGGGTGGGAAAGTACCTCGAAGCCGCCGAGTTCGAGCTCTAGGAGTCGCGCATGACGATCGCCGCCGCCGACCAGATCACCATGTACCGCCTGATGGTGCTGGTCCGTCGCTTCGAGGAGGGCGTCGCGGAAGCCTACGCCGACGGCTTCATCGGCGGCTTCACGCACCTGTACATCGGCCAGGAAGCCGTCGCGACCGGAGCGATCACGGCGCTGAACCACGACGACTACGCGATCGGCACCTACCGCGTGCACGCGCACGCGCTGGTGCGCGGCTCGTCGGCGCGCTCGCTGATGGCCGAGCTGTACGGCCGCTCGACGGGGGTGTGCAAGGGCAAGGGCGGGTCGATGCATTTCTTCGACGCGCAGAACTACTTCCTCGGTGGCTACGGGATCGTCGGTGGCAACCTGCCGATCGGCGTCGGCGCTGCGCTCTCGATGCAGATGCAGAACCGCGACGCGGTGGTGATGAACTTCTTCGGCGACGGCGCTTCCAATCAGGGCGTGTTCCACGAAGCGCTGAACATGGCGAAGCTCTGGAACCTGCCCGTGATCTTCGTGTGCGAGAACAACTTCTACGGCATCGGCACGGACGTGCGCACGTCGTCGGCGTTCAACGAGATCCACAAGAAGGCGCAGGGCTACGGCATCCCCGGCCACGTGGTGAACGGCATGGACGTGCTCGCGACGCGCGAGAAGTGCGAAGAGCTGGTCCGCTACGCGCGCCAGGGCGGCGGTCCGGTCCTGCTCGAGGCGCGCTGCTACCGCTACCAGGGCCACTCGATGACCGACGCGGGCAAGTACCGCAGCGTCGCGGAAGCGGAGCTGTGGAGGAAGCGCGACCCGATCCCGCGCCTCGCCAAGTCGATGCTCGAGGCGGGCATCGTCGACGCCGCGCGGCTGGAGGCGATCCAGGCCGAGGCGAACGAGATCGTGACCGACGCGATGCAGTTTGCCGAGGCGAGCCCGCGACCCGCGCCCGAGGCGCTGTACGAGGATCTGTACGTGGAGGACACCCGTGCCTGAGATCCGCTACTACGAAGCCGTGTCGCAGGCGCTCGCCGAGGAGATGACGCGCGACCCGCGCGTGTTCGTGCTGGGCGAGGACGTGGGTCTGGTCGGCGGCACGTTCCGCGCTACCGAGGGCTTGATGGCGGAGTTCGGCGCGCGCCGCGTGCGCGACACGCCGATCGCCGAGGCCGGCATCATCGGCGTCGCGCTTGGTGCGGCCATGACCGGCCTGCGTCCCGTCGCGGAGCTGATGACGCTGAACTTCGGCATCGTCGCGATGGACCAGATCATCAACCACGTCTCGAAAGCGCGGTACATGTTCGGCGGCCAGGTGACGCTGCCGCTGGTGATCCGCGCCGCCGCCGGCGGCGGCACGCAGAAGGGCGCGCAGCACTCGCACTCGATCGAGTCGTGGTTCGTGAACGCGCCCGGCATCCGCGTCGTCCTGCCCTCGACGCCGTACGACCTGAAGGGGCTGCTGAAGACCGCCATCCGCAGCGAGGACCCCGTGCTCTTCATCGAGCACGAGATGCTCTACAACATGAAGGGGGAGGTGCCCGACGGCGAGTACCTGCTCCCGTTCGGTGTCGCCGACGTGAAGCGCCCGGGCCGCGACGTCACGATCGTGGCCTGGTCCAAGATGGTGCACGAGGCGCTTCGCGCCGCGGAGCTGCTCGCGGTCGAGGGTATCGAAGCCGAGGTGATCGACCCGCGCACGCTCGACCCGCTCGATCGCGACACCATCCTGCGTTCCGTGTTGCGCACGCGCCGCGCGGTGGTGGTCGAGGAGGGCTGGCGCAACGTGGGCGTGGGCGCGGAGATCGCCTCGCAGATCCACGAGGCGCTGTTCTACGAGCTCGAAGCGCCCGTGCAGCGCGTGGGCGCGGCGGACGTGCCGACGCCCTACGCCTCGAACCTCGAGAAGCTCGCGCTCCCCGATGCCCAGCGCATCGTCGACGCGGTGCTCAAGATCACGCTCTAGCCGAGAGGACCGGGAGACACGCGATGCCCAAGCAGATCCGCATGCCGAAGCTGTCCGACACGATGGAGGAGGGGCGGCTGATCGCGTGGCGCAAGCGCGTCGGCGATTCGGTGAAGCGCGGCGAGGTGATCGCCGAGATCGAGACCGACAAGGCCGACATGGAGTTCGAGGCCTACACCGAGGGCGTGGTCGCGCAGATCGTGGTCGAGGCCGGCGCGACCGTGCCGGTCGGAACCTTGATCGCCGTGCTGCGACTGCCGGGCGAGAGCGAGGACGCGGTCGCGCCCGCGGAGCCGGCGGCGCAGCCGCAGGCCGCGAGCGCCGCACCTGCGCCGAAGCCTTCCGCGCCCGCGGCCGCGCCGCAGGCGGCCAAGACTCCGGCGCGCGCGCCTGCCGCCGCGCCCAGCGCGCCGCCCGCAGCGATCCACATGCCCGCGCCCGTCACGGGCCCGCGCGTGCAGGCGCCGCTGGTCGAGGACGACGGCCGCCTGCGCGCGACCCCGCGCGCCCGGCGCATGGCGGAAGAGAAGGCGATCGATCTCGTCGAGCTCACGGGCACCGGTCCCGGCGGCGCGATCGTGGTCGGGGATCTCGAGGCGTATCTGGCCGAGCTGACCGCGCAGGAGCCCGAGGCCGACGGCACGCGCGCGACGCCGCTCGCGCTGCGCATGGCCAGCGAGGCGGGCACGGATCTCGAGGGCCTGAAGGGCAGCGGCCCCGGCGGACGCATCACCAAGTCCGATCTGCTCGAGCACTGGAAGCGCGAGAAGTCCGTCGGCAAGCAGCGCGAGGCGCACCTGTTCCGCGGCGCGCTGCAGCTCTCGCAGAAGCGCAAGGCGCTGATCCGCAACATGGTGCGCAGCAAGGCCGAGGCGCCGCACTTCTACGTCGAGATGGACGTCTCCACCGACGCGCTGCGCGAGGTCCGCGACCAGGCGAACCGCGACGCCGGCGACAAGCGCGTGCGCCTCACCTACACGCACCTGATGATCAAGGCTTGCGCGCTCGCGCTGGAGAAGTTCCCGTCGGTGAACGCGACCTTCCGCGCGGAGGAGAACGACATCGCGATGTTCGACGCGATCAACATCGGGCTCGCCGTCGACGTGCAGGACGAGCTGGTCGCGCCGACCGTGAAGGACTGCCAGGGCAAGTCGGTCTGGCAGCTCGCCGAGGAGGCGAACTCGCTGATCCAGCGCGCGCGCATGCGCAAGCTGCAACCGGCGGACTATGCGGACGGCACGTTCACGATCTCCAACCTCGGAATGTTCGGCGTCGACCGCTTCTACGCGATCATCACGCCGCCGCAGAGTTCGATCCTGGCCGTGTCGGCGATCGCGGAGCGGCCGGTGGTGCGCTCGGGCCGGATCGAGATCGGCTCGATGACGACACTCGGCCTGTCGGTCGACCACCGCGTGCTCGACGGCGTGCGCGCGGCGCAGTTCCTGGCCGAGATCAAGCGCCTGCTCGAGGCGCCGCGCGAGCTCGTGCAAGATGGACACGGCTTCGGCAGCTAGCGCGCTCGAGGTCCGGCGACTGGGCCGCGTCCCGTACGCGCAGGCGCTCGAGCTCCAGGAGGAGCTGCGCGCGCGGATCGGCGCGGGCGAGGCGCCCGAGACGATCCTGTTGCTCGAGCACCCGGACGTGATCACCTACGGCCGCGGCGCGAAGGACGGCAACACGCTCAGGGACGACACCGATCTGCGACGGCTCGGCTACGACGTGTTCCGCGTGAACCGCGGCGGCGACGTGACCTGGCACGGTCCCGGGCAGTTGGTCGGCTATCCGCTGCTCGACCTCGAGCGCCATGGCGCCGACGTGCACCGCTACCTGCGCGCGCTCGAGGACGCGCTGATCGGCGCGCTGGCCGGCTTCGGCATCGACGCGCGAAGGCGCGAGGGATACGCTGGCGTGTGGCTGGACGAGCGCCGCAAGATCGCGTCGATCGGCGTCGGCGTGCGGCGCTGGCTCACACTGCACGGCTTCGCGTTGAACGTGAGCTGCGACCTCGCGCGCTTCGACGTGATCGTGCCGTGCGGGCTCGACGGCGTGCGGATGGTGAGCATGGCGAGCGTGCTGGGACGAGAGCTCGACTTCGCGGTCGTCACGGACTGCGTCGAGGACGCGCTGCGCAAGGTGTTCGGATGAGCGAGCTGCTGCAGATCGAAGGCACCTGCGACCCCGTGGAGATACCTCCGCGGCGCGACCGCCCGGCCTGGCTGCGCGTGCGCTACCGGCAGACGCCGGAGCTCGAGGGGCTGCTGCAGCTCGTGCGCGACGAGCGGCTCAACACCGTGTGCCAGTCCGCGGCCTGCCCGAACCTGGGCGAGTGCTGGTCGCACGGCACGGCCACGTTCATGATCGGTGGGAACCTGTGCACGCGCGCCTGCGGCTTCTGCGACGTGAAGACCGGGCGTCCCGATGCGCTCGATCCGGACGAGCCGAACCGCGTCGGCGCCGCGGTCGCTCGGCTGGGCCTGCGCTTCGCGGTCGTGACCGCGGTCGCGCGCGACGACCTCGAGGACGGCGGCGCCGCGCACTTCGCGCGCACGGTCGCATCGATCCGCGCGCACGCGCCGGGCTGCAAGGTGGAAGTGCTGATCCCCGACCTGAAGGGCTCGCTCGGGGCGCTGCGCCTGGTGCTCGACGCTTCGCCCGACGTGCTGAACCACAACCTCGAGACCGTCGAACGGCTGCAGAAGCCGGTGCGCAAGGCCGGCCGCTACGAGCGCTCGCTCGAGGTGCTCGCGAACGCCGCGCGCTTGCGGCCGGAGATCCCCACCAAGACGGGGCTGATGCTCGGGCTCGGCGAGACCGGAGCCGAGATCCGCACCACCCTGGCCGACATCCGCGCGCACGGCTGCCGGCTGCTCACGATCGGGCAGTACCTGGCGCCGAGCGCCGAGCATCTGCCGGTCGCGCGCTGGGTCACACCCGAGGAATTCGAGGCTTGGGCCGAAGCGGCGCGGGCGCTCGGCTTCGCCGAGGTGTTCTCGGGTCCGCTCGTGCGCAGCTCCTACCGCGCCGAGAAACTCGCCGCCGCGGCGCTCGGTTGAATCCGGGTCCTCCTATCCTATAATCCCGCCGCGCTTGGGGATTTCGGACGCGGGGGTCGACTTGCCGGGACGGGTCAAGAGGGTTCGGCGCAACGAGCGCCTGGGTTGGGCCGAGCGCTTGTACCTGCCGACGATCTTCGTGGGCCTGAACGTCACGGCGCGCGTCTTCTTCCGGAACTTCTGGGGCTACATGCGCGGCAAGCCCTCGACGTTCGTGGTGCAGTACCCGGAGCAGCGGCTCGACTACGCCGACGCGTTCCGCGGCCATCCCGTGCTGGTGCAGCTCGAGAGCGGGAAACCGAAATGTGTCGCCTGCGGACTGTGCGAGTTCGCCTGCCCGACGGACTGCATCACGATCCTGCCCGCCGAGACCTCCGACCGGATCGAGCGCATCCCCGCGGTCTTCGACATCGACATGTCGCGCTGCATGTTCTGCGGCCTGTGCGAGGAGGCCTGCCCCGAGGAGGCGATCGTGATGAGCCGCGACGTGGAGCTCGCCACGACCGAGCGCGAGCCGATGCTCTACCACATGAAGGATCTGCTGCGGACGGAGGAGCAGGTGCAGCGCCGGCTCGACCTGATCCGCCAGGATTACGCGCGCCCGTGACGGCCGCGGCCGACGATCTGATCACGCGCGTCCGGGCGCTGCTCGGCGCCGACCTGCTCGACAGCCACGCGCACCGCGGGGACGCGACCGTGCTCGTGCCGTTGGCTCGCGCGCGCGAGTGCCTGCGTCGCCTGAAGCAGGACCCGGAGCTCGCTTTCAACTTCCTGCTCGACCTGACCGCCGTCGACTACCTGGGGCGCGAGCCGCGCTTCGAGCTCGTCTACCACCTGGCCGCGATCGACGCGACGCCGCGCGACGACGCGCCCTCCGCGCTGTTCCGGCGCCTGCGCGTGAAGACCGCGGTGCCCGAGAGCCCGTGCGAGGCCGACTCGATCTGCGCGCTCTGGGAAGCGGCGAACTGGCTCGAGCGCGAGGTCTTCGACCTGTACGGCATCGTGTTCCGCGAGCACCCCGATCTGCGCCGGATCCTGCTCTACGACGAGTTCAGGGGTCACCCGCTGCGCAAGGACTACCCGAAGGAGCGGCGCCAGCCGCTCGTCGGTCCCAGGAACTAGGAGAACGCGCTTGGCCGCGCCCGCCGCGATCCCGACCCGCCGCCAGAAGGGCGACCTGCACACCGATACGCAGCTCATCTCGATGGGTCCGTCGCACCCGGCGACCCACGGCACCGTCAAGATCATGCTCGAGATCGACGGCGAGCAGATCGTCGAGATGGACGTGCAGATCGGCTACCTGCACCGCGGCTTCGAGAAGGAGTGCGAGAGCGGGACCTGGTACCAGGCGATCCCCTACACCGATCGGTTGAACTACAACTCCGCGATCCTCGCGAACCTGGCCTTCTGCATGTCGGTAGAGAAGCTGCTCGGCTGCGAGATGCCGCGCCGCGGGCAGTGGGCGCGTACGCTGGCCGGCGAGCTCTCGCGCATCGGCGACCACCTGACGCGGCTGGGCGCGGCGTGCCTGGAGCTCGGCGCGATGACGCCGTTCCTGTACGGGATCGAGGCGCGCGAGCTGATCTGGGATCTCCAGGAGATGCTGTGCGGCGCGCGCGTCACCTCGAACTACGTGCGCATCGGCGGGCTGCAGCGCGACGTCACGCCCGGCTTCCTCGAGCGGCTCGCGGCTTCGCTCGCGCGCATCGAGGAGCTGCTGGCCGACTTCGACAAGGTGGTGACCTCGAACCGCATCTTCGTCGATCGCTTCCGCAACACCGGGATGCTCTCGCTCGAGAAGCTGATCTCGTACGGCGTGACCGGGCCGCTCTTGCGCGCGGCGGGCGTACCGCTCGATCTGCGCAAGGCCGAGCCGTACCTGAGCTACGCGGAGATCGACTTCGACGTGCCGATCGGCACCACCGGCGACAACTACGACCGCTTCCTGGTCTGCCAGGAGGAGGTCAACGAGAGCATCCGCATCATCCGCCAGTGCGTGCCCGTGCTCGAGAAGACGGTGGGCGAGCCGGTCAACGTCGCCGATCCGCGCGTGCGCTGGCCGGCCAAGGACCGCGTGTTCGGCCGCATGGAGGAGCTGATCCAGCAGTTCAAGGGCGTGACCGAGGGCATCCGCGTGCCCGCGGGCGAGGCCTACGCGGCCGTCGAATCGCCCAACGGCGAGCTCGGCTTCTACGTGGTCTCCGACGGCACCGGCAAGCCCTACAAGGTTCGGTGTCGGCCGCCGAGCTTCGCGAACGTGGCACCGATGCGCGACATGCTAGTGGGCGGAATGCTCGCTGACATCGTCCCGACCTTCGACATGATCAACATGATCGGCGGCGAGTGTGACCGATAGCGAGCTCACCCACTCCGCGGTGCGCGAGAAGTTCGGCGTGCCCGACGAGGTCGCCGGCAGCGTGAACGATCCGCGGACGTGGGAAGAGAACGGCGTGCGCTGGAACGAGAAGTGGATCTACCGGCTCGAGCACGGCGAGCAGCGGATCGTGTACTGGCATCGCTACGACTGCCGCGGCGTGTTCGTCGCGTCGGCGGACGGGAGCGTGAGCCGGGAGGCGATCTGAGCGGCCCGCCGCCGCTCGCGCCGATCGGTCTGGTCCTGCGCCGCGACGGCAGCTTCTGGCACCAGGGCGTGCGCGTCACGCACCCGCGCCTGCACCAGGCGTTCCTCGCCGGCGTGCGCTGGGCCGAGGCGGAGCGGACCTTCATCGTCCAGCTCGGCGTGTTCCGCGGCTGGCTCGACGTCGAGGACACCGCCTTCTTCGTGACCGCCTACGACGCGGCCACGGGCGAGATCGAGCTCTCGGATCGGTCGCGCGAGCGACTCGCGGCGGCCACGCTCTCGGTCGACGCGGACGACGTGCTGCGCTGCACGGTGAAGAGTCGCTTTCCCGCGCGCTTCACCCGCGCCGCGCAGGCGCACCTGCTCGAGGCCGTGGACGTCGACGACGGCGCGGTCGTCGTACGCGCGGGCGGCGAGCGGCTCCGCGCGCCCGGATTAAGCTAGGATCCTCGTCCTTCGGCGCCGTAGCCAAGTGGTAAGGCAGAGGTCTGCAAAACCTTCATCCCCGGTTCGAGTCCGGGCGGCGCCTTCCAGTCCGATTGACTTCGCTCGCCCTTCGGCTCGCTGCGCGCGCCTGTGGCGCTTGCGGGCGCCGCCGCGGGCGGCCGCGGACGGCGCCCATCCAACGGTCGATCGCTCGACGCGCGCACTCAGTTGTCAGGACCGGATTCGCGCTACGCTGTTGGCGCCCGGATGGTGGAACAGGGAGACACGAGGGACTCGAGGATGGGTCTCCCGCGCGGTGACGCGCGGGTAAGAAACTGGGTGAACTCAGGGAAACCTAAACGCGCGGGCTTCGCGCGCACGGCAATCCTGAGCCAAGCCGCGGAGGGCAAAGGGAGCGTGGGTAGAGTGGCCACGCGATCACAGGTTCCGCGGAAGGTGCAGAGACTAGCGGGGTGAGCCCCAACGATAATCCCCGCCGAAGAGCGCCCAGCACCCCACCGTGCGTCGGCCTGCGAGCGGCGCGTGGGGTGAAGAGATAGTCCGCCCCGGAGGGAAATCTCCGGACACGCGTAAAATCCTTTGAGGCGAGAGCCTCGTGCGGGTTCGAGCCCCGCTCCGGGCAAATGGTCTTGTTGACTACGCTCGCCTTCGGCTCGCTGCGCGCGGCTGCGCCGCTTGCGGCTACGCGCGCGGGCGGCCGCGCGCTTCGCGGTCGCGCAATCGACGTCCGTCGGAAGGGAGGCGACCTAGCGGAACCGCATGGAGGTTCGGACCACCTCGACGGGCGTGGCTTCGAGCAGGGAGCGCAGGGTGTCGCGGTCGAGGATGGTGGTGCGCTGGTAGCGCCAGTCGGGGCGCTCGAGCTCGAGGCGGAACAGCTCGGGGCCGTTCATGATCTGGCGAACGCAGGCGCGTCCGCCTTCCTCGAGATCACGCTGGATCGAGCCGATGATCGCGCGCACGCGCCGCGCGCGCAGTCGCTCCGGGTCGACCTCGAAGGTCCGCACGCCGCGGATCCAACGAAACATTCCCGGTGGTTTCGACGTGCGCATCTCGCCGCATGCTATCGGTGGCCCCCGACGGTGGCAACCGGGGAGCGGGAGGGATCGTCGAGCGTCTCGAGGCGGCCGAGAGCCCGGTCGTAGCGTGCCAGGGCGCGCGGCGCGCCGCCCAGCAGTTCGATGCCGACGAGCGCGACCGCGCGCGCGCCGTGCTCGCCCGGCTCGAACTCGATGCGCGTCCAGCGCGCCTGGCCGATCACGTCGACCGCCGCCTCTCCGGGCACGCGAAGCTGCAGCAGCACGCGCGTTCCGACTGCGGGCGGCCGCTCGCAGCGCACGCACATGCCGCGTCGCGAGAGGTTCTGCGTGCGCTCGTCGCTGCTGGTCTCGAAATAGAGCTCACCGGTCGTGCGATCGCGCGAGGCGTCGATCGAGCTGAGCGTGACCTGCAGGCGGACGTCGGTGCGCGCGTCGGCGCGGCGCTGCGGCTGGGACGTCGGCTGCCGATCGTCACGAGCGGCCGGCAGCGGAATCCTGCGCCAGCTGGCGGTGGTCGAGGGCGATTCCACGCCGATCGCGGGCAGCCCCGCCTCGTCTCGAATCGCCTCCGAATCCTTCATGACTTCCTCCGCGCCTTCGTTTCGCTGATCGGAGCCGCGTCTCGGGCTCTTTAGGCGAAATACCGGCGCGGATCCGCACGGCGACCGCGCTCGCGGCGACGCTCCTCGGTGTCACTCGCGGGCGTCGACCCGCTCCGCGAAGTCCCAGCTGCGCGCGAACCCGCGCCCCTTGTCGCGCGTTTCGCGGAGCTCCGCGTCGGCCTCGGAATCCGCGACGATTCCGCCGCCGAGGTGGAGCTGCAGCCGGCCCGCGCTCGCGACCGCGGTGCGGATCGCGATCGAGAGGTCGACGTCGCCGGTGGAGTCGATCATCCCGATCGCGCCGGTGTAGACGCCGCGCGCGATCGCCTCCAGCTCGGCGATGATCTGCATCGCCCGGAGCTTCGGCGCCCCGGTGATCGAGCCGCCGGGAAAGGTCGCAGCGATCAACCCGGGCCAGTCCGCGGGATCGAGCAACCGGCCCTCCACGCGCGACACGAGGTGGTGTACGTCGCTGAACGCGCGCGGCTCGCACAGGCGCGTGACGCGCACGCTGCCCGTCTCGCACACCCGGCCGAGGTCGTTGCGCTCGAGGTCCACGATCATCACGTGCTCGGCGCGGTCCTTCACGGAGCTCTCGAGCTCCTTGCGCAGGCTCGCGTCCGCCTCGGGCGTGTCGCCGCGCGGCCGCGTGCCCTTGATCGGGCAAGTCTCGACGCGGCGGCCGGCGACGCGCAGGAAGCACTCGGGCGAGGCGGACAGCACCGTGCGCTCCGCCGTCTCCAGATAGGCGGAGAACGGGGCGCCCGCGCGCGTGGCCAGGGCGGCGTAGAGCGGGCGGAGATCGGCGGCGGCCGGCGCGCGCGCCTCGAGCCTGCGCGAAAGGTTGACCTGGTACACGTCGCCCGCCCGGATGTAGGCCTTCACGCGCTCGACCGCGCGCGCATAGTCCGCGTCGGAGCTGTGCGCTTCCGGTCGGGGCAGGGGCGTGCAGCGGCGCGCCGGCCGCGAGCCCGCGCCGGAGAGTCGAGCCGCGAGCCGCTCGACGGCCTCGCGCGAGCTGCCGATCAGCTCGGCCGCACCGCTGCGAGCGTCGTAGCGATACAGCGCGCGGAACCCGGCGAGCCGGACCGGCGGCAACGCCTCGCCGGATCGTCGGGGAACCCGCCCGTCGCCGAGCTCGAGGCCGAGCTCGTAGTCGAGTGAGCCGAGCACCACCGTGCCGTGCTTCGCCTCGGCGCGATGAGCCTCGAGCCAGGTACGCGCCTCGTGGAGCGCCGTCAGGCCGCCCGAGAAGACGATCTCGGGCTCGAGCGCCAGCAGCCCCGAGCCCGGACCGTCGCCTCCGGGCCCGGCGCCCCAGCCACCCGCACCGAGCGCGTCCAGTAGATGGGGAGAGCCGCCCTGCGGAAGTGCGGTGAGCAGCGTCCAAGGCGGCCGACCGCTCGGCATCGGGATGCGGTGTACGGGTGCGTGCACGACCGACGACCTCGAGAAGCGCGCCCCGGGCGCGCGGCGGAGTAGAGTTTGGACATGAGCCGACCCGCGACGAAGCTAGCCGTGATCGAGGGAACGCGGCCAGTGATCGAGGCGCTGCGCGCCGGCCGTCGCAAGCTCCACGAGGTCTTCCTTCCCGATGGTGACGGAAGCCCGGCGCGGCGCGAGCTCGAGTCGCTGCTCGCGGACAGCGGCATACGCGTTCGCACCGGGAAGCCCGAAGAGGGTGTCCGCGCGTTCGCGGATCCCTATCCGGAGGAGGAGTTCGAGGCGCTGCTGGCTGGCGAATCGCCGCGCTTCCTGGTGGCGCTCGACCGCGTGACCGACGTCGGCAACCTGGGCAGCATCGCTCGCACGGCCGAGGCCGCCGGCGCAACGGGTCTGGTACTCGAGCACCGCAACGCGCCGCCGATTGCGGCCGGCGCGCTGCGGACCAGCGCCGGGGCGCTCGAGCATCTGCGGGTAGGGCGGATCCCGAACCTGGTCCGGGCGCTCGACCTGGCCTCCGAGCTGGGGGTCACCGTGCTGGTCGCGGACATCGGGGGCGACCCGATCGGGCGCCTGCCGGACCCACTGCTCCGCGGCGACCTGATCTGGGTGTTCGGGAGCGAGGACCGGGGGGTGCGGCCGGGGGTCATGCGTCGGGCCAGCGTCTCGGTCGGCATTCCGCTGCCCGGCCAAACCCCCTCGCTCGGGGTCGCGGCCGCCGCCGCCTACCTCCTGCTGCGCACCTCCGAGGCCCGAAGGGCGGGCGAAGCCAGCGCGAAACCGGGAGCGCGCTTTCGAGCGCACGAAGGCTCGCAGGTGCCCGGTGGCACGAACGAAATCTCGTGATACAGTCGCCGCTTGCGCTGGCGTAGCTCAATCGGTAGAGCAGCTGATTTGTAATCAGCAGGTTGGAGGTTCGAGTCCCCTCGCCAGCTCCGTGCGCGCCGCGCCGGAGTCCCGAGGGACGTGGACCGAACCGACGGATTGTCTGGGCGAGAGTTCGAGCAACACAAAATAGAGACGTCTTCCCGGCGACGCGAGTGAACGGGGGTGCTCGGCGTGTCCGGGCTTTTTGCGCGCGCGGACGCGCTGAATCGAGCGGCCCGGAATTTCTCCGGGAGAGGTACCAAAGCGGTCAACTGGGACGGGCTGTAAACCCGTTGGCATTAGCCTTCGGAGGTTCGAATCCTCCCCTCTCCACCACGCAGAACGGTTCGAATGGATCGCGCGGAGGCGTACACAGAAAGGTTTCGGGCGGGAATAGCTCAGTTGGCTAGAGCACAAGCCTTCCAAGCTTGGGGTCGCGGGTTCGAGTCCCGTTTCCCGCTCCAGGCGGGCCAGGCACGGGGACTTCCGGGTGCCCATGTAGCTCAGATGGTTAGAGCGCGTCCTTGGTAAGGACGAGGTAGGCGGTTCGACTCCGCCCATGGGCTCCACAGAAAAGTGAAACGCACACGGGCTTGAGAAGGAAAGACGAGCAGACATGTCCAAGGAGAAGTTCGAGCGAACGAAGCCTCACGTGAACGTGGGGACGATT
>JBBDXF010000007.1:4316-8163 GCA_040902485.1 Myxococcota bacterium | reverse complement strand
CAGTACCAGGTGCCGCCGAAGTCGCCGCCCTTCTCGATGATGCGCACGTCGTCGACGCCGGCCTCGCGCAGCCGCGCGCCGGCGAGCAGGCCGCCGAAGCCGCCGCCGATCACCACCACACAGACCTCGTCGTGGAGCGGCGCGCGCGTGAAGCCCGGCTCGACGTACGGGTCCTCGATGAAGTGGCGGAACTCGCCCTTCACCTCCACGTACTGCTCGTTGCCGTCCGCGCGCAGGCGCTTGTCGCGTTCGGCGCGGTACTTCGCGCGCAGGGCGTCGGGATCGAAGGCGAGCTTCTCGGTGGTCATGTTTCGAGGATACCAAGCTCGGCACGGCCGAGTCGAATGCCCTTGGTATGATCGCGGCCATGGACCCCTTCAAGGATCGAGTGGCGGTGGTGACGGGCGGCGCGGGCGGGATCGGCTCGGCCATGGCGCGCGCGTTCGCGGCCCGCGGCGCGAAGATCGTGCTCGCGGATCTCGACGCGGCGAATCTCGCGGTGGTCACCAAGCACCTCGAGGCGAGCGGCGCGCAGGTGCTCGGCGTGCCGACCGACGTGACCCGGCGCGAGAGCGTCGAAGCCCTGGCCGAGGCCACGCTCGAGCGCTTCGGCGCCGCGCACATCGTGTGCAACAACGCCGGCATCGCGACCTTCGGACCGATCGCGAGCTCGACCCAGAAGGACTGGGAATTCACCATGAACGTGAACTTCTGGGGGGTCGTGTACGGCCTGCAGGCGTTCGTGCCCCGGCTGATTGCCCAAAGGCAGGGCGGTCACGTGATCAACACCGCGTCGATGGCGGGCCTCACCGGCATGAGCTGGCTCGGCGTGTACTGCGCGTCGAAGTTCGCCGTGGTCGGGCTCACCGAGTCGCTGCTTCGCGAGCTTCGGCCGCACGAGATCGGCGTCTCCGTGCTGTGCCCGATGGTCGTCGAGACCAAGATCAACGAGAACTCGCTGCGCATGCGCCCGCGCGAGCTGCGCAACCCGGACGGCACCGACATTCCGCAGACCGGCGGCGACGCGCCGCCGCTCGTCGGCGGCACGATCCAGCCCGACGAGCTCGCCCGCCGCGTCGTGCGTGCGGTCGAGCGCCGCGACTTCTACATCCTCACGCACCCCGAGCAGCGCGAGATCCTGAAGCGCCGCGCGCAGCGCATCGACGAGACCTTCGCGCCCGAGCGCTGGCCGCTCGACTGAGCGCTCGGACACTAGCTCGGGCTCTTCTGCCAGTACGCCGCACTCGAGTCGATCGCGATGATCTTCTCAGAGATCCCGTGCTCGCGGCGGTAGTCTTCGACCGCCGCGCGGCAGCCGGCCAGACCGAAGTCGTCGACGATCAAGTAGCCGCCCGGACTCAGGCGCGGATACAGCGGACGTAGCGCATCGATCGTGGAGGAGTACATGTCGCCGTCGAGGCGCACGATGGCGAGCCGGTCGATCGGCGCGGTGGGCAGCGTGTCGCTGAACCAGCCGGCGAGAAATCGGACCTGGTCGTCGAGCAGCCCGTAGCGTTCGAAGTTCCGCTTCACCTCCTCGATCGGGATCGCCAGCTGCTGCTTGGTGTAGTGCAAGTCTCCGAGATCGGCGGGGTACTTCGCCGGATCGGGTGGAGGCAAGCCCCGGAACGAGTCGGCGACCCACACGGTGCGATCCGATGCCCCATACGCCGCGAGTATCGCGCGCATGAAGATGACCGCGCCGCCGCGCCATACGCCGGTTTCGATCAGATCTCCGGGCACCTTCCACCGGAGGACATCGATGACGCAGCGCTCGAGGTTGCCGAGCCGTTGCAGGCCGAGCATCGTCTCGCAATCGGGGTGGCGATACGCACCGGATGCACGCGCCGCCGGATCGACACGAGCGCGGCGCACCAGCTCGAGATCCTCGTGAGCGAGCACGCGCTGAAGCGCCGCCACCAACGCTCCCCGCAAGCGCCGCTTCGGCTTCGGGCGATACGGGCGCCACCTCTCGGGAAAGATCGAGCGCGTGAGACATTTCTTCATCAGGTCGAGATACAACGCCTCGGTGCGCGGGAGCTCAGTCATCTTCGAAAGCTCTCCTGGCGACGATGACTACGTGACCGTACACGGATTCGCCAGACACGCCACCACGCTGCGCCGCGGCCTCGGCGCTGGCGCGTCCGCGACTACGAGACGCGCAGGACCAGGCCGCTTCGACACGAACCGGCGAGAAGTCTCGCGGCTTCGACGGCGAGCTCGGGGAGATCCGCAGTGCTTCGCGCGTGTGCCGCTTCGCAGGCTTCGCCGAAGCTCGCGCCGGCGAGCAAGCGCTCGGCGAGGTCGGCTTCGCGCTCGCTGATCCGTTCGCTGCGCAGGCGCCCGTCGCTGCGAAACACCCGATAGGACGTGGGCGAGGCCTTGGGCCGCGCCGGGGTCTCGGACTTCGCCACCGCCTCGACGACCGGCAGCACGTCGTGGCTCGCGCGCACGACGCGCAGCGCGCGCACGAAGACGAAGCGCGCGGAGTCCCACTGCTCCGGCGCGAGCGCAGCGAGCGACTCGGGTGCGAGCGACTCGGCCTCGTCGAGCTCGTCCTGCACCTCGAGCTGGGCCTGCTCGAGCGCGACGAGATCGGCGAACACGCTCGGGTCGATGCCGTAGTCGCGCGCGAACCCAAAGCCGCGCACGAACTCCGCGAGCCGCGCGCCGAGACCCCGGAAGTCGTGGCCGCGCGGCGGGTGCGCGCGCAGGTACGAGGCGGCGAGCGCCGCGAAGTCGCTCGCGTCGAGCACGCGCGCGAGCGCGGAGAAGTTCACTTCGAGCGCGCGCGGCAGGTTCGAGGCGTACGCGTCGGCGTACACGCGCAGGCCGCGCGCCGCCGAGACGGGGCGGTCGCCGGCGACGAGCGCTTCGCCGCCTTCACTCGCGCGCTCGATCGAGCGCTTCCAGAACTCGGACTGCAACGTGCTCCACTCGGGCGAGTCCGCGGTCTGCGATCGAACGACGCGCGGCGCTTCGACCACCGGCAGCGGCTGCGTGCTCTCGACCGCCCGCGCGTGCCGCGCCCGCGCGAGCTCCACTTCCGCACGCAGCTCCTCGAACTCCGGCAGGTTCTCGTCGCGCTCGATGATCACGTGCGCCGCGGGGAAGCGGCGCGCGGCGTCGTCGAAGAGCGCCCAGACCGGCGAGGGCACCTCGGCGCCGTGCGTGTCGATCCGCACGTCCGGCAGCACCGCGTGTCCGGCCAGGTGCATGTAGCCGACGCTCTCGCGCGCCAGGGTCGCGAGGTAGCGCTGCGGATCGATGCCGAGATTCTGCGCGTTCACGTACAGGTTGTTGACGTCGAGCAGCATCCCGCAGCCGCTGCGCCGGCACAGCTCGCGGAAGAGCTCCGCCTCGTCGAGCTCGTCGCTCCGGAACGCGACGTAGCCGCTGGCGTTCTCGAGCAGGATGCGGCGGCCGAGGGCTTCCTGGACATGCGCCAGGCGCGCGACCACGTGCTCGAGCACCTGCGGGGTGAGCGCGACCGGCAGGAGATCGTGCGACTGGTGTCCGCCGAGCGTGGTCCAGCACAGGTGATCGCTCACGAACATCGGCTCGACCTGCTCCGCGAGCGCGCGCAGGCCCCACAGGTACGCGTCGTCGAGCGGATCGCTGCCGGCGATCGACAGGCTCACGCCATGCAGCGCGATCGGATGCGCGGCGCGCAGACGCTCGAGCATCGCGCGCCGCGGACCGCCGAGCGCGATGAAGTTCTCCGACACCACCTCGAACCAATCGAGCGCGCGCGGCTCGCGCGCGATCGCTTCGAAGTGGGGCGTGCGGAAGCCCGCGCCGAAGAGGGGATTCGCCATGGACGCGACGGCCCCCCCCCCCCCCCCGG
>JBBDXF010000007.1:0-4306 GCA_040902485.1 Myxococcota bacterium | reverse complement strand
GTCGCCGAGCTCGTGGCCGCACGAAGCCGATCCTAGTCCTCGTACTTCTTGGCGTCGGCCGCCGTCGTCCACGCGCCGCCGGCGTCGGTGCACGCCTTCTCTTCGCCGACGCCGTCGACCTGGGTGCCGCCGCACTTGCCCTCGTGGCCCTTCACGCTCTTGCCGCAGGTCGTGCGGTAGCAGGCCTTGGCGTCGCCGCTGCCCGCGGCGGCCTTGTCTTCCGCGAGGGCCGTCGAGCCGATCATGCTTGCGACGGCTCCGGCCGCCAGGATTCCCAACATCGATCGCTTCATGTTGCCTCCATTGGTGGATCGTGGCCCGGCGCGCCTTTGCGCGTCGAGCCGCACACTAGAGTACGTTGCAAATGCCGCGTTGGCTTCACGAGAAGCTCGATCAAGCCGGAGCGCGAGCTTGACGATGCGCGATGGGTCCCGGAAGCTCCGGCCGGGCGCGCCGCCGCGGACTCCGGGAGAGGTCGTATGCGATCCACAGCACGACAGCGCTGCGCGTACGGGCTGCGCGTGGTTGCCGCAGCGCTGCTGGTGATGCTCGTCACGCCTGCGGGCGGAAGCGCCTCGGATTCGAGCGCGTCTGCGAAGGTCGCCGCGCCCGCGTCCTCGCTCGATCCCGACGTGCTTGCGCTCGCGCTGCGCGCCGCTTCGTGCGCCCGGCGCAAGCAGCTTCTCGAAGCCGGCGACACGCTCACCGTGATCGACTACTCGCGGCCGTCGACCTCGCCGCGGCTCTGGGTGCTGGATCTCCAGCGCGGCGAGGTGCTGTTCGAGGAGCTGGTCGCGCACGGTCGCGAAAGCGGAGCGAACCGGTCGACGCGTTTCTCGAACGAGCTCGGCAGCCACCAGTCGAGCCTCGGTCTGTTCGTGACGCTCGACGACTATGTCGGCCGGCACGGTCGCTCGCTGCGCCTGGCCGGGCTCGAGCCGGGCGTGAACGACCGCGCGCTCGAACGCGCGCTGGTGATCCACGGCGCCGACTACGTGAGCAAGGGCTTCGGCGCGAAGCACGGCCGGCTGGGCCGGAGCTTCGGCTGCGCCGCGCTCTCGCGCGAGACGGCGCCGAAGGTGATCGATCGGATCCGCGGCGGCTCGGCGGTGTTCGCCTACTACCCCGACCCGGCCTGGCTCGCGAGCTCGAGTTTCCTCGGAGCGTGCGAGCCGCAAGTCACGCCGTGAGGCGCGCGCTCGCGGATCCGGCCTGAGCCGTCCCGGCCGAGTGGCTCCCGAGCGAGCGGGGGCTCGCGCCCGCCCGGGAGCTCGTGATTCGGGCTAGAACGTGATCGCGCGCGTGCGGATCAACATCGCCAGGCGGCGGCGCTGATCCGGCTCGAGGATCCCGTGCAGCTCCGCGAGCGCCTTCGCGACCGCGCGCTGTACGGCGAGCGCGGCCGTCACGCGCTTCTCGGTGGCGGCGTCGGCCTGCGTGTTGTCGAAGGCCTCGTGCTCGATCGCGTCGGCGAGATCCGCCGCGGAGCGCCGCTGGTCGACCGCCGCCTGCGCGCGCTCGATCTTCAGCCGCTCCAGGATCCGCGCGGCGCCCTCGAGCTGCTCGCCGGTCAGGTCGAGCTTCCAGGCCAGGAAGCGGAGCGGCCGCCGCACGCCGAGCCCGGCGCCCGGATCGTCGTCGCTGCCGCCGCCGACCGAGAAGTGCAGCTCCGCGGAGCGCGGACCCTCCTCGGCCTCAGCTCGTCTCGAGCCGCGACCGCGGCCGTGGCCGGCCCAGGCGAAGGCCGGCTCGAAGTCCCCGCAGCCACCGCGGCGACGGGCATACCAGAAATGGTGTCGGTGCATTCTCTTCTCCTCGCGCGGGGGCGAATCCGCACCCCGCGGGGCATACGCGCGGGCGACATGCCTCGCGCACCCGCAAGCGTGGCGCCGGAGCCGCGTCTCGTCAACGCAGCGCAGACGCGGCAGCGGCGCAGCCTGTAGACTGCAGCCGTGGAATTCAATCTCGCCGACCTGTTCGAGAACGCCGTCGACACGTTTCCGGAGCGCGAGTACCTGGTCGCCGAGGGCCAGCGCCGCAGCTACGCGCAGATGGACGCGCGCGCGAACCGGCTCGCTCACCACCTGGCCGCGCAGGGCGTCCGGCCCGGCGACCACGTCGGCATCTACGCCTACAACTCGGCCGAATGGGTCGAGGCGCTGTGGGCGATCTTCAAGCTGCGCGCGGTCTGGATCAACATCAACTACCGCTACGTCGAGGACGAGCTCCGCTACCTGTTCGACAACGCGGATCTGGTGGGCCTGCTCTACCAACGCGAGTTCGCGCCGCGCATCGCGGGCGTGCGCGAGGCGTTGCCGAAGCTGCGCTTCTCGATCGTGATCGACGACGGGAGCCTTGCCGATCACGCGTCGCTCGGCTCGATCGAGTACGAGCAGGCGCTGGCCTCGGGCTCGCCCGCACGCGATTTCGCGAAGCGCTCCGGCGACGATCGCTACCTGCTCTACACCGGCGGAACGACGGGCATGCCCAAGGGCGTGGTGTGGCGACACGAGGATGTGTTGTTCGCGCTGGGCGGAGGGCTCGACCCGCTGACCGGCGTGCGCGCGCAGCGCCCGGAAGACATGGCCGAGCGCGGCAAGGCCGGCGCGGTCACGTTCCTGCCCATCGCGCCGCTCATGCACGGCGCCACGCAGTGGGCCGTGATGGGCGGTAGCTTCGTCGGCCGCAGGAACGTCCTGATCGCAAAGTTCGACCCCGCGCAAGTCTGGCGCCTGGTCGAGCAAGAGCGCGTGAACGGCCTGATGATCACGGGCGACGCCATGGCGCGGCCGCTGATCGAGGCGCTCGACGCGCCGGGCGCCAAGTTCGACGTGTCGTCGCTGGTGGTGCTCACGTCGAGCGCGGCGGTGTTCTCGCCGTCGGTGAAGGACGACTTCTTCCGCCACTTCCCGAACCTGATCATGACCGACGCGATCGGCGCGTCGGAGTCGGGCACGAACGGAATCCTGATGGTGAAGAAGGGCGAGACCGCCATGAAGGGCGGCGGCCCGACCGTGCGCGCGGTCGCCGACACGGTGGTGCTCGACGAGAACCTCGAGCCGGTCAAGCCCGGCTCGGGCGTGGTGGGCAAGGTCGCCTGCGGCGGCAACATCCCGCTCGAGTACTACAAGGACCCCGAGAAGACGAAGCAGACCTTCGTCACCGACCCGCACGGCCGGCGCTACTCGATCCCCGGCGACTTCGCGACCGTCGAGGCGGATGGCTCCATCACGCTGCTCGGCCGCGGCTCGGTCTCGATCAACTCCGGCGGCGAGAAGATCTACCCAGAGGAGGTCGAGTCCGCGATCAAGTCGCACCCGGACTGCTACGACGCCGTGGTCGTGGGCGTGCCCGACGCGCGCTTCGGCTCGCGCGTCGCCGCGGTGGTGCAGGCGCGCGCGGGCCGCGCGCCCACGCTCGACGCGATCCAGGCGCACTGCCGCACCAAGATCGCCGGCTACAAGGTGCCGCGCGAGCTGCACCTGGTGGAGACGATCGAGCGCTCACCGTCAGGCAAGCCCGACTACCGCTGGGCGAAGGCCGTCGCGACCGCGGGCGCGTGAGCCGCGCGAGCTAGCGGAAGTTCAGCTCCTTCTGGAGCGCGCTCGCCTCGGCCTCGAGCTTGCGGTCTGCGTCGCTCTTGCAGTTCGGCCCGCTCTTCGAGGTGACGCGGATCTCGAGCGGCGGCAGGTTCGGATCCTCGGGCTCGCGCAGCAGCGCGTGCCAGAGCTCGACCGGGTCGTGCTTGAACTCCTGCCGGATCTCTTCGTAGCGCTGGTTGGAGATCCGCGCGTACTCGGGGCCGAAGTAGCAGGTCTCCTGACCGTCCGGCTGCAGGTGCTTCAGCGCGTCCATCTTGCACTCGATCTCGCGCAGCCGGAAGCGCAGCGTCTGGTCGTGCTGATCGCGCGGCGAGGGATTGCTCGCGAGCGGCGGAACCTGCGGCCGGGTGCAGGACCACGGCGCCGGCTTCGCGGGCTTGGGCTCGTCCGCGCGCGCTGCGAGCGTGGCGCCAGCGACGAGCAGCGCGAGGCCGAGCGCCGACGCGGAACGCTGTCGCATCGCCGCTAACCCGTCCGGCGCCGCACGGCGGGCACGACCTCGTCGAGGTACGCGTCGAGCGCCTCGCGGTCCCAGGGCGCGCGCAGCGCCACGTTGATGCCCTGCGCGCCCGCGGCGGCGTAGGCTTCGAGCGTCTCGATCGCGCGCGCCGGCGTGCCGATCAAGGCGCCCGAAATCATGCGATCGGCGGCGGGGCCCCACAGCGCGCGCAGCTCCGATTCGGCGCGCGCGGCGCGGGGCGCGG
>JBBDXF010000006.1:14843-49924 GCA_040902485.1 Myxococcota bacterium | reverse complement strand
GCAACCCGCTCTCAGCGGTAGACGATTACCCCGCGCGCGTTCACACCCTTCTCGAGGTCCTGGATCGCCCGCGGGGCGTCCTCGATCGAGTACGTGGCGCTGACCATGTCGTCGAGGTTCAGCTTCCCGCCGGTGTAGAGGTCGAGCAGCATCGGGAAGTCGGACCGGAAGTTCGTGTCGCCGTAGAAGCTGCCCTTGATGGTCTTGCCCTCCATCGAGAGCATCAGGCCGTTGAAGGGCACCTGCTCGGTAAGCTTGCCGACGCCGACGATCGTGGTCGTCGCGCCGCGCCGCCCGGCCGCGTGCGCCTCGAGCATGAGCTGCGGAATGCCGACGGCCTCGAAGGTGAAGTCCGGGCCCTGGCCGCCGGTGAACTCCTTGCACTTCATGACCGAGCTCTCCTTGGCGCCGTTCACGGTGTGCGTCGCGCCGAAGTGACGCGCCATCTCGAGCTTCTTGTCGGCCACGTCGACCGCGATGATCTTGGCCGCGCCTGCGAGCCGCGCGCCCTGGATGATCGAGAGCCCCACCCCCCCGCAGCCGAACACCGCGACCGACGAGCCCGGCGTCACCTTCGCGGTGTTGATCGCCGCGCCCACGCCCGTCATCACGCCGCAGCCGACCAGCGCCGCCTTGTCGAGCGGGATCTGTTTGTCGATCACGCACGCGCTGATCGCGGGCACGATCACCTGCTCCGCCATGCAGCCGAGGAACTGCATCACGCCCAGATCCGCGCCGCTCTTGTCGTGCATGCGCGCGGTACCGTCGAGCATGCGGCCGTGCGGTCCGCCGATCGTGCAGAACTGCGGCTGCTTGTTCTTGCAGTACCAGCACACGCCGCAGGCCGGCGCGAACGACAGCACCACGTGGTCGCCGATGGTGAAGCCGGTGACGCCCGCGCCGATCTCGTCCACCACACCCGCGCCCTCGTGGCCGAGCACCATGGGTTTGCCGAGCGGCAGCGTGCCGTTGATCACGGAGAGATCCGAGTGGCACACGCCGGTCGCGCCCATCTTGATGCGCAGCTCGCCGGCCTTGGGCGGATCGAGCGTCACGTCTTCGACGGCGTACTGGTTCAGCTCACGGGTGACAAGCGCCTTCATCGCGGATCTCCTTCGGTTGGCGCGCTGGTTATACGCGCCTGCCCGGTCGCGGAGCAAGCCAGGCCCGTGGTCTAATCCCGCTCGCTGCGAACCAGGGAGGGGACGACATGGACCTGAAGGCCACCGACGAGCTGCTCACCCAGACGCGCTCCGTGCGCAAACGCCTCGACCTGTCGCGCCCCGTGCCGCGGGCGCTGATCGAGGAGTGCATCGAGATCGCGCTGCAGGCGCCGACCGGCTCCAACGCGCAGGGCTGGCACTTCGTGGTGGTCACCGACGCCGCCAAGCGCGCCGAGATCGCCCGCTACTACAAGGAGACCCTGGCCGGCTACATGAAGATGCAGGAGGCCGGCGGCGAGCGCTGGACCGCCGCCGGCGACCCGCGCAAGGCGCAGGAGGCGCGCGTGCGCGAGTCGGCGATCTACCTGGCCGAGCACATGCACGAGGTGCCCGTGCACGTGATCCCGTGCGTCGAGGGCCGGGTCGAGAACGCGGGCGTGATGGCGCAGGCCAGCATCTACGGCTCGATCCTCCCCGCCGCCTGGTCGTTCATGCTGGCGGCGCGCGCGCGCGGGCTGGGCATGGCCTGGACCACGCTCCACCTCGCGCGCGAGGCCGAGGTCGCCAAGCTGCTCGAGATCCCACCGACCGTCACGCAGACGGCGCTCTTGCCCGTCGCGTACTTCAAGGGCAAGGACTTCAAGCCGGCGACCCGGCTGCCGGCTCGCGAGCTGACGAGCTGGGACTGCTGGGGCGCGCGCGCCTAGAGTCGTCGCTCACTCGCCCAGATCGTGGGCACGGGCGCGCTCCCGGAACGCGCATGCGCGCGCCGCGCCCCGGCACGCCGCTTGCCACGAGTCTTGACGGAATGACTCGCCCGCACGTCCACACGCTCTACTTCACGGATCGCTTCCGCCTGTCTGCGGCGTTCGAGCGCATCATCTCGGACGAGCTGGTCGAGAGCTGCGTCGTCGAGACCGACGAGCTGCGCATCCGCTTCGTCACCACACCCGAGCGCGCGAGCCAGCTGATCGAGCGGATCTACCTGGATCGCGGCCTGCGCTTCTCGCAGCGCAATCCGCTCGGGCCCTAGCGGCGCTTCAGGCTCGCTCCGAGCTCGAAGTACAGTCGCAGGGCCGAGCGCGCGGCCTTCTTGAAGTCGTCCACGTTCAGGCTCTCGTTCTCGCCGTGGGCGTTGCAGATCGGGTCTTCGAGACCGAGCAAGAGCGCGGGCACGCCTCCGAGCACCTCGGCGAACGGGCCGACGAACGGGATCGAGCCGCCACAGCCGATCAGCGCGAGCTCGTGGCCGAACCCCGCTTCGAGCGCGCGGCGCGCGGCGTCGAACGCGGGGCCGACGGGATTCGTCTCCCAGCCGCTGGCGGCGCTCTCGACCGTGACTTCGACGACAACACCGTTCGGTGGATCCCGACGCAGGAAGTCGGTGAGTCGCTTCGCCGCGCGCTGCGCATCCTGACTCGGCGCCAGTCGCAAGCCGACGCGCGCGGCGGCCTCCTCCATCAACCGGTTCGCGGAGCCCGCGATCGGCACGCCCTCGAGCGCGGTGAACGCCAGGCTCGGCCGCAGCCAGAGTCGTTCGTAGGGCGTGAAGCCCGCTTCGCCTGCGAGCGTGCCCGAGGTCAACAGCCCCGCCTGCTCGCGGAACGCGCGCTCGTCGAAGGGCAGGCGCGCGAGCCGCGCACGCTCGTCGGTCGAGAGCGCGCGCACGTCGTCGTAGATGCCCGGGATCTGGATCACGCCGCGATCGTCGACCAGCCGCGCGAGCAGGCGCACGAGCGCGCTCGCGCTGTCGGCGACCGGACCGCCCCACATGCCGCTGTGCAGCGGGTGATCGAGCGCGCGCACGCGCACGTCGACGACCACCAGCCCGCGCAGGCTGGTGGTGAGCGAGGGAACCCCCGCGTCGAGGTTCGCGGTGTCGGAGAGCACGAGCACGTCGGCCACGAGTCGCTCGCGGTGCGCGCGCAGGAACGCCTCGAGGTGCGGTGAGCCGATCTCCTCCTCGCCCTCGACGATCAGCTTCACGTTCAAGGGCGGTGTGACACCGGCGTCGAAGCACGCGCGCAGGGCGGCCAGGTGCACCATCAGCCCGGCCTTGTCGTCGACGACGCCGCGCCCGTAGAGCCGGCCGTCGTTGCGCAGCGTCGGCTCGAACGCGGGCGTGAGCCACTTCTCCGGCCGGCCCGGCGGCTGCACGTCGTGGTGCGCGTAGACGAGCGCGGTCGGCGCGGACGCGCCCGCGTGCAGCCAATCGCCGATGACGTACGGATGCGCATCGGGCAGACGCAGGATCTCGACGTGCTCGAGGCCCGAGCTGCGCACCGCCTGCGCAACTGCTTCCGCCGATCGCTCCAGCTCCGCGCCTGGGAATCCGGCGGCCGAGATCCCCTTCACCCGCGCAAGGGTAGCTAGCTGGTGTAGAGTGGCACTGAAATTCCCCTCCAGCGCACGCAGCGCGGACTCGATCGCCGTCATATCGCGTCTCCGAACGCGCGCCCGATCCACGCGACGTGGTGCGGCTTTTGCTTGGCAGATCCCGACGATCCAATGCGACGGTCTCGGCGCCCGGTGTTCGGGCCCGATTCGTCGCTCTTCTGGGAAGGAATGTAGAAATGGGACTTCGCTCGATGCTGAGTGCGGCGGCTGCGGTCGCCTCGATGGCTACGACTCCGGGCGCCGCGTGGGCAAACGGCGTGGTGTCCGCCGACCTTCAGGCGGACTGCGACGGCTTCTCGGTCACGATCACTGCGGCGCTCGCGTTCAACTACCAAGGGTTCCTCGATTACTCGATCGCCGTGAATCCGGCCATCCCCGGAACCCCGATCGAGCGCAGCGTTCCCATCCAGGGCGAGACGGCGAACACGCTCGTGACGCGCACGGAGACGCTGGCCTGGCCCGCGCCGATCGACGGCGCGGTGTCGATCAGCGGCTTCGCGCACCTGCGCGATTCGTCGATCCTGCCGGTCGCGTTCAACGGCGGGGTTCCGGTCGGGCTCGAGTGCACGCCCGAGCGCCCGGCAATCGACATCGAGAAGGAGATCAGCATCGACGGCGGCGCGACCTGGTTCGACGCCGACGACGAAGCCAGCGCTCCCAGCGCGGAAGCGCCGCACGGCGCGCTCTATCGCCTGACCGTGAAGAACACCGGCAACATCGCGCTGGTCGCCGTGCTGGTGAACGACGCGTCGCTCGGGCTCGTGAACGTGCCCGTCGGTGACCTCGCCGTGGGCGAGACGCGCGTGCTGACCTCGACCACGCCGGGCTTCGAGAAACTGAACGTGCCGGATCGCTGCGCGGAGGCCGGCACGATCGTGAACGTGTCGGACGTGTCGGGTGTGTACGGCCTGGACGGCAGCGAGACGCCGCTCACGGTGACGGACGCCGATCCGGCGCTGCTGCTGTGCACCGAGCGCCCGCAGGGTGGCGAGGGTTGCACGCCGGGCTACTGGAAGCAGTCGCACCACTTCGACTCGTGGACGACGTACCTGCCGACGGACTCCTACGAGGCCGTGTTCGGCGTGGACGCATCGTTCAACAAGACGCTGGTCGGCGCGCTCGGACAGGGCGGCGGCGGCGAGAAGGCGCTCGGCCGACAGGCGGTCGCGGCGCTGCTCAACGCGGCCAACCCGGGCGTCGCGTACGCGTACTCCGTGCCCGAGGTGATCGCGATCGTGCAAAGCGCGTACTCGACGCGGAACTTCGAGCGCGCGAAGAACGAGCTCGCGCGCGCCAACGAGACCCGCTGCCCGCTCAACTGAGCGCGTAGCGCGACGAAAGCGCGAAGCCCCGGTCCATCCGCGCAGGCGGGGACCGGGGCTTCCTGCTTTCGGGGCCGGGTATACTGGCCGCATGCTCCGTGGAAGCTGTCTGTGCGGCGATGTCGCGTTCGAGATCGACGGCCCGGCGCCCCGCCTGTCGCACTGTCACTGCAGCATGTGCCGCAAGACGCACGGCACCGCGTTCGGGAGCTTCGCCTGGGTGCCGGACGCCTCGTTCCGCTGGCTGCGCGGACAGGAATTGGTGCGAAGCCGCGAGTCTTCGCCCGGTACCCCGCGGCTGTTCTGTCCCGGCTGTGGCTCGACGGCTCCGGGCGCGGCCTACGCGGGCGTTCGCTACGTGCCGGCGGGTCTGCTCGACGACGACCCGAAGGTGGCACGGGTCGAGCACGTGTTCGTGACCTCGAAGGCGCCGTGGCACGAGATCACCGACCACCTGCCGCGCTTCGACGAGTATCCGCCCGGCTACGGCGACGGGCTGCCGACCAAGCGCGCGACCGAGCCCGCTGCCGGCGTCGTGCGTGGCGCCTGCCTGTGCGGCGCGGTCGCGTACGAGGTCGACGCGCCGCTCGAGGGCGTGATCGTGTGCTGCCACTGCTCGCGCTGTCGCAAGGCGCGCGCCGCCGCGCACGCGACGAACTTCTTCGCGCCGATGGCGCGCTTCCGCTGGCTGCGCGGCGCGGATCGCGTGGACTCGTACAAGGTGCCGGAAGCGGAGCGCTTCACGCAGGCGTTCTGCCGCGACTGCGGCTCGCCCGTGCCGCGCGCGAACTCGGTGAGCCAGATGGCGGTGATCCCCGCGGGCTCGTTCGAGGACGATCCGGGCGTGCGCGAGGGCGCGCACATCTTTGTTGCGTCGAAGTCCCCGTGGTACGCGATCCACGACGCGCTGCCGCAGTACTCCGAGTACCGGCCCACGTAGACTGCGCGCGTGAGCTGGCAGGACGAGGTCGACGGGATCGAGGCGCGGCTGCGCGCCGCGCTGGCGCTCGGCGGCGAGGCGGCGATCGCCGCGCAGCACGCGAAGGGCCGGCTGACGGTGCGCGAGCGGATCGACGCGCTGGTCGACGCGGGCTCGTTCCAGGAGCAGGGCCCGATCGCCGGTCATGCCGACAAGGACGCCGAGGGCCGGCTGATCGGCTTCTCGCCCGCGAACTACCTGCTCGGCGTGGCGAAGCTCGACGGCCGGCCGGTCGTCGTCGGCGGTGAGGACTTCACCCAGGCCGGCGGCTCGCCCTCGCCCGCGGGCCTACGCAAATCGGTGATGGCCGAGGAGCTGGCGGTGCGCCTGCGCTTGCCACTCGTGCGCTTGCTGGAGGGCGGCGGCGGCAGCGTCGCCCCGCGCAGGCCGGGCAGCGACGCGCCGATCGTGGTCGAGAGCGCGAACGCGCCGCCGCGCTTCCTGTCGTTCGCGCAAGCGATGGCGCAGGCGCCGGTCGTGTCGGCGGCGCTGGGCGCGGTCGCGGGTCTGCCGGCTGCGCGGCTGGTCGCGTCGCACTTCTCGCTGATGGCGCGCGAAACGGCGCAGGTGCTGATCGCGGGACCCGCCCTGGTCGAGCGCGCGCGCGGCGTGCGCACGACCAAGGAGGAGCTCGGCGGCGCGCGCGTGCACCTGCGCAGCGGCGTGGTCGACAACGCGGCCGACGACGAGCGCGAGGTGTTTCAGCTAGCGCGCCGCTTCCTCTCCTACCTGCCGACGAACGTGTGGCAACGCGCACCGGTCACGAGCTGCGACGATCCGGCCGACCGCGCCGAGGAGGAGCTGCTCGCGCTGGTGCCGCGCGAGCGCCGCAAGTCCTACAAGATGCGCCGCGCGCTCGAGCTCGTGCTCGACCGCGGAAGCTTGCTCGAGACCGCGCCCGAGTTCGGGCGGTCGCTCGTCTGCGGGCTCGCGCGCCTGCGCGGCCAGCCGGTGGGCGTAGTCGCGAACGATCCGAACTTCTACGCCGGCGCGATGACCGCCGAGTCCGCCCAGAAGCTGCGCCGCCACGTCGACCTGTGCGACACGTTCCACCTGCCGATCGTGAGCTTCGTCGACGAGCCGGGCTTCCTGATCGGACCCGAAGCCGAGCACGCGGCGACCATCCGCCACGGCACCGCGGCGATCTTCGCCGTCATGCAATCGAGCGTGCCTTGGCTGTCGGTGCACGTGCGCAAGGCGTTCGGCGTGGCCGCAGCCGCGCACTTCGGTCCCGGCGGGCACGTGATCGCCTGGCCTTCGGCCGAGTCCGGCGCGCTGCCACTCGAGGGCGGCGTCGCGGTCGCATTCCGGCGCGAGATCGAAGCCGCGCCCGACCCCGAGGCCAAGCGGCGCGAGCTCGAGGAGCAGCTCGCCGCGCGGCGCGATCCGTACGCGCGCGCCGAGAGCTTCGGCGTGGCGGACCTCATCGATCCGCGCCGCACGCGCCAGGCGCTGTGCGCCTGGGTCGAGTGGATCCAGCCGTCGCTCGCGGGCTTGCGCGGGCCCCGTGCGTACTCGCTGCGCCCCTGAGAATCCGCTCTCCGGTGTGAAAGCCTTCACTGTGCGCGGCCGCGCCCGAGCCGATCATCGAGACATCGGAGCCGCTCGCTCCGAGCTCATGGAGGTTCGAGACATGGCCATCGTGATCGCGATCTCGATTCTGTTCGGACTCTTGCTCGCGCTCGCGCAGCGGAGGCCCCGGAGCGGGTTCCGTCCGCGCGGCCGCTTTGCGCCCTCCGAGCCCTGGGGACGGCTTCCCGCGTTGCCCCGGCCGGAGCCCGGAGCGCGCCTGCGCGCGCGTGCGGATCGGCCCGCCCAGGCTCGCGCGTAGCGCAGCGAGCGAGTTTGTCGCGCGAGCGCGCGCGGGCCTATCATCCGACTCGTCCACCCCAGGGAGAGCCGCATGTCCGAGCCCGTTCTGCTCGTCGAGCGCGACGCCGGCATCGTCACGGTGACGCTCCACCGCCCGCAGGCGATGAACGCGCTCTCGCGCGAGCTGCGCGCCGCGCTCGTCGAGGCGTTCACCTCGCTCGCCTTCGACCCCAAGGCGCGCGTGGTGATCCTGACCGGCGCCGGCCGCGCGTTCTGCGCGGGGCTCGACCTCGTGGAGCTCGGCCGCGGCGCGGGACCGCTCGGCGCCGGCGCCGGCGAGGAGCCGAACGTGCTGCGCGCGATCGAGAGCTTCCCGGGGCCGATCATCGGCGCGATCAACGGCGTCGCGGTGACCGGCGGCTTCGAGCTCGCGCTCGCCTGCGACGTGCTGATCGCGTCCACGGAGGCGCGCTTCGCCGATACACACGCGCGTGTCGGGATCATGCCGGGCTGGGGGCTCTCGCAGAAGCTCTCGCGCACGATCGGCATCTACCGCGCGAAGCAGCTGTCGCTGTCCGGCAACTACCTGGACGCCGCGACGGCCAGCGCCTGGGGCCTGGTGAACTCGGTCGTGTCGCCTTCGGAGCTGTTGCCGGCGTGCCGCAAGCTCGCCCAGGACATGCTCTCCGTGCCCGACACCGCCCTGCGTAGCTACAAGAAGATCATCGACCAGGGCTACGCGCTCGCGTTCGGCGAGTCGCTGCGGCTGGAACGCGAGCTGTCGGGCGCCGCGAACCGCGGCGTCGCGCCCGGAGCCGTCGAGGCCGCGCGCAAGCTCGTGCGCGCGCGCGGTCAGGCGCAGACGCGCGGCGAGGACCGTTCGTGAAGGTGCGCGTGGGCATCGGGATCTCGACCCTGCCCTTCGCGAGCGGCCGCGCGTTCCTCGACTGGGTCGATCTGTGCGAGGACTCCGCGCTCGACTCGGTCTGGCAGACCGACCGGCTGGTCTCGCCGCAGCCGTTCCTCGAGGCGCTCTCGACCATGGCCGCGCTGGCGGGCGCGACCGAGCGGCTCAAGTTCGGCATGAACGCGGTGGTCGCGAGCCTGCGCGATCCGCTCCTGCTCGCCAAGCAGTGCGCGACGATCGACTGGCTCTCGAACGGGCGGCTCTTGCCGGTGTTCGGCGTCGGCTCCGACGCCGCGCCGGAGTTCCCCGCGACCGGCCGCGATCCCAAGGAGCGCGGCAAGCGCGCGGACGAGGCGCTCGAGCTGTGTCGCCGGCTGTGGAGCGAGGAGCGCGTGACCTTTCGCGGCGAGTTCTACCGTTACGAGGACGCGACCATTTCGCCGCGCCCGATCCAACAGCCGCTGCCGCTCTGGATCGGCGGCTCGAGTCCGGCCGCGATCCGGCGCACCGTGCGGGTCGGCACGGGCTGGCTCGCGGGCATCCAGACGCCCGCGCAAGTGAAGCCCGTGGTCGAGGCGATCAAAGCGCACGGCGCCGAGCTGGGACGACCGATTCCCGAAGACCACTACGGCGCGAGCTTCGTGTTCCGGCTCGGCCCCGTCGACGACGCGCTCACCGAGCGCGCGTTCGCCGCGCGCGCCCGCGCGGCCGGCGCGAGCTTCGACCCGCGGGCCTACTTCGCGGTGGGCGAAGCCAAGGACGTGCTCGCGCGCATCGCTTCGTATCGCGACGTCGGCATCTCGAAGTTCGTGCTGATCCCGCTCGCGCAGGGCGATCAGGACCTGCTGGAGCAGACGCGGCGCCTGTGCGCCGAGGTACTGCCCATCGCGCACTCCTGGACCGTGCCGTGCTGAACCGGCTCGACGACTACCCGATCCATCAGACGCCCGAGCCCGTCGCGCACGCGCTGACCGGCGATCGCAACGCCTACGACCGCTATTGGTTCAACGGCTTCACGCGCGAGGCGGATCTGTACTTCGGCGTGGCGCTCGGCCTGTACCCGAACCGGCGCGTGATGGACGCGGCGGTTTCCGTCGTGCGAGGCGGACTGCAGTACGTGGTGCGCGGCTCGCGGCTCGCGCCGGCAGAGCGCACCGATACGCGCGCCGGGCCGATCACCGTCGAGGTGCTCGAGCCGATGCGCGCGCTGCGGCTCACGATCGCGCCGAACGAGCACGGGCTCGAGGGGGAGCTGGTGTTCCGCGCGCGCACGGAGGCGCTCGAAGAGCCGCGCCTCACGCTGCGCCAGGGCGGGCGCGTGTGGATGGACTCCACGCGCTTCACTCAGTTCGGCACCTGGGAGGGCTGGCTCGCGGTCGGCGCCGAGCGCATCAAGCTCGACGCCAGCCACGTGCTCGGCACGCGCGATCGCTCCTGGGGCGTGCGGCCCGTCGGCGAGCGCGAGGCGGGCGGAGCGCCGTGCGCGCCACCGCAGTTCTACTGGCTGTGGGCGCCGATCCACTTCGAGGACCTGTGCACGCACTTCCAGGTCAACGAGGACGCGTCCGGCCACGCGCTCGCGTCGCACGCCGCGCGGGTGCCGCTGCTCGCGTCCGGCGAAGCGATCGAACACATGGCGGGGCTACACCGTTCGGTGCAGTGGGAGAAGGGCACGCGGCGTGCGCGCGCGGCCGTGCTGACGCTGCTGCCGCGGGCCGGCGAGCCGCAGCGGCTCGAGCTCGAGCCGCTGCTCTGCTTCCAGATGCGCGGCATCGGCTACGGCGATCCGGAGTGGAGCCACGGCATGTGGAAGGGGGAAGACGTGACCAGCGGCGCGCTGTTCCGCCCATCGGAGCTCGATCCGATGGAGCCGTGGAACCTGCACGTGCAGCAGCTCTGCCGCGTGCGCATGGGCGCGCGCACCGGCTACGGGACGTTCGAGCAGCTGGTGATCGGGCCGCACGCGCCGCCGGGCTTCCAGTCGATCCTCGACCCGGCGGAGTGAGCTAGCGCTCGCGCTCCGACGCGCTCGCGTTCCAGTCGTCGAGCAGCGTCGCGATCGCGAACGGCAGCACGTCGCCCGCGACGATCGCGCCGCGCCCGGGCAGGAACTGCGCCTGGCACTTGGGCAGCGCGGCCAGCAGCCAGTGCGCCATCGCGATCGGGCTCGCGCCGTCCTCTTCGCCGTGCCAGAGCCACACGGGCGCCTTCACGCCGTTCATGGCGAAGCCCCAATCGCGCGCGAGCAGGCGCTGCTCGGCGATGACTCCGCCCGTGCCGTTGCGGAACGCCTCGTACGACGCGTTCATGAACACCTCGGCGATCTCCGGCGACGTGATCGCGCGGCGCTCCGAGCTCGGCATGGTGTCCGCGATCAGGCGCAAGAGCCCAGCGGGGTCGCTGTCCGAGAGCTCGGCGAGCCGGTTCCAGATCGGCCCGAGCAGCCAGGGCGCGAAGCGCGGCAGCCAGAGCAGGATCGCGCGCGAGCGGATGTCCATGCCGACCAAGCCCGAGCGCTCGGAGTACGGCGCGGGGCTGCTGATCAAGGCGAGCGCGCGTACCCGCTCCGGCACGCGCGCGGCGGTGGCCAGCGCGAACGGTCCGCCGGTCGAGACGCTGACCAGCGAGAACTGCTCGATGCCGAGCGCGTCGGCGACCGCGAGCACGTCGTCGGCCACGTCGGGAATACGGTGCCCGGGTCGCGCATCGGTGAGCCCGTAGCCGGGGCGGTCGATCGCGACCAGGCGGACGTTGCGCTGCAGCCCGACCGGGTGCGCGAGCGCGCCCTCGAGCCGCGAGCTGGCCAGGCCGTGGAAGTAGAAAACCGGCACGCCCTCGGGGTCACCGAACGTGGCGAAGCCGATCTGGCGCCCCTCGCGGGTGCGCAGCGTCCGGTCCACCTCCGCGGAGTGGCGCTCGGTCAATCTCCCCTCGCTCCGCGCGCCCGGGTTGCGCGGTCCTCGTCCTAGATAGTGTCCCGGCGCACCGAAAAGGGGGCGCGAGATCTGCTGCCAGCGGCAACTCTACCGCGTAGCCCGAGCGGCAACACCGCTTTCACCCCGCACTTGCGCCGACGCTGCGCGCGCGCGCAGAATCGCGCACGCGGGAGGCGCGATGGCCGAGGCTCCGTTCACGATTCTCGACGAGGGGCGTGCGATCGAGGTCGGCGCGGACGTCGTGGGTGGCGGAGTGCAGCTCACCGCCGACGCGCTCGAACGATCGCTCGGCTGGGACTTGAAGCCACAGGGTCTGTGCCGCGGCGACGTGTGCATTCCGATCGCGGGCCGAACGGGACGGGTCAGCGACGGCAAGATCGAGCTCGCGGCCTTCGCCGAGCTCGTGCAGCGTCCGCTCGCGCTCGACCTCGAAGAGCGCATCGCCTCGCTCGGCGCCTCCGCGCGCGAGCGCGGCGAGGAGCTGAAGGGCGGCGTCGCGCCGGACTTCGCCCTGCCCGACCTGACCGGCCGGGAGTGGACGCTCGGCGGGCTGCGCGGCAAGAAGGTCCTGCTGGTCGCCTACGCCTCCTGGTGAGGCTGTCGTGAGGACCTGCCCGTGTGGCAGGCGCTGTACGAGGAGCTCGGTGGGTTCGGCCTCGTGCCCGTCACCGTCGCCCTCGACAAGACACCCGACGACGCGCGCCCGTTCATCGAGAGGGCGCGGCCGACCCACCCGAGCCTGATCGACACCGAGCACCGCGTCGCCCACCTGTACGGGATGATCAACGTGCCGACGGTGGTGTTCATCGACGAGGCGGGCCGGATCGCCCGGCCGAGCGCGATGGAGTACGGCACCGACACGTTCAAGCAGTTCCACGGCCGCGAGTCGGCGCCGTTCCTGGCGGCGGTGCGCGAGTGGGTGCAGAGCGGCCGCAGCGACGTGCCGCCGGATCAGGTCGCCGCGCGCACGGTTCCGCCGACGGCGGACGAGCAGCTCGCGCGCGCCGAGTTCTCGCTCGCCTGGCAGCTGCACCAGCGCGGCCGGGTCGAGGCCGCCGAGCGGCACTTCGTGCGCGCGGGCGAGCTCTCGCCCAACGACTGGACGATCCGGCGCGGCTCGATGCCGATCCGCGGCAAGAACCCGATGGGCCCGGAGTTCTTCGAGCTGTTCCGCGAGTGGGAGGCCAACGGCAAGCCGCACTACGAAACGCTCGCCGCGCAGCGCAACCGCTGAGCGCGAGGCGCCGGCCGCAAGAACTCGAAGCCGCGCTCCGATCCCTCCCGCATGGCGGAGGAAGACGTCGGCGACCCGCTCGAGCTGGAGCTGCACTGCCCGGAGTGCGGCGCCGCCGTCGTGGTCGGCATCTGGGACCAGTCCGCCGCCTGCGCCTTCTGCGGGTCGCTGCTGGCCTGCGGGCGGGTGCTGGGCGAGGAGGTCTTCGTCGTCTCCACCGTGAGACACGGGACCAAGCCCGACGTGATCGAGCTGCTGATCCGCTTCGAGACCGAGAGCTACCGCAACGAGCTGACCGGCAACGCCAAGAATCAGGAGGGCTTGTCGCTCGAGATCCCCGCGCTGATCGACGCGCGCGTGGCGCTCTTGCGCGCGCGGCTCGAGGCCGAGCTCGAGCCGGTCGACACGGTCGACTTCCTGGTGCCGTACGAGCTGCACGAGCGCACCGTCGTGCAGAGCGTGCTCGGCCGGCGCGGCGCCGCGAAGGAGAGTTTCATGCAGTGCTTCCGCACGGAGGACCTGCAGCGGCGCTACGACGAGACGCGGCTCAACCTGCGCGATCGTGGCCTGAAGATCCGCGGCTCGCGGCTAGAGCTGCTCGCCGAGGCGCACCGCGAGGGCGGCGGCGATCGCTATCTGGAGTCCGTCGACGCGCCGCCCAGCCGCGGCGGCGTGCGCGCGGACCGCGCGCGCTTCAAGGTCGACACGGGCGTGCAGGTGATCAGCCAGATCGACGGCGTGGTGCGCGAGCGCCGCCTCTCGATCTGGAAGCACATGTGCACGGCGCGCGTGCGCCGTGCCGGCCGGGCCGAGGACTATCTGATCGATCGTCAGTTCGACACGATCGCCGGCAAGCTCTCGCGCGACGAGGCCACGGTGTTCCGCACGCTGCCCGAGCGACCGGTCGGCGAGGTGATGGTGAAGCCGCGGCTGCGCGCGCTGGCCTCGGAGTGTCCGAACTGCGGCGCCGACCTCACGCTGCCCAAGCGCGCGAAGATCGCCTTCTGCGCGAACTGCGCGCTCGGCATCCGCGTCACGCCCGACGGTATGGAGACCTACGCCTACGCGCTCGGCTCGCTGGCCCTGGGTCCGCGACCGGATGCGCTGCTCGGCTTCCCGTACTGGTCCCTGCCCTTCCACGTGCGCGCCGGCGGGCGCGACTACACGCGCGTGTGGGACTGGCTCGAGGCGGTCGCGCCCCAGCCCGCGGCTTCGCGCTTCCGCGAGCAGGATCCCGCGCAGAGCCGCCTGTTCGTTCCGGCCCGCGCGCTGCTCGGCTCGCGTCCGCTCGACGACGCCTTCGCCGCGCTGGCCGCGACCGCCACCTGGCGCCAGCCGGCCGTGCGCGTCGAGCGCGCCTCGCCCGCCGACGCGATCCGGCTGCTCGACGTCGAGCTCGAGCCCGAGGAGGCCGCCGCGCTCGCGCGCTACACGCTGGTCGCGCTGCACGACGCGCAGAGCACGCGCAGCCTGCACGGCATGAACTTCAAGAAGCTGGTCATGGACGCGGAGCTCGGGTCCGGCGACCCGCAGCTCGTGGTGCTGCCGCTCGCGATCTTCGGCGGGCACTGGTTTCCGTGTCCGGCGGAAGCCGGCGGCGATCCGACCGCCGGCTCGCCCGGAATGCGCCCGGTCCCGCTCGAGCTGCTCGAGGACGACGGCCGCATGCCGCGCCGTTCGCGGGCGTTCTCGCTCGCCTGAGCGGGCGCGCGACAGCGCTCAAGCCGCCCCCGGACTGCGCCGAAGGAGCCTCGGGCCCGCGCGTCTGAACAGGCGTGTCGCGAGCGGGCACGGGAGGGTCGCCATGGCGAAGGTCAAAGAGACGATTCGCGAACAGCGCAACGCGCTCGAGCGTCTGGTGGGCCGCATCCCGGGCTTCCGCGGCTACGCCGACCGCGAGGCGCGCCGCGAGGCCGACAAGCTGCTGCGCGAGCACGGCGCTTCGCGGCTCGAGCGCGTGGTCCGCGAGCTGCACGAGGTCGCCGCGAACTCCGCGCTCGACCAGCTCAACGACCTGCATGAGCTGATGAACGACGTGGAGAAGCTGCGCGCCGAGCTGCGTTACGCGGACCGCGGCTACTCGGGATTCTTCGCCGAGGTCAAGCTCGACGCCTCGGCCGCGCTCGACGTGGTGTACGAGAAGGACGAGCGGATCGTCGACCAGATCGAGCAGATCGCGGGACAGGTCGCGGACGTGGAGTTCCAGGCCGCGTCAGTGCGCGCGGTCGTGAAGCGGCTCGGGCTGGCGCTCGCCGATCGGCGAATGGCCATCCTGGGCCTGGGATCGAGGTGAGTCATGTCGCAGTTCATCGAAGTCATCGAGTGTCTCGACCGCGCGCCGGAGACGATCGTCTCGCGCTTTCCCGAAGCGGGCTCGGCCGACATCAAGCTCGGCGCGCAGCTCGTGGTGCGCGAGAGCCAGGCCGCGATCTTCTTCCGCGACGGCCGCGCGCTCGACACGTTCGGCCCCGGCCGGCACACGCTCTCGACGCTGAACATCCCGCTGCTCACCAAGGCGCTGTCGCTGCCGCTGGGCGGCAAGAGCCCCTTCCGCGCCGAGGTCTGCTTCACGAACCTGAAGACGTTCGTGAACCAGAAGTGGGGCACGATGGAGCCGATCCTGTTCCGCGACGCGGAGCTCTCGATGGTGCGGCTGCGCGCGTTCGGCATGTACTCGTTCCGGATCTCGAACCCGCAGGTGTTCCTGAACACCGTCGTGGGCACGCTGCCCGAGTTCGCGACCTCCGCGGTCGAGGGCTTCTTCCGCGGCTTCATCGTGAACCAGGTCGCCGACTTCCTCGGCTCGCACCTGTCGACGATCCTCGACCTGGCGCAGTACTACGTCGAGCTCTCGGCCGGCATCCAGGCGCGCCTGATCTCGGACTTCGAGAAGTACGGCGTGACGCTCGCGGACTTCAAGATCATGTCGATTTCGCCGCCCGACCACGTGCAGGAGATGATCGACAAGCGCGGCGGCATGGCCGCGGTCGGCTCGCTCGATTCGTTCGTGCGCTACCAGGCGGCCAACGCGCTGGAGAAGGCCGCCGGCTCGGGCGGCGGCGGCGGATCGGGCCTGGCGGCGGCGGGCGTGGGCGCGGGCGCGGGGCTCGGACTCGGCGCGGGCATGGCGGGTGTCGTGAGCAACGCGCTCGGCGGCGGCTCGACCGCGACCGCGACACCGAAGTGCGTGGCCTGCGGCTCGGCGGTCGCGGCCGGCGCGAACTTCTGCTCGCGCTGCGGCGTACGCCAGGGCGGGGCCACCGTGACCTGCACCAGCTGCCAGGCGACCAACGAGGCCGACGCGCGCTTCTGCGCGAGCTGCGGCACGGCGCTGGGCGGCTCAGGCTCCTGGAAGTAGCAGGGCCGCGATCGTCTCGAGCGCGCGCGGCATGCGCGGGCCGTACCAGGACAAGAGCTCGCCCTCGATCACGTGCACGCGCCCGGCGCGGGACGCCGGGCAGTCGAGCGCGAGCAGCTCTTCGCGGTCGCGCTCGCCGAAGGCGTAGGGCTCCGTCGGCAGCAGGATGACCTCGGGCTGCGCCGCTTCGAGCGCGCCCCGCTCCACGCGCGGGTAGCGGCTCGGCCCCGCGCCGGCGAACGGGTTGCGTGCGCCGCAGCAGAGCAGCAGGTCGTGCGCGAACGTGTCGCCGCCGACGACCATGAACGGATCGCGCCAGACCAGCGCGGCGGTGCTCGTGGCCGGCGCGCCGGCGCGGCGGGCCGCAACGCTCGCGAGCGCGGCCTCGACCTCCGCCGCGATGCGCGAAGCCGGCGCCTCGCTCGCGCAGATGCGCCCGAGCAGGCGGATCTCGGCCACCGCCTCGCGTACGCTGCGCGCGTAGGTGACGAAGACGGCCACGCCGGCGGCCTCGAGCGACTCGACGTCGCGGCGGCGGTTCTCCTCCTTGTTCGCGAGCACGAGGTCGGGCGCGAGCGCGCGGATCGCCGAGAGGCTCGGGTTCTTGGTGCCGCCCACGCGCGGCAGCGCGGCCACCCCGTCGGCCGGGTGCACACAGAAATCGGTCACCCCGGCCAGCGTCCCGCCCACGCCGAGCGCGAACAGCGTCTCGGTGAGCGAAGGCACCAGCGACACGATCCGGCGCGGCGGCGCCGGGAAGGCGTGCTCGCGGCCGAGCGCGTCAGCGATTCGCATGGCCGGGCGGCCGCGCTCGCGCGCCGCTCAGTTCGGCGTGCGCGCCTGCTGACCCACGCCGTGCTCCGCGTCGAAGAGCATGCGCACGATCAGGGCGTGGCCGTGCGCCGAGGCCAGCGTGGCCGCGGTCAGGCCGTTGGCGGTGCGCGCGTTGGGCGCTGCGCCGCTCTGCAGCAGGAACTGCACGATCTCGTCGTGGCCGGCGGCCGAGGCGTGGATCAACGGCGTCCAGCCGTTCTCGTCGCGCGTGTCCGGAGCCGCGCCCTTGGCGAGCAGCGAGCGCAGGTACGAGGTGTGGCCGTCGCGCGCCGCCTTCACCAGCGCCTTGTTCGAGTCATCGCGGCGGCGCCCCGAGGCTTCGATGTCGCTCGGGAGCAGCGCGGCGAGCATCAGCGGCGTGCGGCCGTCGACGCCCGTCACGTTGGGGTCGGCGCCCTTCTCGAGCAGGAACAGCGCGATCTGACCCTGACCGGCCGCGGCGGCGTAGAGCAGCGGCGACCAGCCCTGGCGATCGACCTGGTTCGGGTCCGCGCCGTGCTTCAGCAGCGCGCGCGTGGCCTCGAGCTGGCCCTCGCGGACGGCGCGGATCAGCGCCGTCTGACCGTCCTTGGCGCGCGCGTTCACTTCGGCGCCGGCGGCGAGCAGCGCGAAGATCGCGCGCGTGCGGCCCTTCCACGCGGCGTACATCAGCGGGGTCTGACCGGTGTAGCTGCGGTCGTTGGCGCGCGCCCCGTTCTTGAGCAGCGCGCTGACGGCGACCGCCCGGCCGTTCATCGCCGCGAACATCAGCGGCGTCTGGCCGCTGCGCGTGCGCCCGTTGGGATCCGCGCCGGCGCGCAGCAGCTCCGCCATCACCTCCGTGTGGCCCTCGCGCGAGGCGAGCACCAGCGCCGGCAGGCCCTTGCGATCCAGCGCGTTCGGATTCGCGCCGGAGCGCAGCAGCGTGACCACCGTCTCCTGCTGGCCCGTCTGCGCGGCGCGCGTCAACGCGATCTCGCCCTGCGCCCCTCGCACGCTCAAGCCGGGGTCGCGCTCGAGCAAGAGCTCGACGATCGAGGTGTGGCCCTCCCGGGCGGCGCGGGCGAGCGCGCTCTGACCGCTCTCGACGCCCGCGCGGGTATCGGCGCCCGCCTCGAGCAGAATGCGCACGACCGGATCCACGCCGGCGCTGGCGGCCGCCATCAGCGGCGTGGTGCCCGAGTAGGTGGCGCGATTCACGTCCGCGCCCGACAGCACCAGGAGCTTCACGATGTCGGTGCGGCCTTCGCTGACGGCGCGGAGCAGCGGCGTCTGACCCGCGTTGGTGGCGTCGTCGACCGTCGCGCCGGCTTCGACCAGGAGGGTCGCGGCCTCGACCTCGCCCTGGCGCGCGGCCTCGCCGAGCGCGGTCTGGCCGCCGTGCGTCATGCCGTCGAGGTCGATGCCCTTCTCGATCATCTGGCGCAAGAGCCTCACGTCGCCGGTGCGCGCCGCGTCGACGAACAGGTCGCCCGCGGCCTTGAGCTCGGGGATCAGCACGGTCGGATCGGTCTGCGAGACGTCGGCGCCCGCGCGGCGCAGCGTCGAGACGATCTCGCGGTGTCCCTCGCGCGCGGCGCGCTCGACCGCGGTCTGGCCGCTCGCGTCGGCCGCGTCCACGTCGGCGCCGCTCTTGATCAGCTTCGAGACGGTCTCCGCGCGGCCCCGCTCCGCGGCCAGCAGCAGCGCCGTCTTGCCCTCGGAGGAGCGCGCGTTCACGTCGGCGCCCTTGGCCAGCAGCGCCGAGATCAGCGTCGACGTGGTGGGCTGGCCGATCTCGATGTCGGCGCGCTCCGCGATCACGAACGACGTGCCCGAGGCCTCTTCTTCGGCGGGCATGGCCTCGAGCGAACGCAGCAGGTTGGCGATGTCGCCGCGCCTGGCGCGCTGCGCGTGCTCGCGCGCGCTGGCGCCGGAGTCGTCGATCGCGGACGGGTCCGCGCCCGCCGCGAGCAGCGCGCCCACGGTGTAGGTGCGACCGGCGCCGGCCGCGAACATCAGCGACGACTTCCCGTCCGCGGCGCGCTCGTTCACGCGCGCACCCGCCTTGATCAGGACGTCGACGATGCGCGTCCGGCCGTTCTCGGCCGCGACCATCAGCGGCGTCTCGCCGCGCGCGTCGCGCAGATTCGGATCCGCCTTGTGCTCGAGCAGCAGCCGCACGGCGGGCAGCCGGCCTTCCGACACCGCGAGGTGTAGCGCGGAGGCGCCCGCGGCGTTCTGGCTGTTGGGCGCGACGCCGGCTTCGAGCAGGACCTCGACGACCTCGAGCTGGCCTCGCTCGCTCGCGCGCATCAGCGCATTGAAGCCCGCGACGTCGGTCGCCTTGGCGTTCGCGCCCGCCTCGAGCAGCAGGTCGACGATCTCGGCCGAGCCCACACGCGACGCGAGCATCAGCGCGGTCGCACCGTCCGAGCCGCGCGACTCGAGCGCGGCGCCGTCCGCGAGCGCCTTGCCTACGCCGAGCACGTTCCTCGCGCGCGCGGCTTCGAGCAGCCGGGCTGCGGTCAGCGACTCGGCGGACGCGCCGGCGTCGACCGCGGTCTCGGCCGCGTGGACCGGAGCCGCGAGCAAGGCCGCGGCGACGAGCAGCGCGAGGCCTTTCGACTTGGGGGCACGGGTCATTCGCTGCTCGTCAGGGCGGGAGGATTTGGCTGGGCGAGGCCGCTCGCCGCGGGGCCGATGCATTTTCGCTCAGCAGAAACGGGAGTCTACTTCGCGTAGGCCGATACCCACAATCCCCGCCCGGGCCGCCGCGCTCTCCTCGAAAGTGACGCGATCGTGGCTTTGGTGACGCAGTGTGCCGCACGGCCGGCGGGGAATCAGCACCGATCGCGTGACGTTCCCCGGGCATTTGCGTGCCCGCTGCGGGCCGGCTCCAGTTGCCGGTCGCGGCCACCCGGGGGCTTGTCGCCCGCCCGCCGCTCCGCGAGCCTTCCGCTCATGCAGAAGATCTCGATCGAATACTGCGTACGCTGAAACTACCTGCCCCGGGCCACCAGTCTGGCGGCCGAGATCGCGCAGAAGACGGGCATCCAGCCGATCCTGATCAAGGGGGACAACGGCGTCTTCGAGGTGCTGGCCGACGGCCGGCTGGTCTTCTCGAAGAAGGCGAGCGGACGGTTCCCGACCCATGACGAGGTGCTCGAGAAGCTGCGCTAGCCGTTCGGGCTAGTCGCGCTCGAGCAGGACCGCGGCCAGGCCGACGAGCACGGGGATGAAGAGCACGCCGCAGGTGGCGGCGAACATGTACATCAGGTGGAAGGCGTTCTGTTCCATCGCTGTCCCTCTTCGGTTTCCGGCTGCCTAGACGTCCCAGCGGTCGCCGGAGTAGAGCAGCTCTTTCAGTGTTCCCTCGCCGCGCGCGGCGAGCTCGGCGGTGCGCTGGGCGTTGGTCTGGTCCTCGAAGGTCGGCTCCGAGACCGCGCGCAGTACCCCTATGGGTGTCGGGAACTCCGGCGGCCTGCAGCGCGCGAGCAGCATCGCCAGGCCCGGATCCGGATTCGCCTCGTCGTGCACCACTTCGACGCCGCCGTCGGCGTCGCCGGCCTTGCCCACGTACAGCCGCATGCGCTTGGTGTCGAGCTTCACGCACGACTCCGAGCTCTTGCCGAACACGAGCGGCTTGCCCTGCTCGAGCTCGAGCAGGTGCTCGGACTTGGTCTTGCGGTCCTTCAGCTGGTCGAACGCGCCGTCGTTGAACACCGGGCAGTTCTGGTAGATCTCGAGCAAGGCGCTGCCCTTGTGCGCGGCCATGCGCGAGATCATCTCCTGCAGGTGCTGCACCTCCGTGTCGACCGCGCGCGCCACGAAGGTGGCCTCGGCGCCGAGCGCGAGCGAAAGCGTGCGGAACGGCCGCGCCACCGCGCCCGCCGGCGACGACTTGGTGCGCATGCCGATCTCGGAGGTCGGCGAGTACTGGCCCTTGGTGAGCCCGTACACCTTGTTGTTGAACAACAGGATCTTCAGGTCGATGTTGCGGCGCAGCGTGTGGATCAGGTGGTTGCCGCCGATCGAGAGCGCGTCGCCGTCGCCGGTCACGACCCAGACCGAGAGCTCCGGACGCGTCAGCTTCAAGCCCGTCGCGATCGCGGGCGCGCGCCCGTGGATGGTGTGGAAGCCGTACGTGTCCATGTAGTAGGGGAAGCGCGAGCTGCAGCCGATGCCGGAGATGAAGACGATCTTCTCTTTCGGGATGCCGAGCTCGGGCATCACCTTCTGCATCTGCGCCAGGATCGCGTAGTCGCCGCAGCCCGGGCACCAGCGCACCGCTTGATCGGTCTCGAAGTCCCGCTTGGTGAGCTTGTGCGGTTCGTGGTCGTGGCCATTCTGTGCCGCGCTCATGCGTGCAGCTCCCGCGCGCTGCCGGCGGGCAGGAGCTTGCGCACCGCCTCGACGACCTCGCGAACCTTGAAGGGCTTGCCCTGGATCTTGTTCAGCCCGCGCGCGTCGACCAGGAAGCGGTCGCGCAAGATCGAGCGCAGCTGTCCGCGGTTCAGCTCCGCGACCACCACGCGCCGGTAGCGCGCGAGGAGCGCTCCGACGTTGGTCTGCAGAGGGCTCAGGTAGCGCAGGTGCAGATGGCCGACGGCGTGACCCTCGCCGCGCAGCTGCAGCGCCGCCTGGCGCAGCGAGCCGTAGGTGCCGCCCCAGCCCACGATCAGCACGTCGCCCGTCTCGGGCCCGTCGATCTTCGCGGGCGGCAGGCGGTCCGCGATCTTGTCGATCTTGGCCTGGCGCGTGCGCGTCATGTGCTCGTGGTTGTCGGGGTCGTAGGAGATGTTGCCGGTCACGTCCTCCTTCTCGATGCCGCCGATCCGGTGCTCCAGACCCGGCGTGCCGGGCACGGCCCAGGGCCGGACCAGGCGCTCGTCGCGCAGGAACGGCGCGAAGCCCTCGACTTCGGTGCGCAAGCCGGGATGGATCGGCTCGAGATCCTCGATCGCCGGCAGGCGCCAGGGCTCGGCGCCGTTCGCCAGCGACCCGTCCGACAGATAGGCGACCGGGCACATGTGCTCGACCGCGAGCCGCACGGCCTGGATCGCCAGGTCGAAGCACTCCGCGGGCGTGGCGGGCGCCACCACCGCGATCGGGCTCTCGCCGTTTCGCCCGACGATCGCCTGCAGCAGGTCCGCCTGCTCGGTCTTGGTCGGCATGCCCGTCGACGGCCCGGCGCGCTGCACGTTCAAGACCACCAGCGGCAGCTCGACGGCCACCGCGAGGCCGATCGCCTCTTGCTTCAGCGCGAAGCCCGGGCCCGAGGTTCCGGTCACGCCGAGCGAGCCGCCGAACGACGCGCCGATCGCGGCCGCGACCGCGGCGATCTCGTCCTCGGCCTGGAAGGTCGACACGCCGTAGCGCGCGTAGCCGGCCAGGTTGTGCAACACGTCGGACGCGGGCGTGATCGGGTAGCTCGCGTACAAGAGCGGCAGGCCCGCGAGCTTGCCCGCCGTGACCAGCCCGAGCGCGGTCGCCTCGTTGCCGGTGATGTTCCGGTAGCGGCCCTTGCCCAGGTTCGCGGGCGGAACGCTGTACGTGGACTCGAACAGCTCGAGCGTCTCGCCCAGGTTGTAGCCGGCCTCGAACACCTTCACGTTCGCGTCGCCGAGCTCCGGGTTCTTGGCGAACTTCTTGCGGATCGAGTCGATCTCGCGGCCAGGCTCGCGGTCGTAGAGCCAGAACAGGAGCCCGAGCGCGAAGAAGTTCTGGGTGCGCGAGATCTCCTTCGTCGACAGGCCCATGCCGTGCAGCGCCGCGGTCACGTGCTTGCCGAAGTCGATCGGCACGACGCGGTAGGACGCGAGGCTCGAGTCCTCGAGCGGGTTCGACGCGTAGCCGGCCAGCTCCAGGGTCTTGGCCTTGAACGCGCCGGTGTTGACGATCAGGAGCCCTCCCCGTTCGAGATCGGGGAGGTTGGTCTGCAGCGCCGCCGGGTTCATCGCCACCAGCACCTCGGGCGCGTCGCCCGCGGTGAAGATCTCGTTCGACGAGAACTGCAGCTGGAAGCCGGAGACGCCGGCCAGCGAGCCCGCGGGCGCGCGGATCTCGGCCGGGAAATCGGGGAACGTGGCGATGTCGTTCCCGAACAGCGCGGCGGTGCGCGTGAACTCCGTGCCCGTGAGCTGCATGCCATCGCCGGAGTCGCCGGCGAAGCGGATCACGACGGAATCGAGTCGTTTCACGGGGCGGTGGTGGTCTGGGGCGGGGTCGTCCGAGTGCCCTTCCGAGGATCCTGCCTGGTCTGCCATCTGAGCTTGACTGCTACTCCGCGTCTTCGGTGGGGACGCAATGATACCCGCGAGTCGACGGCCCACAACGGCCCGCGGGCGGTTCGGTTGAGGGCGCCGGGGGGCGGCGTGTAGAGTGCGCCGCGAGCTTTGGAAAGGGGACCAACGGTGGGCGAAGTCTACATCATCGAGGCGGTGCGAAGTCCGATCGGCAAGCGCGGCGGAGGGCTCGCCGGCATGCACCCGGCGGACCTCCTGGGCACGGTCCAGAAGGCCGCGCTAGACCGCAGCGGCGTCGCGGCCGAGGCGATCGGCCAGGTGATCGGCGGCTGCGTCTCGCAGGTGGGCGAGCAGACCTTCAACATCGCGCGGCTCGCCTGGCTCTCGAAGGGTCTGCCGATGGACGTGGCCGCGACCACGATCGACGCGCAGTGCGGCTCGAGCCAACAAGCGACCACTCTTGCAACCGGGCTCGTCGGCTCGGGGCTCGAAGACATCGTGCTCGCCTGCGGGCTCGAGATGATGAGCCGCGTGCCGCTCGGCGCAGCCATGAAGGGCGGCTCGCCGATTCCCAAGAGCTACCTCGAGCACTACGCGCTGTCGTCGCAGTTCGGCGGCGCGGAGATGATCGGCAAGGAGTACGGCATCACGCGCGAGGACGTCGACCGCTTCGGCCTGCGCAGCCAGGAGCTGGCCGCGCGCGCGTGGGAGGAGAAGCGCTACGAGCGCGAGGTGATTCCGATCGCCGCGCCCGGCCTCGATCCCGAGGGCAAGCCGACCGGCGACGTGGTGCGCGTGGTGCGCGACGAGGGTCTGCGCAAGACCTCGCTCGAGAAGCTCGCGACGCTCGCGCCCGTGCCCGGCCAGAACCTGCACACGGCGGGCACGTCGTCACAGGTGAGCGACGGCGCGTCGGCGGTGATCCTCGCCTCGGCCGAGGGCGTGAAGCGGCTCGGCGTGAAGCCGCGCGCGCGCATCGTCGACTCGGTGCTGGTCGGCTGCGACCCCGTGACCATGCTCAAGGGCCCCATCCCCGCGACCCGGAAGGTGCTCGCGCGCACGGGGCTGCGCATCGAGGACATGGCGACCTACGAGGTGAACGAGGCGTTCGCGGCGGTCGTGCTGGCCTGGATGAAGGAGTGCAAGCCGATCGAGGAGCGCGTGAACCCGAACGGCGGCGCGATCGCGATCGGCCACCCGACGGGCTGCACCGGCGCGCGCTTGATCACCACGGCGCTGCACGAGCTCGAACGCACCGGCGGCCGCTACGGCCTCGTCAGCATGTGCTGCGGCGGCGGGCTCGGCACCGGCACGATCATCGAGCGTCTGTAGCCGCCGGCAGCGGCACGCCGACCGAGGCGTGGTCGAGGCGGTACTTCCAGCCGTCGGGCGTCTTCACGAGCAGCTCGGTCGTGCGCACCGTGACGCGGACGGTCTTGCCGTCGGCGTCGACGCCCGAGGTCTCCCACGCGCCCGTCGCCAGGATCGCGTTCTCGCCGGTGCCGAACCAGGCGCCAGTGCCACCGATCCACTTCGACTTGCCCGTGTCCTCGCCGCAGTTCTGGGCGAGCAGCTTCGCGACGTCCGCCTTGCCCCGCGCGGCCGCGCCCTCCGACGGGAAGACGACGACCGCGTCGTCGACGTAGAGCGCGAGCGCCTCGTCGAGCTTCCCCGCCTCGCAGGCGCTCACGAGCTTCTGCGAGAGCTCGTGCGCGAGCGCGGACGGCACGTCGCCAGCGTGGGCCGGTGCGGCCGAAAGCGTTGCCGCGACGATCGCGAGCGCTGCGAGGCGCTTCACGAGTAGCGCTTCGCGGCGAAGTCCTGCGCGGACTTGTAGTCGGCCTTCCCGTTCGGCGCGCGGAACATCGCGGGCACCGCGAAGACGCGCTTCGGCAGCTTGTACGCCGCGAGCTTCTCCCGCGTGTGCGCGCGCAGCTTCTCCTCGTCGAGCGTCGCGCCCGTACGGAGCTGCACCACCGCGGCGACCGCGTTCCCCCAGCGATCGTCCGGCACGCCCACGACCAGCGCGTCCTCGACGTCGGGGTGCGTCTTCAACGCCTCCTCCACCTCCTCGGGGTAGATCTTCTCGCCCGCCGAGTTGATGCACGCGCTGCCGCGGCCGAGCAGCGTCAGCGTTCCGTCCGCCTCGACGATGCACCAGTCGCCCGGGATCGAGTAGCGCACGCCGGCGATGGTCGGGAAGGTCTTCGCGCTCTTCTCCGGGTCCTTGTAGTAGCCGACCGGGATCGGGCCGCTGCGCGCGATGAAGCCCTTCTCGCCGCTGCCGGGAACCACCTCGCGCTGGTCTTCGCTGAATACCTTGCAGCGATCGCCGATCATGAATTTGGCGGTCTTCACCTCGCCGGCCGCGGTCATGATCGAGGAGCCGAAGCCGACCGCTTCCGACGAGCCGAACGAGTCGGTCAGGATCATGCCGGGGTTGTGACGCAGGAGGCCCTTCTTCACCTCGGTGCTCCACATCACGCCCGACGAGACGACCACCTTCACCGACGAGATGTCCCAGCGGCCCGGGTTCTCGTCGAGCGCGTTCAGCATGGGCTTGGCGAACGCGTCGCCGACGATCACCAGCGAGTTGACCTGATGACGCTGGACGGTGTCGTAGAGCTCGGCCGGCTCGAACTTGTGCCCGGGCGTGGTCACCACGCAGCCGCCAGCGCTGATCGTGCCGATCGCGGTGAAGAGTCCCGTGCCGTGCATCAGCGGGCAGCACGGGATCTGCTTCGCGAGCGGCCCCGCCATGACCACGTTCGCGACGTGCTCCGCGAGCGTGGCGGGCGCCTGGCCGGCGTTGGCGGGCGCGTTGATGCCGGCGCCGAGCGCGTGCCACAGGTCGTTGGCGGCCCACATCACGCCCTTGGGCATGCCGGTGGTCCCGCCGGTGTAGAGGAACAGCAGGTCCTGGCCGTCGCGCGCGATGCCGAGCGGCTGGCCCGTGCCCTGGTTCGCGAGTGACTCGTACGGGATCGCGAAGTCGAGCAGCTCGCCCCCGACCTGCAGCCAGGCCGCGACCTTCGGCAGGCGCGGCTGCAGCTTCGCGATGCGGTCGGCGAACTCGCCGTCGAACACGACCACCTTCGCGTCCGAGTTGTCGAAAATGTACCAGAGCTCGTCGTCGAGGTAGCGGTAGTTGACGTTCACGTGCACGAGCCGCGCCTTGAAGCAGGCGGCGAGCGCCTCGCTGTACTCGGGCCGGTTGCGCAGGTAGAAGCCGACCTTGTCGTCAGGCGCAGCGCCGCGCGCGCGGAGGCTCGCGGCCAGGTTGTTGCTGCGGCGACCGAAGTCGCCCCAGGTCGTGACGGCGCCGGCGTGGATCAGCGCCGGGGCGCTCGCGGGGAACGACGCGTCGAGCGCGTCGAGGATGTCGCCGAAGTTCCAGTTCGGGGCCGTGCTCATGTCAGAATCCTCCCGGGGAGCGCGCATGATACCCGAAAGCGGAACGGGCCTTGGGCGAACGGCACGTGTGCTCGCGGCGATCGTGCTCGGCGTCGCGAGCGGCTGCGGCGGGCCGGCCGAGACGCTGGACGAACGAGCCGCGCGCGTGCACCGGAACGCGCTCGTGCTCGACACCCACGCCGACACCACCCCGCGCTTCCAGGATCCCGACTACGACTTCGCCGCGCGCCACCCGCGCGGCGAGGGCAGCGTCGACCTGCCGCGCGCGCGCGAGGGCGGGCTCGACGCACAGTTCTGGTCGATCTACGTCGGCCGGCTCGAGGGCGACGGGCGCGCGATCCGCGAGGCGCTGGAGCGGATCGACGCGGTCTGGGAGCTCGCGCGCAAGCACCCGCAGGACCTGGTCGTGGCGACCGACGTGGCGGGGGTCCGACGCGGCGTCGCGCAGGGCAAGCTGGTGTCGCTGATGGGCGTCGAGGGCGGGCACATGATCGAGGGCAAGCTCGCGGTGCTGCGCGACTTCTACCGGCTGGGCGTGCGCTACATGACGCTCACCCACAGCTTCCACCTGGACTGGGCGGACTCGGCGGGCACCGGCGAGCCGCTGCCGCCGGGCATCGGGGGCCTCGGCGCGTTCGGCGAGGACGTGGTGCGCGAGATGAACCGGCTGGGCATGATGGTCGACGTCTCGCACGTCTCGGACGAGACCTTCCGCGACGCGCTGGCCGTGTCGCAGGCGCCGGTGATCGCGTCGCACTCTTCTTGCCGCGCGGTGCACGACCACCCGCGCAACCTCGACGACGGGATGTTGCGCGCGCTGGCCGCGCAGGGCGGCGTGGTGATGATCAACTTCTACCCCGGCTACAACGACCCGGAAGCCGCGCCGCAGATCCGCGCCTGGTTCGCGCGCCACGCGGCCGAGTTCGCGAGCCTGCGCGAGACGCACAAGGGGAACCTGCGCGCGATGTCGCAGGCGATGCGCGCGATCGCCGCGACCGATCCCGTGCCGAAGGGCTCGCTCGCGCGCCTGCTCGACCACTTCGACCACGCGCTGCGCGTCGCGGGCGAGGACCACGTCGGGCTCGGCTCCGACTTCGACGGCGTGGCCAGCATGCCGACTGGGCTCGAAGAGGTGAGCGATCTACCGAACCTGACGCGCGGGCTGCTCGAGCGCGGCTGGTCGGAAGACGTGGTGCGCAAGGTGCTCGGCGAGAATCTGCTGCGCGTCATGCGCCAGGTCGAAGCGGTGCGCGACCGGCTCAGCCGCGAACCCGCAGCACCGCCGAGCCCGCGATGAGCCCCTGCTTCAGCGCGAGCAGCGCGCGATTCGCATCGGCGAAGGCGAACGCCGTGGTGTGCGGGCGAATCGAGGCGCGCGCGGCCAGCTCGAGCAATTCGCGCCCGTCCGCGCGCGTGTTCGCGGTGACGCTGGTCAGCGTCCGCTCGTCGAACAGGTGCGCGGCATAGTCGAGCGGCGGGATCTGCGTCATGTGGATCCCGGCGCAGGCGAGCGTGCCGCCGGGCCGCAGCGCCGCGAGCGCGACCGGCACGAGCGTTCCGACGGGCGCGAACAGCACCGCCGCGTCGAGCGGCTCGGGCGGGCGCTCGCCGAGATCGCCCGCCCACTCGGCGCCGAGCTCGCTCGCGAGCGCGCGGTGGGTGGCCTCGCGCGTGACGACGAAGATCCGGCACGACCAGGTCTTCGCGACCTGCAGCGCGATGTGCGCCGACGAGCCGAAGCCGTACAGGCCGAGCCGTCCGCCCGGCTGGATGCGCGAGCGGCGCAGGCTGCGGTAGCCGATGATGCCCGCGCACAAGAGCGGCGCGGCCGCTTCGTCGTCGAGCGCGTCCGGCAGCGCGTAGGCGAAGTCCTGCGGCACGCACGCGCGCTCCGCATAGCCGCCGTGCTCGTCCCAGCCGGTGAAACGCGGCGCGCGGCACAGGTTCTCGGCCGAGCCCATGCAGTACTCGCACACGCCGCACGACCGCCACAGCCAGGCGATGCCGACGCGGTCGCCGAGCGCGAAGCGCGTCGCGCCGGCGCCGAGCGTGCGTACGCGGCCGACGATCTGGTGGCCGGGCACGACCTCGGGCCGGTGCGGCGCGAGCTCGCCCTCGACCAGGTGCAGGTCGGTGCGGCAGACGCCGCAGACGTGGACCTCGAGCTCGATCTCGCCCGGACCCGGAGCGCGGGGCTCGAGCTCGCGCAGCGCGAGCGGCGCCCGCTCGATCGGCCCGGGACGCGAGAGCAGCCACGCGCGCATCGGCGCGAGATCTTACACTCGCGCGCGTTGAACGTTCTGCTCTTCGACGAGGACGACCTGGTCGCGCCCGGGCGCGTGCGCGTCGCCGACCGGCGCCACCGGCACGTGCGCGAGGTCCTGCGCGCGAAGCCCGGCGACGCGCTCGCGGTCGGCCGGATCGGCGGCCGGCTCGGTCAGGGCACGCTGGTCGTGCTCGACGCGCACGCGCTCGAGCTCGAGGTTGCGCTCGAGCGCGAGCCGCCCGCGAAGCTGCCGGTCACGCTCGCGCTCGCGCTGCCGCGTCCGCCGAGCCTGCGCAAGGTGCTGCAGCAGGCGACCGCGCTGGGCGTCCCGCGCTTCGTGCTGTTCGCGAGCGCGCGCGTCGAGAAGAGCTACTGGCAGAGCACCGGGCTCGAGCCCGAGCGGCTTCGCGACCAGCTGCTGCTCGGGCTCGAGCAGGCCGGCGACACGGTGCTGCCGGAGATCGCGTTCGCGCGCCGCTTCCGCCCGTTCGTCGAGGACGAGCTGGCGCGGCTCGCGCGCTCGGCTCGCATCCTGGTCGCGCATCCGGGTAGCGAGGCTTCGCTCGATGCGCGCGCGGATGCGCGGACGGTGCTCGTGATCGGGCCCGAAGGCGGTCTGCAGGATCACGAGCTCGCGCGGCTCGACGCGGTCGGCGCGCTGCGCGTCGGTCTCGGTCCACGCGTGCTGCGCGTCGAGACCGCGGCGGTCGCGCTGCTCGCGCGCCTGGCTGGTTGACACTCCGGAGGGTCATTCGGATACTCGCCGCCGTGGACGTCATGGAAAAACTCGTCGCGCTGTGCGCGAATCGCGGCTTCATCTTTCCGTCGAGCGAGATCTACGGCGGCATCGCGGGCTTCTGGGACTACGGACCGCTGGGCACGGAGATGCGCAACAACATCAAGGCCGCCTGGTGGCAGCGCATGGTGCGCGAGCGCGACGACGTGGTCGGGCTCGACTCGTCGATCATCGCCAACCCGCAGACCTGGGTAGCCTCCGGTCACGTCGCGAACTTCAACGACCCGATGGTCGACTGCCGGACCTGCAAGCGGCGCTTCCGCAGCGACCAGATCGACCCCGAAGACCGCTGCGCCGCCTCGCGCGACGGCAAGCACGACCTGACCGAGCCGCGCCAGTTCAACCTGATGCTGAAGACGCGCGTCGGCGCGGCCGACGACTCGGCGGGCGACGCGTACCTGCGCGCCGAGACCTGTCAGTCCATATTTCTGGACTTCAAGCGCGTGATGCAGTCGGCGCGCATGAAGCCGCCGTTCGGGATCGCGCAGATCGGCAAGGCCTTTCGCAACGAGATCACGCCGCGCAACTTCATCTTCCGCTCGCGCGAGTTCGAGCAGATGGAGCTCGAGTTCTTCACGCCGCCTGGCGAGGCGATGGACTGGTTCGAGCGCTTCCGCGAGATCCGCATGCGCTGGCACCACGAGATCGGCATCGCGCCCGAGAAGCTGCGCTGGCACGCGCACGGCCCCGACGAGCTCGCGCACTATGCCAAGGCCGCCTACGACGTGGTCTTCGAATTCCCGTTCGGCTGGCAGGAACTCGAGGGCGTGCACCACCGCGGCGACTTCGACCTGCGCCAGCACAACGAGCACTCCGGCAAGGACCAGTCCTACACCGACCCCGAGTCGAAGGAACGCTACGTGCCGTACGTGATCGAGACCTCGGTGGGCGTGGACCGCTGCCTGCTCGCGCTGCTCTGCAGCGCGTATCACGAAGACGAGGTGGGCGGCGAGAAGCGCGTCGTGCTGCGCCTCACGCCGCAGATCGCGCCGATCAAGGTGGCGGTGCTGCCGCTCTCGAAGAAGCTCGCGGAGCCGGCCGAGCGCATCGCCGCCGACCTGCGCCGCCGCTTCGCCGTCGACTCCGACACGTCGGGCGCGATCGGCCGGCGCTACCGACGCCAGGACGAGGTCGGAACGCCGTTCTGTGTCACCTACGACTTCGAGTCGGAGCAGGACCAGAAGGCCACCGTGCGCGAGCGCGACACGACCAAGCAGGAGCGCATCGCCCTCTCGGAACTTCCCGGCTACCTGTCCGAGCGCATCCTCGGCTACTGACGCTTCCGAGCGAAGAGGAGCGGGTGGGCCTCGGGCCTGCGCGCCTCCGAGTCGCTGTAGCCGTGGCCGAGCGTGCCCGTCGCGAGCAGCTCGAAGCCGAGCTCCTCGAGCATGCGCACGTAGTCCTCACGACCCCAATTGCTCCAGTACATGGGCACGCCGAAGAACCCGTCTTCGGTGTACCCGTCTTCGCGGTCGCGAGCCACAGTCGCGAGGAAATGGCCACCCGGTGCGAGCCAGCCGTGCACGCGACGCAGCAGCTCCTCGTGCTCCTCGCGCGGCAGGTGGAAGATCGAGTAGAAGGCGACCGCAGCGTCGAACGAGCCCGCGGCGAGAGCGAGCGACATCAAATCCGCCTCGATGAACTCGGCCGTCGGTACGTTCGAGCGCGCCCGGCGGATCTGCTCCGCGGAAAAGTCGACGCCCACGACGCGGTGCCGTCGGGCGAGCGCCGCGGCGACCGGAACGCCCGCGCCACAGCCGAGGTCGAGCACGCGCGAGCCCTTCGCCAACCGCGGCAGCAACAGCTCGAGCTCCGGCGCGTCTTCGCGCATGCGCGCGGCCGAGAAGTCCGCCGCGCAGCGGTCGTAGCCCTCGCGCACCAGCGCCCGGTAGTCGACCGACGGATCGTCGGCTGGCTTCATCGGTACTTGATGATCGAGCGGATCGCGGCACCCTCGTGCATCAGGCCGAAGGCGTCGTTGATGCGCTCGAGCGGGAGCTCGGCCGTGACCATCTCGTCGAGCTTGATCTTGCCGCTCATGTAGCGGTCGACGAAGCGCGGCAGCTGCGTGCGACCCTTCGTGCCGCCGAACGCGGTGCCGCGCCAGGCGCGTCCGGTCACCAGCAGGAACGGGCGCGCGTGGATCTCCTGACCCGAGCCCGCGACGCCGATGATGATCGCCTGTCCCCAGCCGCGGCTCGTGCAGGCGAGCGCCTGGCCCATCACGTCCACGTTGCCGATGCACTCGAACGAGTAGTCGACGCCCCCGTCGGTCAGCGACACGATCGCGGCCGCGATGTCCGCTGTGTCCTTGGGGTTCACGAAGTCTGTCGCGCCGAAGGCCTTGGCAAGCTCGAACTTCCGCGGGTTCAGGTCGACGCCGATGATCCGCTCCGCGCCCGCCATCACCGCGCCCTGGATCACCGACAGGCCGATTCCCCCCAGCCCGAACACCGCCACCGACGAGCCGGGCTCGACCTTGGCCGTGTGCAGGACCGCGCCGATGCCCGTCGTGACGCCGCACCCGAGCAGGCAGATGCGATCGAGCGGCGCGTCCTTGCGCACCTTCGCGAGCGCGATCTCGGGCACCACCGTGTACTCCGCGAACGTGGACGTGCCCATGTAGTGGTGCACGGTCTTGCCGCGCGCCGAGAGGCGGCTCGTGCCGTCGGGCATCAGGCCCTTGCCTTGCGTGTCGCGGATGCGCGCGCACAGGTTCGTCTTGCCCGACAGGCAGAACTTGCACTCGCGACACTCCGGGATGTAGAGCGGGATCACGTGGTCGCCGACCGCGAGCGAACGCACGCCTGCGCCGAGCTCCACCACCTCGCCCGCACCCTCGTGCCCGAGCACGGACGGGAACAAGCCCTCCGGGTCCTTGCCCGAGAGCGTGTACGCATCGGTGTGACAGACGCCGGTAGCGGCCAGCCGAACCAGGCACTCGCCCGCCTTCGGGCCCTCGAGCTCGACCTGCTCGATCGCGAGGGGTTTCCCCGGCTCCCACGCGACGGCCGCCAATGTCTTCAACGACTTACCTCCACCCCTGCCCGCCCGGAGTGCGGCGCGATCATACCAGCCGCAGCCGGGGTTTTACCGAACTTTGACGCGCGGAAGGCGCGCCCCGGCGAGGGCGTGTATACCCTGGGGCCACATGGCGAGCCCCATCGAATCCGCTGCACCCGAAGAAGAGGTCGAGTCCGGTCCCACCATCAGCGACGTGATCGAGAAGCTGCCCGAGCACGTCTACGAGAACCCGACGGCACTCGGCCTGCTCTACCTCGCGCGCGACCTCGCGCTCTACGCGGGTCTGGTCGCGCTGCTCTTCGCGGTCGACTCCTGGTTCGTGCTGGTGCCGCTCTGGGTGCTGACCGCGCTCTCGATCAGCGCGCTGTTCATCATCGGGCACGACGCCGCGCACGGCGCGCTGTTCGCCAGCAAGCGCATGAACTACGTCGTCGGCCAGGCAGCCATGCTGCCCTCGCTGCACGTGTACGAGGCCTGGGTGTTCGGTCACAACCGCATTCACCACGGCCACACCGTGCGCGAGGTGATGGACTACGTCTGGCACCCCGCCACCCCCGAGTCGTATCGCGCCATGACGCTCGCGCAGCGCCTGCTGCACCGCGTGAAGTGGTCCTGGCTCGGCGCGGGCGTGTACTACGGCTGGGACATCTGGTGGAAGAACATGATGCGCTTCGTTGCCCCGGCGAAGATCGCCGCGGACGTGAAGCGCGACCGCGCGATCGTGTGGGGCTACGCGGCGGTCGTGAACGTTGCCCTGCTGGCCGCGGGTCTGGGTTGGTACGGCAGCGTCGGTGGCGCGCTGTGGCTCTGGTTCAAGGTGTTCGCGGTGCCGTTCGTGCTCTGGAACTACGTGATCGGCATCGCCGTCTACGTGCACCACATCTCGCCCGACATCGCCTGGCAGAATCGCCGCGAGTGGACGCGCTTCAAGGGCCAGATGGAGGGCACCACGATCCTGCACGTGCCCGCCTGGGTGAACTTCTTCATGCACAACATCATGCTGCACGTGCCGCACCACGTGGACATGCGCATCCCGTTCTACCGCCTGCCCGAGGCTTGCGACGCGATCCGGCGCGACTTCGGCGAGATCGTGCGAGAGAAGAGCTTCCGCTTCGCCGATTACCTGCGCACCACGCGCGCCTGCAAGCTGTACGACTTCGCGACGCACACCTGGAAGGGCTACGACGCCGCGCAGGAAGCGCCCGAGCTAGTCGCGCAGGCGTAGGCCGAGTTCTTTCAGCTGGCCGGGCTCGACGGGGCTCGGCGACTCCATGAAGCTGTCCTGCGCGCGCTGGGTCTTCGGGAACGCGATCACGTCGCGCAGGCTCTCGCCGCCGGCGAGCATCAGCGCGAAGCGGTCGAAGCCGAACGCGAAGCCGCCGTGCGGCGGCGCGCCGGTGTCGAGCGCGTCGAGCATGAAGCCGAAGCGCTGGCGCGCCTCCGGCTCCGAGTAGCCCATGATCGCGAGGATCTTCAGCTGCAGATCGGAGCGGTGGTTGCGCAGGCTGCCCGAGCCGAGCTCCACGCCGTTCATGACCAGGTCGTAGTGCGTGGCGATCACGCTCTTCGGGTCGGTGTCGAGCTTCTCGATCTCCGTCTCGAGCGGCGCGACGAACGGCATGTGCATGTAGGTGAGCTTGCCGTCGTCGCCCTCCTCGAAGAGCGGGAAGTCGACCACGAAGTGCGGGTCCCAGGCGCGGCCGTCGTAGCGGCCGAGCTTCTGGCCGAGCTCGAGGCGCAGCCGTCCGAGCACGTCGCACACGACCTTCTCGCGGTCCGCGCCGAACAGGATCACGCTTCCGGGCCGCAAGCCGGCGCGCTTGCCGATCGCCGCCTTCTCGTCGTCGCTCAGGAACTTCGCGATCGGTGATTGCCACGAACCGTCGTCGGCCACGCGCACCCAAGCCAGGCCCTTCGCGCCGAACGTGCGCGCCTGCTCGTTCAGGCGGTCGAGCTCGCTGCGCGTGAGTGCCGCCGCGTCGTGGATCGGCAGACCGCGCACGACGCCGCCGCTCGACAGCGCGCCCGCGAACACCTTGAACTCGCTCCGCGCGAGCAGATCGGAGAGCTCCACGATCTGGAGTGCGATGCGCCGCTCCGGCTTGTCGGAGCCGTAGCGCGCCATCGCATCGGCCCACGACACGCGATCGAACGGGCGCTCGAGCTCGACGCCCAGCACGTCGCGATAGGCGCGCACGGTCAGGAACTCGAGCAGGTCGAGCACGTCGTCGACACCGACGAACGACAGCTCCAGGTCGAGCTGCGTGAACTCGAGCTGGCGGTCGGCGCGCTGGTCCTCGTCCCGAAAACATCGCGCGATCTGGAAGTAGCCGTCGAAGCCCGCCACCATCAGCATCTGCTTCATGATCTGCGGTGACTGCGGCAACGCGTAGAAGTTGCCGTGCTGCACGCGGCTCGGCACCAGGAAGTCGC
>JBBDXF010000006.1:0-14833 GCA_040902485.1 Myxococcota bacterium | reverse complement strand
CCCGCGGGGGGGGCGCGCGCCAGGATCGGCGTCTCGATCTCGAGCAGCCCCCGCTCGCTGCAGCCGGCGCGCAGCGACTGCGCGAGCGCGTGCCGCACCTGCAGGCGCTTCTGCATCACCGGCCGGCGCAGCTCGTGGATGCGGTACTTGAGCCGGCTGCTCTCGTCGAGCACGACGTCGTCCTCGATCTCGAACGGCGGCGTGGTGGCGGTGTTGAGGATCCGCACCTCGTGCGCGACCAGCTCGACCTCGCCGGTGGGCAGGTTCGGGTTCACCGCCTCGGCGTCGCGGCGTGCCAGCACGCCGCGCACCAGCAGCACCCACTCGGCGCGTACCGCCTGCGCCTTCTCGTGCGCGGCCGGCTCGCTGTCGGGCTTGAACACGACCTGCGCGAGGCCCGTGCGGTCGCGCAGGTCGACGAAGATCACGCCGCCGTGGTCGCGGCGCTTGCGCACCCAGCCGCACAGCACGACCTCGCGGCCTACGTCGCTCGGGCGCAGGCCTCCACAGAAGTGTGTCCGGCGCAGATCGCCGAGTGGATCGAGTCGCGACAAGGCTGCCTCCGCGGCGGTCGGGGGTACGGCGCGCGGAGCCTACCATACGTCTGATTGGCTTCGCTCGGCTTCGCCTCGCTGCGCGCGACGCTGCGCTTCGCTTGCGGGGCGCCGCCGCGGGCGGCCGCGGACGGCGCACGTCTCGCAATTGTCCGGGGGTCGGGACTTCTAGCCGCGGGAGTTGGAGAGGTCGTCGGCCGAGCAGACGTGATTGCGGCCCAGCGCCTTCGCCAGGTACATGGCTTTGTCGGCCAGATCGAGCAGACGCTCGCGCGTGTCGCCGTGGGGCGGGAAGGTCGCCACGCCGACGGAGATCGTGAGCCGCAGGTCGAGCCCGCGTTCGCCGCCGAAGACGTGGTTCGCGACCGACTGGCGGATCCGGTCGGCGACCGAGAGCGCACCGTCCAGGCCCGTGTCAACCAGCAAGATCGTGAACTCGTCGCCGCCGTAACGGCCCACCGTGTCGATCGCGCGCACCGACTCCTGCAGGAGCACGCCCAGCTCGCGCAGCACGCGCGAGCCGACCAGGTGGCCGAACCGGTCGTTCACGGTCTTGAAGCGATCGAGGTCGAGGAACAGCACCGAGAGCTTGTTCTGCGAACGCGAGGCGCGATTCACCTCGCGGTCGAGCGCCGAGAGCAGGTAGCGCGCGTTGTACAGCGACGTGACGTCGTCGATGAACGCCTTCTCGCGCGCCTGCAGGAAGCGCTCGGCGTTGATCAGCGCGAGCTCCGCCTGCTCGGCCACCAGCTCCGCGCGTTGTCGCTCGTCGTCTTCGAACGGCCGGCCGTCGGAGAAGATCCAGAGGCCGCCGACGACGCGGCCCTCGAGGCGGATCGGCAGCGGCAGGAGCTGTGGATCGTCGAGTCCCAGCGCCCCGAGCGCGCCCGCGAGCGCGGCGCCGCTCGAGATGCCGGGCCGCTCGAGCTCGGCCGGGTCGAAGACCTTGCCGAGCTCGATCTGCGCGCGCAGCTCGGCGAGCGTGTCCGCCGGGAAGCCGACCAGCTCCACGCCCTCGCCGGTGCGCGAGGGCAGCTCGAGCAGCCGGCCGACCGCGCGGCCGCGGCCGGTCAGGCGCAGGACGATGTCGAGCGCGAGCGGCAGCACGTCCCCGCTCTCCAGACAGGACGCCAGCGCGCGCGCGGCCTCGAACGCCTGCACGCAGCCGCGCAGCGCCTCGTTCTCGTCGATCAGCCGGCGGCGCAGCAGCGTGCGCTTCACGCAGTAGGTGATCTCGGGCGCGGACACCGGCTTGCGCAGGTAGTCGGCCGCGCCCAGCCGCATGGCCTGCAGCGCGCTCTCGAGCGAGGCGTAGCCGGTCAGCACGATCACCTCGGTGCGCGGCGAGGCGCGCTTGACGCGCTCGAGCAGCTCCAGCCCGTCCATCTCGCGCATCGAGAGGTCCGTGATCACCAGGTCGAAGGGGCCCTCGTCGCCGAGCCGGGACAGCGCCTCGCGGCCGGTCGCGGCGGTCGCGACGCGGAAGCCCTCCTGGACCAGCGCATCGCGCGTCATCTCGCGTATCAGGCGGTCGTCGTCGACCACCAGCACCCGCTTGTCCATACCCTGTCCTTGGGTCCCGGCGCCGCGTAGCCGCGCCACCCATCCTTGGGTCCCGGCGCCTTAGCCGCGCCACCCATCTCCGCTCGGCTGTGCCTCGCTGCGCGCGACCGCTGCACGGTCGCTTGCCGGACGCTCGTGCCAGCCCTTCACGCTCGATCGGCCTACGCGGTCGGCGACTTGATCGGCAAGTTGCGTCCTTGGGAGACGCGTCGGCGCCGCTAGCGGGACGTCGGAGGCAGCACCCGAACCCGCCGGCCCTCGATGCGCAGGCGGCCCTGGGCGTGGAGCTGGATCGCGCGCGGGTAGAGCGCGCGCTCGACTTCGGCGACCCGCATGGCGAGCGAGGCGGGCGTGTCGTCCTCGTGCACGGCGATCGCCTGCTGCAGGATGATCGGGCCGCTGTCGTACTGCTCGTCGCAGTAGTGGATCGTCGCGCCGGTCAGCTTGGCGCCGTACTCGAGCACCGCGCGGTGCACGCGCTCGCCGTAGAAGCCCTTGCCGCAGAAGGCCGGGATCAGCGACGGGTGGGTGTTCATGGCGCGGCCGTTGTACTGGCGCAGCTCGATGCGTGACAGGAACCCGGCCAGCACCAGGAGCTCTGCCGGGTCCTGCGCGAGCACACGGTGCAGCGCGTCGTTGAAGGCGCGCTCGCCGTCGAAGGCGCGGCGGTCGACCGCGTGGGCGGGCACGCCGTGCTTGCGCGCGCGCTCGAGCCCGTAGGCCTCGGGCTTGGACGAGATCACCGCGGTCACGTCCACGTCGAGCCGGCCCTGCGCCCGCTCCACGAACAGGTTCTCGAGCGTGGTTCCGCCGCCCGAGAGCAACACCGCGATGCGCAACGTCATCGATCCCCCGAAATGCGAAGGCGCCTCCCCGCTCGCGGCCGAGAGGCGCCCTCCCGAGCTCTACCGAGTCGACGCTACCAGGTGTAGCGAATCCGCAGCTCGGCCTGGTCGCGGTACAGAACCGGCGCCACGCCGCGCAGCACGGGGCCGTTGTAGTCCGCGATCGAGCCGTACTGCGCGATCGGGAAGTACGAGCCCTGCTGCTTGTACACGTGCCCGAAGAACTGCGTGAAGCCGATGCTGGTCGAGAACGCGTCGTTCCAGCGGTACGAGAGCCCCGTGATCAGCGCGCCCTGCGACTCCCACGGCGCGTACAGGATCGTGACGCGCGGCGCGAGACGATCCTGGAAGTAGCCGGTGAAGAACGTGAACGCGACGTTTCCGGTCACCGAGGCGGCCGCGTAGCCGTAGTTCCCGTCGTAGCTGCCCGTGCCTCCCTCGTAGTCGGGCAGGTAGCGCAAGAACATCTGCAGATTCATGAAGAAGCTGCGGTTCGGGTTCAGGTAGTTGAAGAACGTGGGCCGGTCGACGGAGATCGAGAGCACGAGCTCGTCCGACTGCGACAGGCCGCTGTACTCGAGGTTGTTCGGGATGAGCTTGTTCGCCATCCACGAGAACTCGACGCCCCAGCTCGTCTTCGTGGTGTCCTCCGCGAAGTCCAGGCCGAACCCGAACACGTTCCGCTTCTGGTAGTTCAACGCGACCTGCCGGCCGTTCTGCCACAGGAAGTCGCGGCGGCCGTAGCGACCGTCGCCGCCCGCCTTGCGGATCGGCAGCGTCTGGTTGGTGGCCCCGAGGATGCCCGACACGCCGCGGCAGAACACCGGCGAGCGCGGCGGCAGGCCGTTCGGGAACAGCGCGTTGAACCCCTCCGAGCCGGGCCGCTGGTCCACGCGGTAGGCGTTGTACTGCGTGCCGTCCTGCAGCGGATCGCCGGGGACGCCGGAGCCGCACAGGATGTTGTCGTCGGTGATGGGCCCGGGCGAGTAGTCGTCCTGGCCGTCCCAGATGCCGTCGCGGTTGCGGTCGAGGTCCGAACTAAAGTCCGCGTCCAGGTCGACACCGCGGGCCGGGAAGTTGCCGAGCTCACCGAACAGCGTATCGCGTTGCTCAATGCTCATCTGCACGTACTCGGTGCCGAACTCGGTCTCGATCGCCACCACCTGCGAGGCGAACAGCAAGCGCAGCGTCGGATCCCCCAGCGTCTGCTGCAGGAACTGGAGCGCCGCGGGGTTCACCTTCCGGTCGACGCCGGTGTTCTCGAACTGCTGGTTCGGGTCGCGCGGATCGACCGGACCGTTGGGGTCGATGGGCGTCATCACGTCGACCGAGACTCCGATCGGCATGGCGAGAACCAGATCTCTGCCTTCCGGAGCGGGCGCGTCGATGGGATCGACGAGCACGTCGTTGACTTCCAGGAAGCAGAGCGGCGTCGCGCAGCTCGCCTGGGGATCGTAGTCGAGCAGGGTTCTGCGCGCGGCTTCCTGCGGCGTCTCTCCGCTCCCCACCTCCACGGCGACGAACGTCAAAGAGTCGTCGGGCGGCGTCGCGGCGACGACGTCGAAATCCATCTCCTCGTCCGAGATCACGAATTGATTGCGCGCGAAGATGCCGTCGCTCCCGGAGATCGGGTCGCCGGCGGCCTGCCGCGCGGTGTTCGACTGCGACCAGAAGCTCAGCTCCTGGAGGCTCTCGGGCGCATCGAAGACGCGGTCGAAGCCTATGGTCTCGAGCGAGATCAGCAGCCGCTCGAAGTTCGCCGACACCGTCTCGAGCGCCGTGCAGCCGAGGTTGAACGGCGTGGCGACGTTCGTGTCCTGCGTCCTGTTCATCCAGCGCGCGCAATACTCGCCGTCGATGTCCGAGTAGTCGATGTTCGCGAGGTCGTTCGGGTCCTGGTTCGGGTCGATCAGGTTCCACTTGTTGAGCGGGCTGTCGAGGTCGAGCGGGTTGTTCGGGTCGGTTTCGAACACGATCGCCCCGAACTTCTCGAACGCCTCCTGGTTGACCTGCCACGGCATGGGCTCGACCCAGCTGTCCGCCTCGAGGATGTTGCCGGGCTGGATCTGGAGCTCGGCGCGTCCCTCCGTACCCAGGTCGATGACGTCGTACGGTGTCAGGTCGAGGTACTCGCCGGATCGCTCGAACTCTCCGACGGCGGGCGGCGGATCGATCTGCTCTCCCTGCCGCGTGAAGTCCGCGTCGATGTCCATGTCCTGCTGGCCATCGCGGCTGAAGTTGATGCCCGCCTGGTAGTAGAGCGCGCCCGCGTTGTTCAGCCGCGTCCCCACCAGGACGCCGGGCGAGAGCGCCTTCAGCCCGACGAACTCCTGGGTGACGACGCTTCCGTCCGCGTTCATCAGGTCGATGCCGCCGAGCTTCGAGGGGCCGAGCAGGGGATCCCGCGTCAGGTCCCCCGCGATCACGGGGTCGGCTTCCCAGGCCTGCTGCTGCGCCGAGCTGCAGGGCGAGGCGTAGGCCGCGCCGCAGCCCAGCAGTGCGGCCTGAGCGGGCTGCATGCTCGCGCCGAGGTCCTGGAAGGCCTGGTCCTGCGACGCGAGCGGCTCGATCGCCAGGAACATCTGGTTCAGGATCGCGTTCGACCCGCGCGCGACGACGCTGGTCTGACCGTCCGGGTTCTGCACCTGGATCGATTCGACGCCATCGGTGACGATCGAGCCGAGCACGCCCAGACCGGAGATGATGTTCGAGATGAAGCCGAACTCGAGCGGGTAGTTCAGGCGATCGAAGGCGCAGAAGCCCTCGTCGGGATCGAACGTGTAGGCGCACAGCGAGTGGAAGAGCGTCTGGTTGACGTTCTGCAGCGCCGCCACCGTGTCCGGGCTGCGCAGCTGCTGCGCCGCGTCCGGGGTCTCCGGCGGATCCCAGAGCAGACAGTTGCCCGCGCTCGGGAAGTCGTCGTCGCCGTCGCCGGCGATGTTGTTCGGACCGACGGCCACGCCCTCGGCGTTCGTGCGCACCGTGCAGCCGGTGGTGTTGCCGCGGCTGCCGACGGAGAGCGGCGCGCCGGTCGTCGCGTCGGAGGTGCGCTCGTACTGCTGCACCAGATCGAGATAGAAGCCGTCGTCCCAGCCCCAGAAGTCGGAGATCGCGAACGTGAAGCGGTCGAAGCGGCCCTCGATGCGGGCGCCGAAGTCGAGCTGCTCGAGTCCCGCGTAGTCGTCCCACGGGCGGTGCTCGCCGATCACGCCGAGACCCGCGAGGCCGTTGGCCATCGAGCCGAAGCTCTTCAGGCAGATGATGTCGACGGCGGTTCCCTCGCCGCACTTGCCCAGATCCGTCGGCTCGAACGGGTTGAAGATGGTGAGGAACTCGAGCCGCAGATCCTCGACCGGGCCCATGCGCATGAAGGCCTCGGGCGAGATCGTGATGTCGGCCGCCCACTGGCCGACGCGCTGCTCCTCGAGCGGCGCGAAGATGCCGTTGCCGATGTCGAGCGGGTTGTTGCGGTCCTGGTTGCGGAACAGCTCCGTCTTGCCCCAGACCACGATCAGCTTGCCGACGCGCGCGTAGAGCTGGCTGTCGGCCATTTCGAACTCGAGGTAGCCCTCGGCGAACTCGTGCTCGCGCTGGCTCGCGCCGTGGTTCCACTGCAGCGAGTCGACGCTGTACTTGAGGTCGAGGTTCGAGACCAGGTCGTGGTACTGCTCGTACTGGTGGCGGGCGCCCGGTGACTGGTAGACGATGCCCTGCTCGGACATGCGCGGCCGGCCGGGCATGGTGTTGTTGATGCCGCCGTCCGCGACGGAGCGGAAATCGGTCGTGTTGAGCGGCTCGACCGTGGCACCGAACGGCCGCGCGCGCAGGTCGCCGAGCAGCCCGATCACCTCGAACTGGAGCTGCGATCCGCTCGCCGGCGAGCTGGTGTTGAGCTCGATGCACTGGCCGTCCCCGTTGACGCCGATGTTTATCCCCGAGGCCGCCGTACGGCTGCGGACGCCGCAGCCGCGCGCGAGCGCCTCCGCGGTGACGTCGGTCCCAGCCCGGGTGCACTGCCCCGTGATCGGGTCGTAGTCCCCGAAGCGGTTCGGACTGGTGATGTTTCCGCAGCCCGCGCTGGTGAGGAACGGGTCGCTGTAGACGCCGTACAGCTCCACCACCTTGGTCGTGTTCGGGTCGTTCACGCTCGGGACCGTGATCTGCGCGGTCTCGGAATAGATGGCGAGCCTCGGACTGGCGGGCGTGCCCCGCCCGAAGGTCCCGTCGAAGCTCGCCAGCAGGTTCTCGGGCGTGCCGACCGCTCCCTGCAGCGGGGCGCCGAGCTGATACCCGGACTCTTGTGCGATCGGATTGTTGGTCACGAACGGCAGATCGTCGGCCGAATCGCGCACGCCATCGGGCCCGACGAAGAACGGATTGACGCGGTTCCTCGCGTTGCCCTCGTTGAACACGCCCTGACCGGGATCGACCGACGCGAGCGGCAGGCCGCCGAGGGCCGCGGGGACCAGAGTCTCACCCAGCGCCTGGTCGTACTCGCCGATCGAGTCGAGCGGCGCGCCGCCGTTGAAATAGCCGCCCGGGGCGATCGGGGTGTTGATCGTGGCCAGGAACGGCCACACCAGGTTGCGCAGCCGGCTCGAGCCCCACTTGGCCGTGAGCAGCTCGGGCGACATGGCGTTGGCGTATTCCGCGAAGCGGTTCGGATCCGGGCGCGTGGCCAGGAGCTCCGGGATGTTCGCGTCGAAGCTGGTGTCCGGCGTGCCGAGAACGGCGGCGGCCTGCGCGCTCAGCGCCTCGGCTCGCTCCACCTCGCCGCGCGCCCCCGCCTCGTTGGCCTCGGCCAGCAGCGCCAGGCGAAACGCGGTCTCCGAGCGCGACAGCACCTGGCCGTTGATCAGCAGGGTCTGCAGCCGGTCGTACTCCGCGTCGCCGATCTGCGTTCGCGCCGCGGCGGTCAAGCTCGGCCGCGTGAAGGGATGGAACGTGCCCGCGCGCACTTCCCAGAACTTGAAGCCGGTCTGGTTGTTCGGGTTGTCGAGCGGCGAGCGGCTGTTCAGGTTGCAGAAGACGGCCAGCGGAAACGGGTTCGAGAACACCCCCGGCGGGTTGTCGCAGTCGCGGTAGCGCCGGCCGGGGTTCAGCACTTCCTGGGGCGAGACGAGCGAGCCGGGCCGGTACACCGACTTCGACAGGCCGGCGAAGTACTGCGCGTTGTTCTTGGTGTCCTCCCGGAGGGAGAGCGGCTGCCGCACCGCCCTGCGCTTGTCGTCGCCGTACGAGTCGGCGCTGTTGAAGGTGCCGCAGGAGTACGTGTAGATGCAGTCGTAGCTGACCAGGAAGCGCGAGAACATGAACATCGAGTCGAACGGGCCGAAGCCGTCGGGGAAGAGCGTCAGCTCGAGCTCGGTCGCCAGCACGTGGCGAAAGCTCGACCAGGTCGCGCCGTTGATCGGCAGCTCCGAGCCGACGAACATGAGGCGCGTCTCGTAGAAGCCGTGGATCGAGAACTTGCGCTCGCCGGGCAGGTCCCACTCGAAGGCCGAGGCGGTTCGCGCGAGCCCGCTGCCGAGCAGCAAAATGCCGAGGACCAGAGCGGCAAAGAGTCCCGAAGTCAGCCTTCCCCTCATAGCATTCCCCTCTCAGACGATGCGTTCGCGACCGCGGCGGATCCCTCTACCACCGCGGCCTCGCTCAACCGGCGCTCGCGGCCACAGCCTTGGGCTGCGAGCCACTCATATCTTGTTGCTCGGTGGCCTCGACAAGTGACGCGGAGACGAACTTCTTGGGCTTCACGATCGAGAAGCAAGCGGGCACAAGCAGGATCCCGCCCAGCAGATTCACGCCCATCAGGATGCACAGCAGCTGCGCCATCTCGGCCTGGAAGCGGAGCTCGCTGAACGACCAGGCGACGATGCCCGCGATCAGCGTGGTGGCGGTGAAGCAGACGGCCATGCCGGTGGTGCGGATCGCGCGCCGGATCGCCTCGTCGAAGTCGCCGCACCAGGCGTATTCCTGACGGATGCGATCCGCGACGTAGACCGCGTAGTCCATGCCGACGCCGACGCCGACCGATTGCACCGGCAAGGTCTGGATCGTGAGCCCCGTCTCGCGCACCGCCATGTACGCGAGCGAGAGCATGGTGGCGACGGAGATGCTGAACAGCACGAACAGCCCGGCCAGGTTCGAGCGGTAGCTGATCGCCACGAACAGGAACGAGATGATGAAGATCAGCACGATGTTCGCGACGTGGCCGCGCTCGACCTCCTCGTTCACCGCCGCGTACACGCCCATGATCCCGCCGGCCAGCACGAACTCCGCGCCGCGCGTGTAGGTGTTGGTACGCTGCGGGTTGAACGAGACGTCCTTGAACATCGTGTTCCGCGTCCACAGCTCGTAGCCGCAGTAGTGGCGGCAGTAGCGGATCGTCTGCGCGGTGATGTTGCCGTCGGCGTTCTTCCACTCCTCGACGACGTAGTACTGGGAGCGGCTGACGATGTGGCTGACCAGATCGCCGACCGTCTCGAACTGGTGGATGATCTCGTCCGCGGGGATCGAGATGTTCTCGATCCGGTAGTCGAACTGCGCCGAGAGATTCAGCGCGAGCTTCTCCATCCGGTTCTTGTCCTGCTCGAGATCGTCCGTGAAGCGGTCGGAGAGCTTGATCTCGGGTAGCTTCGAGCGCGACAGCGCGCGAATGCCCGCGACCACGTTCTTCTCGACCTCGGCGGGGTCGGCGGGCGCTGTCCAGCTCCGGACCTGCGTCGCGACGCCCGTCTGGTAGCCGGTGATCTTCTGATCTTCGTTGATGTCCGCGATCTCGATCACCATGCCGGAGTGGCGCGGGAACATGACGGGGCCGAACAGGTAGTAGATCCCGCCCAGCACCCCGCCCGAGTTCTCGGCCAGCCGCACGTTGATGCGGCCCATCGGGTTGCCGCGGATGAACTCGTTGGCGTAGTGGATCGCGCGCTTGATCGTCGTGCCTTTGTGGTCGCGGAAGAAGAACGTGATGTTCGCGTCTTCCGCGTCGTCGGTGAGGAACGGGCGCAGGAAGCCCGGGATGTTGCTGCGCTGCAGCTGGAAGATGATGCCGCCGATCGTCTGCGCGGCGTCGGGCACGAAGCCCCACTTCGGATCCGCGTAGTGGTTGACCAGCCAGTACTGCTTGATCACGTCGACCAGCGACACGGTCGCGCCCGGATCGACGTACTTGCGCATCCAGCGCTGCAGCGCCTCCATGCGCTGGATCACCAGACCGTCGGAGCTCGCGCTCTTGCCGTCGCCGTCGACGAACACCGTCATCTGGTCGACGCCGCCGAAGGTCTCGCCGAGCTTCGCGGTCGCGACGTTGAACGGATGGTCGGGCCAGAAGATCGGCACGCCCGGCCGGCTCTCGCCGATCGTGGAGTTGAACAGCACGTACCAGGTCGCGAGCACCAGCACGACCGCGTTGCCGCCGACCAGCACCCAGCGGCTCACCGGTCCGGTCGCCGTCTCGCCCGCCCACTTCAGGAACTTCTGCATCCACATCGGCGAGAAGTGCGTGTACTGATGGGGAGGCGGCAGGTACGCGATCATGATCGGGTGCAGGATGATCACGTTGAAGATGATCGCGACCACCCAGAACGAGCCGAACATCGACAGCTCCTGCATGGTGCGGATCGTCGTGATCGCGACCACCGCGAGACCCGCTGCGTCGGTGAGGATGCCGATCATGCCCGGGAGCATCAGCTTGGCGAGCGACGTGGTCGCGCACTCGAGCTTCGACTCCTCGATCTCCGTCGGTGTCAGCGCCCGGCCGAGCTTCTCGGAACGGACCGTGCACTCGACCTCGTACTCCTCGAAGAAGCGCTCGGCCATCTGAATCGTGTGCGAGATCGCGCGCGCCGTGATCAAGAGCGGGATGACCAGGATCAGCGGATCGAGCGCGATCCCGATCCAACCGCACATGCCCATGCCCCAGATCGCGGTCGACAGACCGGCGACCATCGGGATCGCCACGCCGTGCAGGCGGCGGAAGTACGCGAGCAGCAGGAAGAACAAGAGCACGATCGTGAGCAGCAGGAAGTAGATCAGGTCGAACTGGCTCTCGATCACCCAGCCCGTCGCCATCGGCGCGCCCGAGATGTAGATCTCGGCGGTGCCGTCGGCTTCCTCTTCGGCCTTCAGGTTCTCGAGGTAGTTGAACAGCTCCGTGTAGGCCGTACTGTTGTCGAGCCGGTGGGTGATGAAGCCCGCCGACACCAAGCAGGCACGGTGATCGCGTGACACGAGCTGCCCGTAGATCAGCCCGGGATTCTCGAGCACCGTCTCCTTGAGCTGCTGCAGATCCTCTTCGTCCTCGGGAATCTCCTCGAGCAGCGGGGCGGCCTCGATGGCGCCGTCGGGCTCGATCAGGATGACGCGCGTGTTGATGTGCGAGAGGCTGCGAACCTGGTAGTGGTTCACGTTCGGAGCCTGGTCGAGCTTGTCGGTGACGCGCGAGACCTTCTGCAGGAAGTCGTAGTCGTAGATCTGGCCTTCCTTCTTGATCACCGCGATGGCGATGAACGAGGCCGATCCGAACTTCCCGGAGAACTTGTCCTGCGCGTGGATGTAGGGGTGCTCGGGATAGGTCTTGCGGATGTTCGCATCGACGCGGAAACGCGCCTTCACGCCGAGCAGGTACTCGCCCGTGCCGTCCTCGCTCTGCGCCGCGGTGATGTTGTAGTAGGCGGCGTTCACTAGCGGGAACGCGAAGAACAGCGAGATGCTGAGCAGCGTCATCAGCGCCGCGAAGCGGTAGCGGATGACCAGGCGACCGAAGCGCATCGAGAACGCGCTCTCCGGCAGGTTCTCTTCGATCAGGACCTTCGGTCGCTCGGGATTCTGGTCGGCCACGCTCACTCCCCCGCGCCGGTGGCCGGGATCTGCTCCGGCTTGGGCAACATCTCGAACCAGTTCTCGCCCGCGTCGGTCGAGCGGATCACGTTTCCGCCGGCGCCGACCATCCAGCACACGTTCGGGGTGCCGCAGGTGACGTCTCGGAAGTAGCCGTGCTTGTCGGCCGGAAAGCGGCCCACTCCGTTTTCGCCGCCCAGCCTCACCCAGGTCTGGCCGCCGTCCTTGGACAGCCGTCGCTGACCCTTCTCACCGACCGTGATCAGGTTCGATTCCGCGAACGCTCCGGCGAACAGCGCCTGCTTCGATGCGCTCGGGAGGTAGGTCCAGGTGCGGCCGCCGTCGCTGGTCGTCAGCAGCACGCCGCCCAGTCCTGTGATCAGGCCGTTCTGCGGATCCTTGAACTTCACGTCGAACAGGAACGGCGTCTCGATCACCTCGATGCGCAGCGACGGCTGCGCCGCCAGCTTCTTCTGCGCGAACGCGTTCATGTCCACGCCTTCCTGGTCGAGCGGCGTCGCGTTCTTGATCTTGATGCGGTCCTGGTTGATGCCCTCGTTCTCGAGGAACTTCTGGATTTCGTCGGCCCGCTCGTCGGCGAGGAACGTGTCGCCGCGCGCCTTCAGCTCTGCGGCGGTCATGAGCCCCTCCATCTCGATCTTCAGGTAGGGCTTGTCGAGCAGGATCTCGGTCGCGGCAAAGATCTGCTCCCACTTGTCCTTGGGGACCTTCTTCTCGCCGACCGGGAACACGACCTCGTCGAACTTCACCGTGCCCGCGATGTGGCCGTGGTTCCAGGTCTCGCCGCCGTCCTCGGTCCAGTAGGTGTGGCCGTACTCGCCGGCCATCCAGCCGTGCTTTTCGTCGGCGAAGTAGACGTCGTTCAGGAAGATGTCGTCGTAGAGTTTGTCGCCGCGCTCGAAGGCCTCGAGCTCGTCGTCGGAGAGGTACTTGAAGCTCGGGTGGTCCCTGGTGAGCAGGAAGGAGCGGTCCTGCCAGTTCTTGCCGCCGTCGTTGGTGTAGTAGCGGCCGCCCCAGTCTCCGACCGCCCAGGCCGTGGACGGGCTGATCGCCTTGACCGCGAACAGGTGCTGCGCCGGCTTGCGCGCGATGCCCTGCAGCTCCCAGCTGTCGCCGCCGTCGGTCGTGTGGATCACGAAGCCCTTGCGACCCACCGCCCAGCCGTTCTTCTCGTCCGCGAACGAGATGTCGTAGATCGACTGATCGGTGAGGCCGTTCAGCTTTCGCCAGTTCTTTCCGCCATCGGTCGTGCGGTAGATCGCACCGAAGTAGCCGGCGGCCCACAGGTGGTCGGTCCCGATCGCAGCCACCGCGTACAAGTCGTCGGGAAGGTCGATCTCGCCCTCCGCGTACCGCTCCTCGTACGACTCTTCCATGCAGGCGCTCGTGCTGAACGCGATCAAACAGAGGCAGCCAAGAACGCGCAATGCACGCGCCGTGCGGAACCTGCTCAATGCCCCTCCCGGTCGAAACCTGCAGCGCAAGGCGCCGCACTCTAGAAACGAAAACGACCGGGCGTCGCGGGTTGCAACTCGCAGTGCCACCTTCGGGAAGGGGGCGTGCGATGGCGATGACCGGTGGCCGTTTCTATTACGGGGGCGATCCCGGTGTCAAGCTTAGGGGGCGATCGAACACAGGAATGCGCAGCTTGCGTGCAACTCGTCGCGCGTCGTGCAGACGCAATGATGCGTCGCGTCTAGAATGCGCCGCATGACGGCATGGGCGAAAGCGCCGCCTCGCGCGCGCTCGGCGGTGCGCACACTCGCGGGTGCCGCCGTTCGCACGGCTGCGGGCGACTACGGGCCGTTCCGCGGCGGCCGCACGCGCGCCGAGCGCGACGCGAGCGCGGGTCGACGCCTGGCCGATGCGCTCGGCTCGCTGCGCGGGATCTACACCAAGCTGGGGCACCACCTGGCGACCCGCGTCGACGCACTTTCGGACGAGTTTCGTGCGCCGCTCGACGCGCTGGGCGACGCCGCGCCGCCGGTGCCGTTCGCGGTCATCCGCGCGGAGCTCGCGCGCTCGCTCGGCTCGAGCGAGCGCTTCGCGTGGATCGATCCGGTGCCACTCGGCACCGCCTCGATCGCGCAGGTGCACCGCGCGAGGCTGCGCGACGGGACGCTGGTCGCGGTGAAGGTGCGCCACGCCGAGCTGACACCGGAGAGGATCAGGCAGGACGTGCGCAACTTGCGCCGCGTGGCCTGGCTGTTGCGGCCGTGGCTCGGGCGCGGTGACGCGGGTGAGCTGTTCGACGAGCTCGACGGCGCCCTGCTGCGCGAGATCGACTTCGAGCTCGAGGGGCGCACGGCGGAGGCGATCGCGCGCGATCTGGCGGACGACCCGCGCGTGCTGGTGCCGCGCGTGCACTGGAACGCGACCGCGCAGGGCGTGCTCACGCTCGACTACGTGCCGCGCACGCGCATCGATGATCGCCAGGCGCTGGCGAAGCGCGGCGTCACGCCCGAGGCCGTGCTCGGCATCGTCGCCGACGCCTACGGACGCCAGGTGTTCGGCCACGGCCTGTTCCACGCCGATCCGCACGCGGGGAACCTGTACGTCGTCGACGAGCCGGGGCCCGCGCCGCGCGTGCTGTTCATCGACTTCGGCCTGGCCGAGCGGCTCTCGCCGAGCTTGCGCGAGGAGCTTCGGCTCGGCTTCCAGGCGCTCCTCAAGCGCGACGCCGACGCGTTGCTCGCCGGGCTCGTGCGCCTGCGCGCGGTGGTGCCGGGTCGCGAGCGCGAGGCGCGCGAAGCGCTATGCGAAGCGCTCGACGCGGGCGCCGCCGGCGCGCTCGGCGCGAGCGCATCGGGAATCCAGGCGCTCAAGTCGCTCGGCAAGCGCCTGGTGCGCGAGAGTGGCGCGTTCCGCGTGCCGCGCGAGCTCCTGCTCTGGGCGCGCACGCTCGCCCACGTCTACAACCTTTCCGAGCGCATCGCCCCCGGCGCCGACCCGATGCCGCGCTTCCTGCCGCACCTGCTCGAGTTCGTGACTGCGGGACCCGGGGGGGGC
>JBBDXF010000005.1:0-49995 GCA_040902485.1 Myxococcota bacterium | reverse complement strand
TGCGCAGCGCGCGCGGCGGAGCTCTGTGCGCCGCGCCCGCGCTGCTCACCGCCGGGATCGTGCTCGCACTGGCGAGCGCGTTCGCGGGCGGGCTGCACAGCGCGAGCGGTGCGCTCGCCCCGCTCGCGGCCGCCGTCAGCGCCGGTCTCGGCTTGCAACTGCTGGCGCGCGTGCGCGCGCTGCTCGAGCTCGGCTCCGAGCTCGAGGTCGCGCTATCACTGGCACTGCGCGAGACCGGTCCGTCGCTCGCGAGCGCCGCGCTCGCGAGCTCGGCCGCAATCGCCGGGCTCGGCGCATCCGGGTCGGTGCCCGCCGTGCGCGTCGGCCTCGCGTGCCTCGCGCCGCTGGTCGGCGCAAGCAGCGCGCTGGTGCTGCTGCCGCCCCTGGTGCGCGCGCTGCGCGGGCGCTTCTTCGCGGCGCGCGAGCCGCTACGCAGCGGTGTGTCGGCCAGCCAGCGCTCCTAGTCGAGCTGCCACAGCTCGAAGCGGTCGCGCAGGTCGTCGCCGAAGGCCCACGGCAACTGGCCCCAGCGCGTGGAGTAGAAGCCGGCACCGAGGCGCTTGCTGATCACGCGGCCGCCCGGCGCGGTGTCCTCCAACGTCTCGTGAGCGACCGCGCGCCGGCGCGCTCGGCGTACCACTGGCAGCCCCAGTGCCCGTCGAACCAGACCGTCCAACCCGCGCGCACGTTCGGCTCGATCAGCTCCGCCGCGGCGCGCCGGCCGAGCTCGGCGAACGCGGCGTCCGCGCGGATCAGCAGCAGGCCGAGCACGACGCCGGCGACGCGCGTCGCGCCGAGCAGCGCCTGCGCGAACGAGCCGCGCGAATCCCCGACCGCGCGTGTCGGCATCTACACTGCGTCCACCAGGGAGCCCGGCCGACGATGACCGATCTGCGAATCTTCTCGTACTTGCCCAACCCGCGGATCTGGAAGGCGACGATCGCCGCCCGCTTGTGCGGGGTCGAGGTCGAGGTGCGCGGCGCCAAGCCGACGGAGCTGCCGGGCTGGCTGTGGGACTTCGACGCGCGTCCGCTCTCGGAGGCCGAGCGCGCGAGCGCGAGCGACGCGAGCACCGGCCGGGTCGGCTTCGGCGGCGCGCTGCACAAGACGGCCGCGTTCCTCGACGCGCACCCGTTCGGCACGGTGCCCGCCGCCTGGAGCCCCGACGGCCGCACGGGGATCTTCGAGTCGAACAGCATCATGCGCGCGGTCGCACGCCTGGGCGAGAAGCGCTGCCCGCTCTACGGTGCCGACGCCTACGAGGCCTCGCGCGTGGACGGCTTTCTCGACGCGAGCCTGGTCTTCGCGCGCGACGCGCAGCTCTACCTGCTGGCGCTGCTTGACGGCACGCTCTCGGGGGAGATCCACGCGCGCGCGCAGGAGGCCTTCGAGATCTACGCGGGCGGGATCGATCGCGCGCTCGCGCCCGACCGCGCGTTCCTGGTCGGCGCGAACCTCACGCTCGCCGACATCTGCTTCGCCGCGGAGCTGTGTCTGTTCATGAACGAGCGCGGGCGCCGCGCCCTGCTCGGGGCCCACGCGCTCGCGCCGATCGTCTCCGCCGACGCGGAGAAGCGCTTCGCGCGCGCCTTCGCGCACTTCGCGCGGCTGCGCGCACACCCTGCGTTCGCGCCGGAGCTCGAGCCGTACCTCGCGAAGCTCGAGGCGGGCGCGCGATGAGCAACGCCGCGAGCCGAGTCGCGATCCGCGACGCCGATCTCGACCGCGCGAGCGACGCCGACGCGCTGTTCGCGATCCTCGACGGGTACGCGCGCGAGCCCGGCGGGCAGAACGCGGAGCTCGGCGCCGACGCGCGCGCGGCGCTGGTGCCCGGGCTGCGCGCGCACCCGCACACCTTCGTGCTGCTCGCGTGTCTCGACGACCTGCCCGTCGGCGCGGCGGTCTGCTTCTTCGGCTTCTCCACCTTCGCCGGCCGGCCATTCCTGAACGTGCACGACCTGGCGCTGCTGCCCGCGCACCGCGGCCTCGGCCTCGGCCGCGCGCTGCTCGAAGAGGCCGAGCGCCGCGCCCGCGCGCGCGGCTGCTGCAAGATGACGCTCGAGGTACACCAGACCAACACCGGCGCGCAGCGGCTGTATCGCGACTTCGGCTTCGCCGGCTTCGAGGCGCCCACCTACTTCGTGACCAAACGCCTGACCTGAGTGGCGCGCACACCCCCCGCTCGCGCGCGCGCTCGCTAGACTCCCGGCATGCCGACGCGCCGGACCTTCAGGAACGGAACGCTCGTCCAGAAGGCCGGCTTCGCGCTGCTCGTCGCCGCGTTCACGATGGGTCTCGCGATCGCGATCGAGGACAAGCTCGAGCGCATCGGCCAGCCCGACGCGGGCTTCGGGCTGAACGGCGACTTCATCTACCCGACGCGCGACGACGCCGCCGACGCGGGTCTGCGCTACGGCGGCCGGCTGTTGGCGCTGAACGGCCTGGAGCCGAGCTCGACCTGGACCTGGCTCAACGTCCGGCCCGGGTTGCAGCGCGAGCCGGGCGCCGTGAACGTGATCCGCCTGGAGGGCCCCGACGGCGAGGTCCGCGAGCTCTCGATTCCGGTGCGCGAGTGGCGCGCGGCCGACGCGCTCTACACGCAGGGCGCGATCGACATCATCGGGCTGTTGATGGCGCTGCTCGGCATCGGCGCGTTCCTGCTGCGGCCGTGGGAGCCGGAGAGCTGGGCGTTGCTCGCGATCACCTGTCTCTCGGGCGGCGCGCTCGAGACACTCTACGTGCCGCAGGGCCCCGACCTGATCGTGCGCCCGCTCTACTTCAGCGCGCTGATCGGCTTCGTCTACGTGGTGCCGTTCCACGTCGCGCTCGCGCTGCCGAAGGTGCACCCGTGGCTGGCCTCGGGAACCTGGCCGCTGCGGCTGATCTACACGCTGGGCGCCGCGCTCTCGCTCCTCGGCCTGGCCGCCTTCTACACCCAGGGCGACGGGCTCGAGGCGATCGCGCGCCCGCTCGGGCTGGGCACGCTCTTGCTCGCGATCACGACGCTGATCGTGCGCTCGGCCTGGCTCGCGCTGCGCGCGAGCGAGCGCGTGGTGCGCCAGCGCGCGCGCATCCTGCTCTCGGGAACGCTGTTCGGCTTCGCACCGCTCGGTGTGGTGCTGTTCCTGCAGATCGGCCTGCGCGAGCTCGCGCTCGACGCGCGGCTCGCCTACTGGCTGCTCGGCATCTTCTTCTTCGCGATGGCGCGCATCACCGTGCGCGGCGAGCTCTTGAACGCGCGCGTGGCGGTGCGGCGCGCGGTGCTCTACGCGACCGCCGTGCTCGGCCTGACGCTGATCGCGGCCTGGCTCTCGGCGCTGAGCCCGTTCGCGGTCGCGCTGCTCTTGCTGCCGGTCCTGTACCTGTGGCCGAGCTACAGCGCGCGCCTCGACGCGCGGCTGTACCCCAAGCGCGCGCGGCTGCCGGAGCTGGTGCGCGCGACCGGGCGCGAGCTCGCCGCGCAGGGCAGCGTCGACGGCGTGCTGAAGGTGCTCGCGCAGGTCGGCGAGCGCCTGGTCGACAGCCGCAGCGGCGTGGTGGCGCTCTTCCCCGGCGTCGTGGACGACCGCGCGCACGGCGTGGCGCACGGCATCGAGCCGCCGGCAGCCGAGCTCGAGCGCGGGGACGGGACGCTGTTCCGCATGCTGCGCGTCACGCGCAAGGAGCTGACACGAGCGAGTGTCGCCGTCGAGCCGCAGTTCGAGAACGTGCGCGAGGAGCTGCTGCGCGAGCTCGACGCGTTCGGCGCCGAGATCGCCGTGCCCATGGTGGACGAGAGCGAGCGCGTGGTCGGACTGCTCGCGCTCGGACCGCGCGCGGCCGACGAGCCGTACGAGGCGTTCGAGCTCGACGTGATCGGGGCGCTCGTGCAGCAGGCCTGGGAGTCGATCGAGCGCGCGCAGGCGCTGACGCGGCTGCACGAGCGCGAGCGCGACTTCTCCGACCTGAAGCGCTTCTTCCCGGCCGCCGTGATCGACCAGGTGATGGCGCGCGGCGGGGCGCAGGCGCTCGAGCGCAAGCGCAAGGTGGTCAGCGTCGTGTTCGCCGATCTGCGCGGCTTCACCGCGTTCTCCGACACGGTCGAGCCCGAAGAGGTGACGGAGACGCTGAACGAGTTCCATACCGCGATCGGCGCGCACGTCACGCGCTGGGAAGGGACGCTGGAGCGCTTCACCGGCGACGGCTTCATGGTCTTCTTCAACGACCCGCTCGAGCAGCGCGACCACATCGAGCGAGCGGCGCGCATGGCGCTCGACATGCGTGCGAGCGTCGCGGGCCTGCGCGAGCGCTGGCGCCTGAAGGGCTACCCGATCGACCTCGGGCTCGGCCTGCACACCGGCTACGCGACCTGCGGCTTCATCGGCTACGAAGGCCGGCGCGACTACGGCGTGATCGGCAACGTCACGAACCTGGCCGAGCGGTTCTCGGAAGCGGCGCAGGGCGGCGAGATCCTGACCTCGGCGCGCGTGCGCTCGGAGCTGACCGACTCGATCGCGAGCGAGCCCGCGGGTGAGCTCGCGCTCGACGGCTTCGCCGAGCCGCAGCGCGCCTTCCGCCTGCTGGCCTAGGGCGGCGCGAGCTCGCAGCAGGCGGGCGCCTCGGGCGGGTTCACCGCCGCGTTCACGAGCGGGAAGACCGACGCGTCGTCGAGCCGCACGAACGTGGCGCCGTCCGCGCGCAGCGCCGCGATCAGCGCGGGGAGCTGCGCGGCGGTGTTCGCGTGGATGTCGTGCAGGAGCACGATCCCGCCGTCGGTCTGCTGCACCTTGAACTGCAGCCAGGCCACCATGTCGTTGCGGAACTCGTTGGCGAGCCCGCTCACCAGCGCCGGCGAGCAGAAGCCGTTCCCCGCCGCGTAGCACCAGTCGAGCGAGTCGGCGTGCATGCCCACCATCGACAGGCCGTGCTCGCGCACCACGCCGGCGGCCGCGCAGTTCGACGCCGAGAACGGGATCCGGAAGAAGCGGGGGAAGAAGCAGGGGTCGCCGAGCGCGAGCCGCAGCGCGTCGTTGGTCGTGCTGATCTCGGTTCGCATCTGCGCGTCGGAGAGCGAGGTGAAGAACGGATGCGTGTAGGAGTGGTTCGCGATCTCGAACAGCGGGTCGTCGTGGATCTCGAGCGCGAGCGCGCGCGCGGCGGCGGACTCGAGCCGGAGCCCCAGCATGAAGAAGGTCGCGGGCACGGACTCGGCGCGCAGCGTGGCGACGATCGAGGGCGTGCTGTCGAGGTTCGGGCCGTCGTCGAAGGTGAGCGCGACGCGATTTTCGAACGGCCCGGGATCGGGCGGCGGCTCCTGGCTGCACGGGTAGCCGCTGCCGGGATCGACGCTCGGCCAGGCCAGGCACAGCGCGGGGCCGAGCAGGGCGTCGACGCGCAGCACCAGCACGCCCTGCGCTTCGTCGACGTGCGCGAACGCGGCCAGAATGTCCGAGCCCTCGGGCGCGTCGTCGCGCGGGTCCAGCGCGACGCGCTCGAACGCCTCCCACGTGCGCAGCGCGCCGTCGCCCAGACCCGCGCGCGCCCACGAGGGCAGCGCGAGTGCCGCGATCACGCCGAGCGCGCGCGCGCGACGCGATCGCAGCCCGCCGCCGGCTGCGAGCGCCACGCCCACCAGCAGGAGCGCGAGCGTCGCGAGCGTCCAGGATGCGAGCGCCGGCACCGGGGTTGTGCCGAGCGCGAGCGCGATTGCCTCGCCGCCGCCAGCGCCGGTCGTGCTGAGCAGCGCATCGCCGCCCGCGGTGCCGCTGAGCGCCACGTACGCATGCACGACCGACGCGCCGGGCACGGCCGAGAGCGGCAGGTAGCTCTCGATCAGCGTCGAGCCGGACGTGCCGTCGCCCGGCACCACGTCCCAGGGCGAGGTCGCGAAGCCCGAGACGGCGACCTCCGCGCCGAACGCGTGCGTGACCGGGTTCTCGCAGGCGGCGTGAGTCGCGGACGAGACCTGGTTCGCGTCGAGATCCACGATCGTGCGCACCAGCCGCTCGATGCCGTGGACGCTGCCTTCCGACGTCTCGTACGTGCAGCCGCTGCCCGGGTCGCGGTCGAGATCGAACAGCACCACGAGCTCCGCGGACTCCGCGCGCGCGCGAGCCGCCAGCGCGATCAGTGCGAGCGCGAGCAGCGCACCGCGAGCCATCGTCCCTCCCGCAAGCGCCCGGCGGATCGCCGTGCGCAGCGAGACGTCGCGGGGCGCGGGGGCCGATGTCGTCATGAGTCGAGACCCACTCTACCATCGTCTCCGCCCGAAACGGCTATCATGCGTCGCAACGCGCGGTGACCAACGTCCGAGTCTCGGGGCCCTGCTGAATGAGAAACTCGTCTCGCCTGCTGATCCGCGCCGGCCTGTTCGCCGCCACCCTCGCCGTCGTCGTGATCGGGATGGAGCTCGCGGGGCAGCTCCATCACCGGGTCGCGCGCGCACGCTGGCGCATCGCGGGCCCGCAGGGCTCGCCGCTGATGGAGCCGCACCCGTACCTGGTCGCGCGCCCGAAGGCGGACGTGCGCGTCGAGCGCGGCGGAGTCGTGGTCACGCTCACGCCCGCGCACACGCGCTGGACGGGGGCGCGGGACGACGACGGCGAGCGCATCCGCATCGCGTGCATCGGCGGCTCGACCACGTTCGGCGTACTGGTCGACGATGAAGACACCTGGCCGGCGCTGCTGCAGCAGCAGCTGGGCGACGAGGTCGCGGTTCGCAACTACGGTGTGCCGGGCTACTCGACCGCGGAGCACGTGATCCAGCTGGCGCTGATCGTGAACGAGTGGCGCCCGCACATCGCCGTCTTCTACGTGGGCTGGAACGATCTGCGCAGCTATCACGATCCGTTCGCGGTGCCCGACTACTACGGTCACGGCATGGGCCAGTGGGGCGTGCTCGAGCTGGTGCCGCCGGGCGCGCGGCACTTGCGGCCCGCGCTGATGGAGCGCTCCGGGATCGTCTGGATCGCGGAACGCCTGCGGAACCTGGCGGGGATCGAGCCGTCGGAGCCGCCGCTCGCGGTGAACGACCAGGCGCGCAGCGACCCGGACGCCGAGGTCGACCGGCTGTACCGGCGCAACCTCGCGACGATCCTCTCGCTCGCGAAGGCGATCGACGCGACGCCCGTGTTCGTGCCCCAGCAGATGAACGCGGCCGCGTTCGTGGCCGGCACCCGCGCGCGTCCCTGGACGCCCAACGTGCTCGACGCCGCGGTGCCCGCGCTGATGGCTCACCTGAACGGCATCCTCGAAGCGAGCTGCGCGGCGCCCTGTGTGTTCGCGGCGGAGGTCGCGGGCGAACGCTACCCGACGGAGGACTTCGTCGACGAGGGCCACTTCGGCCGCAGCGGCGGGGCGAAGTTCGCGCGGGCGCTCGAGCGCACGCTCGAACGCGGAGCGCTCCCGAGCGCGCGCGCTCGCTCAGAGCGCATGCGGTCCGTGCCCGTCGAGGTTGGTGAGGTGGATCCCTGAGGCCGTAGCGGCGATCGGCTCGAGCGCCTTGCGCAGCTCGGGCGAGGCCGCGAACGTGCGGCGGCGCGGCAGCACGACGAAGCCGTGCCGCGCGAGCGCTCCGCTCCAGGCCGGATGCGCGAGGTTCGCGACCACCAGATCGACCCCGCGCTCGCGCAGGAAGTCGAAGCCCGCGCCGGCGACGTCGGCCGCGTCCTCGGGCAAGCCGAAGCAGTCGACGATCGAGCCGACGCGCAGGTCGCCGAAGCGCGCGTCGCCGCTCATCGTGGTGTCCATCACCACCACGAAGCCGATCGTCGCGCCGTCGCGCAGCACGCGCAGCGCGATCCCGGGCGGCCAGGCGCCGGCCGGCAGCAGCGCGTTCAGGTTCGCCGCGTCGCGCGCGGCGACCAGCGTGTAGTGGTCCTTGCAGCGCTCCCACAGCTCGTCGGCCCAGGCGCCGAAGCGCTCGACCGGCTCGACCGCGACCCGCGTGCGGAACGATCTGCGCGCGCCGAGCACGCCGTGCAGCGCGTGCAGTCCGAGCCAGCCGGCGCCCGAGCCGGCGAGCAGATCGAGCCCGAAGCGGCGCGCGGGCGTCTTGCGCAGCCACGCGTTGCGGTGCAGGAAGCGCGCGGGCCGCAGCACGCGCAGGCAGAACGGGGTGGCGTGCAGCCACCAGCCGAGCTTGCGCAGGATCTGCAGCACCATCGGGTCCTCGCCGCCGTGCCCCCAGCTGTAGAGCAGCGGCTGTCGGCGCTGCATGTCGCGGAACAAGCGCAGCGCGAGCATGCCGTAGCGCGGATCGACGGTTCCCTCGCTGACCGGGCCCTGGTAGTCGCACACGGTCGCGGTCTGGCCGCGCAACCGGCACGCCTGGACCTTCAGCGCGTAGCCGCCGCGCACCTCTTCGCCGTCCTCGACCGCGAGATAGTGCTCGCGCCAGACGACGGCGTCGGGCCGCTCGGGCAGCCACGCGTCCACGGGCTCCACGTAATAGCCCCAGACGCTGCCGCCCGCGTGCATGCGCGCGCTGAAGGCCTCGACGGCGGTCTTCCACTGCACGGCGTGGCGGACGATCTCGATCGGCAAGCGCGCTCCTCCGTGCGGCGGTCAGGATAGGCAGCGACCCCGCCGATGTGAAGGCGTGCCGGCCGCGAGCCGGCACCGTGCTATAAGGTGGCGCCGATGCAAGCTCGAGCTCTGGATTGGCTGATCTGTCCGTCGTGCGGCGCGGGCCTCGCGGCCGAGGGCGCGTCCGCGGTCGTGCGCTGCGCCGCGGGGCATCGCTTCCCGATCCGCGCCGGCGTGCCGCGGCTGCTCACGTTCGAGGCGCTGGGCAGCGCGCCCGCGGCCGGCAGCGCGAAGGAAGACGACGCGCTCGCCATCGGCGACAGCTTCGGCGCCGAGTGGGAGCAGTTCGACTACGACAAGAGCCGCACCTGGCACGAGACGGTCGAGGATCGCTGCAAGCTGTGGTTGCAGGAGCTCGACACGACGCCGGCGGAGCTGGCGGGAAGGGTCGTGCTCGACGCGGGCTGCGGCAACGGCACGCTGTCGGTCGGCGTCAGTGACTTCGGCTGCGACGTGCTGGCCGTCGACGTCAGCGACAGCGTGACTCGCGCGCACGCATTCGCTGCGCGCAAGAACAACCAGCGCGTGCACTTCGTGCAGGGCGACCTGACGAACCTGCCGGTCAAGCCCGAGAGCATGGACTTCGTGTACTCGTCGGGCGTGCTGCACCACAACCCGAACACGCTCGAGGCGCTGCGCGTGGTCGCGCGCGCGCTCAAGCCCGGCGGCAAGATCTACATCTGGCTGTACCACCCGGAGCCGGGCCTGAAGTTCTGGCTGCAGCTGCGGCTGCGCTCGCTGATCGCACCGCTACCGGGACCGGTCAAGCGCGCTTTCGTGCACGCCTGGGTGGTGCAGGCGATGGCGCGCCAGCATCTGCGCACGCTGTTCGGCGTGAACGACGAGTACGACCGCCTCACCTGGCAGGAGCGGACCGTCGACCTGATGGACATCTACACCCCGCGCTACCGCTGGATGCACACGCAGGACGAGGTGCACGGCTGGTACCGCGAGCTCGGCTTCGAGGCGATCAAGACCAGCGAGGTCCGGAAGTGGGGCTTCGGGGTGGTGGCTACGAAGCCGGCGAAGCGGGCCGGGTGAACAGCTCGACCAGCCGCGCGCCGCTTTTCGCGACGTCGTAGCCGGCGATCACGCGCGCGCGTCCGTCGCGGCCCATGGCTTCGAGCCGCTCGACCGGTGCCTCGAGCACTTCCTGCAGCGCGCGTTCGAGCGCCTCCAGCGAGCTCGCGGGCACGAGCCAGCCGTTCTTGCCTGACTCGACCAGCTCGGGAATGCCCGCCACGTAGGTCGAAACCACCGGCCGTCCGAGCGCGAACGCCTCCATGATCACCACGGGCAGGCCCTCGCCGAAGCTCGGCAGCACCAACGCGCGCGACTCGGAGATGTGTTTGCGCACGGTCGCTTCGTCGGCGAAGCCGAGCACGCGCACGCGGCCGGCCAGTCCCTCGCGCGCGATCGCGGCTTCGATCTCGCCGCGCAGCTCGCCGTCGCCGGCGAAGGTCAGCTCGCACGCGATGCCGCGGCGCTGTAGACGGCTCACGGCCTCGACCAGCAGGCCGGGCGCCTTGTGGTCGCTGAGCCGGCCCACGAAGACCAGCCGCTTCGCGCTCGGGATCGGCGCGGGCTCTTCGGCGAGGAAGCCCGAGTCGACGCCGCACGGCACCACGTGGACCTTGTGCCAGTGCTCCGAGCCGCAGTTGCGGAAGATCTGACTGCGGCAGAAGCTCGTGATCGCCGCGACGAACTCGGCACGCGCGATCTTCTCGGGCAGCCCGAGCGTCGGGCCAAGATCGAACTCGAGCGGGCCATGGACGGTGAAGCTGTACGGCGGACCGCCGAGCACCCGACACAGCATGGCGACGGCCGCGGCGTTGGTGCCGAAATGCGCGTGCACGTGCTCGACGCGCGCCTCGCGGAACGCACCGAGCAGCAGGCAGGCCTCGGCCAGATAGACGAAGTTGCGCAGCAGGCCGCGATCGGAGCCCTGGCCCTCGCGGATCGTGAGCGCGGCCGCCGCAAGAAACCGCCGCGGCCGCGAGACCGCCACGCGCAGCGTCGCGAGCAGCAGGCTCGCGGCGCCCCGATCGAGCACGACCTGCGTGCGCGACGCCTCGTCCCGATCGGCCGGATCGACGAAGCCCTGGGCGCCGCGGCGCAGCGAGAAGCGCGCGACCTCGACCGTTCCCCCGCGCTCGACGGCGGCGATCTCGCGGCGGATGAACGTGTGGCTCACCATCGGGTACTGATTGACCAGATAGGCGATCCGCTTCGGCATGAAGTCCTGACACGCCTCGAAGGTGGAGAGGGGAGAGCGAGACTACTCGAAAGCGCCCCCGGAGTCCGGAATCCGCGGTAGGATGGGAATCGGGTGCTCGATCATCGAGCTTGAGCGATCGATGGCGACGATCCAGGAGATGTTCGAGGGCGATCGTGAAGCGGAGTGGCGCCGCGCGGGCGTCCCCGACAGCGACATCGTCTTCTCGCGCACGTGCGGAATCGACGGGCGGGACGTGCGGGCCTTCCGCGAGTTCTCGCGCGAGAACGTGATGGTCGTCGTGCGCAATCCCAAGCTCACGGCGCGCCCGTGGCACGGCAGCGTGCCGCCGAAGCACATCGGGGCCGTGGGCAAGGACGACGCTCCCAAGACGGGAACGTCGGGCGTGCTGGTCACGAAGTCCGGCCGCATTCTCGTCTCCGACTACGACCTGATGAGCGTCTGGCGGACCGAGGTGTCGCCTCCCGCGAAGGTCTTCATCTCGGCGGCCCATGGCGCGGCTCGTGGCAAATGGTCGGAAGCTGCGGTGAAGCTCATCGTCCGGCTGAACGCGCGACTCGTCTCGAAGGTCCAGCACGGCTGCCAGGACGACTACCACTCGGGCAACAATCCCGGCGTGAAGCACACCGATCACTTCAGCGCGTTTCGACGCGGACTCGCCACGCACCTGCCGAATCCGACCGCGTGCGCCGCCTTCTACGCAGCGCAGGGACTCGCGTGGCCGTATGACGCGTCAGGAAAGTACGCCGGGCCGATCGCGGGCCCGGCCTGAGACGACCCGGGCCGTTCCCGCCTAGAGCCGGATCTCGAGGTAGGCGCGCTTCGCGTAGCGTCCGGAGAGGCGCGAGAACAGATCCGTGATCCGCATCAGCAGGCCGTATTTCGCGCGCAGCAGCGCGTTCGCGCGCGCGATGCGGCTGGGGTCGTCGACGATGAACGCCTTGGCGTCCTGCCACGCGCCGTGCACCTTGCCGCGTGCGTCGCAGGCCGCGACGCGGGCGCGCGACGAGTTCCGCAGGCGCTTCAGCTTTCCGGAGTCTCGGGCCGTGAACACCCACAAGCTCGTGCCCTCGGCCACGAACCAGACGGGAGTCTCGACGCTGCGGCCGTCGCGGCGGTAGGTGGCGAGGCTCAGGTAGGTCTCGCGCTCGAGCATCGCATCCGAGTGTAGGCGAGAAACGCGGGGCGCGCGCCGGGTCCTGCGTTATTCTCGCGCCCGCTCGGGAGGAGCGCGTGTACAGCCCGCGAGAGCTCGCAGAATACGCAGCGTTCCGGAGCGCGATCGTCGCGCTTCGCGCGCTGCCGTTGCCACAGGCGCAACGCATCGCTGCCGCGCTCGCGCGACGCCTGTTCGGCCTGGGCGGCAAGCGCGTGGGCTACGTGCTGGCGAACCTGCGCATCGCGTTCCCGGAGCTCGCGGAGAGCGAGCGCCGCGCGATCGGTCGCGAGAGCTACGTGCAGCTCGCCTGGCAGCTGATCGACGTCGCGCGGGCCGCCGGCTGGGGCCCGCGCGAGCTGATCGAGCGCGTCGAGGTGGAGGGCCGCGAGCACGTCGACGCCGCGCTCGAGAAGGGCCACGGCGTGGTGGGGCTGACGGCGCACCTGGGCAGCTTCGAGTTCGCGATGCGGATCGCGCCCGCGATCGGCCTGCCGATCACCGTGATCGGCAGGCCGCTCACGAACCGGCTGCTGCGTCGCGACATGCACGCGCAGCGCACCAGCACCGGTTCCGAGCTCTTGCTACACCGGAACGTCGCACCCCAGATGCTGCGCGCGCTGCACCAGGGACGCGTCGTGGTGGCGCTGAACGATCAGTACAAGCGCCGCTCGCAGGGCGTGTTCGTGCCGTTCTTCGGCGTGCGCGTCTCGACCTCGCCCGGCCCCGCGCTGATCGCACTGCGCGCCGGCGCGCCGATCATTCCCGCCGCCTGCGTGCGGATCGGCCCCGACCGACACCGCCTGGTGATGCGGTCGCCGCTCGCGACGCCGGACACCGGCGACCGCCGCAAGGACGTCGAGATGCTCACTGCGCAGGGCAACGCCGCGATCGAGGTGTTCATCCGCGAGCGTCCCGAGCAGTGGATGTGGAGCCAGCGGCGTTTCCGCCACAGCCCCGATCTCGCGGCCGATCCCTACGGCGGTCGCTAGCGCCACTCGCCCCTGACGCTGTCGAACACGCGCAGCTGCACGTTGCCGAGCGGCTGCACGATCGCGGCATACACCGTCGAGCGTCCGTCGGTCATGTAGATCGCGCCCGCGCCGCTGCCCCAGCTCGTCGGGTTCGAGGGGTCGACCGGGATGCCGCGCTCCGAGAACGCGATCACCGGCCGGCCGGTCTCGTCGTCGATCGGAAACGTCGCGCCGTTCACGACCACGTCGGCGACCCGCGTGGTCGAGACCGTGCTTTCCTCGCCCGAGCCCGTGCCGCTCGAGCCGCTGCCACTGGAACCACTGCCGCTCGAGTCTTCCTCTTCGCCTTCCGCTTCGCCTTCCCCTTCGGTAAGGCCGAGCAGGCCGAGCGAGCGGGTCGACAGGTCCTCGAGCGGCAGGCGCAGCTCGCCGAGCGTCGAGCTCGCCGACTCGTCGTACGGCTTCACCTTCTCGCAGGCCTCCTTCGGCAGGGTGACGTCGTGCACGTCGTCGCCGGCGGTGACGGTGTACGTGCGGTCCGCGTCGCGCACCATCGTGGCGGCCGGTCCGCAGTTGCCGCTGGCGTCCACGCTCCTCTCGTTGAAGTAGACCAGGTAGGGCGTCGCCTCGTGGCTGGCGCGCGAGCGCGCCGTGTCGAGCACGCCGGCAATCTGGGTGGCACCGGCCTTGGTTTGCTGCTGCTCCTTGAAGCGCACCATGTTCGGATACGCGAGCAGCGCGAGCACTCCGACGATCGCGCAGACGGTCGCCACCTCGATCAAGGTGAAGCCCGCCGCGTTGGTTCGTGACTCAGTCATGACGGATCTCCTATCCCCCTCCGTCGTCCCCAATTACCTTCACGCCGTGTGCCCGAACAGTCGCGGTCCAAACACGCGCAGCTCGGGTAACGCGCTTCCCATTCTGGGCAGACGTCGTTCACGTCCTGGGAAGCGCGCTACACGAGCTGCCGGCGTGCTGCCGGTTCGCGAGGCTCTCGCGGAGCTTCGCTGCGGCCTAGCGCCACTTGCGGCTGGCGTTGTCGAAGGCGTGCAGCTGAACCGCACCGAGCGGCTGCACGACCGCGGCGTACAAGGTGTCGTGGCCGTCGGTCACGTAGAACGCGCCCGCGCCGCTGCCCCAGCTGCTGGGGTTCGCCGGGTCGACCGGAATGCCGCGCTCCGAGAACGCGACCACGGGCCGGCCGGACGCCGCATCGATCGGGAAGGTCGCACCGTTCACGACCGTCTCGGCGAGCGTGGGCGGCTCGGGCGCGACGGTGGGCTCGGGCTCTTCGCCGCCGCTGGGCTCGCCGGGCGCACCGAGCAGCCCGCCGACGCCACCCAAAAGGCCACCGACGCCACCGAGCAGCCCACCATCATCGCCGAGTCCGCGGACCGCCAGGTCCTGGCTCGCCAGGGGGATGGTCATGTCGATCGGCGTTTCGGGATCGCCGAACGGCTTCGCCACGCGGCAGGCGGTGGCATCGATCTCGACCTCGCGCACGTCGTCGCCCGGCGTCACGGAGTAGGTGCGATCCGAGTCGCGCACCAGCGTGGCCGCCGAGCCGCAGCCGCCGTTCGCGTCCACGGTCCGCTCGTTGAAGTAGACCAGGTAGGGCGTGGCTTCCGTGGTCGCGCGCGAGCGCGCTTCCTCGAGCAGCCCGGCCACCTCGGTGGCCCCTTCCTTGGTGAGCTGCCGCTCGTAGAAGCGCACCATGTGCGGGTACGTCATCAGCACCACCACGCCGGCGATCGCGCAGACGGTGATCACCTCGAGCAGGGTGAATCCCGCAGAAGAGCAACGTTTGTGAGTCATGACGGATCTCCAAGCCCCCTCCGTCGACTCCGGGAACATTCACGCAGCATGCCCGAACACTCGGGGTCCAGGCGCGCGCAGCTTGGGAAGCGCGCTACCCAGAGTGAGGCGACGAGCGCCAGGGGGTATGTAGCGCGCTCCCCAGGTTGCCTGCGCGCTGCCGGCTCCCGTTGCTACGATGCCCGCGTGATTCGCGCACGCCGGCTCGCGGTCCTCGCTCTCGCGCTCGCGGCGTGCGCGTGGCCGCGAGCGGAGGCGGACGGGGCCGAGCGCCCGGTCGTGATCCTGCTCTCCTGGGATGGCACGCGGCACGACTATCCCGAGCGCGCGGAAGCCCGGGGGCTCGCGCGCCTGCAGCGTGAGGGCGCGCGCGCGGAGCGGCTCGTACCGGTGTTCCCGTCGAGCACGTTTCCCAATCATGTGTCGCTCGCGACCGGCACCTACGTGGATAGGCACGGGATCATCGGCAACCGCTTCACGGACCGGGCCGGGCGCAGCTTCGACTACAGCAACGACGCGAGCTGGATCGAAGCCGAGCCGCTCTGGATCGCGGCGGAGCGACAGGGCGTGCGCGCCGCCGTCTACTTCTGGGTCGGATCGGAGACCGATTGGAGGGGGCGCGGCGCGACCTATCGCAGGGCGCCCTTCGACGCCTCGATCGGCGAGGCCGCGAAGGTCGACCAGATCCTCGCCTGGCTCGACCTGCCGGCCGAGCAGCGCCCCGGCCTGATCATGGCCTGGTGGCACGGCTGCGATCACGTCGGTCACGAGCAAGGGCCGGACAGCCCGAGCATCGCGGCACAGCTCGTCGCGCAGGACGCGCAGCTCGAGCGGCTGCTCGCGGGGCTCGACGAGCGCAAGGCCTGGGACCACACCACGCTGCTCGTCGCGAGCGATCACGGCATGACCGAGCTCCGCGAGGCCGTCGACGCGCAAGACTTGCTCGCGAAGGCCGGCATCCGCGCGCGCGTCGAGCTGGCCGGCGGCGAGGCACAGGTCCATCTGCAGGATCTCGCGCAGCGCGACGCGGCGCTGGCGGCGCTCGCCAAGGCCGAGGGGCTCGCGGCCTACACCGCGGAGAGTCTGCCGCCGTCCTACCGCAGCCATTTCCCGGGCCGCAGCGGCGAGCTCACGGTCGTCGCCTCGCCGCCGCGCGTCCTGTCTCGGACCCGCAAGGCGCGCGGCGGCCACGGCTACGATCCGGAGCTGCCCGACATGGGCGCGATCTTCTTCGCCCTCGGCCGCGGCGTTCCGAAGGCCGCGAAGCTAGGCACCGTGCGCGCCATCGACATCGCCCCGACCGCCGCCGCCCTGCTAGCGATCGACCCGCCCGCGCAGTCCGAGGGCAAAGCTCTCTTCAACGCCCACTGATCCGATTCCGGCAACCGCGCTCGCAAACGCGACGGGCGCCGTCCGCGGCCGCCCGCGGCGGCGCCCCGCAAGCCGCCCGACATCGGACCGCGGGCCGATGTCCCGCGGTGGGGCGCGCGCAGCGAGGCGCAGCCGAGCGAAGTTAAACTGACTCGAACAGCGACGCGAAGCCCTGGCCGCCGCCGACGCACATGGTGACGATGCCGTAGCGCTGCTTGCGGCGCTTCAGCTCGCGCAGGATGTGGCCGGTGAGGCGCGAGCCGGTCATGCCGAACGGGTGGCCGATGGAGATCGAGCCGCCGTTCACGTTCAGCTTCTCGTCGGGGATGCCGAGCACGCGCTGCACCTGCAGCACCTGCGACGCGAACGCCTCGTTGAGCTCGATCAGATCGATGTCGTCCAGGCTCATGCCCAGGCGCTTGAGCAGCTTCGGCACGGCGTAGATCGGGCCGATGCCCATCTCGTCGGGCTCGCAGCCCGCGACCGCGGAGCCGCGGTAGATGCCGATCGGCTCGATGCCGAGCTGGCTCGCGCGACCCGCCGACATCAAGAGCGTCGCCGACGCGCCGTCGGAGAGCTGGCTCGCGTTGCCGGCCGTGACCGTTCCGCCCTCCGGCTTGAACGCGGGCGGCAGCTTCTTCAGGCCCTCGAGGGTGGTGTCGGGGCGGTTGCACTCGTCCTTGTCGACGACGCAGTCCTCCTCGCGCGGCTCCTCGCCCTTCTTCTGCACCAGCCGGCGCGTCTTCAAGGGCACGATCTCGTCGTCGAAGTAGCCGAGCTCCTGGCCGCGCGCGGTGCGCTGCTGGGAGAGCAGCGCGTACTTGTCCTGGTCCTCGCGCGAGACCTTGTAGCGCTCCGCGACGTTCTCGGCGGTGACGCCCATGGCCATGTACAGACCCGGCGCCTTCTTGATCGCGATCGGGTTCACCAGGCGCTTCGTGTTCTGCGTGCCGTCCTGCATCATCGTGATCGTCTCGACGCCGGCGCCGATCGCCACGTCGACGCCCTCGTTGATGATCTGGTTGGCGGCCATCATGATCGCCTGCGAGCCGGACGAGCAGAAGCGGTTCACGGTGGTCGCCGCGACCGAGGTCGGCAGCCCCGCCACGATCGTCGCGATGCGCGCGACGTTCATGCCCTGCGCGCCCTCCGGCATGCCGCAGCCGGCGATCACGTCGCCCACTTCTCCCTTCTCCACGTTCTTGTTGCGCTCGAAGAGCTGCGTCATGCAGTGCGCGAGCTGATCGTCCGGGCGCGTCAGGTTGAACGATCCCCGGTGCGCCTTCGCGAGTGCGGTGCGGACGCTGTCGACGATCACGGCTTCACGAGACATGGGCAGTCCTCCGGCAGTGAGGGAAGCGGACGCCGGCATCATACTAGACTGCGGAGCCGGACGCGAAGCGTTCCGGGAGGAGTCTCGCGATGAGCCCGATAAAGCGACTTGCGACGCGCGCGTTCATCGGCGCTCACCTCGCGCTGTACCGGGCGACCGGCGGGCGCATCGGCGGCAGCCTGGGCGCTCTGCGCGTGCTGTTGCTGACGACGACCGGCCGAAAGTCCGGCCGGCCTCGCAGCGCGCCGCTGGTGTACTTCGAGGACGGCGAGCGGCTCGTGATCATCGGCTCGAACGGCGGTGGTTCGAGCGATCCGCTCTGGTGGCAGAACCTGAAGGCGAACCCCGAGGCCCGCGTGCAGCTCGGCGCGGACACGCGGCGCGTGCGCGCGCGGCTCGCGACCCCCGACGAGCGCGCGCGGCTCTGGCCGCGGGTCAAGGCCGAGAATCCCGCCTACGCGGGCTACGAGCGCAAGACCCGCCGGCAGATCCCCGTCGTGGTGCTGGAGAGCTGCTAGCGCAGGATCGCGCAACCGCGCCCGCGGGCGACACCAAGCATTGACGCACGCACCCGCGGCGCGAGAGGATCGGCTCGCCGAGCTCCCGCTGAGGTTCCGATGCTGCTCCGGATCGCGCTTCTCTGCCTCGTCCTGTTCGCCCCGCTGCGCGCTGCACTCGCGCTCGAGCCGGGCTTCGTCGAAGAGGACATCGGCGCCGGCTGGACGGAGGTGGCCGGTCTCACCTTCGACGCGAACGGCCGCGCGTACGTCTGGGAGCGCGCGGGCCGGGTCTGGATCGTCGAGAACGGCGTCAAGCACCCGAGCCCGCTGATCGACATCCACGACGAGGTCGGAGGCTGGCGGGACTTCGGCCTGCTCGGCTTCGCCCTGCATCCGAACTTCGAGCAGAACGGCTGGATCTACCTCTACTACGTCGTCGATCGGCACCACCTCTTTCCCGCGGAGGAGGGCGGCTACGACCCGAACCTGGACGTCTACTTCGAGGCGACGATCGGCCGGATCACGCGCTACACCGCGCGGGCGTCGGATGGCTTCGACAGCGTCGACCCGGCCAGCCGGCTGGTGCTCGCGGGCGCGACGCCCGACGACGGCTGTCCGATCCTCTACGAGTCACACGGCACGGGCTCGCTCGTGTTCGGCAGCGACGGAACACTGCTGGCCGGCTGCGGCGACGGCGCGAGCTACTCGAATCGCGACACCGGCAGCCAGGCCGAGACCTACTACGTGCAGGCGCTCGGCGACGGCATCATCACGCCCGTTGAGAACGTGGGCGCCTACCGCGCGCAGCTCGTCGATTCACTGTCGGGCAAGCTCTGGCGGATCGATCCGGTCACGGGCGCGGGCGTGTCGAGCAATCCGTTCTACGAGCCCGGCGACCCGGACTCCAAGGCGTCGCGCGTGTGGGCGCTGGGAGTGCGCAATCCGTACCGGATGACGCTGCGGCCGGCCACCGGCTCGCACGACCCGCTCGACGGAGATCCCGGCGCGATCTACCTCGGCGACGTCGGCTACAACACCTGGGAGGATCTGCACGTCGTGAAGCAGGGCCGCCAGAACCTGGGCTGGCCCGCGTTCGAGGGCATCGACGTGCAGTCGAGCTACTTCAACACCGACACGCCGAACTTCGAGGCGCCCAACCCGCTCCACGATGGGACGAGCTGCAATCGGCCGTACTTCTTCTTTCGAGAGCTGATCCAGCAAGAGACGCTCGATCCGAGCCCGAGCTTTCCCAACCCCTGCGGCGGCGCGATCACGAACGTGCCGACCTTCGTGCACTCCGCGCCCGAGGTCGACTGGCGCCACGGCGCGCCCGGCCCCGCGCGCACGAAGACGTTCACCGGCAGCGTGCTCACGCCGGTGACGATCGGCGCGGCCGGCTCGCCCGTCGTCGGCACCAGCTTCGGCGGCAACGCCTCGACGGGCGGCGTCTGGTACACCGGCACGCAGTTCCCGGCGCTCTATCGGAACAGCTACTTCCATGCCGACTACGGCGCGGGCTGGATCCGCAACTTCGGCTTCGACGAAAACGACCAGCCCGACCGCGTCGACCTGTTCCACGACGGCGCCGACGGCGTGGTCCACGTCTCCGCGCATCCCTCCGACGGCAGCCTGTACTACGTGAGCTGGAGCAGCGCCGTGCGCCGCGTGCGTTGGGTGGGCCTGGGCAACGAGCCCCCCGCGGCGGTCGCGAGTGGCGACGCTCGCTTCGGGCAGACGCCGCTGACGGTCGCCTTCTCGAGCGCCGGCTCGAGCGATCCGGAGGGTCAGCCGCTCTCGTATCTCTGGGACTTTGGCGACGCGACGACCAGCACCGCCGCGAATCCGATCCACGTCTTCAGCGGCGCGGACGGGGAGCCCACGAACTTCACCGTCATGCTCACGGTGACGGACGCGACGCTCCTGACCGACGTCGAGACGCTGGTGATCTCGCTGGAGAACTCGCCGCCGCAGGTCGCGGTCACGAGCCCCGCCGACGGCACGCTCTACCCGCTCGATGCGCCGACCTTCTACCCGCTGCTCGCGAGCTTCAACGACGCGGAGCACGGCGCCGGCCAGCTCGCCTGCGCGTGGCGTACCACGCTGCACCACAACAACCACTCGCACACCGAGCCGGTCGATACGAGCTGCGCGTCGAGCGCGCAGATCACGCCGGTCGGCTGCGACGGAAACCTGTACTTCTACACGGTGTCGCTCACGGTGACCGATCCGCTCGGGCTCGAGGCGATCGACACGGTGACGCTGCTGCCGGACTGCGAGAACGTGGCGCCGGTCGCGGTCGGCGACGGCGCGTCCGTCGCGCAGGGCTACTCCGTCGCGATCGACGTGCTCGCGAACGACGCCGACACGGTCGGCGCGATCGACCCGAGCAGCGTCGAGATCACCGCGCTGCCGCTGCACGGATCGCTCGTCGTGGACGCGCTCACGGGCGTCGTCACCTACAGCCACGACGGATCGCAGGCCGCGACCGACTCGTTCTCGTATCGCGTGTACGACCTGGAGGGGCTGGTCTCGAACGTCGCGAACGTGTCGATCCAGGCGACGAACCAGGACCCGCAGGTTTCGATCACGAGCCCCGTGCACCTCTCGACGTTCACGCCGGGGAGCGTCTTGAGCCTGCAGGCCAGCGCCTCCGATCCCGAGGACGGCGTGCCCGAGGACTTCCACTGGGAGATCTGGCGCATCCGCAACGGCGCACTCGAGCCCGGGCTGTTCGTCTGGGACGGTTCGTCCCCACCGCCGTACACGGTGCCCGCGCCGCCGGCGCCGAGCGACCGCATCTCGTATCTGGTCAAGCTCACCGTCACCGACCGCGTGGGCCGGACGGCGAGCGACTTTGCGCGCGTCGTGCCGGCCACGCCCCCGGCCAACCAGCCGCCGGTCGCCCTGTTCACGCGCACGCCGGCCAGCGGGCAGGTGCCGCTCACGGTGACGTTCGACGCGTCGTCGACGTTCGACGTGGACGGCGACTACCTGTCGTACGACTGGAGCTTCGGCGACGGCACGTTCGCGAGCGGGAGCGCGGTGACGCACACGTACCTGCCCACCGGCGTGTTCACCGCGCTGCTCACCGTCACCGACGCGGTCGGCGCGACGTCGATCTCGGGCGCCCAGATCGACACCTCGCCCTCCGGCCTGCGCGGCGACTACTACGACGACATGAACCTCAGCGCCCTCGTGCTGACGCGCACCGACGCGACGGTGGACTTCGACTGGGGCTCCGGCTCGCCGGCGCCCGCGATCGGCGCGAACACGTTCTCGGTGCGCTGGACCGGCCGGGTCCTGCCCGCCTACACCGAGACGTACAGCTTCTACACGCTCTCGGACGACGGGATCCGGCTGTGGGTGGACGATGTGCTCGTGATCGACCACTGGACCGACCACGGGCCGACGGAGGCGAGCGGCGAGATCGCGCTCAGCGCGGGCGCGCTGCACTCGATCCGGCTCGAGTACTACGAGAACGGTGGCGGAGCGGTCGCGCGCTTGTCGTGGTCGAGCCCCTCACAGCCCAAGCAGATCGTGCCCGCGGGCCGGCTCGTCGGGCCGGGCGCGACGAACGCGCCGCCGGTCGCGCTCGATGACGTCGGCACGCTGGCGCACGCGACCGGCGCGGAGCTCGCGGTGCTCGCGAACGACGGCGACCCCGACGGCGCCCTCGACCCGACCGGCGTCGTGGTGGTGACGCCGGCGCTGCACGGTACGCTCGAAGTCGATCCGGCTACGGGGCGGATCACGTACACGCACACGGGCACGAGCGCCGACACCTGGGATTCGTTCCGCTACACCGTCGACGACGCCCAGGGGACGCCGTCTGCGCCCGCGACCGTCTGGCTCGCGCTCGTTCCTCCAGCGCAGGTCGCGATCACGAGCCCGACTCCGGGCCAGACCTGGCTCGGCTCGGCGCCGCTGCTCACGTACACGCTCTCCGGCTATCTGCCGTTCGTCGCAGGCGCGCGCTTCCGGATCGACGCGGGGCCATGGACCACCGAGACGTCACTGGCCGGGAGCTTCGGCTTCGGCGACGTCCCGGTCGGGCCCCACACGCTCGAGGTCGAGCTGCTCTCGCCGACGCTCGCGCCCCTCGGCACGCCCGGCGCCTCCGCGCAGGTCTCGATCAGCAGCGATCTCGACCTCGACGGCGACGGCTTCGGCGATTCGTCCGACAACTGTCCGCTTGTCGCGAACGACCAGACCGACACGGGCGGCGTGGGCGCGAGCGGCCCGGACGGAATCGGCGACGCGTGTCAGTGCGGCGACCTCGACGTCGATGGCGACGCGGACGCGAGCGATGCCGAGCGCCTGCGCCAGGCGCTCGCCGATCCGTTCGGCGCGGAGCTCTCGCCGCCCGGCCAGGCGCGCTGCTCCGTGATCGGCGAGCCGGACTCGTGCGACGTGCTCGACGTCGCGGTCCTCGCGCGCGCGAACGCGGGGCTCGAGCCGCCGCTCGCGCAGGCCTGCAACGCCGCGCAGCCCTGATACCATTCCGGAAAGCCGAGCCAAACGAGGAGCGCGCACATGCACGTCGGACAGGTGACGATCTTCCAGAACCCCGATCAGGCGCGCAGCGACCGCGACGTGTGGCGCGACGACCTCCGGCTCGCGCTGCTCGCCGAGCCGCTCGGCTTCGAGTCCTGCTGGGGCGTCGAGCACCACTTCACCGACTACACGATGTGCCCCGACGTGCTGCAGTTCCTGACCTACCTGGCGGGCGCGACCGAACGCGTACAGCTCGGCTCGATGGTGGTGGTGCTGCCGTGGCACAACCCGATGCGCGTCGCCGAGCAGGTCTCGGTGCTCGATCACGTCTCGAACGGGCGCTTCGTCCTGGGCTTCGGCCGCGGGCTCGGCCGGATCGAGTTCGAGGGCTTCAACGCGAAGATGGACGAGAGCCGCGAGCGCTTCGCGGAGTCGGCCGAGATGATCCTTCACGGGCTCGAGCGCGGCTACTGCGAGTCGAACGGCAAGTACATCGTGCAGCCACGCCGCGACATCCGGCCCAAGCCGTGGAAGAGCTTCAAGGGTCGCAGCTACGCGGCGGCCGTCTCGCCCGACTCCGTGCCGCTGATCTCGCGGCTGGGCATGGGCATGTTGATCATCCCGCAGAAGCCGTGGGACGCCGTGAGCGAGGACCTGCGCGTCTACAACACCACCTGGCAGGAGGTGAACGGCGTGTCCGCGCCGCCGCCGATCTGTGCCGGCTGGGTGTTCTGCGACCCGAGCGCCGACCGCGCCGAGGCGAAGGCGCGCGAGTACATCGGCGGCTACTGGACGAGCGTGATGAAGCACTACGAGCTGGTGGGCGATCACCTGACCAAGACGCGCGGCTACGAGTCGTACGGGCGCATGCAGGAGATCGCCAGCGCGCCGGGCGGCTCCGACGCGATGATCGACTTCTTCCTGGGCCTGCAGGTGTGGGGCACGCCGGAGCGCTGCTACGAGACGATCGTGGCGACCCAGAAGCGGATCGGCAACGACCGCTTCGTGTGCGCGTTCAGCTACGCGGGCATGCCGCTCGAAGAGAGCGAGCGCAACATGCGGCTGTTCGCGCGCGAGGTCATGCCGGAGCTGCAGCGCTACCAGGTCTGAGCGGGCTGCCGGGCGGCACCCGCAGGTAGGCGCGGCGCACGCACAGCGGGCGGAAGCCCATGGCGGCATACATCTGCTTGGGCGTGTCATCGGGACGCGCGCCGATCAGCACTGGCCCGGCGCCTCGCGCGCGCGCGTCGGCGACGCAGGCCGCGACGAGCGCAGTCGCGACGCCGCGCCCGCGAAAGTCGTCGCGCGTGTACAGGTCCTCGACCAGGCCCACGCCGTTCTCGCCCGGGAAGCCCGAGAAGAAGCCGCAGTCGACGCCTTCGACGCGCGCGACGAAGAAGCGCACGGCCGGCGCCTTCCAGCGCTTGCAGGCCACGATCCGCTCGGTGATCGAGCGGGGCCAGGGGCCGTGGAAGCCCTTCTTCACCTCTTCCTCGTGGTCGAGCCAACACAGCTCGGTGATGGCCTCCCAGTCCGCGTCGCGCTCGGCCGGCCGGATCTCGACGTCGGCCCGGACGCGCGCGCCGAGCGCGCCCTCGAGCGCCAGCACGACCTCGTCGTGCGCGACGTAGTCGTCGAGCTGCAGGCGCGCCTCGAAGGGCAGGGGCGTGCCCGGGTCCCAGAAGATCTGGCGGTGCTCGGCGCTGGCGAACTCCGCTTCGATCTCCGCGATCGCGGCGTCGATCTCGGCCGGCGTTCGGGCGCGCGGGAAGGCGGCGAAGTTCGCGTCGTAGACTTCGGGCGCGCGCGGCTCGCGCACGAACGTCGTGTGCTTCGTCCTGCGCAGCGAGTGGCCGAGCGCGAGCCAGGCCAGCTCGGTCTCGTAGGCGCGCGTCACCAGGTCCGTCATCGGGCGTAGCCTAGCGCAGGCACGCGGGTTGCTGAGGGAGGCTGCATGCGGCAGCGCGGCGTCGAAATGCGATCGGTGAGCTTCGGATGTGTCGGACTCCTCTTGCTGTGCAGCGCGCTCGCTGCACGTGGCGAACCGCCGGCCACCGCGGACTGGCCGGTGACGGGCGGCGACGCGGGCGGTGCGCGCTTCTCGAAGCTCGCCGACATCGACCGCACGAACGTCGGGAAGCTCGAGAGGGTCTGGAGCTACCACCACGGCGACTTCTACGACGGCGGCTGGCTGCCCGACTACGTGAACAAGGGCACGGCCATGGAGACGACGCCGATCGTGGTGGACGGCCGGCTGATCTTCACCACGCCGATGAACCGCGTGATCGCGCTCGATCCCGAGACCGGCCGCGAGCTCTGGACCTTCGATCCCGGAATCGACACCGACCGGCGCTTCGCGAACATGGTCATCAACCGCGGCGTCGCATACTGGCGCGGCGCGGACGCCGGGGGGCGCGGCGCGGACGCCGGGGGGCGCGGCGGGGGCCCCCCCGGGCCCGCCGCAAAGCCGCGCGTGTTCCTGGGCACGCTCGACGCGCGCCTGCTCGCGCTCGACGCCGCGACCGGCGAGCGCGTCGCCGACTTCGGCACGAACGGCGAGGTCGATCTCACGCAGGGCATCGCGCCGCTCACCGATCCGTGGGAGTACAACGTCACGTCGCCGCCGCTGGTGGTCGGCGACGTGGTGGTGGTGGGCTCGTCGATCGCGGATCTGGTGCGCGCGAAGTCGCCGCCCGGCGACGTGCGCGCCTTCGACGCGCGCAGCGGCGTGCGGCTGTGGACCTTCAAAACGCTGCTCCGCGCCGACGACGGCGGTCTCGCGAACGTCTGGACGACCATGAGCGCGGACGCGGAACGCGGGCTCGTCTACCTGCCGGTCTCGACGGTCGGCCCCGACTTCTACGGCCACGACCGGCCCGGCGACAATCTGTACTCCGATTCGCTGGTCGTGGTTCGCGCGCAGACCGGCGAGCGCGTCTGGCATTTCCAGACCGTGCACCACGGGCTGTTCGACTACGACCTCGCCGCGCAGCCGAATCTGGTGCGGGTGACACGGGACGGCGTCATGCGCGATGCGGTCGCGCAGGCCACCAAGTCCGGCTTCGTGTTCCTGTTCGACCGCGCGACCGGCGAGCCGCTGTTTCCGATCGAGGAGCGCGCGGTGCCCGCGTCCGACGTGCCGGGCGAGCACGCTGCGCCCACGCAGCCGGTGCCGCTCGCGCCGCCCCCGCTCGTGCCGCAGAAGCTCGGGGAGGCCGACCTGTACGCGCCGACGCCCGAGCACCTCGAAGGCTGCCGCGCGCAGCTCCGCGCGCTGCGCAACGACGGGCTGTTCACTCCGCCGACCGAGCGCGGCTCGCTCTTGTACCCGTTCACGGGCGGTGGCGCGAACTGGTCCGGCGCTTCGTTCGACGAGTCGACCGCCACGCTGTTCGTCCCCGTCAACAACCTCGCCCACGTGATCAAGCTCGTCGCGCTCCCCGAATCGAATCGCGGCAGCGACGACGTGGTGCTCCACAGTTTGTTCGGTGCCGCGTACTGGTGGCTGACCGGCCGCGGCACGGGCCTGCGCTACCACACAGAGCGCACGCTGTTCGCAGACGACGGCGTGCCCTGCAACGCGCCGCCGTGGGGGCTGTTGGTGGCCGTCGACCTCGCGGGCGGAACGATCCGCTGGAGCGTGCCGGCGGGGGAGCTCGACGGAGTTCGCGGTCTTCACAACTACGGCCCGCCGCTCGCGACCGCGGGCGGGCTGGTCTTCCACTCCGGCACGAACGACCAGCTGCTGCGCGCGCACGACGCGGCGACGGGCGACGTGCTCGCGCGCTTCGAGCTTCCGGCGGGCCTTGCACGCGGGCCCGGTCACGTACAAGCTGCGCCCCGACTCGAAGCAGTTCCTGGTGATCGCGCCGGGCGGACACATCGGCAAGGGCAGCACGCTCGGCGACTCGGTGATCGCGTACGCGCTGCCCGACTAACCGGTATTCTGTCGCCTCGAGCGAAGGGGACAAAGACGCATGCCGCACGCGATGGGAGCGCGACGACCGTTCGGACTGGCCTTCTGGCCGCTGCCCGAGGATGACCCGAAGGTGGCCATCCGGCGCGAGGACGTGCGCATCGTGACGCCGGACGGCGCGCTGGTGCGCGGCATCCTGTGGACGCCGCCCGCGGGCCAGCCGTGGAAGACCGCGGTCGTGCTCTCGCACCCGCGCGGCGATTTCTCGGTGCACTACGCCTGTCCGCTGCTCGCGGCCGCGGGCTACGCCGTGCTCGGCTTCGCGACCCGCTACATCAACAACGACATCGACTGCCTGCACGAGAGCTGCGCGATCGACGTCGAGGCCGCCGTCAACGAGATGAAGCGCCGCGGCGCGCAGGCCGTGATCCTGCTCGGCAACAGCGGCGGCGGCTCGCTGATGGCGCTCAGCCACCAGGAGAAGGGCGTCGGCGACGGCTGGATCGCGATCGCCGCGCACCCGGGCGAGGGCGTGTTCATGAACCAGGTGATCGATCCGTCGGTCGCCGATGAGAACGATCCGGAGTCCGTGCTGCCCGAGCTCGACATGTACAACCCGGACAACGGCTGGCGGCCGTGGCCCGAGCCCTGTCGCTACGACCGCTTTTTTCTGGCGCGCTACCGCGAGGCGCAGATCGCGCGCGTCGCGCGGCTCGACGCGATCGCCAAGAGCTCGATCGCCGACGCCGAGCAGGCGGGCAAGCAGCTCAAGGGCATCGACAAGAAACTGGACGCGGTGTCGTGGCGCTACTGGCGCCAGCGCGCGGTGCACGCCAAGTATCTGGTCATCTACCGCACGCTCGCGGACCCCGCGTATCTCGACCTCACGATCGATCCCGACGACCGGCCGATGGGCTCGCTGTTCGCGTTCCCCGATCCGTTCGACGGCAACTACGGCCGCTTCGGCCTGGCGCGCGTGATGAGCGCGCGCGGCTGGCTGTCGACCTGGTCGGGGCTCTCGTCGCGCGCCAAGCTCGAGGACACCATGCCCGCCGTGTTGGTGCCGTCCTTGATCATCCACGCGGCCGCCGACACGGAGATCCGCCTCTCGCAGGCGCGGGCCATCCGCGCCGCCTGCGCGTCGCCCGACATCGAGTACCACGAAATGAAAGGCGCGCCGCACTACCTGGAGGGGCGGCGCCGCGAGGCGATGGAGATCACGGCGTCCTGGCTGCGCGCGCGATTTCCGTGAGCGATCCGGTCCAAGAGAAGCTCTCGCTCGGCACCAAGCTGATCTACGGCGCGCCGAGCATCGCGGGCGCGGCGATGGCGATCCCCGTCGCGATCCACGTGAACCCGTTCTACTCCGACACGATCCTGGTGCCGCTCGCCTGGGTCGCGCTCGCTTCCGCGCTCGCGCGCGTGCTCGACGCGATCATCGATCCGTTCGTCGGCTGGCTCTCCGACCACACGCACACGCGCTGGGGCCGGCGGCGGCCGTGGATCGCGATCGCCGCGCCGATCGCGGCGGTGGTGTTCGTGGCGCTGTTCACGCCGCCGAGCTGGCTCGATCCGACCGGCGCGGCGGTCTGGTTCGGCACCATGCTGATGCTGTTCTTCACGCTGAACATGCTGTACGGGCTGCCGCACGCGGCGCTCGGGCCGGAGCTCACGCTCGACTACCACGAGCGCTCGAGCTTGTTCTCGGTGCGCGAGGGCTTCGCGCTGCTCGGCACGATCGTCGCGGTGATGGTGCCGGGCGTGCTCACGGGCATGCTCGGCGTCGCACAGCGACCGGCGTACGCGATGATGGCGCTCGGCTACGCGGCTCTGATGGTGACGCTGTACTGGCTCCTGGTGGTGCGCGTGCGCGAGCGCCCGGACTTCGTCGAGCGCAAATCGAATCCGCTGGTGCCGGGGATCCGGCGCTCGCTGCGCAACCGCCCGTTCCTGGTGCTGTTCGTGTGCTACGCGGTGGCGAGCATCCCGGGCGCGATTCCCGGACTGCTGATGCCGTACTTCAACCGCTACGTGCTGAACCCGCCGCCGATCGACCACGCAGCCGCGGACTGGTGGCTGATGGTCTTTCTGGGCGCGTACTTCGTGTCGGGACTCGTCTTCCTCCCGGTCTTCCTGAAGCTCGCCAAGCGCTTCGGCAAGCTGAACGCCTGGCTCACCAGCTTCATCATGGGCGTGACCGGCGGGATCGCGCTGTTCCTGCTCGGGCCGGGCGACAACCTCGCGTGTCTGGCCGTGATCATCTGGGCGGGCTCGAGCTTCGGCGCGGGTCTGTTCCTGCCGCCCGCGATCCAGGCCGACGTGATCGACTACGACGAGCTCTACACCGGCAAGCGACGCGAGGCGCAGTACCTGGCGCTCTGGGGCCTGGTGCCGAAGTTCATCGTGATCCCGAGCGCGTCGCTGCCGCTCGCGCTGCTCGCGTCGCTCGGCTACCAGCCCAACGTCCCGCAGTCGCCCGAGGTCCTGCTCGCGATCCGCGTGGTGTTCGCGCTCACGCCCTCGGTGTTCTCGATCGCCGCGTTCTTCATCGCCTGGCGCTTCCCGATCGACGAGGTCGTGCACCGCGCGATCCTGGCCGGGGTCGAGGCGCACCGGCGCGGCGAGCCGGCGCTCGACCCGCTGACCGGCCGCACGCTGGCGCCGCCGAACGTGCGCGACGTCGACGAGGACACCGGCTGGTTCCTCGACTACTTCTCGCGCGGTGAGCTCTTGCGCGTGCGCCGCCGCGGCGCGCGCGGGGTCCTGGGCGACGTGCTGCGCGTCGCGCTGCTCGCGCTTGCGCTCGCGATCGGGCTCGCGTTCTGGGTGCGCTCGGATCTGGAGGCGACCGCCGGCAATCCCGGCGTGCTGGCCGTGTTCGCGATCGTGATCGCGGGCTTCGCGCTCACCATCTTCGTGTTCCACCTGTCGCGGATCGGACCGGCGCTGCGGCTGCGTCGCGCGGGCATCTCGCTGGCGACGCTCGATGCGCACCTGGCGCACACCGACGGCGAGCGCGGCTCGGGTGTGCTCAGCCCCGCGTCGAGCGCGCAGCCCGGCTGAGCGCGTGAACGGGCGGATCGTCACCGCCCGAGGTCTGCGCGGATTCGCCGACGGGCTGGTCGGCGTGGTGCTCGCGCTGTACCTCACGCGGCTCGGCTTCTCCGGCTTCGAGATCGGCGCGCTGATGACCGCGACGCTGCTCGGCAGCGCGCTGCTCACGCTGTTCGTGGGACTCGCGGGCTCGCGCTTCGCGCCGCGCCACGTGCTGTACGCGGGGTGCGGGCTGATGACGCTGACCGGGCTCGGCTTCGCGGGCGCGGAGTCGTTCTCGCTGCTGCTCGCGATCGCGTTCGTCGGCACGCTGAATCCGACCGCCGGCGACGTGTCGGTGTTCCTGCCCACCGAGCAGGCTCTGCTCGGCCGCGTGAGCGACCTGCGCGCGCGCACGGCGGTGTTCGCACGCTACAACGTGGCGGGGGCGCTCTTGTTCGCGTTCGGCTCGCTCGCGACCGGTCTGCCGGAGCTGGTCGTGACGCGATTCGGTGTCGAGCTGACGGGCGCGCTGCGCGCGGTGTTCGTGGCCTACGCGCTGTGCGGCGTCGCGCTGATCGCGCTCTATCGCGGGCTCGGGGCCGCGTCCGACGCGCCGCCCTCCGAGGCGAAGCGCGCGCCGCTCGCGCGCTCGCGGGGGATCGTGCTGCGGCTCACGGCGCTGTTCAGCCTGGACTCCTTCGGCGGCGGCTTCGCGGTGCAGACGCTGGTCGCGCTCTGGCTGTTCCAGCGCTTCGATCTGTCGCTCGCGCAAGCCGGCGCGTTCTTCTCGGCGGCGGCGCTGCTCTCCGCGCTCTCGCAGCTCGTCTCGCCGCGGCTCGCCGCGCGCATCGGCCTGATCGAGACGATGGTCTACACGCACGTGCCCGCGAACCTGTTCCTGATCGCGGCCGCGTTCATGCCCACCGCCCCGCTCGCGCTGCTTTGCTTGCTCGCGCGCGCCGCGCTCTCGCAGATGGATGTGCCCGCGCGTCAGTCCTACGTGATGGCCGTGGTCCCGCCCGAGGAGCGCGCGGCCGCGGCGAGCGTCACGAACGTGCCGCGCAGCCTCGCGTCGGCGATCGGGCCGCTGTTCGCCGGCGCGCTGCTCGAGCTCTCGCCGATCGGCTGGCCGCTGGTCACCGCCGGCGCGCTCAAGCTCATCTACGACGGGCTGCTGCTGTGGCAGTTCCGGACGCATCCTCCGCGCGCGCCCGCGTGATAGGGTTCCAGCCATGGCCATCAAGACCACCAAGGACTCGATCGATCTCGGCATCGTCACCGGCAACGGACCGGCGATGTTCGCGTTCTACCGCGACGTGCTCGGGCTCGAGCACACCGGCGACATGCCGATGCCCGTGACCGTGGGCGGCACCATGCACCGCTTCGCCTGCGGCACGACGGTGGTGAAGATCGTCGTGCCCGCGAAGCCCTCGGCGAACCGCCCGTCGCCGGGCGGCCTCGCGGGCGGCACGGGCTACCGCTACTGGACGGTGAGCGTCGCGAACCTGGACGAGATCGTCGCCAACGCGAAGGCCGCCGGCGCGAAGGTGCCGATCCCGCGCACGACCGTGCGGCCCGGCGTCGACATCGCCATGATCGAGGACCCGGACGGCAACTGGGTCGAGCTGCTGGAGACGCGCGCCGTCTAGCCGCGAGCGTCCGCGCGGAGGTAGAATGCCGCGATGGACGACTCGATCGATCCGCGCCTGCTCGAGCTCAACGTTCTGGAGTCGGTGCGCGAGTTCGCGCGCTGGCAGAGCGGCAGCTTGTGCATCGAGGAAGATGGAATCCTGATGGTCGCGGGCACCAGCGACTCGCCGCTGGGCTACGCGAACTGCGCGCTTCGCGTGGATCCCGAGGTCGACGCGAATCTGCTGCTCGAGCGCGCGGATCAGTTCTTCGGCGATCAGCAGCGCGGCTACACGGTCTGGACGCGAGCCGCGGCCGACGAGGATCTCGAACGAGCCGCGCTCGGCCAGGGCTTCCGTCAGATCGTCGAGTCACCCTGGATGGTGCTCGCGAGCCCGCTTCCCGAGGCCGAGCCGGCGCAAGGCTTCGAGCTCCGGCGCGTCCGCGACGTCGCCGGCGTTCGCGACGCGGCGGCGGTGAACGCGGAGGCCTACCAGTCGCTCGCGTTCTCCGCGGAGGAGGTCGAGGCGATCTACGGGCGGCCCGAGCGCGCGCTCGAGCCGAACGTCGCGATCTTCGTCGGCTACCTCGACGGCGATCCGACCTCGACCGCGATGTCGCTGCACACGGCCGGCGTCGGCGGCGTGTACTGGGTGGGCACGCGCGAAGCGCGCCGCGCGAAGGGGTTCGCAGGAGCGTGCACGCGCGCCGCCGCGAACGCGGGGTTTCGCGCGGGCGCGCGCGTCGTCACCCTGCAAGCCACTCGGATGGGCGAGTCGCTGTACCGGCGGCTGGGCTTCCACACCGTCGCGGCGCATCGCTGGCTGGTGTCGAGCCTGACGCGCCACACGAGCCTGCTCTGCACGCTGTTCACGCCGTTTGGCGAGGCCGCGCTGTTCGTGTGAAGCCGCGGCCCCGTGCTAGCGGAGCTGTGGATCGGAAGTCTCGGAGAGCACGATCTCGGGATGGCGCGCGAGCGCGCGCTCGATGTGCCAGGCGCTCTCGGCGAGCAGCACGGTGCGCTTGTCGCGGTCCTCGACGAGCTTCAGCGTGCCGGAGTAGCGCAGCACGTCGGGATCGAACGCGCCGTGCACCCAGCGCGCGATCTTGAAGGGCAGGGGCGCGAGCCGCAGCTCGACACCGTACTCGGACGCGAGCCGCGCCACGAGCACGTCGAACTGCAGCGGGCCGACCACGCCCAGGATCGGCGCCGCGGTGCCCGCGCCGGGCTCGCTGAAGATCTGCACCGCCCCCTCTTGCGCGAGCTGCTCGAGGCCCTTGGCCAGCGCCTTGCGCCGCTCGACGCCCGCCACCTCGACGCGCCGGAAGTGTTCGGGCGAGAACGTGGGAATGCCCGCGTAGGCGAGCCCCGGCTGCTCGGCCAGCGTGTCGCCGATCCGGAACACGCCCGGATCGAACAACCCGACCACGTCGCCCGCGAAGGCCTCCTCGACCTCTTCGCGGCCCTGGCCCATGAGCAGCGTCGAGTTCGCGAGCCGCACCGGCTTGCCGGTGCGCGCGAGCGTCGCCGAGGAGCCGCGCTCGAAGCGCCCCGAGCAGATACGCAGAAATGCGACGCGGTCGCGGTGGTCGGGATCCATGTTCGCCTGGATCTTGAACACGAAGCCGGAGAAGCCGTCCTTCACCGGATCGACCAGGCCCGCGCTCGACTCGCGCGGGCCGGGGCAGGGCGCCAGCTCGAGGAAGCGCTCCAGGAACGGCAGCACGCCGAAGTTGGTGAGCGCGCTGCCGAAGAACATCGGCGTCTGGGCTTGAGCGCGCACGGCTTCGGCGCTGAACACCGCGCCCGCGCCGTCGAGCAGCTCGAGCGCGTCGCGCACGGCCGCGTCCTCGGGCGGGCCGTCGACCCGGCGCTCCTCGACCTTCTGTGTGCCGTGCTTGCCGCCGGCGAAGTAGAGCGAGCGCGAGGCGAGCCGGTCGTAGACGCCACGGAACTCGCTGCCCGCGCCGAGCGGCCAGTTCACCGGCACGGCGTCGATGCCGAGCACCTCTTCGATCTCGCTCATCAAGTCGAGCGGGTCGCGGCCGAACCGGTCGAGCTTGTTCACGAACGTGAAGATCGGGATGTGGCGCAGGCGGCAGACCTCGAACAGCTTGCGCGTCTGGCCCTCCACGCCCTTGGCGGAGTCGATCAGCATGACCGCCGCGTCGGCCGCCATCACCGTGCGGTAGGTGTCCTCGCTGAAGTCCTTGTGGCCGGGCGTGTCGAGGATGTTCACGCGGTAGCGCATGGGTAGGGTGCCCATGCGCTCCGGGGACGGGGTCCAGTCGAAGTGCATGACCGAGCTCGACACCGAGATGCCGCGCTGCTTCTCGAGCTCGAGCCAGTCGCTGGTGGCGTGACGTGCCGCGCGCTGGGCGCGCACGGCGCCGGCCTCGCGCAGCGCGCCGCCGAACAGCAGCAGCTTCTCGGTCAGCGTGGTCTTGCCCGCGTCGGGGTGGGAGATGATCGCGAACGTGCGGCGCCGCTCGACCTCGCTCCGGATGCGGCGCTCGCTCGAATCCATCTGCGGCGTCTTTCTAACCGAAAAGCCCGGATCATCAAGGTCGTTCCGGCGCGCACCGATCCCGACGGAGCGGCCGGGGAGTCGCGGGGGATGGCACATGGCGGGCGTTTCGCGCCGGGCGAGGAGCTGGCTCGCGCTCGTCGACCGGCTCGTCCCCGCGGAGGTCCACCGGGGCGATCCGACCGAGCGCCGGCGTGCGCGCCTGGTCGTGTTCAACACCTCCGTCTTCATCGTCTACGGGCTGGTCCAGGGCGTGATGGAGATGACGGTCGAGTCGTGGGACCGCGCGCTCGTCGCGATCGCGATCCTGGTGGTCGGCACCGTCGTGGGCCTCGCCTCGATCAGCTACCTGCGCCGGCGCGGCGACGGCGCGGCCGCGGCGCTGAGCGCGCTGGTCGGGCTGTTCGCGGTGATCACGATCCTGACCTTCATGAAGGGCGGGATCGAGGCGCCGGGACTGTCGTGGTTCGTGGTGCTGCCGGTCGTGGCGCGCGCGCTGTGCGGGAGCCGCGCGGCGGTGGTGGTCGCGGGTCTGGCGATGCTGGTGGTGCTGGGCTTCGCGCTCTTCGAAGCCTACGGGCTGCCGGTGCCGCCGCCGCCGACGGGCACGGCCGCGGTGATCAAGCGCCTGGTGGCGATCTGCGCGGGCTCGATCCTGTGCGCGGGGCTCGTGTACATGAACGGCGTTTTCGAGGAGGAGGCGCAGCAGGCGCTGGTGGCCATGCGCGACTCGGCCAACCAGGCCAGCCGCGCCAAGAGCCTGTTCGTCGCCAACGTGTCGCACGAGATCCGCACGCCGATGACGGCGATCCTGGGCTACACGGACGTGCTCGCCGAGCTCGGGCTCGACGAGCGCGAGCGCCGCGACGCGATCGAGACGCTGCGCCGCAACGGCCGCCAGCTCCTGGCCCTGGTCAACGACATGCTCGACCTGTCGCGCATCGAGGCGGGCGGTCTCGCGCTGCGCTGCCGCGAGGTCGCGCCGATCGGGGGCGCGCAGCAGGTGGGGGCGGTGCTGCGCGACCGTGCGCGCGCGAAGGGCCTGCTTCTCGAGCTCGAGCTGGCCGGCGACCTGCCGCGCGCGGTCTGGACCGACGCGGTGCGCCTGCAGCAGATCCTGGTGAACCTGGTGGGCAATGCGATCAAGTTCACGGAGCAGGGCAGCGTACGCGTCTCGGTGTCGCTCGAGCCGAGCGAGCCGCGCGGCCGCGTGCGCTTCGACGTGATCGACTCCGGGATCGGCATCGCGCTCGCCGACCAGCGCCGGGTCTTCGAGCCGTTCTCGCAGGTCGACGCGAGCGAGTCGCGCCGCTACGGCGGCACGGGCCTCGGGCTCACCATCTCGAGCCGGCTCGCCAGGGATCTGGGCGGCGAGCTGCGGCTCACGAGCGCGCCCGGACAGGGCTCGGTGTTCAGCCTGCTGCTGCCGCTGCGCGAGCCGACGCCGAGCGAGCGCGAGGCCGCGGCGCTCGCGGACACGCCCGCGGATCGGCGCGCGCCGGAAGCGACGCGCGTCGCGGCGCCGCCGCAGCTGCGCGGCCGCGTGCTGGTCGCCGAGGACGGCGAGGACAACCAGCGCCTGATCGCGCGCCTGCTCGGTCGCGCGGGGCTCGAGGTCGAGATCGCCCCCAACGGCCGCCGCGCGGTCGACCGCACTCTCGAAGCCGAGCGCGAGGCGCACCCGTTCGACGCGGTGCTGATGGACATGCAGATGCCCGAGCTCGACGGCTACGCCGCCACGCAGGCGCTGCGCGACGGCGGCTACGCGCGCCCGATCATCGCGCTCTCCGCGCACGCCCTGCACGAGGATCGCGAGCGCTGCATCAGCGCCGGCTGCGACGCCTTCGCGCCCAAGCCGATCGATCGCCAGCAGCTTCTCGACCTGCTCGCGCAGTACCTGGCAAAGCCCGCGAGCGGGACCGCCCCGTCCTAGCGATCGGCGACGATCACGTGGCCCCACACCGAAAGGTGACGCGCGGCCGGCGGGAAGCCGGCGAACGCGAAACGAGAGAAGCCCGCGCGGCGGAACGCGTCGCGCAGCTCGTCTGCGCCGTACAGGTTCGATCGCCACCAGCGGCCGATCAGCGGTCGCGTGAGCCAGTTGCGCCGCGTGATGAAGAGGAGCAGGTGACCGCCCTCGCCGAGCCGCCCCCGCAAGCCGCGCAACGCGTCGACCAGCCGATCTCGCGGCACGTACTCGAGCATCGACGCGGAGACGACCAGATCGTATCCCGTCCAGCCGGGCGGCAGCGCTTCGAGCTCGAGCACGTTCGCTCGCGTCGTCTCGACGGCCTCGAGGTCGCGCTTCCGCAGCTCGACGCGGAAGCGCTCGAGCATGGCCGGGGTCAGATCGAAGGCGTGGATCGGTCCTGGCGCGAGCCCGCGGCGCCGCAGCGCGCCGACCAGCGCGAGCGTCACGGCGCCCGTGCCGCAGCCGGCGTCGAGCACCCGCAGCCCCTCGGCGAGCAGTGGCGAGGCCACGAAGAACGCGCGCAGTCCCTGCGGATAGCGCACGAAGCGGATGAAGCGCGCGTAGCTGGCATGCTTCTCGCTGAAGAGCCGCGCCGGGTCGGGTGTCGCGTTGGCGATGCCGAGAGTTGTAGCCTAGCCGCGATCGAATCGGAGGAACCATGAGACTCGAGAGCAAGGTTGCGTTGATCACGGGTGCGGGCAGCGGCATCGGGCGCGAGACGGCGCTGCTCTTCGCGCGCGAGGGCGCGAAGGTCGTGATCGCGGATCTCGACGCGGCCGCGGGCGAGCGCGTCGCGGCCGAGCTGACCAAGGCCGGCGGTCAGGCGCGCGCCGTAGCGGCCGACGTCTCGAAGGCCGACGACGCGCGCGCGATGATCGAAGCAGCGGAGCGCGCGTTCGGCGGGCTGCACGTGCTGATGAACAACGCCGGCATCTCGCACATCGACGACAACGGCGCGGTCGACACCGAAGAGTCCGTCTGGGACCTGACCATGCGCGTGAACCTGAAGGGCGTGTTCCTGGGCTGCAAGTTCGGGATCCCCGCGCTCCAAAGAAGCGGCGGCGGCTCGATCATCAACGTCGCGTCGTTCGTCGCGGTGCTCGGCGCCGCCACTCCGCAGCTCGCCTACACCGCGAGTAAAGGGGGAGTGCTGGCGATGTCTCGCGAGCTGGCCGTGATCCACGCGCGCGAGAAGATCCGCGTGAACGCGCTGTGCCCGGGCCCGCTGCGCACGGAGCTGCTGATGAAATACCTGGACACGGAGCCCAAGCGCCAGCGCCGGCTGGTGCACATTCCCATGGGCCGTTTCGGCGAAGCGGAGGAGATCGCGCGCGCGGCGCTCTTCCTCGCCTCCGACGAGTCGTCGTTCACGACCGGCGCCACCTTCCTGGTCGACGGCGGCATCACAGCCGCCTACACCACGCCGGTCTGATTGACTACGTTCGGCTTCGCCTCACTGCGCGCGCCTGCGGCGCTTGCGACCCGGCGCGAAGGCGGCTTCGCGCCGGGCCTTCGTCCAAAATTCCGCACGAGCGAGACTAGTACCGTGTGATGCCCGCTCGCGTGGCGTAGCCGAGGTACGCGATGCGGCGGAAGCCGAGCTCCATGTCCTCGGCCAGCGTGCGCACGGTGCGGTCGCCTTCGATCTCGAACTCGGGCAGCTGCGAGAGGTTCTCGCGCAGCGTGTCCTCGATCGGGGCGCGCAGCTCGACCTCGATTTCGTGTGGCGCGGGCTGGTCGCGGTAGACGGGCAGGTCGCCGCGGCGGGCGCGCTCGAGCGCGCGTCGGGCGCCGGCGCGGATCAGGTCGCGCGCGCGGGCGGGCGGGATCACGTCGCCCGCCACGTTCGAGAGCGCGCGCTTCACCTCGACCCGCTCGACCCAGGGTGCGCGCTTGCCGAGCTCCGCGATCAGCACCTGATCGCCCGTGACCAGCCCGACCGGCACGCCGAGCTCGCCCGCGCGGATGGTCATGATCTCGCTTTCCCCGACCGGCGCGCCCGCGATGCGCACGGTCTTGAAGCGCTCGTAGGAAACCGTGTGCGCCATGATGCCGGGGAACGACCCAGCGCGTGCGTGGTGGCCGACGAACAGCACCACGCCGATGGTGGCGTCGAGCCCCGCCATCGTGCTCGCGGCGGGGCGGCCCGCGCCGCGCACCACGCGGCAGCGCGGGTCGATCTCGTCGAGCACCAGGTCGCACAGCTCCTCGACGCCGTGATTCTCTTCGACCACGACCTCGGTCGCGCCGCCGTCGAAGGCGCCGGCGATCGCCGCGTTCGCGTCCGCGGTCATGAAGCGGCGGTTGCGCTGGAAGTCCATGCCGCTCGAGATCACGTCGGCCCAGCGCACCAGGCCCGAGATGCCCTCCATGTCGACGGACAGCCAGACCCTCATGATCGACTCCGCTCGGGGCGCTTCGCGCACAGCCTGCGGCTGCCCTCGCTCGTCAAGGCTTGTACGCCACGCAGTCGATCTCGACGAACGCGCCGAGCGCGAGCGCCGAGCAGCCGACCGTGATGCGCGCGGGCGGATCGCTGGGGAAGTACTCCAGGTAGGCCTCGTTCATCTCGCCGAACTTCGCCATGTCGGTGACGAACACGTTCACCTTCACGACGTCGGAGAGCTCGGCGCCCGCGCCGCGCAGGATCGCCTGGATGTTCGAAAGCGTCTGGCGCGTCTCGGCCTTCGCCCCGCCGGGCACGAGCTCGAAGGAGCCCGTCTTGGTGCCGAGCGTGCCCGACACGAAGATGAAGCCGCCCGCGCGCGTGGCGTGCGAGAAGGCCTTGAGTTTGCCCAGCTCCGGGACGTTGATCTTGCGGATGTCGGCCATGGGAGCGCGATGATACCATCGCGACCATGAAGCTTGGCGGCGTCCACCACGTGTCGATCAACGTCCACGATGCGGAGCTCACCGGTCGCTTCTACACCGAGGTGCTCGGTCTCGAAACGCTCCCGCGTCCGGACTTCCCGTTCAAGGGTCTGTGGCTGCGCGCGGGCGGGCAGGAGATCCACCTGATCGAAGTCGCGGATCAACACGCGCCCGAAGGCCAGCACTTCGCGTTCGGCGTCGACGACATCGACTCCGTGTGCGACGCGCTGCTCGCGCGCGGCGTGAAGGTGAGCAAGCCGATGACGATTCCGGGCGCGGGCCGGCAGGCGTTCTTCCGCGATCCGTCCGGAAATCTCGTCGAGCTGAACCAGCCGAGGAGGAACCCATGAGCCAGCCGATGCCGAAGCACCCGTTCCTTTCTGGTGTCTGGGAGCCGTGGCCGATGGAGGGCGAGGTGCAGAACCTGCCGGTCACCGGCGAGATCCCGCGCGAGCTTCACGGCGCGCTGTACCGCAACGGTCCCAATCCGCAGTTCGCGCCGCGCGGCGGCTACCACCCGTTCAGCGGCGACGGCATGATCCACGGCTTCTTCGTCAGCAATGGGCGCGTCGACTACCGCAACCGCTGGGTGCGCACGCCGCGCTTCGACGCCGAGCGCGCGGCCGGCGAGGCGCTGTGGTCGAGCTTCATGGGCTCGAGCGCGGCGCCGGACCCGCGCACGGAGGGCGTTCCCGGCGGGCCCGCCAACACCAACATCGTCTGGCACAGCGGGAAGCTGCTCGCGCTGGTCGAGGGCGGACTGCCGCCGGTCGAGCTCGATCCGCGCACCCTGCACACGATCTGCACCACCGACTACTCGGGGAGCTTGCGCGACGGCACCTTCACCGCGCACCCGAAGCTCGATCCCGAGACCGGCCAGATGCTCGGCTTCCGCTACTCGGTGATGGAGCCGTATGTCGTCTACTACGAGATCTCGGCCGACGGCCGGGTCACGCGCGAGGTGCCGATCCACGCGCCCTGGCCGTCGATGGTCCACGACTTCATCACCACGCGCGAGCACGTGATCTTCCCGATCTTCCCCGCGACGCTGCGCATCGAGCGCGCCTCGCGCGGCGAGAGCGTGCTCGGCTGGGAGCCCGAGCTCGGCACGATGATCGGCGTGATGCCGCGGAGCGGCGGCACGGCCGACGTGACCTGGCTCTCGGCCGAGCCGAGCTTCGTCTTCCATCCGATGAACGCCTACACCGAGGGGCGTCGGATCGTGGCCGACGTCGCGCGCTACAAGCAGCTGCCGATCCCGGCGGCCGGTCTCCGGATGGAGATCGGCGGCACGGACGCGTCGCTCTGGCGCTGGGAGATCGACCTCGACGCGCGCAAGCTGATCGAAACCCAACGCGACGACCGCGCCTGCGAGTTCCCGCGCCTCGACGAGCGGCGCACGGGCCTGCCGTACCGGGTCGGCTTCGCGGGCGGCGAGGGCGGGCTCGGCGGCGGCTTCACGTCGATCCTGCGCTACGACGTCGCGAGCGGGAAGCGCGTGGTGCACGACTTCGGCGCGGGCTCGGCGGTCTCGGAGCCGATCTTCGTGCCGCTGGGCGAGGACGCGCCGGAGGGACACGGCTTCGTCTTGACGGTCGTGTACCGCGCCGAGACCGGACGCAGCGACCTCGCGATCCTCGACGCCGAGAACCTCGACCGCGCACCGCTCGCGCTGGCGCACCTGCCGCACCGGGTTCCGGGCGGATTCCACGGGAACTGGCGTCCGGGCGCTTGAGCGCGGAGGAAGACAAGGCGTCCCTCGGCTCCGGAACGCTGCGCGCCCTGTCGGCGCGGCGTTTCCGGATCGCGCTCCTGCTGACGGGCGCGGTCATGCTCGCGTACTTCGGCTTCATCCTGCTGGTCGCGTTCGCGCCGGAGCGGCTCGGAGCGATCGTCGCGCCGGGACTCTCGCTCGGGATCCTGGTCGGCGCGCTGGTGATCGTGTTCGCCTGGCTCTCGACCTGGTTCTACGTGCGCTGGATGAACCGGCACTACGACGACGCGCTCGAGCGCTTGCGGGACTGAGCCATGGAAACGCGGATCGGCGAGCCGAACCTGGTGGCGATGAGCTTCTTCTTCGTGTTCATCGCGATCACGCTCGGCATCACCTGGTGGGCCGCGCGGCGCACCAAGACCACCGAGCAGTTCTACGTCGCGGGGCGCTCGATCAGCGCCGGCCAGAACGGCTTCGCGCTGGCCGGCGACTACATGAGCGCCGCGTCGTTCCTGGGCATCGCCGGGCTCGTCTCGACCTCGGGCTTCGACGGCCTGATCTACTCGACCGGCTGGCTGGTCGGCTGGCCGATCGTGCTGTTCCTGATCGCCGAGCCGCTGCGCAACCTGGGCCGTTACACGTTCTCCGACGTGGTCGCGCTGCGCTTCCAGGCGACACCGATCCGGATCAGCGCCGCGCTCGGCACGCTCTCGACCGTGATCTTCTATCTGATCGCGCAGATGGTCGGCGCGGGCGGGCTGATCCGGCTCTTGTTCGGCATCTCGTACGAGACCGCGGTGATCCTGGTCGGTGTCGCCATGCTCGCGTACGTGCTGTTCGGCGGCATGATCGCGACCACCTGGGTGCAGATCGTGAAGGCGGTGCTCCTGCTGGCGGGCGCGACGCTGCTCGCGTTGCTCGTGCTCGCGCGCTTCCACATGAACCCGCTCGAGCTGTTCGCGGCCGCGGCCGAGCGCTACGGCGACGCCGTGCTCGCGCCGGGCCAGCTGGTCTCGAATCCGTGGGACGCGATCTCCCTCGGCATGGCGCTGATGTTCGGCACCGCGGGCCTGCCGCACATCCTGATGCGCTTCTACACCGTGCCCTCCGCGCGCGCGGCGCGCACCAGCGTGTTCTTCGCGACCGGCCTGATCGGCTACTTCTACCTGATGACCTTCGTGCTCGGCTTCGGCGCGATGGTGCTGGTCGGCCCCGACGCGATTCGCGCCGTCGACGCGGGCGGCAACATGGCGGCGCCGCTGCTCGCCGAGCTGCTGGGCGGCACGCCGTTCCTCGGCTTCATCTCGGCGGTCGCGTTCGCGACCATCCTGGCCGTGGTCGCCGGGCTCACGCTGTCGGGCGCGGCCGCGCTCTCGCACGACCTGTGGGTCAGCGTCGTGCGCAAGGGCCACGCCGACTCGCGCGAGCAGCTGTTCGTGGCGCGCGTCTCGACCATCGCGCTGGGGGTGCTGGCGATCGCGCTCGGCATCACCTTCAAGGGCCAGAACGTCGCGTTCATGGTCTCGCTCGCGTTCGCGATCGCGGCCAGCGCGAACTTCCCGGCGCTCCTGCTCTCGATCTTCTGGCGCCGCTGCACGACCGCCGGCGCGGTCTCGAGCATGGTCGTCGGCACGTTCTCGACCATCGCGCTGATCTGGCTCTCACCCACCGTGCAGATCGACATCCTGAAGGCCGACTCCGCCTGGTTCCCGCTCAAGAACCCCGCGCTGGTCACGATCCCGCTCTCGTTCCTGACGGCGATCGTGGTCTCGCTGCTCCGGTCGGAAGAGGGCGCAACCCACCGCTTCGCCGCGGTCGAGCAGCGCACGCACCTGGGGCCGGTGGGGGAGTAGCGGAGCAGGGTCGGACTCGAACGCTCGCGCCGCCGCGAGCGCGCGGCTCGCGATCGCTACTGGGGGTAGCCCGCCACCCAGATTGAGCAGCCGCCTCCACTCCCGGCCGGCACGCCGACGCAGATTTGCGTTGAACTTGCGCACGGGTTTGGGGCATAAGAGGGGTCACCCGGACGTTCGCCCGTCTCCCCCGCAGGCAGAGGTCGACATCCGGGTGGGAACGGAACTCGCATCCGTTCCTTGGACCGGGGCGGTAGGGCCCGGTCGAACTCTTCTGTGGATGGATCGCCATGCTGCCGCGCCGTGTGTACCTGCACCACGTGACCCACTACGTGCCCGAGGCCGTGCTCGACAACCGTTTCCTCGAGGGGATCCTCGACACGACCGACGCCTGGATCCGCGGGCGGGTCGGGATCGCCGAGCGGCGGGTGATGAGCGACTACCGCGGCAGCTTCCCGGTGTTCGAGATCGCGCGCCGCGCGGTCGACCGGCTGGTCGAGACGACCGGCTTCGACCTGCGCACGGTCGACCTGATCCTGTCGGCGAGCTGCACGGACGACCTGCAGTACCCGGGCCCGGGCAACATGATCTCGCAGCACTACGGGCTCCACGTGCCGGCCTTCCAGCTCAAGAACGCCTGTTCCTCGGTGGTGTACGCGCTCGAGGTCGCGCGCGGGCTGCTGCAGCTCGGCCGCTACCGCCGGATCCTGGTCGTGAACGGGGAGCCGTTCACCATGCAGACCGACTACACCGACCGCACCTCGGCGATCCTGTTCGGTGACGCGGCGTCGGCGCTGGTCGTGTCGAACGAGCCCGGCGCGCTCGAGCTCGTCGACGTGGCGATCGGCGGGCGCGGCGCGTGCGTGATCAACGCCACCGCGCCGGGCGCGTCGCCCGAGCGCACGATCCGCGACGTGTTCCCGGCGCCCGCGGGCGCGCCGACGGACGACCACTTCAGCGGCGTCGCGCCGCGCTTCGGCCGCTTCCAGCAGGCCGGGCGCGAGGTGTTCGACTTCGTCGTGAACGACATGCCGCGCGAGATCGGCACATTCCTGGCCAAGCAAGAGCTCTCGATCGACGACGTCGACTGGTTCATCGGCCACCAGGCGAACCTGTCGATGCTCGACGCGCTGTGCAAGAACCTGGGCGTGCCGGCGTCGAAGCACCTGTTCAACATCGACCGCTTCGGCAACACGAGCTCCGCGGGCTGGGTGACGGTGCTGTCCGAGGCGCTGGCCGAGAAGCGCTTCGAGTCCGACGACCAGCTGCTCGTCTCGGTGTTCGGCGGCGGGCTCGCGTGGGGATCGCTCCTCGCGCGCGCGGCCTGAGCGCGGACGCGGCCGTGGCGATCGCGAAGCTCGGCGTCGTCGGCGTCGGCCTGATGGGCAGCGGCATCGTGCAGGTCGCCGCGCAATCCGGCCTGCGCGTGGTCGCGTGCGACCAGAGCGACGCGCACAACGCGCGCGCCAGCAAAGGGATCGAGAAGCAGCTCGCCAAGCTCGTCGAGCGCGGCAAGCTCGACGCGGGCGAGGCCACCGCCGCGCTCGGCCGGATCGAGTGGGCGGTGGGCCCCGCCGCGCTCGCGGGCTGCGACGCGGTGATCGAGGCCATCCCCGAGGACCAGGCCGCCAAGGAGACGCTGTTCGCAGCGCTCGACGCCGCCTGCGCCGCGCCCGCGCTCTTGATCACCAACACGAGCTCGATCTCGGTCACCGCGCTGGCCGGCCGCACGCGCACCGCAGAGCGCGTGGTCGGCATGCACTTCTTCAATCCCGTGCCGCAGATGCGGCTGGTCGAGGTCGTGCGCGCGCTGCAGACCGACGACGCGAGCTTCGAGCGCGCGCTCGCGCTCGGCCGCGCGCTCGGCAAGGAAGTGGTGAGCGTCAAGGACTCGATCGCGTTCCTGGTGAACCGCACCTTCCTGCCGTTCGTGAACGAGGCGATCTTCGCGCTCGCCGAGGGCGTCGGCACGCCCGAGGACATCGACCGCTCGATCAAGCTCGGCCTGAACCACCCCATGGGCCCGCTCGAGCTGTGCGACCTGATCGGGCTCGACACGCTGCTGCAGGTGCTCGACACCATGCACCGCCAGTTCGGCGACTCGAAGTACCGCCCCTGCCCGCTGCTGCGCAAGCACGTCGAGGCGGGCTGGCTCGGGCGGAAGAGCGGGCGGGGGTTCTACAGCTATCGGTGACGCCCGGGGGGCTGGCGCGACGAGTCGAGCCTGGCTCTCAGCTGGATCAGGACGCGTTGCCAGTCGGCGTCCAAGGGGCGTACGCTTCCCGAATGGCGAGCGTATTGCCGCTGCTCTGGATCGTGCTTCGCATCGCCGCCTTCGTTGGCTGCCTGAGCGCCGCAGATTGCTAGGGCGTCTGCGATCCCGTCACCTCGCGTACACGCGTAGCGAGCAAAGCGGGGATGAGGCTGCCGAGGACGGCGATGACGGCGGCGCCTACGACGACCCAACCTGCCAGTTCCGTACTCTGAATCGGAATGATCTTCCATCCAATCGATTCCGACAGGAAGCTGCAGGTGACGGCCGACCAGATGGCTCCGATCGCAATTCCGAAGATCGAACCTAGAACTCCGATCAGGCTTCCACCCAAGGTGATGATTGCGACAACGTTCGCGCGCGTGGCACCCGCGGCGCGAAGCAAAGCAAACTCTCGCCGCCGAGAGCGTGTCGTTCCGAAAAGCAGCGCCTGAAGCGAGACCAGAGCAAGGCCGCAGACGAGCGCGACAGGAACCGAGAGCATGGCGCGGTACTTCTCGGCGGAGCGGGCGACCCACCTCCGAGCTTCCTTGCCTCGAAGGAGGAACAGAGGCTGAGCGCTCTCCATCCGCCGCAAGGCCTCCACCGACTCGTTCTCGGGTGAGACTACCCAGAGCGCAGCCATCCACAGGGTTGCGGCGGAGCTTGCAAAGGCATCGTCGAACGCAGACTCGTCAAGCAGCAGTGATCCACTCGACCCCGCGGTACCGGTTGCGGAGGCCCCGATTCGGAAAGTGAGCGGGCCGCCCTTCGACGGAAGAACAATCGAGTCGCCCACACGAATCCCGAATCGCTGACCGAACGACTCGTTCATGACGAGTTCGCGCCTCTTTAGCGCGGCTCTGGTTCCCTCCGGATCGTGGCCGATGAAGGCGAGATCCCCGCGCCGCGAGATCGCGTTCGTGGCAAGCGAGGTCACTACGATCACCCTGCCGCGAAACGGGACTTCGATGCCGCGTATTTCGGCAAGCTCCTCGACTCTGCCGCTCGCGCGCAGCAGTTCCATGGTCGCGGGAGAGATCGCCTCGAGTCCGTCGCTCCCGAATGGGTCCCCGGCCAGCAGAATGACCGCGGACTCTCCGTACAGTCCGTAGTAGTAGCCGTCGATGCTGCCCGTGTAGCTGCGAATCGTGGTCACGCCGGTGACCAAGCCAGCTGCGATCGTCGTCCAGGCAGCGATCGTCAGAGCAGTTTCCACCGGGCGAGCTCGCAGCGTCGGTCCGATCAGAAAGCCGATCCGCGGAACCCAGCGACCCATCCAGCCAGCGGGATCGGCGTACCTGCCAATCAACTGGTGGCCCAATCCCCCAGCGAGTGCGATGCCGCCAGCGATGCCAGCGACGATGCGAAGCGCGCTTGGGGCGGCGTAGTCGACCCAAGCGAGCCCAAGTAGCGCCGCACCAACGAGCGAGAACAGCGCGGCTCTCCGTCGAGTTCGATCAAAATGGATAGTTCCGCGGCCGAGATCGAGCAGCTCGAACGGGCCGATCCTCGCGGCGCGACGGGCGGCAGGCAGCGCAGCGGCAACGACGGTGACGATCCCGACGAAGAGCCCGAGCGCGATGGTTGGAAGAGCTAGTCTGGGTTCGCCAAGCTCGATCTCGCGCAAAACTGCCGACGCTATCGAGAGAATCCCGAAAACCGCGCGCAGGACGACCGGCGCAGCAGCAGCCCCGAGTGCTGTCCCGACGACCGCAATTACAAGTGAATCGGTGAGCACGAGTCGGCCCACCTGTGCTCCATCCATCCCGGCAGTGCGAAGTAGCGTGAGCTCGTCGAGCCGGCGATCAATCGACATCGAACTGACGGCATATGTAAGGAGCGTCGAGGTAGCGAGCGCAACGATCACGAACGCCCAAAGAGCGCGCTGATAGGTTCGGAGCAACGCCAGTCCGAAGGTCTCGCGTTCTGCGTCGCGTCCGAGCGCTAGTGCGGGGCCGATCACCACTTCGATCCGCGCGGCGACTTCGTCGATGCTCTGGTCCGGTTCGACGGCGACGTCGATGCGCTCGAACCGACCGAGCACGTCGGCGACCTGCTGCAAGGCGAAGATGTCCATAGCCGCGATCTGTCCGCCGAACGCCTCGGCCATCTCGCCGCCGAGAACCCCGCGCACGACGAGTTCGAGTGGCCTCCCTTCGAGTGTGAGCTCCAGTCGATCGCCGTCGCCGATCCCAAGCTCGGTCGCGAATGCCTCGGACAGGACAACGGAGTTTGGAAGCGCCAGTAGTCGAACTGCGTCGCGCACCACGGTTCCCGCCCGCGACACCTCGTAGCGGCGCACGTCGCTGTCGCTCAAGAAATCCAAACCGACCACGTGCAGGGCGCGTCCCTGGTGTTCGCCCGATGCGACTCGCATGGTCCGTCGGATGAGCGGCGACGCGCTCAGAACTCCCGGAACCTCGCCAACCCGAGCGAGCACCTCCTCGGGCACGCCCACATCTCCGGCAGAGATCGTGAGCGCAGCCGAGCCGACTAGTGCCTGCGTGGTCGTCCGCAGACCCTCCTGCAGAGCGCGCGAGGCCACTTCGACGCTCATTGCCAACGAAACGCTCGTCGCAACGGCAAGAACCGTGAGGCCCGATACGATGAATCGGTCCGAGATCTGCGAGCGAAGCGAGATCAGAATCGAGAAGGGCAGTCGAGACGACCCACCGATCAACCAGTCGAACCTCACGGTGTCTGACCGTCTACCGGATCCGCGGAGTCGGCGGCAATGCACCCGTCGTTCATCACCAGCACGCGATCCGCGTATTTCGTCGCCTCGACTTCGTGTGTCATCACGATCGCGGTCACGCCGCGCTCGCGAGACAAGTCTCGCAACAGCGAGAAGATCTCTTCCGATGCGCGGCTATCGAGATTCCCGGTGGGCTCGTCTGCGAGAATCAGCGCGGGCTTGATGATCAGCGCGCGCGCGATTGCGACGCGCTGCATCTCGCCGCCCGAGAGCTCATGCGGCGCATGCTCTCGCCGGTGCGACATTCCGAGCAAGGCGATCAGCTCGTCGATCTGACGTCGCAGGTGGGGAAGCCTGAAGCCGTCGAGCAAGAGCGGCAGGGCGATGTTCATCTCCACCGAGAGCGATGGGATCAGATTGAAAAACTGAAAGATCAAGCCGACGTTTCTGCGCCGGAAGCGATCTGCGTCGCTCACGGCGAGCGACTGGATGTCCGTGTCGCCCACGAACACCTGCCCGGCCGTCGCCTTGCGCAAGCCCGCGATCAGATGCATGAGCGTGCTCTTGCCGCTTCCTGAGCGCCCACGCACGACGACGAACTGGCCCGACGGGATGGAGAGACTCACTCCATCGACCGCTCGAACCTCGTCGCCTCCGCGTCGGAAGACCATCGCGAGGTCGGCGGTTCGAATCGACGGGCCGGGAGTTCGCTCGAGCTGTCGGAGATCCATGGGTAACCCGCGTGGACGCAATCGCCGTGCCAGTCTCGCCTCCGACATACCGCTTGACAGCCGATGGCGGAGTTCGCTGTGATACGCAGAGATGTGAAGGAGAGAGGTGCAGGGTGTCGATTCGTACCGCTCTCCTGATCGACGTCGAGATCGCGTACGCCGCGGCGCTCTCGGGGTGGTGTGCGCGCACGGGCCTGCGGGTGCTCGACTTCGAGGCCGGAGCGCTCGGCGAGATCGAGCCGCGCAGCGTCGCCGTCGCCGTCCTCGGGCTCGGCCGTGGGGACGACGCCGACCTCGAGCGCGTGCGGGCCCTCGCGAAGCTGCTTCGGGGCGCGCCGATCGTGGTGCTCTCGCGCGGCCTGCAGGCGGAGTTCGTGTTCCGACTCAGCCAGCTCGGGATCGCGGATCTGATCGCGCTCCCGGCAGCGCCGCTCGATCTGGTGGCGCGGATCTCGGCTCACGCGGCCACTTCCGGCGGATCGTCGAAGTTGGCGGCACTGGTCGGCGACAGCGCGGCGATCCGAGCGTTGCGATCGGAGATCGAAAGCGCCGCTCGCGTCGAGTCGAAGGTGCTCCTCCAAGGCGAAACCGGGACCGGCAAGAGCCTGGTCGCGCGAATGATTCACGAGCTCTCCGCCCGCCGGCAGGGTCCGTTCATCCATGTCGACTGCGCGGCGCTCTCGCCGACGTTGATCGAGAGCGAGCTGTTCGGCCACGAGAAGGGTGCCTTCACCGGGGCCGCCGGCCTGCGGCGCGGGCGCTTCGAGCTGGCGGCGGGCGGGACGATCTTCCTGGACGAGATCGGCGACCTCGATGCCGCGCTCCAGTCGAAGCTGCTCCGCGTGCTCGAGGATCTCGTGTTCGAGCGCGTCGGCGGGAGTCAGTCGCTGCCGATGCAAGCGCGTGTGGTCGCGGCGACCTGCCACGATCTGATGCGACAGGTGCGGAACGGGCGTTTCCGCATGGATCTCTACTTCCGGCTGAACGTGATCAAGCTCGTCGTTCCAGCGCTGCGCGAGCGGCCGGACGACGTGCCGGCGCTGGTCCGGGCGACTTCGCAGCGGCTGTGCGCGACGCTCGGCATCGCATCGGCGACGTTCTCGGACTCGTTCCACGAACGCATGCGCGCCTACGCCTGGCCGGGCAACGTCCGCGAGCTCGTCAATGTCCTCGAGCGCCTGCTCGTACAGGCCGGCGCACGCCGCTTCGAGGCCGAGGATCTCGACGGTCTGCTCGGGGAGTCGCCCGAGTCGGAGTCGTCGCGAGACGAGCGCTCCGCGCCGGCACGCGTCGAGCGAGCCCTCGAGTTCGAGCCCGAGGACGCAGCCGAGGCGGAGCGCATCGCGAACGCGCTCCGCGAAGCCGGTGGCAACGTATCGCGCGTCTCTCGCCGCCTCGATCTGCCGCGCGGCACGCTGCGACACCGCATGCACAAGTACGGGCTCGACCATCTGATTCAGAAAGACTGAAGCGCGACGATCCTTACGGCGCAGCCGCGCACGTCGCATCCGTTCCGGCAACGCACGCGAGCGAACACGCGGCGCACTTCGGGCCGGGCGGCCTCAGGTTGAGCTCGCGGAAGCGCGACAGGTCGGTGCCACCGACGCTGTTGCCGGCCTCGTTCAGGTCGTAGACCGCGCAGGGCGACTGTCCGTCGACGCCGCACAGGTCCGCGCCGCGCGGCTTGCCGGTCGCGGCACGCAGCTGGTTCAGGTCGAGCGTGTTGACGATCGTGCCGACCGTGTCCGCGAACTTCGCGTCGCACACGTTTCCGTAGCCGTCGCGGTCGTCGTCGCGCTGGCCTCCCGTGAGCGTGGCCCACGGATTCGCGGCCAGGAGGGCGAGCGGGACGCGCGGGTTCGCGTCGGCCACGCAGTTGTCGCAGGCGTCGCCGACCCCGTCCCCGTCCGCGTCGGCTTGCGTCGGGTTCGCGGTGAACGGGCAGTTGTCGTTCGAGTGCTCGACGACGTCGCCGTCGCGATCGCACTCGTCGCCTGCGCAGGGCAAGAGGTCGAACGAGACGCCGCAGTCGGCGCACTTCGGACCCAGGCGTGGAACGGGGAGCAGGGCGCCGCTGCCGCCGGGCGCGAAGATCAGCCGGAACAGCGCCGGGTGAGCACCACGAACTCCCCAAGGTCGAGCCCGCCGACGATAAAGATATGTCTCAGGGCGCTGTGATTCGACTGAGTCGTGTCTGTTCAGAGCGGCGAGGCGGCGGCGCAGACCTGCGCGAGCACGGGCGCGAGGCCGCTTCGCGCGCGCGTCAGCACCGCGAAGTCGCGCACGTCGCACTCGATTCCGCCGGCGACGCTGCAGCGCTGCAGCGCGGGCGTCGGAGCCGGCGCGGGCGCC
>JBBDXF010000004.1:142244-206319 GCA_040902485.1 Myxococcota bacterium | reverse complement strand
GCTGAGGGAAGTTCCCGATAGCGCGAAAGTGTCCACGTAATCGGGACAACTCCACCACGGACTCAGCGGATTGCCGGTGCCCAACCACACGCCTCGTATGCCGCCAAACGCGCGAACAAGATCCACGATTCCGTCCCCATTGAGGTCGGCAACGCGTACCCCTTGATCATGACTCACCGTTCCGGACGCCTCCTCCCGATCAAATCTAACAGGAACGACCCAACGGTCATCCAGCACAAAGTCGTCGCCGTTGTTCAGATAGGTATTTGTGAAGTCTTGCTGTGGCAGTCCCGAATCCTCGGTAAAGAACGCAGTGACATGATCGTCGAGGCCATCGCCATTTACGTCGATCTGACGTTTTCCCGCGCGGATCACCTGGACTTGGCGCACATATACGGTTCCGCCAACAGGGACCGGGAGGATGTCTCGCCGTGTCATTACACTGTTTAGAAGGCACACATCAGTGTTGTCTGTGCACACATTGTACCTGTCAGATTGACCAGGGGTGAATCCATAGCTCGCTTCGAGCGCAAACGAGTAACCGCGAGCCACGATTGGTTGGTAGACCGTTGTAAAGGTCAAATAGTCGCGGGTAAGCAAATCCGGCTTTCCGTCCCCGTTCAGCTCGGTGAGCTGAGTTCCGCCATCTGTGATCTGCGCGTATGCATCTCGAAACGCGAAGTTGTTACTTCCATGCCCAAGTGTGTCTCCGTTCTGGGATGAGAGAACACTCGCCCAACCCGTTCCGGTATTGCGGTAAAGGTCTTGAGCGCGAAACGCACTTGCCGGGGAGACTGAATAGAAGAAGTACTGCAGCCCCAAAACGTCTGCGCGACCGTCTCGATCCAAATCGGTTAGCAGAAGCCCGCTGTCGAGCGGCACTCCAGACGACACATTCTGAAAGGCCTGGCGATGCGGGCCATTCACGACAAAGGGCAAGCGGTAGTTCGGCTCAGGAGTATCCGAGAACCCACTCGGTGAGTTCAGGTATGCACCACTCTGCGCGTCGTTCTCGACTGCGCCGTTTATCTTCACCTCGCGTATTGCGTCTATGAAACCATCGCCGTTCAACTCGGCGAGTCGAGTACCCCCATCTCGATTGTCAGTGCGCGTAAAGAACAGGCCCGAAGGCAAGTAGAACTCAGAGGCGGGAATCTCGGGATCATCTGGATCGACACTGGCCCAGCCGGCACGGCCACTATCGACATTGGAGGAGTATGCAAACGACGTTGTTCGAGGAGGTTGTAGAGCTCCATTGTCAGCACCGAACTCGAGAACCGCGCGAAGCAGACTGCGCCTCGAGTCCTGACTTTGAGCTCCGTAGTCCAAATGATATCGCCGGATGAGGCTGCCGCCGACTGTGACCTCAACGTCGCGCAATCGTCGATTCAGCTCCTGAGCAAAGCGGCCGCTGTGGTGAACGCGCCTGTCAGGCCGAGCCTCGAGCACGAAGCGAATCACGCGATCAACGGAGTCTGGGTTACCTGGATTCAGGCTCTCCAGTCCGGAGCTGCCGGTTCTCAGGCCGTACCGGATCTCGACTGGATGACGATTGCCGGGATCGAGCTCATCGTAGAGCGCCCGAAAGCCGTTGCCATGCAAGTCGACGCGTTCACTGAGAAACCACGCAAACGTCTCCGAAGCGCCCCGCCCCACTCTAGCGTTTGCAGTCATCCCGTAGCGCGAGACTGTGCCGTCCGGTGATCGCACCTCCCAGGAACCGTCTACCAGCCGATCAATGCGAAGGAAGGTCTCTCGTCGAGTGTGGTACCGATCCGTTACAGCGCCGTCTGGAATGAGCTCCTGGCCGTCGAGGACGAAAGTATCGAGGTCGTCGTCATACTTCGGAACACCGTTCTTGCTCGAACGCTGGACCGACCCGATGCCAAGACTCCATCCATACCCGACCCAAGAGTCGCTTGAATTCCCGCTGGAGTAAGAAAGCGCGAGTGAGGGTGACATCCCCCCGGTGCCTTGCGGAACTACGATTGGTAGCGCGAAGGTAGACTCACCAGTGAATGGCTGCGTCGAGTTCGATGCGATTCCACTCGACGGATCTACCAAACCGGTCGCACCCCGCGCATTTACGGGTGTTGAGTTGTCAGTGACCGCGGCTGCATCGGTTGGTTGTACGGTCAAACAGATCAACCACAGAGCGAGAGCTCTCCGCCTCATCATGGATTTCGCTCGATGGGACGTGGAAGCCCTGCCCATGACCTGACGTCGCGGAACCGAGCTTGAGAGACGCACGCTCTGGGATCGGGACCGACATCGACTGGAAACCTCAGCCTCAGGCTGAGGCTGGAGAGGTCGGGGCCCAAGGCGGCCGCGTCCAGGATGGGGAGGTCGACCCGAGCAACGAACTGGCCATTCTCAGACACCGCGCACAGAGGTGAGCGGGGCGATGCCCACTGGGCTATTGCCCCAAACATCGGGCCTCGACGAATCGTGACTTTCTCCGCAGTCGCACGATCGATTCCAGTGGTCGAGTGAATGACCCTCGCCTGCCCGAATGCACCCTTTGGGAGGAGGAGATCAAGCTCGAATGAGGCATCGGCTCGCATCCCTTCGAGCTCAACATCGAGCGACAGCTCATGACGCAAGACCCCCGTCGCTCCCGGATCCCGGCCATCAACAACGAGTCCTCTAGTCGATACGGCGGGTTCTTGTGCGTAGGGGTTGAAACTAGAAGAGGGCTTCAGCTCCTGCCCGGTCGACTCACCAGCGGTAGCTCCAAAGGGTTCTGCGTCCGCTGGCGTTGCCGATGGTCGCGGCGGCGTTTCGTCTTCAATGGGTCCGGGGCGCTGATTGGAGCCTGTTGTCTTCAGACTCACGAGCGCTGGTCGACTAGGGTCGTCGGCCGTAGCGACACCTACCGCATCTTCCCCGCACCCGGCCAGGCACGCCGCTGAAGCAATCAAGAATAGGCTCGTGCCGATTCTCATGTTCGCGATTACCGGTCGGTGATGACCCACCGACACGGGTGACCTCCAGAAGGCGTCAGGCGAGAACTTGCCGCTGTCACCGCTCGAAGTGCCCCGACACGGTGCCCCAGAAGCTTCGGTTCTCCTTTGTGGGATTTTCGACCGGCTTGCCGTCCTCGCCCCGTCGCCAAGCCTCGACGTAGATGGGGATGTCGCTGCCGTACGCGGCGTCGGATCGAGTGTCTCCCCGGATGCTGATATCGAAGACTCTGGACTGCCCCGTCGCGAGGTTGTCGAAGGCAAGCGTCGTGCTCATTCCGATGCTCACGCTGCCACCCGCGTCGTCTGTCACGTTGCCAAGCCCGGGGGACAGTACGCGTAGGCGCATCACTGGCGATCCGAGCTCTGTCTCGACGGCTCCATCCACGCTTTCTTGCCGCAGCGAGAAGCTCGTGCTGCCGTCGGTCGCAACTGCCAGCGGGAGACGCAGCGTGCGAGGCACGCCCCTCGGAATCGGAGCACCATCGACGTTCGCCAGCGCTGGCGATCCCTCGGCAGCCCTGCCGATCAGGGAGGTCTTATCGAGCTGGATGACGAGCTGGTCCGCAGCCGCACCCGCAGCAGCGGCGACCACCGCGGCCAGCGATGACGCTACGAGGATGCGCCTGATCTCCATGGATGGATCCTTCGATCTGTTCCGTCGACGACTTGCCATCGAGCTCGAGGACATCGCGCTCAGTCCGACCCGCAGGCGGGGAATGCGAGGTCCGGGTTCGCCAGCATGTACGGGTTCTGCGTGAGCACCGATCCGTTCAGGTCATAGAGCCGCTGACTTCCCGGGGAGGTCGTGAAGTCGACGAGAGGATCGACCGGATCCTCCCCGTCGCGCAGCTTGTAGACAAGCCGGATGTCGTTCGTGCAGCGCTTCGGATCGACGATCGTGATGGTGACTCGCCCAATCCCGGGGTCGTCGCGCCAGCTCACGAGCGAGTGGATCCCCAGGTGCTGCCCTTGATAGGCGCTCAAGATCTCGACGCGGTCTTCGGGGTAGTCGACGTCGATCTCGGCGGCTGCGGGGTAGGTCGACGTCCACCCCATTTGCGAGAGGTTCAGGGGTACCTCCGGATTCGGGACGAGGTCGGCGAGGTCGGAGTCGATCGGAACGTCGACCGAGCCGAACGGGTTCGCAGTGCTGGGATTGGGAGTGCCGCCGGGCGCGCCCAGCACGACGACGTCGACGCCGGCGGCGTAGCCGACCTCGTCCGGAGCGGATGGGAAGGAGCCGACGGGTCGCGTGCGCAGGCTCAGCTTGTACGCCCCCGGACAGACCTCGCTGGGAACATCCAGCATGGCGAGGTCCTGCCCGACCAGCCCCCAGTCGTTGCCATAGGCCGAGAAGTCGAGCAGGCCAGCGATGCCCGCGTTCGAACCGGGGTGGGGCATGACCCTCGTGACGTAGCGCGTCCGAAGGTAGTACCCGTCGGGCGGTACGGCGGGGGGCGTGGGACAAGTCGGGGGAAAGGGAGAGCCGACTGGCATGCACCACAGGTTCTCCGCAGGGCAGATTGCAACGATCAGATCGCCGCGCTGACGGTCCTGGACACCCTGGGAGATCGAGATCTCGTTCCCGAACGCGCGTGCCTGCAGCGGAAGGATGAACGTCGAGTTCGGGAGCACCTGCATCGGGATCGGTCTGGCTTCGCATGCGAGGAGCGCGAGACTACAGACGACCGCAGCGAACCATCGACTCACGAGCCTCGCGTGCCCCACACCTCGACCTCGCTGGTGGCTTTGCCAGCTCGATCCTATGCGACTTCCCCGCGCGGAACTTGGGAACAACTTGGGATTTCGACGGCTCGAGCAGGTAGGCATCCGGATCAGGGCGTGCCTTGCTAGCGCGCGGATTGCTCCTTTGCGCGCAGCACGCGCTGCTCGCGCACCAGGAACGACTGGATCGCGGTGACGTCGGCCTCGCTCACGACGTCGGCGAAGCTCGCCATGCCCGCGCTCGCGAGCGCGCCGCCGCGCACGATCGCGTCGAAGCTCGCGTGGGTCTCGGCGGAGAGCCGGAACAGATCGGGATACGCGGAGAGCCGCTCTTCGCCGCGGCCGCCGTGGCAGTGCGCGCACTGACTTCCGAACAGCTTCGCGCCGCGCTCCGCCGCCGCCGCGTCGGAGTCGCTCGCGAGGGTCGGCGGCTCGGGAGTCACGCCCGGCGAGCGTGGCTTGGGCAACGGCGTCGGCCCGCCGCCGAGCTCGAACGCGAGCAGCCGACCGTAGTTCTCGTACGTCCAGGCCGCGCTCTCGCGCGGGTAGCGCGACGCCACCGCGCCGCCGAGCCCCGCGATCACGGCGATGTACTGCACGCCCTCGATCTCGTAGCTGATCGGCGCGGCCATGATCGCGGTGCCGACCTCGAGCGACGCGAGCTCGTGGCCGGTGTCGGCGCGGCGCACGACGAGGCGGCCCGACGACGTGCCCTGCACCACCAGGTTGGCAGCGGTCGCGAGCACGCCCCCGCCCGCGTACTGCTCGTTGCCGACGGGCACGCGCCAGCGCTCCGCCTGCGCGACCGGGTCGTAGGCGATCAGGAACTCGCGCGTCGCGAGCGGCGGTAGCTCGGGCCGCGCGCGCAGCAGCGCGTCGATCGACGCGCGCTCGGGCGCGGGCAGGAGCTCGAGGACCGCGCCGAAGATCGCCTTCGCGCCCATGTTCAGCTCGCCCGGCGTCCAGCGGTAGAACGGCTCGTTCACGATCAGCATGCCCTGCTCGCGCGCGGGGATGTAGGCGAGTCCGGTCTGCGGGCTCCACGCCATCGGCTGCCAGTTGTGCGCGCCCGACTCGGCGGGGAACACGATCGCGGGCGCGTGGCGGTACACGGCGCGCGCGCTCTTGACCGGGCGACCGCCGGCGTCGATGTGACTCGCCCAGCTCACGAACACGAACGGCTCGGCCGAGAGGAACTCCCCCGTCTCGCGGTCGAGCACGTAGAAGAAGCCGTTCTTCGGCGCCTGCATGATGACTTTGCGCAGGCGTCCGCCGATCTCGAGCTCGGCGAGGCACATGTTCTGCGTCGCGGTGTAGTCCCAGATCTCGCCGGGCGTGGTCTGGTAGTGCCAGACCAGGCGCCCGTCGTCGGGATCGAGCGCGAGGATCGACGCCAGGTACAGGTTGTCGCCGCCCGACGGGCTGCGCAGCCAGATCGGATAGGGCGAGGCGTTCCCGGTGCCGACGTAGAGCAGCTCGAGCTCGGGGTCGTAGTTGAGCTCGCCCCACACGGTGCCGCCCAGTCCCGACTTCCAGTCCGAGTTCGGGTCCCAGGTCTCGAGCGCGCGCTCGAGCGCGGGAGACTCGGGCGGGCCGAGCGCCGGGTCGCCGGGCACGGTGAAGAAGCGCCAGACCTCGTCGCCGCTCTCGAGATCGTAGGCGGTCACGTAGCCGCGCACGCCGAACTCCGCTCCGCTGTTGCCGATCACGACCACGTCCTTCGCGACCTGCGGCGGACCGGTGATGGTGTAGAAGCGCGTGTCGCGGTCGACGAGCGTGTCGACGCGCCAGAGCTCCTTGCCGCTCTTCGCGTCCAGCGCCACCAGGAACCCGTCGAGCGTGCCGACGTAGACGCGGCCGTTCCACACCTGCACGCCGCGGTTCACGACGTCGCAGCAGGCGCGCCGGTTGTAGCTGCCGTCGACCTCCGGGTCGTAGCGCCAGCGCTCCGCGCCGGTCTTCGCGTCCACGGCAAACACGCTGCCCCACGGACCCGACGCGTACAGCACGCCGTCGACGACGATCGGCGTCGCCTCCTGGCCGTGCTCGACGCGGCCGCGGCGCGAGCGCGCCTCGTACTCCCAGGCGAAGCCGAGCGTGCGCGCGTTCTCGGTGTCGATCTGCGTGAGCGGCGAGAAGCGCTGCGCGCGGAAGCTGCCGCCGAGCTCGGGCCACTCCTCGGGCCGCTCGACGGGAGCGCTCGGCGCGCCGCATGAGGCGAGCATCCACAGGACCACGAGCGCGAGCCTGCGCCTGACCCCGCGGGGGAGCGGCCTGCATGGATCGCCAGCATCTTGACGGCTATTTTGATGGCGATGTATACAAGAGATCTTCCCCTGCCGAAGCGGTCGTTCTTCCTGTTGGGTCCGCGCGGCACGGGCAAGACGACCTGGCTCCGGAACGTGTTGCCGCGCGCGCACTGGTTGGACCTTCTCACGGACCGAGAGCTCGTGCGCCTGTTGCGCGATCCGGGCCGCTTCACGCAGGAGGTCGAGGCGTTGCCTGCCAGGAGCTGGGTCGTGGTGGACGAGGTGTAGAAACTCCCTGCCCTCCTGAACGAAGTGCAGGATCTGATCTCGCGGCACGGACAGCGCTATCGCTTCGCGCTCTCGGGATCCAGCGCGCGCAAGCTCAAGCGAGGCGGGGCGAACCTGTTGCCCACGCGGGCGATCAACCGGCGCTTCTTTCCGCTCACCGCGAGCGAGCTCGGCCGGAGCTTCCGCATCGAAGACGCGCTGCGCTTCGGCTGCCTCCCCGCGGTCTGTTCCGAGCGCGCGGAAGCGGCGCGCATCGATTTGCTCGAAGCCTACGCAGAGAACTATCTCACGCAGGAGATCCGACAGGAGGCGCTGGTCAAGAACCTGGACTCGTTCGCGCGCTTTCTCGAGGTGGCGGCGCAGCAGAACGCACAGGTCACCAACGTTTCGGGCATCGCCCGCGACGCGGGGGTCGCGCGACCGACGGTTCAGGGCTACTTCGAGATCCTCGTCGATACGCTGGTGGGAACGTGGCTGCCCGCCTGGCGCCCGCGCGCGAAGGTGAAGGAGGTCGCGCATCCCAAGTTCTACTTCTTCGACACCGGCGCGACACGCGCGCTCGCCCGCCGGCTTCGCGAGCCGCTCGGCGACGAAGAGCGCGGGCACCTGCTCGAGAGCTACGTGTTTCACGAGCTGCGCGCCTGGCAGAATCGCTCGAGCTGCGGAGGTGAGTTCTCGTACTGGCGCACACCCGCCGGGTCCGAGGTGGACTTCGTATGGACCCGCGGCACCTCCACGATCGGCATCGAGGTCAAGTCGGGAACGCGCTGGCGCCGCGGAGACGGCGCAGCGCTCGCGCAGCTCGCCGCGGAAGGCAAGCTGCGCGGGGCGTTCGGTGTGTACCTCGGCCGCGAGCGGCTGCGCGACGGGCCCGTGAACGTGCTTCCGCTCTCCGACTTCCTCGACCTGCTTGCGGCCGGTCGGATCCTGCGCTGAGCATGCGCACGAGCCGGCGGTCACGCCCGTCGCCGGGCCACCAGGATCGGGCTCGTCGTCCAGCGCGCCGCGAACGGAACGAGCCCGAGCAGCCGATCCGCCGCGCGCTGAACGAAGGCGGGCAGCTCGAGCTTGGGCACGCGCAGGAGACCGACCGGGTACACGCGCACGATCTCGAGCCCGACCTCGCCCACCAGCACCTGGCACTCCGCGATCGAGAGCGAGCTGAAGCGCGCGAAGCCCCGCCAGTCCGCGTACGCGCGCGCCGCCCGCCAGTACGGCGAGTCGATGTTCTGGTGGTCGTTGAAGATCAGCACGCCGTCGGGCCTGAGCAGCTTCGCCAACGCGCGCATCACCGACTTGCGCAAGCTCGGCTCGGCGTTCACGAAGAAACGGAACGCGGTGATCAGATCGAACGACGCCTCTTCGAACGGGCTCGACTCGAGCAAGTTGGCCGTGACGAGCGTCGTGCGCGTGAGCTTCGCGCGCGCCTCGGCAAGCATCGCCTCCGACACGTCGACACCGCTCTGTGACGCGACGCGGCTCTCGAGGAAGCCGCAGATCCGCCCGGTGCCGCAGGCGAAGTCGAGCGCGCGCACCTCGCGCCCGCCCAGGAACGCGTCGAGCGCCTGCGCCAGCACCTCCTGCTCGCGCGACCACAGGTAGCGCGCCCACGGGTCGGAGCCGTAGTACGCGTCGTACTGCCGGCCCTTGCCCGGTGTCGTGTGCGAATCGGAGTACGTCGGCGCGCTCATGCGAAAACCCTCGACCAGCCCTGCCTGGCCAGACTCCAGAACCGCACCCGCTCCGACTCCCCGAGCCCGAGCCTCCAGGCCGCAAGCAGCGTCGTCGCCGCCACGGCGAAGACCACGAGCAAGAGCTCCGGCCAGCTGCGCGGCGGCATCGTGAGCTTCCACGCGACGAGCAGCAAGACCCCCGGCAGCGCGCCGCCGAGCGACGGCAGCCAGACCCGCCGCAGGCTCTCGGACCAGCCGATCCCGAGCTGCCGGTACACGTGCCGCGGCAGCAGGATCCCGCAGCCGATCACGAGCGGAATGGCACTCGACCAGGCGATCCCGAGCAGGCCCCAGTCGAGCACGGCCAGGCTCGCCCAGCCCAGGCCCACCGTGCCCGCGGCCATGGTCACCATCAGTCGCCCGAAGAAGCGGTGCTCCCCCTTCCCGACCAGCACGAAGAAGCTCGAGTGCTGGGCCAGGCGGAACGCGTGGCCCGCGACCACGATCGCGAGCACCGTCGGCAAGAGCGGTATGTCCTTGTGCGTCCAGATCAGCAGGAACTCGCGCCCCATCACCAGCAGGAACGCGGCCGACGGCAGGATCATGAACAGCGAGTACTTCTGGCTGAGCAGCGTCAGCTCCCGGAGCCGCGCGTGGTCGTCGCTCGCGTCGAGGTCGCTCGCGGCCGGCTTGATCGCGGCGCAGAACGCCTCGATCACCGTCGTCAGCGTGAGTACCGACGCCGTGACGATCGCGTAGTGCGCGACCTCCTCGGCGCTGCGGTAGATCCCGATCAGCACCTCGCCGGCCTTCAGGAGCAGGAGCGCGCCGAGGATGTAGTTGAAGGTGTTGAAGCCGTAGCCGAGCATCTCGCGCAACAGGTCGCCGTCGACGGCGCGCGACGAGAGCGGCCGCTCGGGCAGGAGCCGCACACACAAGCCGAGATAGATCGCGTTCACGAGCAGCTCGGAGAGTCCGTACACGAGCGCGACGGTCACGAGCCCGTGGCCCTGCACCACCAGCCACACCAGCACGGCGGTGCGCGCGAGCGTCACCGCGATCCGGCTCCCCGCCATCAGGTCGTAGCGCTGGTAGCCCGAGAGCACCGCCGACGCGGCGCTGGTCACGATCGTGACGGCCGTGCAGCCGCCGACCACCAGCACCGTCTCGCGTGCATCGGCCACGAGCGCGGGCGGGATCTGGAAGATCTGCGTCAGCCACGCGTGCAAGCCCAGCGTGAGCAGGAGCACGACCACACCCACACCGAGCAGGAACGCCGCGCAGGTAGAGACGACCGCACGCAGCCCCTGCACGTCGCCGCTCGCCAGCTTCACCGGTATGTAGCGGTTGATCGCGCTCACCAGCCCGAGCTGGAACACCACCGCATAGGCGAACACCGAGCCGACCAGCGCCCATACCCCGTAGACCGCCTCGCCGAGTCTGTGGAGCAGGAACGGCACCAGCAGAAACGCGATGACGGAGCCGATCAGACTCGCCGCCGCGTTCCAGAGCACGTTCGTGACCACGAGCGTCGCGTCGGTCCGGCGTCCTTGGGCTGCGGTGGAGGTCATGGCTGGCTTCGGTATCGTCAGTCATCCAGAGCGGAGCCGCCAACACGGAAATGAAGGTGCTGATCTGCGGCGAGGCCCTGCACCTCGGCGGCGCGGAGACCGTCTCGATCGACCTCGCGAACGCGCTCGCGGAGCGCGGCGTCGCGGTCGCGTACAGCGCGGCGCCGGGTCCGCTCGACGCGCGGCTCGGCAAGGGCGTTCGCTTCGAAGTGACGCCGCCCTTGAGCCGGACCGGCGCGCTCGCGTTTGCGCGCGGGCTCGCCGCCGTGCTGCGCGGCTTCCGGCCGGACGTGCTGCACGCGCAGGGCGCTACGCTCGCGCTCGCCGCGCGGACGGTCTCTTCGTTCGCCGTACGAAGCCGCCCTGCGATCGTGCTCACGCACCACTCCACGAGCTATCGCCGCGCGCCGGAGTTCGTGTCGGCTCTGCTGCTGCGCGCGGCGTGCGACCAGATCGTCGCGATCAGCTCGGTGAAGCAGCGGCAGTTCCTGGCGATGGGCTTTCCAGAGCGAAGCGTGTCGTTCATCCCGAACTTCGTGGACTGCCGCGCGATCGCCGACGCGGCGGATCGCGCGGACAGGGCGCACTTGCGCGCCGAGCTCGGAATCGATGACACCGACAGGGTCGTGGCGATGATCGGCCGCATGATTCCCGGCAAGGGCTTCGACGTGTTCGCCCGTGCGCTCGCGAGCTGCGCCGCGCGCGTCGGCCGCCCGCTCGTCGGGCTCGCGATCGGCGACGGGCCCGAGCGCGCGCGCCTCGAGCGGCTTTCCGCGTCGCTCCCCGGTCCCGCGCGCTTCGTCTTCGCCGGCTATCGCCGCGACGTGACCGCGCTGCTGGGGCTGTGCAGCGCGGTGCTGTTCCCGTCGCAGCTCACGGAGGTCCTGCCCATGACGCTGATCGAGGCCTCGGCCGCGGGCGTGCCGATCGTGTGCTCCGACATCCCCGGCAATCGCGAGGTCGTGTCGGGCGGCGTGAACGGCGATCTCGCCGGACCGTCGGAGCAGAGCTACGCCGACGCGCTCGCGCGAATCCTCGTCGACGAGTCGCGCGCGCGCGCCATGGGCGACGCCGGCCGGCGCCTCGCGCTCGAGAAGTTCGACGAGCAGGTCGTGGTCCCGCGCATCCTCGCGCTGTACGCCGAGGTCGTCGCCCGCGTGCGCGGCAGCGGCTGAAGGCGGCGTTCCGCACGAGGATCGATCGACTCGTGTCGGGATTCGGCCCTCCCTTGACGGTACGTACGGGGTCGATCTACCGTACGTACCATGCTCAAGAAGCTGACGAAGTCCGGCAACAGCCTCGCGCTGGTCATCGACAAGCCGCTGCTCGACGCGCTCGGTCTCGATGCCGATACCCCCCTCGAGCTCTCGACCGACGGCGACGTGCTGGTCGTCACTCCGCAGCGCGAGCGCAAGCGCACCGCGAAGCTGCGCGCGATCGTGAGCGACGCGCACGAGCGCTTCGGAGGCGTGTTCCGTCGTCTCGCGGACTGATGGCTGTCGTCTTTCTCACGCTCGATGAAGTCCTCGCACTTCACGCGGATCAGATCGACCGCTACGGCGGAAGGCCCGGCATCCGGGATCTGGGACTCTTGAGCTCGGCGGTTGCGACGCCCCAAGCGAGCTACGAGAAAACCTTCCTGCACCAGACGCTGAACGAGATGGCCGCGGCCTATCTGTTCCACCTGGTGCAGAATCACCCGTTCATCGACGGCAACGAGCGCACCGGCCTGATCGCGGCAATCGCGTTCCTCGGCTTGAACGACGTGTCGCTCACGGCCGATCCCGACGCGCTCCATCGCGTCGTGGTCGGCGTCGCGTCCGGGTCCGTGACCAAGGCCGAGGTCGCGGTGTTCTTGCAGCAGAACACGCGCGCCGCTTAGACCCAGTCGAGCGCGCGGATCGCGACGCTGCCGGGGATCACGGGCTGGAAGGGCTCGCCGGGCCAGCCGCAGCTCGTGATCCACCACCGATCGGTGTCGGGATCGTGCAGGTACTCGGGCGCGTGCGCGTACAGCCGCGCGGCCGGCTCGCCCACGTCACCCGAGTAGCTGCCGAAGTCGAAGGGGTTCTCGGAGCGGAACAGCAGCGTGTTGTGGTACTCCGCCGGCCCGCCCGTGCTCGAGGTGTAGGTGATCGAGAGCCAGTACGCGCCGTCGTGCGTGAAGACGTACGGGGACTCGGTCGCGGCCCAGGGCGGATTCGACGGCGCGTCCGGCGTCGTCGGGGCCCACGCGCGCGTGCCGAAGTCGCATACGCGCGGCCGCTCGCGAAGCTCGCCCGTCTCGAGCGAGGCACCCGCGCCGTGACAGAACCAGCGCTCGTTCTGCGGGTCGACCTCGGGGCTGGCCTTGGTGATGCCGAAGACGTGTCAGCGACCGTCGGCCGCGCGCAAAACGCAGTGGTCGTTCACGTAGGCGCCCGTTCTTCGGGGCGTGAACAGCGGCCGCCAGCCGTCGCCCGCGAGCACCGGCTTGCGCGCGAAACGCGTCAGACCGCGGGGCCCGTGCGCCGGCCCGACACGGCGTACACCAGGCGGCGTACGCTCGCCTTCAGCCACTCCACCGCGTCGTCCATCGCGAGATAGAACACCGGCACCACGAGCAGCGTCAGCACCGTCGACGAGAGCATGCCCGCGCCGGCGGCGATGGCCATCGGCCGGCGCGTCTCGGCGCCGGGGCCGATGCCGATCGCGGCGGGCAGCACGCCGAAGATCATCGCGACCGCCGTCATCACCACCGGGCGCATGCGCACGGGCGCGGCTTTGCGCATGGCCTCGACCTTGCCCATGCCTTCCGCGCGGAGCTGGTTCGCGTAGTCGACCAGCAGGATCGAGTTCTTGGTGACCAGCCCGAACAGGAGCAGAATCCCGATCAGGCTGAACAGGTTCAGCGTCTGACCGGTGACGAGCAGCCCGCCCAGCGCGCCGGTCATGGCGAGCGGAACCGCGACCATCACCGTGAACGGGTGCACCAGGCTCTCGAACTGCGCGGCCAGCACCATGTAGATCACGAGCAGGCCCAGCAGCAGCGCGACGCCCGCCTGGCTCGCGCCCTCCTGCATCGCCTCGGCTTGACCGGAGAGCACGAGCGTGACGCCTTCCGGCAGCACGCGTTTGGCGATCCCGCGCGCGGCCTCGATCGCGTCGCCGAGCACCAGCCCGCTGTCCAGATTCGCCGCGACCGTGACACTGCGCTGGCGCCCGCTGCGCGTGATCGCCGACGGCGCCGCGCCCTGCTGCACCTGCACGAGGTTGTTCATCTCGACCACGTCGCCGGTGCGCGTGCGCACGTACAGCCGGCCGATCGCGTCGGGATCGTTGCGGTCCTTCTCTTCGAGGCGCATGCGGATGTCGTAGCGGTGGCCCGCCTCCTTGAACACGCCCACGTCGAGCCCGCCGATCATCAGCTGCACGGTGGTGGCGAGCGAGCGCGCGTCGATGCCGAGCGCCGCCGCGCGCTCGCGGTCCGGGATCACGCGCAGCTCGGGCAGGCCGAGCTTGAGCGACTTGTTCAGATCGACGAAGCCGCCGTGCGCGGCGAGCGCGGCCATGAACTCGTCGGAGACCTCGTCGAGGTCGTGCAGCGACAGGTTCCCGCGCAGCTCCACCTCGAACTGGCCCATGCGCGAACCGCCGCCCGAGCGCATCATCGAGCCGGGGTTGAAGATGCGGATGTCGCGGCCCGCCTTGCGCCCGAGCTCTGCGCGCCCTGCGTCCATCAGCTCGTGCACGCTGCGCGTGCGCTCGTCGAGCGGGCGCAGCGTGGCGAACATCATGCCCTCGCTCGGGCGGCCGGGCATGTTCGGGCCGTTGCCGAGCCCGACCGCGGAGAACAGCCCCGCGACCTCGGGCTGCGCGAGCATCCAGGCCTCGTCGTGCTTCAGGAACTCGCGCGCGACGTCGAGCACCGTGCCCTGCGGCGCCTCGGTGCGCACCATGAAGATGCCCTCGTCCGAGGGCGGGAAGAACTCGGTCGAGAGCTGCGACGCGAACGCGATCGCGGCCGCGAACGAGGCGAGCGCGAGCCCCAGCGTGGCCGCGCGGTGCGCGAGCGTCCACTCCAGCGCACGGGTGTAGTGCGACTCGAGCGCGAGCTGCGCGTTCTCGAGCTTGTGGTACAGGCCCCCGTGCGCGCGCTCGCGCGGCACGCCCATGCGCGACGCGAGCATCGGCGTGAGCGTCAGCGCGACGAACAGCGAGAGACCGACCGAGCCCGCGACGGTGAGCCCGAACTCGCCGAGGAAGCTGCCGATGATGCCCTCGACGAACACGACCGGCAGGAACACCGCGATCACCGACGCGGTGGCCGCGGTCGCGGCGAACGCGATCTGACGCGCGCCGATCTCCGCCGCCTGGCGCGGCGCCTCGCCCGCTTCGCGGTGCCGCTCGATGTTCTCGAGCACGATGATCGCGTCGTCGATCACGACGCCCACCGCGAGCGCCATGCCGAGCAGCGTCATGGTGTTCAGCGTGTAGCCGGCCAGCCAGACCAGGCCGAAGGTGGCGATCAGCGAGATCGGCAGCGACACCGCGATGATCAGCGTCGGGCGCCCGCGGCGCAGGAACACGAACACCGTGAACACCGCGAGCAGCGCGCCGAAGGCCAGCGAGAACAGCGTCTCGGCCACGGCCTCGCGCACGGTGTGCGAGAAGTCGATGAAGCCGGCCTCTTCGTCGATCGTGATGCCGCTGGGCAGGATCGCGCGGATCTCGCCGATCCGGCGCTTCACTTCGTCGACGATCGCGACGGTGTTGCCGCCCGACTGCTTCTGGATGCCGAGCCCGACCGAGATCTCGCCGTTGTAGTGGGCCTCGGCGCGCAGATCCTCGGAGCCGTCCTCGACGCGCGCCACGTCGCGCAGCTGCACGGGCGCGCCGTCGAAGAACGCCACCACCAGCTGCTCGAGTGCGGCGACGGACTGGAACTCGGCCTCGGTCTTGACCGTGTACTCGCGCAGGCGGCTCTCGACGAGCCCGCCCGGCACCTCGATGTGCTCGCTCTGCAGCGCGCGCAGCGCGTCGCTCGCCGCGAGCCCGCGCGCGCGCAGCGCCTCGCCGTCGAGCCAGATGCGCAGGTTGCGGTCGCGCCGTCCGAACACGGTCACGCCGGCCACACCGGGGATCGTCTCGAACACCGGGCGCACGGTGCGGCGCACGTACTCGCTGGTGTCGACGGCGGTGCGGTCGGTGAGGAACGGCACCCACAGGATCGCCATCGACGATGGGTCGAAAGTGTCGACGGTCGGCGGCTCGAGCTCCTCGGGCAGCTCGCGGCGCGCGCGCGCGACCTTGTCGCGCACCTCCTGCGCGGCGAGCGCGATGTCCTTGCCGAGGGCGAACTCCACGGTGATCAGCGCGAAGCCCTGCGAGCTGGTGGAGCGGATCGAGCGCACGCCCGCGATCGTGTTCAGCTTCTCTTCGATGACGTCGGTGACGTCCTCCTCGATGCCCTCGGGGCTCGCGCCGTCGAGCTCGGCGAGCACCGTGAGCACAGGGAACTCCATGTTCGGGTACTGGTCGACGCCCAGCCGGCGGAAGCCGAGCACGCCGAACACGACCAGCGCCAGCATCATCATCCAGGTCAGGATCGGGCGGTTGATCGAGACGTCGGAGAGCGTCACCGGGTGCCGCCCTCCCCTTCGGATTGGCCGGGCGATTGGCCGGGGACCTCGGGCTGGCCCGCGACGTCGGGCGCCGCCGCGCGTTCGTGCGCGGTGGCTGCGACCACGGATCCGTCGACCAGACCCGTCTGTCCCCGCACGACCACGCGGTCGCCGAGCGCGAGCCCCTCGATCACCTCGACGCGGCCTTCGCGCACCGCGCCGGTGCGCAGCACGCGCCGCTCGACGCGGTCGTCGGTCACGAGCCGGAACGCCACCGCACCGTCCGCTCTTTGGAGCACCGCGTCCTCGGGGATCATCGGCACGCCGTCGCGCTCGGAGATGCCGAGGTCCACGCGCGCGAAGAAGCCGGGACGCAGGCGGCCGTCGGCGTTCGGCACGACCGCGCGCACGCGCAGCATGCGCGTGCGCAGATCGACGCCGGGCGCCACGGAAATCACCTCGCCCTTGAACGTGTCGTTCGGGTAGGTCGCCACGCGCAGGTCGACCATCGCGCCGACGTTTACGCGCGCGGAGTCGATCTCGGTGACGTGGAACGAGATCTCGATCGGATCGAGCGCGACCAGCTCGACCAGCGGCGCGCCGGGCGCGACGTACTCGCCCTGACTCACGTGCCGCTTCGCGACCAGCCCGTCGAAGGGCGAGACCACGGTCGCGTCGCGCAACGCGCGCTCGGCCAGGCCGAGCTCCGCGCGCGCGGCGTTCACGCGCGACTTGGCCAGGCGCAGCGCGAGCTCGCCCTGGTCGAGCTGCGCGTCGGAGGCGATCTGGGCCTGCGACAGCTCGCGCACGCGCTCGGTCTGGCGCTGCTGGTCGGCGAACCCCGCCTCGGCCTCCTCCACGCGCGCGCGCCGCGCGTCGAGCTCGAGCTGCCGGCGTTCGGGATCGATCTCGAGCAACGCGGCGCCGCGCGCGACCGCGTCGCCCTCGTCGACGTGCAGCTTCGTGACCAGCCCCGGCACTTCGGACGCGACGGTCGCCTCTTCGCGCGGGATCAGATCGCCGGTGGCCTGGATGCGCTCGACCACGCGCTGGCCCTCGACGCTCACCACCTCGACCGGCGGGGGCGGCGCGACCGCCTGCTCGTCGGGGCCGGAGCAGGCGGCGGCGAGCACGAGCGCGGCGAGTGCGAAGCTGCGCGAGCGAATCATGTGCGGACTCCGATCTCGGCGTCGTCGGCGTCCTCGGTCGGCGCGACGCCGAAGCCGCGCAGCAGCGAGTCGAGCGCCGCGTCGAACAGATCCGACGGCCACTCGATGTCGGTGCGGTCGTTGCCGAGCGACACCAGACCGTGTAGAAGCGCGAACACGGCGTGCGAAGCCGTCTCGACCGAGCAGGCGTGCAGAAGACCCGCCGCCTCGAGCTCGTGCATGGGCTGCTGGAGCAGAGCGCGCGCCTCGTCGAACGAGGCCGGCTTCGCTTCCGAGGGATCGCGCCAGGCGGTGAGCAGCCGGTAGTGCGCGGGATGCGCGCGTCCGAAGCGCGCGAACGCGCCGTACAGCGCGCGCGCGTCCGCGAACGCGCCGCGCCCGCGGCGCACGCGGCGCAGCGCGGCAAGCAGGCGGCGGCAGCGCTCCTCGAGCAGCGCGTCGACGATCGCCGGCTTGTCGCGGAAGTAGTGGTAGATGGTCGGCGCCGCGTAGCCGCAGCGCGTGGACAGGCGCCGGATCGAGAGCGCCTCGAAGCCGCCCTCGAGCACGATCGCCTCGCTCGCGTCGAGGATCGCGCGCCGCGCTGCCTCGCGCTGGCGCGTGCGTCTGCGGATCGCGGGGGAGAGTTCGGCCAGGCTCATCGAACACCGTGCAGGCCATCGAACACCGTTCGAGGCGCCCCCCTTTGTACCACGGCGCGCGCGGCCGGGTCGAGCCGGGCCGACCCCTCCGCGCGCTCAACCGCGGGCGTGGAAGAACGCGGCGATCTCGCCCACGACCCGTTCGATCTCGTCGGCGGACAGCTCGTAGAAGAGAGGGACCCGGAGGATGCGCGCACTGACGCGATCGGTGACGGGAAGCTTCGAGCGGAGAAACCCGTGTTCGATCGCGTAGGGCGAGCTGTGCAGCGGCTCGAAGTGGGTCACCGCGGAGATCGCCCGCTCGACGAGGTGACGTCGAAGCCCCTCCCGAATCTCCGGACTCGGAAGCACGAGATGGAGCAAGTGATCGTTGCTCCGGCAATGCGCCGGAACGTGAGGGAGTCGCAGGAATCCCTCGCGTTCGAGCGGCTCGAGCTTCGCTCGATAGCGTCCGACCCGATCACTTCGGGCGGCCGAGAGCGACTCCATCTCCTCGAGCTGCGCCAGCAGGAATGCCGCCTGGATCTCGCTCAGCGCGTAGGCGGAGCCCAGTGCGACCCACTCGTAGCGAGCGACGCGTCCGTCCAGCATCTCTTGTCGGTTCGTACCACGGTGGCGGATAAAGGACGCCCGAGGGATCAGCTCGCTGCGGTTGATGCAGAGCGCGCCGCCCTGCCCGCAGTGAAAGTTCTTGGTCTCGTGGAAGCTGAAGCAGCCGACGTCCCCGATGCTGCCGAGCGCCCGGGAGCGATAGGAGGCGTTGACCGCTTGCGCGGCGTCCTCGGCGACGAACAGATCGCGACGTCGCGCGACGTCCTGGATGCGATCCATCTCGGCCGCCACGCCGGCGTAGTGGATCACGATCACGGCGCGAGTTCGCTCGGTGACGGCCGCCTCGAGCAGCTCCTCGTCGATGTTGAGCGTGTCCTCGCGAATGTCGACGAACACCGGGCGTCCTCCGGCGCGGACGACGGCGTTCGCGGCCGAGACGTACGCGAACGAGGGCAGCAGGACCTCGTCGCCGGGCTCGAGGTCGCACAGCAGCATCGCGATCTCGAGCGACGCCGTGCACGAGTTGGTCAGCAGCACCCGCTCGATGCCGAAGCGATCCTGGAGGAGGGTCTCGCACCGCTTCGTGAACTCGCCGTCACCGCCCGCGTTTCCCGACTGGATGGCGCGCGCTATGTACTCGAGCTCGCGGCCGACGACGTGCGGCCTGTTGTACGGGATCCGGCCGGGCATGTCGTCAGACGGTACCATGGCGATCGTGGATCGCGGACGAGCCTCGCGGGCATCGATGCGAAGCGGCTTGCTCGATCGCGGAGACCTTCTCCTGCTGCTCGCCGCGCTGCCCTGGATCGCGTTCTGCGGCCTGCTCTACGCGAGCTACCCGCCGAGCCCCGACCAGTGGTTTCTCGACTACACCGGTTGGATGATCACCCGGGGTGCCGTTCCCTATCGGGACTTTCTCGACGGAGTCTGGCCGATGGGCCACTGGCTTCACGCGCTGTCGACGCTGCTGTTCGGCACGGGCCTCTCCGCCTGGCGGTGCTTCGACTTTCTCTTCCTGGTGGTGTGCACCGCGTTCGGCGCCGACCTCGCGCGCCGACTCTGGGGACGCGCGGCGGGTGCGTGGATGCTCGTTCTGTATCCCGCGCTCTACATCGTGAACTCCGCCTGGTTCGAGGGAGAACGGGACCTGGTCGCCGCCAATGCGGGCTGGATCGTTCTGTGGGCCTACTTCCGGGGACTCTCAGAGGGGAAGCCCGCGTGGCAGATCCTGACCGGCCTTGCGATCGCGTTCTCCGCTCTGATCAAGCCGACCTTCCTCGGACTGGGTCCCGCGCTCGCGCTGCACGCAGGCCTGGGAGTGATCTGCGGAAGCTGGCGTCTGCGAGACGCGCTGGCACAGATCGGGTTGGCGGGCGGGAGCGCAGCGGCGGGTCTTGCGCTCGGCTTCGCGGGTCTGGCTCTGGGCGGCTCGCCGGTGGACTCGTTCCTCGAGCTCGGCGTTCGTTCCGTTGGCCTTCGCTTCGGCAACGACGTCCTTCCCGTGGGCGACGCGGTCGTCAGGCTCGGCCGAGCCTACGCTATCGCGTGGCATTGGATTGGAGCCGGCGCTCTGGCGAGTCTCGCCTGGAGACTTCGCCGCGGAGCTCTCGTCGAGAACCTGCTCCTTCCGGCCGCGCTGCTCGCCGGCTGCGCGTCCTACTTCGCGCAGGGACAGGCGCTCTACTACACGCTCGGCCCCGTCTGGGCCACCACGATCGCGATCCTCTGCTCGGGTCTGGGCCTCGCCACCGAACGCTGGCGAGTCACTTCGGGATGGCGACGCAGCGTGCTCTCGCTGCTTCTGCTCGTGGCGATCGGCGGCACGGCGAAGAAGCTGTGGACGATCCACGGCGACACCGTTCGGTGGTGGACCGGAGAGATCGGCACCCAGGCGTATCGCAGCGCGAGTACGGTTGGCGACGAGATCACGACGGCGGAAGCGCTGGCGCTCGCGGGCGAGCTGCGAGCGCAGCTGCCGGAGGGCGAGACGGTCCTCGTGTGGGGTCGCGCGAACGCGATCAACGTGCTCGCCGAGCGGCCGCAGCCGACCCGATTCCACCACTACGTGCACCTGACGCGGTCCTACCTGCCGCAGGACCTCGCGGAGCGCTGGGGCCGCTGGTTCGAGGAGGATCTCGAGCGGAGCAGGCCGCGTTTCTGCCTGGTCAATCACCGCTTCCTCGAGGGACTGCCGGAGCCGCGTCCCGCCGCCGCGCTGTTCCTCGCGGACTACCTCGACCGGAACTACCTGGTGGTTCGCCGGATCGGCGAATCCACGCTCCACGAGCGAAGACCCGCGCCCGTCGGCCGCGGCGGCTCGGAATGACGCCAGGACGAGCTCGATCCGTCGCGGTCGGATCGCTGCGCGTCGCTCTCGGACTCGCGTTGCTCGTCGCGCTCTTCTGGTACAGCGAGCCCGAGAAGATCTGGGCGCTGGTTCGGGGTGCGAGGCCCGGGTTGCTCTTGCTGATTCCGCTGCTCAGCCTCGTGCGGATCTGGATCATGGCCGTGCGCTTCGGAGTTCTGGTCGGGCCCACTCACGCCATCGATCGCGTCACGTTGGTCAGGCAGTTCCTGGTCGGCGCCTACGCGAACAATTTCCTGCCGACGGCGATCGGCGGAGACGCGCTGCGCATCGCCATGCTGCGGCAGGAGAGCGTTTCGGGTCACCTGGCCGTGTCGTTGGTGCTGCTCGAGCGCGCCATCGGCTTCGCCGCGCTCGTGGCGATCTCCGCCGCGGGCGCGTTCATCGTCGACGTGCCCGAAGCGATCCGCGCGATCATCGCCGTGCTCGCGGTCGGCACCTTCGTCGCGATCCTCGCGTCGAGATTCCTGCTCCGCGTTCCGGAGCGCGTGCGCTGGTCGCGACTGGTTCCCCCCGACCTGCAGCTGGCTCGCGGAACCCTCGCGCTCGCCTTCGCCTGGTCGCTCGTGCTCCAGCTCTGCTCGATCGGCTTGAGCTGGGCCGTCGGCCTCGCGCTCGGCGCCGACGTGCCCGCCGGGTTCTACCTGGCGCTCGTTCCGCTGGTCTGGGTCGTGACCATGCTGCCCGTCACGATCGGCGGAGTGGGCCTGCGCGAGGCCGCCTTCGTCTATCTCTTCGGATCCGCCGGAGTCAGCTCCGAGCTGAGTCTCGGCATCTCCCTGGGGACGTACGCGGGACTACTGTTCACCGGTCTGGTCGGCGCGCTGGTCCTGGCGCGCAGCATCGCGCGGGGCCGCGGGATCCGTCTTCGCGAGCGCTGATGCGCCGGTCTCGCGGCGGACCTGATACCAGGTCGGGGCCGAGACCTCGTGAAGGACCCGGGCCACGTACTGGCCGAGGATGCCGATCGAGAGCAGCGTCGTTCCGCCGAAGAAGATGATCAGCAGCACCAACGTGGTGAAGCCGGCGACGGAAGTTCCGTACGACACGTAGCGGACGAGGTAGTACAGACCGAGCAGAAGGCTGCCCGCGGCGACGACGGCGCCCGTCGTCGCGACTCCGGTCAGCGGCAGCGTCGAGCTCGCGACGACCTCGTCCCGCAAGATGCGCAGGAGCGAGCCGACGCCGTATCCGCTCTCGCCCTGTGCTCGCGGAGCGAACTCGACGTCGACGTTGGCGACGCGGTCGCACAGCTCCAAGATCATCGGGCCGAGGATGGGTCGGCGGGTGCGCGCCTCGCACAGCGCCTTCACCACGGGCCTGCGCATGGCACGGAACGCGCTCATCTGCAGCTCGCCGTGGCCGGAGCGGAGCGACCGTCGGATCCGCGCCACGACGTGGGTGGCGGCGTCGCGCAGCCAGATTCCGTGCTTCCCGCGTCCGTAGGCTGCCATCACGCAGTCGAGATTCGGATCCGCCTCGAGCGCCCGCAAAAGCTTCGGGATGTCCTCGGGGAGGTTCTGCAAGTCGTCGTCGAGCGTGATCACGATCTCGCCGCGGGCATGCTTCAAGCCGCACAGCGTGGCGCGAAACTGCCCGGCGTTCGCCAACAGGTCGAAGCCGCGCACCGATCGGAAGCGGGTGGCGAGACCCTCGATCACCTGCCACGTACTGTCCGGCGACGCGTCGTTGACCAGGAGAATCTCGAACGACGCGCCGAGCGAGGCCATCGTCCCATCCAGCCGCGCGACGAGCTCGGGAAGCCAGCGCGCGGAGCGATAGCACGGGATCACGACTGAGAAGGCGATCGTCTCCTTGTCACTCATATCTGCTCTCGTCGTCTCAGGCTACCATCGAGGCACGGGCATGGCATCGGATCGGCGGCAAGCTTCAGACGAGGGGAATCGATGGCGCCCACGCGAGTTCCGGTCCTGGTCTTCGGCGGACCCGGTGGTGGCGAGGTCGCCGCGCAGATCCTGGGCGATGTCCGAAGATCAGGCGGCCCGCTCGAGCTGCGCGGCTACTTGAACGATCGCCTTCCCTCGGGACAGCCACTCCTCGACGGTCGCGTGCTCGGTCCCTTTCGGAGCTGGGTCGATCAACCCGAGGAGACCTGCTTCGTCGCGCCGCTCCACAAGCTGGCGGAGATGCAGGCGCGTCTGCGCGCGATCGAGGCGCTGGGAATCCCGGACTCCCGCTGGGCGCGCGTCGTCCATCCCAGCGCCGCCGTCGCCGGGAACGTCCAGCTCGCCGAGGGCACGCTGGTCGGCTCGCACACGACGATTCAGCCGGGAGCGCGGCTGGGCAGTCACGTCGCGCTGCGGCACGGGGTGATGGTGGGGCATGACTCCTGCCTCGAGCGCTTCGTCTTCGTGGGGGGCAACACTACGTTGTGTGGACGCGCATACGTGGAAGAGGGTGCCTATCTGGCGCCCGGATCGCTGGTTCGCGAGGACGTCCGGATCGGTCGGTTCGCGACGGTCGGGCTCGGCGCGGTCGTGCTTCGGGACGTGGAGCCCTACAGCACCGTCGTGGGCAACCCCGCGCGTCTCCTCTCCGGAACGCCGCGGTCCTAGTGCCCCATGCCCTCGATCGCGCGTCGGCTGAGCTCGCCGTAGTCGGAAGCGCCCGGCTTCAGATGGCGATAGAGCGCCGCGAACGCGACGATCCTGCCCGACAGGGAGGTCATGTCCAGCGGCTCCAACGGGTCGATGTCCCCTACCCCGTGGATCGACTGGCCGTCGTAGGCGACGACGTCTCCGGCCTGGCAGCCGCTCTCGTAGTAGACCCGCTCGCCGTGCAGATCGGTGAAGGCCCCGCCCGACTGGAAGTCGACGCCCTTCTCCGACATGAGGAGGAACGGCTGCGCGTAGGTGACGCCCGCCTCCGTCGCGACGATCCGAGTGAACGCGTCCCGGTGCGAGCTCATGAACCCGCCGCCGCGTGGATACTGGTGGATGCGAGCGGCGGTCCAGTAGCCCTCCTCGGTCCCGAACACTGCGAAGTCGCGGTCGAGCTCGTAGAGCAGGTTGCGGAAGCGCGCCAGCAGGACGAAGTGCCGGCGCATTCCGTAGACGTCGTCGGCGAAGATCGGATTGAAGAGCATCCGGAGCACGCGGCCCAGGTCGCGCGTCGTTCCCATCCCCGAAGTGCAGCCGACCTGCAGCTTCTGGAAGTTCGTGCGGATGATCTCGGTGTCGCGCGGGTCGTGCTTGCGGTCGTTGGCCGGGTCGAAGCGCGCCGCGATCTCGCGCTTGGTCGCTCGGATCTCTTCCGGATCGAAGAGCCCGCGGATCCGCACGACCGTGTGCTGGCGAAGCGTCTCGCGCACTTCCGGATAGGGGACCTCGTCGAGGCTGTTGGCCTGGAAGGTGACCGCCTCGAGCGGGTCCGAATCGGCCATGGCTCCAGAATATCAGCAAAGGCATGCATGCGCTGAACCGGCCTGCGCGGCTCGGGTCGCGACCAGCCCGAGATCAGCCAGTGCCTGCAGAGCTACGGGCAGGCGCTCGACGAACGCGCCTTCGACCTGTTCGACACCGTCTTCACGCCCGACGCGCGGATCCGCTACGAGATCCTGGGCCGCGTCACCGACGTGCGTATGTTCGAGCTGAAGGCGAGCCTGATCGCGACCCACGTGCAGGTGAGGCTCGACGGCACGCGCTCGAGCTGGGTGCTGTACGGGACCTACCGCGATCGGCTCGTGCGGAGCGGCGCCGGCTGGCGCATTCGCGAGCGCCACCTGCACGGCGTGTACGGCGAAGGCGAGCTGCTGCCGCGCAAGCTCGTAAAGACTTTCACGAGCGCGCCGGCGCCCGCGGGCGAGTGAGCGCCAGCCGCTAGTCGGAGACCGGGCGCGAGACGACCTCGAAGAACCAGACGCCGTCTTCGCCCGAGGCCGGCCCGACGTCGTACTTGTTGCCGACCACGCTGCGCAGCTGCGTCTCGAGCGCTTCGTCCTTCGTGCGGGTGAGCGTCACCGGATAGCGTTGGCCGCCGATCCGCAGCCAGGCGGCGCCGTTCTGGTCCGCGGTCTTGTGCCAGCGCTTGCCGGGCGGGAACGACAGGCTGGCGGGGATGAACGCGCGTCCCTGGTTCACCAGCACCCAGGTGGTGCGCGAGCTCGATTCCCCGTCGAGCTGCAGCTCGATCGTGTCGATGTCGGTGGCGAAGGCCCAGTCGCCGACGGGGGCGGCGACCCGCTCGCCCGCCACGAGCGCTCCGCCGGGCACCAGCCCGAGCGGTCCGTCGTGGAAGCGCGCGCCCACGAACAGGCCCGCGACCAGCAGGACGACCACAGCGACGATGCGCACGAGCCAGCGAACGACTTTCATCTTCTCACCCCTTCGCGAGGATCTTCTCGAGCACCGGCAGCAGGTGGCCGCGGAACACCTCCGGGTTCTCCGCCATCGGGAAATGACCGAGTCCCGGCATGAACACGAACTCCGCGCCGGGAATCTCGTCCGCGAGCGCGCGCGAGGCGGCGGGCGTCGCGCTCCAGTCGTACTCGCCGGACAGCACATACACGGAAGTGCGTGCGGTATCGATGCGCGCGGCCTCGTGCCGGAGGTCGTGCTCCTCGCTGTAGAAGTACAGGTCGCCCCGAAACACGGACGGCGCGCCCTGCGCGTAGCCCCAGCCGATCTCGCGCCTGCGCGCCTCGGCGGCCTTCGGGCTGGTGAGCCCGACCATCAGGTCCGCCTTCACGTCGTTGCCGATCCGCGGGTGGTCGAGGAAGTCGAGGTTGCCGCCCTCGGTGCGCGAGGCGGCTTCGATGCCGATCACGGCGCGGCACAGCCCGGGCTTCCAGCGCGCGAGGTCCATGGCGATGTGGCCGCCCATCGAGCAGCCCATGAAGACGGGGCGGTCGAGCGCGAGCTCGCCCGCGAAGCGCTCGATGAACTCGAGGAAGAACGCGAGCGTGAGCCGGTACGGCTCGCGCCACCACGCGACACCGTCCGGTGGCAGGGACTTGCCGTGGTACGGCAGGTCCCAGGCGATCACCCGGAAGCGCTCGGTGAGCTCGCGGTCCTCGAGCAGGTGCCGCCACTGCTTGCCGTCGGAGCCGGCCGTGTGCTGCAGCAGCAGCGGCACGCCCTGCCCGCACTCCTCGAAGTAGACGCGGTGCTTTAGCCCGGCGACGTCGAGGTGCAGGTAGCGTCCGGTCGCGCGGTCGAAGCGCGGCATCAGGCGCGCGCCTCGCGCAGGATCTCGATCACGCGGCGCAGCGCGCCGTAGTAGGCGAACAGCGTCTCGGTGTCGCCGCCGAGCGACACCGCATGGTGCAGCGACGCGCCGAACGGGTCTTGGTAGAACGCCTTCGGCACCGGCGCCAGCAGCGCCTCCCACTCCTCGGCCGCCGCCGTGATCGCCATGTCGCGCGGACCGGGCGCGCGCTCGACCGCGGCCGCGCCCACGAAGCGCCCCGCCTCGAACTCGAGCGCGAAGCGGCGCGCGCCTACACCGAGATGCAAGCTCCCGGTCCAGAAGCGCGCGCTGCGCGCGAGCTCGCGGTCGCCTGCGAACGTCGCCGCGAGCTGCGTCGGATCCGGGAATCCCATCGCGCGGATCCTACCACGCGACCCGCGCGGCGGGTCTATCATGGCGAGCGCAGCAGGAGGACGGCGATGAATCACCCGATCATTTCCGCGGACGGTCACATCGATCTGCCCGTCATGCCCGAGCACCTGTGGCGCGAGAACGCGCCCGCCGAGCTGCGCGAGCGCATGCCGCGCGTGGTCGAGAAGCCGCACGGACGCGTGTGGATGTCGGCCAAGGGCAAGGAGCTGGGGCTCGTCGGCGGCATGGGATCCGCGGGCCGGCCGTACATCCCGGGCGAGATCCACCGCTCCGATCGCATGGCCGAGCGCGGGCTGTTCCGCGATCAGTCGGCCGGCATCATGCGCACGGCCACGCCCGAGCTGCGCGTGCGCGATCAGGACCTCGACGGCGTCTCGGCCGAGGTCGTGTACGGAATCCTCGGCGCGGGCGCGCGCGTCGACGACGACGAGGTGTGCGCGAGCATGGTGCACACCTACAACGCCTGGCTCGCCGATTTCTGCGCCAAGGCGCCGGGCCGCTTCGCGGGCATCGGCTGCCTCGCGCACGGCGATCCGCCGCGCGCGGCCGAGGAAGTGCGTCGCTGCGCTCGCCTGGGTCTGGCGGGCGTGGAGCTCGGCATGACGCCCGACATGCTGCCGCTCTGGCACGACGACTGGGAGCCGATCTGGCGCGCCGCGCACGACGTGGGCCTGCCCGTGCACCTGCACACCACCGGGCCGCGCACGGATCCGCGCTGGATCGGGAATCCCGCGACCTACCGACGCTGGCTCGCGACCCACATGTGCGCGTTCCAGGTCCCGATGTACGGCGTGCTCTCGGCCATCCTGTTCGGCGGCGCAGCCGAGCGCTACCCGACGCTCAAGCTGGTGATGGGCGAGTGCGGAATCGGCTGGCTGCCGTACGCGCTCGAGCGCCTCGACTACGAGTGGGAGGACCAGTTCCGCGACATCCTCCCGCGCCCGCCGTCGGAGTACTGGCGACGGCAGTTCTACGCGACGTTCCAGATCGATCGCGTCGGACTCACGAACCTGGCCTCGATCGGCGCCGACAACGTGATGTGGGGCTCGGACTTCCCGCACCCCGACGGCACCTGGCCCGACTCGCGCGAGATCCTGCGCCCGCAGCTCGAGGGCGTCTCCGCGGCGGACCAGCGCAAGATCCTGTTCGAGAACGCCGCGCGCCTGTACCGCTTCCCGTTCCCGATCTAGATAGATCGCGGATCGCCTTTACCGACTTCCGCATGCTGGCTAGTCTGCGCGCCATGAAACACAACATCTCGCGCGGTTGGTTGGGTCGTGTGATCACCGTCACTCTGCTCGCCGGTTTCATTCCGGTCTCGACGGCGGCTTGCTTCGGGAGCTTTCCGATCACGCGCAAGGTCTACCGCTGGAACCTCGGCGTCCACGGCGACAAGTGGATCCGCTGGCTGGTCTTTCTCGTGATCAGCATCGTGCCCGTGTACGCGGGCGCGGCAATCTTCGACATGGTGTTCTCGAACTCCGTGGAGTTCTGGACCGGCGCGCAGCCGATGGCGATGGCGCCCGGCACCACCCGGCACGTGCAGGGCCCGAACGGCGAGCACGCGCTGATGACGCTGCGCGAGGACCGCTCGATCGACGTGCAGATCACCGCGCCGGGCGTTCCCGAGCAGAGGTTCGTGCTCGTGCGCGAGCCCGACTCGATCGCGGCGTACGACGAGAACGGCTTCCTGATCGCGCGCGTCGGCGACGGCCCCGACGGCGAGCCCGCGCTGCTCGCCAAAGCCATCGTCCGCTAGCGGGGCCCGGCGCGGCGAAGCCGCGCCACCCGCACTTCGCTCGGCTTTGCCTCGCTGCGCGCTCCGCGCAAGGCGCTCCGCTTGCCGGACGCGTCAGCCGACGGTTCGACGGGCGTCCCTGCGCGGGCGGACAACGAAGGCTGCTGCGCCCGGTGTACTGGCTCGGCAGCGGGTCGCGCGCATGCGCGCGCGTCGGCGAGGACCGCGACTTCGAGCCGGGTCCGGTCGCGTCGATCTCGCTCGGCGAGCGGGCGGGGCGGCCGATTGGCCCGATTGGCCTGGTCGAATTGGCCTGGTTCTGGCCGGTTCGGATGGGATTTGAACCGGCCAATCCACGCGCGTACCCTGCGTCGGATGCTGATCCCGATCGAACGCAAGGCGCGCGTGCCGGTGGCCGCGCAGATCGTCGCCTACCTGCGGCGCGCGATCGAAGCCGGACGGCTCGAGCCCGGCGCGAAGCTCGAGCCGATCCGCGTGCTGGCCAAGGAGCTGGGGCTGAACCGCGAGACCGTCGCCACGGCCTATCGCGAGCTCGAGGTGCTGGGCCTGACCGAGTCGACGGTGGGCCGCGGCACGTTCGTGCTCGGACCCGCGGATCCGACACGGGCGCGTGTCGGGGGAGCGGCGATTCCGGACGAGCGCCCCTGGGAGCCGGTGTTCTCGCGCGCGACCGAGGCCGCCCGCGCGTTCGCCGTGACCCGCGTCGACTACGCCGCGCCGGCCGGCGCGATCCGCTTCGAGCGCCTGATCCCGGACGCCGCCCTGTACCCTCACGAGGCCTTCCGCAAGACGCTGAACGCCGCGCTCGCCAAGGGCGGACCCGCCCTCTACGACTACGGCGATCCGCGCGGCCACGACGGGCTGCGGCGTGCGCTGGTCGAGCGCATGGCGCGCTCCGGCATCGAGGCCGACGCCGACGACGTGGTGATCACGGCCGGCGCCACGCAGGGCTTCGCGATCGCCGCCCGCATGTTCTGCGACCCGGGCGACGCGGTCGCGATCGAGTCCCCCACCTATCCGTGGGCGTTCGCGACGCTCGCCTCGATGGGTCTGCGCGCAGCGCCGGTGCCGCTCGCGAGCGATGGGCTCGACCTCGAGCGGCTCGACGCCACGCTCGGGCGCGGGGGCGTGCGGCTGATCTACACCATGCCGAGCTTCCACAACCCGACCGGCACTTCGACGACGCTCGCGCACCGCAAGCGCCTGCTCGAGATCGCCGGACGGCACGGCGTGCCGATCCTCGAGGACGACTTCGAGAAGGATCTGCGCGTGCGCGGCCGCGGCGCACCGCCGCTGCGCGCGCTCGATCGCCGCGGGCTGGTCTCGTACCTGGGCACGTTCTCGAAGACGCTGTTTCCCGCCGCGCGCGTCGGCTGGCTGTTCACTCCGCCGTCCGCGGTGGCCGCCGCGCTGCTCGCCAAGCGCACGATGGACCTGACCACGAGCTCGATCCTGCAGGCCGGTCTCGCGCTGTTCCTGCGCGAGGGCAGCTACGACCGGCACCTGCGCCGCGTGGTGAAGGAGCTCGAGTCGCGCCTGACCTGCGCCGAGCGCGCGCTCGAGAAGCACCTGCCCGAGGGCTCGAGCTTCTCGCGCAGCGAGGGCGGCTTCCTGGTCTGGGTCACCCTGCCCGATGCGATCGACTCGGCGGCGCTGCTCGCGGACGCGAAGGCGGCCGGCGTGGTCTACGCGCCGGGCGAGCTGTTCCATCCCGACGGCCGGCGCAGCTCGTCGCTACGCATGTCGGTGTCGCAGACGCCCGAGCCCGCGATCGAGCGCGGCGTGCGCCTGCTCGGCGAGGTCGCCCGTGCGGTGCTTCCGCGCGGCAGGAAGCGGGCGCGCCCGCCGGAGGTGGTGCATGCCTGACGCGAAGGGCCTCGTCTACGACGTGGTCGACGTGTTCGCCGAGGAGCGCCTTCAGGGCAATCCGCTCGCCGTGGTCCGCGGCGGCGCCCGGCTCGAGACCGCGGCGCTGCAGGCGATCGCGCGCGAGCTGAACCTGTCCGAGACCGCGTTCGTGCTGCACGACAGCGCGCGCGACGGCGCGTTCGACGTGCGCATCTTCACGCCCGGGAAGGAGCTGCCCTACGCGGGCCATCCGACGCTCGGCACCGCCTGGGTGATCCGCCAGACGCTGCTCGATGGCCACGCCGACGAGCTGGTGCTGCGGCTCGGTGTCGGTCCGGTGCGCGTGCGCTTCGCGGCCGACGGGCTGGTCTGGCTGACGACGCCGCGCGCCAGCTTCGCTCCCGCGCCCGATCGCGGGGCGATCGCGGCCGCGCTCGGTGTGCCGCTCGACGCGCTGCACGCGACCCTGCCGATCGAGGTCGCGACCACCGGCCATCACCAGCTGCTCGTGCCGCTCCGCGATCTCGAAGCGCTGCGCGCGTGCCGGATCGAGTCCGGCGCCTACGAGCGCCTGCGCGCGTCCGGGGCGCCCGACAGCTACTACCCGTTCGCGCTCGGCGCGCGCGATCCGCGCAACCAGCTTTCGGTGCGCTTGTTCGCGCCGGCCGCCGGCGTGCCGGAGGATCCCGCGACCGGCAGCGCCGCCGGCTGGCTGGGCTCGTACCTTTCGCGCCACCGCGTGCTCGGCGCGGGCGATTTCGACGTGCGCATCGAGCAGGGGCACGAGATCTCGCGGCCGTCGCTCCTGCACGTGCGCGCGCGCGGCGCGGGCGACGCGCTCGAGGTCTCCGTCGGCGGACGCGTGATCCCCGCCGCGCGCGGCGAGCTCCTGCAATGAGCATTCGCATCGCAAGCGACCCCGCGCGGCTCGACGTCGACGCGATCCACGCCTTCCTCACCCGCTCGTACTGGGCGCAGGGCGTGTCGCGCGAGCGCGTCGCCAGGTCGCTCGAGCACTCGCTCTGCTTCGGGCTGTACGACGGCGAGCGGCAGATCGGCTTCGCGCGCGTGATCAGCGATCGCGTCACGTTCGGCTACCTGTGCGACGTGTATGTGCTCGAGCCGTACCGCGGTCGCGCGCTCGGCAAGCGCCTGCTCGAGGCCGTGCGCGCTCACCCGGACCTGCAGGGCCTGCGGCGCCTGTTGCTCGAGACGCGCGACGCGCACGGGCTGTACGAGCAGTTCGGGTTCGAACGAATCGCCGACGGACGCGACTTCATGCAGATCAAAGGAGACACCCCATGAACGACGAGCTCTACCGCTTGAAGGTCGGCCTCGCGGAGATGTTGAAGGGCGGCGTGATCCTCGACGTCACCAACGCGGACCAGGCGCGCATCGCGGAGGACGCGGGCGCCGCGGCCGTGATGGCGCTCGAGCGCGTGCCCGCCGACATCCGGCGCGAGGGCGGCGTGGCGCGCATGGCCGCGGTCGAGGTGATCGAAGCCGTGCGCCGCGCCGTCTCGATTCCGGTCATGGCCAAGTGCCGGATCGGCCACACCCAGGAGGCGCGGCTGCTCGAGGCGCTCGGCGTCGACTTCATCGACGAGAGCGAGGTGCTGACGCCGGCCGACGACGAGCACCACGTCGACAAGCGCGCGTTCCGCTCGCCGTTCGTGTGCGGCGCGCGCGATCTGGGCGAGGCGCTGCGCCGGATCGGCGAGGGCGCGGCGATGATCCGCACCAAGGGGGAGGCCGGCAGCGGCAACATCGTCGAGGCCGTGCGCCACCTGCGGCGCATCGGACGCGAGATGCGCGCGCTCGCGCAGGCGCCGCGCGACGAGCTGATGGCGCGCGCGAAGGAGTACGCCGCGCCCTACGAGCTGGTGCTGCGCGTGGCGGAGCTCGGCGCGCTGCCGGTGCCGAACTTCGCGGCCGGCGGCATCGCCACGCCCGCCGACGCCGCACTGTGTATGGCGCTCGGCGCGCAGGCCGTGTTCGTCGGCTCCGGCGTCTTCAAGTCGGCCGATCCGGCGGCGCGCGCCCGCGCGATCGTGCGCGCGACCACGCACTGGCAGGAGCCGAAGGAGGTGCTCGAGGCGTCACGCGGGCTGGGCGCGGCGATGCCCGGACTCGCGCTCGAGGCCATTCCGGAGTCCGAGCGGCTTTCGAGGCGCGGCTGGTGAAGGTCGGCGTGCTCGCGCTGCAGGGCGACTTCGACGCCCACGCGCGCGCGCTCGCGCGTGCGGGCGCAGAGGCCTTGCTCGTGCGCACGAGCGCCGACTTCGCGGGCATCGACGCGCTGGTCCTGCCCGGTGGCGAGTCGACCGCCATGCTGCACGGCCTCGCGCGCGACGGCGTGGAGCCGGCGCTACGCGCGTTCGTCGCGTCCGGACGCGCGCTGCTCGGCACCTGCGCGGGGGCGATCCTCCTGGCGCGTGAGCTGCGCGGCTCCGCGCAGCGCTCGCTCGGCGCGCTCGACATCGCGGTCGAGCGCAACGCCTACGGCACTCAAGCCGACTCGTTCGTGTGCAAGGCCGAGACGGACGACCCGGACTCGGAGCTCAGCGGGCTCGAGTGCGTGCTGATCCGCGCGCCGCGGATCGTGCGCGTGGGCGCCGGTGTGACCGTGCACGCGCGCATCCACTCCGAGCCCGCGCTGGTCTCCTGCGGTCCGGTCTGGGCCGCCACCTTCCATCCCGAGCTGACCGACGACACGTGCGTGCAGCGCGCCTGGCTCAGAAGCGCGGCTTCTCCAGCTTGATGTCCGCGGCGGTCCAGGCCGCCTCGAAGCGCTTCTGCTCCTCGTCGGCGGGCTTGCCCTGCGCGCGCAGGCTCTCGACCAGACCGAACAGCGCCCAGCCGTTCTCGGGGTAGATCGCCAGGTCCTCGCGGAACGCGACCTCGGCCTTCGCGGGCTCCTTCATCGCGAGCAGCGTCGAGCCCTGGATCTGGCGCACCGGCAGGTACCACGACGGCGGCTCGGTGTAGTTGAGCCCGTACTCGAGGCCCTTCGCGGTCTCGAGCGCGGCGAGCGCGGCGGCAGGGTTGCCGTCGCGCTCCGCGATCTCGGCCTGCAGCACCAGGCTCGCGAGCTCGAGCAGCGTCGCGGCCGGCGCAGCCGGGAACAACAGCGCCTTCAGTGCGGGATCCGCGGCCACCGCGTCGAGCTTGGCCAGCTCGGCGCGCGCGTCGGCGAGCTGGCCCTTGCCGGCGAACGCCGCGCCGCGCGCGTAGTGCCACATGCCGTTCGCGTAGCGCTGGCTCTCGATCGGCGCGGACTCGGCCAGCAGCTCGTCGAACTTGCCGAAGCGCACCAGTGCGAAGTACGCGACCGGCACCTGCTCCTCCGCCGGCGGAAAGGCGGTGACGGACTCCGGGGGCAGCTTCTCGTGCAGCTTCTTCGCGCTCGCGATCGCGTCCGCGCTGCGGCCCTCCATGGTCTGCGACGCCCACAGGAAGTGCAGGTTGTGCGGGTAGTAGGCCAGCACGTACGGCCCGCCCGAGCGACACCAGGCCAGGTACTCCTCGTCGGCCTGCGCGCCGCGCTCGTTCGCGAGCGAGGCCGCCGCGTAGTGCCCCACGCGCATGTAGGTGTGCGCGGACATGTGCACGAGGTGACCGGCCGACGTCGCGAGCGTCTCGAGCCGCTTGGCGCTCGCCAGCGCGCGGCCCGGCTCGCGCGACGCCTCGACGGCGTGGATGTAGTAGTGGTTCGCGCCCGGGTGGTCCGGGTTGCGCTGGATCACCCCTTCGAGCAGGGCCACGAGCTCGAGCGTCGCGCCCTTCGGCTCGCCGTCCTTGGTCCAGTAGTCCCACGGCGTCAGGTCCATCAGCGCCTCGGCCGTGAGCGTCTGCGCGTCCGGATCGTCGGGATACTGCTTCGCGAGCGCGCGCATCTGCTCGGCGTAGGCGCGATCGAGCGCCGCGCGATCCGCGTCGGGCGCGGCCGAGTAGCGCGCGGCGACCGCGGCGATGTAGGCCTGCTCGCGCGGCGTGACCTTGGCGGCGCGGGCCTGCGCGTTCGCGACCGCGGCGACCGCGGGCGCGACGGCGTTCGGGTCCATCGGCAGGTTGATGTTCGGGCCGAGCGCGTACGCGATCCCCCACGCGCACATCGCGCACTCGGGGTCGAGCTTCTCCGCGGCCTCGAACGCGCGCACCGCCTCGGGGTGGTTGAACGCGTAGGTGAGTCGCAGCCCCTGGTCGAAATACTTCTGCGCGAGCGGTGACTGCGTGGTGATCGGCATGCTCCAGGCGCCGAGTCCCTCGATCAGCGGCCGACCGGTCTGGGCCCCCGGGTCGGTGGCCGGGGCGGCCGCGGGCGCGGGCGCTGGCTCGGTCGCGGGCTCGCTCTGCTCGCCCTTGCAGGCCGCGAGGCACAGCCCGAGCACCGAAACGAAAACCGGAATCGCGCTCTTGATCTTCACGTCGGATCCCCCGCTGCGGTGCTTGCCGGCAATCATATCCCGCTCGCGCTCGCGGTCTAGTGTTCCGTCTCACTAGGCGCGAATCGACTTCCAAGCGGCGCGGATCGCCGAAGGCTCGACGTCGTCGCGCAGCTCGACCGCGCCCAGCCGCGTCGGCAGCACGAAGCGGATGCGCGCGCGCACGACCTTCTTGTCGAGCGCCATCGCGGCGAGCAGGCGCTCGTCGTCGGGAAGTCGCGCGCGCACGGCCAGGCCGGCCGCGGCCAGCACGGCCTCGAGCTCGTCGCGAAGCCCGCCCGGGCACATTCCGATCGACGCGGCCAGCGTGGTGGCGGCGAGCATTCCGAGCGCAACCGCTTCGCCGTGCAGGATCACGCCGTAGCCGGTCACGGCCTCGATCGCGTGCGCGAAGGTGTGGCCGAAGTTCAGGTGTGCGCGCTCGCCGGTCTCCTTCTCGTCCGCCATCACCACCGCCGCCTTGATCGCGACGTTGCGTGCGACCAGCGCCGCGAGCGCGTCCGCGTCGAGCGCGAGCAACGCGGGCAGCATCTCGCGCGTCCATGCGAACAGCGCCGGATCGCGGATCACGGCGTGCTTGATGCACTCGGCCAGTCCGCAGCGCAGCTCGCGCACGGGCAGCGTGCGCAGCGCGATCGTGTCCGCGAGCACAGCCACCGGCTGGTGGAACGCGCCGATCAGGTTCTTGCCCTGCGTCACGTTCACGCCGACCTTGCCGCCGACGCTCGAATCGACCATCGCGAGCAGCGTGGTCGGACACTGCACGAACGGCACGCCGCGCAGGTAAGTCGCGGCGACGAAGCCGACCAGGTCGCCCGACACGCCCCCGCCGAGCGCGATCACCGGCGCGCCGCGCTCGAGCTTGCGCCCGAGCAGCACGTCGTAGAGCGCGCGCACGCTGTCGAGGTTCTTGCTCTCCTCGCCGCCCGGGAGCACGTGCTCGACCAGCTCGTAGCCGGACGCCTCGAGCGACGCGCGAGCGAGCGGCGCGAGCGTCCCGCGCACGGCCGGATCGACGAACAGCGCGGCGCTCGAGGCCGTCGCGACCGCGCGCAGCGACGCGCCCAGGTGCTCGAGCGCGCGCGGCTCGATCACCACCGTGTAGCGGTGCTGCGGGAAGCGGACGGGAACGGAGGGCATGGCCTCCCGCAGACTATCGCGCGCGACGCCTTCCGACGAGCGGGCTAGCCTCGCGTGCGTGCCGAGCCGGCTCCGCGCGATGATCTGCGTGTCTCTGTGGCTGGCGCTCGCCGCCTGCGCCGCTCCAGCGACCGAGCCGGCCGAGCGCGTGCGCGAGGCGCTCGCGGCCGTTCGCTTCGTCGCCTATACACCGCGCGGGTTCGACCCGAACACCGGCGCCGAGCCGGCCTCGCCGCAGGCGATCCGCGCCGACCTGCGGGTGCTGCGGCGCTACTTCGACGGCCTGGTCACCTACTCGAGCGCGCGCGGGCTCGACGCGATTCCGGGCATCGCGCGCGAGCTCGGCTTCCGGGCGGTCGTGCTCGGCGTCTGGGATCCGACCAGCGACGCGGAGCTCGGCCTCGCGCTGGCAAGCGCGCGCAGGCAGCCCGAGACCGTGCTCGCGCTCGCGCTCGGCAACGAGGGCCTGTTCTTCGAGCGCTACGACGCGGCCGCGCTCGCCGCCGCATTCGCGCGCGCGCGGCGCGAGGCGCCCGGCGTCGCCGTCACCACCACGGAGCCGTTCTCGAGCCATCTCGAGCCGGCGCGCGCGCAGGCGCTGCCCGCGCTGGACTTCCTGCTTCCGGTCGTCCACCCGCTCGACCAACCGTGGTTTCGCAGCGCCCCGCGCGAGACGCGCGTCGAGTTCGTGCGCAACGTCGTGCACGAGCTCGAGACGCGCACGCGGCTGCCGGTTCTGGTAAAGGAGACGGGCGTGCCGAGCGGACCCGCGAGCGAGGGCTTTGACGAAGCGGACCAGGCGGAGTTCTGGCGCGCACTCGCCGCGCGCCTGCCGGCCACGCGCGCGCACGCGTTCGTCTGGTTCGAGGCCTTCGACGCGCCCTGGAAGATCGCCTCCGTCGCCGCGCAGACAGGCGACCTGCGCGCGACCGAGGCGCACTGGGGCTTGTTCCGCGCCGACGGCACCGCGAAGCCGGCGCTGGCGGTGCTCGAAGCGCAAGGGACGCCGTGAAGCTCGCCGATCCCGCCTACGTCGCCGAGCAGTACCGCGACAGCGGGCGCTTCGACGCGCGCGTGCACATCTACACGCTCTACGACACGAGCCCCGAGCCGTGGCTGCGCTGGCTGTTCGAGCGGATCGCGCTTCGCGAGGGCGAGCGCGTGCTCGAGCTCGGCTGCGGCACCGCGAACGTGTGGCGCGAGAACGCTGCGCGCGTGCCGGCCGGCGTCGCGCTGGTGCTCACGGATCTGTCGCCGGGAATGCTCACCGAGGCGCGCGCGCGGCTCAGCGGCCTGCCGCTCGCGCCCGAGCTGCGCGAAGCCGACGCGCAGGCGCTGCCGTTTGCCGAGCAGAGCTTCGACCTCGTGATCGCGAATCATCTGTTCTACCACGTGCCCGATCGCGCCCGGGCGCTCGGCGAGGCACGGCGCGTGCTGCGTCGGGGCGGGCGGCTGGTCGTCGGAACGAATCACTGGACGCACCTGCTCGAGCTGCGCGAGCTGCTCGCGCGTTTCGCGCTCGAAGGCCTGCTGCTCGCGCCGCTCCGCGACCGCAGCGAGTTCGATCTGGAGACCGCGGCCGAGGAGATCGCGGCCGTGCTCGAGGTCGTCGGCGTCGAGCGTCGCCGGAGCGCGCTCGAGATCCGCGCCGTGGAGCCGTTGGTCGCCTACGTGCGCTCGATGGCCGACAGCGCGCGCGTGCCGGACTCGGCGCTCGAGCCGCTCGCGCGCCACGTTTCGCGCCAGATCGAGCTGATGGGTTCGCTCCACATCGGCATCGCCGCGGGCGTCGTGCAGGCGCGCAAGTCATGAGGCGCTGCTAGCGCGCGGGGTCCGCTCCGTTCGCGCCCGCGAGCGCCTGCACCAGCCGCCACAGGAAGTCCTGTCCCTCGTAGAACTGCGCGACGCCGAGCCGCTCGTCGCGGCCGTGCGCGCGCACGTCGTCGACGTCGACGAACAGGCCCGAGACGCCGTAGGCGGGAATGCCCGCGAGGCGGAAGTACTTCGAGTCGGTCGCGCCCGTACTCATCGTCGGCACCACCGGCACGCCGGGGAAGACCTCCGCGCTGACGCGCTCGACGATCGCGATGAACGCGGGATCGATCGTGGCCTTGGGCCCGGTGATCTCGCGTTCCGCGAGCGAGACCACGATCTCGGGATCCGCGAGCACCTCGACCAGCTTCTTGTGCACCTCGGCCGCGCTGTGGCCGGGCAGGATGCGGCAGTTCACGTTCGCGCTCGCCCGCTGCGGCAGCGCGTTCGGCGCGTGGCCGCCCGCGAGCTCGGTCGCGACGCAGGTCGTGCGCAGCATCGCGTTGTAGCTCGGCTGCGCGGCGAGCCGCGCGACCGCGGCCGGGTCGGGCGGCTGCTTGGCGACCGCGCGCATGTCCTTCGCGATCTCGGGTGACTCCGCCTTCGACGCGCGCTCGAAGTAGGCGCGCGTGACGTCGTTGAGCTCCGTCGGAAACACGTGGCGCTCGAGCCGGCCGAGTCCGTTCGCGAGCCGGTAGATCGCGTTGTCCTTCATCGGCAACGAGCTGTGTCCGCCCTTGTTGGTGACCACGAGCTCGAAGTCCATGTAGGTCTTCTCGGCCGCCTGCACGCCGTTCACCAGATACTTGCCGCCGCGCATGCGCCCGCCGCCGCCCTCGTTCAGCACGAGCTCGGCGTCGACCCGCGCGCGGTGCTCCTTCAGCAGCCACTCGGCGCCGTTCTCGTCGCCGCCCTCCTCGTCCGCGGTGAGCGCCAGGATCACGTCGCGGCGCAGCTTCGTGCCCTCGGACTTCATGCGGATCAGCGCCTGGGTGAAGATCGCGGCCATCGCCTTGTCGTCGAGCGTGCCGCGCCCGTAGAAGAAGCCGTCCTTCTCGAGCAGCGTGAACGGGTCGACGCTCCAGTCCTCGCGCTTGGCCTCGACCACGTCGAGGTGCGCGAGCAGGAGCAGCGGCTGCTCGGCGCCGCTGCCGCGCAGGCGCGCGACCAGGTTGCCGCGCTTCGCGGACGGCCCGAGCACCGCGATGTCGTCCGCCGGGAAGCCGGCCGCGAGCAGGCGCGCGGCGACGGCCTCGGCCGCGATCGTGGTGCTGCCGGTGGAGTGCGTGGTGTCGATCTCGAGCAGCTCCTCGTAGATCGCGCGCACGGCCTCGCGCTCGGCTTCGGAGGGCGCGGCGGCGGCGAGCGGCGGGGCGAGGACGGCGCAGGAAAACAGGCATGCGAGCAGGGCTCTGGTCATGGGGGCGAGTATAGTCAGGGACGTCGTGGTTCGCGGAGGACGCATTTGCGCTTGGCTCCTGGGCGCGCTCTCGCTGGCGTCGCTCGCGGCGCCCCGCGCGCTCGCGCAGACCTCGGACGACGAGCTGATGGCCGCGCTCGACGCCGCGGACGCGGCCGATTCGTACCCGGATCCGATCGAGCCGGTGAACCGGGTCACGCTCGGCTTCAACGAGCAGCTCGACCGCTTCGTGATCGCGCCGGTCTCGCGCGGCTACCAGACCGTGATGCCCGACCCGGCCGAGCTCGCGGTGCGGCGCGTTTTCCGGAACCTGGGCGAGCCGATCTCGTGCCTCAATCACACGCTCCGGCTCGAGCCGAAGCTCGCGGGCGTGACGCTCGGGCGCTTCGTCATGAACACGATCGGCGGCGTCGGCGGCCTGCTCGACATCGCCACGCCCGCCGGGCTGCCCGAGGACCCCGCCGACTTCGGCGGAACCCTACACCGCTATGGAACACCGAGCGGCCCGTACCTGGTGGTTCCGGTGCTGGGGCCGAGCACCGCGCGCGACGCGGTCGGCGACCTGGTCGACGGCGTGCTCGGACCGCAGCGCTATCTGCTCTCGGGCGCGAGTCAGATCGCGCTCGGTACCGGCGGCGGAATCTCGACGCGCACCGAGCACGGCGAGTCGCTCGACGCGCTGCGCGAGCAATCGGTCGACTTCTACGCCGCGCTGCGCACGGCGTACTACTTGAGCAGAGAGTCGGAGCTCGCCGGCGCCTCGGCCGGCCCCTCCGCGCCCTTGGACTGGAGCGCGGAGACCAGCGCATCGAACCCGTCGCGCGCGAGCACCGACGTGTACTCCGCGCGGCGCAACGCGAGCTCGGAAACGGTTCCGCCCAGATAGACGTCGATCACGCGCCAGCCCGCCGGCGTCTCGCGCATGCGGTAGTCGAGCTGCACGGTCTGCTTGGGCGAGTGCAGCACCGTGCGCACGATCTCGGTGCCGGCGATCGAGGCCTCGGTGCCGCGCGTCTCGAAGCGCTCCGAGGTGTAGGCGTCGAAGCGCGTGGCGTAGGTGCGCAGGATCAGCGAGCGGAACACCTGCTCGAAGCGCGCGCGCTGCGCGTCGTCGAGCTTGCTCCAGGCCGGCCCGAGCGAGCGCTGCGCCATGGCCGGGAAGTCATAGGTCTGCACCATCACCGGCTCGATCCGCGCCAGCCGGCCCTCGACGCCGAGCGCCTGCGCGTTCTTCATCACGTCGAGCAGCGTCGCGTGAAAGCGGTCGATCACCTGCGCGGCGGGGACGGGCTCGGCGCTCGGAGCGAAGGTCAGCACGGCCGCGAGCACCAGCGTGGCGACGCACGCGATTCGATGTGGAACCATCCGGGCCGAGGATAGCCGATCACACGAGGGACGAGCATGGACGAGCGGATCGGGCGCTGGCTCGCCGCCTGGGTCGACGCGGTTCGCAGCCGGCCCTGGCGGACGCTGTTGCTGGTCGCGATCGGCACCTGCGCAGCCGGCCTCTACGCGTCGCGCAACCTCGGCGTGAACATGGACCTGCAGGCGATGATGTCCAAGAAGCTGCCACAGGCGAGGCAGTGGGTGGAGATCCGGCGCAGCTTCCCCGAGACGCTCGATCCGCTGCTGGTGGTGATCGACGCGCCCACGCCGGAGGGCGCGCGCGTCGCGGCGCTGGCCATGCGCGACGCGCTCGCGCGCGACACCGAGCTGTTTCGCGCGGTCGAGGTTCCCGGCGAGGACCCGTTCTTCGCGCAGAACGGGTTGCTCTACCGCTCGACCGACGAGCTGATCGAGCTCTCCAACCAGCTCGCCAGGGTGCAGCCGTACCTGGCCGAGCTGCAGCGCGACACGAGCCTGCGCGGGCTGTTCGCGCTCTTGCGCCGCGGCGTCGACGCGCTCGAGTCCGGCGACGGCACGGTGGTGAACCTGACACCCGTCTTCGCGGGGCTCTCGGGCAGCGTGGACGCGGCCGCGCAGAGCCGCAGCGCGCCGGTCTCGTGGCAGGGGCTCCTGCTCGGCAAGACGGTCGAGGAGTCGACGCGCCGCGTGGTGATCGCGCAGCCGATCGTCGACTACACCGCGATGGTCCCCGCGCAGGCGGCGATCGCGCGCGTGCACGCGGCCGCGCGCGCGCTCGGGCTGGAGGGCGACTCGGGCGTGCGCGTGCGCGTCACGGGCGAGCTCGCGCTCTCGTCGGAGGAGCTCGACACGGTCTCGCGCGGGACCGCCTGGTCGGGGCTGATCTCGCTGGTCGCGGTCACTTCGATCCTGATCTTCGGCCTGCGCAGCTGGCGGCTCGCGCTCGCGAACTCGCTCACGCTCACGATCGGGCTGGTCTGGACCTTCGCCTTCGCGGCCGCGGCGATCGGCAGCTTGAACCTGGTCTCGGTCGCGTTCTCGGTGCTGTTCATCGGCCTCGCCGACGATTTCGGCGTGCACTTCTGCATGCGCTGGCAGGACCTGTGCATGCAGGGACGCTCGTCGGCGGAGGCCATGCGCGCGACCGCCGGCGACGTCGGCTTCTCGCTCTTGATCTGCGCGGCGACCTGCGTGATCGGCTTCCTGGCCTTCGCGCCCACCGACTTCATCGGCGTCGCGGAGCTCGGCGTGATCTCGGCGGCCGGCATCGTGGTGTCTCTGGTCGCGAGCCTGACGCTGCTGCCGGCGCTGGTCACGCTGCTCGATCCGCCGCTGCCGCAGGGCCACCCGCGCATCTTCGAGAGCGAGTGGTTCGCGAACCTGGTCTCGCTGCCGGTGCGGCGCGCGCGCGAGGTGCGGATCGGCGCGCTCGTGCTCGGCGCGGTGTGCGTGCCGTTCGTGCTCGGCGTGCGCTTCGACTACAACCCGCTGAACCTGCGCGTGCCGGACTCCGACTCCGTGACCGCCTTCAACGATCTGCTCGACACCGAGGGCGCGTCGCCGTGGAGCGCGATCGTGCTCGCGGCCGACAGCCAGGCGGCCGAGGCGACCGCGCGCGAGCTCGAGGCGCTCGACGTCGTGGACTACACCGTCACGCTCTCCGACTACATCCCCGAGGACCAGGCGACCAAGCTCGCGATCTTGGAGGACACCGCGCTGTTCATGGCGCCGCCGCCGTCGGAGGCCGGTCGGCCACCGGCTACCCAAGCCGACACCATCGCGGCACTGAACGCCTTCATCCGTGCCCCCGCGAGCGCGGCGGTCCTCGATTCCACGCCTTCGCTCGCGACGCTGCGCGCGTCGGTGACGCGCTTCCTCGAATCGCTCGACGGCCTGGACGAGGCCGGGCGCAAGGCCACGCTCGAGCGGCTGGAGCGCAACGTGCTCGCCACGCTGCCGGAGCAGCTGCGCCGGATCCACACGGCGCTCGGCGCGGTGCTGATCGACGATCGCGCGCTACCGAGGGAGCTGGTCCGCCGCGCGGTCGCACCCGACGGCCGCGTGCGCGTCGACGCGTTTCCGCGCGAGGACATCTCGCGCGACGAGGCGGCGCTCCTGCGCTTCGCCGACACGACCGTCGCGCACGTGCCGACCGCGACCGGGATCGCGCTCACCAACGTCGAGTCCGCGCGCGCGGTGATGGGCGCGTTCCGCGAGGCGCTGCTCGGCGCGGCGCTCGCGATCACGCTGCTGCTGCTCGTGCTCTGGCGCCGCGTCTCCGACACGCTGGTCGCGCTGGCGCCGCTCGCGCTCGCGTCGCTCGTGCTGACCGCGCTCGTGGTCATGCTGGACATGCGCTTCAACTTCGCGAACGTGCTGGTGCTGCCCGTCCTGCTCGGCATCGGCGTCGACAGCGGCATCCACTTGGTGCACCGCTGGCGCCACGCGGATCACGACGGCGACGCGCTGCTCCACACCAGCACCGCGCGCGGGGTGATCCAAAGCACCTTGACCACGATCGCGAGCTTCGGCGCGCTCGCGCTCTCGATCCACCCCGGCCTCTCGAGCCTGGGCACGCTGCTCACGCTCGGGCTGATGCTGATCCTGATCGCGAACCTGGTGCTGATCCCCGCGCTGCTCGCGGGCCGACGCGCCGCTACTGCAGCCCGTAGCGCCTGAGCTTCTTGTACAGGCACTCGCGTGTGATGCCGAGCTCGCGCGCGGTGACGACGCGGCGGTTGGCGTTGCGCTCGAGCGAGCGGGAGAGGTACCAGGACTCGAAGCGCGAGACCGCCTCGCGCAGCGTCTCGCTCTGCGCGTCGCGCGGCAGGCCGGGCGCGATGCCGCGCAGCTGGGGCGAGAGCATGCGCGCGGTGATCTCGGTGCCGCCCTCGGCGTGCGTGACGATGCGCGCGACCTCGTTCTCGAGCTCGCGCACGTTGCCCGGCCAGGCGTAGGTCTCGAGCAGCCGGCGCGCGTCGGCCGCGACCTCGCGCAGCTCGGTGGGCTCCGTGGTCGCGGCCAGGAACTGGAGCACCAGCGGCACCACGTCCTCCGTGCGCGAGCGCAGCGGCGGGAGCGAGATCGGGAACACGTTCAGTCGGAAGTACAGATCGCGGCGGAAGCGGCCGTGGTCCACCTCGCGCGCGAGGTCGCGGTTGGTGGCGGCGACGATGCGCACGTCCACGTGCGTCTCGCGCTGCGCGCCGAGCGCGCGCACCACGCCTTCCTGCAGCACGCGCAAGAGCTTCACCTGGAAGCCGAGCGACGTCTCGCCGATCTCGTCGAGGAAGAGCGTGCCGCCGTTCGCCTGCACGAAGTGACCCGGCCGGGTGCGGCTCGCGCCGGTGAAGGCGCCGCGATCGTGGCCGAACAGCTCGCTCTCGAGCAGTGACTCGGGAAACGCCGCGCAGTTGATCGCCACGAACGGCCCGCGCGCACGGCGCCCGCCGTCGTGGAGCGCGCGTGCGATCAGCTCCTTGCCGGTGCCCGTCTCGCCGAGCAGGAGCACGGTCGCGTCGCTCGCCTGCGCCTTGCGCACCAGGTCCAGACACGCGCGCATGCCGGCGCTCTTCGCGACGATGCCGGTCGCAGCGCGCAGCGGGCGCTCGGGCTCGCGGCGGCGCGCCAGCTCGTCGACACGCGCGCGCAGGCTGGCGTGGGTGGAGGCGTCGCGCACCACGATCTCCTGCACGCCGCACGCGAACAGCTCCGACGCGCGCTCGACCTCCGCCGTGTCTACGACCGCGATCACCGGCAGGCGATTGCGGCGCCGCCGCAGCCAGCGCGCGTCCGCGAGCGTGGACTCGACGCAGCCGTGGTCGAGACAGATCACCCGGTAGGCGCTCGCGCCCAGCGCCGCGGCGGCGGTCTCGCGATCCGCGACGACGGAGCTGCGCTCGCGCTCGACCGAGGGCTCAGCGGACGCGCGGTCCGCGAGAATCAGAATGCCTTCGTCCATGACGGCTCCTCTGGAAAGACCCTTTGAGGGAGCAAGTCACGTGCCCGGCGACGCGAAGCGGTGCGCGAACGTCGGGTGAAGCGAAGCGCGAAGCGTGGCTCGCCTGGTGGCCAGACCCGGCCGTCGCCGAGCACGGCGACGAGTCACGAGATGGAGGTGCGCACCAGCTCCACGAGCTCCGCCAGCCCGTGCGTCGCGAAGAAGTGGTCCGCCTTCGGAATCACGTCGAGGTTCGCGTTCGGCAGTCCCTCGAGCAGCGCGGACAGCGGACCGAGCGGCGCGTACGCGTCGCGCCCGCCGACGATCACGTGCACCGGACCGCGGAACTCGTCGAGCGCGAGCGACTCGATCATCTGCACGGGCGGGGCGATCAGGATCAGCTCGGCGACGCGCGGGTCGCGCAGGCCCGCGCGCAGCGCGGTCGCCGCGCCGAACGAGTAGCCCGCGGCGATCACCGGCGCGCCGGTCGTCTCGTGGACCTGCTCGACGGCGGCGAGATAGTCCTGGTCGGCCGCCAGCGCGTCGCCCGTGATCGCGCCCTGACTCGCGCCGACGCCGCGCCAGTTGAAGCGCAGCGAGGCGATGCCCGCCTTGTACAGCGCGTAGGCGAGCTCGCTGATCACCGGGTGCTCGAGGCTGCCACCGAACGAAGGATGTGGCGGCGCAATCACGGCGCCGCGCCGGTCGCCCGTCTGCCACACGCCCTCGAGCGTGAGCCCCGCCCCGGCGACCACGATTGGAACCATCTGCTCCTTCCACGGCATGGCCGTTCAGACTAGCGCGCGAGCGAGCGACTCCGCGCCTGGCGGCGCGAGGCCGAGCTCGCGCGCGAGCGCCTCGGGCGAATAGGTCGTGCCGGTGTGCATGAGCTCGAGCAAGAGCTCGCCGGCCGCGCGCGACGCCCACCAGCGCCGGCCGAAGCGCTCGCGCAGGTGGCGCACGAGCTCGGCGGCGACCGCCGTCGCGCGCAGCTCGTCCACGGCCTGGAGCCGCGCCGAGCACTCGATCAGGAACTGCGACTCGTCGGGCGTCTGGCCGAGCGCGGACTCGACACGCTCGGCGTACAGGCTCTCGAGACCGTGCGGGTCGGCGCCGGGCGCGAGCTCCGCGAGCGCGAGCTCGCAGCCGATCAGCGCCGCCGCGCGCCGCGAGGCCTCGAGTCGCCGCGCGCGCAGCACCGCGCCGAACGCCTCGGCCCGGCCCGCCGCGGGTCCGGCTTCGGCGAAGCTCGGATCGGCCAGCAGGCACGGCAGGAAGTGGCGCCAGATCAGCGCGGCCGCGGGATCGCCGAGCGCGCGCCGCTCGATCGGCAGCGACTCGGACGTGAATGCGGCGTGCAGCGCCGCGCCCGCGGCGGCGAACAGCGCTTCGAGCGCGGGGATGCCGGCGTCGGGCGCGTACACGAGCCAGACCTCGCGCGGAACCAGCGGCGCGACGGCGAAGGCCGACTCGCGGCGGCTCGACCCGGCCGCGTCGTCGACGCGCAGGCTCACGGCGCGCTCGAGCGGCACGTGCAGCCCGGCGAGCGCGAAGTCGAGGGCCGGGCGCAGGCGCGACGCCGGCAGGACCTCGTGCCAGGCGAGCGGTCGCAGGGCGGCACGCGCGTCGCGGTGCGCGGCGCGGCTGGCGGCGAGGAACGCGTCCGCGTGCGCGGACCAGGCGCCGTAGTCCACAGCGGGCCGCAACGACTCCGCGAAGCCGCGCGCATTCGCGAAGCCGAGCCCCGCCAACGCCTCGCTCTCGCGCGCGACCCGCTCCTCGTGCAGCGCCGGCACGTCCGGCCGGGCCCGTGTCCGCGCAGCGAGCTCGCGCGTGGCGCGCGCCACCACCGACGCCTGCACGGCCGCGACCAGGCGCGCGTGCCGCTCGCGACCGTCGGCGAAGCTCGCCGCGGCCGCCGCGGCCAGAAGTGCGGGCAGCGCGTCGCCGCTGGTCACGTCGAGGTGCTCCTCGTCGGCCTTCTCGTAGTCGAGCTCCGCGCTCTCGCCCGAGAGCCAGGCCCGCCGAGCCCGCACGCGCGCTTCGCGATAGGACTCGTAGCGCTCGCGCAGGTCCGTCATCGTCCGCGCATTCTAGGCTACGCTGCGCGGCGCATGAGCGAAGGCGATGGGCGCGTACGGCTGATCGCGCGGCGCGTGCTCTGGGAGGGCAGCGTCGGCTCGTTCGGTCTGGACACGGTCGTGCTGCCGGGCGGGCAGCGCACGGAGCTCGCGATCCTGCACCACCCCGGCGCCGCGGCGGTGGTGCCGTTCCTCGACGCCGAGCGGATCGTGCTCTTGCGCCAGTTCCGGCACGCGGCCGGCGGGACGATCTGGGAAGTGCCCGCAGGCAAGCTCGACGCCGGCGAGGATCCCGCGCGGTGCGCCGAGCGCGAGCTCGCGGAGGAGACCGGCTACCGCGCCGGCCGGATCGTGCGGACCGGCGAGATCCTCACCACGCCGGGCTTCACGGACGAGCGCATCCACCTGTTCTGCGCCTACGAGCTGTCCGAGGGCGAGACCGCGCACGAGCACCACGAGGTGATCCGCAGCGAAGTCGTCCCGCTCACCCGCGCGCTCGCGATGATCGACGCGGGCGAGATCACGGACGGCAAGACGATCGCGGCGCTCTTCTTCGCGGCGCGGCGACACGGCGCGCGATGACGGCGGCGCCGCTCGGCGTCGCGTTCACCGGGCACTGGCTCCGCCTCGAAGCCGTGCTGCGGCTGGCGCGGCGCGCCGACGCGCTCGGCTACGCCCTGGTCCAGGTCGACGGCGACGCGGCGCTGGCGGAAGCGAGTCCGACCCGCCCGGTCTACGACGCGACGGCGCTCAGCGCCGCCAGCGTGCTCGCGACCACGAACACGCGCATCGCCGCGATCCACGTGCCACTGCTCTGGAACGCGCTGCTCCTGGCGCGCAGTCTTTCGACGTTGCAGGAGCTCGCGCACGGGCGACTGGTGGGCGTGTTCGGCGCGGGCGCGAAGCGCGCATCGCACCGGCTCGGCCTGCCCGAGCCCTCTGGCCAGGAGCGCATCGAGCGCCTCGACGAGCTGCTCGACGCGGTCCGCGCGCTGCTCGCGGGCGAGGTCGTGACGCGGACCGGCCGCTTCACAAAGCTCGAGCGCGCGAGCGTGACGCTCCCGAGCGCGCCGGTTCCGATCGCGATCTCCGCCGCGGGAGCGCGCGCACTCGAGGTCGTGCGCCGTCACGCCGACGCCTGGGACGCGAACGTGCCCCCGCTGCGCGAGCGGCTGGAACCGTTGCGCCAGCGGCTGGGCCGCACGCTGCCCACCTGGTGCTGGGTGTTCGCGCGGCCGGGTGCGGATTTCGAGGCCGCCGCGCGATCCTATCGCCGTCACGCGCCGTGGTTCCGGGGGCTCGACGCCGGCGAGGTCGAGCGCGCGATCCTGTACGGCGAGCCGCGCGCCTGCCGGGACAAATTGGCGCGCTTGCGCGAGGAGCTCGGGCTCGCGCTCCCGATCGTCGACCTCGCCGGCCTCGACGAAGCCGGCGCCGAACACGCGCTCGAGGCGCTCGCCCCGGCGGCGCAGCCTCGAATTTCCTAGGCTCCGAAGCGTGTACGGGCGGAACAGGTACTCCGGCGGCGGCATGCCGGGCATGACGCCGATGGTGCAGCGAATCATGATTGCCTGCGCGGTGATCTGGCTGCTGCAGCTGGTCGTCGGCCGCAACGGCTTCCCGCTCACCGAGTTCGCCGCGGTCAGCGTGCCCGGTGTGTTCCAGCACGGCTTCATCTGGGAGCCGTTCACCTACATGTGGCTGCACTCGACCGATTCGCCCTGGCACCTGGTCTTCAACATGTTCTCGCTGTGGATGTTCGGCGGGCAGCTCGAGATGGCCTGGGGCTCGCGTCGCTTCCTGCGCTTCTACCTGCTGTGCGGCACCGGCGCGGGCCTGATCATCCTGGGTTGGAACGCGCTGGTCGGCGAGTGGATGCCGACGCTCGGCGCGTCGGGTGCGATCTACGGCGTGCTCACCGCCTTCAGCCTGATCTGGCCCGACCGCACGATCATGCTGCTGTTTCCGCCCATCCCCATGCGCGCGATCTGGTTCATTCCATTCTTGTTCGCGATCCAGCTCGCGATGGGCGGTCAGGGAAACGTGAGCACGGTCGGTCATCTCGGCGGCGTGGTCGTGGCCGCGCTCCTGCTCCGCAGCGAGGTGCAGCGCGTGCTCGGTCTGCGCACGCTCAAGTACCGCTGGCACCGCATGCGCATGCGCAACCGCCTGCGCGCCGTGCGCCGCGAAGAGTTCGAGCGCAAGCAGCGCTCCGACGACGATCGGCCGACGATCCACTGAAGAAAGAAAGGCAAAGGGCCCTGCGATTTTCAGCGCAGGGCCCTGAACGGATTGCCTCTCCGACCCGGTGGGGAGCGACGCGGTACGAACCCGTCGCCTCTCACCGACGGGCGGATTCTATTTTCGTCGCGCGCGGCGTGTCAAACGGATTCGAGGACCGCGATCACCTCGACGTGGTGCGTCTGCGGCAGCGCGTCGAGCACCACGACGCGCGCGATGCGAAAGTCCGGTCCGAGGCGCGCGACGTCGCGCGCGAGCGTGGGCGCGTCGCAGGACACGTACACGATGCGCCGCGGCCGCGCGGTGCGGATCGCGTCCGACACATTTTGGTGACAGCCGGTGCGCGGCGGGTTCAGCAGCACGAGCTCGGGTGCGAACGCAGCGAGCTCGCGCGAAGCCCACGCCTCGCACGAGCTCTCGAACACCTGCGCGGTCGTGTTCACGCGCGCGTCGCGCGCCGCCGGCGAGCGCTCCACGGCCAGCACGCGCGCGAAGTTCGCGCACAGGCCTTGGGTGTAGAAGCCGACCCCGCAGTACAGCTCGCAGGCGCGCTCGCCCTTTCCGCAGGCTTCGACCACGAGCGCGCGGAAGCCTTCCCACAGCGGCCGATTCGCTTGGAAAAACGCTGAGATACCGATCAGGAGCCGGCTCCCTCCGAGCTCGATGCGATCGCCGTAGCCGCGGATCTCGAGCTCGCCCTCGCCGCGCGGCCGACTGGCGCGCACGCGCAAGAGCTCCGTCTCGGTCGCGGCGTCGAGCACCGCGCAGTGCTCGACGTCGACCACGTCGTGCGAGGCGCGCGCGCGGAAGCCGACGCGGCCGCGCGCGTGCGCGACGCGCGCGCGCGAGCGGTAGGCGAGCGCGGCCGGACTCGCGACGTGCTCGAACTCCGGCAGGTTCTCGGCGCGCGCGATCCGCTCGAGCGCCTCGCGCACGATCGCGCTCCGCGCGCGCGACTGCTCGGCCTCGTCGAGGTGCAGCCAGCTGCAGCCGCCGCAACGTCCGTAGTACACGCAGGGCGGCTCGCGACGCGAAGGCCCGGGGGCGATCACGGCCTCGATCTCGGCGCGCGCGAAGCGGCGCTCGACGCGCGTCACCCGCGTGCGCACGCGATCGCCGGGCGCGGCGAGCGGCACGAACACGGTCAGCCCGTCCGCGTGCGCGACCCCGTCTCCGCCCGCGGCCAGCCGCTCGATCGCGAGCTCGAGCTCGGCCCCGACCTTCGCGCTCAAGGTCCCGGCGCGACGGTGAGCTGCGCGCTGCCGACGCGCAGCTCGATCGAGCCCGGATCGATCCGATAGACGAGCACGCCCGCGACGATGTCGCCCTCGCGGGCCTCCGGCGCGCTCTGTCGTTCGAACTGCAGGCTCGCGACACGCCGCTCCGGCGTCGGATGCCAGCGGATGCTCTCGACGCGCACCTCGGGGAACGAGCTCGACGACGGCGCGGGCTCGTCGGCGGCGCGCGACGTCGGGCGCGCGGTGGGCGCTTCGGTTCGGGGCGCGGGCGCCGGCTTCGCTGTCGGTGTCGGCGCGGCCTGCGGCTTCGGCGGCGCAGCGGCCTCGCTGACGACCGGCTCCGCGGGTTTGGCGGGGACGGGCGGCTTGCGCTTGGCGACGACGCGCTTCGGCGCGGGTGTCGGAGCGGGCGCGGCTGCGGCCGCTGCGTTCGGCGCACTCGAAGCACTCGCAGCGTTCGCGGCATCCGCCGGCCTCGGGCTCGGGCCGGTCGGGGCCGTGGCCGCGGCGATCTCGGCGCGCTGAGCTTCCTGCGCCGCGCGCGCGTTCGCGAGCGCGGCCTCGAGTCGCGCGCGCTCGGCCAGGATCTCCGGGCTCTCGGCCCGCGGCGCCGCTTCGCTTGCCGGCGGCTGTGCGCGCACCGAGCGCGGCCGTCGCGGCGGACCCGCGGCGGGCGTTCGTGGCGCCTGCTCCGAGAGCGGCGCTTGCTCCGCTTGCGCGCTGACGGCGGCCGCCTCGCGCTCCGCCAGCTCGCGCTCCGCGGCCGCAAACTCCTCGTCGGTCGCGCCGCCGTCGCTCGACGCGAAGCGCTCGAGCAGCGCCGGGACCTGGCCGCTCGCGTACAACACGTAGCCACCGCCGCCGACCGCGAGCAGCGCGAGCAGGAACGCGATCCCGCGCGAGCCGCCGCCGCGGCGTCGCCTGCGAGCCGCCGCGCCCTCGTGCGTGATCGAGCCACGCAGGTCCTTGGCGGGACTCTGTGCAGCGCGCTCGCGCTGCAGCTTGCGCAGCGCGTCGAGAATCGTGCTCACGGCGCGTCCTCGAGCGCGAACAGTCGGGGCGTGGTGTAGTCGAGCGCCTGGTACAGCGCGATCAGGGTCTCGGGCCCGACCTGCCCCGACGGCTCGAGCCCGTTCGCGCCCTGGAACGCGCGCACCGCGCGGGTGGTGAGCTCGTCGAACTCCTCGGTCGGATCGCCGACCTGCAGGTAGTCGAGCTCGGCGAGCCGCGCCTGCAGCCAGCGCACCGCGCCGCCCTTCATGCCCGACGAGAGCACGGGCACCGACTCGAAGTTCGTCCACAGGTAGTACGTCCGTCCGGTCCAGGTGCGCTCGAGCTCGGCGCGGCCGATCTCGATCTCCTCGCCCGCGTAGCCGATCAGCGCGCCGCCCTGCTCGTCCAGGCCCAGCAGCGCCACGTAGCGGCGCTCGCCGGCGCGCGGCTCGAGCTCGAGCACGGCGGGCAGGTCGAGACTCGCGAGCATCTGCGGCGTGCCGCGCAGCGACAGCACGGAAAGCGGCGCGACCGCGCGCACCGCGTCCGGGAACGCCTCGGGCTCGAGCGGCGCGCCGATCGACTTGTCATAGCCCCAGGTGCCGAGCAGCGATTCGAGCGCGGCGGCGGCGCTCGCGCTGCCGCCGAGCGCCTCGACCTGCGCGAACGGCGCGGGCGCGGACGAGACCGGCGCGATCGACATGGTCGCGGCCGCGTCCTCGGCCGGCACGGCGGAGCTCGGCGCGCGCGGCGCGAAGGCCGTGACGGCCAGGCCGAACACGAGCCCCGCGGCCACCAGTCCGAGCGCGATCCCGACGCGCAGGCCGGTGAGCTCGCGGAAGCCCGAGAGCTCCGTCGCGGGCAGCTCGCGCGCAGCGCGGCGCACGAGCTTCGCCTCGACCTTGCGACTCCCTTCGGTGTAGGCCGCGAGCAACGCGCGATCGGCGACGGCGTTGATCAGGCGCGGCACCCCGCGCGAGATGCGCGTCATGGCGCGCACCGCGCCCGGCGTGAAGAGCTTCGGATCGGCGGCGCCCGCCACGTTCAGGCGGTGCTCGAGATACTCGCCCACCTCGGGGCGCGAGAGCGGCCGCAGGCTCCAGCGCACGGTGATGCGCTGGCGCAGCTGGCGCAGATCGGTTCGCGCCAGGTTCTCCTCGAGCTCAGGCTGCCCGATCAGCACGATCTGCAGCAGCTTCGCGCGATCGGTCTCGAGGTTCGAGAGCAGACGCACCTGCTCGAGCACGGACGGGTCGAGGTTCTGCGCTTCGTCGATCACCAGCAGCACGCGCCGGCCGGCCGCGTTCTTCTCGAGCAGGAAGTGGTTCAGCGAGTCGAGCAGCTCCGTGCGCGTGCGCACGGCCGTGGGCAGGCCGAACTCGCGGTTGATCGCGGAGAGCAGCTCCACCTCGCTCGGGCTCGGATTGAAGATGTAGGCGATCTCGGCGTCGTGGCCGATGCGGCCGAGCAGCGTCCGGCACAGCGTGGTCTTGCCGGTGCCGACCTGACCGATCACCTCGATGAAGCCCTCCCCCTCTTCGATCCCGTACAGGAGATGGGCGAGCGCCTCGCGGTGCGACGCGGACAGGAACAGGTACCGAGGGTCGGGCGCGAGCGAAAACGGCTTCTCGCGCAGGCCGTAGAACCCGGTGTACATCCGGTGCGCTCCTAACCTTCCGCGCTTCGGCGGGGCGTTCCGCAGGGTGATACTCTGCGCCGCGTATGTCCAACCCGATGCGCGGAAACCCCGCGGGGAAGCCGGGAAATCCCGCGGTCGGCGTCGATGCCGGCGCGAGTTTGTGCAAGCTCGTGCTCCCCGGTGAGACCTCCTTCGCGTTCGCGAAATTTCCCGCGTCCGACCTGCACGGCGTGCGCGCGTGCCTGCACGACTGGAAGCCCGAACGCGTGATCGCGACCGGCGGCGGCGCCACGCGGCTTTCGCGCGAGCTGGGCGGTGTGCGCGTGCACACGGTGCCGGAGTTCGCGGCCTGGGCGCGCGGTGCGCCGCTGCTCGCCGCGCGCGAGGGGCTGGACCTGCCGCCGCACTACCTGCTGGTGTCGCTCGGTACGGGCACGTCCGTGCTCTCGCTCGATCGCGGCCGGGCGCTGCGCGTGGGCGGCAGCGCGCTCGGCGGCGGCACGCTGCTCGGACTCGGGCGGCTGCTGCTGGGCGTCGAGACCTTCGACGAGATCTGCGCGCTCGCCGCGCGCGGCGACCGGCGGCGCGTGGACCTGCTGGTCGGCGACATCTATCCCGGCGGCGAGATTCCGCTGCCGCTCGATCTCAATGCCGCGAGCTTCGCGAAGCTCGAGTCGCGCGAGCCCGCCGACCTCGCGCACGCGCTGATGGGCATGCTCGGCGAGAACATCGCGCTGATCTGCGGCACGCTCGCGCGCAGCCACGCCGCCCAGGCGGTCGTCTACTGCGGCTCGACGCTGATCCAGAACCCGGAGCTGCGCGAGATCTTGCGCTGGGTCACGCAGGCCTACGGCGCGCAGCCGCACTTCCTCGACGCGGGCGCGTACTGCGGCGCGTTCGGAGCGGCGGCACTCGCGGACGAAGTTCCCGCGCATCCGGCCTAGCTCGCTCCGCCCTCGCGCCGGCGCTCGAGCCGGTGGAGGCGATCGCGCAGGACCTTGAGCTCCTCGTTCGCGCCCGCGAAGCGCTGCTCGAGCTCGAGCCGCGCGCGCACCTCCTCGTCGAGGCGCTTCTCGAGCATGGCCTCGTGATCGCCGGCGGCGAGGATCTCGGCGGGCGAGATCTCGTCGACGCGCGTCGCGGGCAGGTCGTCGTCTTCGTCGGGGGGCGTCCACGCGCGCACCACCGGCTCGACGCGCTCGGCGCGGCGGCGCGCGAGCAGCACGCCCGCAGCGATCACGAGCGCGAGTCCGAGCAGCGCCGCGAGCGCGAGTCCGTACGGAAACCCGCCGCCGTCGGACTCGGCGGTCGTGGCCATCGGAGCGGGCAGTGCCGGCTTCGCGACGGGCGCCGGCTCGGGCTGCGGCTTCGGCGCGGGCTCGGGCTCGGCGGCCGCTGCGGGCTCGGGCAGCGGCGCCGGCTCTGCTGTCGGCGCGGGTTCGGGAGCGGGCACGGGTGTGGGCTCGACCGTCGCCGCGGGTTCGAGCGTCGGCGCGGGCTCAGCCGCCTTCATCGGCTCGGGCGCCGGCACCGGTTCGACCTCGGGTTCGGGCTCGACGATCTCGACGGGCTCCGGCTCCGGTGTCGGCGCCGGCTCGGGCTCCGGCTCGTCGAGCACCAGCGGTCCGATCGTGGTCGCGGGCTCCAGCGCGCGCGCGCCGGCGGGGGCCGCGAACTCGCCCTTCGCGGGCGCCGAGAAATCGACCACCACGCGCGGCGGACCGAGCAGCACGTAGGCGCGCACGCGCCGCGCGCGCGGCTCGACCGCCACGTGCGTGCCGCCCTTCATCTGGGTCACCGAGACGGTGCCGATGTGCGGGAGCTGGGTCACGATCACGCGGCTGCGCTGCTGCGGCGCGGCGGCGATGTAGAAGCTCTCCTCGCCGGGCTCCGGCCCGTTCTCCCACACCACGTCGGTGTCGGCGTCGAGCTCGATCACGAGGCGCTCGAAGCCCGAATGGTCGCCCACCCGCACGTCGCGGATGCGCACGGGCGCCCCGCCGTCGGCGCGTGCGACGGCCGTGGCCAGCGTCGCCAGACACAGGCTGGAGCAAAACAAGAGCGCTGCGCGTCGCATGCACGTCATCTGCCGCCTCATGGGTCGGCAATTCTCGCCGCAAACTATCGCGGCGGGTCCAGCCGATTGCACCTGCCGCGGGCCGCATGACACCATCGCGAAGCGGCCCACGGCCACGGAGGCGAGCGATGACTCTTCCGACTTCGATCTGCGACCTGCTCGGTATCGAGGTGCCGGTCGTGCTCGCCGGCATGGGCGGCGCGAGCACGCCGCGGCTCGTGGCGGCGGTCTCGAACGCCGGCGGGCTCGGCATCCTCGGCGCCGCCGCCTGCCAGCCGGACGAGCTGCGCAAGTGGATCGCGGAGACGCGCCGGCTCACCGACAAGCCGTTCGGCGTCGACACGCTGCTGCCCGCGTCGGTGCGGCGCGAGAAGGCCGATCCGAGCAAAGGCCCGTCGCCGCTCGAGCGTCTGCCGCAGCTGCAGGCCTTCGCACGCGAGTTCATGGTGCGCGAGGGCCTCGCGAAGCCCGAGCCGCCGCCCGCGCCGCAGGGCGGCGGAGAGGGGCGCCGCCCGACGTTCTCGAAGGACTTCTTCGAGGCGCAGATGGAGGTCGTGATCGAGCAACGCGTTCCGGTGTATGCCGCGGGCCTGGGCGATCCCGGGCCGTGGATTCCGCGCCTGCGCAAGAACGGCACGATCGTGATGGCGGTGGTCGGCGCGGTGCGCCACGCGCGCAAGGTCGCGGCGAGCGGCGTCGACATCATCGTCGCGCAGGGTCACGACGCCGGCGGACACAACTCGCCGGTCGGAACCATGGCGCTGGTGCCGCAGGTGGTCGACGCGGTCGCGCCGATCCCGGTGCTCGGCGCGGGCGGCATCAGCGACGGCCGCGGCCTCGCGGCGGTGATGATGCTGGGCGCGGCCGGCGCCTGGATCGGCTCGGCGTTCCTGGCCACCCGCGAGGCCGGCATCACCGACTTCCAGAAGCAGGCGATCGTCGCGAGCGACGAGGAGAACACGATCGTCTCGCGCTGCGTGACCGGAAAGCCCGCGCGCCTGATCCGCAGCAAGTGGACCCAGGCCTGGGCCGAGAGCGGGCTCGAGGCGCTGCCGATGCCGTTCCAGAGCATGGTCTCGGGCCCGGTGCTGGCGGCGGGCATGGCGGCCGGCCGCGCCGACATCGTGCCCGGCTTTGCGGGTCAGGGCATCGGCATGATCGACGCCGTGCGCCCGGCCGCAGAGGTGCTGCGCGAAATCGTCGAGGGCGCGCGCCAGGCGCTGAAGCAGGCTTCCGCGCGCCTCTAGCGACCGCGCGGTCTGGTTGACCCGCAACCGGAAACAGGTAAAGTGCGGCACCCCATGTACGCGGTCGTCAGAACAGGTGGAAAGCAGGTCCGGGTCCAGCCGGGCGATCTGGTCGATCTCGACCTGATCGACGGCGAGCCGGGCCAGCGCATCGAGCTCGCCGAGGTCCTGATGATCGGCGGTGACTCGCTCACCTTCGGCAAGCCGCTGGTCGCCGGCGCCAAGGTCGTCGCGACCATCCAGGGCGATGCTTCCGGCCCGAAGCTCCGCATCTTCAAGTTCAAGCGCCGCAAGCGATATCGCCTGACCAAAGGCCACCGCCAGCACTTCACCCGGGTGAAGATCGATTCGATCGAGGCCTGAGGGGACGTCATGGCGCACAAGAAAGGTCAGGGCAGCACCAGCAACGGCCGCGACAGCAACTCGCAGCGGCGCGGCACCAAGGTCTACGCCGGCGAGCCGATCCGCGCCGGCGGCATCATCGTTCGCCAGGTCGGCTCGGTCATCCACCCGGGTCGCGGCGTCGGCATGGGCCGGGACTTCACACTGTTCGCGCTGCGCGACGGGATCGTGAAGTTCACGGATAGCCGGAATCAGAAGCGCGCTTCGGTGGTGGACGCCTAGGTCCGGGATCGAACGCCCCGCCCTGCGGGGCGGCTATCATCCGCCGTCATGTCCTCCCCGGACTTCATCGACGAGTGCCGCATCCACGTGCAGAGCGGCGACGGCGGGCGCGGCTGCTGCTCCTTCTGGCGTGAGAAGTACGTGCCGCGCGGCGGACCCGACGGCGGGACCGGCGGGCGCGGCGGGTCGGTGAGCCTCGAGGCGGACAACTCGCTGGCCACGCTCCTCGATACCCACGGGCGCAAGTTCTACAAGGCCGAGCGCGGCAAGCACGGCTCGGGCGGGCGCAAGGACGGGCGCGGCGGCGAGGACGTCGTGATCCGTGTGCCGCTCGGCACGGTCGTGAAGGACGACGCGACCCGCGCGCTGCTGGTGGAGCTGGTCGAGCAGGGCCAGACCTGGCTCGCGGCCCGGGGCGGCAAGGGCGGGCGCGGCAACGCCTGCTTCGCCACGCCCACGAACCAGGCCCCGATCACCGTCGAGCCGGGCACGCCGGGCGAGGAGCGCTGGCTGCGGCTCGAGCTGAAGGTGCTGGCCGACGTGGGCCTGCTCGGCTTCCCGAACGCGGGCAAGTCGACGCTGATCTCGCGCGTCTCCGCCGCGCGCCCGAAAATCGCGAGCTATCCGTTCACCACGCTGCACCCGCACCTGGGCATGGTCGAGTCGGGCGGCGCGCGCTTCGTGATCGCCGACATTCCGGGCCTGATCCCGGGCGCGCACCGCGGCGCCGGGCTCGGCCACCGCTTCCTGCGCCACGTCGAGCGCACGCGCCTGCTCGTGCACCTGCTCGACCCGGAGCCTCGGCTTTCCGGCGGCGATCCCGAGCGCAGCTGCCCGGGCGACTACGAAGCGCTGCGCGAGGAGCTCGAAGCGTACTCCGACGACCTCGCCAAGCGCCCCGAGATCGTCTGCATCTCCAAGGCCGACCTGATTTCCGATCCCGCCGAACGCAAGCTCGTCGAGGAGGGCCTGCGCGCGCGCGGCATTGAGCCGCGCTGGATCTCGGCCGCGACCGGCGAGGGGATCGAGGCGCTGGTGCAGCTGCTCGCGCGTGAAGTCGCCCGCCGATGAGCCGCCGCGAGCTCGCGCGCGCCAAGCGCGTGGTGGTGAAGATCGGCACGTCGCTGCTGACACCGGTCGGTGACGCGGTCCAGTCGCGCCGCTTCGCCTCGTTCGCGAAACAGATCGCCGCCGAGATCAAGGCCCGGCGCGCGATCGTGCTGGTCGCGTCGGGCGCGGTCGGGCTCGGCACGCGCCGGCTCGGGCTCGCCGAGCGGCCGCGCTCGATTCCCGGCAAGCAGGCCGCCGCGGCCGTCGGCCAGATCGACCTGTGCCGGCGCTTCGAGCGCGCGTTCGCGAGCCAGGGCCTGCTGGTCGGCCAGATGCTGCTCGACCACGCCGGCTTCGCGGATCGCGAGCGCTTCCTGAACGCGCGCCGCACGCTCGCGCAGCTGCTCGTCGACGGCGTGGTTCCGCTGATCAACGAGAACGACTCGGTCGCCACCGAGGAGCTGCGCTTCGGCGACAACGATCAGCTCGCCGCGCAGGTCGTGAACACCTGCGGCGCGGATCTCTTGATCCTGCTCACCGACATCGACGGCCTGCACGATCGCGATCCGGGCGCCGCCGGCGCACAGCGCATCTCCGAGGTTCCCGAGGTGACCGCGAAGCTGCTCGCGATCGCCGGCGGCGAAGGCAGTGCGCTCGGCACCGGCGGCATGCGCTCGAAGCTGCTCGCAGCGCGCGCCGCCAGCCGCTTCGGCGTGCCGACCGTGATCGCGGACGGCCGCGCGCGCAACATCCTGCAGCGCATCCTCGGCGGCGAAGACCTGGGCACGCTCGTACGGGCCGCCGAGGAATCCCTCTCGTCGCGCAAGCACTGGATCGCCTTCACGCTCAAGCCGCGCGGCAGGCTCTCGCTCGACGCGGGGGCGGTTCGCGCACTGCGCGAGCGACGCGCGAGTCTGCTGCCCGCGGGCGTGACGGCGGTCTCGGGGCGCTTCGGCGTGGGCGATCTGGTCGCGTGCTTGACACCGGACGGTGAAGAGGTCGCGCGCGGCTTGGTTTCCTACGACGCGCGTGAACTGAGCCGAATACAGGGTCAGAAGACCTCGAAGATCGCGGAAGTGCTCGGCTACTCGAACGGCGACGAGGTCATCCACCGCGACAACCTGATCGTGTTCTAGTCAGCGCGTCGCGGACCACTTGCGCGAGCGCTCAACCCTTCGCCTCGAGCAGCGCCTCGTTGACCAAGGTCTGGTAGCCGACGGCGCGTCGCTTCGCGCCGTGCCCGGGCGATCACCCTGGGACGCAGTCGGATCGAGACCGGGCGGTACTTCTGTGCACCTTTGGCGGGACGCCCACGGGTCGCTCGCTTGTTGGCGAGCCTCTCCGGGAGACTCGCTGAGCTCGCTGAATAGGGGAACTCCTCTGCTCGCTTGATATCGACTTCACGGACTGCAAACACCACCACGAGGACGCGGAGGTCCGCTTCGCCAATCAGCCAGAGTCCCTCCTCGGCGCCCGTCGCGGGCGCGACGTCTGGAGCCAAGAGCGCGAACGGATCATCGGACGCGGTGATGGCTTGCTCGAAACGGCTGCCATGCTTCGATTCGTTGGCTCCGGCCCTTTGCCCATCCCAGTCGAAGCGTCACTACGTCCGTTCGCAGGCTGCCGAGCCGCGCGCTGCCGGTGCCGCTCGCCCGCCGGCCGATCACACGAGCGTGTGAATCGGTTCACTGACTCACCCCGCGCTGGCGCTCGCCGCCTGCACCTGTCGCCCGGCATCGCTCGGACCGCGCGAGCTCCCTTGGTAGGTCCAGCGCTCGCGCAGGCGGACGCCGGCGATGTAGCGGTCGCCTACGCGTTGCTCGATCAGCGCACAGCGAGGGCAAGCTCGAGGAGAAGCTCACCCACTACACCAAGCCGAAGCTCTTGATCGTCGACGAGCTCGGCTACCTGCCGTTCCAGCCCGACGCGGCGCATCTGTTCTTTCAGCTCGTCTCGCGTCGCTACGAGCGCGGGAGCCTGCTCGTCACGAGCAACCGCGCCGTCGGCGAGTGGGGCAGCGTGTTCGGAGATCCGGTCGTCGCGACGGCCATCCTCGACCGACTGCTGCACCACAGCCACGTGCTCACGATCCGCGGCGACAGCTATCGGCTGCGCGAGAAGCGCCGCGCCGGCATCGTGCCCGAGAGCGACCTCACGAACCCTCGGAAGGCGGCATCGCCATGACACCGAATGGCGTCGACAACCCCGGCAAGACGGAGACCGGGGGGACGGGGGCCCCGCCCCCGAACCCCCGTTGGGTGAAGTTCAGGAACGGAAGGAACGGAGGGGGGTCAATTCCTCATGTCGCCAGGGGGTCAGTTCCGGATGTCGCTTGACACCTGCCCCGTGAGCGCCCAAGAACCCCTGCTGGACTCGCCGGGATATTATGCGGTCGTCTGTCATCCACCGATTCGGAGGCTAAAGAATGACTACGATCAGGGACTTCGCAGAACTCACCGAACGGTCGATAGAAGTGCTTCCGACGAACCATTTCTTGCAGTGGTACTACAAGCAACATCCTGAGCCCGCGCTTAGCGAGGTCCTTGGGCTTTGGAACCTCTTCCACAAGTTCTTAAACCCGTTTGTCGAGATTGATACGCGATTTGGCAGTGGTCTCGACCTCTCACTTGCGCGGAGCTATCGGGCCTTCATCAAGCAGTACGGCAATCGCTTCGCAACAACAGTCGATACGATCCGACGGGAGTACCAAGCCTTTGGTGACCTTCCTGACTATTCTGAGTACGCCAACGAACACCGCAAGATTCTAAAGCTCATCGGGACGGCCAATCGGACCTATGTTGCGACCAGGATTGCCTTTCTCCAGCTTTTGAAGCTTCTGCGCGAGCGGGGCGAGGAACTCGGGGCGTACCTCGAGAAGCCCGTCGTAACTCAGGTGTTCCCGACGGGAACGCCCATCGCATCCGCGAGTAAGTCGCTCTCGCCGGAGCACGGGGTTGAAGCGAGCCGACGCGGTTTTCGGGACAACGTTCGCTGGGAGGGGGCGCCCTTCTTCGAGGTGATGCACGTGCCGCGAGCCACGACTAGCCTTTCGCTCCTTCGTGCGGACGATGGGCCAATCTTCGACATCGACCTCTACCCAGACTACAAGGACCCGGATCTACCCGACTTTCCTGGGATTGATGACGACTCTCTTGACGACGGCCTCCGGCTTCCCGGGGGCATTGAGATCGACGCAGAACGCGGACAGATCAACATCCCAGTTGGGGACGACTGGGGGATCCACGTCGGTGGCGAATTGGCACCCCCGGCGATGGATGCCGGACTGTACAAGGATGTGGACTGGGACCAATCGGTAGCGGATTTCTTCTCGGATCTCGGTGACGCGATTTCCGATGCATTCGACTGCTACTAGCGTCCGTGTTGAATCGGGTGCGTACGCTCGAAGTGCTTTGGTTAGCCGTGACGGCGGTCATCGCCTGCGGCTCCGGTACTGCTACTGCTGCATCGTTGGACATCCGATTCACTCGCCCAACCTGCGGCCTGTCCCCTCGAGGAATCGCTGACGTCCATTGTGACTCGCTAGACGACTGGAGGAATACGTACGAGGCGAATCTGCCGCTCGCCGAGATGGTGGAGGACCTCGTCTCAAGAGAATCCGTCACCAGGATCGCAGCGATGTCGTACTACCTCGGCGAGGGTTTCGTCGATCTCCTCGTCGATACCTACAGCACGAGATCGATGCCGCTCAGAGTCGCAACCGACAGTGCGAGCATCGCGTTGCTGCGACAGAGGCTTTCCGAGAAGGTCCTGGCTCCCAACGATCTCGCGCATGACCTACTCGCGCAGAGCCCGCACGACGCTAACTACGCATTTCATCCAAAGGTAGTGCTTGCGGAGTACGATGGAGGAGAAAGCTACGGCTTGATGTTCACGAGCGGGAACTTCCGCCTATCTACTCGCTTTCGGAGCCACTCCGCGAGGAACTACAACACTGCCAACTTTGAGAACTACGGTTTCTACCACGCTGCTGCATCGGATCCCTTGATCGCTCGGCACCACTGTCTCTTGGAGGCTCTCGAAAGGCTGAATGATGATGAGGACAGCCGAGACGCATTCAGCGGTCAGTACCAGGTCTGTGTTCATCATCGGGATCTTCCCAGGGAGGTGGATGCATCTATCGACTTGTTCGTCCTTCCCACCGAGACTGAAGAGCTTCTGTCCATCCTCGGATTTCACCTCGGACGCGCTCGGAGAATTCGACTTGCAGGATACAACGCCGGGAACCCACTGATCGCTCGGCTACTCAAAGCAGCGATGCACCACGGCGCTCTCCTTCAGGTCGTAACCGATGATGATGCGTGCCGCGGGCCGCTGCCGGAGGAAGACCGTGACTGGTACAGCGGCCTTAGAGGTTCGGGCGCGACTGTTCGATATATCACAACGAACAGTGACACTTTCTCTTCAGGAGCGCTTACACACCGCTTTCACCACAAGTTCATGATCATCGAAGCGGAGTCCGATGCGGTTGTGCTGACAGGATCTGCGAATTTCACTCGAGCGGGCTTCGGCGCCAACGTCGAGAGTGCGTATCTGATAGGCGACAGCGGCGCCGTGGCCGCTTTCCAGATTGAGTTCGAGCGCTACTTCGAGCGGCTCGCGGTGCCGGCTGAAGCGATGGGCTCGTGCGACTAAGCCGGCCCGCGCTGGGATTCGCTGCCCTCCTTACGGGGCTACTCATCGGGCTCGGTGCGGCCGTGGCACCCAGCGCAGGCGCCGAATGCGACATCAAATCGTACTTCCAGAGCGGAGATGATGGATCTGCCGGCAGCCCTAGGCGCAGTCCGCTCGTCGATTCGGTCGTGGACGTAGTATTGGCCGCCAAAAGTACTCTCAGCGTCGCCGTCTATGAGATCGACAGACCAGACATCGTCGATGCGATCGTCGACGCCGCATCTAGAGGAGTTGATGTCCGCGTAATCGTCGACAACGCCGAACGCCTGAAGGACGTGCTCACGGAGTCGGACAAGGTCGAGCGCGCCTTTGCCCAACGCTTGATGCTTGAGCACCTCGTGCGCGGCCGCGACGGCCAATACGGCACCGCGGATGATGCTAGCGTGGCCGCGGAATCGCCGGTCGAAGCAGTGGAGGCGGCGCCGCGCGTGCGCACGCGATACAGGCTGCCCCCGACGCCAAGCGATTTGCCCCGGGCGGTTTGGTGGTCTGGTGACGTTGTGATCGATGCTCCGGTCGTCGCGAGGGGATTCGCACGACTCGCGACCGAGAACGGCACAGGCCGGTACCGGGCTCCCAGTACGAGCCGCATGCACCACAAGTTCATGGTGGCCGACGGTGAAGTAGTCCATATCGGAAGCTATAACTACACGACGAGCGGCGCTTTCGGCTCCGTATTCGATGAGCGAAGCGGAAGGGTTCTAGGGCACCGACAGGCGGCACTCAGGATCAAGAGCAAGTCAGTAGCGAGCGCATTTGCTCGGGAGTTCGACAGGCTCTGGGATGGGAACCAGCAGGTAGTCGACGCTGAGGTGACACCGCGCGCAGAGCGGACGACCGGCGGTTCATTCTCTACGGAGGAATGCGGATTCCGGATCGAGGGATTCTTCCTTCCCTCTGACGGTGCCCCGGTTCGGGAGCGGATCGCCGAGCGCCTTGCCAGCGCCCAAAGGAGCATCTCCTTTGAGATGTTTGCGTTCACGGATCCAGTTCTCGCTGGCTCAATTTTTCGAGTAGCGAAGGATCACAGCGTCGCGGTGCACGGAATAGTAGACGCTCGCTTCTACAAGAGCTTTCTCGGGGCAGCTGAAGAGGTGAGTCTGGAAGCGAGGAAGTTCTTTGAGGACTTGGAGGGACTTGATGGCACTCGAGCTGTGCAAGTGTCGAAGCTCTACCGGAAGCTCCACTCTAAATTTGCCATCGTCGATGGACTGAGCGGGGAGGGCACCTCACCCTCGGTAATCTTTGGAAGCGCCAACTGGTCGGCGAGCGGATTCGAGCGGAACTTCGAGAGCGTTGTAATCCTGAACGACCCGGCTCTGGCGGCACGCTTTCAGACGGAGTTTTTGAGGTTCTACCGATTGAACCTGCGCGCGCGAGACAGCATCGGCCTCGGGCCGGTGAGGCAGCGGTCGGAGACGGTTGCGGCCGTGGATAAGCCCCCGTCCCTCCAGGCGGCCACGAGACCCGCGAGGTCGATCTCATCGCCGGCGCAGGCCCTCTCAAGTCCGCGATAGGGCGGCACGGGCCGCGGAGCTGGCGTCCCTTGTCGCCCCGTGTAGCGGGTGATCGCAGTAGGTCGGCACGGCGAGCTCGAGGGCTTCCTCGCAGGCTTCCTCGACCCGGCGCGGGCCATGGCGGCGGACGAGGGCGAGCACGCCCAGGATCCGGCGCACCCCGGCCTCGCCGTCCTGGCGGTGGATGGCCTCGCAGAGCGCCCCGATGTGGGGGCCTGCGGCGAGGGCCCGCGCGAGCAGCGCCACCGTCGTCGTCGGCGTCCGCGGCGGCCGGTCCTCGTCGCGCATGCGACGGTGACCCCGCTTCTGGCGGATGTGCTCGCGCACTAGGGCTCCCGTCGCGGGATCGAGCACGCGCACGTGGAAGCCGTCCCACTGCACGGCCACCCGTCGCCCGAGCCAGCCGGGCGGGAGGTGGTAGTAGGCGCCCTCTACCTCGACGGCGCCGTCGAGGTGCACGGTGCGGGTGCCGAAGCGGTAGAACTGGAAGGGCTCGACGGGGAGCGGCAGCAGCCCCCAAGAGGCCCATTCTCAGCTCCTCGGAGGCCCGATCGATCGCCGGAGA
>JBBDXF010000004.1:21721-142144 GCA_040902485.1 Myxococcota bacterium | reverse complement strand
AACGGCCGTTGCCGAAACTCGAGGGGCGAAAGGGCGCTTCTTCTTCCTATCCCCATGGTAGTCACAATGCTGGCAGCGCGTCCCAGCTCCGTCCCTCCAAGAGTCGTCCCGTGAGCTTCTTGTTCGGGCCTCCCCACTGCTTGAAGAAGAAGGCCGTTCCAGAGCTCTCGCACTGATCCCGGATGTCAAGAACCCACGCCGGGTCCATCGGACGGGCGCCAGGTCCCGACTCTCCTCCTACGATCACCCAGTCGATTCCGTCCAGCTGGAGACTCGGAAGCGGCCCGAGGAGCGGTTCGAGCGAGAGGAACTTCACATGGGCGCCGACGCGGCGAAGACTCTCGATCCGGGAGTCGTGCTTGGCGAGCTCGACGCTGACGCCCATCCATACGTTGGGCGGCCAGTCGACTGCGTGGTCTACCTCGCGAAGCCGCTCGGCGCGTTTGGTCAGCACCTGGAAGCGATGCCAGTGCGCGAGCCGCATCACCTCGAACACGCGCTGGACGTACTCGAGTGGAACGTCCTCGTGGAGGAGGTCGCTCATCGAATTGACGAAGATCCGCATCGGTTTCCGCCAGCGCAGCGGCAGCTCGAGCATGTGCGGCTGAAGCGTCAACGAGAACCCATTGCGGTAGTTGGGTTGCCCCATCGCCTGCAGGCGCCGCGCCATGCGCTCGGCATAGCAGCGCTTGCAGCCTGGGCTCACCTTCGTGCATCCGGTCACCGGGTTCCAGGTCGATTCGGTCCATTCGATCGAGGACTTCGCCATCTAAACGACCCCCCGGCCCCGGTACTTCGCCATGATTTCCTCGACGATCCGTCCGCCGACCGCGTTCTGCGATGCGAAGAACAAGTAGTACACGTCGGCATTGCTGGAGTTTCGCATCGGAAGCGGCTGCGGGACGAATTTGAATCCAGCGACGCTCGAGAGGCGATTGCGAAACGCGGCCACGACCTCGCGGTTCCCCAGCTTCACGGCCTCCGCTGCGCCGAAGAGCGTTCCTTGTTCCGAGTAGGCAACGCGCCGCCAAGAGTCGTCACCCCAGATCGCCGTCATCCGTGCTCGTGCTTCGTCGGTCACTCGATCCGCCTGGGTCCAGAGCGCGTTCCGGTTCGCGTCCATGATCGGAAAATTGATGAAGATCTCGATCGACTTCATCCTGCCCGCTGTCTCGATCACTCCCCAGTCCAGGTGAAGTCCGTATGGGTCGAGCAAGCAAAGCGCGCGCCAGTAGTCCTCGTATCGAAGGTGGGGGAATACTCGCTCGAGGAGGACCTCGTTCGCATCGCCCGTCACCACTTCGACCTCACCGCGAGCCTGAACCTCGGGCAGCGCTCGTAGCTGATCGACCTTGTCGCCATCCAGGTCGATCCACCACTGACGATGAAACGGCGGCACCGTCTTCAGCGCGCGCATCGGACTGCCGGGCACCAGCTCGCCGGTGCGTCGAGCTCGGTGTACGCCAGAACCAGCGAAGGCGTCGACATACGCGAAGCGAAGGCCGGTTCGCCTTGCGAGGATCTTCGTGTATGCCGGCAGGTACTTCTGCAGGATCTCGAGCTTGATCTCGGTCCAGGTGCCAATCTCGTCGAACATCAGACCGCCTGAGCCTGCGCGCCGATCTGTCGCCATGCAAGCGACTCCACCGAGTGGCGTCCGCGGGGACGGACCGCGCAACACAAGCTGCCGTGGTTCCGTCGCCGCGCAAGCCCGCCATATGCCGCGGAACCTCGCATGTCGAGGACGAGCAACGCCGCTGACAATCGTCTTCGAGGCGGATGAAGACCGGATAGCGCTGCGGGCGCTCGTCGGCGTCGAAGCGCGTCACCGCGAAGGCGTTCAGGCCCTCGTCGGCGAGCTTGCGCAGCAGCGGGTAGCGTTCCAGCACGCGCGTCGGATGGTCGTAGATGCGCGCCTGTGGCGCGTGCCGTTGCGGCGCGGCCGCGAAGCCGCTGGCGGACTCGAGCTCGTATCGAGAGGCGATCGCAGTCGGTGAAGCGACCGCCGCGGCGAGCAGGTCGGCGCCGTAGATGCCGTCGCGATAGCGGCAAATGGACAGCGGGTCGGTCGCGGGACCGCGAGAAACCGAAGTCTCCTGGGGACGCGGAACATCACCCGCGGCGCTTGTCCTTCGCTAGCGATCCGTCTCGAGCGCATGGAGAATCGCTGCGTCGAGCGGTCTACGGGTTCGGATACCCCGCGAGCCAGCGACGGAACATCACGCTGTCGACCACGTCAGAGACGCCGTCGCCGTTCACGTCACCGTTGCCCTCGATCAGCGTCATCTCGCAGAGCGAGAGATCATTCTGACACGAGAGCAGGTCGACGGCCTCGGTGCGCACGAAGAGGCGCGCGCCGAGCAGCAGGCCGGCGTCCTGCGACCACGCCTGTGACCCCACGAAACCGATGAACGCCGACGGGGAGGCGACCACTGGATTGTTGAGCGTGATCGCGCCGCCGCCGGTGGCTCCGAGGCGGCCGCTTCCGAGCACGAGCGCATACCAGCCCGCGTCGAGCGGCACTGCAAGATCGGCCGCGACTTCGGTCGAGTTGCCCGGGATCGGCAAGGGAAGAAGCGCGGATCCGACCACATCACTCGTCGAGAGCTCGAAAGAGTTCGGAAAGTCGTCGGGTCCGGAGAGCCGGACGATCGCCGCGAACAAGCCACCCGGCGCACCGCTCCACTCGGGGTAGGTTTCGACGATGTGTGCCCCGACGCTCCCCGTGTACGCCGGCGCGAGGACCTGGAAGCGCGCCCCCACGAACTGCTGACCGTTCACCCCGAAGTGTTGGAAGTTCTCGCCTTCGAGACCCATCCCGGCGGTCTCGAGCAGGACCGAGGGCACGGCGAGCTGCGCGAGGCACTGATCGAGATCGACGGAGCACACTTCGAGCTCTTCACCGCGCACACCGAGGTCGGCTTCGCACTGCGCCTGCTCGTTGTCGGGATCGAGCGGGAACGGGTCGCACACGGTACCGAGCCCATCGCCGTCGGGGTCGAGCTGGTCGGGATTGGGGATCGCGGCGCAGTTGTCGAGCGTGTCGGCCCACTCGTCGCCGTCCGCGTCGAGCTCGTCGTTGCAAGCGTCGCCGGTTCCGTCGCCGTCGGCGTCGAGCTGCGTCGGATTCGGAGCGAGCGGACAGTTGTCGATCAGGTCTCCGACCGCGTCGCTGTCGAAGTCCGAGGCCTCGTATGCGCCGGCGTCGCAAGCGCCGATACCGTCCCCGTCGCCGTCGAACGGGCGGCTGGCGCCACGCTGGTCCGTCGCGGGGCAGGTCTCCGATCCCGCATCGAGCGCCGGGCTGCCGGGGAGCAGAGAGTGTGTCGGCGTAGCGCCGCCGTTCATCGCGAGGGGGCCCAACATCGGGTCGATCGGATTTGCGGCGGTGCCGATCTGGTCCGTCGCGGTTGACGTGAAGTCGCAGCCGGAAGAGTTTCCGACCAGGTTCCCACCGTTGAACGGAATCAGTCCAGGCTCGGCTGTGGTCGCCCCGCAGTCGCTCGGACCGGATGGAGTTGTGTTCCCGGCAATGATCGATCCGAAGATCGCGATTCCGCCAAGGTACCCACGTGAAACGCCACCTACGGACGAGCCGCTGTTCCCGACGATCGAGCTGTTGTGAATTTGAGATCCGGAATATGTATTCGTAACGTGGACGCCGCCGACGATTCCGCCGCTGTTTCCACTAATCGTCGAACTACGCACGTGAAGACTGCAAAATCCCAAACACTCGATCCCACCGACGCCGTTCCGCGTGACAGCGCTGTCATCGAGAGTAAAACCGCCGCCGGCGCGAATGCCCAAACCGGTGTTCTCGTCGATCCAGACCCTGGTGGCGCGGACTCCGCCCTCCCAGCTGGCGATCCCCTCCATGCCATTTCGGCGCACAATGGTGTCTTCGACGATGACGCCCGTATCGGAGACCCTGATCCCCGAACCCTGATTGTCCTCGATGACGGTGCTTCGCACGCTCGTGGTGCCACCTATCGAGAAGAAGATATCGATACCAGCGCCGGAGTTCCGACTGATCACGCTATCCTCGACCGCCAAATTTACGGACCAAAAGGGAACCCAGATGCCGTTCCCGCCGTTGTCGCGAATCGCAGTTCGAACAACGGCGAGTGTGTCCGGCTGGTTCGGACCCGTGTGAGAGAGTCGAATCCCTGCCTCGGAATTGTGTTCGATGATGCAGTCAGATACCGCGTACGATCTCGATTGGACGGCGGTTGAGACATTGAGCCCGCTGGAACCGCGCGTCAGAGTCAGATCTCTGATCGTCACATCTGTTCCACCAATCGAGATCACGGCTTCTGCTCCCGCAGCATCGATCACTGTCGAGGTCGCACCGGCCCCGCGAATGATCACGTCGTCGAGAACGTCGAGATCGCCCGAGAGGCCGTCGTCCTCGGGTTGTCCTGCGACCGTCAGGACGTAGCTCCCGGCCGGGATCGTGATCTCGTCGGGTCCGAGAGTCTGGTTCGACTCGAGTACCGCCGCGCGCAGCGTGCACTCGCCGCCTACTGCTGCACAGATCCCGTCCCCGGGATTCGCATCCACAGCGTCCGCGGTGCTGTCGACCGAGAACACCGCCGCGCTGGCGCGCACGGGCACGAGCAGCAGGACAGCAGCAGTCAGTGCAACAGCAACGGGATTGAAGGTCAGGGGGGATCTGGTCACCGCGACCCAGAATACCACCGGGCGCGGGCGGAGCGGCGAACGATCTCTGGTCCGCACTCATTCAGCGCGTCTTCGCGCGCGACGTGCTCGAGTGTCCCTCCTGCGGCGGTCGCATGCGCGTGATCGCCGCCATCGAGCAGCCCGAGATCATCGCCGCGATCCTCCGCTGTCTCGGACTCGCGAGCCGCGGACCCCCGACCGCCGCGGCCCGCTCCGCTGACCTCGTCCTCGAACCCGACTTCGAGCTCGCAGCGCCGGCCGACGACTTCGCACCGCCGCCTACCGACTGACCCACCGCCACTGCCACCGGACCCGCGCGGCCCGAGCGCACTCCCCGTCGGCGACCCCGGCCCGCCGTACCCGCGCCGCCGCGCGGCTCGCACGGCCGCTTGAATTCCCAGCCCCCAAGAGGCCCATTCTCAGCTCCTCGGAGGCCCGATCGATCGCCGGAGAGGACGTTACAGAACGGCCGTTGCCGAAACTCGAGGGGCGAAAGGGCGCTTCTTCTTCCTATCCCCAGATACGGTGAGCTCGCGGGTTACCTGGAGCGTCCTCGCGGCCGTTCGATCAGCTTCCCAAACCGTGCGTCGTAGGTTCGAATCCTGCCGGGGGCGCCAGTCAGTTCGTTCGCGATCGAGCGTTTGCTGGACGTAGCGTGCCCGCGGTGCGGCGGACGGATGTTCCTGCTCGCAGCGATCCACCCGCCCGAGGTTACCCAGGCGCTGGAGGTCTCGGCCGGTGAACCCAGTTCGACGCCGGCCACGCGCAAAGGAAGAGCGAAGCGGCCCGAGAAGGGAGATCATGGAGCCAAACCTCCACCGGGAGTTCAGCACATGGCCTTTCTGCGGTCCGTTCCACTCGCCGTGATCCTCCCACTACTCCTCGCCACCGTCACGCTTGCGCAAGAGCACGGGGGCGGGCCGTCGGCTGAGGAGAAGCTCGGGACCGTCAGCTTTGCGACGTCCTGCAGCGCGGCTGCTCGGCCACTGTTCGACCGTGCGGTCGCTTTGCTTCACTCCTTCGAGTTCGGGCCGGCGATCGCGGGGTTCAACGCAGCCGTCGACATCGATCCGTCCTGCGCGATGGCGGAGTGGGGCATCGCGCTCAGTCGGTGGGGCAATCCGTTCGCTGCCGGCGTTCGTCCGCTGGCGCCGCTGCAGCAGGGGCGCGACGCCGTGGATCGCGCTAGAAGCATCGGGCTGAAGACCGAGCGGGAGCGTGCCTATGTCGACGCGGTTTCGCAGCTCTACGCCCGTGCCGAGACGATCGATCAACGCACGCGCGTGCTCGCGTATCAGGACGCGATGGCGAGGGTCGCAGAGGCCAACCCGGACGACACCGAGGCGTCGATCTTCTATGCGCTGTCGCTCGCAGCCGCCGCATCGCCGGCCGACAAGACGTACGCGGACCTTCTGAAGGCGGGCGCGATCCTCGAGAAGCTCGCGAAGAGCCAGCCGGATCATCCGGGCATCTCGCACTACATCATCCACAGCTACGATGTGCCGTCGCTCGCGGACCGCGCGCTCGACGCGGCATGGTGCTACGGGAAGATCGCCCCGGCGGCGCCGCACGCGCTCCACATGCCTTCGCATACGTTCACACGCCTCGGCTACTGGCAGGCATCGATCGACGCGAACATTGCATCGGGTGCCGTCGCGAAGCGCCTGGGTTCGACCGCCGAAGAGCTGCACACCCTGGACTACCGGACGTACGCATACCTCCAGACTGGGCAGGACGGAGCGGCGCGGGAAATCCTCGGCGCGCTGCCCGATGTGAAGGCTCGCTTCGACCCTGATGCTGTGGCGTCAGCCGCACCAGGCTCCGCTGGCGTCTTCGCGCTGGCCGCCATCCCTGCGCGCTACGCGCTCGAACGCGGCGCATGGGCCGACGCCGCGAAGCTAGTGCCGGAGCCGAGCGACTATCCATACGCTGACGCGCTGACCTTCTTCGCGAAGGCGCTCGGCGCGGCGCGCATGGGGGACGCTGCCGCTACGCGGTCGGCGATCGACGCGCTGACCACGATCGAGGGTCGGCTCACGAAGAAGAAGGAAGCCTATTGGGCCGAGCAGACGGAGATCCAGAGTCGTTCGGCGTCGGCCTGGCTGGCGCTCGTCGAAGGGCGCAAGGCAGAAGCGCTCGCCGAGATGCGCGTAGCCGCGGCGATGGAAGACGGCACGGAGAAGTCAGCCGTGACGCCGGGCCCGCTGGCGCCTGCGCGCGAACTCCTCGGTGAGATGCTGCTGGAGTTGGACCAGCCTGCCGATGCGCTGAAGGAGTTCGAGGGCACGCTCGAGAAGGAACCGAACCGGTTCCGCGCCTTGTTCGGTGCCGCCCGGTCGGCCTCGCTCGCCGGTGATCCGGAGAAGGCTCGCATGTACTCTGTTGCGCTGCTGAAGATCTGCGATGGCGCTGACAAGCCCGGACGGCCCGCGCTCGACCAAGCGCGTCGAATGGCATCGAGCCAACAGTAGATGATTCGCGTGCGGTCGGAGACTGGAAGGCGGAAGGCCGTTCGCCTGGCTCGGCAGCCCCCAAGAGGCCCATTCTCAGCTCCTCGGAGGCCCGATCGTTCGCCGGAGAGGACGTTACAGAACGGCCGTTGCCGGAACCCGAGGGGCGAAAGGGCGCTTCTTCTTCCTATCCCCCTGCGCGACGTCGGGTTCCCCGGACTGCCGATCGCAGCGCCGATCTCCGAAACGCCCGTGCGCTTCTCGGCGAACGACGCGGGAATCCGCACGCGCGCTCCTCTGCTCGGCGAGCACACCGAGGAAGTTCTCGGCGAGCTCGGCTACTCGGCACCCGAGATCGCGGAGCTGCGCGAACAGGGCGCGATCTAGCGGATCGCTTCGGCGCTCGCGAACCGGTCGGCGAGCGCGCGGCGCAGGATCTTTCCCGAGGCGTTTCGCGGCAGCTCGGTCAGCCGATGGAACGCGCGCGGGATCTTGTAACCCGCCAGACGCTCGCGGCAGAAGCGCTCGAGATCGGAGTCGGTCGCCGACCCGGAGTCGCACGGAACGATGAAGGCCGCGACGCGCTGGCCGAAGCTCGAGTCGGGCATTCCGATCACGGCCGCCTCGGCGACGTCGGGATGGGCGAGCAGGATCGCTTCGACCTCGGCCGGGTACACGTTCTCGCCGCCCGAGACGATCAGGTCCGCGCGGCGGTCGAGCACGCGCAGGAAGCCTTCGGCGTCGAGCGTGCCGACGTCACCGGTGTGGAGCCAGCCGCCGCGGAGCGTGCGTGCGGTTTCGTCGGGACGCCGCAGGTAGCCGCGCATCAGCGTGGGCCCGCGAACCAGGATCTCGCCCGGCGTGTCCGGCGGAAGCGCTGCGCCGGATTCGTCGGCGATGCGGATCTCGGTGCAGAAGAGCGGCTTTCCGACGACGTCGGCTCGCAGGCCGACCTCGTGGAGCGGCAGGGTCGCGACCTGCGAGGCCGCCTCGCTCAGGCCGTACGTGCTGGCGATCGGAAAGCCGAGAGCGCGCGCGCGTTCGACGAGCGGTTTCGGCGCAGCGGCGCCGCCGAGAAGTACACATCGGAGTGTCGATGGTGCGGGATGCGCGCCCCATGCGTCGAGCAGCCGTTCGAGCATCAGCGGGACCAGCGAGACGAGTCCCACGCGTTCCTCCACCAGCGAGCGCGCGACGTCTCGGGGCGAGAACTGCTCGTGCACGACGACTTCACTCCCGGAGAGCACGCTGCGCACGAGGATCGAGAGCCCGCCGACGTGAAACAGCGGCAGGCACGCGAGCCAGCGCTCGCCGGGGACGACGCCGAGGTGGAACGCTGATCCGATCGCGCTCCAGAGCAGGCTCGAGAACGGCAGCTCGGCGCCCTTCGGCGTACCCGTCGTGCCGGACGTGTAGAGAATCGCACCGGTCGCTTCGAGGTCGATCGCATCGCGGAGCGCTGCGGTCCCGCGCGCGGCCGGGGCGACCCCGGAAAGCAGCGGCGCATCGCACGGTCCGACGGCCACGCGCCGGAGATCTCTCGGTGCCGCCGTTCGCGCGTTCTCCGCGAGCGCGCCACCCGCGTGGACCAACAGCGCGGGCCGCGCATCCTCGAGCTGGAAGGCGAGCTCGCGCGGCGTCAGTCGCACGTTCAGCGGCATCAGCGCCGCTCCGCAGAGGGGCAGTGCGTGCACGAGCTCGACGAACGGCAGACCGTTCGGAAGCAGCGTCGCGACCAGATCTCCCTCACGCACGCCGAGCGCGCGCAGGCGCAGCGCGGCGTCGCGCGCGCGTGATGCGAGTGCCCCGAACGTGAGGGTCACGCCGTTCAGTGTCAGCGCCGGTTGATCGGGCGCGAGCGCGGCGCGGGCCTCGAGCCAGGGCTTCACGAACCGGCCCCCGCGATCTCGAGGGTCTCCCCGTCGCGACGACGCTCGACGGTTCTCCGAAGCGGGCGCACACCGAGCCCAGACAACGCCGGCACAGCGAGCGCGCCGAAGGTCGGCCGGGACCCGCGCGCGAGGTCGTCGGCGAGCAGAGAGCCGGTGGCGAGCCCGCAGGCGGGCATGCCCCCGGGGAGAGCCGCGGCGAGCGCGAGCGCGGCGACCCGCGCGACCACGCCGTCGAGCCCGCTCGTGACGAAGACGCCGATTCCGGCGTCGCGGGCGCGATCGGCGAGCCTCGCGCCCGCGCGCAATCCGCCGATCGGGCCGGGCTTCAGGACGAGCCAATCCGCGGCACGGGTTTCGATGACGCGTGCGGCGCGCTCCGCATCGGCGAGCGATTCGTCGGCCGCGATCGGAATCGGCGATCGCGCCCGGACGAAGGCGAGGTCGTCGAGCGCATCCGCAGGAACGGGTTGCTCGACGAGCTCCGGCGCGAACTTCGCGAACGCGTCGAGCGCGCGCAGCGCCTCGTCCCGCGCCCAGCCTCCGTTCGCGTCGAGGCGAAGACGCACATCACGGGCGACGGCCGAACGCAGAGCCGCCACGCACGGAACCTCGGCCTCGAGCGCAAAGCGCGCGACCTTGAGCTTGAGCGTGCCGAACCCGGCGCGAACGGCGCGAAGCGCCTCGCGAGCCACCGCGCTCGCCTCGGTCGCGGAGATCAACGCGTTCACCGCCACGACCTCGCGTGGCTTCTCCGGAGCGGGGGTGAGCAGAGCTGCGAGCGTGACGCCGCGCCGCTGCGCTTCGAGGTCGAGCAGGGCCGTCTCGAACGCGAAGCGCGCGTACGGTGCTGCGGCTTCCGCGTGGTCCAGCGCGTCGAGGCGCGCGTCGAGGTCGCTCCCGCAACCGTCGACGGCTCGACGTGCCAACCGTTCGAGCGCGGCGAGGCCGTGCTCGCGGGTCTCCGCGCCGAAGCCCGCGATCGGTGTCGCCTCGCCGAATCCGACGTGACCGCCTTCGTCGTGGAGCGCGACCAGGACGCCGGTGCGCGCACGCATCGGGCCGTGGGCGGTCGCGAGCGGAGCGCGCAACCGCAGGCGGATCGGCGTGAGCACCGCCCGGGCGATCTTCACGCGATCCAGCCGGCCGCGAAGAGCAGCCCGAAGGCTCCGGCCAGTCGTGCGGTGCCGGCGAGCGCGGCGTTGAGCGCCGGACCATCGCTCTCGTTCGTCACCGTGCGCAGCAGCGGAAGCGCGAGCACCACGGTCGCCAGTGGAAACAGCGCCGCGCGCGGTGCGCCGTAGCTGAATCCGAGCACGAGCGCGCAGAGATATGCCGCACCGAGCAGCGCGGCGAAGTACACCCGAGTCGCCCGCCGGCCCATGCGCACGGCCAGGGTCCGCTTTCCGACACGTGCGTCGCTCTCGAGATCGCGGACGTTGTTCACCACCAGAATCGCCGTCACCAGGCACCCGATCGGGATCGACGCCGCGAGCGCGAGCGGTGAGAGCGCGCCGGCCTGGACGTAGTACGAGCCCGCCACGCCGACGACGCCGAAGAACAGGAACGTGCACAGATCGCCGAGACCGTGATAGCCCAGCGGCCACGGCCCTCCCGTGTAGGCGAGGGCGACGACGATCGAAGCGGCGCCCGCGAGCGCGACCGGCCAGCCGCCGATCCAGACCAGGCCGCTGCCGGCGAGTGCCGAAGCCGTGGCCGCGATCGCCGTTCCCCGGCGGACCTCGCGCGCGGAGAGCAACCCCGTCGCGACCGCGCGCGGCGGCCCGAGCCGGGTCTCGTCGTCGGCGCCGCGCTCGAAGTCGAAGACGTCGTTCGCGAGGTTCGCGCTGATCTGCAGCAGGAGCGCCGTCAGCGCGGCGAGCAGGGCTACACCGGGACGCGACACCCCCTCCGCGGCGGCGATCGCCGTGCCCACGGCGATCGGCACCAGCCCGGCAACGAGCGTGCGCGGCCGCGTGGCGAGCAGCCACGCGTCGCGCTTCCGCGAAAACCCGTGCATCGCATTCACGGACGCCACGGTTGCTTCTCGAACGCGGGCGCGCGCTTTTCGAGGTACGCGTCGCGTCCCTCCTGCGCCTCCTGGCTCATGTAGAAGAGCAGCGTCGCGTTGCCGGCGAGCTCCTGGATTCCGGCCTGGCCGTCGCAATCGGCGTTGAACGCGGACTTGAGACAGCGGATCGCGAGCGGACTGTGTCCACAGATCTCGCGCGCCCACTCGACACCGGTCGCCTCGAGATCGGCGAGCGGGACGACGGTGTTCACGAGCCCCATCTCCCGCGCCTGCTCGGCGTCGTACTGCCGGCACAGGTACCAGATCTCGCGCGCCTTCTTCTGTCCGATGATGCGCGCGAGGTACGACGAGCCGAAGCCGCCGTCGAAGCTGCCGACGCGCGGCCCGGTCTGCCCGAAGCGCGCGTTGTCGGCTGCGATCGTGAGGTCGCACACGACGTGAAGCACGTGTCCGCCGCCGATCGCGTAGCCCGCGACGAGCGCGATCACGGGCTTGGGCAGAGAGCGGATCACCTTCTGCAGGTCGAGGACGTTGAGACGCGGAACGCCGTCGTCTCCGACGTAGCCGGCCTCGCCGCGCACGCGCTGGTCGCCACCGGAGCAGAAGGCGAGATCTCCCTCGCCGGTGAAGAGCACGACGCCGACTTCGGGGTCCTCGCGCACGAGCGCGAACGCGTCGAGAAGCTCGATGATCGTCTTGGGACGAAACGCGTTTCGCACCTCCGGACGACAGATCGTGATCTTCGCGATCCGCTCGGCCTTCTCGAGCCGGATGTCTTCGTAGCCGCGGACGGCCTTCCAATCGGGGATGCGTGGCAGCGGGGGCATCGTTTTCCTCTCTTCGTCGTGGGTTGGGTGCGCGGCCGTGAAGCGCCGCGCGTGCGCGATCACCGCGCCAGGGTTCTCGAGCTGAGCGGCGTGACCGGCTCTCTCGATGACTTCGTGAACGCCGTGAGCGGCGAGCGAGGCGAGGTCTCGCGCGATCGCGCGGAACTTCGCGTCGTCCTCTCCGGCCAGGAAGAGCAGGGGCACCGGGCAGTGCTGCAGCAGCTCGTGAAGCGGCGGCTGTGAGCCGGTGCCGAGCCCGCGCAGCGAGCCGGCGAGACCGTTCGCCCGGTTCGTGAGCCGCTGCGTGCGCGCTTCGTCGCGCGCGCGCGCGGGAAGACGCGCCTGCGAGGCGAAGAGCGGCAGCGCGGTCCAGCGCTCGACGAACCTCTCGACGCCCTCCGTTTCGATCGAGCGCGCGAGGGCTTCGTCTGTACGCCTTCGCTCGGACCGGGCTTCGGGCTCGTCGAGCCCGGCGGAAGCACCAATCAGCACGGCCGACGCGATTCGATCGGGATGGCGGACCGCGAGCGCCAGCGCGACGCGCCCTCCCATCGAGTAGCCGAGCAGATGTGCGCGCTCGGATCCGAGCGCGTCGAGCACGCCGACGACGTCCCCGACGCAGGCCTCCATGCGGTAGCGCTCCACATCGTTCGGCGCGTCCGAGCGACCGTGACCGAGCAGGTCGATCGAAACCACGCGGTGATCGCGCGCGAGGTCCGTCGCGAGCGGAGCCATCGACTCCGAAGAGCCGGTGAACCCGTGCAGGAGGACGAGCGTCTCGCCCGATCCCTCCAGCGAAAAGTGCAGGCGCGCCCCGGCGATCTCTACGTACATCTCTTCGCGGCTCATGCGGGTGGTGTCCCTCGCGCGAGCGCGGCCGAGACCGCAGCCCAGAGCGCGGCGTGATGCGCGACGTTCGCGTCGGCGTCGACGCGAACCTCGAGCACGTGCAAGCCGCCGTCGGCGAACCCCGCTTCGAGCGCGTGGCGAACGTCCGCCCAGTCGCGCGCGCGGGTGTAGCGGGCGTCGAAGAGCGCAGCCGCGCGCGCCAGATCCAGCCCGTGCGGCGTGGTGAAGAGCGCGTCGAAATCGACGGCGTCGCGGTGCGAGGCCACGGGCAGGAAGCGGAAGATCCCGCCTCCGTCGTTGTTCACGACCACGATCGTCGCATCCAGACCGTGCCGCTTCGCGGCGAGCAGCCCGCCGAGGTCGTGAAGGAAGGCCAGGTCGCCCGTCAGCAGCGCGAGCGGGCCGGGCAACGCGGCACTCGCACCGAGCGCGCTCGACACGATTCCGTCGATGCCGTTCGCTCCGCGATTGCAGAGTACGCGCAGGCGCTTCTCGCTCGGCGGCAGGAACGAGTCGAGATCCCGGACGGGCATGCTGTTCGAGACGAAGAGCGCCGCGCCATCGGGAAGCGCGCGCGCGAGCTCGATCACCAGCCGTGGCTCGGAGAGCGCCGGATCGGCGGCGAGAGCGGAGTCGAGCGCCGCGCGCGCCGCGCGGTCGGCCTCCAGAAAGCGCGCCAGCCAATCCGATTCGGGTCGTGCGGGCCGGCGGGCGAGCGCGTCGGCGAGCGCGTCGCAGATCAGCGTCGGATCGAAGCGCAGGAGCTCGCTCGCGCTTCGCGTGGGGTCGGCGAAGCGGCCGTCGGGATCCGCGATCCAGCTCTCGTGAGCGGAGTGGCGATCCAGCCAGCGGGCGATCGGCCTGCTCGTCAGAGGCGCACCGAGTCGCAGCACCAGCGCGGGTGCGTTCTCGGCCGCGAACCGGCCGTCGCGAAGCAGCGGATCGTGCGCGGCGACGAGCGGAGCGGATTTCACGTGCGGACCGCAGCGCAGCTGTGACGTCGGCTCGGCGAGGATCGGCCATCGGGCGTCGCGTGCGAGCCGCGCGACCGCGTCGCAGAACCCCGGCTCTGCGTCGTGGGGGCCGGACACGATCACACCGTTCGGTGTGCGTGCGATCGCCTCGGCCAGGCGCTCGACCAGCGCCGCGGGCGGAAGCGGCCGCGCCGACTCCACGCGCAGGTACGCGGCCGGCGCACGGCCGTCGAGCGCGACGGGATCGGAATCGGGAAGATCATCGGCCACGCGCGTCGGCTCGAGCGGCTCGCGAAACGGAAGGTTCAGATGAACGGGGCCGGGCGGCTGTCCGGTCGCGACGGCGACCGCGCGACAGGCGAGGGCGCGCGCGCGGCGAAGCGCAGCGCCGCCGGGCTCGGGCGCCGGCTCCTCGGCGTACCAGCGCGCGTACGGACCGAAGAGCCGCACCTGGTCGATCGTCTGCGCCGCGCCCCAGTCTCTCAGCTCGATCGGACGATCCGCGGTGAGCACGACGAGAGGTACCCCTGTCTGACTCGCTTCGACGACGGCGGGCAGGAAGTTGGCCGCAGCGGTGCCGGAGGTGCAGACGAGCGCCACCGGGGCGCGCTCCGCCTTCGCCAGGCCGAGCGCGAAGAACGCGGCGGAGCGCTCGTCGACGTGCGACCAGACGCGCAGGCCCCGGGCGTGCGCGGCCGCGGCGGCAAGCGGCGTCGAGCGCGAGCCGGGGCAGACACAGGCGTGTGTCACCCCGGTGCGGACGAGCTCTTCGAAGAGCGCCGCCGCGTATGCGTGATTTCGGTTGGCCGCGCGCGCGACCGGATTCGCGACTGCCGTCGCCACGTTCAGATCTCCAGCAGGCCGGTGAGCAGCGTCCGAAGCTTGAGCCGCGTCTCGGCGAGCTCCCCGGCGGGGGTCGATCCCTCGACGACGCCGGCACCCGCGAAGAGCGTCGCCTCTCCGCCGCGCAGCAGTGCCGAACGAAGCGCGACCGTGAGCTCCCCGTCTCCGTCCGGCGCCAGCCAGCCGATGCCGCCGGCGTACCAGCCGCGCTCGAGAGATTCGTTCGCGCCGAGCCAGGCGAGTGAAACGTCGCGCGGAGCTCCACCCACCGCGGGCGTCGGGTGCAGCGACGCCGCGAGCGCGAGCAGGCCGGTGCGAGCATCGCGAAGCTCGGCGTCTACGGGCGTGTGCAGGTGCTGGATCCCGTCGAGCCGGAGCAGGGCCGGGGATTCGGGTACCGCAAGCGAAGCGCAGAGCGGGGCGAGCGACTCCCGGACCGCGCGCCGCACGATCGCGTGCTCCGTCTGCTCCTTCTTGGATTCGCAGAGCGAGCGGCCGAGCCGCTCGTCCTCTTCGGGCGTTCGTCCCCGCGGCGCCGAGCCCGCGATCACGCTCGTGCGCACGTGCGTGTCCATCCGCCGCACGAGCCGCTCCGGAGACGCGCCGACGAAGGTCGCGCCCTTCTGGCCGACTGCGAACACGCAACAGGCCGGGTGCTGCGCGCGCAGGCCGCGCAGCAGCTTCGTCCGGTCGAAGCCGTCTTCGCCGTGCAGCGTGCACGAGCGAGCGACGACGACCTTCTCGAATTCGCCCTCGTGGATCGAGTCGAGCGCGCGTGTGACGGTTGCAGCGTACGCTTCGGGGGTCCGGTCTGCGGCGACGCGGAAGCTCGGCGCGGCGCTGCACGATGCGCCGACCGACTCCCGTTCGCGCGCTTCGAGCCGGGCATCGAGCGCGAGAAGCGCCTGCTCGGGGTCGCTCTCGGGCTCGACGCGGAGGGCGAGGGTTCGCCAGGTTTGCGCCCCGACGCGCGCGAGCAGCGATTGCGGAAGCCAGAAGCGAAGTGCCGGGAAGTCACGCCAGGCACCGGTCGCGCGCGGCTCGTCGTCGAAGGCGAAGCCCCCGACGAGGATCGGTCCCGCAACGCGCGGGGGATCGAGCGCGGCGTCGCCTCCCACGCGCACGTCTGCGAAGAGCGCGTGCGCCGCGCGCTCGGCCGCGGAGAAGCGATCCGGGCCGCGGGTCTCGACGGCCGCGACCTCGCCCGCGGCGCAGATCGAGATCCCGCGGGAGGCGAGCTCGAGGGCGAAGTGGGGCTCGTCGAGATCGAGCGGAAAGTGGTCGAGAGGTTCGCCGGCGGCCGGGGACGTCCCCCGCGCGCGCCAGACGGCGATCAGCGGCCGGCCGGCCCGCGAGGCGTCGTCGCGCACGTCCGCCAGGAAGCCCCGAAGCGAAGCGCGTTCGGCGACGCCGAGAGCAGTCACGCGCCGTTCTTGCCGGAGCGGGCAGCCGTGATCAGCTGGACCGCGCCGAATCCGAGTGGCCACCGAGTCACGCGCGTGAAGCCCGCGCGTTCGATCAGTCCCAGCAGCTCCGCCTCTTCCGGCAGATAGGCGACCGAGCGCGGCAGGTACGCATAGGCTTCGCGATCGGAGAGCATTCCGCCGATCCACGGCACGACGCGGTCGAAGTACAGCGCGTGTCCGGCACGGACGAGCGTGCTCTTCGGCCGATCGACCTCGAGCAACGCGAGGCGACCACCCGGCGCGAGTACGCGCGCCATCTCGGCGAAGGGCTCGGCCAGCGTCTCGAAGTTCCGCAGCGCGAATCCGCAGGTCACGACGCTCGCGCACCCGCTTCGGAACGGGAGCGCGGTCGCGTCGGCCTGAACGAGCGCGGAGCAGGCACCTCGCTGCCGTGCGCCGCGCAGCATTTCGCCGGCCATGTCGATGCCGACCGCGCGTGCGCCGCGCGCGCGCGCGAGCTCGGCGAAGTCGCCCGTCCCGCACGCGACGTCGATCAGCGCGTCACCCGGGCCGACACCGATCCGCGTCAGCGCCGTGCGCCGCCAGCGCTGATCGAGGCCCGCGGTCATCACCCGATTGAGCGCGTCGTAGCGCGGCGCGATGCGGTCGAACATCTCGCGCACCATCTGGCGCTTCTCGGGGCCCGCGGGAAGGGGAGCTAGCGCCACGCGACCTCCAGGCGCGGCGACTCGGTCGCGGCGAGCGCTTCGGCGAGCGCGTCGTCGTCGCCACCGCCGGCCAGCCGCGCGAGCGCCCGGTTCACGAGCGTGCGCTGGAAGTAGAACGCGACCAGCCGCGTGGCTTCCGGAAGCAGCGTGCGGAAGGCCTCGGTGATCGCGCCCGTGTCGTTCGCGCGACGGCCGGTGCCGCCCGACTTGCGCACGTGGCGGTCGAAGAGCGCGATCGCCCGGTCCGCGAGCGCCTGCGTCTCGCGCGCGTGATCGACCGCGACGCTCAGGAACTCGTCGAGCGGGAAGCCGGCCGAGAGAAGCGCGAGGCCGGCACTCGCCATCTCGAGGTCCGACTCTCCGTAGCGCGCCTCGCCTCCGACCACGATCGGCTGAAAGAGCCCCGCCGCCTCGGCGGCGGTGAGCAACGCCTCGGGCATGCCCGCCTCGGCGGCGAGCTCGCGGCGGCTGAACGAGCGCGTACCGACCGACTTCTCGAGCAACGCGGCGCGGAGCGGCTCGGAGTCCGGGGCCGGCACTTCGGGGGAGTCGAGGATCTTGCGCACCAGCGCGAGCGTGTAGCCCTCGCCGACCAGCGTGCGGATCCGTCTCAGCCGGTCGAGGTGCCGGTCGTCGTAAAAGGCGATCCGCCCGACGCGCCTGGGCGAGGGCAGAAGTCCCTTGCCCTGGTAGAAGCGGATCGTGTCGACCGGCAGCTCCGAAGCCTTCGCGAGCTCTTCCACGCGATAATCCATGCAACTACTCTAAGAGTAGTCACTCAGATTGTCACGCCGAGCGCGGCACCCGATCCAAACCCGCGATCTAGCGCTTTTTTCCGCGCTTCTTGTGAGCCTTCAGCCCCCAAGAGGCCCATTCTCAGCTCCTCGGAGGCCCGATCGTTCGCCGGAGAGGACGCTACAGAACGGCCGTTGCCGGAACTCGAGGGGCGAAAGGGCGCTTCTTCTTCCTATCCCCTCCTCCGGTCCAAGCCCGCCGCCCGGGCTACCGATACGCGGTATAGTCCGTCCGAAGCAGGAAGCTCGGTCCTGCCGGAGTAGCCAATGCCCGCGCCAGCCTTGGCCAAGCAAGTCGGCCGTGCCGGCAGCGCCTACGCCAAGGGGCGCATCAGCGTGGACGACGTCGCGAAGCTTCTCGAGCTGATCTCGATGTCGCCCGACGACCAGGCTCTGACCTATCAGCCGATGAGGGTCGATCGGCTGAGCCGCGGAGGGGGATTCGTGCCGACGCCGGAGATGATCTCGCGTGATGTCATCGCGAGCGAACGAATCGGGGGCATCGATGCCCGAGCCTGGTTTGCCTGCGGAGCGCCGACATCGCCGTGACCGCCGAACACAACGCGGATGAAGCGCTGGAAGCCGATCCAGTCGTGCGTGCCTACATGCGCGACATCGACCGAACCTTGATCCGCAAGAATCTCGCGCTCAGTCCGGACGAGCGATTTCGACAACTCATCGCGCTGCAGCAGTTCGCAGAGGAGCTGGCCGCCGCAGGACGGCGGGCGCGATGATCGACTTCGCTGCCCTGCTCCGGGTGCTGACCAACGAGAGAGTGCGTTTCATTCTGGTCGGCGGCGCAGCGGCGACCGCACATGGCTCGGCTCGGCTGACGCAGGATCTCGACATCGTCTACGAGCGGAGTCCGGAGAATCTCGCGGCGCTCGTTCGCGCGTTGCGACCCCACGACCCCTATCTGCGCGGCGCGCCGCCAGGCCTGCCGTTCTCTTTCGATGTCGAGACGCTTCGTCGTGGGTTGAACTTCACGCTGACCTGCAAGCTCGGCGACATCGACCTCCTGGGCGAGATCACGGGCGGCGGTGGCTATGCAGCGCTCAGTGAACGCACGATCCGTCTGCAGATCTTTGGCGTCGAGTGCCTGTGCCTCGATCTGGATACGCTGATCGGGGTGAAACGCGCGGCGGGTCGCCCCAAGGATCTCGAGGCGATCGCCGAGCTGGCTGTGATTCGCGCTTCGAGGATCTAGCTGCCGGTCGTTCTTCCCCGGACTGCGGGCCCTTCGCCTCGGACCCCGAAATGCCGCGAAGACAGAAGCGAAATGAGCCAAACGGAGCTCGTTTCGGACCTGACGCGCCGCGCCAAGGCCGCCTCGGAGCGGGTGGCCGAGCTTGCGACCGACGTGAAGGACCACGCCCTGCGGCTCGCCGTGGACCGGCTCGAGGCCGCGACCCCGGCGAGGCGGCGCCGGGCCCCAAACCGGGCCCCCTAGTATTTCAGCTCCAGCGCCGCGTAGCCGAAGTGCACGTCCTGGCTGGCCATCGGATCGAAGAGCGCGCCGCCGTCGAGAAAGGCGTAGCCGAGCTCGAGGCTCACCGTACGGTGTAGGGCGAGCGTCGCCACCACGTCGTACTCCGTGCCGACGTGCGCGTAGCCGCGCGACGCCTGCGCGGCGTAGCCGAACGCGTCCTTGTTGAACGCGCCGGTCCCGGAGTAGCGGGCGTCGTTCGAGTTCTGCAGCCGGAACTGGTGCACGAACAGGTTCAAGCCGAGCCGCGGGTGAGGCGCGAGGCGGAGCTGGACGAACCAGTCCTCGACGTTCTGGAAGGCGAGCTGGTCTGCGAACCCGTAGTACAGGTGATTCGTCGGCAGGATGTTGAAGAACGTGCCGTGGTCGTCGTCGCCCGGGTCGCCGTCGCCGCTGGCGACGTTCAGCCCGATACGCAGCCACGGCTTGCCCCAGACGTCGGGGAACTGATAGCCGAGCTCGACGAGCGCCGCGCTCGCGCGCTGATCCAGGTCGTCGTAGTCGCCGACCTGCACGGCGCCGAAGAGCAGCACGTCGAGCTTGCCGGGCCCGATCGGATGGATCGAGAGCCAGGACGCGCCGTAGGTCTGGACGTCGAGGCCGTTCGGCAGACCGCCGTCCTCCGTCGCTCGGTCGTCGTCGTAGTAGAGCCCGAAGACGCTGAGCTCGCCGTGCTGCGCGAGCGTTCCGCGCTTGGCGGTCACGCTCGCGCCGCCGAGCGAGATGCCGTCGAGCGGTCGATACGCGCTGTCGACCGCGAAGATCCCCGTCGTGGGTCGCGCGGCGAAGCCGTACAGCTGCGTGCCCGCGACCGCCCAGCCAGCCGAGGCGCCGTCGTACGCGCGCTCGCTCTGGCTCCAGCCGACCGTGCCGACCAGCCGCTCGCCCAGCCGCGCGGTCTTGAGATAGCGCCAGTCCGGCTCGGGGTAGAGCACTTCCTGGCCGAGCTTCACATCCATGCGACCCGCGCGCACGAAGCTCGTCGGGGTCGGACGGAGCTCGGCGTAGAGCTGCCGCACGTCGTCGCCGTTAGCGTGGCTGTCGGCGTCGTTCGCGCTGCGGTAGACGCGTTCGAGCCCGGAGGCGTCCGACGCCATCCCGTTCAAGCGCACGTCCTGGAGCTCACCGACCACGAACAGCGTCTCGCGCAGGCTGTACTGCGCGCGCAGGCGGGTGCGGGTCCCGGTGAACGCGTCGGAGTCGTCGGAGAACGCGTCCCAGTATTCCGTTCGCGTGCGCAGCACCAGGCCGACGTCCACGCGCTGATTCGCGGACTTCCAGAACAGCGACGGCGTCGTGTGGAAGCCGTCCGCAACCTCCTGCCCGAGCGCGGCGCTCGCCGAGCGCCGCACAACACGAGCGCCGTGACGAACCGAACAAGAGCCACTCTGCGACTCATGACTTCTCTCCCGTGCAGTGACCCGTGCAGCCGGCGCAGGTCGTGGGTGGGGGGGCGATGCTGCGCGCGAGCACGTCCGCGGGCGGCAGCTCGACGAAGAGCTTCCCCTCGTCGAGGCGGACCGGAAACACGGCGATCTGTAGCTCCGGGTCCGACAGGCCGCGTCCGGTCTCGAGATCGAAGGTCTTCTTGTGTTGCGGGCAGGCGATCTTCGGCGCCCCGCGCTCGTCGCCGACGATGCCGCGCGCGAGCACCATGTCGCCGGTGTGCGGGCAGCGGTTCTGGCTCGCGTACCAGCGGTTGCGCCGTGCGACGTGATACAGCGCGAGCTGCACGTCGCCGTAGCGCACCGCGATGCCGCCGTCGTGCGGGATCTCGTCCGCCGCGGCGAGCGGGATCCAGCGCAGCTCCGGCGCGACGATTTCGCTCACGAGCGGGCTCTCGCCCGGCGCGGCTCGAGTCCAGTCGGCGGGCCGGCGCTGGCCGCGCTCCTCGACCCAGCGCAGCGAGTCGTCCGCCTCGTTCGAGTCCGCGAAGTGCCGGAAGCGCTTGCGCTGCTCCGGATCGCGCACGACCTGCGCCCACTCACATTCGTAGCCGTCGACGAGACCCTGGATCTGGCGCTCGAGCTCGGCGCAGAGGCCGAGGTGATCGTCGATCACGACCTTGCGCAGATACTCGATCCCACCGGGCAGCGCCTCGAGCCAGCGCGCGGTGCGCGTGAGCCGATCGGCCGTCTGGATGTAGTACATGAGGAAGCGGTCGACGTATCGGACGAGCGTTTCCCCATCGACGTCCGCGGCCAGGAGCTCGGCATGACGCGGCTTCGAGCCGCCGTTCCCGCACACGTAGAGGTTCCAGCCCTTCTCCGTCGCGATCACGCCGAAGTCCTTGCTCTGGGCCTCGGCACACTCGCGGATGCAGCCGGAGACCGCGGACTTCAGCTTGTGCGGCGCGCGGATCCCGCGGTAGCGTTGCTCGAGCCGAATCGCGAGCGCCGTCGAGTCCTGCACGCCGTAGCGACACCAGGTGGTGCCGACGCAGCTCTTGATCGTGCGCATGGCCTTGCCGTAGGCGTGGCCGCTCTCGAAGCCGGCCGCGACCAGCTCCTCGAAGATCTCCGGCAGCTGGTCGACGCGCGCGCCGAGCAGGTCGATGCGCTGTCCGCCGGTGATCTTGCAGTACAGGCCGTACTTGCGCGCGACCTGGCCGAGCACGATCAGCTTTTCGGGCGTGATCTCGCCGCCCGGCACGCGCGGGATCACCGAGTACGTCCCGCCGCGCTGGATGTTCGCGAGGAAGCGGTCGTTGGTGTCCTGGATCGTCGCCTGCGTCTGGATGGGCTCGTTCCACAGGCTGGCCAGAACCGACGCCACCGTCGGCTTGCAGACCTCGCAGCCGTCGCCCTGCCCGTGACTCGCGATCAGCGCCTCGAAGCTGCGCACGGCGCCGATCTTCGCGATCTCGAACAGCTCCCTGCGCGAGTACGCGAAGTGCTCGCAGAGCGCGGTCGCGCTGGCCAGGCCCCGCGCGGCCAGCTCCTCGCGCAGGATTCCCGAAACCAGCGGGAGGCAGCCGCCGCAGCCCGTCCCCGCGCGGGTGGATTGCTTCACGGCCGCCAGATTCTCGAGCGAGCCCACCCGGATCGCGCGGCACAGCGACCCGCGGCTGACGGAGTTGCACGAACAGACCAGCGTCGCGTCGTCCGCGCCGGGGCTCGGCTCCAGGCTGCTGCGCGGGCCGTAGAGCAGCTCCTCCGCGCGCTCCGGAAGCGGACCGCCCTCGCGCACGAGCTGCAAGAGGCGCCCGTACTCGGAGACGTCGCCGACCAGCATCCCGCCGCGCAGTCGCGTGCGATCGTCGCTGAGGACGAGCTTCGCGTACACGTCGCGCGCGGCGTCGCTGCACACGATCGCGTGCTCGTCCGCGTTCGCGGCGAAAGGGTCGCCGAAGCTCGCGACGTCGACACCGAGCAGCTTCAGCTTGGTCGAGAGATCGGCGCCCGTGAACACGCGCGCGCCGGGCTCGCCGTCGGTCACGAGCTGCAGTGCGGCGACCTCCGCCATGGCGTAGCCGGGCGCGACCAGCCCGTACACCACCGATCGATGCAGGGCGACCTCGCCGATCGCCTGGATGCGCGGGTCGCTCGTGCGCAGCCGATCGTCGACGATCACGCCGCCGCGCTCGCCGCGCGCGAGGCCGCTGTCGGCGGCGAGCTCGTCGCGCGGGCGGATGCCCGCCGAGATCACGACCAGATCGACGTCGAGTCTCTCGCCGTCCGCGAAGCGCAGCGCGGCCACCCGCTGCTCGTCGCCGTCGGGGTCGCCGGCGACCTCACCACCCGCATCCAGAAACGCCGGATCGTCAGGCGCAAGGTCCGCAGCGTCGTCGCGCTCCGCGCAGACGAGCGCCTGGGTCTGGGCGCCGACGCGGACGTGGACGCCGAGCGCCTCGATGCGGCGGCGCAGAGCGGAGGCGCCGCTCAGGTCGAGCTGTCGGGGCATCAGCCGCGGCGCCGCTTCGACGACGTGCGTCTCGAGCCCGAGATCGCGCAGCGCCTTGGCCGCCTCGAGGCCGAGCAAGCCGCCGCCGAGCACCGCAGCGCTTCGCGCGCCGTGCGCGTAGGCGCGAATCGCGTCGAGGTCCTCGATCGTGCGATAGACGAAGACGCCCTCGAGCTCGCGCCCCGGGAGCGGCGGCACGAACGGCGCCGAGCCGGTCGCGAGCACCAGGCGGTCGTACGCGATGCGCGCGCCGGCGCCCGTCACGACGCACGCCGCCTCGCGATCGATCGAGACGACGCGCTCTCCTGTGCGCAGCTCGACGCCCATGCCGAGGTAGGCGTCGGCGTCGGCGAGCGCGAGCTCCGCGGACGTGCGGCCGGCGAACAGGTCCGACAGGTGCACGCGATCGTACGCGGGTCGCGGCTCCTCGCCGACGACGATCACGCGGAACCGTCGCGCGGTGTCGTACTCGACGAGCTTCTCCACGAAGCGGTGCCCGACCATGCCGTTCCCCACGACCACGACCGTCTCGCGGCGCGACTCCGGCGCTTGGGCCAGGGCGTCGCGCAACAGCGTCGCGAGCTCGGGCCCGCAGGTTCCGCAGCTGCCGCCCGCGCGACAGGCCGCGCCGATCGCAAGGACGCTGCGCGCGCCCTCGGCGATCGCACCCCGGATCGCGCCCGCCGGCACTCCGTGACACGAGCAGACCACGCGCAAGACGCTCGCAGCCGGGGTTTCGCGCGGCGCATGCGCGACGCGCTCGACCCGAACCGCCGCGTGCTTCAGCTCGGGCTGCTTCGAGACCGGATCGAGCGTCGCGTGCGTGGCGGCGTTCACGAGCGCATCGGGTGCGAACGCTGCGCTCCAGTGCATGGGTGCGAACACGAGCCCGCTGGGCAGCGCGTCGGTGATCGCCGCGCGCATCTCGAACGAGCCCCGCGCGGACGAGATCCGCACGCGATCCCCGTCGGCGATGCCCTCGCGCGCTGCGTCCGCCGGCGCGAGCTCGAGCGACGGCTCGGGGGCGTGCGCGAGCAGGCGAGGAACGCGGCCGGTCTTGGTCATGGTGTGCCACTGGTCGCGCAGGCGTCCGGTCGTGAGCGCGATGGGCCGCTCGTCGTCGATCACCTCCGCATTGGCGAAGCGCTGCGGCACCACGAACCGTGCCCTGCCGCTCGGCGTGGGAAAGCTCGCCTGCGTGTAGAGCCGGTCGCTGCCCGGATGGGCGGGCGATGGACACGGCCAGCGCAGCGGACCCGACTCGAGGCGCGCGGGCGTCATCCCGCTCATGTCGCAGTCGCGACCCCGGGTCGTCGCGGCGTGCTCGCTCCACACTTCGGTGTCGTCTCGCCAGGCGAACTCCGCGCCGAAGCCCAGCCGCTTCGCCACCAGAGCCGCGATCCGCCAGTCGGGCAGCGCCTCGCCCGGAGGCGGAACGGCCTCGCGCAGGCGCGAGACGCCGCGCTCGCTGTTCGTCATCGTGCCGGCCTTCTCCGCCCAGCCGGCCGCGGGCAGCAGGAGATCGGCGAACGCGACCGTGTCGGTCGTCGAGACCACGTCCTGCAGCACTACGAGCGGCGTGCGCTCGAGCGCGCGCCGGACGATCCGCTGGTCCGGCAGGGTCACCGCCGGGTTGGTGGCGACGATCCACAGCACCTCGAGGCCGCCTTGCGCGGCGTGCTCGAAGAGCTCGACGGCGGTTCGCCCGGGGACGGCCGAGATCGGGCCGCTCCGCCACAACGCCTCGAGCTCGCGCCGGTCGGCCTCGGAGCCGAGGCTGCGGTGCGCCGCGAGCAGCGTCGCCATCGCGCCGACCTCGCGCCCGCCCATCGCGTTGGGCTGGCCGGTCAACGAGAACGGCCCCGCGCCGGGTCGGCCGAGCTGCCCGCCGGCCAGGTGCAGGTTCGTGATCGCGTTCACCGTGTCGGTGGCGTGCGCGCTCTGGTTCACGCCCATCGCCCAGAGCGAGAGCGCGGCGCGCGCCCCCGCGAACAGATCCGCGACCCGCGCGAGCTGCGCGCGCGGGACAAAGCACTCGCGCTCGACGCGCTCGGCTCCGAACTCGGGCAGGATCGCCTCGAGCGCCTCGAAGCCCTCGGTGTGCGCCGCGATGTAGGCGCGATCGAGTCGACCGCGGCGCGCGAGCTCGGCGAGCAGGCCGGTGAGAAACACGCCGTCGCTGCCCGGCCGCAGCGCGACGTGCAGGTCCGCGCGCTCCGCGGTGGCGCTGCGGCGCGGATCGAGCACGACCAGCGCCGGGCGATCCTGCGCGCGCCCGCGCGCGGCCTCGATGCGCTGGAACAGCACCGGGTGGCAGAAGGCCATGTTCGCGCCGACGACCAGCAGCAGGTCGGCGTGGTCGATGTCTTCGTAGCAGGTCGGCGGGCCGTCGACGCCGAAGGCGCGCTGGTAGCCCGAGACGGAGCTCGACATGCACAGGCGCGAGTTCGAGTCGACCTGGTTCACGCCGAGGAAGCCCTTGGCGAGCTTGTTGAACGCGTAGTAGTCCTCGGTCGTGAGCTGGCCGGACAGATAGAACCCGACGGACTCGGGACCGCGCAGAGCGAGCGCGCTGCGCAGACTGCCGGACAAGCGCTCGAGCGCGGCGTCCCAGCGGGTGGGCTCGAGCGGCGCGCCCTTCGCTCGGCGCGCCGCGGGCTGGAGGATCCGGTCCGGCAGGTGCACGGTCTCGTGCAGCGCGCGGCCCTTGCTGCACAGCCGGCCGCGATTCGCGGGATGCGTCTCGTCGCCGCGCACACCGACGACTCGGTCGCCCTCCGAGAGCACGACCACGCCGCAGCCGACGCCGCAGAATCCGCACACGCTGCGCGTCTCGCGCGGGGCCGCGCTCATGCGGCGCTCCGCTGTTCGCCGGCGTAGGCTTCCTGCTCCGCCAGGAACGCGAGCATGCGCAGGCGCAAGCGGTCGTATTCGGGATGCTCGAGCACCTCGGCGCGCACGCGCGGTCGCGCGAAGCCCGTGGTCAGGATCTCGCCCACGCGCGCGCGCGGGCCCTTGGTCATGAGCACGATCCGATCGGCGAGGAAGAGCGCCTCGTCGACGTCGTGCGTCACCATCAGCGCGGTGGTGCGCTCGCGCCCCCAGACGTCGAGCAGCACCTCCTGCAGCTCCAGCCGGGTGAGCGCGTCGAGCATTCCGAACGGCTCGTCGAGCAGCAGCACCTTGGGCTTGAGCGCGAGCGCGCGCGCGATGCCGACGCGCTGGCGCTCGCCTTGCGAGAGCTCACGCGGGGGCTTGTCGAGCGAGTGCGCCAGACCCAGTCGCGCGAGGTAGTGCGTCGCGATCGCGTCGCGCTGCGCGCGCGTGCCGTGCGGGTAGACGCGGTCGACGCCGAGCGACACGTTCTCGAAGGCCGTGAGCCAGGGCAGGAGACTCGGCGACTGGAAGACCACGCCGCGATCGGGTCCGGGGCCGTCGATCTCGCGCCCGTCGAGCACGACGCCGCCGCCGCTCGGCGCGACCAGACCCGCGACCATCGCGAGCACCGTCGACTTGCCGCAGCCCGAGTGCCCGACGATGGCCACGAACTCGCCGCGCTCGATGCGGAGGTCGAAGCCGTCGACGACCGGCGGCTGCGCCGACGCTGCCGCGAACGACTTCGAGAGCCGGAAGAGCTCCAGGTACGTGCTCACGGCGTACCTCGGCGTCCGGGCCGCAAGTCGACCGGGTCCAGCGCGGGCAGCGGCGGAATGAGCCCGGCTTCCGGCGCCTCCCGATGTCTGTCCGCGGCGAGCGCGAGCAGGTAGCCGGTCACCTCGCTGCGCAGCTTGCGGAACGTCGGATCGCGCTGGAGCGCCGCGCGCTCGCGCGGGCGCTGGAGCGGGACGCGGAACTCCGGACCGAGGCGCGCTCCGGGGCCCGGCGTGAGCGGCAGGATGCGGTCGGCGAGCAGGATCGCCTCGTCGACGTCGTTCGTCACGAGCACGACACTCTTCCGTGACGCTTGCCAGATGCGCTCGATCTCGCGCTGCAACGACCCGCGCGTCAGCGCGTCCAGCGCCCCGAGCGGCTCGTCGAGCAGCAGGATGCGCGGGTCCATGGCGAGAGCGCGCGCCACCGCCACGCGCTGGCGCATGCCGCCCGAGAGCTCGTGCGGGCGCTTGCCGCGCGCGGCCGACAGGTTCACCAGCGCGAGGTTGCGCTCCGCCTCCTCGCGCCGTCGCGCGCGCGGCCACTCCGGGTGAACCGCGTCGACGGCGAGGCGCACGTTCGCGAGCGCCGTCTGCCAGGGCAGCAGCGCGTAGCTCTGGAAGACCACGCCGCGCTCGGGACCCGGGCCGCGAATCGGCGCTCCGTCCATCGTCACGGTCCCGGAGTCGGGCGAGAGCAGCCCCGCCATCAGCGAGATCAGCGTCGTCTTCCCGCTTCCGGAGAAGCCGACGATCGCCACCAGCTCGCCCTCGGCGAGCGCGAAGTCCACGTCGCGCAGCACGTCGACGCGCGCCCGGCCCTCGCCGAAGCCCTTCGAGACGCCCTGCAGCGCCAGCACCTGTGCTGCTTCAGACGGCGTGCGCATCACGTCCGAGCACCCGCTGCAGCGCGAGCATCGATCGGTCGAGCAGGAAGCCGATCCCGCCGATCGTGAAGACCGCCACCACGATCTGCGACAGCGTCTCGCTGCTGCCGTTCTGGAACATGTCCCAGATGAACTTCCCGAGGCCCGGGTTCTGCGCGAGCATCTCGGCGGCGATCAGCACCATCCAGCCGACGCCGAGCGAGAGACGCAGGCCGCTGCAGATCCACGGCAGCGCCGACGGCACCACGATCTTGCGCACCCTCACGTGCCACGGGAGCCGCAGCACGCGCGCGACGTTCAGGTGATCGCGGTCGATCGAGGCGACGCCCTGCGCGGTGCTCACGACCGTCGGCCAGAGCGAGCAGAGTGCGACGGTGATCGCGGAGCTGACGAACGATTTCTCGAACAGCGGCTCGTCGCTGGTGTACAGCGCGGAGACGAGGATCATGACGAGCGGGAGCCAGGCGAGCGGCGAGACCGGCCTGAACAGCTGGATCAGCGGATTCAGCGCGGTGTAGAGCGCCGGGCTCGAGCCGCACGCGATCCCGAGCGGCACGCCGACCAGCGACGCGAGCAGGAAGCCCATGAAGACGGTCTGGAGGCTCGTGGCGATCTGGTCGAAGTAGGTCGGACGCCCGGCGTAGTGGCGTTCGCGGAAGGCCGTTCCGAGCGCGAGCGCCGCTTCGCGCTCGGTGTCCATGCGCTGGGCGAAGGCGCGCGCACGCTCGCGCTCGGCGAGGTGCTCCTCGACCAGCCCGCGCGCCGCGGACAGAACCTGGCCCGGGCCGGGAAGCGCGCCGATCGGCGTCTGCACCCGAGACGCGGCGAGCGACCAGCCGCCGAGGAAGATCGCGAAGGCCAGCACGGGAAGTCCGAGACGTTCGAGTCGCATGTCGCTCCTTCAGTCCTTGAGCCCGATCGCGAGGCTGCGCAGGTACGCGCTCGGCTTGCGCCCGTCGTAGCTGACGCCGTCGATGAAGCCGCTGTCGGGCGGCGCGTAGCCGTCCGTCTCCGGAAGCTCACTCGCGGCGAGCTTTCCCTCGGCCAGCAAGCGCTTCGCGGCTTCGCGCCAGACCTCGGGCTTGTAGACCGAGCGCGCCGTCTCGTCGTACCAGGCGTCCGACTTCGGCTCGTCGATCTGGCCCCAGCGGCGCATCTGCGTCAGGTACCAGACGGCGGCGCTGTAGTACGGGAACGTGGCGTGGTAGCGGAAGAAGACGTTGAAGTCGGCAAGCTCCCGGCGATCGCCCTTCTCGTACTCGAACGTGCCGGTCATGCTGTTCGCGATCACCTCGGCGTCGGCGCCGACGTACTCGGGTCGGGCGAGCACCACCACGGCCTGCTGCCGGTTCTCGATGCTCGCATCGAGCCATTTGCCGGCGCGGATCAGCGCCTTCACCAGCGCGATGTGCGTCTCGGGATTCTTCGCCGCCCAAGCCGCCGTGACGCCGAAGACCTTCTCGGGGTTGTTGCGCCAGATCTCGTAGTCGGTGATGACCGGAACGCCGACGCCCTTGAAGACCGCCTGCTGGTTCCACGGCTCGCCGACCGAGTAGCCCTGGATCGTGCCCTGCGCGAGCGTCGGCGGCATCTGCGGCGGCGGTGTCACCGAGATCAGCACGTCGGCGCTGCTCGTGCCGGTCGAATCGCCGTTCGTGTACAGGCCCGGGTGGATCCCGCCCGCGGCGAGCCAGTAGCGCAGCTCGTAGTTGTGCGTCGAGACCGGAAACACCATCGCCATGCGCAGCGGCGTGCCGTTCGCCTTCCACTCTTCGACGACGGGACGCAGCGCATCCGCGCGGATCGGGTGCTTGGGCTTGGGCTGCGCGAGCGACGGATCGGCCAGCTTCATCAGCCGCCAGACCTCGTTCGAGACCGTGATCGCGTTCCCGTTCAGATCGAGGCTGAGCGCCGTCACGACGTGCGCGCGCGTGCCGATCCCGATCGTCGCGCCGATCGGCTGGCCGGCCAGCATGTGCGCCCCGTCGAGCTCGCCGGCGACGACGCGGTCGAGCAGGATCTTCCAGTTCGCTTGCGCCTCCAGCCGCACCGAGAGGCCCTCGTCGTCGAAGAAGCCGAGCTCCTTCGCCATCACCAGCGGCGCGCAGTCGGTGAGCTTGATGAAGCCGAGCTGGAGCTGGTCCTTTTCGAGCGCTGCCGCGCCGCTGGCCGTGTTCGCAACCAGCGCGAGTGCGACTCCGAGCGCGAACCCGAGACTCCGCATTCCGACTCCCTGAAAGTGAAACGGCGCCCGGCCGCGTGCTTCTGGCACGCGCCCGGACGCCTTTGTCCGTTTGCAGATCGACCTCGATCTGCCGCTCTCGGTCAAGGTCCACTTCAAGCGGCGTGCCAGTGTGCGCGCTCGAATGCGCGTCGCGCGCGGCCTCGGCTGCTCCGACTCAGGGCACGCGCTGCCCAAGTCCGGAGCAGCAACTCTAAGCCTGCAGCGCCTCGAGCTCCTCGAGCGGAAAGCGCAGATCCGACACTTCGCAGCGCGCGAGGTAGCCGACCGGATCGCCCGGATCGAACACGCTTCCGTCGAAGAACAGATCGGGTCCGAGCGTGATCGGACCGGTCGTGCCGGCGGCCTGCCACGGCTCCGCGTGCGTGCCCTCGCGCTTCTCGTCGGCCTGCGGAACCGCGAGCCCCAGACGCGAAGCGGCTTCGCGCGCGAGATCCGTGCGATACACCGACGCCGCGGCCGTGCGCACGTCGAGCGGCTTCTCGATCTGCCCCCAGCGCAGCATCTCCGCGATGATCCAGATCGCGTGCGAGCGCCACGGGAAGTTCGCGGCGTAGCGGTGGAAGACGTGCGACTCCGAGAGCGCGAGCACGCTCGCCGGCGCGCGCACGAAGCCGCCGTCGGCGAGCATGCGCGCGAGCTTCGGGCGGTTCTCGTGCGCGTCGCACCAGCGCGCGGCCTCGAGCAGCGCGCAGACCAGCGCCAGGTGCGTCTCCGGATGGCGCTCGGCGAAGTCCAGGCGCACGCCGAGCACCTTCTCGGGCGCGCAGTTCCACAGCTCGTGCGTCGCGAGCAACGAGCTTCCGCTGCCGCGCGCGACGGCGAGCGAGCCCCACGGCTCGCCGACGCAGAAGCCGTCGATCGCGCCCGCCTCGAGCTCCGCGACCATGCGCACGGGCGACTGCACGACGAGCCGCAGGTCGCGCTCGGCGCGCAGCCCCGCCGACGCGAACCAGCGCCGCAGATGGTAGGCGTGCATCGAGACCGGGAACACGGAAGCGAAGCGCAGCCTTGCGGCGCCGATGTCGCTCCGCTCCGCGACCACGCGCGCGAGCGCGCGAGCGCGCCCCGAAACCGTCGCCATCGCCTGCGGGTCGGCCTCGGCCATGCTGCGCGCGAGCTCGGTCGAGACCGTGATCGTGTTCCCGTTCAGTCCGAGCGACAGCGCCGTGACCATCGCTTGGTGTAGCGGCCCGACGCCGAGCGTCGACGCGATCGGCATCGGCGCGAGCATCTGCGCGCCGTCGAGCACGCCGGCCGCGAGCTTGTCGCGAATGTTCGCCCAGGACGGCTCGCAGGAGAGCGCGACACGCAGGCCGTAGCGCTCGAAGTGACCGTGCTCGAGCGCCACGATCAGCGGAGCGCAGTCGGTGAGCGGCGTGAATCCAAGCACGAGATCGGGCTTCTCGGGCGCGCTCAAAGCAGCTCCTCCATGTCGATCACCTGGCGTGCGAGCTCGCTCATGCGCAGCTTGCGCTGCATCGCGGTCCGACGCAGAAGTTGGTAGGCGTCATCTTCGCCGAGCGAGCGCCGGCGCATCAGGATGCCCTTGGCGCGCTCGACGAGCTTGCGCTCGGCGAGCGTCGCGCGCACCGACTCGAGCTCGCCGCGCAGCGCCTGGTGTTCCTGGAAGCGCGCGATCGCGACCTCGACGATCGGCTTCACGCGGCGCGCCTTCAGGCCGTCGACCACGTACGCCGACACGCCCGCCCGCACCGCGGCCTGGATCGACTCCTGATCGCTCTCGTCCACGAACATCACGACCGGGCGCGGCTGCTCGCGGTGGATGCTCTGCATGTCCTCGAGCATGTCGCGATCCGGGGACTGCATGTCGACGATCAGGACGTCGGGGTGGAGCGCGTTGATCCGCGCCCGCAGATCGTCCTGCCCGCACAAGCGCGCGACGACCTCGTAGCCCTCCGACACCAGCGCGAGCGCCAGGTCGCTCGCGCGCTCGGGCTTCTCGTCCACCAGCAGGATCCGCAGCTTCTCACCCAACGCCCACGACCGCCTTGGGAAGGCGCCGATGCGAGAATCGTGCCCGGGCCGCGGGGCCGGCGGGCGGGCCGAGAGGGGTTCGCCGCGAGCCCCGTTCTGCCGCTAAGATAGGCGTAGGATGAGCGACGCTCTGCTCGTGTCCGACCTCACGCGCCGCGCCAAGGCCGCCTCCGAGCGGGTGGCCGAACTTGCGACCGACGTGAAGGACGGGGCCCTGCGCCTGGCCGCGGATCGGCTGGAGGCCGCGACCCGGGCCATCCTGCGCGAGAACGCGCTCGACCTCGAGGCGGGCCGCGCGCACGGGCTCGACGCGGCGATGCTCGATCGGCTGATGCTCGACCCCGAGCGGATTGCGGGCATCGCGCGGGGCCTGCGCGAGGTCGCCGCCCTGCCCGATCCGGTCGGCGAGATCACGCGCATGTGGAACCGGCCGAACGGGCTGCAGGTCGGGCGCATGCGCATACCGCTCGGCGTGATCCTGGTGATCTACGAGTCGCGGCCGAACGTGACCGCGGACGTGGCTGCGCTGTGCCTGAAGAGCGGCAACGCGACGATCCTGCGCGGCGGCTCGGAGGCGCTCCACTCCAACACCGCGATCGCGGCCGTGCTGCGCAGCGCGCTCGGCGACGCCGGCGTGCCGGAAGACGCGCTTCAGCTCGTGCCGCGCTCGGACCGCGAGATCGTCGATCTGCTGCTCTTGCGCGAGGACGAGATCGACCTGGTGATCCCGCGCGGCGGCGAGAGCCTGATCCGGCGCGTGGCCGAGAAGTCGCGCATCCCGGTGATCAAGCACTACAACGGCATCTGCCACGTGTACCTGGACGAGTTCGCCGATCCCAAGCGCGCGCGCGAGCTGACGCTCGACTCCAAGTGCCAGCGCGTCTCGGTGTGCAACGCCGCGGAGACGCTGCTCGTGCACGCCTCGCTCGCCAAGACGGTGCTGCCCGACGTGCTCGGCGCGCTGGTCGCGCACGGCGTCGAGCTGCACGCCTGCGCGCGGACCCGCGAGCACTTCCCGTCGGCGCTGCCCGCCAGCGACGAGGACTTCCGCACCGAGTGGCTGGCCAAGACCATGTCCGTGCGCACGGTCGACTCGCTGGATCAGGCGATCGACCACATCCGCCGCTATGGCTCGAACCACACCGAGACGATCGTCACCCAGGACGTGACGCGCGCGCGCGAGTTCGTGCGCCGCGTGAACTCGAGCTCGGTGTTCGTGAACGCGAGCACGCGCTTCTCGGACGGTTTCCGGCTCGGTCTGGGCGCCGAGGTCGGCGTCTCGACCACCAAGATGCACTGGTATGGCCCGATGGGCCTGGAGGGACTCACCACGCAGAAGTTCATCGCGTATGGTGAGGGAACGCTCGTCGAGTGAACGTCGGCGTCCTCGGCGGAACCTTCAATCCGATCCACATCGCGCACCTGCGGCTCGCCGAGGAGATGCGCGAGGCGCTCTCGCTCGAACGGGTGCTGCTGGTCCCCGCGGGCGATCCGCCGCTGAAGCGTTGCGACATCGCGGCGGCGAGCCACCGGCTCGAGATGGTGAAGCGCGCCGCCGCTTCGAACCCCGCGCTCGAGGTCTGCGAGCTCGAGCTCCGGCGCCCGGGCCCGAGCTACAGCGTCGACACGCTGGCCGAGCTGCGCGCGAGCCGACCGGGCGACCGGCTCTGGTTCCTGGTCGGCGCCGACACCCTGCGCGACCTGGAGGCCTGGCGCGAGCCCGCCCGGCTCTTCACGCTCGCCCACTTCGCGGTGGCCACGCGCCCCGGACACGCGCTGCCGCTGCGCGAGCTGCTGCCGGCTTCACTCTCGGCCGCGTTCCGCGACGGTCCGCGCGGGCTCGTGCACGAATCCGGAAACGAACTGCGTACGATTCCGTTCACACCCTTGGCGATCTCGGCGTCGGACGTACGGCGCCGGGTCGCCTCTGGCGCCTCGATCCGGTATCTCGTCCCCGACGAGGTGATCGAGTACATCGGCAAACACCACCTCTATCGAGAGAAGGAAGACGGTTGACGGCGAAGGACATGGCCATGCGGCTCGCGACGGCGATCGACGACAAGCAGGGCGCGGAGGTGCGGGTGCTCGACCTGCGGGGGGTCTGCGGCTTCGCGGACTTCTTCGTGCTGGCGACGGGCAGCTCGGCGCGGCACGTGCGCACGCTCGCGGACGCGGCGATCGCCGCAGCCCTGCGCGGCGGCGCGAAGCCGCGGGGCGTGGAGGGCAAGCCCGTCGGCTGCTGGGTGCTGGTCGATCTCGGCGACGTGGTGGTGCACGTGTTCCAGGAGGAGGAGCGCGACTTCTTCGGTCTCGAGCGGCTCTGGGGCGACGCCGAGGAGCTGGAGGTCGAGCGCGCGGTCGGAGCGGCCTCATGAAGAGCCGCGGCCCGGTCGTGCTCGTCGTCCTCGACGGCTTCGGCGTCGGCCAGGGCGGACCGGGCGATGCGACTGCGCTGGCCCGTGCGCCGTTCTTCGCGAAGCTGCGCGCGAGCTGTCCGAGCGCCGAGATCGAGACGTCCGGCGCCGCGGTCGGCCTGCCCGACGGCCAGATGGGCAACTCCGAGGTCGGCCACACCACGCTCGGCGCGGGCCGCATCATCGAGATGGACATGGTGCGGATCGCGAAGGCGATCGACGCGGGCGAGCTCGCGTCGCTGCCCGCGATCCAGGAGGTGCTCGGCGCGGCCGAGCGCGCGGGCGGCGCGCTGCACCTGCTAGGGCTCGTCTCCGACGGCGGCGTGCACAGCTCGCTCGAGCACGTGTACGGGATCCTGCGCCTGCTCGCGGAGCGCGGGCTGCGGCCGATCCTGCACGCCTTCACCGACGGGCGTGACACCGCACCGCGTTGCGCGCTCGACTTCGTCGCGCCGCTCGAGCAGCGCTGCCGCGCGCTGGGCGGCTGCATCGCCACGCTTTCCGGCCGCTACTACGCGATGGACCGCGACAAGCGCTGGGAGCGCGTCGCTCGCGCGTACCAGGCGATCGTCTCGCGCGAGGGCCGCGCCTGCGCGACGGCCGTGGAAGCGGTCGAGCGCGGCTGGGCCGCGAACGAGGGCGACGAGTTCATCGCACCGTCGGTGATCGCGGACGGACCGGCGCTTCGCGACGGCGACGCCGTGCTGTTCGCAAACTTCCGCGCCGACCGCGCGCGCGAGCTCACCAACGCCCTCACGCGCGTGCGGCCCGAGCAGCTCGGCGACGAGGTGGCGAAGCTCCCGCGCGTCCGGCCCGCGCTGTTCGCGACGCTCACCGAATACGACGAGACCTTCGGGCTGCCGGCCGTGTTCGGTCCCGTCGACGTGCGCGCGAGCTTCGGCGAGCTGATCGCCGCGTCCGGCGCGCGCCAGCTGCGCATCGCCGAGACCGAGAAGTACGCGCACGTCACCTACTTCTTCAACGGCGGGCGCGAACAGCCCTTCGCGAACGAGGACCGCATCCTGATCCCCTCGCCGCGCGACGTGCCGACCTACGACCTGAAGCCCGAGATGAGCGCGGTGGCGGTGACGGACGCGCTGCTCGAGGCGCTCGCCAAGCAGGACTACGCCTTCGTGCTGGTGAACTACGCGAATCCCGACATGGTCGGACACACGGGCGTGATCCCCGCCGGTGTCACCGCGGTCGAGACGGTCGACGCCTGTCTCGCGCGGCTCTCCGAGGCGGTGCTCGCGCGCGGCGGGGCGCTCCTGATCACCGCCGACCACGGCAACATCGAGCAGCTGATCGATCCCGCGACCGGCGGCCCGCACACCGCGCACACCACGAATCCCGTGCCGATCTGGTGGGTGACACGCGAGCCCGGCGCGCTGGGGTTGCGCAGCGGCGGGCTCGCCGATCTGGCGCCGAGCCTGTGCGAGCTGGTCGGTCTGCCGGTGCCGCGCGAGATGACGGGCAAGAGCCTGCTCGTCCGCGAGCCCTAGGGCGCGACTTGCGCGAGCGGCTCGGCGCGCTGCTCGAGCTCCTGATCCCGAGTGTCTGCCCCGCCTGCGACGCACCGCGCACGCCCGGCGACGCGCTGCTCTGCCCGGCTTGCGCGCGCCGCCTGCGCGCGCTTCCGCGCCTGCGCGCGGTGCACACCGCGATCGCCTACCACGAAACCGGCCGCACGCTCGTGCGCCGCTTCAAGTTCGAGGGCCGGCTCGACGCGCTCGACGTGCTGGTCGCGCGGCTCGCGGAGCGGGTGCGCGAGCTGCGCTTCGACGCGATCGTGCCGATCCCGCGCCACCTCGCGCGCGTGCGCAGCGAGGACAGCGATCCGGTCTTCACGCTCGCGCGCGCGCTCGCGCGTTCCGGTCGTGCGCGGCGCGCTCGCCCGCGCGCGAGCAACGCCGCCGCAGACGGGGCTCTCGGTCGCCGCGCGGCGCGCGAACGTGGCCGCGAGCTTTCGCGCGCGGCCGGGCGCGCTGGCGGGCCGGCGCGTGCTGCTGCTCGACGACGTCGCGACCACCGGCGCCACGCTGGTCGAGGCCGCGCGGGCCCTGCGCCGCGTGAGCGGCGCGCGACGCATCACGCTCGCGGCGCTGGCCGGGACCGAGCCGATGGAAAGCGCGGCCGCGCCTCTGCTATAAGTCCGCCATGGCCGACACCATCCGGATCAAGCAGAGCGTCACCTACAAGCATCAGGCGAACCTGGGCGAGGACGTCGCAGACGTCGAGCTCGCGGCAGGAGACGAGCTCACCGTGCTTCAGGACTGGGAGAACGCCTGGCTGGCCAAGACCAGCGACGGGAAGCTCTTCAACGTCAAGAAGGACGTGGCCGAGCCCGCGTGATCAGCTCCGCGAGCGTCTTCACCAGGCGCTCCGGATTGACCGGCTTCTTGAACAGCACGCCGTCGAGCCCCTCCATGCGGGAGCGCTTGATGACGTGGTCCTGGTCGTAGTAGAAGGCCGTCATCAGCACGACCGGCGTGTCGGGCGCCTCGCGGCGCGCGGCCTGGAACAGCTCGTAGCCGTCCATCTCGGGCATCACGACGTCGGAGAGCACCACGTCGAAGCGCTCTCGGCGCATGCGCTCGATCGCCTCGCGCCCGTTGCCCACGACGGTGACGACCGCGCCGTCGGCGCGCAGGATCTCGCTCACGGAGTCGCGCACGCCCGCGTCGTCGTCGACCACCAGCACGCGCCGGCCGCCGAGCGCCAGCGGCGCGATCTCGGGCTTCGCGGACAGATCGATCATGCGCGCGCGGCCGAGGTACTCGGTGCTCGCGTAGCGCTCCTGCTGGGCCATGTCGTTCAGCCGCTGCAGGTTCGATTCGATGCGGCGGACCTCGGCGCGCACCTTCTGCGCGCGCTCGACCTCGCCGGGCTCGCCCTTCGCCACCAGGTAGCGCTCCAGCAGCGTGATCTGGTTCTCGATCACGGTGAGCGGATTGTTGATCTCGTGCGAGAGGCCGATCGCGACCTCGCCGAGCACCGCGAGCTGATCCTTGCGCTTGATCTCGGAGACGTCCTTCGCGAAGCCGATCGTGCCTTGCTCGACCTCGTCGTCGTCGTACAGGATCACGCCCGAGATCGCGACGTCGAGCTCGTGGCCGTCCTTCGCGACGAACGTGGTGGGAAAGTTGACGACGCGTCCGGGCCCGCCGTGCTCGGTGCTGCGCATCGCGGTCATCACGCGGCGCGCTTCGTCGATCGAGGGATAGAGCTCGGCGACGTACCGCCCGATGATCTCCTGGCGGGAATAGCCGAGATTCTCCCGGGCACCGTCGTTGTAGTACTGAACCGTACCGTCAGCAGCAGTTGCGACCACGATGTCGGGAGATACCTCGATGAGACGTTCGAGGATCGCCCTGTCCAGCGGCATTTCGGGCAGTCTACCGCGCGAGCCGTGCGCCGCAACGCGTCATCGGCCTACACGCATTCGAGGCGCAGCTTGCCCAGCGCTGCCCGTTTCGCGCTCTTCCAGACCGTGACGGCGAGCTGATTCTCGTCGTCGGGCGAGAGCACGCCCCAGGGCAGCCAGAAGCGGCGCTGCGGACCGCGCTCTGGCCAGGAGCGCCCGAGCAGCCAGCCGTTCAGGTACAGGTTCGCGCGGCCGCGGCCGGGATCGAAGGCAAGCGCGAGCGCGTGGCGCTTGGGATCGACGCCCTCGAGCCGGAAGCTCGTCTCGTACAGAGCCACGCCCTCGGGCGCGCCCTGCCAGCCGTGCGGCAGCACGACCTCGCTGCTCGCGCCCGCGCGTTCCACGCGCGCGAAGTCGACGCGCGGCGTGAGCCCCTGCTCGCCGCGCAGCAAGCCCCCTCGGTAGCGCCACTGCACGCGCGAGGCGCCGGTGTCGAGCGAGGCGATCCCGCGCGGGTTTCGGAAGTCGTCGGCGAAGCCCTTGTTGTGGCCGAGGCTCTCGACCAGGATCACGAGCGCGTGCCGGCCGCTCTCGCGCAAGCCCGCACGACGCAGGTCGATACGCCGCGCGCGCGCACCGTCGGCGCCGACGCCGAGCGTGTTGCGGAGCTGCGCGCCCGACGCGACCTGCGCGCCGTCGATCCACACCGACCACAGGTGGCGCGCGTCGAGCACCAGCCGATCGAGCCGGCCCTCGTACGTGCCGCGGAACCAGACGCAGCCGTAGTGGAGCCCGAGCGCGTCGAGGTCGAGCCGGTTCTCGTCGAGCGCGCGCGCGGGCAGCTCCTGCCAGGCGGAATCGTCGTAGGCCTCGCCGAGCTGCGGGCTCGCGTTCGAGAAGCGGAACGACTCGAGCCGCGGCAGCAGTGGCGGCAGCGCGCGCGCGGCGCTCGAAGCGACCGGCAGCTCGGGGCTCACGCCGACGAGCGCCTGGCTCTTCCGGTCGTAGACACGGATCTGTGTCTCCCAGGGCGCGAGCCAGGCGCGCTCGGGCTCGGCGAGCGAGAGCTCGACGCGCGCGCGCGTGGGGTTGCGCAGGAACACGTAGCGGTTCGCGCGGCCGACGCGGCTGCAGAAGTGCTGCGCGCAGAGCGGCCGCGCGTCGGCGTCGAGGTCGGTTTCCGCGAGGTCCGCCTCGTGCTCGGCGATGAACGCGTTCAGGTTGCGGACCGCGTCGTAGCGCGCGTCGGTCGCGCCCGACTCGCCGACCGGCGCGCCGTAGTCGTAGGAGCTGTACACGTCGGGGCTCGCCAGGTAGCCGAAGGTCGTCCCGCCGCTGAACACGTAGTAGTTCCAGAGCGTGCCGCGCGCGGCGAGCGCGGCTTTGGTGGTGGCGTCGATCGCGTCGGGGCCGAGCCGTTCGCGCAGCTTGTCGTAGCCCACGCCGCCCCAGCCGTCGTACCAGCCGGCCTGCAGCTCGGGGTAGAAGACCGGGTTCTCGGTGCGGCCGTGCGCGTCGAGCGCGCTCTCGTCGACGGCGAAATCGTCGAAGGTCGAAGGCCGCGCGCGCCAGTCGCTCTCGAAGCTCGTGATCGGATAGCGATCGATCGCGAGCAGGTCGACGTCGAGCTGCCTGCCCGAGAGCGCGGCGACGTCGTTGTGGAAGATCGGCACGCGCACGCCGAGCCGGCGCGAGAGCTCGTACAGCTCGCGCATGTAGGTGTTGCGCTGGCCGAGCTCGGCGTCGTCGCCGATCGGCTCGGCGGCGGCGAGCACGCGCCGGCGCAGCCAGGGGGAGCTCGCGAGCTTGGTGAGGCGCTTCGAGCCGAGCCAGCGGATCAGAAGATCCGCGAGCGGGGTCGAGAGCGCGGCGAGGTGCGCGGGCACGGAGTACTCGTTCTCGATCTGGAACAAGAGCAGGTTCTGGCGGCTCGCGATGCGCGGCACGATCGCGCCGAACCACTCGCGCACCGCCGCCATGTACGAGCCCGAGTACGCGAAGCCCGCGGGCCGCCGGCAGCGCAGCACGAGCTGCGGATCGCGCAGCAGATAGGCCGGCAGCCCGCCGAGATCGAGCTCCGCGCAGATGTACGGCCCGGGCCGCGCGATCAGCCACATGCCCGAGGCCTCGATCAGGTCGTGCAGGTGTTCGACGTCGCGCAGCTCCGCGAAGTCGTACTCGCCCGCGCGCTCGCTGTGGAAGTTCCAGGGGTAGTAGACGTCGATCGCGTTCAGGCCCGCGTCTCGCATCTTTACGATGCGCTCGCGCCAGAGCTCGCGCGCGGGCAGCCGGAAGTAGGAAAGCGTACCGGCGCGCACGATCACGCGCTGCTTGTCGACGCGCAGGCTGTAGCGGTCGAACTCGACCCGCAAAGGACTACTCGTTCGCCGCGAGCCAGCGCTCCGCGTCGAGGGCCGCCATGCAGCCCGAGCCGGCAGCCGTGACCGCCTGGCGATAGTGCGGATCCATCGCGTCGCCGCAGGCGAACACGCCGGGGACGTTGGTGCGCGTGGAATGCGCCTGCACCTCGAGGTAGCCCGACGGGTTCATGTCCAGCACGCCGCGAAACAAGCTCGTGTTGGGCTCGTGTCCGATCGCGACGAACAGCGCGCCGACCTCGAGCGTCGAGAGCGCGCCGCTGCGCAGATCGCGGAGCTGCACGGCCGTCACCGCCTGCTCGTCGCCGAGCACCTCGGCGACCTCGCTGTGCAGCACGAAGCGGATCTTCTCGTGGCGCCGGGCGCGCTCCGCCATGATCCGGCTCGCGCGCAGCTCGCCGCGCCGGTGGATCACGTGCACGACGGTGGCGAAGCGGGTCAGGAACAGCGCCTCCTCCATCGCCGTGTCGCCGCCGCCGACCACCGCGATCGCCTTGCCGCGGTACAGCGCCCCGTCGCAGGTCGCGCAGGCCGACACGCCGCGGTTGGTGTACCGGGTCTCGGACTCGAGCCCGAGCCACTTGGCGGTGGCGCCGGTCGCGACGATCACGCTGTCGGCCGAGAACACCTGCGAATCGGTCTCGACCGTGAACGCGCGCTTCGAGAGATCGACCGCGGTCGCGTCCTCGAACACGACTTGGGTTCCGAAGCGCTCGGCCTGCTTCTGGAACAGCTCCATCAGCTCCGGGCCCGCGACGCCTTCCGGAAAGCCCGGGTAGTTCTCGACGTCGGTGGTGATCATCAGCTGGCCGCCGAACGCCGCGCCCGCGACCACGACCGGCGCGAGCTCCGCGCGCGCGGCGTAGATCGCGGCGGTGTAGCCCGCGGGCCCGCTGCCGATGATCACGAGCTTCTTGCGCGCCACGGGCTTCATCAGGCGAATCGGATCTCGCGGACCTCGTAGGAGCGACTGCCGGCGGGCACGACCACGTTGACCTGGTCGTCGACCCCCTTGCCGATCAGGGCGCGGGCCACGGGGCTGGTCACCGAGAGCAGGCCCTTGGAGACGTCGGCTTCGTCCTCGCCCACGATCCGGTAGGTCACCTCGTCGCCCGAGGCGAGGTCCTCGAGCACGACCGTGGTGCCGAAGCGCACCTTGTCGGGCGGCTGGCCGGACATGTCGACCACCTCGGCGCGCGCGAGCCGGTCCTCGATCTGGCGGATGCGCGCCTCGATCATGCCCTGCTTGTCCTTGGCGGCGTCGTACTCGGCGTTCTCGGAGATGTCGCCGTGCTCGCGCGCGCGGCGGATCGCGTCCGAGATCGCGGGGCGCTCGACACCCTTCAGACGGCGGAGCTCCTCCGTCAGCATGTCGTGGCCCTCGCGGGTCATATGGACCTTGGCGCTCAAGCTCGAGGCTCCTCCGCGGCCAAGGTTGGGTCGCGCGGAAACGGCTGTCAACGCGAGGCCATTGGTTCACGGGGCCGGTTTTGCACGGTAGACTGCACGCCCCTTTCCGAGGAGACGAGACCGTGGCTCTGCCCGCCCGAAGCCTGTTTGCCGCTCCCCTGTTCGCCGTCGCCGTGCTGGTCGGTGCGACCGGCTGCGGCTCGGGAAGCGACTCTGGCTCCTCGGACCTGCCCGAGATCGAGGCCCTGCGCTTCGCCGGCGCGGACCTCGAGTACGCGCTGCAGCGCATCGCCGCCGAGGCCGGCATGGCGCTCGCGCTCGACCAGGTTCGGACGGAGGACAACACCCCGGACCTCGGCTTCTACCGCGTGGACGTCGACCTGCCGGCCGGCCCGGTGGACGCGGTGCTGCAGCAGCTCGCGGAGTCGGCCGGCGGGATCGACTTCGAGATCGCGGACGATGTGATCTACGTGCGCAGCAACCTGCTCGTGGCCACCAAGACCCCGATCGACCTGCCGCTGCTGCCGAAGACGAGCTTCAAGGGGAGCATCAACGACCTGGTGGGCTTCATCCAGAAGGCGATTCCCAAGAGCTTCGTGGCGGTCGAGCGCGTGGTGGGCGACCCCGAGCCGCCCGTGGTCGAGTTCGAGATCGCCGACAAGGCGAGCGTCAAGGACGTGCTGCTGCAGTACGCGCGCGAAGCCAAGCTCGGCTGGGCGATGCTGCGCGCCGGCAACGTCGTCAACGATCCGGAGCACGGCATCGCCGTCGTCGGCACCGCGATCCAGCTGCGCTACCCGCGCACCACGACCTCGCGCAGGCCGCAGGTCTTCAACCTGATGTCGACGACCGGGGCGCTGGCGAGAGCGTCGGCGCGGCTGGGCGTACCGATGCTCGTGCTCGACCGCTCGGTGCTGCTGAACACGCGCGGCTTCCTGAATCTCTCCAGTCAGATGGAGCAGCCGCTGCCGCTCGCGGAATGCCTCGACGACCTGGCGGCGTCGGGCTGGGGTCCCGACCGCTGGCACTTCAAGTGGAAGCTGGACGGCGACGTGCCGGTGATCGAGAGCCGGGACTTCCTGTCGCGGCTCGCCGGCCGCGACCTGCTGCGCGAGGAGCTGCTCGCGGGCGAGTTCGAGGGCAGCCTTCCCGAGTTCTCGCGCTGGCTCAACACGCACCGCAAGAATCCGTCGAACGAGGTGCTGATGGGCGGCGAGATCGTCGAGGGTCAGAAGCGCGGCAAGATCACGATCGCGCCGGGCACCACGCTGCAGCAGGCGCTGGTCGCGTTCACGAAGTCGTCCGGCGTCAGCATCAACTTCGTGCTGCTCGGCTCGGTGAATCCGCTGAGCGGCAAGCTCGTCGCGCACCCGAACGCGTGGATCGGCGCGTTCATTCAGGACCTCGCGGAGTGGACCCCGACCGAGGAAGAGCTGCAGCGCGCGAGCGGCGTCGAGCCGTAGCCGCGGCGACGCGCGCTAGGTGAGCCGCTCTTCGAGCACGCGGATGATGTAGCCGATGATCAGCAGGTTCGGCAGGCGGCCGCGCACGTCTTCGAGCTCGAGACCGCGCGCGCTGCACTCCTCGGCGAACTGATCCGCGTACGACGCGAAGAACTCGAGCATGTCCATGCTCACGTTCTTGGCGAGCATCGTGTTGATGTCCGCGGAGTCGAGATCGTCGAACATCTCGGTGAACTCCACCGCGATTTCTCGGCCGGTCATCGGCAGGTCCCCTTCGGCTCGGGCTTTCGACGGCGGAAAGCACCGTCGGGCAGCCGATCATGCCAGCGCGCGCGCGCGCGCGTCAACGCGGTTTCCGACGCTGGTTCGCGTAGATACAGGATCGCGGCGGCACGCGACGCGCACTGCACAGGCGACTCCCGCGCAAGTTCGCGGCTACAGGCTCGGCCGCTCTGGGGAATCGCTTGGGGCCCTGCGCATGTCGATTTCGAGCGCGCCCTCGTCATCGGGAATCTCGAGCGACGACGCGAACAGCGACTCGGCGACGAGCACCGGCGCGCCCGTGCGCAGCGCGACCGCGATCGCGTCGCTCGGCCGCGCGTCGATGCGCAGCGCGCGTCCGTGCAGCTCGACCTCGATCAGCGCGTAGAACGTGCTGTCGCGCAGCTCCGTGACCAGGATGCGCCGCACCTGTCCGTCGAGGCGCTCGAGCACGTTCTTGAGCAGGTCGTGCGGGTTCGGGCGCACGATCGGCTCGCGCTCGAGCGCTTGCGCGATCGAGCCCGCTTCGAACTCGCCGATCCAGATGCGCAGCCGCCGCCCGTTCTCGCCGTCCTCGATCAGGCTCAGCACCGGTGTTTCCGTGCGCGGATCGATGCGCACGCCCTCGACGCGAACCGCGCGCAGCTCTTCTTCGGCTTCACGCGCTGAGCACGCGACCGCGAGCGGGAGACACAAGAGCAGCGCCGCCAAGCGCGGGGCTCGAGTTGCGAAGCTTCCGTGCATGTCGAGGCCTCTCCTTTCGCGCCCCCGCGCTCGGACGATACCACGCGCGCGCGTGCATGAGCCTGCGCCCGCTTCGGTGTAAGCTCCGCGCGATGCCGGCTGCGCGGAAAGAGAGCGCTCTCGTCCTGGGCGCAGTCACGCGCGACCTGGAACGCGGCCAGCCGGCCGTGCCGGGCGGCGTCGTCCACTACGCGGGGCGCGCCTTCGCCGCACTCGGCGCGCGCACGCGCGCCGTCACGCGCGTGCGCGAGGCCGACGCGGACGAGCTGCTCGCGCCGCTTTACGAAGCGGGCGTCGAGGTGCGCGCGCTGCCGAGCCGAGCCACCACCACCTACGCGAACGACTACTCGGGCAGCGAGGATCGGCACGAGCTGCTCGAGGCCTCGGATCCGATCCGCCCCGACGATCTGCCGATTTCCTGGCGCAGCGCCGACGCGATCCACCTCGGGCCGCTGCACCGGCGCGATCTCCTGCCCGAGACGCTCGCGATCCTGTCGGGCTTCACGGGCATCGACCTGCAGGGGCTCGTGCGCATCGCCGACGAGCACGGCACGCGGCTCGCGCCCAATCCCGAGCTGAAGGACTACCTCGCGCACGTGTCGGTGGCCAAGGCCAGCGAGGAGGAGCTCGCCGTGCTGCTCGAGGGTCGCAGCCTCGAAGCGTTCCGCAGCGCGTACGGGCTCTCGGAGCTGCTCGTGACGCGCGGCGAGCGCGGGGCGCTGGTGGTGACACGCTTCCGTGTCGAGGAGGTGCCGGTGCCATCGGTGCCGCGGCGCTTCCCGGTCGGCGCGGGCGACGTGTTCCTGGCGGCCTACCTGCACGCACGCGCCAACGAGCGCAGCCCCGTCGCCGCTGCGCGCTTCGCGGTGCGCAGCAGCGCCGAGCACGTCGCGCACGGCCGGATCGGCGCGACGCTCGGTGCGCGCGAAGTCGCGAGGTGACTCGCCGGCCGCTCGGGCTGCTGCTCGCGACCCTGCTGCTGGTCGGTTGCTTCGGCACGATCGTGCAGGTCACCGGCCAGCCGAAGCCCGAGCCGCCGCCCCCACCGGTGCCCGAGCGCTTCAAGGCCGAGCAGGCGCCGGAGCTCGTGCCGTCCCAGGTCCCGGGCTGCCAGCTCGCGCCCTCGCTCGATCCGAACCTGTATTACTGCGAGAAGCAGGAACACTGGTTCCGCTTCGCGATGAACCGCTGGTTCCTGGCCTTCGCGTGGGACGGGAACTGGTTCCCGGTGGGCGGCTCCGAGCTGCCCGCGGGTCTTGCGAAGATCACGCCCGAGACGGAGGTCGAGGCGACCAAGACGCGCGAGCAGCGCCTCGAGGAGCTGGAGAAGAAGCTCGAGGAGCTAGACGGGGAGCAGGAGCCGCCGTAGCTCGCCGACGCTCTCGGCGAGCCGGGTCGGCTCGGCCGCGCACAGCTCGGCGTGCGAGCCGTAGCCCCAGGTGACGGCGATCGCGTCGATGCCGTTCGCGCGCGCGCCGTGCACGTCGTGCCTGCGGTCGCCGACCATCACCACGCGCTCGTGCCCGATCCCGGAGACGCCGGCGAGCGCGGTGGCCACGATCTCGGCCTTCTCGACGTGCGTGCCGTCGAGCTGACTGCCGACCACCAGGTCGAAGTGCTTGGCCAGATCGAAGTGCTCGAGGATGCGCTCGGCGAACACCATCGGCTTCGAGGTGGCCAGGCACACGCGCAGCTCCGACGCGCGCAGGTCGCGCAGCAGCTCGGGGATGCCCGCGTAGACCTCGTTCTCGTACAGGCCGGCTTGCGAGAAGTACTCGCGGTAGTCGTCGACGGCGCGGCGCGCCTCGTTCTCGTCGAAGCCGAGCCGCTCGCGGAACGACTGCGCGAGCGGCGGGCCGATGAACGGCTCGAGCTCGTCCGCGTCGGGCGGCGCGATGCCGCGCTTGCGCAGCGCGTACTGGATCGAGCGCGTGATGCCGAGCTTGGGATCGGTGAGCGTGCCGTCGAGATCGAACAGCACCGCGCTCCAGCGCGCCGGAGCGTCGACGTGCGCGCTCGTCACGTGGCCGCCTCGGTGATCTCAATCATGCGCTCGAGCGCCCGCCGCGCGTCGCGCGCGATCTGCGCCTGCGCCGCGGCGTCGAGCCGCTCGCGCACGCCGCTGATCTCGTCGACCATGTCGCCGGGCAGCACGCGGTTCAAATCGGGCGGCTTGCCCTGACGCAGCAGGTCGAGCAGCGCGACCAGGTGCGGCGGATCGTTGCGCGACATGGTCGCGCAGCCGCAGCCGGCCATCGGCTCGTCGGGCAGGTCGGCCAGGTGCACGACGGTGACGCCGCGCGGCGCCGACTGCTCCGCCAGGTTGCGCACGAAGTGGCCCTCGGTGCCGACCGCGACGCGCGCGCCCGGCTCGAGCTTTCCGACGTGCGCCCACAGCCAGCTCGTCGAGCCGCTGCCGTCGGCGAGATCGACGACCTCTTTCGGTGTCTCGGGATGCACCACCACCGTGTAGCCGCGCGCGCGCCAGTACGCGACGTGGCTGGGCTTGAAGATCGTGTGCACGCCGCAGAAGCCGCCCCACAGGATCAGCTCGGCCGAGTCGAGCGCTTCGAGCTGCGCCGGCGAGATGTCGCCGCCCTCGTGCCCGGCCGGCAGCATCGCGATGCGCTCGCGCTCGATCCCGACCTGCGCGGCCACGTTGCGCCCGAGGTGTTGATCGGGCACGAAGAAGATCTTGCGGCCCTGCGCGCGCGCCCAGCGCATGATCGCGCCCGCGTTCGCGCTCGTGCACACCGCCCCGCCGGTGCGGCCGGCGAGCGCCTTCACGCGCCCCGACGTGTTCATGTACGCGACCACCAGCACGTCGTCGCCGAAGCGCGCGTGCAGCTTCGCGAAGGCCGGCGCGAGCATGAACTCCTTGGCCATCATCTCCATGGTGCAGCCGGACTTGGGGTTGGTGATGTAGACCTGCTGATCGGGACGCGCGAGCAGCGCGATCGCCTCCGCCATGAAGTGCACCGCGGACTCGACGAAGATGCGCTTCTCGGGGTGAAGCACGGCCTCGCGCGCGAGCTGGTAGGAGTCGGCGACCCGCCCGCCGTAGCGCTCGACGAGCTTCACGATCTCGCCGCCCATGTAGTAGTGCGCGAGCAGGATCAGCTCGGGCCCGAGCGCCGCGCGCGCCGGCTCGATGTAGCGGTCCATCCACGGCAGCACCGTGCGCGGCGTGCGGTCGGGCAGCGCCAGATACTCCTCGGCGTACGGCTTGAACTCGGGCTGGTACCAGTCGAGCGGCAGATCCGTCTGGCAGATCGGCAGGTCGGGCTGCAGTTCGATGCGGCGGGGGGGCTGCACGGGCAGAACCTAGCACGGGCGCCGCGCGTCAGATCTGGCCGGCCTGCGTCAGGTGCTCGGCCGTGAACGCGACGGGCTTTTCGAGCGGCGCCGCGCGCACCTCGCAGGCAGGCATCGCGCAGCCGCTGCAGTGCGAGGGCCGGCACGGGTCGAGGTGCACGACGAAATCGGCCTCGCCCTCGAACTCCTGCGCGAGCTCCGCCTCGAACAGATCCCCCGTGCGGTGCGCCTCGTCCATCGTCAGGTAGCGCGGCACGACCAGGTGCAGGTCCAGGTGCGTGCGCTGGCCCGACGCGCGGCTGCGCAGCTGGTGGATGTCGCACCACTCCGGCCGGCGCACGCTCTCGATCCGCTCCCCGAGCCGCACGAGCAGCGAGAAGTCCGCCTCGTCGAGCAGCCCGGTGAGCGAGCGGCGCACGACCGCGGTGCCCGCCCACACGATGTTGCCCGCCGCCAGCAGCGCCGCGATCGGATCGAGCAGTACCCAGCCGGTGAGCTGCACCGCCGCGAGCGCGACGAGCGCACCGGCCGTGGTGACGGTGTCGGAGAGCACGTGCATCCCATCCGCGTGCAGCGCCTCGGAGCGCTCGCGCCGCGCGACGCGCAGCAGGTACGCGCCGAGCAGCAGGTTCGCGAGCCCGGCGGCCGCCGAGACCGCGATGCCGACACCGATATGCTGCAGCACCGGCCCCGCGATGATGCGGCGCACCGCCTCGACGGCGATCGCCCCGGCGGCGGCGAGGATCAGCCCGCCCTCGACCATCGCGGAGACCATCTGCGCCTTGCCGTGCCCGTACGGGTGGTCCGCATCGGGCGGCCTGCGCGACACCGCCACGCTGTAGGTCACCACCGCGGCCGCGATCACGTTGACGATCGACTCCGCCGCGTCGGCCAGCAGGGCCATCGAGCCCGTGTACAGGTAGGCGACGACCTTGAGGCCCAGGATCGCGACGCCCGCCGCGAGCGACACCAGCCCCGCGCGGATGGCCAGATCGCCGGATGTGCCGAGCCGCTGGCTCATCGCCAGACCTTAGCGCCCGCCATCCGCGAGCAGGCGCTCCGCGGGGGCGCTATGCTGCCGCGCGCTCCCGCGGGCTCCGCTCGCGGGCCAGCTTCGGGGCGTAGCGCAGCTTGGTAGCGCGCTTGGTTCGGGACCAAGAGGTCGCCGGTTCAAATCCGGCCGCCCCGACCACCGGTTCTTCCCGCGCTCGCGTTCGCTAGCGCCGGCGCTTCGCGTCTTCGGGCTCGGGGCTCGCGGGCGGTACGCCGGGCAGCGGGTCGTCCATACGGGTCTTGACCTTCAGGCTCGGCCAGGGCGAGACCTCGCGCGGCGGCTCGCGGCGCATCAGCGCGCGACAGGCGCCGGTCTCGAGCGGACCCGTGGCGGCGATCGCGCCGGCGACGGAGAGCGCCGGCTCGCCGGTCGTGCGCGACGCGCCGCTGACCAGCGCCTCGCGCACCGCCCAGGGCTCCAGGTCCGGGCGCTCGCCGGTCACGAGTAGCGCGGCGCCGGCGGTGAGTCCGACCGCGGTCACGTCGCCCGACTGCTCGGCGACGCGCCGATCGGGAACGGACGAGCCGTCGTTGCGCGGATTCGAGAGCGCGGCCGCGACGCGCATCGCGCCGCCGGAGCGCGGCGGCAGCACGAGATCGGGCGCGATCTCGCGCGACGGCACGGCGTTCGCCACGACCAGCCCGCGCAGCGGTCGCAGCAGCACGTCGCTGCTCTCCTCGTTCGACCAGGGATCCCAGACCACCCCCGTGTCGCCGCCGTTCTTCTCGAGCCAGTCCTTCCGCCAGTGCGACGGGTAGCTGCCGGTCGCGCCGGCCTGGTCGCCGGGACCGCAGATCAGCGTCGCGCAGTTGTCCTCGGCGAAGAGCAGCGCGTCGTGCAGGATCCAGTGAGGCTTCTCGCCGGGCCACGCGCAGGTCATCACACGCGCGCGCTCACCCACGGCGTAGGCGACGCCCGCGGCGCGCGCCCAGGTCGAGCTGCGCAGCTCCGCTGGCGCGGCGTCACCCTCGCTCGTGCGCGGGTCGGCGTCGCGCGCTGCGGCCGTGCTCGTGCGCAGGTTCTCCTGCACGTCGACGACCAGGATCTGCGCGCGCGGCGCGACGCCGAGCGGCAGGCCCGCGCCGCCCGCGCCGGCGGCGAGCGACGCGATCGCGGTGCCGTGTCCCCAGTTCTGGCGGGTGCGCTCGGTGGCGCCGTCCCAGTCGCTGACGTCGGTGGCCGCGCCGAGCGCGAGCTTCGCCCCTTGCTCGTCGCGCGCGATCGCGAGCTGCGCCAGGTTCACGCCGTAGCGATCGCCGGGCACGCCGTTGCCGTCGAGGTCGTCGCCCTCGCGCTCGCTCGACTTGTCGTGCAGGTTCGGCACCAGCGCGGCGTGGTTCGTGTCGACGCCCGTGTCGATCACCGCGAGCCGCACGCCGTCGCCCTGCTCCTGGCTCCAGACCTGCGGCGCGCCGATCGCGACCAGCTCGGGGCCCGCCGAGTTCGCGGCCGCGCGCTTCACGGCCGAGGTCTGCACGGCGGTGCGGTAGCTGTCGGCGTCTGGATCGACGATGCGCGTGACCTCGCGCAGCGGCGTCGGCCAGTCGGCGCCGGCCTGGACGCGCAGGAACTCGCCGTCGGCGGGCAGGTAGCTCTCGGCGTGCACGCTCGGGTCGGCGCGCAGCCAGCTCACCGCCTGGTAGAAGTTCACGCCCTCGGGCAGGTCGATCGCGACCCACAGCCCGAGACCGACCGCGTCGCGCGTGCCGGTGCGGTCGAACGGGAACGCGGGCAGCACCAGCGCGCCGAGCGCCTCGAGCTTCGCGTCGAGCGACGCGAACCCGAGCGAGTCGCGCGCGACCGGCTCGCGGAAGGCCTCTTTCAGCTGGCGCAGCTTGAACAGCACCACGCCGCCCTGGTACGGATCGGCGACCGGCAGGGTCTGCGCGTCGCTGAAGGTCACCTGGGCCTCGGCGCGCAGCTCGCCCGCGTGACACAGCACGGTGGCGGGCGACGCGACGCTCGGCGACGGCACGCGCAAGCCGTCGCGCTCCTTCAGCAGCGGCTCGCCGTCGGCGAGCTGGCAGCGCGCGTCGGCCGCGCTGGCGCCGGAGACGCGCAGCATCGCCTCGCTGCCGAGCAGCGCGCTCGAGTTGCGCGGCTCGATGCGCAGGACCTCCGCGTCGCCGGGCGCGAGCGCCGGGCGCCACAGCGGCGGCAGCGCGGGCGACGGCGCGAGCACCGTCGCGCACGCGCACAGGAGTACACCGACCCAGCCGACGACGAACCCGACGAATCCTCTGCTCATGCGGGAGTCTTCGGGCGCTCTCGCGCGAAGCTGTTGGCCCGCGTCAGTCGACGAACGCGCGCAGCACCCGCGCCCGGCTCGGATGCCGCAGCTTGCGCAGCGCCTTCGCCTCGATCTGGCGGATCCGCTCACGCGTGACCGCGAAGTCCTGACCGACCTCTTCCAGCGTGTGGTTGGAGCGCTCGCCGATGCCGAAGCGCATCTTGAGCACCTTCTCCTCGCGCGGCGTGAGCGTCGAGAGCACCTTGCGCGTGTGCGCGGCGAGATTGCGCTGGATCACTTCGTCGGTGATCGAGAGGCGCTTCTTGTCCTCGAGGAAATCGCCGAGGTGGCTGTCCTCGTCCTCGCCGATCGGCGTCTCGAGCGAGATGGGCTCCTTCGCGATCTTGAGCACCATCTGCACCTTCTCGAGCGGCATCTCCATCTCGTCCGCGATCTCCTCGGGCATCGGCTCGCGACCGAGCTTCTGCACCAGGTAGCGCTGCGCGCGCACGAGCTTGTTCATGGTCTCGATCATGTGCACGGGGATGCGGATGGTGCGGGCCTGGTCCGCGATCGCGCGCGTGATCGCCTGGCGGATCCACCAGGTCGCGTAGGTCGAGAACTTGTAGCCGCGCTGGTACTCGAACTTGTCGACGGCCTTCATCAGGCCGATGTTGCCCTCCTGGATCAGGTCCAGGAACTGCAGACCGCGGTTCGTGTACTTCTTCGCGATCGACACGACCAGCCGCAGGTTGGCCTCGATCAGCTCGCTCTTGGCCTGGCCCGCGCGCTCCTTCGCGACCTGGAACACGAGCAGCGACGCGCGCGTCTCTTCGAGCGTGCAGTGCGCTTCGTGCTCGATGGTCTGGATGCGGCGCAGCGCGGCCTGCACGTCCTTCTCGGCCACCAGCACGGCCTCGGCGTCGCCGCCGAGCTGGACCAGCGCCCTCTTGCCCGGGATCGAGCGCCGGCGCGACTGCTCGGCCAGCGACAGGAACGCCTCGGCGTTGTTCGCGCCGAACGGAGCCACGATCGAGCGGAGCTGCCGGTGCTGCTCCTCGATTCCGGCGATGAAGGCGCGGATCTCGTCGGCCAGGCCGTAGATCGAGTCCTTGAGCATGCCCGTCTCGCGGATGCGCTGCGCGTTGCGCATGCGGATCTCGTCGACCTCGCGCGAGAGCCGCGCGCGCGTGTCCTTGCTGGTGCGCGGATTAGCGAGCACGCGCAGCCGGCGCTGCACGTCGGCCTGCGCGCGGCGCAGCTGGGTGAGCGCGCCGAGCAGCTTCTGCTTCTTGTCGTCGAGCGTCTCCGCCTCGCCCTCGGCGATCTGCGGGAACAGGTCCTTCACCTCGCGCTTGCCGCGGCGGATGTCGTCGCCCATCGCCAGCAGCTTCTCGACCGCGACGGGGCTCTTCAGGATCTCGGCCAGCGCGGAGTTCTCGCCCGACTCGATGCGCTTGGCGATCTCGACCTCACCCTCACGGGTGAGCAGCGAGACTGCCCCCATCTCGCGCAGGTACACGCGCACGGGATCGTTGGAGCGGTAGCCCTCGTACTCCTCCGATGCGGCCGGGCGACGGCGCGGCTCGGGCTTGCGCATCATCACCGGCGGCTGCCAGGCGCGCACCGCGACCGAATGGCGGCGGAACAGCGCGAGCACCTCTTCGAGCTTCTCGGGCGCGCCGAGCACGTGGCCCGGCAGCACGCGCAGGAGCTCCGACCCCTCCACGTGACCGTTCTCCTTCCCCTTGCGCAGGAGCTGCCGGAAGCTCTGCGGGTGCGAGCCGTCGCCGACACCGTTGTGCGTCGTGCCCCGCCCGTTCCGCTTGGCGGCGCCGTTTTGCGCCGGCGGATGCTTGCGCGCAGGCTTGGCTTGCACCGTCAGCTGCGGGGGAATTGCGCCTGGGTTGCGCTTCGGCGTCGCGATCTTGGGAGTTTTCGGTTGCGCCATCGGGGGGGAACTCCTTGGGCATCGGAGGGAAGAAAAGGTTAAACCTGCCGCACCTTCTTCTGCAGATCGTGTCGGCGGGACGTGATCCGCTGAAGTTCTTCGTCGATCTCGTTCTGTCCGGCGGGATCCGTGCAGGATCCGCGCCGCTCCTCGAGCGCGTGTTTCGCCGCGGTCAGCGCGGCGATCTCGAGCTTGGCGAGGCAATCGGAGACGCTGCGGGCGGCGCTCTTCGCGTCCAGCGCCGGAGCCTCCGTGATGATCCGGTTGAGCAGGCTCTTCTGCTCTTCGTCGAGGTCGTGCGCCTCGGGCGACACGAGACTTGCCGCCCCGCTGCGTCCGCCGGATGCGCAGGCGGCCTGCAGGCGCGCGAGCAGCTCGGCGCCCGCGTCGTTCGGCAGCCACTCGCGCTCGAGCGCGTCGAATTCCGGCAGCAGCTCCGGGTGCGAGGCGAGCGTCGCGATCAGCATGCGCACGACCGGCGAGACCTCGCTCGACTTGCGCAGGGGCCGCGCGGGCGGCTCGGCCGCCGCCGCGCGCGGGCTCTCGCGCTCCGCGCCCTGGCGCAGCGCCTCGGCGAGCGCGCTCGGCGGAATCTCGAGCCGGCTCGACAGCAACCGCGTGTAGGCAGCGCGCTCGACCGGATCGGAGAGCGCACGCAGATAAGGCGCGACGCTGCGCGCGGTGTCGGCCGCGGCCCAGGCGTGCCCCGCCCCTTCCTTGAGCGCGCGCTCGATCAGGTGGTCGAGCAGCGGCACGGCGCTCTCCACGCACGAGCGCAGCGCGGGCAGACCCGACTTCGCGACCAGCGTGTCGGGATCCTCGCCCAGCGGCAGGAACGCCGCGCGCACGCGCAGTCCCTCGGCGAGCAGGATCGGGAGCGCGCGCTCGGCCGCGGTCTGTCCCGCCGCGTCGCCGTCGAACAGCAGCACGACCTCGCCGGCGTAGCGCCGGATGCGACGCGCGTGCGCCTGCGTGAGCGCGGTGCCGCAGGGCGCGACGCCCTCGCCCAGACCCGCGCGGTGCAGCGCGAGCAGATCGAAGTAGCCCTCGACCACGATCACCCGGCCGCGCTCGCGGATCGCTTCGAGCGCCTGCGGCAGCCCGAACAGCGCGCGGCTCTTCTTGTAGACGGGCGATTCGGGCGAGTTCAGATATTTCGGCGGCTCGCTGCCCATGCCGCGCCCGCCGAAGCCCGCGATCTGGCCGGCGGGCTCGAGAATCGGGAACACGACCCGCGCGCGGAAGCGGTCGTAGTGGCCGTCGCCGCTCGGGCGCCGCGCGATCAGGCCCGCGAGCTCGGCCTCCTCGACCGAGATGCGCGAGCGGCGCAGGTGCTGGATCAGGCCGTCCCAGGCATCCGGCGCCCAGCCGATCCGGAAGCGCTCGGCCAAGTCCTCGGGCACGCCGCGCTCCTGGAGGTAGCGGCGCGCCGCCGCACCGTCGGGGCCCTTCAGCGCGTTGCGGAAGAAGGTCGCCGCGACCTCGTTGGCTCGGAACGCCGCCGCGGCCTGGCCCTCGTCGCCGCCGCCGGTCTCCGGGATCGCGATCCCGTGCTCGCGCGCGAGCACGCGCAGCACGTCGGGGAAATCGAGGCCTTCCATGCGCATGCGGAACGCGAACACGTCGCCGCCCGCGCCGCAGCCGAAGCAGTAGAAGATCTGCTTGTCGGCATGGACCTGGAAGGAAGCGGTCTTCTCGTCGTGGAAGGGACACAGCCCCCAGAAGCGGCTGCCCACCTTCTTCAGCGTTACGTGCCGACCCACGACCGCGACGATGTCCGCCCGGTCGCGAATTTCGGACACGACGTTCTCGGGGATTCGGCCCACTCCGCCCTACGCCCCCTACTCGCCCGATCCAACATGAGAAAGGCCCGGGCAAGAACTGCCTCGGGCCTCCGACCTCTACCTCAGACTTGAGCCTTGAGCTTCTTCAGAGCTCGCTTCCTGGCCGCCAACGTCTTCTTCTTGTGACGCACGCTTGGCTTCTCGTAGTGCTCGCGCTTGCGCAGCTCGTACATGAGCCCGGCCTTCTCGCACTGCTTCTTGAAGCGCTTCAGCGCGCTCTCGAAGGACTCGTTCTCCTTCAGCTTCACCCCAGGCAAACGAACTCCTCGCACGACGGCTTGCGGTGTTTCCCTCGACCCGCCCCGTCCCGTCCCGCTGATCGGACCCCGTTGATCGGTCCAGGTTGACCAGCCCTCGGTGCAGCGTGGGCACGCCTGGAAATCGAGGGGTGAGAGGGGGGGCTTGCTCGAGCCACCCTCTGGAAGCGCGCTGGAACATTGTGATGTTTCAAGCACTTACAAGGGTGACCTAGCAGCGGCGGAAGCTAGCACAGGGCTTTCGCGAAGCGCAACACTGGCTCGCAAGCGGCGCGCAAACCGACGATTGGTCGGTCCGCTTTCGCCCGCTCAGGCAACGACTGGTCGGACCAAAAGCCCGCGCGACGCGAGGTACGCCTTCGCATCCGGCACGCGGAACGTGCCGAAGTGGAAGATGCTCGCGGCGAGCACGGCCGATGCGCCGCCACCGGCCGGTCCGTCGTCGAGCGCCTCGCGCAGGTGCTCGAGCGTGCCCGCTCCGCCTGACGCGATCACGGGGATGCGCACCGCGCGAGTCACTGCGCGGGTGAGTTCCAAGTCATAGCCGTCGCGCGTGCCGTCGCGGTCCATGCTGGTGAGCAGGATCTCGCCCGCGCCGAGCGCCTCGATGCGCGCCGCCCACTCGACCGCGTCCAGGCCCGAGGCGCGCCGACCCCCATGTGTGTAGACCTCCCAACCGCGCCCGGGCTCGGTCGACTCGCGGCGGCGAGCATCGACGGCCACGATCAGATTGGCCGAGCCGAGCTTCTCCGCGGCGTCGCTCACCAGCTCCGGTCGAGCCACCGCTGCGGAGTTCAGCGAGACCTTGTCCGCGCCCGCGCGCAGGAGCGCCCGCACGTCGTCGACCGAGCGCACGCCTCCGCCGACCGAGAAAGGGATCGTGAGCCGGTCGGCGGTGCGCGAGACCAGATCGAAGATCGTGGCCCGGTTCTCGTGCGACGCATTGATGTCGAGAAAGCACAGCTCGTCGGCGCCCTGCGAGTCATAAGCGGCGGCGACCTCGACCGGATCGCCCGCGTCGACCAGGTCGACGAACTGCACGCCCTTCACGACCCGCCCGTCCTTCACGTCCAGACAGGGGATGATGCGCTTGGTCAGCACGAGGCCAGCCTCGCGATCGCCTCGTCCACGCGGATCGCGCCGGAGTAGATCGCTTTGCCGACGATCGCGCCCGCGATCACGCGCGTGCGCGCGAGCCGCTCGAGGTCTTCGAGCGACCCGACGCCGCCGGAGGCGAGCACGGGGAAGGGCGAGCGGCGCGCGAGCGCGGCGGTCGCCTCGACGTTGGGTCCGCCGAGCAGCCCGTCGCGGCCGATGTCGGTGTGCAGGACCGCCGCGAGCGGGAGCTTCGCGAAGCGGTCGAGCACCTGATCGACCGTCTCGGCGCGGGTCTCGCGCCAGCCGCGCACCGCGACGCGGCCCCCGCGCGCGTCGAGACCCAGGATGATGCGCTCCGGAAAGCGGGTCGCGAGCTCCTGTAGGAGGGCGGGCTGCTCGAGCGCGGCGGTGCCGATCACGACGCGCGCAGCGCCCGCGTCGAGCACCTCCTCGACGCGCTCGCGGGTGCGCATGCCGCCCCCCACTTGCACGGCGAGCTCGGGACAGGCGGCCAGGATCCCGCGCACGACCGCGTCATTGCCCGCCCGGCCATCGCGCGCGCCGTCCAGGTCCACGACGTGGATGCGGCGCGCTCCGGCGCGGGCGAAGCCGCGCGCGACCTCGACCGCGTCCGCGTCATAGGTCGTTTCGCGGGCGTAGTCGCCCTGCTCCAGGCGCACGACGTTTCCGCCGCGCAGGTCGATCGAGGGGATCAGCTCCACGCCTCGACTTCCTCGGCCAGGGCCTGGGCGAGCTCACGCGCGCCGTAGCCCGCCAGGTCCGCCGCCGTCACCCACTGGAAGCCGCGCTGCCAGGCGCGGCGGAACGAGCCGAGGTCGTCCGACAGGGCGGCCTGCGTCTCGTTGTAGGTCCCCGACCAGAGCAGCGCCCCGCTCGTGGTGCGCAGCTCGAGTGTGAACCAGACCGCGGAGGGCCGGCTCGAGCCGGAGGGCCCGCCGGAGCGCTCGACGAAGCGGCGCACCACTCCGGTCAGCACCGCGTCGGCGCCGAAGCTCTTCTGCAGCGTCTCGCCGCCCGTCCGGCCGCCGGCGCCGGGCACCAGCAGCGTCTCGTCCGGCGGGATGATCTGGAGGTTCGTCTCCTGCGTCAGCGCTTGCAGCACGCGCGTGGTCACGATCCGGATCGCGTCGGAGTCGAGCGTGCCACCCGGCGCAGGGTCGCCGCTGAACGGCAGCATCGCGATCTTGCGCACGACCGGCGGCCGCTCGGGGTTCGCCACCTCCGTCCAGATGGGCGGCGCGCAGCCGAGCGTGAGCCCGAGCAAGAGGGGGAGTACCGCGCGCGTCATGGGTTCCAGGCGCAGAAGCGGTCGAGCAGATCGAGACCGGCGCGCTGGCTCTTCTCGGGATGGAACTGCACGGCCACGCACGCGTCTCGGCCGATCGCGGACGGGAAGGTCTCGCCGTACTCGGTCTGCGCGAGCCAGTACTTCCCCGGCACCTCCGTCGCGCGGTAGCCGTGCACGAAGTAGAAGTAGCCCTCGGCGATCACCGGGTGCTCGCTCTTCGGCTTCACCTGGTTCCAGCCCATGTGCGGCACGGGCAGGTCGTATGCGTCGGGGAAGCGCGCGACGCGGCCCGGGATCACGCCCAGACACGGCCCGATGCCCCCTTCCTCCGCCTCGTCGAGCAGGACCTGGAGCCCGAGGCAGATGCCCAGATACGGCCGACCGGCCGCGATGTGCGCGCGCAGCGCGTCATCGAGGCCCGCCCGGTGCAGCGCGGCCATCGTGTCGCGCACCGAGCCGACGCCCGGCAGCACCACGCGCCGCGCGGACCGGACCTCGTCGGCCACGGCCGTGACGCGCGCTCGCGCGCCGATCCGCTCCAATGCCCGCGTCACGCTGCGCAGGTTCCCCATGCCGTAGTCGACGACCGCGACCTCGACACCTGCTCGCGTCAAAGCGATCCCTTCGTCGACAGCGCGCCGCGGATGCGCGGGTCGATCGTGGTGGCCTCGTCGAGCGCGCGGCCCAGACCCTTGAAGATGCCCTCGATCACGTGGTGCACGTTGTGCCCGTACGAGCGCTCCACGTGCAGGTCGACGCCGCCGTTGCTGGTGAACGCGTACAGGAAGTCCTCCACCAGCGCCGCGTCGAAGTCCGCGACCCAGTCGCGCGTGAGCTCGACGCGGTAGACCAGATAGGGGCGGTTCGAGAGATCGAGGTCGACGAGGATGCGCGCGTCCGCCATCGGGATGCGCGCGGAGCCGAAGCGGCGCAGCCCGGCGCCGTCGCCGATCGCGCGGCGCAGCGCCTGGCCCATCACGATGCCGACGTCCTCGACCGTGTGGTGCTGGTCGACGTGCAGGTCGCCCTTCGCGCGCACGCGCAGATCGAACAGGCCGTGGCGGGTGAAGGAGTCGAGCAGGTGGTCGAAGAAGGGGATGCCGGTCTCGATCTGCGCCTCGCCCGCTCCGTCCAGGCGCAGCTCGACCGTGATCTCCGTCTCGCGCGTCTTGCGGTTGACCGTTGCTTCGCGTGCCATCACGGCTCCTTCGTGTCTTTCAGGCGGATGTCCAGCGCCCGGGCGTGCGCGTCGAGGCCCTCGAGTCGGGCCAGACGTGCGGCGGCCGGCGCGATGCGCCGGTACGCGCTCGGTTTTAGGTCGATCAAGCTCATGCGGTGTTGGAAGTCCTCGACGCCGATGCCCGAGAAGAAGCGCGCGGTTCCGCCGGTGGGCAGGACGTGGCTCGGGCCCGCCGCATAGTCGCCGATCGGCACCGGACTGTACGAGCCCAGGAAGATCGCGCCCGCGCACTCGATCCGCGCCAGCCAGCGGTCCGGTTCCGCGACGCACAGCTGCAGGTGCTCGGCGCCGTAGCGGTTGGCGAGCGCGCAGGCCTCTTCGAGGTCGCGCGTCACGATCAGCAGTCCGCGGTCGCGCATCGACTTGCGAGCGGTGGTCTCGCGCGAGAGGACGGGCAGCTGGCGCTCGAGCTCGGCGCGCACGTCCGCCGCGAGCGCGGCGCTGGGCGTGGCGAGCACCACGCTGGCGAGCTCGTCGTGCTCGGCCTGCGCGAGCAGGTCGGCGGCCAGGAAGTCCGCGCGCGCGCTGGCGTCGGCGACGATGAACACCTCGCTCGGCCCGGCCTCGGAGTCGATCGCGACGTGACCGAAGACCTGACGCTTCGCCTCCTGGGTGTGGGCGGTGCCGGGGCCGACGATCTTGTCGACGCACGCGATCCGCTCCGTGCCGAAGGCCAGCGCCGCGATCGCTTGCACGCCGCCGACGCGGTAGACGCGCGTCACGCGGGCGAGCCTCGCGGCCGCGGCTACCGCCGGGTGAAGCTGCTTGCCGGGGCTGCACATGGGGCGGTCGGGGACGCCCGCGACCTCGGCCGGGATGCCGAGCATCAGCGTGGTCGAGGCGAGCGGGGCGACGCCCGCCGGGACGTAGATTCCGACCCGCCCGATCGGCCGCACGATCTGACCCAGCCGCTCGTCCGCCGCGTCATGGATCCAGGTCGCCGGAACATGCCGGCGGTGGAAGTCGCGCACACGCCCGGCGGCCAGCTCGAGCGCCGCGAGGTCGTCGGGGTCGAGCTTCTCCGCGCCGGCAGCCAGCTCGGCCTCGCCGACGACCAGGTCCTCGGGACGCAGGCGGTAGCCGTCGAAGCGCTCGATCGCGTCGAGCACCGCGTCATCGCCGCGCCGGCGCACGTCGTCGACGATCACCGCGACGCGCTCCTGGAGCTGGCCGCGCTCGACCAAGCGCCGCTGCTCGAGCGCGGCGAAGCGCGCGGGGAAGCCCGCGTCGCGCGCGTCGATCAGCGTGAGCTCGAGCGCGGGGCTCACGGCGCTACTCCGCCTCGCGGCGGATGCGGCCGCCGAGCTTCGCGATCTTGGCCTCGATCCGCTCGTAGCCGCGGTCGATGTGGTACACGCGCCGAACGCGCGTCTCGCCCGAAGCGGCGAGCCCGGCGAGCACCAGACAGGCGCTGGCCCGCAGGTCGGTCGCCATGACCGGTGCGCCGGAGAGCCGGCACGGCCCGTTCACGACCGCGGTCTTGCCGTCGATCTCGACGTCCGCGCCGAGCCGCACCAGCTCCGGCACGTGCATGAAGCGGTTCTCGAAGATGTTCTCGCTGATCGCCGAGACGCCGGCGGCCTGCGTCAGCATCGCCATGATCTGGGCCTGCATGTCGGTCGGAAAGCCCGGGAAGGGAGCGGTCTTGATGCGCAGTCCCCGGAAGCCGGCCGGGCGGCGCAGGCGCGCCCAGTCGGCGCCGACTTCGATCTCGAGCCCCGCCTCGCGGAACTTGTCGAGCACGACGCCGAGGTGCTCGGGCGCTATCCCGGTGACCTTCACGTCGCCGCCCGGAACCATGGCGCCGGCCGCGAGCAGGGTGCTCGCCTCGATCCGGTCGCCGGCCACGAAATGACGCAGTCCCGAAAGGCTCGTGACACCGTGCACGACCAGGTGGTCGGCGCTCGCCTGCTCGATCTGCGCGCCCATGGCGCGCAGCACGGCGACCAGCTCCTGGACCTCCGGCTCGCTGGCGGCGTTCTCGATCTCGGTGGTGCCTTCGGCCAGCACCGCCGCCATCAGCACGTTCTGAGTGCCGTTCACGGTGGGCAGGTCGAAGACCACGCGCGCGCCGCGCAGCCGCGTCACGCGCGCCTCGACGTAGCCGGCCGTGAGCTCGATCTTCGCGCCGAGCGCGGCCATGCCCTTCAGGTGCTGGTCGACTGGCCGCGCGCCGATCGCGCAGCCGCCCGGCAGCGACACGCGCGCGTGACCGCAGCGCGCGAGCAGCGGGCCGAGCACCATGAACGACGCGCGCATGGTGCGGACCAGGTCGTAGGGCGCCTCGATCTCGCTCGGCAGGCCGCCTTCGATTTGGAGCGTGTCCGCCGACTCCCAGCCGCCGCGGATGCCGAGCCCTGCCAGGATCTTCAGCATCGTGTCGAGGTCGCGGACGCGCGGCGCGTTCGCGAGCACGACCGGCTCGTCGGAGAGCAGCGACGCGGCCATCAGCGCGAGCACCGAGTTCTTCGAGCCGCTCGCACCCACCGCGCCGCGCAGCGGCACGCCACCTTCGATCCGGAACTGATCCATTCAAGCCTCCAGGAATCGACCCAAGACCACGCGCGGAATGCCGGCCACGTCGGGGAACGTACTCACTTCGGTCGCGCCCGCCTCGCGCAGCAGCTCGACGACCGCGTCGGCCTGTCCGAGCCCGATCTCGAGGGCCAGGTAGCCCGGCCGCTCGAGCAGGGCCGGCGCCTCGGCGCACAGCCTGCGCACCGCGTACAGGCCGTCGGGGCCGCCGTCGAGCGCGAGCCGCGGCTCGTGACGCAGCTCGGGCGCAAGGCCGTCGAGCTCGCCCGCAGGCACGTAGGGTGGATTCGAGACCACCAGGTCGAAGAGCCCGTCGAGTCCGGCGAGGCCGCTCGCCTCGCAAAGCGTCACGCGCTCGCCGTAGCCCAAGCTCGCGAGATTCTGACGCGCCACCTCGAGCGCGGCGCGCGAGCAATCGATCGCCACGATCTCTGCGTCGGGAAGCTCGCGCGCGAGCGCGGCGCTGACGCAGCCCGAGCCGACGCCGAGCTCGGCCAGCCGGCGCGGCTTCAGATCCGCGGCCACGCGCACCAGCGTCTCCGTCTCGGGCCTCGGGATCAGCACGTCGGGCGTCACGCGGAACGGCATCGACCAGAACTCGCGCACGCCCGTGAGGTAGGCCACCGGCCAGCGCTCCTTGGCGCGCCTGCGCACCAGCTCGCGGTAGCGCGCGCGGTCGGCCGCGGAGACCGGCTGGTCGAACGCCAGGTACAGGTCCATGCGTCGCAGATCGAGCACGTGCGCGAGCAGGAGCTCCGCGTCGAGCCGCGGCGAGGGCACGTCGTGCTGCTTGAAGTAGTCCGCGGTCCAGCGCACGAGGTCCATCAGCTTCCAGTCCTCGGCGCTCATCTCTGCTCCCGCAGCTCGTCGGCCTCGAGGCTCGAGCTGACGGCCTCGATCAGCTCGTCGATCTCGCCCTCCATGACGCGATCGAGCTTGTGCAGCGTGAATCCAACGCGGTGATCCGTGACGCGGTTCTGGGGGAAGTTGTAGGTGCGGATGCGCTCGGCGCGATCGCCGGTGCCGATCTGACCCTTGCGCGCCGCGGCGCGCTCGGAGTCGATGCGCTGCTGCTCCCGATCGAAGAGCCGCGCGCGCAGCACCTTGATCGCCTTGGCCTTGTTCTTGTGCTGGGACTTCTCGTCCTGGCATTGGACGACCAGACCCGTCGGGATGTGCGTCACGCGGATCGCGGAGTCGGTGGTGTTGACGCTCTGGCCGCCCGGGCCGCCGGCGCGGAAGCGGTCGATGCGCAGGTCCTTCTCGTCGATCTGGATGTCGGCGGTGTCGGCCTCGGGCAGCACCGCGACGGTGGCGGTCGAGGTGTGGATGCGGCCCTGCGACTCGGTGGTGGGCACGCGCTGCACACGGTGCACGCCGCTCTCGTACTTGAGCCGCCCGTAGACGGCGAGGCCTGCGATGCTCGCGATCACCTCGCGGATGCCGCCGCCGTCGCCCTCGGAGAGCGAGAGCACCTCGACGCTGAAGCCGCGGCCCTGCGCGTAGCGCGTGTACATGCGGAACAAGTCGCCGGCGAACAGCGACGCCTCCTCGCCGCCCGTACCCGGACGGATCTCGAGCACGACGCTCTTCTGATCCAGCGGATCGCGCGGCATGAGCAGCTTGCGGAGCCCGGTTTCGAGCTCGAGCCGGCGGCCCTGCAGGGTCTCGAGCTCCGCCTTGGCCAGCTCGCGGATCTCGGGGTCCGGATCGCCGGCCAGCTCCTCGTTCTCGGCGATCGCGGAGGTGGTGTCCTTCCAGACGCGATAGGCGGTGATCAGCTCGCGCCGGCTCGCGAGCTCCTGGGTCAGCTCGCGCAGCTTTCCCGGATCGCGGGCGAGCTCGGGCTGGCCGAGCTTGTCCTCGAGCTCCTGGTACCGAGCCTCGATTTCAGCGATGCGCTCGAACATGGGTCTTCCGGCCGGGACAGGTTAGCCACGACGGACCCGAGGGGGAGGGGAGAAGAAGGCGGGCGTTCTAGGCCTTCTTCTCGTAGCGGCGCCGGAACCGGTCCACCTTCCCGGCGGTGTCCACGATCTTCTGCTTGCCCGTGAAGAAGGGATGGCAGTTCGAGCAGATCTCCACGCGAATCTCGTTCGCCGTGGAGCGCGTCACGAACTCGTTCCCGCACGCGCAATGGACGCGGATCAGTTTGTACTCGGGGTGGATATCCGGCTTCATGGGGACCGGCACGATAGCCCGCTCGCCACCGGCCGTCTACACGAGGGGGCGTTCAGCGGGCGGCGCGGATGAAGTGCAGCATGCGGACCGAGCTGCGCTCGCACCGGTAGCTGGCGTAGCGCTCCGGGTCGCAGGCCGTGCAGCCGCCCACGCGCTCGATCGAGCGGGCCGAGACGCCGGCGCCGACGAGCTGCAGCCGGTTCAGCGCGAACAGATCGAGCAGCGCGTGCTCGGGGCGTGCGGCCGGGCAGAACACGCTGCGCTCGGGGATCGCGTTCATGACCGGCGCGTCGACCTCGTAGCAGCACGGCCCGATGTGCGGACCGATCGCGGCGCGCAGCTGCGCCGGCCGGCAGCCGGTGACCGCGACGAGCTCGCGCACCGTGCGCGCGGCGATTCGCGCCGCGCTGCCGCGCCAGCCGGCGTGCACGGCGGCGACGATCCGGCCCGACTCGTGGGCGATCAGGATCGGCACGCAGTCCGCGGTGTAGATGCCGACGGCCTGCGCGGGCGCGTCGGTCCAGAGCGCGTCGGCGTCGCGCTCATTGGTGCTGAGCGGCACGCGCAAGAGCGTCGTGCCGTGGACCTGCTTCGCGTACACGACATCGCTCGGTGTCGCGTCGGCGCTCGCGCGCGTGCCGAAGGCGTGCTCGACGCCGAGCTCGTCGAGCACCCGGGCGCGCAGGAAGTCGGGCGCGCTCAACGCAGCGCCTCGAGCAGCGCGCGCAGATCGGCGGGCAGCGGGGACTCGAAGCGCAGGCGCGCGCCGCTGCTGGGGTGCGTGAAGCCGAGCAGCGTGGCGTGCAGCGCCTGGCGCCCGAGTCCGCGCGCGGCCGGCAGCGCACGGCCGCCCCCGTAGACCGGATCGCCGAGCAGCGGCAGGCCGATCGACGCCATGTGCACGCGGATCTGGTGCGTGCGCCCGGTCTCGAGCCGCGCGCGCAGCAGCGTCGCCTCGCGCAGGCGCTGCTCTACACGCCAGTGCGTCACGGCGCTGCGATGGACGCGCGCGCGCGTGCTCATGCGCTTGCGGTCGGTGGGGTGGCGGCCGATCGGCGCGTCCACGGTGCCCGAGTCGCCGCGCGGCGCGCCGCGTACGAAGGCGAGGTACTCGCGGTCGATCGAGTGCAGCTTCCACTGCGCGGCGAGCGCGCGGTGCGCGCGATCGTGCTTCGCGACCACCAGCACCCCCGAGGTGTCCTTGTCGATCCGGTGCACGATGCCGGGCCGCAGCTCGCCGCCGACGCCGGACAGATCGCGGCAGTGGTGCAGGAGCGCGTTCACGAGCGTCCCCTGCGCGTGGCCCGCGGCCGGATGCACGACCATGCCCGCGGGCTTGTCGACCACCACCAGGTCCGCGTCCTCGTGCAGGATCGCGAGCGGGATCGCCTGCGCCGCGACGCTCACGGGCACGGGCTCGGGCACGCGCCCCTCGATCCGCTCGCCGGCGCGCAGCTTGTGCGCGGGCTTCGCGAGCGCGCCCGCGACGCGCACCTCGCCCTGCTCGATCAGCCGCTGCACCTGTGCGCGCGACAGCGCCGGCTCGAGCCGCGCGAGCGCGACGTCGAGGCGCTTGCCCGCGAGCTCGGGGCCCACCACGTGTACGAAGCTCACCAGATGTGAGTCTGGACCCGCCGGTGGCCGTAGACCAGCACGTCGACCAGTGCGAAATCGAAGAGCCGCGTGCGCTCGGCGATCGACTCGTCCACGTGCCACAGGTAGAACGCGCGCGCGCGCGCGATCTCGCCCGCGAGGCGCTGGAACAGATCGTCCTTCTCGAGTCCGATCCGCACCTGGTCGCCGGCGTAGACCGCGACGTCGGAAACGAGCACCCGCGCGAGGCGGCGCGCGCGCGCCGCGCTGACCACGCGCTCCATCAGGGTCGCCTCGACGCGCTCTCCCGCATGCGGTTGGTGTAGCTGTCCGCCACCTGCGCGGGGTCGAGCGAGAGGCACTTGGCGATCTGCTTCAGGAACCCGCGCAGGTAGACGGGCGCGGGCAGCACGTCGTACTGGTTGCCCTCGATCGAGCGCAGGTGCTGCTCGTTGATCTTGGTGATCGACGAGATCTCCTCGAGCTCGATACCCAGGCTGACGCGGATGCGGCGCAGCACCTCGCCGTCGAACACGCCGCTCTCGGGCGCGAAACCGTTCTCGACGTCGAGCTCGGGCGCGGGCCTGCGCGAGGCGGGAAGCGCTGTCGGAGGCGCGCCGCGGCGCTCGCGCACGGGCTCGAGCGGCTTTGGCGCCTCCAGCCGACCCGCGCGCTCGGCGCCTACGCTCACGAGCGTCACTGGCTCGGTGCGGCCCAGGCGCGCGTCGTACTCGCGCCGCAGCCGGGTGTCGGAGAGCACCGCCCAGGCCTCTTCGATGCGGCGCAGGATCGCCGCGCAGTCCTCGCTCGAGTACAGCGAGTAGGTCGCGGCCGAGCTCGGCAGGTACGCGGAGCGCGCGATCCGGTACGCGCGCTCGATCTGCTGCGGCGTGCCGTCGGGCGGCGCCTCGATCAGCTCGTAGTAGTTCTGCTCCGCCAGCGCTCTCACGATCTCACGTCCCCAGCAGCTTCTTCACGATCCGTCGGATGTAGAGTGCACCGTCGGAGCGGGGATACGCCAGCACCAGCGGCCGCCGCTCCTTGACCGAGCGCCACACGTTGTCGTCGAAGCAGATATAGCCCGCGTAGTCGACCTCGATGCCGAAGTACTTCTTGCACACGCTCTTGATCGAGAAGCCCATCTTCACCTCTTCCGTGTCGCGAACCTGGTTCACGACGAGGTGGGGATGGAAGCGTTCGATCAGGCGCCGGAAGCGCTGGCCTTCGACCGGGTCGATGCGGTCGATCTCGAGCATCAAGTCGGCCGGCGTGCGGATGCCGCGCTCGTTGCGCTGATCCATCGAGAGCCGGATCACGTCGCGCGCGGCCGAATCGGCCAGCTCGTGGGCGAGCTGGCGGTAGAACGCGGCACGCAGAAATGCGTAGGCGTTCTCGATCGCGGTCGGCTCGGGCGTGGTCACCACGAAGCCCTCGTCGGCCTCCAGGAAGAAGTCGATCGTGGAGCGGTCGGTGCCCGCGGCGAGATCGAAGATGACCAGATCCGCCGGCAGCTTGCGCACCGCGCGCAAGAGCGCCGTGCGCTGCTCGGCGGTGGTCTCGGCCTTGCCCGTGTGACCGAGCGCACCGAGGATCAGGCGCAGTCCCGGAACCGGCGTCTCGATCGCGACCTTGTCGAGCTCGAGCACGCGGTCTTCGAAGTAGTCCGAGAGCGAGACGCGCTCGCCGGCGCGCACGCCGAGACACGTGTGCAGGTTCGCGCCGCCCAGATCCGCGTCGATCAGGATCACGCGCTTGCCGGAGCGCGCGGCGACGGTGGCGAGATTCGCGACCAGGAAGCTCTTGCCGATGCCGCCCTTTCCGCCGCCCACTGCCCAGACGCGGGCCGGCGGCGGCGGGGCAACGACGAAGTTGTCCGCCTCCGAGCCGAGTGCCGGCTCGCCGCGTCTAACGCTCAGCCAGCTCGGTGTTCCGGTCCGTCGCATCCAGGATCGACAAAAAAGGACCCCAGGCGGGGTGCGTTAGTCCTGGGGGGACCATGCCTACGATCGGCGTCCAGCGCGGACGCTGCGGCGCTCGAAAGAGCCGCATACGTGCCTGCCGAGGAGTGCGCCCGCCCTTGTGGCGATTGCAGTCCACGCAGCTGCACACGACGTTCTCCCATGTCGTTCGCCCCCCCTGCGAGCGCGGGATCACGTGATCCAGATTCAACTCGGCGCGCGACTTTCGTCGGCCGCAATACTGACATGTATTGCGATCGCGCGCGTAGATATTCGTCCGGCTGAAGCGGACGTGACGCCGCGGTACGCGATCGAAGTGCGCGAGCTGGATCACGCGCGGCACGCGGATCCGACCCGCGACGGTGCCGACCGACTCATCCAGGTGGCGCACCGACAGCACGCGCCACGTTTCGAAGTCGAACGTGTCGTAGCGCTCGTCGACCGCCTTGGCGACGCCCTGATAGAGAAGGACGAAGGCGCGGCGGGCAGAGGTGACGTGCACCGGCAGGAAGCACCGGTTCAACACCAGGACGGCCGCGTCCAGCATGCGCGTACCTTAGCCACAACGGCGGAGCGCATCAACGCGCGAGCTCGGCCACGCGCCGCACCAGCGCCTCGATCTCCTCGTCGGCGAGCGTGCGCGGGTCGAACAGCAGCGCGTCGCGCTGGATGCGCGCGAGCACGGGCGGGTCGCCCGCGCGCAGCCTGCGCGCGGCCTCGTTCGGCGCGCTGGCGGGCACGACGCGCACGACCGCTCCTGGCCGCTCGAGCTCGGGCAACGCGCCGCCGCCGACCGGGGAGCTGCCCGTTTCGACGCTGACGCGGGTCAGTCCGGCCGCCCGCAGCCGCGCGGCCAGGTCCGACGCGCGCGCCTCGAGCTGTGCCGGCGTCGCGCGCAGCATCGCCAGCACCGGGATCTCGTCGGCGCGCCCCGCGGCCAGCGCGCGCAGCGTCCAGTGCAGCGCGGCCAGCGTCAGCTTGTCGACGCGCAGGGCGCGCGCGAGCGGGCTCGTCTTCATGCGCTCGACCAGCGCGCGCTTGCCGATCACCACCCCGGCCTGCGGTCCGCCGAGCAGCTTGTCCGCGCTGAACAGAACCAGGTCCGCGCCGCTGCGCAGGCCCTCCGACGCCAGCGGCTCGGAGATCCCGTCCGAGCTCAGATCGACGAAGCTGCCGCTGCCGCGGTCCTCGACCAGCGGAAGGCCGTGCTCGCGCGCGAGCGGGGCGAGCTCGCCAACACCGACCTCGCTGGTGAAGCCGGCGATCCGGAAGTTCGAGCGATGGACCTTCAAGAGCATTCCCGTGTCGGGGCCGAGCGCGTCGCGGTAGTCGCGCAGGTGGGTGCGGTTGGTGGTGCCGATCTCGCGCAGCCGCGCGCGGCTCGCGGACATGATCTCGGGCACGCGGAAGGAGCCGCCGATCTCGACCAGCTCGCCGCGCGAGACGACCACCTCGCGGCCGGCCGCGAGCGTGTCGACCGCCAGGAACAGCGCCGCCGCGGTGTTGTTGACCACCTGCGCGGCCTCCGCGCCCGAGAGCAGGCACAAGAGCTCCGCGACCCGCGCGCCGCGCGAGCCGCGCTCGCCGGTCTCGAGGTCGAGCTCGAGGTCGCTGTAGCCCGCGGCGGCCGCGACCAGCTCGTCGAGCGCCCCGCGCGCGAGCGGCGCGCGCCCGAGGTTGGTGTGCAGAACGATGCCGGTCGCGTTCAGCACCCGGCGCGGGAACGGGCGCTCCAGTCGGCGGGCCCGCTCGCGCACCCGCTCCACCAGCGCCCCCAGGCTCACGGCCGGTCGTGACGTTTCCGCCGCCAGCGCCGAGCGCGTCTCCGCAAGCACCGCGCGCGCGGCCGCCAGAACGCTGTAGCGGGCGAGCCCCTGGCCCTCCAGGGCCGCCTCGACCAGCCGGTCGACCGCGGGAAGCGCCCGCAGCTCCGCATTGACCGACCGTTCGCCTTGATCTACGGTCACACTTGACCTCCGTCGTGCGGTGAATCCGAGCGAGTGATTCGAGGTTCCCGCCCCGGAGGTTGCTGTTGCGGGAGGACGTGTTGGGCCAGGCTACATCGCCCCACGTCACCCCTACGCTCCCGGACGCCCCTGTGTCCGCCCTCTCATTTATCACGGTACGCCAGGTTTCCGTCCCCGCATTCGCCGCTCGACCGCGTATTCCGCGGAACGGCGCAGCCGGGGATACGCCGGTGTACCTCGAAGGGATTTCCCATGCGAAACGAGATCTTTGTAAACGTCGGCCCGCGCGAGACGCGGGTCGCCGTGCGCGAGTCCGACAAGATCGTCGAGCTTCACATCGAGCGCAGCAACGAGCGCGGCGTAGTCGGGGGCCTCTACAAGGGTAAGGTGACTCGCGTCCTGCCCGGGATGCAGGCCGCCTTCGTCGACATCGGCCTCGAACGTGCGGGCTTCCTGTACGTGGGCGACTACCGCTCCGAGCTCGACGACGCCGAGCTCGACGACGAGAACGGCGGCGGGCGCTCCCGGCGCCGCAACGGGCCCCCGCCTCAGATCGAGGATGTCCTGCAAGAGGGCAACGAGGTCGTCGTGCAAGTCTCCAAGGAGCCGCTCGGCACCAAGGGCGCGCGCATCACCTCGCGCATCTCCATCCCGGGCCGGCACCTGGTGCTGATGCCCTGGGTTTCGCGGGTGGGCGTGTCGCGCCGGATCGAGGGCGACCGCGAGCGCCGCCGGCTGCGGGCGATCGTCGAGAAGTACCGGCCGTCCGAGCTCGGCTTCATCGTGCGCACGGTCTCGCACGGGGTGTCCGAGGCCGACATCAAGGCCGACATCGACTACCTGACCAACCTGTGGACCGAGATCCAGAAGCGCAAGGAAGGCATCCGCGAGGTGCCCGCGTTGATCCACTCCGAGCCGCCGCTGCACCTGCGCGTGCTGCGCGACATGGCCTCGCACGAGACCAAGATGATCGTGGTCGACGACCCCGACGCCTACGGCGAGATGCAGGCGTTCACGCAGCGTTTCATGGCCTCGCCGCGGCCGCGCATCAACTACTACAGCCACCCGCAGCCGCTGTTCGACGCCTGGAAGATCGAGAACGAGATCGAGGAGGGTCTCGGCCGCAAAGTCTGGCTCAAGTCCGGCGGCTACTTGATCTTCGATCAGGGCGAGGCGCTGACCGCGGTCGACGTGAACACCGGCCGCTACACCGGCGGGCGCGGCCGCAACCTCGAGGACACGATCCTCAAGACCAACCTCGAGGCCGTGCGCGAGATCGTCCACCAGCTGCGCTTCCGCAACCTCGGCGGGCTGATCATCCTGGACCTGATCGACATGGAGAGCGCGGCGAACCGCGACAAGGTCTACCGCGCGCTCTCCGAGGCGCTGCGCGAGGACAAGGCCAAGGTCAACATCCTGAAGATCTCCGAGCTCGGCTTGATCGAGATGACGCGCAAGCGCACGCGCGAGAGCCTCGGCCAGCAGCTCTGCGATTCCTGCCCCACCTGCGAGGGCAAGGGCTACCTGCAGTCGCCGCAGACGATCTCGAACCGGATCTTCCGCGACCTGCCCAAGGCCGCGACCTACCTGCACGGCGCGACGCTGCGCGTGCAGGCGCACCCGAGCGTGACGCAGATCCTGCTCGGCGAGGCGGTCGATGGGCTGGCCAAGGTGCAGGCGCGCATCGGGCGCGAGCTCGCGGTCGAGGCCATGCCGTCGTTCCAGCCCGAGCAGTACGAGATCGTCTCCGAGGGACCGCGCGTCGCGCTGCTTGCTCCGACCGAGGCGGAGAACGAGCTGCAGTTCGAGATCGCGCCCGAGCCGCTTCCGATCGAGGAGGACTTCTCCGAGGACGAGACGAAGCCGGACGAGCTGATGGACGGCGTCGACGTCGCCGTCCCCGAGGAAGCCAACGCCGACGTCGCGCGCGACGAGCTCGCCGGCGAGCCGGTCGCCGCGGCCGAGGACGAAGACTCGCCGATCTTCTGAGCGCGTGGACGCCGAGCACCCGCCCGCGTCGAGGCGCACGTATGCGCTGTTCCTGTTCGCGCTGGCCAGCTGGTTCTGCGCCCAGAGCATGCAGAGCGTCACGTACCAGTGGCTGCTGACCCACACGCTCGCGCTCGAGCCCGCGCGCGTCGGCTTCGCGCAGATGGCGGCGATGCTGCCGTCGCTTTTTTTTCTGCTGGTCGGGGGCATGACCGCGGATCGCGGCGACCGGCGACAGTTGCTCGGCCGCTTCCACGTCGGCCAGGCCGTGGTGTTCGGCGGGCTCGCCTGCATGATCGCGTTCGGCGGGCTCGCCTTCGAGCAGCTGATCGCGTTCGCTCTCGCGCTCGGCACGCTGCAGGCGTTCGCGATTCCCGCCCGCGACGCGCAGATCTCGGACGTGGTGGCCGGCGACATGAGCCGCGCGGTCGCGGGCATGAACGTGACCCAGCAGGGCGCGCAGGTGTTCGGCGCGGTGGTCGCCGGCGCCTTGAATCCGCTCGGCGTGCCGGCCGTGGTCGCGCTGCAGGCCTGCGTCGTGCTGGCCGGGGCACTGGCGATAGCAAGGCTGCCCCACACCGAAGCGCGTAGCGGCGCGGGCGCGCCGCGCGCGACGCTCGCCGACGTTCGCGCGGGTCTTTACGAGGTGCTGCGCTCGCCGGTGCTGCGGCCGGTGTTCGCGGTGATCGCGCTGCTCGGCGTGTTCTTCGTCGGACCGTTCGTCGTGCTTCTGCCGCTGCTGGTGCGCGACTCCTACGGCGGCAGTCCCGTGCGGCTGGGCGTGATCAACGCCATGGTGCCGCTGGGCGGAATCCTGACCGGGCTGTGGATCGTCCGCCGCGGCGGGATCGGGCGGAAGGGCAACGCGCTCTTGATCGGCAACGCGGCGGCAGCCTCGTGCGTCGCCTTGCTCGCCGTGCAGCCGCCGTTCGTACTGGCCGCGGCGCTCGTGTTCGGCTGGGGCGTGGGCGCGAGCTTCGTGATGACCTCGGCGCGCACGCTCTTCCAGCAGCACGCGAGCGTGTCGAACCGCGCGCGCGTGCTGTCGGTATTCTCGCTCGGGATCCTCGGCGCGGGCCCGATCGCGTCGCTGCTCTCGGGGGCACTGTCGCGCGCCTACGGCACGCACATGGCGCTGGGCATCGAGGGCTCCATCTCCCTCGCGATCGTGCTGCTCACGGCCGCGTTCTCGCGGATCCGGACGCTGCGCTGAGGCCCGCGCGCAGCAGCGCCGCGCGCAGCTCGAGCGCGAAGCTCGAGGCCGGTTCGCGCGCCAGCGTGGCCGCGCGGCCGACGAGCTGGATCGGCCTGCGCAGGCCCGGCTCGGGCAGCGCCACCAGCGCCGCCCTCGGGACGCCGAGCGCGAGCGCGAGCGGACGCGGCACCAGCCCGTGTCCGAAGCCCGCGCGCGCGAGCTGAACCGCGGCGGTGTAGGACTGGATCCCGGCATCGGGCACGAGCCGGATGCCGCGCTCGCGTGCCAGCCGCGCGAGCGGCGCGCGCAACGCGCGTTCGGTCGCGGAGCCGGGCTCGATCGAGAGCACCGGCAGGTCGACGCCGCGTCGCAGCGCGAGCTTCGCCAGCCTCGACGGCACGATCACCATCTCCTCCTCGAACAGCGTCTCGCGCGCGAGCTCGGCCGGCGCGAGCTCGGAGCCGGCGACCAGCGCGAGCATGTACTCGCCCGAGCGCACCAGGTCCACCGCGACCGGGCTGCGGTGCGCGTTCAGGCGGAAGCGCAGCTCCGGCCGCCGACGCCGCACGTCCGCGAGCACGCGCGGTCCCCAGCTGGCCAGGATCGACTCGGATACGCCGACCACCAGCCAGCCGCCAGCAGAGGAGCGCTCGCCTACGACCGCGAGCCGCAGCTCGGCGAGCAGCGGCCGCGTGCGCTCGAGCAGGCGCTCCGCCGCCGGCGTCAGACGCACGCGCCGGCCGGCGCGCTCGCGCAGCCGCACGCCGAGCTGCGCCTCGAGCGCGTCCAGCCGTTTGGTCACGGCGGATTGCGAGATGCGCAGGCGCGTCGCCGCGCTGCGCATGGTGCCGTGCTCGGCGAGCGCGGCCAGGGCCTCGATCTGGTCGATCATGAATGATTCCCAATCGGACTCGATCAGTTGAATTGTATTCTCTTTTGTCTTCCAAAACGACCGCCGATACTGCGCGCGTCGGAGGTCTCGTTGGAAGGTCTGGCCACGCTGATCACGTTCGTCGCGTTCGCGACGTCCGCGATCTCCGCCGTGCTCGGCATGGCCGGCGGAATGATCCTGATGGGCGTGTACGCGATCACGCTCCCGGTGCAGGTCGCGATGATCCTGCACGGGGTCACTCAAGCGTTCGCGAACGGCTTTCGCGCTTTCTTCCTGCGCGAGCGCATCTACACCCCAGGGCTGATCTGGTACGCGCTCGGCTCCGCCGTCGCGTTCGGGTTCTTCAGCTGGCTCGCGCTGCTGGTCGCGACCCCGGTCCTGTTCCTGTTGCTCGGCGCGATTCCGCTCACGCTCTCGCTCGTGCCGCGGCGCTTCGCGCCGCGCTTCGAGAAACGCTCCGCGGCCGTGGCCTGCGGAGGGCTCGTCACCGCGGCGCATCTCCTGGCTGGCGTCTCCGGCCCGCTGCTCGACGTGTTCTTCGTGCGCGCGGAGCTCGACCGCTTCGAGGTGATCGCGACCAAAGCCGTCACCCAGACCGCCGGCCACGCGCTCAAGATCCTGTACTTCGGCTTGCTCGTGCCGGGACCGCCGCTCGAGCACGAGCTGCCGCTCTGGCTGTATCCCGCGCTGGTCGCCTGCGCGTACCTGGGCACCAAGGCGGGCGGGCGCATCCTCGAGAGGTTCACCGACGCGGGCTTCCGGCGCTGGACCGGGCGCGTCGTGATCGCCCTCTCGCTCTTGTACGTGTGGCGCGGGGCGACGGGGCTTGGGCTGCCCGCGCCGTGGTAGCCTGCCGGCGGTGTCGACTGCCCCGATCCGCGCAGCTGCCCCGGTAGCACAAGCCGCCCCGGCGGTACCCGGGCGCCTGTCGTGGATGGCGATCTTCGACTACGTCGCGCCGACCTTCGGGCTCGGCTTCATGTTCCTGCTGATCTCGATCTACCTGATGAAGTTCGCGACCGACGTGCTCGGCATGTCGGCGGCGGTCATGGGCACGATCCTGTTCCTCGGCCGTGGGGTGTGGGACTCGGTCGCGGACCCGGTGGTCGGCTACCTCTCGGACCGCACCACCACACGCATGGGGCGGCGCCGGCCGTGGCTGCTGGCATCCGCAATTCCGCTCGGGGTGTTCTTCGTGCTGCTCTGGACGCCACCGCGCGACGAGAGCCCGGTGCAGTCGATCGTGTGGATGTCGGTGATGGTCGTGGTCTTCTACACCGCCACGAGCATCTTCCTGATTCCGCACACCGCGCTCGGCGCGGAGCTGACCGACAGCTACCACGATCGCACGCGCATCTTCGGCGGCCGGCACATCGGCTGGACGCTGGGTTCGTTCGCCGCGATCGGCGGCCTGTTCGCGCTCAATGCCTCGAGCGACATTCGCCTGACCGTGACCTCGCTCGCGATCGGCGCGGGCATCGTGACCGCGCTGCTCGTGTTGTGGACCGTGTACCGGCTGCGCGAGCGTGCGGAGTTCCAGGGCCGCGGGGCCGAGCATCCCTACCGCGCCTTCCGCGACGTGTGGCGCAACCCGCACGCGCGCCTGTTGCTGATCGTGTTCGGCATCGAGAGCCTGGGCGCGGCGACGATCGGCGTGCTGACCCCCTATGTCGCGGAGTACGTGGTGAAGCGGCCCGAAGCCGCGCCGCCCGTGATCGCCGTGTACATGCTGGCTAGCGTCATGTTCGTGCCGATCTGGCTGCCGCTCTCGCGTCGTTTCGGGAAGAAGGCGTTGTGGCTCGCGTCGATGCTGCTGACCGCCGTCTCGTTCGGCTCGATGTTCCTGCTCACCGAGGGTGCGCTCTTGCTGATGACGGTGCTCGCGTTCTTCGCCGGTACGGCGGCGGGCTGCGGCGCGATGATGGGCCCGTCGATCCAGGCCGACGTGATCGACTGGGACGAGCACGCCACCGGCGAGCGCAAGGAAGGCGCGTACTTCGCCGCCTGGAACTTCATCTTCAAGGTGGCGACGGGTCTCACGCAGGCGCTGACGGGCTACGTGCTGACGTTCTCCGGCTACGTCGCCAACCAGGACCAGACCCACGCCGTGCAGGTCACGATCCTCGCGCTCTACGGGCTGTTCCCGATGGGCTGCTATCTGATCGGTTCGCTCTTGTTCATGCGCTTCAAACTCGACGAGGCCGGCTACGCCCGGATCCGCTCGGACCTGGACGCGCGTCGCTAGCGGGACCCGGCCTGGCCATGAAGCGAACGAGCGAAGTCAATCGGACTCACCTACAGCGTACGGTGTCGATTCTGCGGCGCGCGCCCTGGCCGCGCACCTCGATCCGGTACTGCGGCTCGAAGCCGAGCACGTCGTGGGCGAGGCGCGTGTTCACGACCACGCCGTAGCGGTGGAACGACGTGACGTGCGCGGGACGCCGGCCGAGCGCCTGCTCGACCAGCGAGAGTGCGCCGCCGAGCGGCTCGGGCAGGGCGATCGGGCCCAGACGCCGCGCGCTGTCGCGAAGTTGCGAGCGCGGAAAGATCTCGCGCCCCGCAACGTTGTAGATGCCGGCTCGGTCGGCGTGCAGCGCGAGCACCAACGAGCGCGCGACGTCGCGGTCGGAGACGACCGAGAGCATCGGGTCGTAGCCGACCTGTACCTCGCCGTGCGCGAGCGGCGGCGAGTTCAGGAACTCGCCCGCCTCGGTCACGATCGTGGCCGCGCGCAGGATCGTCATGCGCAGCGCCGAGCCGTGCAGCTCGCCCTGACAGATCAGGTCGGCGTCGATCCAGGCGCGCACATCGACATCGCCCTCGCCGTCGAAGCCGAGCAGCTGGTTCTCGGAAACGATGTTCACGTTGCCCGGCTCGGGGCTGTAGACGAACACGCTCGACAGGTAGACGAAACGCTCGATCGCCGGCCGTGCGATGCACTCCTCGACCAACCGGCGGGTCTCGGACACGAGCGACGGCACGCCGCCGGGCACGCGCTCGCCGGGCTGCTCGCTCACGAACGGCAGGTGGATCACGGAGTCGACGCGCGCGCGCGCGAAGCGCTCCGAGTGCAGGAAGCTCTGCAGGTGACGCGCCTTCGCCAGGTCGAGCCGCTGGTACGCGACCTTCCCGCGGTACGGAGCGAGGAACGACGGCTCGGGCTCCGTGCCGACGCCGAGCACCAGCCCGACCTCGGGGTCGTGGAACAGCGCCTTCGCGAGGCGCCGGCCGACCGGTGACTCGATGTGTGTGACGAGGACCCGGCGCATCACGTTCTCTTCGTGCGCCGCGCGATCACTCGCTGGTCGACCATCTCCTGGATGCGCCTTCGCACCTGCTCGGCCAGGTAGCGCACGGCGTGCGGATCGTCGGCGGTCTCGGCGGGGTACTCCTCGTGGAAACGGAAGGGCTCGCCGTAGGCGATCTCGTAACGCACGGGATAGGGCAAGAGGCCCAGCAGCCCGAACAACGGGAAGGTCGGCGTGATCGGGAAGAACGGCAGGCCCAGTAGCTTCGCGAGCGGCTGCGCGTCCCAAAGAATGGGCGCCTGGTCGTCCGCGCCGACGATCGCGACCGGGATGATCGGCACGCGATGGCGCAGCGACTCCTCGACGAAGCCGAGGTGGAACGACTGCAGCACGTAGCGATCCGCGGCGCGTTTGCGAATTCCCGCCATGCCCTCCGGGAAGATCAGCACGAGCTGCTTGGCGCCGAGCATCTCGCGCACGTTGTCGCGGCTGCCGATCACCTGGCCGACGCGCGCGTAGAAGACGTTCACGAACGGGAGCGACCCCGCCCAGCGGTCGACCACGGTGCGGATCAGGCGGGGCGGCTTCGCGCCGAGGATGCCGTCGGCGACGACCATCGAGGCGTCGAACGGCAGCAGCCCCCCGTGGTTCGCGGCCAGGATCGCCCCTTCCTTCTCGGGGATCGCCGCGTGCCCGGAGCTCTCGACGCGGAACCAGTACTTGTAGAGCAGCTTGAAGAACGCGAGCGCGCGTCGCGCCACGCGCGGCGACATGCCGAACTCGTCGTAGGGCCGGCCGTCGAGGCGCGCAAAGAGCTGCGCCAGCCGGTCGTCGTCGCTGCGCGTGAGCAGCCAGCCGGCCAGCCGGTCGAGCGCGCCCGCGGATTCGTCGCGATCGTCGAAGGTCGGCAGCTCGGGGATCGGCGGGCCGAGGTCCGGCGGCTCCGAGGGCAGCACGTGCTCGCGCTCCCGCGGCTGCGCGCGCGCCTCTGTCACCATGCGCATGCTGGCTTCGCGCAGGCGCAACAGGTAGGGAAGCGTGCCGTCGCTCTGCAGGAACGGATCGCTGCCGAGCGCGGGCCCATCGCCGATCACGACCTCTTCGCTGCTCATCGGCGCTGCCTCGCCGGCTCGCGCGCGAGCAGCTCGTCGGCCACCGCCGCCATCCAGCGCGCGGGAGTGGAGCGCGGCGCGTACTCGAAGATGGTCTTGGCGCGGCTCTGCGCTTCGTCGATCAGCACGGAATAGCCGAGCACGGTCTGCGCGATCTGCTTGGGGAAGTGCTGGCGCAGCTTGTCGAGGATCTCGCCCGCCATGCGCGTGTTGCGGTGGAAGGTCGGCACCACCAGCGAGATCTCGAGCGAGGGGTGCGCGAAGCGCGTGCGCACCATCTCGACGGTGCGCGAAAGCTCCGCCGCCCCGTCGAGCGCGAGGTAGGTGAGCGGCACGGGCAGCAGGATCTCGCTCGACGCGAGCAGCGCGTTCAGCGTGATGACACCGAACGACGGCGGCGCGTCGAACAGCACGAAGTCGTACGCCGGCGCACGCTCGAGCGCGTCACGCAGGCAGTGGTTCTGGTCGCCGGGGTGCTCCGCGGCTTCCTGGGGGAACAGCGCCAGCGACTTGTTCGAGGGAATGATGTCGAGGTTCGGATGGCGCGCGCGGATGATGGGCAGCGCGGGGCGCGTCTCCTCGCCGAGCAGCGCGTCGAGCAGCAGGTTCAGCGCCGTGCGGCGCGCCGCACCGACCTCGACGCCGAGCACCTTTCCAAGCTGCCCCTGCGGATCGAGATCGACGAGCAGCACCCGCTTGCCGCGCTCGCGCGCCAGGTAGTCCCCGACGCTGGATGCGAGCGTCGTCTTGCAGCTGCCACCCTTCTCGTTGATGAAGGCGATGCGGCGAGCGATGACGTCTTTCCCCCCGAGGAGCGCGCGCGTTCACGCCGCGCCTCTCGAGCCTTTGTTATGCCTTGGGGAAAGACATGTCAATGAATCTGCGTAACGCGCTCGAGTCGGGCGCGAAACGTTTTCGCTACGTCGGCGGTGTGCGCGAGTCGGACCGGGGTGATCGACACCCGACCGCTGCGGACGACGGAGAGATCGGTGAGTGTTCCGACGGCGTCCGAGTCGCGCAGCGCACCGTCGAAGTCGTGCACGTACAGTCCGTCGTCCTTGCGCCGGAACAGCCGGTCGTAGCCGACGGCCGCGAGCTCGGTCACGACGCGCGGCGTCTCGACGTCGGCCTCGATCGGGAAGTTCACCGAGAGCAGATCCACGCCCTCGGGGTAGCGGGCTTCGCGCACGCAGCGCACGACGTCGGCGCCGACGCGTGCGGCGCGCGCCCAGACCGGGTGATCGGGATCACTCACCGCCTCGCGCTTCCAGCCGCGGTCGTCTCCGACGCGGCCGACCGAGAGCGCGATCGCGGGGATGCCGGCGATCCAGCCCTCCATCGCCGCGCCGACCGTGCCGCTCGACAGGAAGAAGCCGAGCCCGACGTTGAGGCCGATGTTCACGCCCGAGACCACCAGCTCGGGCGGCGTGTCGAACAGCGAGTGCACGCCCAGGTTCGTGCAGTCCGCGGGGAAGCCGCCGACCGCGAAGATCTCGAAGCCGCCGCGTTCAGTACGGGTGACGTGCAGCTCGTCCCAGCGCGAGATCGCCTTGCCGATCCAGCTTCGCTCGCTGTCGGGCACCACCACGCACACGCGGCCCAGCTTGGCGAGCTCGCGCGCGAGCGGCAGCAGTGCCGGCGAGTCGATTCCGTCGTCGTTCGTGACCAGGATGTAGGACACCGCGCGGCAGGATAGCCCGCGCGCCGGTACGATTCCCCCGATGGCCCCACCGACCGACGAGCCGCTCGACCTAGCCAGGATCCGGGAGCGGATCGCGGGCCACCGGCCGACGCTCGCCGGCCCGCCCTCGGACGACCGGCCGCTGCTGGCCGCGGTCGCTCTGGTCTTCCATCAGCCGCCGGGCGGCGCACCGGAGCTCTTGTTCATCGAGCGCGCGCGAAAGGAGGGCGATCCGTGGTCGGGGCAGATGGCGTTCCCGGGTGGGCGCCACGATCCCGGGGACTCCGACATCTCCGCGACCGCCTCGCGCGAGGCGTTAGAGGAGGTCGGGGTTCAGCTCGACCGGCCGTTCGGCCGGCTCGACGACTTCTCCGGCAGCCGCAACCCGCGCGTGCCGCCGCTGGTCGTCTCGCCGTTCGCCTACGAGGCGCGCGAGCGGCCGACGCTCGTGCCCAACGCGGAGGTGCAATCGACGGTCTGGATCCCGGTGCCGTGGATCCTGCACCCTGATTCCAACTACGACTACCGCTTCGAGCGTCCCGAGTTCAGCGGCACGTTTCCGGCGATCCGCTTCGAGGGCTACACCGTCTGGGGTCTCACCTACCGCATCCTCGGCAACCTGTTCGAGGTGCTCGGGCGCGAGTTCAAACCGGCGGGCTGACGAACGGCTGGAACACGCGGAACGACGCCACGGTCTGGACGGCGATCGCGAGCAGCGCGAGCAGCGCCGGCGCGCGGCCACCCTCGCTCCAGTAGCGGCGCGCGTAGATGCTCGCGACCACGAAATTCACGTACGGGACCAACAGCGCGAGGCCGAACGCGACGCCCCAGCCGAGGCTCCGCCTCGTGGCCAGGATCCAGAGCCATAGCCCGGCGGTGACCAGCGCTCCCAGGCTCGCGGCGAGCAGCAACAGGTCGAACGGCCGCGCGCCCAGCTCCGCGAGCGCCACGATCACGAGCGAGGTCGAGATGCCGAACGCGCACAGCAGCGCCGCCTTCCAGGTCTCGGACAGGTCGTGCGGGCTTGGCGTCATTCGGTTCGTTCCCGGAGCGACGGGTCGGCGGTGGCGCCGACCCGGAACAGGTCGAGCGGTGCGGTGCGGTCGAGGACCTCTTCGGGCGCCTGGTCGCGCGCGCGAGCGAGCTCCCGCAATCCCGTATCGATCCCGCGCACGGCTTTCTCGAGCGCGCGCGGCACCGACTCGCTCTCCGACAGCGGCAGGCCGTCGGCAACCGCGAGCGAATTCGCCACGCCCAGCACGTAGCCGAGCAGGTCGGCTGCGCGCGCGACGGGCAGCTTCGCGAGCGCCTCGCCGAGCAGCGTGCCGCGCAGCTGGCGCGGGAGCTGGATGCTCTCGACCAGCGCCCCGTCGGCCGTCGGCGGCACCCAGTCGGAAACGCGCTCGACGGGCAGCGGCCGGTACACGCGCATGGCCTGCTCGATGTCCGGGAAGCCGAGGTCCTGCAGCCGGTTCGCGCGCCAGCGCAGCGCGTACTCCTCGCACTCGGACGGGCTCTCGAACAGCATTCCGTAGACCAGCCGCCAGTACAGCGGCTGATCCTCGGCGAACAGCGCGTGGGAGATCTCGTGCACGCGGTGCGGCGAGGCGTCGGGCGCGGTGCCGAAGTAGACGACACCGTCCGGTGTGAAGTAGCCGATCGGCGGCACCTGCTCCTTCGAGACCACCGCGACTTCGGTCTCGGCGTGCATCGCGAGCAAGAGCAGCTCGAGATCCATCTCCTCGAGCGCCTTCACCAGCGTCGGGCGCCCGGCCTCGATCAGCGCGTCGAGCCACTCGTGCACGCGCGCAACCTGCAGCTCGGAGCCGGTCCAGCAGTCGAGATCGAACGCGGCGATGCGCTGCTCGGGCGTGGCCAGCTCGAGCAGCCACGCGGCTTCGGACATGCCGCCCGCGCGCACGGTCTGCACCAGCTCCGCCTCGGGCAAGAGCGGCACGATGTCTTCGGGATGCTCGACGAGCATCAGGAACTCGTCGCGCAGCTCGAGCCGCAGGTCCTGGCATGCGTGCGCCAGCTCCTCGTTCGACATGGCCGCGAGCCGCAGCTTCGCGGCGCTCTTGTCCGAGCGCGAGAGGCGGATCAGCTCGGTGCCCGTGAGCTCGCCGACGATCGGCGCGGGCCGCTGCTCATCTGCCAATGCCGGGGATCGCTTCACGCACCGCGTCGATCGACTGATCGACCAGGTGGATCTTGAACGCGGACAGGACCTCCGGCGGCACGTCCTCGAGGTCCTTGGCGTTGCGGGTGGGCAGGATCAGCTCCTTGATGCCCGCGCGGTGGGCGGCGAGCACCTTGCCCTTGATACCACCGACGGGCAGAACCTGCCCGCGCAGCGTGATCTCGCCGGTCATCGCCAGATCCCCGCGCACGGGCTTGCCGGAGAGCAGGCTCGCCAGCGCGACGATCATGGTGATGCCCGCCGACGGGCCGTCCTTGGGCGTTCCGCCCGCGGGCACGTGCACGTGGATCTTGGTCTTCTCGAACACGTCCGGCTCGATGCCGAGCGCCTCGGCGTTGGTGCGCACGTAGGAGAGCGCGGCCTCGGCCGACTCGCGCATCACGTCGCCCATCTGGCCGGTCAGGTTCAGCTCGGGCTTGCCCTCCATGCGCGCCGCTTCGACGAACACGATGTCGCCGCCGACGGGCGTCCAGACCATGCCGGTTGCGACGCCGGGCCGGTCGCTGCGCTCCGCGACTTCTTGCGTGAACTGCGCGGGGCCGAGCAGCTTGGCGAGGTCGGCGCTGCCGATCACCGGCGCGCCCTTGCCCTCCGCGATCGAGAGCGCGCACTTGCGCACCAGCGACGCGACCTGTCGCTCGAGGCTGCGCACGCCCGCCTCGCGCGTGTAGCCCTCGATCAGCCTGAGCAGCACCTCGTCGCTGAGCGCGATCGAGTCGGGCGCGAGGCCATGCTCGGCGAGCTGGCGCGGCAGCAGGTGGTCGCGACCGATGCGCAGCTTCTCGCGCGCGGTGTAGCCGGGCAGCTCGATGATCTCCATGCGGTCGAGCAGCGGCGCCGGGATCGTGTCGATGCGGTTCGCGGTGGCGATGAACAGCACGCGCGAGAGATCGAAGGGCAGCTCGACGTAGTGATCCGAGAACGAGGAGTTCTGCTCCGGGTCGAGCACCTCGAGCAGCGCCGACGACGGATCGCCGCGGTAGTCCATGCCGACCTTGTCGATCTCGTCGAGGATGAACACGGGGTTCCTCGTGCCGGCGCTGCGCAGGTTCTGCAGCACGCGGCCGGGCAGCGCCGCGACGTAGGTGCGCCGGTGTCCGCGGATCTCCGCTTCGTCGCGCACGCCGCCGAGCGAGCAGCGCACGAACTTGCGGCCCATCGCGCGCGCGATCGACTTGCCCAGCGACGTCTTGCCGACGCCGGGCGGGCCGACGAAGCACAGGATCGGGCCCTTCGGATCGGGGATCAGGTGGCGCACCGCGAGGTACTCGAGCACGCGCTCCTTCACCTTCTCGAGGTCGTAGTGATCCTCGTCGAGGATCCGGCGGGCGTTGGCGAGATCGAGGTTGTCCTCGGTCTCCGCCTTCCACGGCAGGTCGAGCAGCCACTCGACGTAGCTGCGCGCGACCGAGCGCTCGGGCGAGTGCGACGGCATGCCGGCCAGCCGGTTCACCTCGCGCTCGGCGACCTCGCGCACGTCGTCGGGCAGGTCCGCTTCCTCGAGCCGCGCGCGCAGCTCGTCGCCCTCGGCGGCCTGCTCGTCGGTCTCGCCGAGCTCTGCGCGGATCTTGCGCAGCTGCTCGCGCAGGAGCTTGCGCCGCTCCACGTCGCCGATCTCGCCCGCGGCGCGCTCGGCGAACGTCTTCGAGACCTGCGCGATGCGGATCTCGCGCATCAGGTAGCGCATCAGCGTGCGCAGCCGGGCGAGCACGTCCTGCTGCGAGAGCAGCTCGATCTTTTCGGCCAGCGGCATGGTGCCGTTGAAGGCGATCACGTCGGCGAGGCGCGCGGGATCGTCGAAACGGTCCAGGATCTGCGCGGCCTCGTCGGGGATGTCGTCGCGCAGCGCGACCAGCTCCTTGCCCAGGCGCTGAACGGTTCGGCGGGCGGCCTCGGCCTCGGGCGTGCGGTCGAGCAGATCCGGGAGGATCTCGGTGTCGGCCTCCAGGAACTGGCCGCTCTCGGCGAGGTCGCGCAGGCGCACTCGCGCGAGACCCACCGCGACCACCGACAGACCCGAGCCGGTGTCGGCGAGGTGGACGATCTTGGCGAGCGTCCCGACCGGGTACAGGTCCTCGAGCCGCGGCGTCTCGGTGTCGGGCGCGCGCTGGGTCACGACGGCGAGGAACCCGCCGCTCTTCGCCGCCTGCTGGACGGCCGCGAGCGACGCGGGTCGGCCGACCGAGAGCGGCAGGGTGACCCCGGGAAAGATCACCGTATTGCGCACCGGCAATACGGGAACACGGACGGGGACTTCGACCCGCTCGCCGCCGATCTCGATGGTGGTCGTCTGGGCTTTGCTCACAGCGTCGCCAACGCTAGAGCCGCCCGGAGCGCGGTCAAATGGACCAGCTGGGAAGAGCGCTCAGTACTCGAGCTCGTCGTAGTTCAGCGAGGCGAGGCAGGGCACGCGCTTCACCGAGTTGATCAGCGAGCCGGCCTGCGAATAGTCCTTGAGCTCGCCCTTGATGGTGACGTTCCGGTCCTTGATCTGGATGTCGATCTTGCGCCGGGCCTGGGTCAGCTCTTCGTCGTTCTCGATTTCCTTGTCGATCTTGGCCATCACGGTCTGGTCGCTGGCGGCGGTGCAGTCTTCCATGTTGCCGACGCGGATCCGGTTTCGGACCTCCTTCACGCCGCGCATGCCCTTGATGATCTCCTCGGCCTTCTTGCTCTCCACGTCGGTGGCGACGTTGCCGGTCAGCATCATCATGCCGCGCATCGACTTCACGGTGACGTCCATGAGGCCGGGCTCCTTGTACAGGTCCTTGCCCGCCTTGAGCTCGCGCTTGAATTCCGCCTGGCTCTGCGCGGACGCCTGCAGGGCGAATCCGACCGACAGAGCGATCGCGAGCGTGAACACGATGCGCAACGACCGAATCATTGGACTCCCTCCGAAAGTGGGTGCCTGGACGCCGGAGATGACGTCCCGGCTGTGAAACCGGGCCGTAGCCTATCGGATGCTCTTTGCAGCGGTCAACCGCGATCGGCCCCGGCAACTGGTGTCGTGAAAGTCGGACAGGGTCAGTACTTCGCGTATTCGATCAGCTTCGCAAGGGAGCCCTGCCACGGGCCATTCCAGCGCTCGAGCACGTGCCGCGCGGGGCTGGTGCCGCGCTCGACGATCGCTTCGAGCGGCGCAAGGAACAGCGTCTCGTCCCGGCCGGCGGCGTCGCGCACGGCCTGGCGGCGCAGGCCTTCGCGCGACAGCGCGACCAGTTCGCGCGCCACCTCGAGCATCGGCGCGTCGGGCGCCTGCGCCTGCAGCCCCGCCCGCGCGACCTCGCCGTGCAGCGCGTGGACCTGCGCGTGCGTCCAAGGCCGTACGCGCGCGAGCGCGGCATCGAGCGAGCGGTCGTCGTACAGGAGTCCCTTCCAGAAGGCGGGCAGCGCGCACACCTGGGCGCCGGGCACGGCGTCGGTGCCGCGCGTCTCGATCACGCGCTTCATGCGCACCTCGGGAAAGACCGTGGTGAGGTGCACGTTCCAGTCGGCGACCGTCGCGCGGAAGTCGTCGTGGCCGTGCGCGACGAAGTCACGGAAGGTCTGACCGCGCGCCGGCAGGCTGTGGCCGTCACGCACGATCAGGAACATCGGCACGTCGAGCGCCCATTCGGTGTACGCGCGATAGGCGGTGCCCTCGCCGAAGCCGTCTTCGAACGCGAACGGCAACAGGCACCAGCGATCGTTGTCGGTGTGGCGCCAGATCCAGGCGCGCCACGACTCGAAGCCGTTCGGCCGGCCGAGGCTGATGCCGGAGTTCGCGAACAGCGCGGACGAGATCGGCGAGGCGGCCAGCGCGAGCCGCAGCTTGCGCGCCGCATCGGCCTCGGACGAGAAGTCGAAGTTCGCCTGCACGCCCGCGGTCGCGTGCATCATGTGCAGGCCGAGCGTGTCGCGACTGCCGAGATACTCGCGCATGATCGCGTGCCGCTCGCGCGGCATGCGCGGCAGCTCCTCGACCGGCGCGAGCGGATGCACGCCCAGACCCAGCCAGACGATCCCGAGCGGCTCCGAGACGCGGTTCACCAGCGCGATGTGCTCGCGGAACTCGCGCATCGTGTCGTGCAGCGACGCGAGCGGCAGGCCCGAGAGCTCGAGCTGTCCGCCGGGCTCGAGCGTGATCGTCGCGCCGTCGCGCTCCAGGCCCACCAGCTTGCCGGCGTCGAGCAGCGGCTTCCAGCCGTGCTCGCGACAGATCGTGGAGAGCAGTGCGTAGATGCCGCGATCGCCCTCGTACGGCACGGGCCGCTGCGTCTGCGCGTACAGGCCGATCTTCTCGTGCTCGGTTCCGACGCGCCAATCTTCACGCGCGGTCTCGCCGTCGCGGAAGAACTCGACGAGCTGCTCCACCTCCTCGATCGGACGCTCGAAGCGCGGGTCGTCCCGGGTCAGGCTCATGCGCGCTCTCCCGCGCACGCTTCGCTCGTGTACAGCTCGGGGTGCAGGAAGCGCACGAAGGCGCAGATCACGGCTTGCGCACCGTAGTCCGCGCGCGTGAGCGCGCCGCCGCTGAGCCGGCCGATGTTGCCCGCCGACGCGCCCGGATCCGCGAGACCCGCGGGCGCGCGGTAGAGCGCGTCGAAGGCTTCACCGATCGGTGTTCGCGGCGCGGCGGTGGCTGCGCGCACGCAGGCCGGCGGGTACTCGAAGCCAGCGCTGAAGCCGATCGCCTCGCGCGCGCCGTCGAGCAGCACGCAAGCGCCGATGTTCGCCCAGCCGCTCTGCGTCTCGGCGATCGGCACCAGGCCGTCCTCGATTCCGACCGCCAGGTCGCAGACGCCGGTTCGCTGCGCGCCGAGCGCGCGTTCGCGCGCGCCGGCGACGATCTCGGCGAAGCCGAGCGGCTGGGCGTCCACGCCGCTCGCGACGTCGACGGCCTCGACCTCGACACGCCTGAAGAAGACCGCGAGCCCGCGTCGCACGGCCTCGAGCTTGGCCGTGTTCCGGCTCCCGACGCGCACGAGAACGCGCTCCCTCAAGCTGCCGAGGCCTCGCGCACGAGCTGCTCGATGCGATCCTCGAGCGCCTTCACGACCTCGGGGCCGCGCAGCGGAGCGTCCGCGCACGGACCCTCCTGCTTGCCGCGCTTGAAGGGGCCGACCAGCCGCACCTTGACCGGCTCCCGCGCGATCGCGATGCAGAGCAGCTCCGTCCGACCGCGCGTGACACGGAACTGCACGCAGTCGACGTGCTTCTCGTCCGGCTCCACCGCCGAGACCTCGAGGTGTCCGAGATAGGGGGCGCCGATCTGCGCCGCGCGCTCGCGATACACCTCGACCGCTTCGAAGGCCACCTCGCGCAGCTCGCGCGCCGCATCGCGCACGTCGCGCAGCCGCACCGTCAGGCCCGGATCGCGGCTCGCCAGCTCGTCGGCCAGCTTCCTGAAGCGGTTCAAGTCCACATGACCAGTGTATTTCATCCGGGTGTCTTCCAGCGCGGCGGTATACTCGCGCCGCTTTGGCGGGTTCGAAGGCATGGTTGGGAGTCGCGGGGGGGCTCAGCGGATTCGCCGCGGCGCTATTCGCGGGGCACGTCGAGCTCGCCTGGTCCTGCTTCACGTTCGCCCTGCTCGTCTTCTGCCTGACGACTCGCTTGTCGCTGCACTGGCAGATCCTGATCGGGACGCTGATCGGCGTCGCGTTCGGGCTCTGGCTCGGCGAGGCGGCCGACGCGATGAGGAACGTCGGCATGCTGTTCATCGGCCTGCTCAAGATGCTGATCGCTCCGCTCATCCTGCTCACGATCGTCCATGGCGTGGCGAGCATGGGCGAGGCCCGCCAGATCGGGCGCCTGGGCTCGCGCACGGTCGCGTTGTATCTGCTTACGATGGTGCTCGCGGTCGGAACGGGTCTGGTCCTGGTGAATCTGGTCGAGCCCGGGGTCGGCAGCGAGCTGGCGAACAGCGAGTTCTTCCGCGACGCCGTGGGCTCCGATGCGCGGGCGGCGGAGGGTCCGCCGCCGATCGGCGTGTTCCTGCTCGAGACCGCCAACCAGCTGGTCGAGAACCCCGTCGCCGCGCTGGCCGCGGGGCACATCCTGCCGATCGTCGCCTTCGCGATCCTGCTCGGCCTGGCGCTGGCGCGGCTCGGCCCGCGCGCGAGCGCGGTGACGGAGTTCCTGTCGGGCGCGTCCTCCGCAGTGCTGATGATCATCGGCTGGTTCGTGCGTCTGGCGCCGGTGGGCGTGTTCGCGTTGGTTGGAAATCTGGTGGCGACGATCGGCTTCCGGATCGTGGTAGAGAACCTGTTCGCGTTCTCCCTCGTCGTGATCGGAGGCACGCTCTTCCACTCGCTGGTCGTGCTTCCCGCGATGGCCTGGTTCATGGCGGGTCTGTCTCCGATCGCGCTGTTTCGCGGCATCTTCGAGGCGATGGTCGTGGCCTTCACCACCAGCTCGAGCGCGGCGTCGCTGCCGGTCACGATCCGCTGCGTCGAGGAAGGCCTCGGCGTGCCGCGCCACATCTCGAGCTTCGTGCTGCCGCTCGGCGCGACCATGAACAGCGACGGTACGGCGCTCTACGAGGCAATCGCGGCGGTGTTCATCGCGAACGTGCTCGGCTTCGAGCTCGGGCTCGGCGGTCAGATCGTGGTGTTCATCGTCTCGATCGCGACCGCGATCGGCGCTCCGGGAATTCCGTCGGCCGGCATGGTCACGATGGTGGTCGTGCTGGAAGCGGTGGGGCTGCCCGGCGAGGCGGTCGGAATCCTGCTCACGATCGATCGCTTCCTCGACACGTTCCGCACCGTCGCGAACGTCGAGGGCGACGCCGTGGTGGCGGCGATCGTCGCGCGTCAGCTCGGCTGACGCACCGACTCACATCGCGGCTTCGAGGGCGACCTCCGGCTGCGCCGCGCGCAGCTCCGAGAGGCGCATCTCCATCACCTGGTTGAAGCGCGAGCGCGCGCGCGCCGCGATCGGCTCGCCCATGTCGAGCTTCACGGTCAGCGGATCGAAGAAGCGCCCGTTCTTCTGGATGCGGAAGTCGAGGTGCGGTCCGGTCGCGAGGCCCGTCTTGCCGACGTAGCCGATCAGCTGCTTCTGCGAGACCGACTGACCGACGCGCAGTCCCTTCGCGTAGCGCGACAGGTGCCCGTAGTACGAGATGTAGCCGTTGGTGTGCTTGACCTTGATCAAGCGCCCGAAACCGCCGCTCCAGCCCGCGTAGATCACCTTGCCGTTCGCGATCGACCAGACCGGCGTGCCGATCGGCGCGGCGTAGTCGATGCCTTCGTGCGGCCGGCGCGTGCGCAGGATCGGATGCAGACGCGACTTGGTGTAGCGCGACGAGATCCGGCTGAACTTCACGGGCGCCTTCAGGAACGCGCGGCGCACCGAGTTGCCGTCCGGCGTGAAGTAGTCGCCGTGTCCCTGCTCGTCCTCGAACCAGACCGCCACGAAGTTCTTCTTCGAGGAGCGGTACTCGGCGGCGAGCACGCGGCCGTAGCGGACGAAGCCGTCCTTGTCGAAGTACTTCTCGAACACCAGGCGGAACTCGTCGCCGGGGTGGGTCTGGGTCGAGAAGTCGAAGTCCCACAGGAAGATGTCGGTGAAGGCGTGCACGAGCTCGGGGCGCTCGCCAAGCTCGGTCAGCGACGTGAACAGCGAGCCCTTCACCACCCCGCCGAGCTGGAGCACGCGCCGGTCGAGCGGGGCGAGCTCCTTCTTCGCGACCAGACCCCCGTTGGGATCGCGATCGAGGCGGTAGATCTCGCCGCGGCCGCGCTGGTACTCGAACGAGAGCAGCGCGCCGGAGTCGTCGCGGATCAGCGCATAGAAGTCGCCGGAACGAGCGCGGCGGAAGTCGAAGACCGGGCGCAGGCCGCGCGCCACCTGATCGACCAGAACTGGATCGACACCGGCGCCGCGCAGCGCACCGGCCAGGGTGCCGCGCTTGGGGACGCGACCGGTGGCGATCGTCAGCGTGGAATCCGTGGCGGCGCTCGCGAGCACCGGATCGAGCGAGCGATCGGGCTCCGGCGCGAGCAGGTCGGAGAGGTCGTCGTAGCGAGTGGTCAGCTCCGAGCGGGGGGCCGACTCGATCGAGGCCAGCAGGATCGGAAGCGACGCGTCGTTCGCCCTGGCCGGCGCCGACGAGATCGACGCGACGGCGAGCAGAATGCCCGCAGTGAGCGCACGTAGACCCCTCATGCTACCCCTCCGAAGCCCGGCATGATCTCCCTGTATCGCAGTCGGCCGGAAAAACGACTGTGACCAAAATCACAACGGCAGCGGGCACTTCGGCTCGCGCCGGCAACTGGAGCGCAAATCTGGCGAGACTGGCTGGAGCGGCGCGCGTGGACATCACGCCGGCACTGGGCGTGGCGCTCATGGGCTACGGCGCGAGGGTCGGCCGGGCCGACTCGGTCGCGGATCGGTTGCACGCCCGAGCGCTCGCCCTGGACGACGGTCCGGGCCGGAGCCTGATCGCCGTCTCCGCAGACCTGTGCCTGATGGCGCCCGAGCAGGCGCGCTCGATCCGCGAGCGGATCACCGCCGCCACGGGGGTCGCGGCCGCGCGCGTGCTCGTGGCCTGCACCCACACCCACTCCGGACCGGACACGGGGCTCTCCGAGCTGCTCGCCGGCAAGCCGGTTCCCGATTGGGTTCCGGCGGTCTTCGACGGGATCGCCGGCGCGGCCGTCGAGGCCTGGCAGCGGCGCGAGCCCGCGAAGCTCGGCTGGGCGCGCGCCGAGGCCCGGATCGGGCGCAACCGGCGAGTCGCCGAGGCGCCGATCGATCCCGCGGTGGACGTGCTGCGCGTCGACGCGCGGTCCGGCCGGCCGATCGCCGTGCTGTTCCGCCACTCCTGTCACGGGACCGTGCGCGGCCACGACAACCTCGCGATCTCCGCGGACTGGCCGGGCACGGCCGCGGCCGCGATCGAGTCCGCGACCGGCGCGGTCGCCCCGTTCCTGCTCGGCTCGCACGCGGACGTCGACCCGCGCACGCGTGGCTTGATGGACCCGGCGATTCCCGGCCAGAGCGTCGGGCTCGGTCCCGAGGCGGTGCGGGTGCTCGGCCGCGAGGTCGCCGATGCGGTGCTCGAGAGCCTGGGCAAGGCCGAGCCCGAAGCTGACGACGACATGGAGCTGGGCGCGGGAACACGCTCGGTCCGACTGCCGATTCATCTCGGCGACCGGACGCCGGAGGCGGCGCGCGCCGAGCTTGCGCAGCGCAAGACCGAGATCGCGGGGCTGCTCGGCAAGACACCGGAGTCACTGCCGAGGCTCGGCGAGCTGTTTGACCTGGCCAGCGCCGCGACGCGCGACCTTCCGGCCGCCGAGGCGCGCCACAGAATCGCGCAGGTGCGTCTGTACATCCGCGACAAGACTTCTTCTTTCTTCGTCGGGGGTCGGCGCGAACTTGACGTGGAAGTGCAAGTGCTTCGCATCGGGCGCGCCGTTCTCCTGGGTCTGCCGCTCGAGCCGACCACGGCGGTAGGCCTCGATTGGCGTCACCGTATCGGACCGGGCGGGATCGGCGCCGTGATCGGAATCGCAAACGGCTGGCTTCGCTACCTGCCGCACGCGACCGATCTGGCGCACCCGCGCGCGCAGCAGCACTACGAGGTGCTGCAGAGCCTGCTCGCGCCGGGCGCCTGCGAGGCGCTGCTCGACGCGGGCGAGAGCCTCGCGCGCGAGCTCGCCGAGGTCTGACTTCCAGGCTAGGCCCGGGTCAGATCGCCGATCGCATCCGCCACGCACTCGAAGAGCGGCTCGATCTGGCCGATCTCGAGGCACGAGAACGCCACGCGGATGTCGGTCGCGCCCATCGAGATCACGCCCACCCCGTACTTCTCGAGCAACTGCAGACGCAGCTTCTCCGCGTCGACGCCCTTCACGCGGATGCACATGAAGTAGCCGGCGTTGAACGGGTAGACGTCCCAGAGCGCGCGGTACTTGGGCCGGTACACGACCTCGCGCACGCGCGACGCGCGCGCCTTCAGGATCTCGAGCTTCTCGCGCCGCTCGCTCCCGATCGTCGGCGAGCGCAGCGCCGCCAGCACGATGCTCTGCGAGAGCGAGCTGCAGTTCGAGATGCTCGCGCGGATCGCGCCCATCAGCTTGCGCTCGAGCGCGGCGAGCAGGATGTCGGCGTTGCCGCCCGGCGGCGGCGCGATCGACAGGAAGCCGCAGCGCAGACCCCAGACGTACAGCTCCTTGGTCGCGCCGTCGAGCTTGATCGCGAGCACGTTCTCGTGCAGGTTCGCGAAGGAGCCGAACGGTGACTCCTTGATCGCGCCGTCGTCGAAGAGCAGCCCGAAGTAGGCGTCGTCGCAGACCACGATCAGCCGCTTGGCCGCGCGCGCGGCCTCGAGCACCGCGTCGCGCATCGCGGCGACCTCGGCCGGCGTCGGCATGTAGCCGGTCGGGTTGTTCGGGAAGTTCAGCAGCAGGATCTGCTTCGCTGGACCGGCGAGCAGCGCCGCGCGCAGCGCGGGCACGTTGAAGTGCTCGCCTTCGTAGGTTGCGAACGTCTTCACCACGCCGCCCAGACGCGTCTCGAAGTTCAGCGCGTAGTTGTCCCAGAGCATGTCGGGAATCAGGATCTGGTCGCCGGGATCGACGAACAGATCGCCGACCAGCGCGAGGCCGTGCGTGATCGCGTGGGTCACGATCGGCACGCTCCACTTGCGCTCGCGCATGGTGGGGTTCTCGTCGAGCAGCTTGCGCCGCCAGGCCTCGCGCAGATCGGGGCGTCCCTGGGCGGGCGCGTAGCGCACCGCGTCGGCCGGCGAGATGTCCTTCACGTGCGAGAGCACCGACGCCAGCGCCATCGGGCCGTTGCCCTCGGTCGCCTCGCCGATCGTCGCATTGAAGCGGTTCGCCTTCTCCTTCGCCTCGGCGGACTGGGAGAGGATGCCCTTCGGGAAGTACAGGGCGCGGCCGCGCTCGGAGAGCAGCCCGTACGTCACCGGGCTCTCGGCGCGGATCTTCTGATTGAGCTCGTCGGCCAGGGGGTGCACGCCGCGCACCTTAGCAGGTCGACCGGTCGTTTTTAAGACACGCGCTCGAGGATGCGCGCGCGCTCGCCGAAGCCGCGCCGTGCCCAGAACTCGAGCGCCTCGGCGTTCGCGCTCTCCACGCGCACCGAGACGCGCTGCACGCCGCGCGCGGCGAAGAACGCGTCGCTCTCGGCCAGCAGCTGGGCGGCGACGCCCTGCTCCCGCTGGCCTGGCTCGACCCACAGCTCGTGCACCCAGGCGGGCGCGGGCTCGGCGCCGGGTCCCGCGCCGCCCTCGACCTCGGCGAACAGGAAGCCGACCAGCCGCCCCTCGAGCTCCGCGACGAACAGCCGGCACAGGTCGCGCGCGGCGGCGCGGCGCAGCTCGAGCGCGATCACCGACGCGATGCCCGGTAGCACCGGGTAGTCGTCGGACAGCGCGCGATGGTGCGAGATCAGGTTCAGCCACAGCGCGAGCACCTGCGCGTGATCGTCGCTGCGCGCGGCGCGGATGCGCGCCTTGGCCCCGGGCGCGACTATTTCAGCACCCGGCGCTCCTTCGCACGGATCATGCGCAGGCTGCCCGACTTGTCGCCCTCGCTCCAGGTGCCGCGCAGCTCGCCCGGCGACGGACGCTCCTTGATCTCGAACACCGACGCCTCTTCCATGCCGCCGAGCAGCGCGCTGCCGCCGGAGAGCGAGTCGACGACGCTCACGCGCACGACCGCGGGCGTCCAGGTCACGTCCCAGTTCCGCACGAAGTTCATGGTGCCGGCGCCGCTCGAACGCTCGGGCGCCGGCGACTTCATGCCCGCCTCGGTGCTGCCCTCGAGCACCTTCTGGCGCATCGCGCGGGTCGAGACGTCGACGTGCAGCAACAGCTCGGCGAGCACCAGACCCTCGGGCTGCCAGGGTTTGTGGCCGCGCATGTCGGCACGCCGGATCTCCTCGGTGCCCTCGTCGAACAGCACGTACGGGTACTCGTCGATCTCGAGCCTTTCGGGCGACTGCCGGATCGACCACGCGAAGTCCTTGAACTTGGTGATCGACTCGTCCTCGGACTTCGCGTCCTTGTAGTGGAGCAGCACGTACCACTCGCCGGTCAGATCGAGCTTCGACAGATCTTCGGCGCGCGCGAGCGGCGCTCCGGCAAGCAACACGCAGGCCGTGAGCACGATGAGTCCGTGGCAACGCATGTGCGACGAGTATAACCGCGCCGCTGGCGGGGAATCTCGTCGGAAGCGGCGGGGGAGGCTCCCCACGCTTGGTGTAGACTCGCGCGAAGCGGCGCGGCTCGCGCCCGAAGGCGGGGTTGTGGCTGCGATCTGGATCGTATCGGAGGAGTCGGCGCTTCCAGCGACGCTGGCCCACCACGTCGAGGCGCTCGGCGAAGTCTGGCTCGGCGTGCCGGAGCGCGGCGCGTTCAAGAGCGCGCCGGCGGCCGACCTGCTGATCCTGTGCGGTGTCACCGAGATCGGCAGCCGTCATGACGCGCTCGAGCGCTTGCTCGCGTTCGTGCGTCAGATTCCGCAGCAGCGGCGCGCCGCGGCGCCGGTGCTCTACCTCGCATCCGACGCCGAGCCGAGCCGCGCGTCGCGGATCGAGCGGCTCTTCGACGATCGGGCCTGCGTCGTGCTCGGTTTTCCGCTCGACCCCGACGAGCTCGAGGCGCGAGCGAGAGAGCTCGTCGACGCGAGCCACTGGCCCGCCAGCCTGCGCGAGCGCGCGCGCAGCCAGTGGGTGACGCACGAGGTGGAGCGGCTCTACGCCGGCATCGATCTGCCCGCGCTGCGCCAGGCAGTGGATCCGCGCAACGCGCACCGGCCGGTGCTGCTGATCGGCGAGTCCGGCACTCGCCGGGGGCTGCTCGCGCGCTACGTCCACAATCTGGCCGAGCCCGTGCGCGACGTGTTCGCAGCAATCGCACTGCCTGCGATCGCGCCGGGCGAGCTCGAGCGCGCGATCATGACGCGCTGCGGCCGCGGACGCGCGACGGTGTACCTCGATGGGCTCGACCGCGCCGCGCCCGCGCTGCAGGCCGAGCTCGCCCAGCTGCTCGGCGCGAGCGGCGCCTTGGCGATCGAGCCGTTGCGCTGGATCGCGTCGGCGACGCGCAGCGCGGGGCTCGATCGAGCGCTGCGCGAGCTCGCCTGGCTGCGCGTCGCGCTTCCGCCCCTGCGCGCGCGGAACGACAAGGCGGCGTTGGTCGGCAACGCGTTCCGCGCGGCCGCGGAGCGCCAGGGCCGCGAGCTCGGACTCGAGCCAGCGGCCGCCGAGCTGCTCTCGCTGTACGGCTGGCCCGGAAATCTGCGCGAGCTCGAGCAGGTCGCGGACGCGAGCTGCGCCGCAGCGTCCGGCCCGCGGATCGGCGCGGCGGATCTGCGCATCGCGGGACGCGCGCCGCGTCAGATGGCGCCGGAGCCTGCGTCGGCTCCGATCTACGAGCCAGCGACGCAAGCCGAAACTGCAGCCGAGCCGCCCGCAGAAGGGGTGCTCGAGCCGAGTCCCGCTCCGACGCTCTCCGAGCAGACCGAGGTGACCGACGAGGACCTGATGCTCGCGACGCTCGCTCCGAGCAACGCGGGCGCACCCGCCGAGCTTCCCGTCGAGCTCGACGAAGCGGATCTGATCGACCTCGACGAGCCCGAGACCCAGCACGAGCCGGAGCCCGAGCCGCTGCCGCGATTTGCCTCGCCCGCGGAAGAGCCCGTCCCGGCCGCGCCGGCGGCCGCCGCGCCCGCCGGTCTCACGCCCCGCGAGCTCGTGATTCCGCTCGCGCAGGCGATCCGCGCGCCGCTGCGTGCGTTCCGCACCTACGCGAGCCTGGTCGAGCAGCGACCGGACGACCCGCACGTGCGGCGCGAGCTGCGCTCGCTCGTCGAGCACGACGTCGGCGGACTCGAGGACACGCTGCAGCGCGTCGAGCGTTTCGCGCGGCTCGGTGCACCCGCAGCGCGGCCATTCGATCTGGCCGCAGCGCTCGGCGCCGAGCTCGACGCGCGCCAGAGCGACGCGCGAGCGAAGTCCCTGGTCGTGCTGCGCGAGCTCGACGCCCTGGCGCCGCCGCTGGTCGCCGACGAGGCGCAGCTACGTCTCGCCGTGCGCGCGCTGCTCGACCTGGCGCTGCGCCTGGTTCCGCAGGGCGGCGACCTGTACCTGGGCAGTGCCTGGCGGCCGAAGGGCGAGGGATGCACGCCCGGTCACCGGATCCTGCTGCGCTTCCACAGCCCTGAGGACGTGCTCAGCGGTCCGGCCGGCGACGCCGACTCCGACCTGCTCGAGGTGGTGATCGCGCGCGAGATCTTCGTGCGGGCCGGCGGCAGCTTCGCGATCGATGCGAGCGGCGCACAGGACAACGTGATCCTGGTCGAGTTGCCCGGCTGAGACGCTCCGCTAGCGTGCTTTGCTTGGCGCTCCGACCTCTCACTCGGAAGCTCACTGCGGTGGTGACGGCCGCCGACGCGGAGCTGGCGACCCTGGTCGTCCGCTACACACCGCTGCGCGGCAGCCCCGCTGAGATCGAAGATCGCATCTATATCGGTCGCCCCGGCGAGGTGGCGGCGGTGTACGGCGTCGGTCGCTGGCTGCGCATCCTGCGCGCGGGCCGGGTGCACGTGTCGGGTGATCCGTACGAGCTGTGCCGAGACACCGACCGCGCGCTCGGGCTGCTGCGCCGCTGCATCGGGTCGACCGTGGAGCTTCTGCTCGGTCGACGGCTCGAGCGCTCGCTCACGCTCTGGACCGACACGGGCGTCGAGCGCATCGGCGCGGTGATGGACTTCGTCGAGGGCACCGACGGACTGGTCATTCGACGCCGCGGCGGCGGCGCACTCATGTACGTCGAGCGCGACAGCTTGATCCGCTACGAGTCGGCGCTGAGCGAGCGCTTGGAGGTGATCTCCGTCGAGCTCGCGCCTCGCTGCAAGTGAAGTTGTGGAGGAATTCACTTGCATGCGCGCCGTGGGTCTGATTTAAGTCTTGCTGCGGGTTGCTGCTGCCCCGCGACGATCCGGATCTTCATCGGGGGGTGGAGGGTCCGAGATTCCGCGGGGCAGCACCCCGCATCGAACGTTCGCGCTACCCTCCGGCGCGACTCCCAGGCGGCGCCAGTCTGCGACCCGCATCGAGTCGGTGGAGGAACGTGTGTTCGGCATCGGCATGCCGGAGCTGCTCGTGATTCTGGTGGTCGCGCTGCTCGTGCTCGGGCCGAAGAAGCTGCCCGAGATCGCGCGCTCGCTCGGCCGCGGAATGGCGGAGTTCCGGCGCGCTTCGAACGAGTTCACGCGCACGCTCTCGGCCTCGCTCGACGAGCCGCCACCGGCGCCGCCCAAGCCAAGCCCGAGCGCGGTCGAGAACAAGCCCGCCGTCGAATCCGCGACGGCGAACGCGAAGCGTGACGATGAGTGACGAGCCGCGCCCGATCCTCGAGCACCTCGCGGAGCTGCGGCGCCGCTTGTTCCTTGTTCTCGGCGCCTGGGCGCTCGCCTCGTTCGCGGCGAGCTTCTGGCCCAGGGAGCTGTTCGAGATCCTGATGGCGCCCGCCATCGACGCCGTGCGCGCCTCCGGCCATACACTGATCGCTGTCGTGCCGAGCGAGCTCTTCATGACCTACCTGAAGACGATCCTGCTCACCGGCTTCGTGGTCGCGATGCCCGTCACGCTCTGGCAGTTCTGGGCCTTCGTCGCGCCCGGGCTGTACACGAACGAGCGGCGGCTGGCGCTGCCGTTCGTCATCTCGACGAGCGTTCTGTTCCTGCTCGGCTGCGCGTTCAGCTACTTCTTCGCGCTGCCGCTGGTCTTTCAGTACTTCGTCTCGCTCGAGGCGGACTACGTGCACACGAGCTGGACCACGCAGGCCGTGTTCAGCTCGGTCTCGACCATGTACCTGGCGTTCGGCGCGTCGTTCCAGCTGCCGATCATCCTGGTCGCGCTCGCGCTCGCGGGCGTGGTCACTCCGGCACAGCTCGCCTCGAACCGGAAGTACGCGATCCTCGGCGCGTTCGTCGTGGGCGCGATCCTGACGCCGCCCGACGCCACGAGTCAGATCATGCTCTCGGTGCCGCTCGCTCTGCTCTACGAGCTGTCGATCTGGATCGCGCGGCTCCTGGTGCGCCATCCGAAGCCGCAGCTTCTGCCCGTGGAGACGCGGGAGTCCTGATGCGCGGCGACCGGATCGACGCGGTGCTGCTCGACATGGGCGGCGTGCTGGTTCCCGAGCTGCAAAGCTACGAGCGCTCGGTGCGCGATCGCGCCTTCCTCGCCGCGCTCGAAGAGCAGGGCGTCGCGCACCCCGAGCCGTTCGTGGTGGAGCGCGCGAAGCGCCTGCGCGAGGCCTACCGCGCGCTCGCGGACGAGTGCCGCCAGCCCGACCTCGACGCGGTCTTGGCGGACTGCACGCCGACCGTGCGCGCGCTGCTGCTGCGCGCGTTCAGGGCCGAGGCCGCGCCGCCGCCGTACTCGCACGCGCGCGCGGTCGTGGTCGAGCTGGCGCACGACTTCGCGCTCGGCCTGGTCTCGAACAATTCGATGCCCGGCGACCACCACGCGCGCGTGCTGCGCAGGGCGGGGATCCTGCAGCACATCGGCTGCGCGGTCTGGTCGGCGAACTTCGGCCGGCGCAAGCCCGATCCCGCGATGATCCTGCACGTGCTCGACCAGCTCGGCGTGCGGCGCCAGCACGCGATCTTCGTCGGCGACAAGCTGCGCACGGACGTGGCCGCAGCGCGGCGCGCGGGCGTGCGCTCGGTGTACATCCGCAAGCGCGGTGCGCCCTACGCCACGTCGGCGCTGCGGCCGGACTTCACCCTCTCCGACCTGCGCGGCTTGCCCGTGCTGCTGCGCCAGATCGGCTAGCCGCGACCGGAGAGCGAGGACGCGCTCGACGAAGTGCTCGCGGAACGCGGCGGCGTTCAAGCTCGTCACGCAGCGCATCGGGAGGGTGGCGTCGCTCGGGGTCGCGCGCATGCGCGCGGCGTCGGCTTCGCAGAGCCACGTGCGCAGCGTGACGTCCACGCTGACCAGCGTCGTGGGAATGCCGCTGCGCAGCACCAACAACGACGCGTGCGGATCCGAGCACAGGTTGTTGCGCCCGGCCAGCTCGAGCAGACGAGTCCCAAGGCGCGAAGCTGTTCCTATGGCTTGCCGCATCGGGCCGCGACGCCTCCGTCTTCCGGGAGCCAGAGAAGTTCGATCTGCGGCGCCCGCACGCGACGGCACCGCGCTCGGCAGGCTCGAGGCACAGCTCGCGCTCGAAGGGCTGGCAGACGTGAACGCAGAAACAATCGAACTCGCAGCCCGTCTGCGGGCAACGTCTGAATGGATTCGGAGAGGAGCCGATGAAACGCACCTGGACGATCATTGGTGTTGCCGACGTTGCCCACAGCTTCAAGTGGTACCAGTCGCTGTTCGGCCAGACGGAAACGTCTCCCGCCCATGACGACTTCGGGCAAATCGTCGACACGGATGGAACGGTTTTGCTCTGCCTCCATCAGTGGGGTGCACACGAGCATCCGCCCCTGACCAGTCCCGACCACGGGGAACCTGGGAACGGACTGCTCTTGTTCTTTCGTGTGGATGACTTCGACGAGGCGCTGCCGCGGGCCCGTGCTCTCGTCACTCGACTCGAAGAGGAGCCCCACGTGAACCCCAGCACTGGAACCAAAGAGTTCGCACTTCGCGATCCTGACGGGTACTACGTCATGGTCAGCGCGCTCGCTGCGGGCTGATGGCGCCGGGCTTGCTAGCGCGCGTTCGGTGCGCGGTCGGGGCTCTCGTGCGCGACCTTGGCCGATTCGCCGCCCTCGAGGACGAAGCTTTGCGCGAGCGCGTTGTAGATCGCGGTCTTGCTGCGGCAGGTCGGCGCGTGGCTCGCCAGCGCCTACGCGACGACGGCGTCTATCTGCAAGTGCTCGAGGTCAACGCCACGGCCAGGCGCTTCTACGAACGCCTGGGCGGGCAGAACGCCGGCGTGTCGATCACGGAGACACCCGGAGACGCGCGGGTGCGCAGCTGCCGCTACACCTCGCCAAGTGCGGAGCTGCTCTGGCGTTGATTCGGAGCTGTCGATTTGTCGCGGCGCCGCGCGACTAGAGATTGAGACCGTCAGAATGCGAGAGGGGCCAAGATGAAGATCTACTGGATCAAGGCGCAGGCGCCGCAGCGCGTGCTGGCGCTGGTCAAGCATCTCGGCATCGACGCGGAGCTGATCGAAGTCGACCTGATGGCCGGCGGGCTCAAGACGCCCGCCTACGCCGCGCAGAATCCCAACATGAAGGCGCCGACGCTCGTCGACGGAGAACTCGTGCTGTGGGAGTCGTCGGCGATCATGGCGCATCTCTGCATTCGGGCCGGGTCCGACATGTGGCCGGCGCACGATCCATCCGAGCAGGTCGAGGTGCTGCGCTGGCTGTCCTGGAACGACGGTCACTGGGCGCCCGAAGTCGCGTACTTCTACTTCGAGCACGTTGTCAAAGCGACGTTCGGATTGGGGCCGCCCGATCGGGAGCTGCTGAAGACGCGGGTCTCGGGCCTGCAGCGATTCGCGACGGTGCTCGATGGCCACCTGACGGGCCGCACGCACGTCGCCTGCGGGCGACTCACCATTGCCGACTTCCAGCTGGCCTCGATGGCGACCTACTGGAGGGAAGCGGAGATGCCGCTCGAGGTGTTCCCCGACCTCGTGCGCTGGCTCGACGGGCTGATGCTCATCCCCGCCTGGGCCGATCCGTGGCCGACCAAGACGCTGGCCACGGCGAAACGCCCGTGACTCGGACGGGTGATGCGCCAGCCCCGGGCGAAAACCGCGCTTGTTCGGCCCATCCTCTCCGGTGTCGCGACGGGCCTGCGCTCTTCTACGAAGTGTTCGTGGATCGCACGCAGATCGACGCGCTTCGCATCTCCGCGGGATTCCCGATCCCGCTCACCGCGGGCGAGCTCGCAGGCGTTCGCTGGCGGTTCGGCTCGGTTCATCGCAGCGCCTCGGAGATGCGCTCCCCGACCTCGAATCCAAAGAGCCCGAAACTTCGGAGACGGGACACTAGCGGAGCGCGAGCACGCGCTCGACGAAGTGGGAGCGGAACGCTTCCGAGTTCACGCTGGTCGCGCAGCGCATCGGGAGGGTGGCGTCGCTCGGAGCGGCGCGCACGAGCGTGCGGAACACGCCGTTCTCGAGCGCGGGCTCGATCTCGAGCGTCTCGAAGCCGCAGAACGACGGGTCGTAGACACAGGCGAGTGTCAGCGGGTCGTGCAGGAAGGCGGCGTTGTCCTCCGCTGGCGCGCCCGCGGGCTCGAACAGCCGGTGCTGCACGGGGGTCCAGATGCGCAAGCTGCGCGCGAGCGCGGCGGCGAGCTCCGTGCCCGCGCGTTCGATGCGCGCGGCGTCGGCTTCGCGGAGCCACGTGCGCAGCGTGACGTCCGCGCTGATCAGCGTCGTGGGAATGCCGCTGCGCAGCACCAGCAGCGACGCGTGCGGGTCCGAGCACAGGTTGTAGTCGACGCCGGGCGGGAACACGCGCCCGCGGTACGAGACCTCGCGCAGGTGGCCGCCCATCACCGTGAGCCGCCCGATGCGCGCGGCGAGATCCGGGTCCTTGGCGAGCGCGACGGCCAGATTCGTGAGCGGCCCGACCGCCACGACCTCGAGCCCGGGCCGAGCGCGCGAGAGCTCGAGCAGCGCGTCGACCGCGTGCGCGTGCTCGAGCGGCGGCTCGACGCCGGGCTCCAGGATCCCTTCGCCCTCGTGGCCGAACCAGTTGAAGCCCGAGCCCGCGAGCAGCGGGACGCGGCAGCCGGCGAAGACCGGGATCTCGGTCCGCCCGGCCAGCTCGAGCAGACGCCGCGTCACGCGCGCGCGCAAGCCGGACTCGCGTCCGACGTTGGTGATGCCGACGAGCTCGAGCTCGGGCGAGGCGAGCGCGAGCGCCAGGCACAGCGCGTCGTCGACATCCGACCCCATGTCGGTGTCGAGCACGAGCGCGCGACTCATCCGGCCTCGACCGCGGCGAGCGTGAAGGCGCTCGCGCCCACGCGCACCTCGAGCTTGCCGTTCGGACGCGGATCGACGCTGCACTCGAGCTGGCGGCCCGCGAGCAGCACCGAGTACGAGGCGCGCGCCGTCCTCGCGGCGTCGATGCGCGCGGCGGGCCCGCCGTCGATGCGCGCGTCGCAGGCCTCGGCGCCGACGCGCTCGAGCGCGACGCGGTGTGTGTCGAGGCCGAGCGTCACGGCGAAGGCGCCGGCCTGCTTCTCGTCCAGCGCCGCGAGCGCCGCCAGGATCAACGCGAGCGTCTTCTCCTCAGCGCTCGCCGAGGCCTCGCCCGGAGCGGTGGTCAGCCCCTCCGCCTCGAGCAGGCTCGTGTCGTAGCTCCCGGACAGGAACTTCTCGTTCGCGAGCACGCGGCGGTGCAACGGCAGCGAGGTCTTGATGCCGCGCACCACGAACTCGCCGAGCGCCCGGCGCATGCGCGCGATCGCCTCGTCGCGGTCGCGGCCCCAGCAGATCAGCTTCGAGATCAACGGGTCGTAGAAGACGCTCACCTTGTCGCCCGAGGCCACGCCCGAGTCGTTGCGCACGCCCGGCCCGCCCGGCGGGTGGAACTCGACGATCTCGCCCGGCGACGGCAGGAAGCCCTTGTCCGGATCCTCGGCGTAGATGCGGCACTCGAGCGCCCAGCCGTTGATCCCGACCTGCGTTTGCGCGATCCCGATCGGCTCGCCGGCGGCGATGCGGATGCCGGCCTTCACGATGTCGATGTTGGTGATCGCCTCCGTGACCGGGTGCTCGACCTGCACGCGCGTGTTCATCTCCAAGAAGAAAAACGCCTGCTTCGCGTCGACCAGGAACTCGACCGTGCCCGCGCCCTGGTAGCCGACCGCGCGCGCGGCCGCGACCGCGGCGCGGCCCAGCTTCTCGCGCAGGACCGGCGTCATGTCGTTCGCCGGCGCTTCCTCGATCACCTTCTGGTGTCGGCGCTGGACGGAGCACTCGCGCTCGAACAGGTGGATCACGTTGCCGTGCGCGTCGCCCAGGATCTGGATCTCGACGTGGCGCGGTCCCTCGATGAACTTCTCGATGTAGATCGCGTCGTCGCCGAAGCTCGAGACCGCCTCCGAGCGCGCCCGCGCGATCGCGGGTCGCAGCTGAGCTTCTTCGCGCACCAGCCGCAGGCCGCGCCCGCCGCCGCCGGCGCTCGCCTTCACCATCACCGGCAGGCCGATCTCGAGCGCGAAGGCGCAGGCCTCGTCATCGCCGAGCTTGGCGGTCGAGCCGGGCACGATCGGCACCCCGGCCGCCTGCATCAGCACGCGCGAGGTGACCTTGTCGCCCATCGCCTCGATCGTCTCGGGCTTGGGCCCGATGAAGACCAGGCCCGCGTCGCGGCAGGCCTGCGCGAAGACGGCGTTCTCGGAAAGGAAGCCGTAGCCGGGGTGGACGGCGCGCGCCCCGCACGCGCGCGCGATTTCGACCATGCGCGCGGCGTTCGCGTAGCTCAGCAAAGTCTGCGCTGGCCCGCACAGATACGCCTCGTCCGCGAGGCGCACATGCAAGGCGTTGCGATCGACTTCGGAGAAGACCGCCACCGAGCGGATGCCGAGCTCGCGGCACGCGCGCGCGATGCGCACCGCGATCTCGCCGCGATTCGCGATCAGCACCTTCTCGAAGAGCGGCGCGCGCGCCAGGCTCAGTACTCCTTCTGGGCCTGCAGAACGGTGATCGCCGCGAGGTTCACGATGTCGTCGACGGTGGCGGTGCGCTGCAGCGAGTTCACCGGGCTCTGCATGCCCATCAGGATCGGGCCCACCACGGTCGCGCCGCCGATCGCGCCGATCATGCGCGTGGCGATGTGCGCAGCGTCGAGGTTCGGAAAGACCAGCACGTTCGCCTCGCCCTTGATCTCGGAGAAGCCGAAACGCGTGGCGCGCCGCTCCGGATCGAGCGCGATGTCGGCCTGCATCTCGCCGTCGATCACGAGCGCCGGCCAGCGCTCCTTGGCGAGCGCGACCGCGCGCGCGAGGCGCTTGGTGCGCTCGTCGCGCACGCTGCCGTAGTTCGACGAGGAGAGCACGGCCACGACCGGATCGAAGCCGAACCAGCGCGCGGTCTCGGCGCCGAGCCCGGCGATGTCGGCGAGCTGCTCCGCGGACGGCTCGACGTTCACCGAGCCGTCGGCGAAGAACATCACGCGCTCTTTCTGGATCACGACGTACACGCCCGCGGCGGCGTGATGGCCCTCGGCGAGTCCGACCACCTCGAGCGCGGGTTTGATCGAATCCGCGTAGGACTTGGTCAGCCCCGCGAGCAGACCGTCCGCCTCGCCCATGCGCACCATCATCGCGCCGAAGTAGCTGCGCCGGCCGAGCAGGCGCTCGGCGTCCTGCTCGGTCACGCCCTTGCGCTTGCGCAGGGTCACGAGCTCGTTGCGATACGGGACGCGCTGCTCGGAGGCCTGGTGATCGACGATCGCGGCGCCGGCGAGGTCGACGCCGAACGCCGCCGCCGCGCGCCGGATCTCGGCCTCGTTGCCGAGCAGGATCGGCGCGCAGATGCGCTCCTCGCACAGGATCTGCACGGCGCGCAGCACGCGCTCCTCGGTGCCCTCCGGGAACACGATGCGCTGCGGCGCGCTCTTGGCCTTGTTGATCACGGTGCGCATGAACTCGCGCGAGCTGCCCAGGTAGCGCTCCAGCCGCTCGCGGTACTCGTCCATGTCGAGCTGCACGCGCGCGACGCCCGAAGCCATGGCCGCCTTCGCCACCGCCATCGATTCGTAGATCAGCACGCGCGGGTCGAAGGGCTTGGGGATGATGTACTTCGGCCCGAACTCGAAGCGCTCGCCCGGGTACGCGTGGCGCACCTCTTCGGGCAGGCCCTGCTCGCCCAGCTGGGCCAGCTCCGCCAGCGCCTTCACCGCGGCGAGCTTCATCTCGAGGTTGATCTTGCGCGCGCGCACGTCCAGCGCGCCCCGAAAGATGAACGGGAAGCCCAGCACGTTGTTGACCTGGTTCGGGTAGTCCGAGCGGCCGGTCGCCATGATCGCGTCGCTGCGCACCGCCGCGACCTCCGCGGGGGTGATCTCCGGATCCGGGTTCGCCATCGCGAAGATGATCGGGTTCGCGGCCATGCTGCGGACCATGTCCTTGGTCACCAGGCCCGCGGACGCCACGCCCACGAACGCGTCGGCGCCGCGCATGGCATCGTCGAGCGTGCGCGCTTCGGTCTTGCGCGCGAAGCGGGCCTTGTACTTGTTCATGCCCTCGCTGCGGCCCTCGTAGATCACCCCCTTGCTGTCGGTCATGAGGATGTTCTCGCGGCGCACGCCCAGGTGCAGGTAGAGCTCCGCGCAGGCGATGCCCGCGGCGCCGGCGCCCGCGAACACCACCTTCACGTCCTCGATCTTGCGCGCGGTGAGCTCGAGCGCGTTCAGGAACGCCGCGGCCGAGATGATCGCCGTGCCGTGCTGATCGTCGTGGAAGACCGGGATGTCCATCTCCGCGATCAGCCGCTCTTCGATCTCGAAGCACTCCGGCGCGCGGATGTCTTCGAGGTTGATGCCGCCGAAGGTCGGCTCGAGCAGCTTCACGGTCTGGATGATCTTCTCGGGGTCCTCCGTGTCGAGCTCGATGTCGAACACGTCGACGCCGGCGAAACGCTTGAACAAGACGCCCTTGCCTTCCATCACGGGCTTGCCGGCCAGCGCGCCCAGGTTGCCCAGCCCGAGCACCGCCGTGCCGTTCGAGACCACGGCGACCAGGTTCCCGCGCGAGGTGTACAGGAACGCGTCGTCCGGTCGCTTCTGGATCTCGAGGCAGGGCTCGGCGACGCCGGGTGTGTAGGCCAAGGCGAGGTCGCGAGCGGTGAGCACGCTCTTGGTGGCGACGACCTCGATCTTGCCGGGTTTGCCCTTGCGGTGGTACTCGAGAGCCTGCTCCTTGGTGGTCATCGCGACCATCGTAGCGCGTTCTCGAGGGCGCGTGAGCGGGACCGGCTTCGGGCGTTTCGACTAGCGCAGCAGCGCGAGCGTGGCTTCGCGGCGGCGCCGCGAGACCGCTTCGTCGCTCTCGACGTCACGCCGCTCGTCGGGCTCGATCGCGAACACGCGCTCGCCCTTCTTCACGATCGCGCCGTCGCGGTCGGCCATCAGGTTCCGGGTCACCGTGCCCGGGTGGGGTGCGGCGACCTTGTTGAACATCTTCATCACCTCGATCACGAACAGCGGCTGGCCGGCGTCGAAGTGCTGGCCCTCTTCGATCAGTGGCGGCAGGTGCGGCGCCTCGCGCGAGTAGAACGTGCCGCCCATCGGCGTGACGATCTCGTCGAAGGCCGCCGGCGGCGGCGGCGCGAGCGCGCGCGCGAGCTCGGCCGCGCGCGTCTCGTCGGCGAACGGCTCGGGAAAGCTGATGGTCAAGTCCTCCTCGACGCGCACGTCGAGGAAGCCGGAGCGCGCGCCCACGCGCGGGATCAAGAGCAGCAGATCGAGCCCGAGCTGGAAGCCCTTGTGCGCCGCGACGCAGCGCGCCCAGAGCGCATCGTCGCTTCCGACCAGCCCGGCCGCCGGCTTGCCGGCGAAGAGCTTTGCTAGCGCGTCGAAGTCGCGCGCGCCCGTGCGCGCCCCGACGCCGGCGTAGAACGCGCGCGCAGCATCGAGCACCGCCGCGTCGTGCTCCCAGATCTGCTCCGCGGGCGGCTTGTCGGCGCGCGCCTCCAGGTCGAGGAAGTGGTACAGGCGCTCGAGCAGCTCCACGGGATTGGCCACGAAGCGCGCGCTCGCGCCGTCGGACTTCCACAGCTCCCCGTCGTAGCGGCCGAGAAATCCGCCGAGCAGATGGGCGTTCGCGAACAAGCGCGCGAGCGGGCGCAGCAGCAGCGTCTCCTTGGCTTCGAGCGCCGCACGCGCCTCCGCGTCGGGCGCTTCGCCGAGCCGCTCCTGGAACGCGAGCTCGAGATCGAGATCGGCCGAGATCTGCGCGAGCCGGCCCACCGCGCCGAGGTACGAGGTCGTGAAGCGCGTGTTCGGCTCCGCCATCACGCCGCGCCCGAGCAGCCACTGGATCAACCCGTAGTGCACCTCGGCGTTGGTCTGCAGATCGTCGCCGCGCAGCTCCATGCGGCGCATGACTTCGGCCATGCGCTCGTAGTTCTCGCGCCGGCTCTCGCCGTGCGTGAGCACCAGCGCGATGTTCGAGTCGTACGCGCCCGCAACGTTGTAGTAGACGAACGAGTTCGTGTCGGGATTGCGGATGCCGATGCCCTGGTCGAAGCGCAGCTCGCCCGGCAGCGGCGGCGACCAGCTGCGAATCAGGCCACCGGCGTGCGGCTGCAGCGCGCGGTTGGTCGCGTTCACGCGCACCTCGATCGACGACAGGTGGTGCGGCACACGCTCTGGCTTGGGCACGCGCTTGCCGTGCGCGGCGAGCAGCGCCATGGCCTCGATCAGCCGCTCGACGCAGAAGCTCTCGCTCGGGTCGTCGGGGTTTCGGAAGCGCAGCCGATAGACGAGCTCCGTCACCGCGTGCTCGACCTGGATGCGCGTGTTCATCTCCATGAAGAAGAAGTCGAAGCCGGAGACGACGCACTCGAAGGTCGAGACGGAGTCGAGCCCGGTCGCCTCGCCGAACTTCTCGCTCTCCGCCTCCATGCGCGCCAGGTAGTCGCGGTCGCCGATCAGCACCTCGCGCGTCTTGCCGGTCGCGCGCCCGATCTCGGCGTCGAGCAGCTCCTTGGTGAGCGAGAGCTCGACCAGCTTCTGCTCGTGCATCTGCACCGAGCAGTCGCGCCCGCCGAGGCTCAAGCACCAGTCGCCGTTGCCGATCAGCTGGATCTCGTTGTGGCGCGTGCGCTCGATGTTGAGCTCGATCAGGAAGTTCCGATTCGAGCCCGGCTCGATCACCTTCGACTCGGCGCACACGTCCATGACCGCGGCCGCGATCTGGTCGGGCTTCGAGACCACCCGCTGGCCCTTGCCGCCGCCGCCGCCGATGTACTTGAAGCGGATGCGGTGGGTCGGGTAGTCGCGCCAGATCTCGGCGCAGATCCGCTCGGCCTGCTTCTGCAGCTCGGCGATGCCGACCAGCTCGGCGCCCTTGGCGAAGCCGGCCTGCAAGAGCGCCTCGGCGTTCGCCTCGAGCGATTCGCTCGCGCTGAAGCTGAACGCGAGGCCGTGCTCCTTGGCGGTTTTCTCCAGGCCCTTGCGGTCCGAGACGCGCGCGAGCAGCGCGCGCGCGCTCACGTCGTCGACGCCGGGAATCACGGCGTTGTCGAGGCTGCGCGCCAGCTTCTTCGCCTCGTCCTTCGCGCCGGCGCGGCGCAGCACGTGCGAGGACGGACCCATGAAGCCGACACCCGCGCGCTCGATCGCAAGGACCAAATCCGCGTCCTCGGCCATGAAGCCGTAGCCCGCGAACACGTGCGTGTAGCCGAAATCGCGCGCGATCGCGACGATCTCGCCGATGCTCTTCTTCTTCAGCTCCTGACCCGCTCCGGTGTAGTCCGGCACGCGGTGGACGTTCTGCGGGAAGCGGAACGATCGCAGCTCGGGCGCGAGGCAGCGCGGGTAGACGACGGAGTCCTTCTCCGAGAGCAGCATCCCGTACTCGCGCACGCCGATCTCGTCGAAGACCTGGAACGCCTCGAGCCGCACCGGGCCACGGCACACCACCAGCACCTTCAAGCTCTCCAACGAGAACGAGCGCAGCCACGGGCTCTCGCACTCGGCGAAGCGGCGGACCACGCCATCGCGGTCGAGCATCACTCCGACTCCCGCTGCGGGCCGCTCATCGGCGAGGGCGTGTAGGTGCGCATCAGGAAGGCCAGGTGCTCGCCGAGCACGCGGCGGCTCGTGCCCGGCATGACGATGCGCGAGACCGAGCCGAGCGAGAGCGCCTCGTTCGGGTTCATCAGCTCGCGCTCGTAGCGCTCGCGCAGCGCCTTCAGCCCCGCGTCGCGCGCGCGCCGGGCATCGGCTTCGGATCCGCCCTTGGCGGCCTTCTGGTACTCGGCCTCGATCGCGCGCAGCTCGTCCTTGAACACGAACTGCGCGCCGCCGCCGGCGTCCATGACCGAGATGCGCGCCATCGGCATGGCGAACACGGCGTCGGCGCCGGTGAAGTGCGAGTTGTAGGCCGCGTACGCGCCGCCGAACGCGTTGCGGATGATCAGCGTCATCGACGGCGTGCGGATGTCGATGATCGCGTCGAGCAGGCGCCGGCCCTCGAGGATGATGCCGCGCGTCTCCTGCTCGGTGCCGGGCGTGAACCCCGAGACGTCCTCGAGGAAGATCATCGGGATGTTGTACAGGTTGCAGAAGCGGATGAAGCGCGTGCCCTTGCGCGCGGCGTCGACGTCGATCTGGCCGCTCGCGACCGCGGAGTTGTTGGCGATGAAGCCGACCACGTGGCCGCCGATGCGGCCGAACGCGGTGATCAGGTTGCGCGCGCGCGCGGGCTGCAGCTCGAAGTACTCGCCGTGGTCGACGATCTGCTGCAGGAACAACGTGATGTCGAGCGGCGCGCTCATGCCCGCGGGCGAGTCGAAGGTCTTCCGGAACAGGATGTCCTCTTCGAGCGTGAAGCGAGCGATCGGATCGCTGGTCGGGCGGAACGGCGGCGACACGCGGCTGTTGTCGGGCAGGTAGGAGAGCAGGCGCAGCGCGGTGCGCAGCGAGCCGACCTCATCGGCCGTGGTCAGATCGCACACGCCGTTCAGGCCGTGCACGCCGGGTCCGCCGAGCGCGTCGGCGGTGACGTCCTCGCCCAGCGCCGCCTTCACCACGCCGGGTCCGGTCAGGCCGATGAAGGTGTCGGCGCACTGGATCATGAACGAGCCCTGGCGCGGCAGGTACGCGCCGCCGCCCGCGTTGTAGCCGAACATCAGGCTGATGCTCGGCACCACGCCGGAGATCCGGCGCAGCGCGGTGAACGCCTCGCTGTAGCCGTCGAGCCCGCCCACGCCCGCGGGCACGAACGCGCCCGCGGAGTCGTTCATGCCGATCAGCGGAATGCCGCGCTCCGCCGCCATGTAGATCAGGCGCGCGAGCTTCGCGCCGTTGGTCGCGTCCATCGAGCCGGCGCGCAGCGTGAAGTCGTGGCCGTACACCGCGACGTCGCGGCCGCCGATCGAGAGCACGCCCGTGACGATCGACGCGCCGTCGAGCGCCTTGCCCCAGTTCTGCCAGAGCAGGTTCGGCTCGCGCTCGGAGAGCACCTTCAGGCGCTCGAACACCGTCATGCGATTCTTCGCGTGCTGCACGCGCACGCGCGCCGCGCCGCCGCCGCGCTTGGGCCGCTCGAGCAGATCGAGTCCGCGCTCGATCGATTCCTCGTACAGCGCGGCCGACGGATGCAGGCTCGTGCTGGTCTTCGCGGGAGCGCTCTGCGCCAACGGGTTCTCGAGCAGGTACGCGGGGCTCTTGCTCGCCATGCCGGGGCCTCTCTGGGGCGGGGTCAGAGCGCCGCGATCTCGACGAGCCGCGCCTCGAGCTGCACGCGGTACTCGTCCAGGTCGATGCGAACCCGCGCCACGCCCGAGTCCATCGCTGCCTTCGCGACCGCCATCGATTCGTGGATCAGCACGCGCGGGTCGAAAGGCTTGGGGATGATGTAGGTGGGGCCGAAGTCGAAGCGCTCGCCCGGGTAGGCGCGGCGCACCTCCTCGGGCAGGTCCTCCTCGCCCATGCGCGCGAGCTCGGCCAGCGCGTTCACGGCGGCGATCTTCATCTCCATGTTGATCTTGCGCGCGCGCACGTCGAGCGCGCCGCGGAAGATGAACGGGAAGCCGAGCACGTTGTTGACCTGGTTCGCGTAGTCGGAGCGGCCCGTCGCCATGATCGCGTCGTCGCGCACCGCGGCGACCTCGGCCGGCGTGATTTCCGGGTCGGGGTTCGCCATCGCGAAAATGATCGGCTTGGGCGCCATCGCAGCGACCATCTCGCCCGTCACCGTGCCCGCCGACGAGACGCCCACGAACGCATCCGCACCGCGCAGCGCGTCGGTCAGCGTACGCGCTCGTGTGTTGCGCGCGTAGCGCGCCTTGTACTTGTTCATGCCGTCCTTGCGGCCCTCGTACAGGACGCCCTTCGAATCGGTCATCAGCACGTTCTCGGGCAGCACGCCGAGGTGCACGTACAGATCCGCGCAGGCGATGCCCGCCGCGCCCGCGCCGGCGACGACCACGCGCGTCTCCTCGATCCTCCGGTTGGTGAGCAGCAGCGCGTTCAGGAACGCCGCGCCGCTGATGATCGCGGTGCCGTGCTGATCGTCGTGGAAGACCGGGATGTCCATCTCCGCGATCAGCCGCTCTTCGATCTCGAAGCACTCCGGCGCGCGGATGTCTTCGAGGTTGATCCCGCCGAAGGTCGGCTCGAGCAGCTTCACGGTCTGGATGATCAGCGCGGCGTCCTCGGTCGCGAGCTCGATGTCGAACACGTCGATGCCGGCGAAGCGCTTGAACAGGACGCCCTTGCCCTCCATCACGGGCTTGCCGGCGAGCGCGCCGAGGTTGCCGAGGCCGAGCACCGCGGTGCCGTTCGAGATCACGGCGACCAGGTTGCCGCGCGAGGTGTACAGGTACGAATCGTCGGGTCGCTTCTGGATCTCGAGACAGGGAGCCGCGACTCCGGGGGTGTAGGCCAGCGCGAGGTCGCGGGCCGTCTGCACGCACTTGGTCGGGACGACTTGGATCTTGCCGGGGCGCCCGGTCCGGTGGTACTCGAGCGCGCGCTTTTGGATGGTCAACTTGGTCCAGCCTGCTCTATGGGGCCGCAAGCCTGGACAGTCCAAGCCGGCCGCCCGCTCGGGGAGTGGGGGGCCGAGATTATCACAGGGAATTCGGGGGGCTTGGACGGACTGGACCGGCGCGAGCCGGCTAGCGGTTCTTGACCTTCTGCCAGTCGGCCAGGAACTGCTCGATGCCCTTGTCGGTGAGTGGGTGCTTGGCGAGCCCGAACAGCACCGCCGGTGGCATGGTCGCGATGTCGGCCCCGAGCCGGGCGGACTCGAGCACGTGGGTCGGGTTGCGGATGCTCGCGACCAGGATCTCCGTCGCGAGGTCGTAATTCTCGAAGATCTCCTTGATCTGCGCGATCACCTGCATGCCGGAGTCGGGCTGGATGTCGTCGAGTCGGCCCACGAAGGGCGAGATCATCGACGCGCCTGCCTTGGCCGCCATCAGCGCCTGGATGGGCGTGAACACCAGCGTGCAGTTGGTCGGAATGTCCTGGCTCGACAGGATCCGGATCGCCTTCAAGCCCTCGGTCGTCATCGGGATCTTGACCACGATGTTCGAGGCGACCTTCCGCCACTCGAGCCCTTCGCGGACCATGCCCTCGGAGTCGAGCGAGACGACCTCGGCGCTGATCGGGCCCTCGCAGATCTTGGTGATCTCGCGAACCACGTCGCGCGGGTCGCCCTTCTCCTTGGCGAGCAGGCTGGGATTGGTGGTCACGCCGTCGCACAGGCCGAGCGCCACGCCTTCGCGGATGTCCGGGACGTGGGCGGTGTCGAGGAAGAACTTCATCGCGGGTCCTCCGGGGGGTCGGACGTCAGAGTTTCTCGACTCGCAGGGGATCGTCAAGGTCGGCCAGAAGCTGCGCGATCGTGCGCGTCTGGCCTGGCGCGACGAGCTCCGGAGCGAGCTCGGCGAGCGGCGCGAGCACGAAGCGGCGGCGGGCCAAGCCGGGGTGGGGGAGCTCGAGCTTCTCGCTCGCGAGCGCCAGGTCGCCCAGGAGCAGGAGATCCAGATCGAGTGTCCGCGGCCCCCAGCGCGTGTGCTGCGCCGGGCGTCCGAAGGCGCGTTCGAGCGCGTGCAGGCGGGCGAGGAGGGAGTGGGGATCGGTGTCGGAGGGGAGGTAGAGCTCGACGACGGCGTTGACGAACCAGGGCTGGGGCTCTGGCGACCCGCGCTCCGCTAGGGGCTCGGTGCGCCACAGCGACGACTCGCGCTGCGGGCCCCACTTCGCGAGCTCCGCGATCGCCGCGCGCACCGCTGCCTTCGCATCGCCGAGATTTGCGCCTACGCCGACATAGGCCCTCGGGCTCAGCTTTCCTTCTCCCCGGGGACGCCCTTCCGGGTCACGCCTTGCTCCGTCTCGTGCGTGACGACGTCGAGCAGCAGCAGGGCCACGCCGATCGAGATCGCCATGTCGGCGACGTTGAAGTCCGGAAAGATGAACAGCCCCAGGTTGAACTGCAGGAAGTCGACGACCTCACCGCCGCGCAGGATGCGATCGGTGAGGTTGCCGAGCGCGCCGGAGACGATCAGGCCGAGCGACACCGCGGAGAGTCGATCGTGCGGCTCGATGCGGCGGAAGAACGAGCCGATCATGAACAGCGCCACGGCGGTGAGCACGATGAACACGATCACCGGCACGCCCTGTGCGAGGCCGAGCGCCGCGCCCGGGTTGCGCGCGTGGGTGATGCGGAAGAAGCCCTCGAGCGCCGGGAACGGCGCCCAGTAGCTGCCGCGCTCGATCCCCGACGAGACCAGCGACTTGGTGATCTGGTCGAGCGGCACGATCACGGCGATCAGCGCGAGCAGCGTGCGGACCTTCGGCGTCATCGCCCCGTCTCTACCAAATCATCACCTTCCCCGCCTGTTCCGAGCGGGGCCCGGCGCGGCCCAGCCGCGCCACCCGCGCTTCGCTCGCCTTCGGCGCGCTGCGCGCGAGCGCTCCGCGCTCGCTTGCGAAGACTCGCTGCGATCGCATTCGCCAGCCCGAGCGGGGCCACGTCACCGTCCTCGCCCGAACCAGCCGAAGACGCTCTCCAGCGCACGGCGCACGGGGTTCCTGCGGGCCGGCGGGCGGCCTTTCGCGTCGGGCTGCTGTGCGACTTCCGTACCCAGGCCACCGAAGAGCCTACAGGCTCCTTCGGGTGCGGTGCCGAGCAAGAACACCTCACGCGTACCGCCGCACAGGAAGCCCGCACGCAGTCCCGAGTCCACGTCGACCTCGATGGTCTCGACGCCGGTCGGCACGCTGAACTCCGCGGCCGGCGCCTTGCCGCGCGCGACCTCGAGCAGGTCGGCGAAGATCGGCAGCGCCGCGACCGAGCCGGCCACGCGCACGCTCGCGGCGTCGTCGAAGCCGACCCAGACGGCGATCACGATCTCGGGCGTGTAGCCGATGAACCAGGCGTCGCGGAAGTCGGAGCTGGTGCCGGTCTTGCCGGCGATGTCGCCTTGAAAGCCCAGCGAGCGCAGCGCCTCGCCGGTGCCGCGCTCGACCACGCCCTCGAGCGCGGACGTGACCAGGTACACCTCGGCCGGGTCGAACACGGCCTGCGCCTCGACCGGCCGCTCCTCGAGCACGCGGCCGTCGGCGTGAACCACCGTGGTGTAGGAACGGAGCACCGGCAGCGAGCCCGACGCCGCCAGCGCCGCGTACGCGCGCGCGGCCTCGAGCACGGTGACCTCGAACGCGCCGAGCGAGACGCTCGGCACCGCCAGGAGCGGGCTCGTGATGCCGAGCCTGCGCGCGGTCTCGACGATGTGCTCCGGACCGACGGCGATGCCGAGCTTCGCCACCGGCACGTTCATCGACTGCTCGATCGCGTCGCGCACCGTCACCGTGCCGCGGTACTCGCCGTCGTAGTTCACCGGTTGCCAGGTCCCCGTCGGGAGCTTCACCGTGAAGGCCTCGTCCTCGAGCTTGGAGAGCAGCGTGAAGGTCGGCTCGCCCGCGCGGCGCGAGAGCGCGGTCAGCAGCACGATCGGCTTGAACACGCTGCCCGGCTGGCGCAGCGCCTGCGAGGCGCGGTTGAACTGGCTCCGCTTGTAGTCGCGCCCGCCGACGAGCGCGAGGATCTCGCCGCTCCTGGGCGCGAGCGCGACGACCGCGGCCTGCAGCGGCGACGCGGGGCGGCGCAGCTTCGGGTAGTCCCGCTCCAGCCGCTCGAGCTGCCGGGTCACGGCCGCGTTCGCGGCGCGCTGCAGCTCGGCGTCGAGGGTCGAGTAGATCGCCATGCCCTCGCTCTGCAGGATCTCCTCGCCGTAGCGGTCCGAGAGCTCCTGGCGCAGCTCTTCCACGAAGTAGGGCGCGACGTGCTCGTCGACGTACACGTCGCGCACCCCGAGGTCGGCGATCAGCGCGCTCTCGTACGCGTCGCGCCCGATCTTCTCCTGCTCGAGCAGCACCGACAGCACCAGATCCCGGCGCTTGCGCGCGGCTTCGGGGTGCTTGTAGGGCGAGTACAGGTTCGGGCCCTTGATCAGCCCCGCGAGCAGCGCCGCCTCGGGCAGGGTGAGGTCGCCGACCTGCTTGCCGAAATAGTGCTGCGAGGCTTCTCCGACGCCGTGGACGGCCACGGAGCCGCGCTGGCCCATGTACACCTCGTTCAGGTACGCCTCGAGGATCTCGGGCTTGCTGTGGTTGCGCTCGAGCAGGATCGCCATCAGGGCTTCGGTGGCCTTGCGCGCGAGCGTGCGCTCGCGCGTCAGGTAGAAGTTCTTGGCGAGCTGCTGGGTGAGCGTGCTGCCGCCCTGCACCACGCGGCCCGCGCGCACGTTCGCGAGCATCGCGCCGGCGATGCGCCACAGGTGGATGCCGTTGTGCTCGAAGAACGACTGGTCCTCGACCGCGATGATCGCGTCGACCAGCACCGGCGGAACGTCGGCCAGCGCCTCGAGGCGCCGGTCCGCGCGCTCGACGCCGTGGAACTGCGCGATGATCTCGGGCTCGAGCGAGGCCGACGCGAGCAGCTCGCCGGCCGGGTCGCGCACCGCCGCGACGCGCGTGCCCGAGAGGCGCAGGCTGAAGAGCGTGGCCGGGTCGTTGCGATCGGGCAGGCGCGAGTCGCGCCGGTACACCTCGAACGAGCCCGGGCTCTCCCGGAACTCGCCCGGCCGGAGCCCCCGCTTGCCGCCCAGCGCGGCGACGTAGCCCATGCGCTCGAGCCGCTCGCGCACGCGGCTGCGCTCCACGTCGACCCCGATCCGCAGCTCGAGCGGGCGCGAGTAGACACGCGATGGAACGGCGAACAGCCGCCCCTGGAAGCGCGCCTCGACGCGCTCCTCGAGCTCCGAAATCGAGAGCGCCGCCCAGAAGGCGGCGAGCGCCGTGAGGATCGCGAGCCCCACGGCGTATCTGGGGTGGAGTTTGCGCACGCACACAAGGTATTGCGCGGCGCTCGCTTGCGCGCCCCCCCTGGCGCGGGCATCCTCGATCGGCCCCGAGGGAAACATGGCCGAATCCAAGAGCAAGAAAACCTGGGGCGGGCGCTTCGCGAAGCCCACGGATCCGCGCATGGAGCGTTTCTCGGCGTCGGTGCACGCCGACGGCCGGCTCTGGGCACAGGACGTGCGCGGCAGCGTGGCGCACGCGCGCATGCTGGCTCGCCAGGGGATCATCACCCCGGCCGAGGGCGAGCAGCTCGTGAAGGGGCTCGAGCAGATCGCGCTCGAGCTCGAGTCGGGCAAGCTCGTGCTCGATCCCGCGCTCGAGGACGTGCACACCAACGTCGAGCGACGGCTCGCGGAGATCGCCGGTCCCGTCGCCGGCAAGCTGCACACCGGCCGCAGCCGCAACGATCAGATCGCGACCGACTTCGCGCTCTGGCTGCGCGAGCAGTGCGATGGCCTCCGCCGTACGTTGGCCGAGCTGCGCGGCGTGCTGGTCGACCGCGCGGGACGCGAGGTCGACGTGGTGCTGCCGGGTTACACACATCTGCAACGCGCCCAGCCGGTGCGGCTCGCGCATCACTGGCTCGCGCACTACGAAGCGCTGACGCGTGATTCGGGCCGGCTCGCCGACGCGCGCGCGCGGCTCGCGCGCTCACCGCTCGGCGCCGGTGCGCTGGCCGGCAGCACGCTGCCGATCGACCGCGAGAGCACCGCGCGCGAGCTCGGCTTCGCCGGTCCCGCGCGCAACAGCCTCGACGCGGTCTCCGCGCGCGACGGCGCGCTCGAGCTGCTCGCGACGCTCGCGATCCTGATGGTGAACCTGTCACGGATCTGCGAGGAGCTCGTGCTGTGGAGCTCGTCGGAGTTCGGCTTCGTCGAGCTCGACGACGCGTTCTCGACCGGCTCGAGCCTGATGCCGCAGAAGAAGAATCCCGACGCCGCGGAGCTCGTGCGCGGCAAGACGGGCCGCGTGGTGGGCGATCTGGTGAGTCTCTTGGTGACGCTCAAGGGCCTGCCGCTCTCCTACAACCGCGACATGCAGGAGGACAAGGAGCCGGTGATCGACGCCGTCGACACCGCGCGCGCCTGCCTCGAGGTGCTGTCGGGCGCGATCGCGGGCCTGCGCGTGAACGCGACGGCCATGGAGCGCGCCGCGAGCGATCCGATGTTGATCGCGACCGACCTGGCCGACCAGCTGGTGCTCCGGGGCGTGCCGTTCCGCGAGGCGCACGGCGTGGTCGGCAGCGTGGTCGCGCACGCGCTCGCCGAGGGCGTCTCGCTGGCGCAGCTCTCGCGCGCGACGCTGCTCTCGTTCCATCCCGCGCTCGACGTCGATCCCGAGTCGTTCTTCCGCGTCGAGCGCTCGCTCGAGGCGCGCAACGCCGTCGGCGCGCCCTCGCGCGCGCGCGTGCATGAGGCGATCGCGGCGGCCCGCGCCGAGCTGGCCGCGGAGGTCCCGTGATCCGCGCCGGACTCGTCGCGCTGGCGCTGTTCGCCGCGGTCGCCTGCGGGAAGTACGGGCCGCCCGTGCGCAGCGCGGCCGAGCCGGCCGTGCCGGGCGCCGAGGCCTCGGCCGCGCCCGCCGGCGCCGACACTGAAGAGTGTGAGGATCCGAACGCGCCCCCACCGCCCGCCGGGACGATGCCGTGAGCGCGCGCCGCACGATCCCGTTCGCGAAGATGCACGGCGCGGGCAACGACCTGATCGTGGTCGATTGCCTGGCCGGCGATCCGGTCGAGGACTGGACCGCCTTCGCGCGCGCAGCGCTCGACCGCCGGCTCGGGATTGGCGGCGACCAGCTGCTGCTGGTGAGGCCGTCGGCCGAAGCGGACTTCACCATGGCGATCCGCAACGCCGACGGCAGCCCCGCCGAGATGTGCGCGAACGGCATCCGCGCCTTCGCGAAGTACGTGCGCGACCGCGGACTCACGACCAAGGACGCGATCCGCGTCGAGACGCTCGCGGGCATCGTCACGCCGCGCTGGCTCGGCGCCGACCAGGTCGAGGTCGAGATGACCCGGCCCGTGCTCGAGCCGGCCAAGATCCCGACGCTCTTGCGCGGCGGCGTCCCACTCGTCGACGTGCCGCTCGAGGTCGACGGCGAGCGCCTGCGCGTGTGTGCGATCGGCATGGGTAACCCGCACTGCGTGATTTTCGTCGACGATCCGGCGGCGTTCCCGGTCGAACGGCTCGGGCCGCTTGTCGAACGTCACGAAATGTTCCCCGAACGCGTGAACGTGGAGTTCGTGGGCGTGCGCTCGAGCACGGAGCTCGTGCAGCGCACCTGGGAGCGCGGCTCGGGCGAGACGCTCGCCTGCGGCAGCGGCGCGTGCGCGGTGGGCGTGGCGGCGGTGCTTTCGGGCCGCGCGGAGCGCGACCTGCGCATCACGCTGCGCGGGGGAGTGCTGCGCATCCGCTGGCCGAACGACGCCGGACCGGTGTACATGACGGGCCCCGCGGCCCATGTCTTCGACGGAGAGATCGCATGGCCCTAGAGCTCGCAGGCACGTTCACCGCGCTCGTGACGCCGTTCCACGCCGACGGCTCGCTCGACCTGCCGGCGCTCTCGAAGCTCGTCGAGTGGCAGATCGAGGCGGGCGTCGACGGGCTGGTCCCGTGCGGCAGCACGGGCGAGGCGGCCACGCTCTCGCACGACGAGCACGTGCGCGTGGTGCGCCACGTGGTCGAGATCGCCGCGAAGCGCGTGCCGGTCGTCGCGGGCTCGGGCTCGAACTCCACGCGCGAGGCGATCGAGCTGACCGCCGCCGCCCGCGCCGCGGGCGCCGACGGGGCGCTGTTGATCTCGCCCTACTACAACAAGCCGATGCAGGAGGGGATCTTCCAGCACTACCGGACGGTCGCCAACGAGACCCGGCTGCCGATCGTGCTCTACAACATTCCGAGCCGCACCGCGTCGCGGATCGAGCCCGAGACCAGCGCGCGGCTCTCGCGCGTGCCGGGCGTGATCGGGATGAAGGAGTCGTGCGGCGACTTCGGCGCGACCGCGGAGGCGATCCTCGCCTCCGCGCCGGAATTCTCGGTCGTCTCCGGCGACGACGCGCTGACGCTGCCGATGCTCGCGATCGGAGCGCGCGGCGTGATCTCGACGGTGTCGAACATCGCGCCACGCCCGATGCTGGCGCTGGTGCGCGCCTTCGCGGCGGGCGATGTCGCGCAGGCGCGGCGCCTGCACTACGAGCTGCTGCCGGTGATCCAGGCGATCTTCGTCGAGACCAACCCGATCCCGGTGAAGACGGCGCTCGCGATCCTGGGCCGGATTCCGACCGCGACCCTGCGCCTGCCGCTCACCGAGATGGCCAAGAAGAACCGCGACCGACTCGAGGCCGCGATCGCGGAGCTGCCGCGCGCATGACGCGCGTGCTCGTCGTCGGCGCCGCGGGGCGCATGGGCCAGAGCCTCGTGCGCGCGATCGAGGCCTCGGGCGACCTGCTTCTCAGCGCGGCGCTCGAGCACGCGTCGCACGCCTCGCTCGGCCAGGTCGTGTCGGGCGACGTGAAGCTTTCCGCGGACGCGCGCGCGGCCTGCGCGCAGGCCGAAGTGGCGGTCGACTTCTCCTCGCCCGCGTCGTCGCTCGCGTTGCTGGAAGCGGCCGAGGCGGTTGGACTGCCGCTCGTGATCGGCACGACCGGCATCGACGCATCCGGCGAGGGGCGCATCGCGCAAGCCGCGCAGCTCCTTCCGATCGTGCGCGCCGCGAACTTCTCGATCGGCGCCACCGTCCTGCTCGAGCTGGTGGCGAGCGCGGCGCGCCGGCTCGAGGGCTACGAGATCGACGTGCTCGAGATGCACCACGACCAGAAGAAGGACGCGCCGAGCGGCACCGCGATCGCGCTGGCGCGCGCCGCCGCGGAGGCGCGCGGCCAGGAGCTCCAACACGACGCGGTGTACGCGCGCCACGGCATCACCGGCGTGCGCGATCCCAAGAGCATCGGCCTGCAGGCGCTGCGGCTCGGCGACAGCGTCGGCGAGCACACCGTCTACTTCGCGGGCCCCGGCGAGCGCATCGAGCTCTCGCACCGGGCGCTCTCGCGCGAGAACTTCGCCGCCGGCGCGCTGCGCGCCGCGCGCTGGCTGGTCGGTCGTCCGCCCGGGTTGTACGCGATGCGCGACGTGCTCCGCCCGACGTGATCCGCATCGACGCCGTTTCGAAGCGGCACGGCGACCAGATCCTCTTCCTCGAGGCGTCGGCGGCCGTGAATCGCGGCGAGAAGATCGGCCTGGTCGGCCCCAACGGCGCCGGCAAGACCACGATCTTCCGCCTGATCACGCGCGAGGAGGAGCCGGACGACGGCCAGGTCGCCGTCGAGCGCGGCCTCTCGATCGGCTACTTCAGCCAGGACATCGGCGAGCTGAAGGGCCGGAGCGTGGTCGAGGCCACGCTCGACGGTGCGGGCCCGGTCTCCGAGACCGCGCGCGCGCTGCACGAGCTGGAACACGCGCTCGCCGATCCCGAGCGCGCCGACGAGCTGGATGTGCTGATCGAGAGCTTCGGCGAGGCGCAGGCGCGTTTCGAGTCGCTGGGCGGCTACGGCCTCGAGGCACGCGCGCACGAGGTTCTCGCGGGGCTCGGCTTCGCGCAGGAGCAGATGGACGGTGACGTCGGCGCGCTGTCGGGCGGGTGGAAGATGCGCGTGGGCCTGGCGCGAATCCTGGTGATGCAGCCCGACGCGCTCCTGCTCGACGAACCCACGAACCATCTGGACCTCGAGTCGATCCTGTGGCTCGAGGGCTGGATCCGCGCCTTCGATGGCGCCGTGCTGATGACCTCGCACGACCGCGAGTTCCTGAACCGCATGGGCACGAAGACCGTCGAGATCGACGCGGGCGAGCTGATCACGTACTCGGGCAACTACGACTTCTACGAGCGTCAGCGTCAGCTTGCGGAGCGCGGCAAGGAGGCGCAGTACGCGCGCCAGCAGGCGATGCTCGCCAAGGAAGAGGCCTTCATCGCGCGCTTCAAGGCGCGCGCGAGCCACGCCTCGCAGGTGCAGTCGCGCGTGAAGAAGTTGGAGAAGATCGAGCGCGTGCGGCCGCCCAAGCGCCCGCAGACGCTCGAGTTCGACTTCCCGCCGCCGCCGCGCTCGGGCGAGGACGTCGCGCGGCTGGCGAGCGTCTCGAAGGCGTATGGCGCGCGCGTGGTCTTCAACGAGCTCGACCTGCTCATCCGCCGCGGCGAACGCTGGTGCGTGATGGGCGCGAACGGCGCGGGCAAGTCGACGCTCTTGAAGCTGGTCGCGGGCGCGCTCGCGCCCGACGCGGGAGCCGTGACGATCGGCGCGAGCGTCAAGCTCGGCTATTTCGCTCAAGCCTCGATGGAGCTGCTCGACGGCGAGGACAGCGTCTGGACGACCCTCGAGCACGCGTTCCCCAAGGCGTCGGTCGGCGCGCTGCGCGCCCTGGCCGGCGGCTTCGGCTTCTCCGGCGACGATGTCGAGAAGCGCTGCCGGCTGCTCTCGGGCGGCGAGAAGGCGCGGCTCGTGCTCGCGCGCATGCTCTTCGACCCGCCGAACTTCCTGGTGCTCGACGAGCCGACCAACCACCTCGACCTGGCGACCAAGGCGATGCTGATCCGCGCGCTCGCCGACTACGAGGGCACGCTGCTCATGGTCTCGCACGACCGGCACTTCCTGTCGGCGCTCTCGAACCGCGTGCTCGAGCTCGAGCCCGGCGTCGCGCCGCACGTCTACGGCTCGGGCTACGCCGACTACGTCGTGGCCAGCGGCCACGAAGCACCGGGCATGCGCTCTTCGCCGCCATAGCTCGCTGCGCGCTTCGCAAGCGCAGCGCGCAGCGAGCCGAAGGCGAGCGAAGTGGGTGGCGCGGCTAT
>JBBDXF010000004.1:0-21711 GCA_040902485.1 Myxococcota bacterium | reverse complement strand
GGCGGGGGGGGGGGCTTCGCCCGCCCGGGTCCCGCCTGTCACATGTCGAAGTACAGCTCGAACTCGTGCGGGGTCGGGCGCAGCGCCATCGGAGCGATCTCCGCGTCGCGCTTGTACTCGATCCAGGCCTCGATCGTGTCCGCCGAGAAGACGTCCCCCTTGAGCAGGAACTCGTGGTCCTCCTCGAGGTTGCTGAGCGCGTCGGAAAGGCTGTGCGGCATGGTCGGGACCTTGGCGAGCTCGGCCTTCGAGAGCGCGTAGATGTTCTTGTCGAGCGGCTCGCCCGGATCGATCTTGTTCTCGATCCCGTCGAGGCCCGCCATCAGCATCGCCGAGAAGGCGAGGTACGGATTGCAGGTCGGGTCGGGGAAGCGCACCTCGATGCGCTTCGCCTTCGGCGACGCCGAGTACATCGGGATGCGGATCGAGGCGGAGCGGTTGCGGCTCGAGTAGGCCAGGTTCACCGGCGCTTCGAAGCCGGGCACGAGTCGCTTGTACGAATTCGTGGTCGGGTTCGAGAAGGCCGCGATCGCCTTGGCGTGCTTCAGCACGCCGCCGATGTAGTACAGGCACATCTTCGACAGGCCCGCGTACTCGTTGCCCGCGAACAGCGGCTTGCCGTCCTTCCACAGCGACTGGTGGGTATGCATGCCCGAGCCGTTGTCGCCGAACAGCGGCTTCGGCATGAACGTGACCACCTTGCCGGCGTTCTTCGCCACGTTCTTGCACACGTACTTGTAGACCATCAGCTGGTCGGCCATGTCGACGATCGGACAGAAGCGCATGTCGATCTCGGCCTGGCCGGCGGTCGCCACTTCGTGGTGGTGCGTCTCGACCTGGATCCCGAGCTCCTCCATCTGCAGCACCATCTCGGTGCGGATGTTCTGCTGCGAGTCGGTCGGCGAGACCGGGAAGTAGCCTTCCTTGTAGCGCGGCTTGTAGCCGAGGTTCGGACCCTCGTCGCGGCCGCTGTTCCACTTGCCCTCGATCGAGTCGACGAAGTAGTAGCCCTCGTTCGCGCCGGTCGAGAAGCGCACGTCGTCGAGGATGAAGAACTCGGCCTCGGGACCCATGTACGCGGTGTCGGCGATGCCGGTCAGCTTCAGGTAGCTGGCGGCCTTCTGCGCGATCTGGCGCGGGTCGCGGTTGTACGGCTCGCGCGTGATCGGATCGAGGATGTTGCAGATCAGCGACAGCGTCGGATGATCGCAGAACGGATCGATGAACGCGGTGCGCGCGTCGGGCACCTGCAGCATGTCGCTGTTGTCGATGCTGCGCCAGCCGCGGATGCTCGAGCCGTCGAAGCCCAGGCCGTCGGTGAACGTGCCCTCGTCGAACTCGTGCAGCGGGTGCGACTTGTGCTGCCACTGGCCGACGAAGTCCACGAACTTCAGGTCGACCATCTTCACGCCCTCGGCCTTTGCGTAGGCGAGGACTTCCTTGGGGGTCCGGTCCTTGTGCATGCTTTCCTCTTTGTGCGATCGAGCGGCTGCTAGATCGCGTCCTCGCCGCGATCTCCGGTGCGAATTCGCACGGCTTCGATCACGGGCAAAACGAAGATCTTCCCGTCGCCGATGCGCCCGGTGTTCGCCGCGCTCTGGACGGCTTCGACCACCTTGGGGACGAGATCGTCGGGAACCACGATCTCGAGCTTGATCTTGGGCAGGAAGTCGACCACGTACTCGGCGCCCCGGTACAGCTCCGTGTGGCCCTTCTGCCGGCCGAAGCCCTTCACCTCGGACACGGTGATGCCCTGCACGCCGATCGCGTTCAATGCCTCCTTCACCTCGTCGAGCTTGAAGGGTTTGATGATCGCTTCGACTTTCTGCATCGACCCATTCCTCTCTGCTCTAGGCTAGCCGCGATCAGCAAGCCTTATACCACACGAGATCCCGCGCGACGGTCGTGCCGCGCGGGCGGTAGGCGGATGGTTGCGCAGGATACGGGCAGCCTTGCCCAGACCCAGCGCAACCCACCCTCGGGCCCCCGTTATTCGAACACGTACGCGACGTTGGCGATGTACTGCAGATCGCGGTTGGAGCCGTTGTCCGCGCTGCCCTGCGGGAAGAACGCCTCGACCGACGAGGTGTTGTCGGCGTCGAGGTCGTCGTAGCGGACTTCGAGCCGGGCCAGCAGGTTGTCGGTGAGCTGGTAACCGAGCGTGCCGGTCAGGGTGTACGCGGTCACGTCGTCGCCGTTGGTGATCCGGTAGCCCTTGCTGTCGCGGAAGATCTCGCCGCGCGCGGCGACCCACATCGCGTCGGTCACCTGGAACGATGCGCCGAGCAGGCCGCCGTACCAGTGCGCGTTCAGCTCGCGGCCGTCGAACGGCCCCGGGGTGTCCGTGTCGAGGAAGTCCACGTCCTTCTGGTACGACCAGTTCGCTTCCCACCAGACGGTGATCGCGTCGGTCGCCTTCACGGTCGCGGTCCAGTCGACCACCAGCGCCGGCGATTCGTTGAAGTGCTCCGTGGAGTTCTCCGCGCTCGAGAAGCCCGTGTTGCCGTCGGAGCCGTAGTAGGTCGAGAGCGCCGTCGTGAACGGACCGGTCGACAGGTTGATCTGCGCGAGCGCGCCCTTGTTGTCGTTGAGGTCGTTCGCGTTGTTCCAGCCGTTGGTGACGCCGGCCGCCCAGCCCCACTCCTCGCTGAACTTGCCCGAGGCGAGCAGGCCCGTGTGGTAGAGCGGGATCGCGTAGGTGAACAGCACACCCTGCGTGACCTGCTTGTTCGCGACGATGTCGATCACTTCGTAACCGAGCAGCGTGTCGAACTTGCCGAACTTGAACAGCACGCCGTCCCAGTTGTACTGGACGTTCAGCTGCTCGATCTCGACCACGTTGTCGGCGGCGAACAGCTCGTCGTCGTCGTTGAAGTAGCCGCCGAGGATCTGTGCGTTCTGGCCGAAGTTGATGTCGAGCTGGAAGCCGCCCTGTCCGGGCTCCGAGGCGGGCATCGAGAACTCGATGTCCGCGGCGTCCAGGTTGAACGTGTTGTGGTCCAGGTTGAACTGGTTCAGCGCCTGGGCGTAGGTCGGGTCGGCCGGGTTGTTGGCGTTGTAGACGTACGACGCGGACACGTAGCCGGCCACGTCCACGCGGCTCAGGAAGACGTCGATCTCTTCGACCACTTCCCCTGCGCCCACCGCGGGCGTTGCCTGAGTCTTGAGCAGCTCTGCCTGCTCCGCGACCTTCTGCTCGCTGGTGGCGAGCTTGTCCTCGAGCTGCGTCATGCGCTGCTCCATGGCAGCCAGACGCGCGTCCGCGGCCGCGTCCGCCTTCGCCACCATCGGCGAAAAGCAGAGCAATCCCGCGGCGATCAATGCTTGGGTTCCGGTTCTCCTAATCATCATGCTCCCTCCGATCAGCGAACCGCCCAGTGCGGCCGCGTGGGTGTCGGCGCGCCGGGTTGTGCAACCGGTGTGCCGTCAGCCGGGGAGCAGACTTCGAGACAGTTTCAACGTTCGCGGAGTGAGTCGCGGGTCGAGAGCGGGAAGCAGGCGCAGCCAGTCCGCGTGGGTGTCGACGTCGTGGTGAGCGGGCAACAGCTCGGCGCGCAAGCCGAGCGCGCGCGCGTTCTCCAGAGTCTGGGAGAGCACGCCCGCGTGCGAGAGCTCGAGCGCGAACAGCCCGTCGCAAGCCGAGCGTAGCCCGATCAGGTTGTAGCCGCCGTCGCGGTCGGGGCAGAGCGCGAGCTCCGCGTGCTCGAGCGCGGCGAAGGCTTGCTCGACGCGCTCGAGCGGCAGCGTCGGGCTGTCGGTTCCGCGCAGCACGATCCGGTCGAAGCCCTCGTCGGCGTGGCAGCGGAACAGCGCCGCCATGCGCTCGGCGAGGCCGGCTCCGCGCTGCGGCAGCAGCCGATAGCCCGCGGGGGCGGCGCGCTCGAACCACGCTCGCGCGTCGGGGGGCGTGAACCACAGCGCGCGCGCGCAGTCGCGCTCCGCGCCGTGCTGGTCGAGAATGTCGAGCAGCATGGCTTCGTAGAGCGCGGCCGCGCTCTCGAGCGAGATCTCGGTCGCCAGGCGCGTCTTCACCTGTCCCGGAACGGGGGCCTTGGCGAAGAGCGCGAGGATCCGGCGCGACATGCGCGGATCATACGGAGGGGAGTTGAGAGCGTCGCCATCGCGGATCGCGGCATTCGCGCTCGCGCTGTTCGTGCTCGCCTGCGGAGCGGCGGACGAAGTCGCAGCGCCGCTCGCGCCGCTCGTCGAGGAGCGCATGGATGTCCTGCTGCCCGGCCTGATCGACGCGATCCAGGCCAAGCAGCCGGTGTTCGTGATGGATCACGTGTCGACCGACTTCAAGGACGACCGCGGTCTCGACTATTTCGGCGTGCGCTCGCTGGTCGAGACCTGGGCGTTCCGCGACGACGAGGTCGGCGCTCGGCTCGAGAGCGTCGCGATCACGCCGGTGGAGGACGGCCGGCTTCACGTCGCCGCGCGCGTCTCGTTCGCGGTCGGCCAGCGGCTCGTCGAAGGAGCGCCGCTGCCGCCGGGCGCCGTGACCTACGCGCTCGATCTCGTGTTCGCGCGCGAGGGCGCGCGCTGGCAGGCGGTGGGCGGAAGCTACCGGCGCGAGTAGTCGTCGACGATCTCGCCCGCGATCCCGCCGACCGCGACCCGGACACCGGCGCGCGCGTCGGCCACGCGCACGTAGCCGAGCGCGATCGGGCCGCTGGCGGCCGACACGGCGCTCGACGTGACCTGACCCGAAACGGTGTCGGCCACGCGGATCTCGGCGCCCGGCGCGACCCGCTCGCGCGTGGCCAGCTTCACCAGCAGCCGGTTGACCGCGCCGCGCGACGCGATGCGCGCGACGATCTCCTGCCCGACGTAGCAGCCCTTGGTGAGCGAGAAGGCGTGCTCGAGACGCGCCTCCTGCGGGAAGTTGCGCGCGGACACGTCGACGCCGAGCTTCGGGATCGCGGCCTCGATGCGCAGCACCTCGACGGCATCGGGCGAGAGCTCGGGCAGCGCGAGCGCCTCGCGCACGCGCGCGAGCGGCGCGCGCTTCGCGAGCAGGCGCAGGCCGTCGTCACCGAGGCTGCCGCCCGCGAGCAGGAGCAGCGTCTCGCGCGAATGCTCCACGCGCTCGAAGCGCCCTGGCTCGGGCACGGTGAAGCCGAGCGAGTGCACCGCGCCGCGCGCGCCCGGGCCTTCGATGCCGAGCTGCCCGCTCGCGCTCGACTCGCTCGCGAGCGCTACGTCGTCGGCGATGATGTGCTTCTCGAGCACGCCCGAGAGCTCCGCCTCGAGGCCGGGCGCGACGTCGAGCAGGATCGCATCCGCCTCCACCAGCACCACGAGCTCCGCGAGCACGTGCCCCTTGCGGTCGAGCAGCAGCGACGCGCACGCGGCGCCTTCGGCGAGCTTGGCGACGTCGTTCGAGAGCATGCCGTTCAGGAACCGCACGCGATCCGCGCCGGTCACGCGCACCAGCCCCCGGTCGGAGAGATCGCGGAGCGCCGCGCGGGTTCCGGTCACCGACTCGAAGGGGCTCGCCACGCGAGCCAGGATAGCCCTTCCGATCCGCTCAGGCCGCGCGCGCGTGGCGCGCCTGCATGGCCTTCCAGCGCTCGAGCATCTTCTCGACCACCTCGAGGTCGGCCTCGTTGTCGACGTCGATGGCGGCGCCACCGAGCTCCGTGGTCACGGTCGTGAAGCGCGTGCGCAAGAGCGCGCTGGCGGCGCGGTCGATCATCGCGAGCGGCACCCACGAGCGCACCACGTCGGACGCGCCGATCTGCCCGCGCCGGTGCAGCACGCCCGCGACGTGGATCAGGAAGTAGCAGCCCAGCACCCAGAGGTTCCGCCACTCCTTGCGCAGCACGCGCCAGGCGAGCGCGAGCTGGCTGGCGATCTCCTTCTGGTAGCGGTTCTCGTACATGTCCTCGACGTAGTGGCGGTTGCCCATGCGCAGCGCGCGCACGTAGTGCAGGTTGTTCTGGCGGAAGCGCCCCTCGCGCAGGTTGAAGTACGCCATCTCGACGCCGGGCGCGCCGTCGCGCGGCGCGAACGGCGCGAGCGCGGACTCGGGCGAGAGCCCGACCACGTAGTCGCCGCCGCAGGCCTGCGCGCGCGTGATGAACAGCGAGAGCTCCTCCGGGATCACGACCGGAATGTCGGCCGGCACCACCAGCACGGCGTGCGCGTCGTCGCGCTTCACGCCGGGACGCAGGGTACGCAGAAATGTGTGCCAGACGTTCGCGTACAGCGTCTCGCGCTGCGGCACGACGTGGACCGGGCAGCCGCGCGCGGCCGCCAGCGCCAGGCAGCCGAACGAGACGATCTCGCGCTGGAGCCGCACGGGATTGCCGACCACGTAGATCTCGCACACCTCGGGCGTGTGCAGGAGCGACTCGAGCACGTGCACGACCATGGGCTTGCCGGCGATCTCGACGAACGCCTTGCTGCGTCCGCGGATCGCGCGGCTCGCGCCCCGGTCGCCGGCCACGAGGATCGCCTGGATGGGCATGCCACATGGTGACCCGGAATCTAAAAAAGTGATAGGGGGCGAGGGGTTGGAGGGTTCTGGCGGCGGCAGGCCGGGCGCGTCTTCGGGCCTGAATTGCCCGTGGCCAGAGCGTTCGTGCAGACTGCGCGACAACCATCGTCGGAGGAAGCCATGCCCAGCGTCGTCGCCACCCTGAAGGTCAAGCAGGACAAGATCGAAGAGGCCAAGAGCTTCCTGCGCACGCTGGCCGCGAACGTGCGCGCGAACGAGCCGGGCACGAAGGCCTACGTGTTCCACCAGAAGAAGGACGACCCGACCGTCTTCGTCGCGTACGAGAAGTACGAGAGCGACGAGGCGTTCAAGCAGCACGGGCAGAACCTGCGCGCGCACGGTGCCGGCTTCGTGGCGGTGCTCGATGGTCGGCCCGAGATCGTGCTGCTCGACGAGATCTAGCCGCCCCGACCTTCTCGATGATCCGCAAGCTGGGGCTCGCGCTCGCCGTCTGCGAGGGCCTGCTGCGACGAGCTTTCCGAGGCCGCGCGGCGGCTCTAAGGGCGGCTCTGACCGACTGGACCTCCGGCTACCGGCAGGGGGCACCACCCGAAGATCGCGCCGCTGCTCGAGGAGGCCGTTCTCGACTCCGGTCTGCACTTCTTCGACCTCGAGCCGACGTTCGCGCCGTGGGCGACCCGGGTGGACGAGCTGCGCTTCGGACAGAGCCGCCACCCGAACGCGAAAGGCTACGGGATCATCGCCGCGGCGGTCGCGGACTAGATCGGCCGGCGCTATCTGGGTTGGGTCACGCCGAAGGCTTTGGTGGAGATGAGCGGGATCGAACCGCCGACCTCTGCGTTGCGAACGCAGCGCTCTCCCAGCTGAGCTACATCCCCGACCGGAGGGCGTACCTTAGACCCCGGCGAAGCGGCGTGCCAGCACCCGTTCGCCTCAACAGCTGCGCACTCCTGCCGATAGGGATGCGTGGCGGGGCCGGTAGTCGGCATCGATCTCGGGACGCTGAACAGCTGCGTTGCTGTCGTCAAGGACGGCAAGGCGGTCGTTCTTGCGGACGAGAACCGCACCACGACGCCTTCCTGTGTCGCGATCCACCAGGGTCGCGAGCTGGTCGGGGCCGCCGCCAAGCGCCACGCGGTCACGTCGCCGCAGAACACGGTGATCGCGGTCAAGCGCCTGATCGGTCACACCTTCGATTCCAACGAGGTGCGCGCCGCGGCCGCCCGCGTGCCGTACACGCTCTCGGCGAGCCCGCTCGGCGGCGTGGTGCTCGAGGTCGGTGGCGCGCAGCTGACGCCCGTCGAGGTCTCGGCCAAGGTCCTGCAGCGCATCAAGGAGGTCGCGGAGAAGGCGCTCGGCGAGCCGGTGCGGCAGGCGGTGATCTCGGTCCCGGCGCACTTCAACGACGTGCAGCGCAAGGCCACCAAGCTCGCCGCCGAGTACGCCGGCCTCGAGGTGCTGCGGCTGATCAACGAGCCGACCGCGGCCGCCTTCGCGTACGGCTACAAGAAGCACAAGGACTTCACGCTCGCGGTCTACGACCTGGGCGGCGGCACCTTCGACGTCACCGTCATGCGCGCGCGCGGCAACACCTTCGAGGTCGTCGCCACCGACGGTGACTCGTACCTCGGCGGCGAGGACTTCGACTACGCGATCGCCGAGTGGCTCGAGCAGGAGTTCACGAGGCAGCACGGCTCGGATCTGTCGGCCGATCCCGCCGCGCGGCTGCGCCTGAAGGAAGCCGCGGAGAAGGCCAAGATCGAGCTCGCCGCCGCCGAGGTCGCTGACGTCGACCTGCCGTTCCTGGCCAAGGGCAAGCAGGGCGAGCAGGCGAACTTCTCGTGCACGCTCACCCGCAAGCAGATGGAGACGCTGTGCAAGCCACTGATCGAGCGCACGCTCGAGCTGTGCGAGCGCTGTCTCTCGACGGCGCGCATCTCGCGCGGCGAAGTCGGCGAGGTGCTGCTCGTCGGCGGACAGAGCCGCATGCTCGCGGTGCGCGAGGCGGTCAAGGGCTTCTTCTCGAAGGAGCCGCGCCGCGACATCAATCCCGACGAGGTGGTCGCGGTCGGCGCCGCGCTCTACGCGTACTCACTCTCGGCGGACACGCTCCAGCAGGAAGCCCACGACGCCGCCGAGGACGCCTTCGAGGTCGCGCTGCGTCAGACCGAGGTCGCGCGCAAGATCGTGAAGGAGGTCGAGGAGCTGCGCGGCCGGCCGCTCGACGATCACGGCCTGGCCGCGCGCCTGGAGACATTGCTCCAGGCCACCGAGGCGGACGGCACGATCCCGCCCGAATTCAAGGACAACACGGACCCCGGAACGCTCGGCCCGATCACGTTCGGCGTGAGCGAGCCGGAAGAGGACGACTCGCCGCGCATCCTCGACAACACGCACGCTTCGGTCGCCAAGCCGGCCGCCAAGCCGTCGCCAGAGCCCGCGCCCAAGCCGAGCGCCGCGCCGGCGCGCAAGCGCAGCGCGATCACGCTCAAGAACCGGCCCGCGCGCAGCGCCGCCGAGGAAGAAGATCTGCCGACGGCGGTGAAGGGCCTGAAGGACGAGCTCCTGCAGCTCGACTACAAGGCCGCGGAGCTGATCGAGCAGCTCGCGCTCGGTCTCGACAAGGGCGACGGCGAGGCGGCGAAGCTGATCGAGGTCGCCAAGGAGCGCCTGAACGAGAGCCTCACCAGCGCCAAGGGCGCCTCGGACGAGGTGTTGCAGCAGATCAAGACCGCGACCGAGCACAAGCGCGCGCGGCGCGTGAACCTGCGCGACGTCACCTCGCTGCCGCTCGGCATCGCCAGCGCCGGCGACCTGTTCACGGTGCTGATCGATCAGAACGTGGTCGTGCCGGCGCAGCTGCAGCGCATCTTCACCACCAACCAGGACGGGCAGGCCGAGGTCGAAATCCGCGTCTTCCAGGGCCGCGGCAAGACCGTCAGCGACAACCAGCTGCTCGGCTCGTTCATCCTCGAGGGTATCGCGCCCGTGCGCCGCATGGAGCCGAAGATCGAGGTGGGCTTCCGCATCGACGAGAATGGCATCCTGGCGGTGACCGCGCGCGACGCCGAATCCGGACTGCAGCAGGGCATCCGCATCGAGGACCCGCTCGGCCTGCAGCAGGTCGAGCCCGCTGCGTCCGGCGACGCGGCAGACTCCGAAGCCGAGCCGACACCGCGCAGTGGCGGGGGCGGCTTCGAGATTGAACGGTAGGGGGCCGGTACCCGGAGCGGGGGTCGGCGGTTCTGCAGCCCCCTCGCTGAGCGATGCTGGAGGGTAGTCCGGCAAGCGAAGCGCGCAGTGAGCCGAAGGCGAGCGGAGTCGGGGTGGGGGGGGGGGGGGGGGCGGCGCCCCCGGGACCCCTAAGACCCGCTCTTCCTACCGAGCTCTCCGGCCGGATGGCGGCGGGCGTAGTCTTCGCGGGTGAGGCCCTTGGACTCCTGGAGCTGGACGGAGAGGGCGGCCAGCACGAGCGTCTCGGCGAGGATGCTGGCGCGGGGCGCGAAGCCGAGCGTGTCGCCCTCGCGTCCGACGTGCGCGGCGAGCACGACCTCGGCCGCGCGCGCGAGCTTGGAGTCGACGTTGCCCGTCACCGCGACCACGCGGCCGCCGAACTGGCGCAGCGCCTCCACTGCGCGCACCAGCTCCTCGGTCGCGCCGCTGTTCGAGATCGCGATCACGACGTCGCCGGGCCGGATCTGCCCGACGCTTCCGTGTGTCACCTCGGTGCCGTGCAGGAAGGACGCCGGCGTGCCGGTGCTGGAGAGCAGCGAAGCCGCGTAGCGCGCGACGTGCTCCGGTTTGCCGACGCCCGTGACATGCACGCGCCCGCCGGCGCTCTCGGCTTCGAGGATCAGCTCGGCCGCGGCCGCGAGCGCCTGCAGATCGGTGCGCGCGGCCACCTGCGCGAGCTCGCCGGGGACGATCTCGAGGAACTCCGCGACCGCGCGCTGCGCGGCGCTCGCGTCCCGGCTCGGCGGGCGCAGCATGAGCGGCCCGCCGCCCAGCGCCGCGTAGAGCTCGAGCACCCGCGTGCGCGCGCGCTCCGGATGATCGGGGAAGGCGCCGATCTGCTCGCAGCAGGCGCCGCCGCAGGCGTTGCCGAGCTTCGCCGCCGATTCGAGATCGAGTCCGGCGTGCAGGCCGGCGAGCAGCCCGCCGAGGAACGCGTCGCCCGCGCCGGTCGTGTCGACCACGCCCACCTGCGCGGCGGGCACCGTGATCGCCTCGCCTTCGGAGAGCAGCAGCGACCCGGCCGGGCCGAGCGTGAGCGCGATCAGCTTCGCGCCCGTCATCTCGGCGAGCTCGCGCGCGCGCACCCGGGCCGTACCCTTCGGGACGATTCCGTCGAGCGCGGAGAGCGACGGCTTGATCACGTCGGCGAGCCGCAGCAGGGCGAACAGCTCCTCGCGGCTGCCGAGCGCCGGGACCGAGTCCTGGATCCCGACGTCGAGATCGACGACGGTGCGCGCTCCCGCCGCGCGCGCGAGCTCGAGCACGCGCAGCGCGGTCGCGAGCGGGAGCTGCGAGACCTCGGTCGTGACCACGGCGGAGTCGCCGATCACCGCACGGTGTAGGGCCTGGACCTCCTCCGGCGTGTACTCGCCGGTGGCCCCGCGCGCCATGTAGATCGCGCGCGCGCCGCTCGGGTCGACGTAGACCTGCGCGAACGACGACGCGCTGCCGGAGAGCGCGATGTGGTGCGCGATGCCGAGCCGCTCCATGCCCGCGCGCAGGTAGCGGCCGTTCGGATCGTCGGCCTGCTTGCCGAAGATCGCCGTGCGCAGGCCGAGCGCGCGCGCCCAGCCCAGATGATTCAGCACCACGCCGCCGACCAGCCGGCGCACCGAGCTGCCGCTCTCGTCCGCGCGCAGCAGGCTCTTCTCGTCGGCGCCCAGGATCCGCTTCACCAGATGGATCTCGTCGACCACCATGCTGCCGGTGCCGGCGACGTCCCAGCTCTTCGCGCCCGCGCTCACGGCTCCTCCGCGCAGCCGGGATCGGAGCGCCAGCGCGCGGGCAGCAGCGCGTCGACGTCGGCAAGAAGCCTGGCGTGCGACTCGTCGAAGCGCGCGCCCTCGTCGCCGGCGAAGGCCGCCGTGCCGCGCGCGACCGCGTCGCTCGAGAGCACACCCCGAATGCGCAGCCCGCGCTTCAGCGCGGCGAGGCTGCGCTTGCCCGACGGAAAGCGGTAGCTCGCGGAGAAGGCCTGGAACAGCCCCGCGAGCTCGTCCATGCGCTCGACGTCGCCCGCGCCCGCGACCTGCCAGGCGCGCTGCCACTCGCGCGGCAGCAGGTTCGCCGGACCCGAGACCACCCCCGCCGGCAGCAGATCGTGCAGCAGGAAGCGGTTCCAGTGCTCGCGCAGCACGCCCCACAAGCCGGTGTGCGGGCGCATCATCTGGAGGATGTGCATGGCCTCGCCGACGTAGATGCCGAACGCGCCGCGGTCGCGGAACTGCCGCGCCGCCTTGGTGTAGTGACCGAGACGCCGCGGCGGCGCGGAGACCTTGATGCCGCGCACGAAGTCGAGCCGCGAGAGCTGCTTCACCCACTTCGTGCGCAGGTGCGGCACGCTGCCGGCCGAGATGTCCGCGTTGTCGTACAGGAAGATCGGCAGGCGCCGGTCGCGCACGTCGAGCAGGTCGGCGACGTCGCGCGCGACGAAGCGCACCGGATCGTCGATGTCGCGGATCGCGAGCGGCGCGATCACGCCCGCGTGCGCGCCGATCTGGAGCGCGAGCTCGAGCGTCTCGAGCGTCTCCGCGCGCGTCGGGGCGGTCAGCCCCACCCAAGCCTCCACCGGGACGTGTCCCGCCTGCGCGAGGCGGGACTCGTGCTTGCGCGTCTCCTCGACGACCACGCGGATCACGCGGTGGCGGCGCGCCTGGTCGAGCCGGTTCCACTCGCCGGTCGTGCCCATCACGAAGATCACGTCGGCGCCGCGACCGCCCTGGATCAGGAAGCGCACCAGCCGGCGCTGATCGGTGTCGAGCGGTTCGAAGCCTTCGTCGAGGCAGGTGATGCAGGGAATCGAGAGGCCGCCGCGCGGCCGGTAGTCCTCGAGCGTGTGCACGGCTCGAACTTACGTTCCCTGCTGGCGCGGGTCGAGGGCGTCGCGCAGGCCATCGCCGAGCAGGTTGTAGGCGGTCACGGTCACGAAGATCGCCGCGCCGGGGAACACCGCGAGCCACCAGGCGGTGGTGTTGGACTGTGCGACCGCCAGGATCGAGCCCCAGGTGACCAGGTGCGCGGGCACGCCGATGCCCAGGAACGACAGACCCGACTCGGTCAGGATCGCGCTCGCCACGCCGAACGACATCGAGACCAGCACCGGCGCGATCGCGTTGGGCAGGATGTGGCGCAGCATGATGCGCGCGTCGCTCGCGCCGAGCGCCTGCGCGGCCGCCACGTAGTCCATCGCGCGCACGCGCAGGAACTCGCTGCGGATCAGCCGCGCGATGCCGACCCAGCCGGTCAAGCCGAGGATCACCATGATCAGGTAGATCGACGGCTTGAACACCGCGGCGACGGTGATGATCAGGAAGAAGGTCGGGATCCCGAGCATGGCCTCGAACAGGCGCGAGAGCGCGAGGTCCACGGGGCCCCCGTAGTAGCCGGCGAGCCCGCCGAGCAGCACGCCGATCGACGCCTGGATCGCGACCACCACGAGCCCGATCGTGAGCGAGATGCGAATGCCGTGGACGAGACCCGCGGCCACGTCGCGCCCGAGACCGTCGGTGCCGAGCCAGTGCCTTCGCGACGGCGGCTCGAACACGTCGCCGCTGATGTCGGGAACCGCCGCGCTGTACGGGATCGGCGGCCACAGCACGCGCTCGGCCCGCTCGGCGAGCTGCGAGAAGCGCTGGTTCGCGAGCGGCGCCGGCCACTGCCGCGCGCCGACCCAGACCTGGTAGTCGATCAGCACCGGGTAGTAGCTCTCGCCCTCGAGCTCGATGTAGTACGGCTTGTCGTTCGCCACGAAGTCGGCGAACACCGCGAGCAGCGCGAGCAGGCCGATCACCGCCATGCCGAACACCGCTCGGCGCTGGCGCCGGATGCCCTGCCACACGCGCTCGCCCGCGCTCACGTCTTCGCCTTCCCGAAGCTGATGCGCGGATCGACGACGGCGAGCGCGAGGTCCGCGAGCAGGATGCCGACCAGCGTCAGGAAGGAGCTGGTCGCGAACAGCGCGAGCACCACCGGATAGTCGCGCGCGAGCACGGCCTGGTAGCCGAGCTGCCCGATGCCGGGGATCGAGAACATCTTCTCGATGATCACGGAGCCGCCGATCAAGCTGGGCAGCACGCCCGCCACGATCGTCACCATCGCGATCAGCGAGTTGCGCAGCATGTGCTTCAAGATCACCGAGCGCTCGGGGACGCCCTTCGCGCGCGCGGTGCGGATGAAGTCCTGGCGCGCGTTCTCGAGCATGGCCGAGCGCATGTAGCGCGAGAGCTCCGTGTAGCTGCCCAGCGTGGTCACGAAGATCGGCAGGACCAAGTGATAGGAGAAGTCGCCGAGCCGCCGCCCGAGCGACCAGTCGGAGCTGTACTCGAGCGAGCGCAGGCCGCCCGGCGGGAACCACGCGAAGTAGTCGCCGCCGCAGAAGTACACGATCAAGAGCACGCCGAGCCAGAAGCTCGGCACCGAGTACTGCATGAAGATCGCCGCGGTCAGGAACTGGTCGAGGCGGCTGTTCGGACGCACGGCGGAGTAGATGCCGAGCGGGATCGCGAACGCGTACATGATCAGGAGCGAGATCCCCGCGATCGTGATCGTCACCGGCAGCCGCGGCTTGATCTTGTCCCAGACGGGCTGGCGGTCCTTCAGGCTGGTGCCGAGGTCCGCGCGCACCAGTCGTCCGACCCAGTGCAGGTACTGCACCGGAATCGGCCGATCGAGCCCGAGCTCGTGGCGGAGCTGCGCCTTCGCCTTCTCGATGTCGGCGAGCCGCTGCGTGCTGATGCCGGTCTGACCCGCGGCCAGCCCGCCCGACAGGAACAGCTCGACCGGGTCGCCCGGCGCGAGGTGGATGATCGCGAAGCCGATGAACGTGATCGCGACGAAGGTCGGGACGAGCAGGAGAACGCGGCGCAGGACGTAGGCCAGCATCGAGCCTCAGCTCACCGGTACTTCTGACTCGCGACCGGCACCCACCACTCGGTCTCTTGCGTGCCGCCGGTCGGGTACCAGGTCACGCCCTGGAAGCGCCGGTCGTAGGCCGTGAGCGACTTGGGCGCGTACACCCAGGTGTAAGGCTGCTCGTCGTACAGGATCTCCTGCACGCGGTCGTACATGGCCTTGCGCTTGGCCGGGTCGAACTCGACGCGATACGCCTCGAGCAGCCCGTCGACCTCGGCGTTCTTGAACGAGATGTGGTTCGAGCCGCCGGGCACGGCCTGCGACGAGTGCCAGATCTGGTAGAGATCCGGCGGGATCGTGCCGCTGTTGGTCCAGCCCAGGATGACCGCGTCGTAGTCGAAGCTCTTGACCTTCTCGAGCAGGATCGACCAGTCGATGGCGCGGAAGCTCACGTCGATGCCGGCGCGCTTGAACTCGTCGACCACGACCAGGCCGAGGTTGCGGCGATCGTCGTTGCCGGAGTTCGAGACGATCTCGAAGCGCAGCGGCACGCGCGCGCCGTCGACCGCCTTGTCGAGGATCCCGTCACCGTCCGTGTCGCTCCAGCCGGCCTCGGCGAGCAGGCTCTTCGCCTTCGCGGGGTCGAACGACCAGGGCGCGAGTGCGGAGTTGAACTCCGGTCTACCCGGGTAGATCGGCGACTCGACCGGGTCGGCCAGACCCAGCAGCAGCTTGTCGCAGACGTTGCGCTTGTCGACCAGGTGCGAGAGCGCCTGGCGCACGCGCTTGTCCTGAAAGATCGCGCGCTTCTGGTTCCAACCGAGATAGGTGTAGCTGCCCGCGCGGTCCTTGTGCTTCACCGATTGCTCTTCGAAGCGCGGGTCGTTGGTCTGCTTCAGGTACTGCACCGGCCGCAGGCCCATGAAGTCGACCGCGCCGGCCTTGCGCGCGGCGAGCGCGGCATCGAAGTCGTTGATCACGCGGAAGACCACGCGGTCGACCCAGGGGTCGCCCAGCCACGGCTGGCCCGGGGCGAAGTAGCCGTTGCGGTGGCGCAGCTCGATCTTCTCGCCGGTCACGTAGTCGCGCGCGGGGTCCTCGAGCACCAGCGCCCCCGCTCCCATGGGACTGCGGTTGAAGCTCTCGTTGAAGTGCTTGGCGAAGCGCTCGGCGCGCTGCTTCTTGGCGGGCTCGAGCTCATCCCACGCGTTCAGCTCCGCGACGCTGGTGCCCCCGAGCAGGTTGTCGGGATCGTAGTAGTGGCGCGGGATCGGACCGATCAGGCCGAGCTGCCAGTCGTTCAGGAAGTACACCTCGCCGAGCGAGATCCGCACGGTGTGCGGATCGACCACCACCGCGTCCGCGACCGAGTTGAAGTAGTTGCGCTGCGGGGCAGCGTTCACGATCGGGTGGCGGATGGCCTTGAGCGTGAACACCACGTCCTCGGCGGTGAGTGGCACGCCGTCGCTGAAGGTGATGTCGTCGCGCAGGCGGTAGGTGTACGTCAGGTGATCGGCCGAGACCTGCGGCAGCTCGCGGGCGAACAGCGGCTCGAGCGCGAGCGTGTTCGGATCGATCCGCACCAGCGTGGGGAAGATCCAGCTCAGCACCTGGCTCGCGCCCGCGTCGTTCGAGGTCAGGGGATTCAGGTTCTCGGGGTCAGAGAGCGAGTGGATCACGAGCCAGTCACCGCGCACCGGCGTGCCCGCGTTCTCGGGCGCAGCGCCCGGCGCGCTCGGAGCCGCCGCTTCGTCCGCCGCGGGCGCGGACGTCTTGCTCTCGCGCGGACCGTCGCACGCGAGCAGCACCCAAGTGCACGCGAGCGCGCGCACGACCTGTACTCGAAGCATTGGAATCCCCCCGATGAACGTGCCCGAGATCTTGCCGTGGCGAGAAAAGCCTCGCACGGAGCATAGCTCGCGCTATGATCCGGTCGTTCCCTGATCGTCCCCCCCGCCTCACAACTTCCCCCCTCGAGGGATGCATGAACCGCAGCACAGACTGCCGGGGCGGCGACGGACGCACGCGCAAGCGCGGCGTTCCACTCGAGCTGGTGATCGGACGCGAGACGATTCGCGTGTGGCTCGACGACGCTGGAATCCACTTCCGCCACGCTGACGGCTCGAGCGCCGAAGGCCACCTGCCGTGGTCGGTCGCGATCGCGATGTCGCTGATTCCGCCGGATCTGCCGCGCATGGGAACGATCGAGGCCGCATAGTCCAAATGGGTCTTCTCGAAGGACTTCTCGGGTTCTTGGCGGGAGCTGGCTTCGCTTGGCTGTGGTTGCGCCGACGGCGGCCACCTGCGCCGGAAGCGAAGCTCGCCGATCCGGGGCTGATCGCGGAGCTGAAACCCCTCACTCCCGTGCGCGAGATTCCGCTCGCGCGCGACGCCGAGCGCGCGGCACCGCCCTATCTGATCGCACTGATCGGCGAAGCCATGCGCGAGCCCCTGCGCCAGCTGCGTCGCGCGGGCACCGTGCCGTCCGACGCGCTCGACAAGCTCGAGCGCGTCGCCTGGCAGATGCGCATGCTGGTGGCGCGGCCGCGACCGATGCGCGCCGCGCCGACCTCACCGATCTCGCTCCTGCAGGAAGCGGCGGAGCAGATTCCGCTGCTTCGCGACGGCTCGGTGGGCGCGTCGTGGTCGCTCCTGAACCGCCAGCCGGTGCACGTCGATCCGGAGCGCATGCGCGCGGCGTTCCGCGCGCTGCTCGAGTCGGGCGCGGAGCTCGCGGGCGAGGGCGGGCGCATCGGAATCAAGATCCTGCGCGGCGACACGCAGGGCTTCCCGGTGCAGATCGAGATCGAGATCGGCCGCCGCGGCACCGAGCTCGACGCGCTGTCGATGCTCGTGACGCGCCACTTGATCGAGAGTCAGGGCGGCCGGATCGAGATCGACGGAAACATGACGCGCGTGTTCCTGCGCAACGCGGGTCCCGAGGAGCAGATCGCGTCGGTGGCCTAGCGGCGCGACGACGGCGGCGCGGCGCGCACCCACGCCTCGGAGAAGTCCGCCGCCGACAGCCTGGGCGCCGAGCTCACGCTCTCGACCGCAAGCGTCGCGCTGCCCTGGTCGCCCGAGATCTCGATCCGCGAGGGAAAGCGGAGCTTGTCGAAGCTGCGCCACTCTTCGAGCTGCGACTGGCCGCGGCCCGGCAGCACGATCCGCCGCACCTCGAACGAGCGCTTGTCGACCCAGAGCTGCGCCAGCGATTGACGCGTGCCCAGCACGTAGCAGTCGCCGTCGCCGCAGCGCGCGAGCTCGTTCGCACTCACGTCGATTCCCTGCACACCGAGCCAGCTCTGCAGGTCGGACTCGTGACGCAAGGCCAGGACCTCCAGCTCGGGCAGCCAGAGCGGCGGAGGAAGCTGCGTGCCGGCGAGCACGCGGCCCCGCTGCACGACCCAGCGGCCGCCGCGGTCGTCGGCCACACGAATGCCGAATTCCGGGTGGAGATCGATCGCGAGGCTGGCGGGCGCGTCGGACTCGGCGGTCGAGAGCGCCGCTCGTACCTGGAGCGCGGGCTGGCCGGCCCGAGCCGCGGCGAGCTGCGCGACGACCTGGCTGCCGGGCGCGAAGTAGACGAGCCAGGCCAGCGCGACGAGCGTGGGGAGCAGGGCGCTCACTGCAATCGGCGCAGCGCCGAGCGGCCGGCGAAGCGGGCGCGCGCGCCGAGCTCGGACTCGATGCGCAGGAGCTGGTTGTACTTCGCGACGCGATCGGAACGGCACAGCGACCCGGTCTTGATCTGGCCCGCGGCGCGGCCGGCGGCCAGGTCGGCGATCGTCACGTCCTCGGTCTCGCCGGAGCGATGCGAGATCACCGCCGCGTAGCCCGCGGCCTCGGCCATCGCCACGGTCTCGAGCGTCTCGGTGAGCGTGCCGATCTGGTTCACCTTCACCAGCACGGCGTTGGCCATGCCGCGCGCGATGCCCTCGCGCAGGATCTTCGGGTTGGTCACGAACACGTCGTCGCCGACCAACTGCACGCGCGCGCCGAGCGCGTCGGTGAGCGCCTTCCAGCCGTCCCAGTCGCCCTCGGCCAGGCCGTCCTCGATCGAGACGATCGGGTAGCGCGTGACCCAGTCCTCGTACAGCTCGATCATCTCCTCGCGCGAGCGGACCGTGCCCTCGCCCTCGAGCTCGTAGCGCCCGTTCTTGTAGAACTCGCTGGCCGCGACATCGAGGCCGATGTGCACGTCGTGACCGGGCCGGTAGCCGGCGCGCTCGATGCCGCGCAGCACCATCTCGACCGCTTCCTGGTTCGAGTCGAGATCGGGCGCGAAGCCGCCCTCGTCGCCGACGCCCGTCGCGTAGCCCGCGCCGTGCAGCACCTCGCGCAGCGCGTGGAAGATCTCGGCGCCGTAGCGCAGACACTCCGAGAAGTTCGGCGCGCCCGTGGGCAGGATCATGAACTCCTGGAAGTCGACCTTGTTCTCGGCGTGCTGTCCGCCGTTCAGGATGTTCATCATCGGCAGCGGCAGCAGCGGCTCGCGCTCGCCCCCGAGCCAGCGCCACAGACTCGTCTTGGCGTCGGCCGCGGCGGCGTGCGCGGCGGCGAGCGACACGCCGAGCAGCGCGTTCGCACCCAGCCGCGACTTCGACTCCGTGCCGTCGAGCGCGATCATGGCGGCGTTGAGCTCGGCTTGCTGCTCGAGGCCGCCGAGCTCGAGGCCGCGCACCTTGCGCAGGAGCTCCCCGCGCACGTTCTCGGCGGCGCGCAGCACACCCTTGCCGCGGTAGCGCTTGCCGCCGTCGCGCAGCTCGAGCGCCTCGCGGCTGCCGGTCGACGCGCCCGAGGGCACCGCCGCCCGTCCACTCGCGCCCGAATCGAGTCTGACCTCCACCTCTAGCGTCGGATTGCCGCGCGAGTCGAGAATCTCCCGCGCGCGCACGTCTTCGATGCAACTCATGGCGGCGCAGTCTATCGGATGTTTCCGGGCGGATCCTGCCCGCGCGCGGGACCGAGCGAGCGCACCAGCGAGAGCACGAGCCGGCCGTCCTCGTCCGTGCCGACGCGCGCTTCCACGCCGTACACGCTGGCGATGCGCTCGGGCGTGAGCACCTCCGCCGGCGTGCCGTGCGCCGCGACGCGGCCGCGCTCGAGCAGCACGAGCTCGTCGGCGAAGCGCGACGCGAGCACGAGGTCGTGGGTGACGAGCAGACAGCCGCGCCCAGGTGTGGCGGCAAGCCACGCGCGCAGCCACTCCCAGCAGTGCAGGCGGTGGCCGAGGTCCATGTGCGCGGTGGGCTCGTCGAGTAGCCAGGTCGTCACGCCCTGCACGAGCGCGCGCGCGAGCAGCACGCGCTGCTTCTCGCCGCCGGAGAGGCTCGGATAGGAGCGCTCCGCGAGCGCGAGCAGCTCGAGCTCTTCGAGCGCGCGCTCGGTCGCCGCCACGTCGCTCGGCGCTTCGCGCCCGAACGGCCCGAGGAACGGCGCGCGGCCGAGCGCGACCATCTCGCGCACGCGAAACGGGAACGGCACGTGGCTGTCCTGTGGCACCACCGCCAGCCGCTGCGCGACGTCGCGGCGCGAGAGCTCCGCGTGCGGGACGCCCGCGAGCCGCAGCTCGCCCGCGTCCGCGCGCAGCGTGCCGGCGAGTACACGCAGGAGTGTCGTCTTGCCCGCGGCGTTCGGACCGGCCACGACCACCAGCCGCCCCGGTCGCAGCTCGAGCGAGACGCCGTCGAGCACCGGTGTGCGGCCGAACGCGTGTCGCACGCCGCGCGCCTCGAGCAGGGCCGCGCTCACGACGGCATGCGCGCGAGCTCGCGCCGCAGCAGCACCAGGAACAGTGGCCCGCCAACCAGCGCGGTGAGCGCGCCGACCGGCAGCTCGATCGGCGCGAGCACCCAGCGCGCCAGCGTGTCGGCGCTGACCAGGAACGCGGCGCCCGCCAGCGCCGATGCCGGCACGAGCGTGCGGTGATCGGAGCCCACCGTGAGCCGCAGCAGGTGCGGAACGATCAGCCCGACGAAGCCGATCAGGCCGGAGACCGCCACCGACGCGCCGATCATCAGGGCGGTGGCGGCCAGCACCTGGCGGCGCACGCGCGGCACGTCGACACCGAGATAGGAAGCGGTCTCGTCGCCCTGCGCGAGCAGGTTCAGCGCGTAGGCGTGGCGCAGCGCGATCGCGAGCCCGACCGCGAACAGCAGCGCCACGCCCCCGAGCAGAGCCGGCTCGACCAGCCGCACCGATCCGATCAGCCACAGGAATACGCTCGCGACGCGCGAGAGATCCGAGGCGCTGGTCACGAACACGATCAGCGACGACGCGAAGGCGTTGAACACCACGCCCGTCAGCAGCAGACTGTGCGAGGGTGCGCGCCCGCCCGTCGCGGCCACCGCATAGAGCAAGAGGCTCGCGCCGAGCGCGCCCGCGAACGCGACCAGCGGCACCGCCGCACCGCCGAGCCAGAAGCCGAGACCCGCGGCGAGCGCCGCGACACCGCCCAGGGCCGCGCCGCCCGAGATGCCGAGCACGTACGGATCGGCCAGCGGATTCTGCAGCAGCGCCTGCAGCAGCGCGCCCGCGGTCGCGAGCCCCGCGCCGACCAGCGCCGCCAGCAGCGCGCGCGGCAGGCGGATCTCGAACACGATCTCGGCGGTCGCGTTCTGCGCGGAGCCGATCAGGAGACTCGCGCCGATGCAGGCGAGCAGGAGCAGCGCGAGCGGCAGCAGCACGCGGCGCGCGTTCACGGCGCGTCGCTCGTGGCGAGCTCGGGGTGCACGCGCGCGCGCAGGATCCGCGCGGCCTCGGCGAGCTGCGCGCCCGGCAGCGTCGCGACGCCCTGCGGAACCAGCTCGACGCGGCGCACGAAGTCGTGCCGCGACCAGTACGAGCGCGCGTCGCGCTCGGCCTCCGCGTCGAGCGCCCGGCTCTGCGTCGAGTCGATCAGCAGATCGGGCGCGCGCTCGGCGAGCAGCTCGAGCGAGACCTGCGGATAGGCGCTCGGGAGATCGGCGAAGATGTTGCGGCCGCCCGCCGCCTCGATCAGCGCGCTCGCGAAGCTGCCGCCGGCCGCGACGTAGAGCGGCTCGCGCTCGACGACTGGAACCGCATGCTCGCCGTCCACGTGACGGGGACGATGCTCGTCTGCCAGGCGGCGGTGCCCGCGCTGCGCGAGCGCGGCGGCGGCTCGATCGTCAACATCTCGT
>JBBDXF010000003.1:33686-54373 GCA_040902485.1 Myxococcota bacterium | reverse complement strand
CGCTTGCGTCCCTGCGCGAAGGCGGCTTCGCGCAGGGCCTTCCCGCGCTCAGCGCCCCTCGTCAGCGCGGCACCGCCGACCCACCTCGGCCCCGCGCGCTGGTGGATGAGAGTCTCGCAAGCGAGCGCAACGCGCTCGCGCGCAGCGAGGCGAAGCCGAGCGGAGATGGGTGGCGCGGCTGTGCCGCGCCGGGACCCGCTGTACGGTGGCGCGGCTGTGGCGCGCCGGGACCCGCTAACTCAGACGCCTTTGGCGTCTGCGCCCCAGATGTACTTGTGGAGCTGCAGGTTCAGGCGGACGCGCAGGCCGTCGGCTTGGATCCACGCGGCGAGCTCGGCGGCGTCGAGGCCGGGGTGCACGGGCGAGAAGTTCACCGGCACCCTGCCCTCGAGCCCGCGCTCGCGCACGAGCGCGACGGCCCACTCGTAGTCGGCGCGGTCGCAGAGCACGAACTTGAGCTCGTCACCCGCGCGCAGGCGCGCAAGGTTCTCGGGGTCGTTGTGCGCGGCCATGCGGCTGCCCGGCGTCTTCACGTCGACGATCGCGTGCGCGCGCGGGTCGAGCACCGATATGTCGCGGTGCCCGCCCGTCTCGATCAGCACCGTGTAGCCGGCGTCGCACAAGCGTGTCACGAGCTCCGGCACGGCTGCCTGGGTGAGCGGCTCGCCGCCCGTGACCTCGACCATGCGCGTGTCGAGCGCCGCGACGCGTTCGAGCACCCGCTCGAGCGTGAGCGTCTCGCCGCCCGACGCGACCAACGCGTGCGGCTCGTCGCAGTACGTGCAGCGGATGTCGCAGCCCGCCGTGCGCACGAACACGCACGGCCAGCCCGCCCAGGTCGACTCGCCCTGGATCGAGCGATAGATCTCGCGCACGCGCAGCTCGGCCACGCCTTCGGCTCCTAGCCGTACAGGACGGAGCGATGGCGCACGATCTCGCCGATCAGCGCTTCCATGCGCTCCGGGTGCTCGGGCAGGCCCTCGACGCGCGCGCGACCGATTCGGTCGCCGCCGCTCTTCGGCATCACCCACGGCTGCTGGCTGCCGACCGCGTCGAGCAGACCCGAGACGTTCAGCGGCCGCTTCTCGTCGTTGCACGAGAGCACCACGATTTCGTCGCCCTCCCGCGTCGCGAGCGAGAGGCGCGCGCCGGTGCGCAGGCGCAGGCGCCGGCCCACCTCGCCCGCGTCGAGGCCCGACGGCACGCGCGCGACCGCGAGCTGGTACTCGCCGAAGTGCACGATGCGCGGATCGTTCTCCTCGACCCAGCTGGTCTCGGCGCGGTACACGTCGGGCGCCGACGGCAGATCAGTGGGCTTGCCGGACAGCACGGGCATGATCTCCGCGCGGTGCTCGCCCGGCGTCGCGGCCATGCGCTTGATCAGCGCGATCACGCGATTGCCCCACTTCTGCATGTCGGCTTCGGAGAGCCTTCGCGCCGACAGGTCGACCAGCTTGTCGGTGAAGCGGCTGCGCCGCTCGGTCACTTCGGTCACCGCGCCGAGCGGGCTCGACGCGTCCTCCTCGATCACGATCGAGTCGCGGCCGAGCGCGGCGCGCAAGCGCACGAGGTCCTCGATCGCCCACTCGTGGTGGTCGAACCACTGCAGGCGGCCGCGGAACAGCTCGACCGTGTCGAGCACTTCCTTCGGGCGCGGCTGCGCGCTGAAGCCGACCACGAGCACGTCGACGTTGTCGGCGATGTCGGTCGCGGGCCCCTTGAAGAAGTCCATCAGGCCTTCCTGCGGGGCGACGCGGAACGACACGATCGTGCGTCGGTCGCGGGCGAGCACGAGCCCGGCCAGGATCGAATCCGGATCGTCGCGAACCAGGATCGCGGCGCGCTGCCGGCGCATGCGCGGCGGCGAGACCTCGACGGGCTCCGCCGCCGGTCCGCCGCGCTCGGTCTCTTCCTCGCTCTCGGCCAGCGTCGCCTCGAGCTCGCTCGAGAGCTGCTCGTCCTCGCCGGAAGCCGCCGCCAGCTCGGGCTCGCCCTCGGCGCGGACCGCGACCTCGCGCTCCTCGAACTCGCCCTCGCGGCCCTCGTCCGCGTCGTGAACGGTCTCGCCCTCGCCGCCCGCGTCCCCGCTCGACTCGAGCGCGGAGCCGTCCGCGGTCGATCCGCCGATCTCGCGCCGGCCGCCGCGGCGCCGGCGTCCGCGCCGACCGCGCCGGCCGCGCGCGAACTCCTCGCTCGTCCGTGCCTCGCCCGTCTCGGCTTCGCGCTCGAACTCGGCCTCGGGCGCCTCGCTCGGCTCGTCTTCGGCGCGGGCCTCGGACTCCGGCTCGAACGATCCGCGCTCCGCCTCCGCAGCGCGCCGGGCCGCGCGTCGCGCGTTCCGCTCCTCTTCCGCGGTCGCCGCGTCCATCGGCGCGGCGTCCCTGTCACCGAACTCGCGCTCGCCGCCGCGCCGCCGCCGCCGTCCGCGCCGCCGGCCTCGGCCTTCCGCGCGCGCCTCGGCATCGAGTCCGCCGCCGACCTCGTCGCGCTCGCCGGGCTCTTCTTCGACGGACACGCTCGGCAGCTCGCGCGCCGGCTCGGCGGGAACCGTTCCCGCGCCGATCGGGCCCGCCAGCGACTCGAGGATCTCGCGCGCCTCCGTGCCGATTCCGTCGGCCGACACGAAGATGCGTGGGAAGCCGACCGCGCCCGGAGTCCAGATCTCGCGCTCCAGATCGAGCAGGTGCCAGCCGGCGATCAGCGCCGGCACGTCCGCGCTGCCGAGCGTCGAGCGGATCGCGCCGACCACGGGCCGGCCGCCGATGTCGATGCCGACCCAGTCGATCGGATCGTTTCCGTCATCGTTCCATGGCAGCCAGCGCGCGGTCACGCCCGCGTGCGCCTCGTCGGCGCAGCGCTCCACGAGCGCGTCGCGCCGCGCGGCGGCGCCGTCGAGCAGGCGCGTGTCGCGCGCCAGACGCACGATCCAGTCGTGCAGCTCCGCGGCCACGCTCGCGAAGCTCGCGTCGTGGACGCGCAGGTCGCGGCGCTCCGGCAGTGCGATCGCGATCGCGACCTCGTCGCCGGCCAAGCTGATGCGCGCAGCGCGCTCGCCGCGCATGTACAGCAGGTAGTCGGCGCCGGCCGGGCGGATGCCGCCCGCGCCGCTCACGGCCGCGGCGCCCTCGAGCACACGCAGCAGGCGCCCGAGCAGGTTCGTGCTGCCACCGATCAGTGACGGCTTGGGCGCCGCGGGATGACTCTCGAGCTCGTAGATCTCGCGATCCTCCGCGAGCGCGGGCAGCGCGACCAGATGCACGGACGGGCCGCTCTCGGCGGCGCGCGCGGCGGCCTGCCGGGTGCGCGCGGAGAAGCTCGGCGCCGCGATCATCATTTCGCGCAGGCCGCGCTCGCCGCCCGCGCGGCGCGCGCAAAGCCGCGCCCAGCCCAGCAGGTCGAGTCCATCGCGGCGGCTCGTGAGCAGCGCGATCGGCCGGTTGCCCTCCCAGCGAGCGGCGCCGGCGGACATCTCCTCGGGGAGTTCGTCGAGATTCTCGAGCTCGCGCACGTCGCGCAAGGCCAGCCCGCGCAGGTCACGCAGCTTGTCGAGTCCGCGGCTGCCGCCACCGCCTCGACCGAACCAGCGTCCCGCTCCCCAACCACGCTTCCTCAAGCCGTCTCCTCCTGCATCGCGGCGCCAACAGTATCCGCCACGACGATCACCGCCAGGGCGCGCGGGGGCCGCAGCGGCCTCGGCTAGACGTGCGTGTGGGGGTCGTAGAGCCGGTCGTGCTCGTCCATCGCGAAGCGGTCGGTCATACCCGCGACGTAGTCCGCGATCGCGCGCTCTTCCGGCTCGCCGCGCGTGCGCTCGAGCACGTGGGGCGGGAGCTGGCGAGGCTCGGCGGCGTAGGCGCGCCACAGGTCGCCGAGGATCCGCTCGGCTTTGGCGGCCATCCGCACCACGCGGTGGTTGCGATAGAAGTTCTCGAGCAGGTAGTGAGCGACCGCGCGCTTCTCCACCGCGAGCTCGGGCGAGAACCCGATCAGCGGCTCGGCCGAGACCTGCGCCTCCGCTGCCGACTTCGGCGCAGCGCGCTCGAGCCGGCGGGCGCTCGACTCGATCAGATCGCTCACCAGGAGGTCGATCAGCACGACCGTCACGCGCGGCCGCAGCGTGCGCGCGTCGCGGTCGCCCTCGGCGTGCAGCACCTCCGTCGCGCGCCGCCACAGCGCGAGCTCGGCGAGCGCGTCCCAGTCGAGCAGGTCGGCGCGCAGGCCGTCGTCGAGGTCGTGCGTGTGGTAGGCGATCTCGTCGGACAGGTTCGCGATCTGCGCCTCGAGCATCGGCCCCGCGCCCAGCTCCGGCAGCGGCACCGGATGCGCGTAGCGCGGAAAGTCGGAGCCGTGCTTCAGGATGCCCGCGCGCGTCTCCGCGGTGAGGTTCAGGCCCGGGTAGCGCTCCGAGCGATCCTCGAGCCAGTCGACGATGCGCAGGCTCTGGCGGTTGTGCTCGAAGCCGCCGTGCGCCTTCATCAGGTTGTGCAGCACGCGTTCGCCGGCGTGCCCGAACGGCGGGTGGCCGATGTCGTGCGCGAGCACGATCGCCTCGACCAGATCCTCGTTCACGCCCAAGGCGCGCGCGACGCTGCGCGCGATCTGCGCGACCTCGAGCGTGTGCGTGAGCCGGTTCCGGAAGTGATCGCCCTCGTGGTACGGGAACACCTGCGTCTTGTACTGCAGGCGGCGGAACGCTCTTGAGTGCAGCACGCGGTCGCGATCGCGCTGGAACACGGTGCGGTAGCGGTGCTCGGGCTCGACCTCGATACGGCCGCGCGAGTCGCGCGCGTGCACCGCGTAGGGCGCCAGGGACTCGCCCTCGCGCGCTTCGATCTCGGTCCGTGTGCGCACGCTCGCTATGGCGCCCTCGTCTTCTCCTCGACCAGTCGATCGAGCTTGGCGCGCTCCTCCTCGCTGTGGCGCTCCGTGGCCTGCTCCACGGAACGTTCGGGCGGCGCGGCCGAGACCTGAGGCGGATCCGCGATCGCGCCCGCGACCCGCTCCGCCGCCTTGTCGCCGAGCGCGCGCGCCGCACGCGAGATCGCCTGCGAGAACTCCGCCGGCGCGCGCACGCGCAGCGACAGCGTGCGCGTGTCGGGTACCCAGCGCGGCTCGATCAGCACGAAGGCGGCTCCGAGCAGGACGAGGAGAAACAGCAGTCGGAACACGCCACTCGACCTCGAGGCTTACGACCGGACCGCAGTCTAGGTCAGGGCTATCCGGGCGGCCAGCGGAACGTGCGGCCGCCGAGCAGGTGCAGGTGCAGGTGATACACACTCTGTCCCGCGGCGCCGTTGGTATTGAACACGAGCCGGAAGCCGTCGTCCGCGAAGCCGAGCTCGCGCGCGAGCCCGGCCGCCGTCTGCACCAGCTCCCCCACGATCGCCCGGTCTTCCTCGCCGACCTCGAGCGTGCTGGCGATGTGCTTGCGGGGGATGAGCTGCACGTGCGCGGGCGCCTGCGGGTGGAGATCCGCGAAGGCGACGATGCGTTCGTTCTCGAACACGAACTTCGCCGGCAACTCCTTCGCGGCGATCCGGCAGAACAGACAGTCGGCGGGCATAGCGTCCTCGTCCCCCTCGAAGCGTCGGCGGGCTGGCCGCGTGAGTATACTCGCCCGATGCGTCCAACCGAGCTACCCGAGCGACTGCTGCTCGGTCCCGGTCCGTGCAACGTCTCCGCGGAGGTTCGCGAGGCGCTCGCGCGGCCGCTCGTCGGCCATCTCGATCCCGCGTTCCTGGCGCTGCTCGACGATCTGCAGCGCATGCTCGTGCAGCTGTTCCGCGCGCCCGCGGGCTCGCTCGCGCTGCCGATCTCGGGCACCGGCAGCGCGGGCATGGAAGCGTGCCTGGTGAATCTGCTCGAGCCGGGCGACACGCTGCTGGTGGGCGTATGTGGCGTGTTCGGCGAGCGCATGTCCGCGATCGGCGAGCGCTGCGGCGCGCGCGTATCGCGGGTCGAGGCCGAGATGGGCGAGATCGTGCCGCCCGAACGCCTGCTCGCCGAGATCGAGTCTCGCCGCCCGGACGTGGTGGCACTGGTCCACGCCGAGACCTCGACCGGAGTCGCGCAGCCCGTGCCCGAGATCGCGCGCGCCGCGCGTGCGGCCGGCTCGCTGGTCGTGCTCGACTGCGTGACCTCGCTCTCCGGCATGGACGTGCGCATGGACGACTGGCAGGTCGACGCCGCCTACTCCGCTACACAGAAGTGTCTCGCCTGTCCGCCGGGGCTCTCCCCGCTCGCGTTCGGCCCGCGCGCGCTCGAGCGGCTCGAGCGCCGCACGCGACCCGTGCAGAGCTGGTACCTCGACCTGTCGCTGATCGGCCGCTACTTCGGCGAGCAGCGCGTGTACCACCACACCGCGCCGATCTCGATGATCTACGCGCTTCACGCGGCGCTCGCGCGCGTGCTGGACGAGGGCCTCGAGGCGCGCTTCGCGCGTCACCGCGGCGCGCACGAGCGGCTGGTCGCGGGGCTCGAAGCGCTGGGTTTCCGCTGGCTTGTCGCGCCGGAGCAGCGCCTGCCGATGCTGAACACCGTGATCCCGACCGTCGCCGACGAGGCGAAGACGCGCCGGCGGCTGCTCGACGAGTGCGGGATCGAGATCGGGGGCGGGCTCGGCAAGCTCGCGGGCCGGGTCTGGCGCATCGGCCTGATGGGCGAGAACGCGCGGGCGGAAGTCGTCGACCGGCTGCTCGCGGCGCTGCGCGGACTGCTCTAGAGCGAGGGCTCGGGCAGGTCCGCAGCGCGATCGTCGCGGCCCGGACCCGCGGAGATGCCGTCGAGGCCGACGGCGAGCCGCGCCTCGACCGGGAAGAAGCGCGAGATGCCGAGCCAGCGCGCGAACGGCAGCACGAGCGACGCGCGCGGGCCGCTCATGCCGACCTCGAGCGAGAAGTTCGCGTCCTCGAACCCGGCGCGTGCGCCGACGCCGATGTCGCCGTCGGCGTCGCTGCTGGCGTAGAACACCGGGTCGACCGCGCGCTGCACGTCGATGCAGGTCGTCTGGTGCGGGCAGTAGCTGGTCGAGCCCGCGAGCTGGCGCTCGGCGACCAGCGTCTCCTTGCGCCGCTCGATCTCGACGGCGCCGATCGTACGCGCGCGTTCGCTGTCCAAGAGCGCCGAGCCGAACGCGTCGAACCCGGACGCGGTCTCCTCGGTCCACGAGCGCGCAACCAGCGCTCCGCCCTCGCGCACGCGCGCATCGAGCCGGCGCAGGCGGGTCAGCACGCTGCTGCCCGGCGTGCCGCGCGGAGCCAGCGTCGCGCGCTCGAGCCCGGCCGCGAGCCGCTCGAGCACGTCGAGCGACTCCTCGCGCGAGAGCACGGTGCCGGTCGCCTCGGTCCGAGCCGACTTGGGCACGAGCAGCAGGACGAGCGCGGGCGACGCGTCGCCGGCCAGCTTCGCCAGCAGCTCGGGCGCGGCCGTCTCGAGCGCGGCGCGCGCGACCACGATGCGCGTCGCGGAGAGTCGCTCGAAGCTCGTCTGCGCGCGCGGCAACACGAGCATGCCGTCGCGGAACGGAGAGACGCGCGGGTCCCGGAGCTTTTGAGCGGCGAGCGCGTCGAGCCAGTGCACCGCATCGGGCGCGCGGTCGCCGTCCGGAGCCAGCGCCAGGTAGCGCTCGGCCGCCGCGTGCAGCGCCTTGCCGTCCGGCTGCCACGAGCGCCAAGCGCGCGCCGGCGCGTCGACCACCAGGTTCACGGGCTTCAGCGCGTTGCGCCACGCGCGCAGCGACTTCTGCCAGGCGCGATAGCCGTCGCGCGACATCGCCAGCGCGTCCGACGTCGACGGCAGCGCGGTCGCCGCGAGCTCTTCGCCGCCCATCCAGCCGAGCGCACGCTGCGTGCGGTAGATCCTCAGCTCGTCCTCGAACGCACCCTCCGGATTCAAGCAGCGATCGGCGAGCGTCCCGGCCGCGCTCGAGGCCGCCTGGTCGTCGCCGCGCGCGATCTCGTGAAAGGCCTCGAGCGCCGCCTCGCGCTCGCCCGACAAGTAGGCTGCGGTCGCGCGCGCGAGCTCCGCAGCGCTCGAGTCGTCCGGACCGAGCGACTGCGCGCGCTCGAACTCGTCGACCAGCAAGGCGGTGCCGATCTCGAGCTCCCAGGTGTCGACGCGGCCGTGCAGCGCGGTGTCCTCTGCGAGCTCTTCGTCGTCCGGCAGCGCGAGCCACTCGCGCTCGTCGATCTCGTCGAGCAGGCGGTCCGCGTGCGAGGAGCCCGGCTCCAGCGCGAGCGCCCGGTCGAGCGTGCGCCGCGTGCGCCGCAGATCGCCCGCGCCCAGCGCGCGCTCCGCGTCGGCCAGGAGCTGCTCGACGCGCTCCGCGCTCTCGCGCCGTTCGAGCCGCGTGTACAGCGCGAGGCTCGCTTCGTCGAGGCCGCCGCTGCGCGCACCCGGCGCGAGCAGCGCGAGCGCCTCGTCCTCGACCGCCGTGCGATCGTTCCAGTCGCGCACGCCGCGGCCGATCTTGCCCGCCGAGCGCAGCAGCCGGAGCGGCGACGCCGCCACCGACGCATGCAGACCGAAGTCCACGACCGCGGACGACAGGTCGGCGATCTTCCGCTCGCGCTCGGCTTCGAGCAGGCCCGAGGCCTCGAGCGCGCGCGCCTGGTCGCTGCGCAGCTCGGGCGAGAGCAGCAGGCTCGTCGCCTCGTCGAGCTCGGTCCACTCCTGCGCGCCGGCGCGCGCGGCCAGCGCGAACGCGAGCAGTACCGACGTCAGCGCGGCGCGAAGCTCAGGGCGCATGAGCCCTCACCTCTTCGTGGTAGCTCTGCAGCGAGTCGATGCGCGTGCGCGCCTCGCGGCGCATCGCCGGCTGGTGCGCCTCGCCCGCGAGCTCGTACGCCGAGAAGGCTTGGTCGACCAGCCCGTCGTACTTCGCCGCGTCGAAGCGCGCGATGTTCGTTCTCGCCTTCAGCTGCTCGCGCCGGGCGGAGTCCGCGTACAGATCGCCCAGCCGCAGCAGGTGCTTGCCGAACAGCTTCGACTCGCGATTGGACTCGACCAGCGCCCGGCAAGCGCGGATCGCCTCGCTGAGCTGGCCCGAGCGCGCGAACCCGTCCACGCGCATGACCTCCCAAGCCTCGGTCTCCTCGCGCGCGAGCGACTCCTGCGGCACGTCCCGGTACTCGAGCGCGAGCCCGCGCCAGACGTCGATCCGCTCCGAGGCGAACTGGAGCTCCTCGATCTGGCTCGCGAAGGGCTGCTGCGGGGGCGTGGCGGCGAGCGCGAAGCGCCGTGCGATCTGCAGCCGCTCCGCCGCCGCGTCGCCGAGCACCGACCCCGATGCCTCCACCCGCTGATAAGCGCTCACGGCCTCGTCGTAGCGGCGCAGGCGCTCGAGCGCGGTGCCGCGCGCGAACTCGACCAGGTAGTCCGCGTTCTGCCACTCGCCCTCCGGGCGCGCGCGCAGCGCGGCCAGGCGGTCGAGCTTCCAGAGCGCGACCGCGTAGACGTTGCCGCCGTCCGCTCCGACCGCGCGATCGAAGCGGTAGGTGTCGTCGCGCATGTGCAGCTTGAGCTGCGAGATCACCACCGTGAGCGACTCGGGCAGCGCGTCCGCATCGCCGCTGGAGTCACTCGGCGAGAAGCTCGCGCAGCCGCCGAGCCAGCCGAGGATCGGAGCCAGGAGCGCAATTTGGCGCATGCTTCGCACGCTGGCCAGAAGATGCATCGCTCGTGCCACCCATCACGGACAGGCAACCGCGCGTGCAACTGCCCCAGACCGTGAACCGGACCTGCGGCGCGCGGCGCGTCGGTGCGAAGCGGCGTTCGCGCGGCGAACCCGCAAGCACGGTCGAGTTGCCCATGCGTTGCCGGTCGACTTCCGGCTCAGGGGTTGAGCCAAGCCTCGGGCACGCCGGCGAGCGACGCTTCGACGCGCAGATCGCGCAGCCGCTGGCGCGCGGCTTCGAGCGATTGGCGGTCGCGGCGCAGCTGCGCGCGCAGCTTCAACACCTCGGGGTCCGACGCCTCGCCGCCGGCCGGAGAGTAGTTCCAGTCGCCCGCGGTGTTCGCGCGCAGTCGCTGCTGATTGACCTCGACCTTCGACTCGAGTTCGACGACCTCGGCGTTGGCCTTCTCGAACTCCTCGCGCCATTCGGCGCGATCGCGGCCACCGAGGTCCGGCTCCGCCGTCGGCATCGAGGGCGCCACGCCCGGCGGGCGCAGGAGTCGATCGAGATCGAGCGGTGCGGAGGGCTTGGGCGCGGGGGTGGGTGCCGGGCCCGCTTCCTCGGTCCCCGTCTCGGCGCCGGGCGTCGGCGTGGACTGGGCGAAGACGGCGCTCGGAGCCGCGAACAGGAGCAAGAGGCACAGACCAGCGATCCGCATCGTGCCGAGTATAGGACAGGGGCAAACGCCCTCCCATCAAGCGCTCGCGGGCCGACGCCGAAGCAGTGAAGGACGCGGGCGGTGTCGGATCGTCGCGCGATGGCGGGATCTCACCATGGATCGAGAGCGACTCCATCGGCTGCTTCGGCTGGGCTTCGAGAAGGGTGCGTCCGACATCCATTTCCAGGTCGGCTACCTGCCGCTGTACCGGTTCAACGGCGAGCTGGTCGAGCTGAAGTACAAAGTGCTGACGATGGCCGACACCGAGGCCATCGCGCGCCTGCTCATGGAGTTCGATCCGTCCAAGAGTCTCGACGGCGTGTCCGAGGTCGACATGGCCTACGAGATCGCCAGCGAGGGGCGCTTCCGCGTCAACATCTCGCGCGAGCGCAAGGCCTACAACATCGTGCTGCGCGTGATTCCGCTCTCGATCAAGAACTTCGAGGAGCTGAACCTGCCGTCGGTGCTGCGCACGATCGCTTCGGTGCAGCGCGGGCTCGTGCTCGTGACCGGCGCGACCGGCATGGGCAAGTCGACCACGCTCGCGACCATGCTCCAGGAGATCAACCGGTCGCTGAAGTGCAAGATCGTGACGATCGAGGACCCGGTCGAGTTCATCTTCACGCACGAGCACTCGATCATCACGCAGCGCGAGATCGGCACCGACACGCCGAGCTTCCCGGCCGCGCTGCGCGCGGCCCTGCGCCAGGATCCGGACGTGATCATGGTCGGCGAGATCCGCGACGCGGAGACCGTCGACACGGCGCTGAAGGCCGCCGAGACCGGTCACGCGGTGTTCTCGTCGATCCACACCAACGACGTGGTCACGACGCTGCGCCGCGTGGTCTCGTTCTTCCCGGTCGAGGAGCACCAGCAGGTGCGCGAGCGGCTGGCCGAGAACCTGCAGTCGATCGTCTCGCTCCGGCTGCTGCCGAACAAGAAGGGCACCAGCCGCGTGCCGGCGGTCGAGGTGCTGCGCACCACGCGCTCGATCCGCGAGTGCATCCGCGATCCGAACCGCGCCGTGGAGATCCGCGAGCTGATGGAGAAGGGCCACTCCGACATGGAGATGCAGACCTTCGACCAGCACCTGCTCGAGCTCTACCAGGCCAACAAGATCAAGCTCGAGACTGCGCGCGACGCGGCTTCGAACCCGCGCGACTTCGCGACCAAGCTCGCACTCGAGGGCGACTCGTCCTATACGCAGGAGAACTCGAGCTCGATGCCGGGTGGCAACGACGAGAGCCGGTTCTAGCCCGCCATGGAGATCCTGGCGCTCTACACGTCGGCCGACACGCTCCCGTCGGCGCTCGCCGCCGGTGCACGCCACCTGGCGGCGACGCTGCAGGGATTCGCGCTCGTCTACCAGGCCGTGCACGACTCGGCCGACCCCGACGGCTGGGCCGGCTTCACGTGCGCGAAGGACGCGCAGGTCGCGGGCGAGGAGCTCGACGACTTCGTGCGCCAGACGCTCGAGTCCGAACGCCCGCTGCGCACGGACGCGCCCGAAGGCAGCCCGCGCATCTGGGCGCGCGCCGCGGGCGGCGTGTACGGCTTCCCGATCCGGCACAACGGACAGGTGCGCGGCGTCGCGCTGCTCGGCTGTCCCGGACCGTGGCCGCGCGTTCAGAACGCCGGCATCGAGTCGATCCTACGCCAGGTCGCGCTCGTGCTCGATCACCACGCGGTGTCGGGCGCCGCCGCGCCCCAGGAGGCCGAGCCGTCGGACGAGGTGCTGCGGCTCTCCGAGCAGCTGCTCGCACAGGACATCGAGCTGATCAAGCGCGAGGAGCGGCTGACGCTGGTCGAGCGCCTGAAGGCGGACCTGATCGAGACCATGTCGTACGAGCTGCGCCAGCCGCTCAACAGCATGATCGAGCGCATGATCTCGGTGCTCGCGAACGAGCACGAGGCGCTCTCCCCTTCCGGCCGCGACTCGCTGCGCGGTGTGCTCGCCGACGGCAACACGCTGATGCAGATGCTGCAGAACATCCTCGAGCTTTGGCGCCTGAAGCAGGGCGAGGTCACGATCGAGGTGCAGGACGTGAACCTCGCCGAGGTGATCGAGGAAGCGATCTTCAACGTGCGCGACACGCTGCAGCCGGACGTGGTGTTCGAGAAGCGGATTCCGTCCGCCCTGCCGAAGATCCGCACGGACCTGGGCAAGCTCAACCAGATCCTCTTCCACCTGCTCGACAACGCGGCCAAGTTCACGCGCCGCGGCCGCATCGCCCTGGAGCTCCGGCTCGATGACGGCCAGCTCCTGTGCAGCGTGTCCGACACCGGCATCGGGATCGCGCCGGACGACCAGGAGCAGATCCTGGACGAGTTCTACCGGGTCGACTCTTCGCCCGATAGCCGCCACCGCGGCGCCGGGCTGGGGCTCACGCTCGCGCGCGGCCTGATCGAGAAGCTCGGCGGCTCCCTGTCTCTACAGAGCGAGATCGGCCAGGGGTCCGTCTTCAGCTTCGCCATCCCGGTCGCCGTCTGCTAGGTAGGGCGAGCGGGTGTTCGCGCGATGGCTGGACGCGAGGCCGTCCTCGCGTCCGGCCCGCAAGCGCCGTTTCGCGGCGCGCGCAGCGAGCCGAGGGCGAGCGAAGTCAGTAGGTCAGTGTTGCGCAGCGTCGCCTTCCAGGTCGGGCACGATGTGGCCGGCGGCGACCTCGCGCAGGGCGTTCACGACGGCCTTGTTCTCGGTGGTCTTCACCAGGCCGCGCGCCCCGCGCATGATCTGCTTGGCCCGGACGGACACCATGACGACCAGGGCGAATCGGTTGCCGACGCGCTCGGTGCAGTCTTCGATCGTGATGCGGGCCATGCCGGTCTCCTCGTCGTTGCGGGCGCGATCGTAGGATTCCGGGCTTGCGCGCGCAACAAAGAAGAAGCCCCCGTCGCTTCGCAGCGACGGGGGCCTTCTATGGAATCAGGGTTGCGAGACCCTACATTGCCTTCTTGCGGCGCGTGGCCTTCTTGCGACCGGCCTTCTTCTTCGCGCCCTTCTTCTTGCCACCCTTCTTCCGCCGCGTTGCCTTCTTGCTCGCGGCTTTCTTCCGAGCTGCCATTTGCTCTCACCCCCATTTGCGTTTTTGTTCACCGTGTTCGAGCTGCGACGATCTGCAATCTGCGTCTCGAAGCGACTCGCGCACGACCGAGAGGACCCAGTGTTGCGATTCCTCTCGCGTCACGTATCGGACTCGATGTCTCGAACTTGACGCGATCACCGTGTAAACACGACTGGAAACGCGCGGTTCCCGTTCTCGGTTGCGCACACAGTAAGCATTGACCCGCGAACGTGTCAACGACAAGGGCAAAAAAAACGCACCGATGGGTGCCATCGGTGCGTGTAGGGGGTGACGATGTCGCCGCCGAACGCGGCCGCGTTCAGCGCTTGTTGCGCTTGTGCCTCTGCTTCGCGCGCAGCTTCTTGTACTTGTGCTTGCGCATCTTCTTGCGTCGCTTCTTGATCACGCTGCCCACGGAAAACAGGGCCTCCACCGTCGAGTGGCGGCCGAAGTTATCCGTGGGCGGGTGCTTGTCAAGCGCCTTGCACGCGAGACAGCGCCCACGCGGCGCGGCCCAGCATGCGCGCTTGCACTCGACCGAGCAGTCGATTGAGTGCGTGACCGCGCGGCAGGAAGCGGATCAGCGGTCTGCGCCGGATGCCGAGCTCGGCAAGACGACGGTGCACCGCCGCGTTCTCCGGGTCGACCATCAACGCGCGGCGCAGGAAGCGGATCGCGTCGGCCTTGAAGTCGAACGCGAGGTAGATGCGCGCGAGGTTCTGGTACAGGTCCGGGTTGTAGAACTCCTGACGCACCGCGGCACGCGCGAGCTCGACGGCGCCCAGGAACTGGCCGCGTACGAGCGCGAGCGCGAGCGCGTACGACGAGCGGAAGCGCGCGTTCTGCGGATCGATCAGATAGGCGCGACTCAGGTGCTCGAAGGCCTCGTGTCCGTGACCGGCTTCGAGCAACGCGATGCCCCGACGATTGTGCTCTTCTGGTGTGAACTCGGTCTTTTGCTGCATGGGCTCTGCCACCTGTCCCCTTCTGCCCCCCTGAGCGGCCTTATCGGCGGGCTTCCGCCGGAGATGAGTGGCGGATGGACCCGCGCGCGGACGCTGTCGCCTGCCTACGCGTGAAGCGGCAGGCGCACGACGAACTCGACCGTTCCCGCGAAGGGAAGCTCGGCCCAGGCCTGACCGCCGTGCAGCTCGGCGATGGCGCGAACCAAGTTCAAGCCGAGCCCGACGCCGCCGTACTTCCGCGAGTACGAGCCGTCGCGCTGGACGAAGCGATCGAAGATCCGCCCGAGGTCGTCCGGGCCGAGTTCCTGACAGGGATTGCGCACGCGCACCTCGACTGCCTCGTCGTCCCGGAAGGTCGAGATGCGGATGCGTGCGCCGCGCGTGCTGAACTTCAGCGAGTTCTCGAGCAGGTTGAGCACGACCTGCTTGATCCGGTCCGGGTCGAGCTGCGCGAGCGGCAGTGAGGGATCGAGCGCCAGGTCGACCGCGAAGCCGGCCTCGTCGAGCCGCGGCTTCAGGATCTGCAGACACTCGTGCACGATCGCGCCGAGCGCCGCGGGCCTGCGCGCGAGCGCGACGCCACCGGCCTCGATGTTCGAAAGCTCCAGCAGCCCGCGGATCATCTCGGTCATGCGCGCGGCCTCGCGCTCGACCAGCCCGAGGAACTCCGCGCGCTGCACCGCGCCGAGCCGCGGGCCGCCGGCGACCTCGGCGGCCACGTCGCCGCGCAGGAGGGTCGCGAAGCCCTTGATGCTGGTCAGCGGCGTGGTGAGCTCGTGGCTCACGTTGGCCAGGAACTCGGACTTCATCCGGTCCGCGTCGATCACGCGCTGGTTCTGCACGCGGAGCTGCTCGTTGCGCTCGCCGAGCTCGCGCTCGAGCCGGAGCCGCTCGGTGATGTCGCGCGCGATGCACACGATCGACTCGGCGTTCGCGGCCACCCGCGCCGACACCTCGAGCGTCGCCACGCCGACGCGGGTGCGCGCCTCGACCAGGATGCCGCGCATTCCGCCCACCTCGAACAGCCGCGGCACGAGCTCGCGGACCTCGAGCCAGGAGGCGTCTGTCAGCAGGTCCTGCGCGGACTGGCCGCGCAGCTCGGCCAGGGTCATCCCGTACTGGCGCAGAGCCGCGCGGTTCCCGTCGAGCACCATCAGGTCGTGATCGAACACCAAGATGATGTCCTCGACCTCGTCCATGAAACGGCGAACCCCCTGCAGCTCGCGCACGTCCGGGAACGGGCCGTGGCGGTCGGCGAACTCCGCGAGCCGGCGCTGCAGCGCTTCGCGGCCCTCGAGGTCGGTCTGTAGCAGGCTCGCCTCGCGCAGCGCGCGCTCGTGTCGGACGTCGCGGCACGGGATCCAGGCGGGCACCTCGAAGCAGCAGCGATTGCCGCCGTCCGCGACGCACTCCGTGTGATGGACGAGCACCGTCTCGTCAAACGAGCAGAAGGAGAGCAGCGCGCGCAGCGCGCCGAGACGGAACTCGCACTCGCTGGCCTCGGGCGGAAAGCCGGGGGCGTTGGACCAGATCAGCTGCGTGTCGCGGCCCGTGGAGAGCACGTCGATGCTCGAGTGCCGGTCGAGCAGACGCGCCCAGGTCGGCAGCTCCGCCAGCAGCACGCTCGGGTCCTGCGCGAGCTCCGCGATCACCGCCACCCAGGGCTCGGCGACTTCCCAGACGCGCATGCCCGCGGTGAAGGCGTTGTCGCGCTCGGCGAAGATCTCGAGCAATGCCGCGCGCGAGACCCATAGCGCCCGCTCGGCGCGTTCCTCGACGGCGAATCGCCCCGTCCCGGTTCCCGTGAGCGCCACCCGCATCTGCGCGCTGCGCAGTGCGCGCTCGCTCACGGTGGCGGAGAGCCCGGAGCTCAGTTCTCGATGATCTCGAGGATGTACCGCTTGTTCTCCTTGCCGCTCGCCGCCGCGAGGATGGTGCGGATCGCGTTGGCGTGCATGCCCCCCTTGCCGATCACCTTGCCGAGATCCTCCTTGGCGACGCAGAGCTCGATCACGTGCGCGTGGTTGCCCTTGATCTCGGTGATCTGGACCGCGTCCGGCTGATCGACGAGCGCCTTCACGATCATCTCGACCAGTTCTCTCATGTCCGACTCCTGGTCCGGTGGCAGGCCGCGCAACGTCCGTGCAAGGGATGAAGCAGTTCAGTGTCTCACCAAGCAGACGACCGGTCAACACGCAACTGCGCGACGAAGCTCCGATGCTCGCTCAGCTACCGGTTCGAGCGACGCCGATCGTCTGCAGGTAGCGGAGGACGTACTTGCCGAGCACGTCGAGCTCGAGGTTCACCTGCGTGCGCGGGGCGAGACCCCCAAGGGTGGTGACCGCGAGCGTGTGCGGGATCAGCGCCACGCTGAACCCGGACGCGTCGGGCCCGACCACCGTGAGCGATACGCCTTCGACGGTGATCGAGCCCTTGGGGACGATCTGGAGCGCGAGCTCTTCCGGACAGTCGACGCGCACGAGCCGGTCCTCGCCGTCGGCCACGATCGAGCGGACCGTGCCGGTCCCGTCGACGTGACCCTGGACGATGTGCCCGTCGAGTCGGCCGTCGGCGCGCATCGCCCGCTCGAGGTTGACGGCGTCGCCCGGCTTGCGGGAGCCCAGCGAGGTGCAACGCAAGGTCTCTTGCACGGCCTGGAACGCGAGCGCGCCGCCGCGGATCGCGACCACGGTCAGACAGCAGCCGGAGATGGCGATGCTGTCGCCGACCCGGACCTCGCCTGCGAGCTCGGCGCCGACCTCGACCTCGAGCTCCACGCGCCCGCCCTGCGGCTCGAGCCGCGTGATGGGCGCGACGCGTTCGACGATGCCCGTGAACACCGCCCGCTCGTCAGCGAGGCTTGAAGCGGAAGTTGTGCTCCGCCTCGATCCAGCGCGTGGTCATCGAGTGACTGCGCATCACCACCGAGTGGGTGAGCGCGCCCTCCGCACGGAAGCGCACGCCGCGCAGAAAGTCACCCTCTGTGACACCCGTACCGGCAAACAGCACGTCGCCGGAGGCGAGCTCGACCAGCGTCAGCTTGGCGTCGACGTCCTTGATGCCCATCGCCCGCGCCCGGTCGGCCTCGTCCTGGTTGCGCGGCTTCAGCCGGCCCTGCAGATCGCCACCCTGGCAGCGCAGCGCGGCCGCGGCGATCACGCCCTCGGGCGCGCCGCCGATGCCCAGCAGCACGTCGACCTGGTGCTGGCGGCTGCAGGTGGCGATGGCGGCCGAGACGTCGCCGTCCTTGATCAGCTTGATGCGCGCACCGCACTTGCGCACTTCGTCGATCAGCTTCTCGTGGCGCGGCCGGTCGAGGATCACGACCGTGAGATCCTGCACCGGCACGCCCATCGCCTTCGAGATGTTCTTCAGGTTCTGAGTGGGACTCAGATCGATGTCGATCGCGCCGCGCGCGGCCGGGCCGACCGCGATCTTCTCCATGTAGGTGTCGGGCGCGTGCAGGAAGCCGCCCTCCTCCGCGGCCGCGATCACCGACAGCGCGTTCTGGCCGCCGGTGGCGCACAGGGTCGTGCCCTCGAGCGGGTCGAGCGCGATCTCGATCTTCGGCCCGCTGCCGGTGCCGACTTTCTCGCCGATGTAGAGCATGGGCGCTTCGTCGCGCTCGCCCTCGCCGATCACGACCGTGGCGTCCATGTCGATGCGGTTCAGCGCCGTGCGCATCGCGTCGACCGCCGCCTGATCCGCGGCCGTCTCGTCCCCCCGCCCCATGAGCCTCGCGCACTCGAGCGCGGCCGCCTCGGTCGCGCGCACCAGCTCGAGCGCCAGATTCCGGTCCATCGCCATCTCCGCGGTTCTCCCTGGTCTAAGGCTAGAAGCGAAGGTCGATCTGCCGATTGATCTCGTCCCGCACCGCCTCGTAGCGCGGCGGCAGGACGATCGGCGGATTCGCCAGCCGCGCGTCGATACCTTCGAGCGCTTGCTTGTGATACTGCACCTTGAAGTCGGCGAACTTGAGCCCGTGCGCGGTCGAGATCACGACCACGCGCTCGTCGCGGCGGATCTGACCGCGGCGCAGCAGCTTCTTCAGCGCCGCCAGCGCCACGCCCGTGTGCGGACAGGCGAACAGCCCCGTGCGGTCGGCTTCGGCCGAGGCGTCGGCCAGCTCGTTCTCGGAGGCTTGCTCGACGATCCCGTCGAAGCGCTGCAGCGTCGCGACCGCGCGTTCGTACGAGACGGGATTGCCGATCTGGATCGCCGACGCGAGCGTCGGCCGCGCCTGCATCGGCTCGAACTTCTCGAAGTCGCCGAGGTAGCTCGTGTAGAGCGGATTCGCGTTCTCGACCTGCGCGCAGCAGATGCGCGGCAGCCGATCGATGATGCCGAGCTCGAGCCACTCCAGCAGCCCCTTGCCCAGCGCCGAGACGTTGCCGAGGTTGCCGCCCGGGATCACGATCCAGTCGGGCACCTCCCAGTCGAACTGCTGCACGATCTCCATGCCCAGCGTCTTCTGGCCCTCGATGCGCAGGCTGTTCATCGAGTTCGCCAGGTAGATCCCGTCGCGCTCCGCGATCCGCTTCACGATCGCCATGCAGCCGTCGAAGTCGGTCTCGAGCGAGAGCGTGATGGCGCCGTTGGCGAGCGGCTGCACGAGCTGGGCGATCGAGACCTTGTCCTTGGGCAAGAGGACGATCGCGGGAATGCCGGCGTAGGCCGCGTACGCGGCCAGCGCCGCGGACGTGTCGCCGGTCGACGCGCAGGCCACCGCGCGCACGTCCTTGCCGGTGCGGATCATCTCGTTCACGACCGAGACCAGCACCGTCATGCCCAGGTCCTTGAAGCTGCCGGTGTGCGTGTTGCCGCACAGCTTCACCCACAGGTCCTCGAGGCCGAGCTGCATGCCCAGGCGCTTGGCCCAGAACAGATTGGTGTGGCCCTCGAACATCGAGACCACGTTCTCCTCGTCGACCATCGGGCAGACCAGCTCGCGCTTGCCCCACACGCCCGAGCCGTACGGCCACTCGGTGCTGTGCGCGCGCGTCTCGAAGGTCTTCATCCACTTCTGCGGCGGCGTGGACTTCAGCACCTCCATGTCGTGCTGGACGGTGAGCAGCCCCTCGCAGTGCGGGCAGCGGTAGATCACCTCGGTGAGCGCCCAGCGCCCGGTGCAGCCGTGGGCGCACTCGAACCAGGCCTGGTACTTCGGCGAGCGCTTCGGCGGCATGGCTAGAGCTCCCTCTCGATGCGGATCGACTGCGCGGGCGAGACGACCTCGCGGAGTTCGGCGATCTCGGACAGCGCGGCGTCGAGGTCCGCCTGACGCGACTCGTGGGTGGTGATCACGATCGGCACGGCGCGGACTTCGTGCCGCTCCTCCTGCAGCACGCTCGCGATGCTGATGCCGCGCGCGCCCAGCGCCCCGGTGATGCGCGAGAGCACGCCCGGCGAGTCATGCGCGGTGAAGCGCACGTAGAACTCGCCGACCTGCTCGCCCGGCTCGCACAGCAGCGCCTCGCCCGGCTCGGGCGTGCCGTACGGCGGCACGCGCCCCGACACGCCGTGGCGTCGCGCGCGCGCGAGCTCCATCAGGTCCGCGACTACCGCGCTCGCAGTCGGCAGCGAGCCCGCGCCGGCGCCGTAGTAGAGCGTCGGACCGGACAGCTCGCCGTGCACCTCGATCGCGTTCATCGAGCCCGAGACGCCCGCGAGCACGCTCCTTTGCGGGATCATGGTCGGGTGCACGCGGGCCTGGATGCCGCGCGCGTCGCGCTTGGCGACGGCTAGCAGCTTGATGCGGAAGCCGATCCGGCTGGCGTACTCGATGTCGGCGGGCACGATGTGGCGGATGCCCTCGATCGGGAAGGCGTTGGGCGCGAGGTGCACGCCGAACGCGAGCCCGGCCAGGATCGCGAGCTTGTTCGCCGAGTCGACGCCGTCGATGTCGGAGCTCGGGTCGGCCTCGGCGAAGCCGAGATCCTGCGCGCGCTTCAGGCACGCCTCGTACGGCTCGCCGGTCGTCTCCATCTCGGACAGGATGTAGTTGCAGGTGCCGTTCACGATCCCGTGCAGCGCCCGCACCCGGTCCGCGCACAGCCCCTCGCGCAGCGCGCGCAGCACCGGGATCGTGCCGCCCACGCTCGCCTCGAACGCGATCTCGCTGCCCTTCGACGCGGCCAGCGCGAACACCTCCCGCCCGTGCTGCGCGAGCAGCGCCTTGTTGGCGGTGACCACGTGCTTGCCCGCGTCGAGCGCGGCCAGCACCAGCTCGCGCGCGACGCGTGTGCCGCCGACCAGCTCGACCACCAGGTCGATCTCCGGGTCGTTCACGATCTCGCGCCAGTCGCGCGAGAGCCGGTAGGCGTCGAGC
>JBBDXF010000003.1:32814-33676 GCA_040902485.1 Myxococcota bacterium | reverse complement strand
CGAGCGCGACACCGCGGTCGCGCTCGAGGTCGACGTCGGCGATGCGCGTGAGCTCGAGCGGGAAGCCGAGCCGTTCGGCGACGAGCGCCCCGTGCGCCTGCAGCGCGCGCACCACGCCGGTGCCGATCGTGCCCAGCCCCACCAGCCCCACCCGCATGGCCCGCTCAGCCATCGCGCAAGAGCCGCTTCATGTTGCGCACCGCCTGGCGGATGCGGTGCGTGTTCTCGACCAGCGCGAAGCGCACGAAGCCCTCCCCGGCCGGGCCGAAGCCGATGCCCGGCGCGACGGCCACCGCCGCCTTCTCGAGCAGGAGCTTTCCGAACTCGAGCGACCCGAGCGACGCGAAGCGCTCCGGCAGCGGCGCCCACACGAACATGGTTCCGAGCGGCTTCTCGATCTTCCAGCCGGCCTGCTCGAGCCCATCGACCAGCGCGTTGCGGCGCTCGCGGTAGTCCTCGACGATCTCGGCCACGAAGTCCTGCGGTCCGTCGAGCGCGACGATGGTCGCGATCTGGATCGGCTGGAACGTGCCGTAGTCGAGGTAGCTCTTCACGCGCGAGAGCTCGCGCACCAGCTCCGGGTTGCCCGCGCCGAAGCCCACGCGCCAGCCCGCCATCGCGTGCGACTTGGACAGCGACGTGAACTCGATCGTGCACTCCAGCGCTCCGGGCACCTGCAGGGCGCTGGGCGGCTTGTAGCCGTCGAAGCAGATCTCGGCGTAGGCCAGGTCGTGCACCAACACCAGATCGTGGCGGCGGCAGAAGTCGACCAGCCGCGTCAGGTACGGCAGGTCGACGGTCGCGGTGGTCGGATTGTGCGGGAACGACGCGATCAGCATCTTCGGCCGAGGCCAGCTGGCCT
>JBBDXF010000003.1:0-32804 GCA_040902485.1 Myxococcota bacterium | reverse complement strand
CAGTCAGCAGGTCGACATCGTCGATGAGGATGCAGGCCAGCTGGCCTCGGTCGCCTCCTCCAGCCGTTCGATCAGGCCGTCCAACGGGAGCAGCGGCACGCGCCGGATGTCGCCGCCCGCGATCAGCACCGAGAAGCTGTGGATCGGATAGCACGGATCTGGACACAGAACCGTGTCGCCGCGCGCGATCGCCGCGATCACGAAGTGCGAGAGCCCCTCTTTGGCGCCGATCGTCGAGATGATCTGCGTCTCGGGATCGAGCTCGAGGCCGTAGTGGCGTTGGTACCAGCGGCCCATCGCGCGGCGCAGGTTCGGCAGCCCGCGCGACGCCGAGTAGTGGTGGTTGCGCGGGTCGCGCGCCGCCTCGACCAGCTTCTCGACCACGTGCGCCGGGGTGCCGTGGTTGGGGTTGCCGAAGCCCAGGTCGACGACGTCCTCGCCGGCGCGCCGCGCGCGCAGCTTCAGCTCGTTCACGATCGCCAGCACGTACGGCGGCAGGCGATCCAGCTTCTCGAACTTCTTCATCACGGACTCTCGCGGGGGGAGAGGACTTGGAGGGGCGCGTCGGCGCGGAAGGAGCTGCGCACGAGCGGCCCGCTCTCGACGTGCAGGAAGCCGAGCGACGCGGCGGTCTCGCGCAGCTCCGCGAACTCGACCGGGTCGACATAGCGCTCGACCGGCAGGTGGCGCAGCGTCGGGCGAAGGTACTGGCCCAGCGTCAGGCAGTCGACGCCGGCGTCGCGCAGCTCGCGCAGGACCGCGACCAGCTCGTCGCGCGTCTCGCCCAGCCCGAGCATCAGCCCCGACTTGGTGAGCGCTCGCAGCCGCCGCTGTTTGACGCGCGCGAGCAGCGCAAGCGAGCGCGGGTAGCGGGCGCCGATGCGCACGCTCGGGTACAAGCGTGGGACGGTCTCCAGGTTGTGGTTGTAGACGTCGGGGCCCGCATCGCAGACGCGGTCGATGCAGTCCGCGTCGCCGCGGAAATCCGGCGTCAGCACCTCGATCGTCGCGCGCGGCACCTGCGCGCGCAGCGCCGCGATCGTGCGCGCGAACTGGACCGAGCCCTGGTCCGGCAGGTCGTCGCGGTTCACGCTCGTCAACACCACATGGCGTAGGTCGAGCTCGCGCGCGGCCTCGGCGACCTGGCGCGGCTCGTCCGCGTCGACCGGCCGGCCGAGCCCGGTCGCGACGTGGCAGAAGCGGCAGGCGCGCGTGCACACGTCGCCGAGCAGCATGAAGGTGACCGTGCCGCGCGCGAAGCAGTCGGCGAGGTTCGGGCAGCGGGCTTCCTCGCACACCGAGTGCAGGCCGCGGCGGCGCAGCATGCGCTTCATCTCGAACACGGCCGGGCCGGGCCGCGACTCGCTCCGGCAGTGCCGCGGCAGGCGCAGGGACGCCTGCGGCGAAACGGCGGAGATGCGCGACTGGCCTAGGGATTCAGCCATGGGCCTGGCAGCATATTCGAGCGCGAGCGGGCCTGCCAGGGAGCGCTCCGCGACGCTTCAGGCGATCGAGCCGAAGGCCAGCCGCGCGCCCCAGCGGCGCTCGACCGCGGCCCGCAGGCCGGGCTTGCCGCGCAGGCCGGGATCGCCCTCGAGCAGCCGGGCCGCCGCTCGGCGCACGGCCTCGAGCGTGTCGCCGTGGCGCACCAGATCCGCCAGGCGCAGCTCCGGCAGGTGGCCGGCCTGGCGCGTGCCGAGCCATTCGCCCGCGCCGCGGATGCGCAGGTCCTGTTCGGCGATCTCGAAGCCGCTCTCGCTGCGCTCCAGGATCGCGAGCCGCTGCGCGCCTTCCGGCGTGGTGGGATCGGCGATCAGGAGCGCGCTTCCGGGACGCTCGCCGCGGCCGACGCGCCCGCGCAGCTGGTGGAGCTGCGCCAGGCCGAAGCGCTCCGCGTGCTGGACGATCAGGAGCGTGGCGTCGGGCACGTCGACGCCGACCTCGATCACGGTTGTGGCGACCAGCACGCGCACGCGGCCGGTGGCGAAGTCCGCCATCGCGCGCAGCCGGTCGGCCGACTCCATGCGGCCGTGGATCAGGGCTGCCGGCACGCCCGGCAGCGCCTTGCACAGCCGCTCGAAGCCGCGCGTGGCGTCTTTCAGGTCCTGCTTCTCGGACTCCTCGACGAGCGGGTACACGACGAAGGCCTGCTCTTTGCGCGCGAGGGTCTCGTGCAGCGCGCCCATCACCTCCTTGCCCGCGGACGGCCCCACCACGCGCGTGGCGACCGGCGAGCGGCCGCGCGGGCGTTCGCGCAGCACGGAGTGCTCGAGGTCGCCGAACACGGTCAGCGCGAGCGAGCGGGGGATCGGCGTCGCCGACATGGCGAGCAGGTGCGGGCTGTCCGCTTTCTGTGTCAGCGCGCGGCGCTGGCCCACCCCGAAGCGGTGCTGCTCGTCGATCACCGCGAGACCGAGCCGCGGCAGCTCGACCGATTCCGAGAACAGCGCATGCGTGCCGACCACGATCGAGATCGAGCCGTCGGCCAGCAGCCGCGCGAGCTTGCGCCGCTCGCCCGCCGGCGTCGCGCCGGTCAACAGCGCCGTGCGCATGCCGAGCGCGCCGCCCAGGCGCGAGCAGGTGTGCAGGTGCTGCTCCGCGAGCAGCTCGGTCGGCGCGAGCACCGCGGTCGTGCGCTGCGAGGCGTGCGCGGCGGCGGCCGCGAGCACCGCGAGCACGGTCTTGCCCGTGCCGACGTCGCCGATCAGCATGCGGTTCATCGGCGTCGGCCGCGCCAGATCCGCGCGGATCTCCGACCAGGCGCGGAGCTGGTCGGCGGTGAGCGCGAACGGCAGCGCGGCGCGCGCGCGGGCGTCGGCCGCGTCGTCGAGCGCGAGCGGAGGCGTGCGCCGCTTGCCGAGCGCTGCCTTGCGCAGCTCTAGACCGAGCTGCAGCAGGTAGAGCTCCTCCGCCACCAGCCGCAGGTGGTAGGGCGTCGTGCGCTCGCGCAGCGCGGCGGGATCGAGCTGCGTGCCGGGCAGGTGCACCTCGCGCAGCGCGGCGCCGATCTCGGCCAGGGAGAGCTCCGCCACCGTCGCCTCGGGCAGCCAGCCGTCGACCAGATCCGCGGCGCAGCGCACGGCGGACTCGACCATGCGCCGCACGCTGCGCGGCGCGAGACCCTCGACGGCGCTGTAGGCGGGCACGATGCGCGGCAGCTCGCCCGGGTCGGTCTCGGCCGAGAGCGTCTCCACGTCGGGGTGGTGCAGCTCCTTCGCGTAGCGGAAGCGGCGCACGTCGCCCGCGACCAGCACGCGCGTGCCGGGCGCGAGCCGGTTCTCGAAGTGCGGGAGCCCGCGGAACCACTTGAGCTGCACGGCGGCCGTGCCGTCGGACACGATCGCCTCGAAGAAGCGCCGGCCGTTGCGCAGCGGGACGACACCGGAACGCGTCACCGTTCCGGCGAAGCAGGCGGAGCGGCCGACCTCGAGCTGCGCGATCGGCACGATCGCGCGGCGGTCCTCGTAGGCGCGCGGCAGGAAGAACAGCAGGTCCTCGACGCTCGCGATCTCCTTGCGCGCGAGCGCCTGCGCGGTCTTCGGGCCGACGCCGGGGACGCGCGAGGCGGGCGCCGAGAGCATGCGCGTCGGGTACTCGGGCTCGAGCAGCGGCGCGAGCCGCCTCGCGATCCACGCCAGCCCCGCGGGGTCGACCTCGGGGCCGAGCCGCTCGATCGCCTCGCGCAGGCGCTTCTTCGCCTCGGGCGGGATCCACAGCTCGGCGGCGGACTCGAGCGAAGCGCGCAGCGTGGCATCGAGATCCCGCACGCGCGCCGCGACCTCCGCGCCGCGCAGCGCGAAATCGAGCGGGCCGCGGATCGCGGCGGCGGCTTCGCGGAAGCTGGTCATCGCGACTCCGGCTTCATCGCTGCACCGCCTCGCGACTACACAGGATGGAGGTCCTGGAGCGCGATCGGCTGCACCTCGCCGGCTCGCAGCGCCCGGATCGCAGCGGCCGCCGCGCGCGCGCCGGCGAGCGTCGTGAAGTACGGGATGCCCGCCTCGAGCGCGGCGCGGCGCATGGCCGCGGAGTCGCGCACCGCGGCGGCGTCACCGATCCGTGTCGTGGCGATCACCAGGCTCACCTCGCCCGCGGCGATCAGCGTGCCGGTGTGCGGGAGTCCGTCGCGAACCTTGTGAATCGGTTGAACGTCGAGCCCGCGCTCGCGCATGTAGGTGGCCGTGCCCGCCGTGGCGACCAGCTTGAAGCCCTCCTCCTGCAGCACGCGCAGCGCGCCCGCGCCCGCGGCCTTGTCCTCGTCGCGCAGCGACACCAGCACCGTCCCGCGCGTCGGCAGGTCCATGCCCGCGCCGCGCTGCGCCTTGGCGTAGGCCCGGCCGAACTCGCGGTCGATGCCCATGACTTCACCCGTACTCTTCATCTCCGGCCCGAGCAGCGTGTCGACGCCGGGGAACTTCACGAACGGGAACACCGCTTCCTTCACCGAGACGTGAGCGGGGATGACCTCGCTCGTGTAACCGAGCTCGGCCAGCGACTTGCCCGCCATCACGCGCGCGGCGATCTGCGCGATCGGCCGGCCAATCGCCTTCGACACGAACGGCACGGTGCGCGACGCGCGCGGATTCACCTCGAGCACGTACACCGCCTCGTCTGCAACCGCGAACTGCACGTTCATCAGCCCGACCACGCCGAGCTCGAGCGCGAGCGCGCGCGTGGCGCGCTCGATCTCGTCGATCACGTAGCGCGGCAGGCTGTAGGGCGGCAGCGAACAGGCCGAGTCGCCCGAATGGATGCCCGCCTCCTCGATGTGCTCCATGATGCCGGCGATCACCGCCTGCTTGCCGTCGCACAGCGCGTCGACGTCGACCTCGATCGCGTTGGCGAGGAAGCGGTCGACCAGCACCGGGTGCTCGGGCGAGACCTGCACCGCCTCGCGCATGTAGGTCTCGAGCCCGACCGTGTCGTGCACGATCTGCATGGCGCGGCCGCCGAGCACGTAGGACGGGCGCACCAGTACGGGGTAGCCGATCCGCTCGGCGAGCTGGCGCGCCGCGTCGACGCTGCGCGCGGTGCCGTTCTCGGTCTGGCGCAGGCCGAGCTTGGTGAGCAGCGCGGCGAAGCGCTCGCGGTCCTCCGCGCGGTCGATCGCGTCGGGCGTGGTGCCGATGATCGGCACGCCCGCGCGCGCGAGTGACACCGCAAGCCGTAGCGGCGTCTGGCCGCCGAACTGCACGATCACGCCCTGCGGCTTCTCGACGGCCACGATCGCGAGCACGTCCTCGAGCGTGAGCGGCTCGAAGTAGAGCCGGTCGCTCGAGTCGTAGTCGGTGGAGACGGTCTCCGGGTTGCAGTTCACCATGATGGTCTCGTAGCCGTCCTTGGCCAGGCCCAGCAGGCCGTGCACGCAGCAGTAGTCGAACTCGATGCCCTGCCCGATCCGGTTCGGCCCGCCGCCGAGGATGATGATCTTCTTGGTGGTCGAAGGCCGCGCCTCGCACTCCTGGTCGTAGGCGGAGTACATGTAGGGCGTGTTCGCTTCGAACTCGGCGCCGCAGGTGTCGACGCGCTTGTAGACGGGCGTGATGCCCGCGCGCAGCCGCTCCTCGCGGATCGCGTCCTCGGTCGTGCCCGCGAGCTTCGCGAGCCGCCGGTCCGAGAAGCCCGCGCGCTTCGCGCGCGCGAGGTCGCGCGTCGCCGGCACTACGAAGCGCCGTTCTTCGGCGATGATCTCGCTCACGTGCCACAGGAACCACGGGTCGATCGCGGTCCACGCGTTCACCTGCGCGAGCGTGCGGCCGCGCCGGAACGCCTCGCCCACGGCCCACAGCCGGTCCGGTCCGGGCTCGCGCAGCATCGTCTCGAGCGCCGCGTCGTCGGCCGAGACCTCCTCGAAGCCGTAGCGGTCGGTCTCGAGCGAGCGGATGCCCTTCTGCAGCGACTCGCGGAAGGTGCGCCCGATCGCCATCACCTCGCCGACCGACTTCATCTGCACGCCGAGCCGCGCGTCGGCCTGCGGAAACTTCTCGAAGGTGAAGCGGGGGATCTTGGTGACGACATAGTCGATGGTCGGCTCGAAGCTCGCGGGTGTCGAGCGCGTGATGTCGTTCGGGATCTCGTCGAGCGTGTAGCCGATCGCGAGCTTGGCGGCGATCTTCGCGATCGGAAAGCCGGTCGCCTTGCTGGCCAGCGCGGAGCTGCGCGAGACGCGCGGGTTCATCTCGATCACGGTCATGTCGCCGTTGGCCGGGTTCACCGCGAACTGGATGTTCGAGCCGCCGGTCTCGACGCCGATCTTGCGGATGATCGCGATCGCGGCGTCGCGCATGCGCTGGTATTCCTTGTCGGTCAGCGTCTGCGCGGGCGCGACGGTGATCGAGTCGCCCGTGTGCACGCCCATCGGATCGAAGTTCTCGATCGAGCAGATGATCACGACGTTGTCGGCCTTGTCGCGCATCACCTCGAGCTCGAACTCCTTCCAGCCGAGCACGGACTCCTCGACCAGCACCTCCCCGCGCGGCGACAGGTGCAGGCCCCAGGCCAGCTTCTCCTCGAACTCCTCGGCGGTCTGCGCGATCGAGCCGCCCGAGCCGCCCAGCGTGAAGCTCGGCCGGATGATCGCGGGCAGGCCGATCTCCTCGAGCACGCTCTTGGCCTGCTCGATCTCGGTCACGTACACCGAGCGGGGCGTGCGCAGGCCGATCTCCGTCATGGCCTGGCGGAATTTCGAGCGGTCCTCGGCCATCAGGATCGAGGGCAGCTGCGCGCCGATCAGGCGGATGCCGAGTCGGTCGAGCACGCCGCTCTCGGCCAGCGCGATCGCGACGTTCAGCGCCGTCTGCCCGCCCAGCGTCGGCAGCACGGCGTCGGGGCGCTCGAGCTCCAGGATACGCGCGACGGTGTCGGGCGTGATCGGCTCGACGTAGGTACGCGAGGCGAACTCGGGGTCGGTCATGATCGTGGCGGGGTTCGAGTTCACCAGCACCACCTCGATGCCTTCCTCGGTCAGCGCCTTGCACGCCTGCGTGCCCGAGTAGTCGAACTCGCAGCCCTGCCCGATCACGATCGGCCCGGCGCCGATCAGGAGGACCTTGCGCAGCGACGGATCCTTAGGCATGCGTGGACTCCACGAGCGCTCGGAAGCGGCGGAACAGGTAGGCGGTGTCGTGCGGGCCCGGCGACGCCTCCGGGTGGTACTGCACCGAGAACAGCGGCAGCCTGCGGTGGCGCAGGCCCTCGACCGTGCCGTCGTTCAGGTTCACGTGCGTGACCTCGACGTCCTCGGCCTTGGCCAGCGCGGCGGCGTCGACGGCGAAGCCGTGGTTCTCGGACGCGATCATCACGCGCCGGCTCTGCTCGTCGCGCGCGGGCTGGTTCGCGCCGTGGTGGCCGAAGCGCAGCTTGCGCGTGGTGCCGCCGAGCGCGAGCCCGAGGATCTGGTGGCCGAGGCAGATGCCGAAGATCGGCACGCGCGCGGCGACCAGCTCGCGCACGATCGCGATCGCGTAGGTCACCGCCGCAGGGTCGCCCGGGCCGTTGGACAGGAACACGCCGTCGGGTTTTCGCGCGAGCACGGCCCTGGCCGGCGTGTCGGCCGGAACCACGGTCACGTCGAAGCCCGCGTTCACCAGCTCGTGCAGGATGTTGCGCTTGATGCCGTAGTCGTACGCGACCGCTCGGTAGCGTTTCCCCGTGCTCGGCGCTTCGAGCGACCAGGGCGTGCCCTCGCGGAACTCGTACGGCTGCTTGCAGGTGACGCCGTCGACCAGGTTCAGGCCCGCCATCGAGGGCAGCTCCGCCGCGCGCTCGCGCAGCGCGGCGAGCTCGAAGGGCGCCTGCGCGATCAGGCCGTTCATCGCACCCGACTTGGCGAGCCGGCGCACCAGCGCGCGCGTGTCGATGCCGGAGAGGCCGGGCACGTTGTGGCGCGCGAGGAACTGATTCAGCGACTCGCGGCTGCGCCAGTTCGACGGGAAATCGACGTGGTCGCGCACCACGAAGCCGGACAGGAACACGCCGCGGCTCTCGTCGTCCTCGGGATTGCAGCCGGTGTTGCCGATCTCGGGATAGGTCATGCACACGATCTGCCCCGCGTAGGACGGATCGGTGAGGATCTCCTGGTAGCCGGTCATGCCGGTGTGGAAGACCACCTCGCCGGGGCCTTCGACGCGCGCGCCGAAAGCGCTGCCGCGGTACACCGTGCCGTCGGAGAGCACGAGAACCGCTTCGTCGTTCGGGCCACTCATCGCGTCCACTCCTCGTCCAGCGCGAACGCGAGCCGACCGCCGACCCAGGTGCGCAGCGCGCGGCCGCGCAGCTCGCGGCCCAGGAAGGCGGAGTTCTTCGAGCGCGACTCGAGCGCCGCGACCTCGACCTTGAACACGCGCTCCGGGTCGAGCAGCACCAGATCCGCGGGCGCGCCCGGCTCGAGCGTCCCGCCGCTCATGCCGAAGGCGCGCGCGGGCCGCGTAGCCATGCGGTCGATCAGCGCGAGCGGCGAGAGCAGGTCCTCGCGCACCAGCTCGAGCCCGACGGCGAGCGCGGTCTCGAGCCCGACGACACCGAACGGTGCCGCCGTGAACTCCACGTCCTTCTCGTAGTGCGCGTGCGGCGCGTGATCGGTGGCGATGCAGTCGAGCGTGCCGTCCGCGAGTCCCGCGCGCAGCGCCTCGCGGTCGCGCGCGGAGCGCAGCGGCGGCGCCATCTTCTTGTTGGTGTCGTAGCCGCGGATCTCTTCGTCGGTGAGCAGCAGGTGGTGGGGCGTCACCTCCGCGGTCACGCGCACGCCCGCTGCCTTGGCCTCGCGGATCAGCTCGACCGAGCGCGCGGCCGAGACGTGCGCCACGTGCAGGTGCGCGCCGGTCAGGCGCGCGAGCTCGAGGTCGCGCGCGACCATCACGGTCTCGGCTTCGCCCGGCGAGCTCGGCAGCCCGCAGCAGGTGGCGTGCGCGCCCTCGTGCACCACGCCCGAGCCGCGCAGGTTCAGGTCCTCGCAGTGCGCGATCACCGGCCGGCCAATGCCGCGTGCGTACTCGAGCACGCGCCGCATCACGGCCGCGTCCATGATCACCGCGCCGTCGTCCGAAAACGCCACCGCGCCGGCGCTTGCGAGGCTCGCCATCTCGCTCATGATCTCGCCGCGCAGCCCTTGCGTCGCCGCCGCGATCACGCGCACGCGCACCTTGCCCGACTCGCGCGCGCGGCGCTGGATGTACTCGGTGACCGCCGGGCTGTCGTTCACCGGGTCGGTGTTCGCCATGCAGCACACCAGCGTGTAGCCGCCGGCGGCCGCCGCCTTGGTGCCGGTCTCGATGTCTTCCTTGTACTCCTGCCCGGGCTCGCGCAGGTGGGTGTGCAGGTCGACGAAGCCGGGCGCGAGCCAGAGCCCGTTCGCCTCGATCACCTCGTCCGGAGCCGCCGCGTCCTGGCGGCCCACGGAGCTGATCCGGCCGTCGACCACGTCGACGAAGCCCTGCTCGTCGCGGCCGCTGGCCGGGTCCAGGATGCGCGCGTTCGCGATGCGCAGCCGGCTCACGCCGCACCTCCTGTCAACAGGTAGAGCACCGCCATGCGCACGGCCACGCCGTTGGTGACCTGGTCGAGGATCCGCGACGGCTCTGCGTCGGCGATGTCGCTCGCGATCTCGACGCCTCGGTTGATCGGCCCGGGGTGGAGCACGATCGCGTCCGGTTTCGCCAGCGCGAGCGTACGCGCGTTCAGCCCGAAGGTGCCGGAGTACTCGCGGACCGACGGGAACAAGGCGCCCGCCAGGCGTTCCTGCTGGATGCGCAGCATGACGACCACATCGGCGCCCGGTAGCGCCTCCTGCATCGAGAAGCACGGCTTCACGCCCAGCGCCTCGATGCCGGCGGGCATCATGGTCGGGGGCGCCGCCACGCGCACCTCGGCGCCGAGCTTGGTGAAGCAGTAGATGTCGGAGCGCGCCACCCGGCTGTGCGAGATGTCGCCCACGATCGCCACCACCCGGCCTTCGAGCGAGCCCAGCGACTGGCGCAGCGTGAAGGCGTCGAGCAGCGCCTGGGTCGGGTGCTCGTGACAGCCGTCGCCCGCGTTCACGACCGGCACGCGCACGCGCTCGGCCAGCATGTGCGGCACGCCGGCGACGGAGTCGCGCACGACCAGCACGTCGGCGCTCATGGCCGCGAGGTTGCGCGCCATGTCGGCGAGCGTCTCGGCCTTCGACAGACTCGAGCCGGCACGCGTGACGTTGATCGCGTCGGCGGACAGCCGCTTGGCGGCGATCTCGAACGAGACGCGCGTGCGCGTCGACGATTCCAGGAACACGTTGATCACCGTGCGCCCGCGCAGCGTGGGCACGCGTTTGATCTCGCGCTGCGAGATCTCGAGCATCGCCTCGGACGTCTCGAGCACCTGCTCGATCTCGTCGCGGGGCATGTGCTCGATGCCCAGCAGGTGCCTCATACGATCACCACCTCGAGCTCCCCGTCCGACCGCTTGCGCAGCACCACACGCTCCGCGCGCGCGGTCGGGATGTTCTTGCCCACGAAGTCGACCTTGATCGGCAGCTCGCGGTGGCCGCGGTCGACCAGCGTCGCGACCTGGATCGAGGCGGGACGACCGAAGTCCAGCACCGCGTCCATGGCGGCGCGGATCGTGCGGCCGGTGAACATGACGTCGTCGACCAGCACCACGCGCCGGCCGTCGACCGACACGGGCATGCGCGTCGGGCGCGGCATCGGCCGCACGCCGCGCGCGACCACGTCGTCGCGGTAGAGCGTGATGTCGAGCGCGCCCAGCGGAATCGAGCGCTTGGTCAGCTGCTCGAGCTGCGCGCTGACGAGCTTCGCGACCGGCTCGCCGCCGCGCACGATGGCGACGATCACCAGGTCGGAGACGTCGGCTTCGTGCTCCAGGATCTCGTGCGCGATGCGCGTGGTGGCGCGCTGGATTCCGGCGGCATCGAGAATGACGCGACCCTTGGCGAGCTCACGCTCGTGCTCGCGATCTTGCGCGCGGGCGGGCTGTCCCGGGTTGCCGGAGTTGCTCATACGCACCTTTGCCCACCTCTCGGGATGGGATTAAAAGGAGACGGGGCGGAGCCTATCCGAGGGAGTTCCGGGCGTCAATCCGCCCGGCCGCCGACGGAGCGGCCGATGCGCCCCCAGCGGATCTCCTCGACCTGGAACGTCACCACGCGCCAGACCGTGAAGAGCAGATCGCCGATGAAGCTGCGCGGCGCCTGGTCCGCGGACGCCACCAGCCACGACCAGTGGATCATGAAGGCCTTGCCCTTGATCTGATCGGGCGAGACGAACGCGTTCTCCCACAGGCGGCTGTCGCGCGAGTTGTCGCGGTTGTCGCCCATCATGAAGTAGCGCTCCTCGGGCACGACCCAGGGTCCGCGCCGGTCGGCCGGGCCGGCGACCTCGCCGCGCGCCTGCAGCACGGTGTACTCGGCGCCCTCCGGGTTGCGCTCCAGATAGCGCTCGGCGACACCGGACGCGCCCGGCTCGTTGGGCGGGAACACGTACTCGCCCTCGTCGATCCGGTCGACGAGCTGGCCGTTCAGCCACAGCCTGCGCTCGATGATCTGGATGCGATCACCGGGCATGCCGATCACGCGCTTGATGTAGTCCTGGCTCGGGTCGTCGGGCCAGCGGAACACCACCACGTCGCCGCGCGTGGGCGCGCTCTCGCCGAACAAGAGCGTGCCGGTGATCGGCAGCCGAACGCCGTACGAGAACTTGTTCACCAGCACGTAGTCGCCGACCAAGAGCGTCGGGATCATCGAGCCCGTCGGGATCTTGAACGGCTCGACCACGAAGGAGCGGATCGCGAGCGCGATCAGCGCCGCCCAGAACACCGCGCGCAGGGTCTCGAAACGCGGCTTGGCCGCGACGCTCTCGTCCTTTTGGGCCGCGTCGGCCTTCGCCATCGCAGGGACGCCTACTCGTCGCTCGACAGCACGGCCAGGAAGGCCGCCTGCGGGATCTCGACGCGTCCGATTTGCTTCATGCGCTTCTTGCCTTCCTTCTGCTTCTCGAGGAGCTTCTTCTTGCGCGTGATGTCGCCGCCGTAACACTTGGCGGTGACGTTCTTGCGCAGCGCCTTCACGCTGACGCGCGCCACGATCTTGGTGCCGATCGCGGCCTGTAGCGCGACCTCGTACATCTGACGCGGGATGTGCTTCTTCATCCTCGCGATCAGCGCCAGGCCCCGGTGGTAGGCGGAGTCGCGGTGAACGATCACCGACAGCGCGTCGACCGGATCGGAGTTCACCAGCACGTCCACCTTGACCAGGTCCTCGGGCGCGAAGCCGATCAGATCGTAGTTCATCGAGGCGTAGCCGCGGCTCACGGATTTCAGCCGGTCGTAGAAGTCGACCGCCACCTCGGCCAGCGGCAGGTCGTAGCGCAGCACGGCGCGGCGGTCGCTGTGCACGATCAGGTCGCGCTGGAGGCCGCGGCGCTCCTCGCACAGCTGCAGGACCGGACCGAGGTACGGCGTCGGCAGGTGGATCTGCGCCAGGATGCGCGGCTCCAGGATCTCCTCGATCTCGTTGGCGTCGGGCAGGTCGCTGGGCCTGTGCAGCTCGATCTCGCTGCCGTCCGTTCTTCGGACCCGGTACACGACCGTCGGCGCAGTGATGATCAGGTCGAGCCCGAACTCGCGCTCCAGCCGCTCCTGCGCGATCTCCATGTGCAGGAGCCCGAGGTAGCCGCAACGGAAGCCGAAGCCGAGCGCGCCGCTGGTCTCGGGCTCCGCGGTCATCGACGAGTCGTTGAGCTGCAGCTTGTCGAGCGCCGCGCGCAGCGCCTCGTAGCTGCCGGTGTCGGCGGGATACAGTCCGCTCCAGACCATCGGCTGCATGGGCTTGAAGCCGGGCAACGGCTCGGTCGCGGGTCGCGCGGCATCGGTCAGCGTGTCGCCGATGCGCACGGCCTTGGGATCGCGGATGCTGGCCGCGACCACGCACACCTCGCCGACGCCGATCGTCTCGATCGGGTTCACGCGCAGCTGGGGAACACCGAGCAGCGTCACGTCGTGGTCGCGGGCGCTCGAGAGCAGGCGCAGGCGCGAGCGCTTGGCGAGCTTGCCGTCGACCACGCGCACGAGCATGGTCGCGCCCAGGAACGGGTCGTACCAGCTGTCGAAGATCAGGCCGCGCAGCGGCGCGTCGGGGTCGCCCTTGGGCGGCGGGACCTTGGCGACGATCGCCTCGAGGATCGCCGGCACGCCCTGCCCGGTCTTGGCCGAGACCGCGAGCGCGTCGTCCGCGGGAATGCCCACGATGTCCTCGATCTCGCGCACGGCGCGCGCTGGATCGGCGTTGGGCAGGTCGATCTTGTTGATCACGGGAATGATCTCGAGCCCGGCCGCGACCGCGAGCTCCGCGTTGGCGACGGTCTGCGCCTCGACGCCCTGCGCGGCGTCCACGATCAGGAGCGCCCCCTCGCAGGCCGCCAGCGAGCGCGACACCTCGTAGTGGAAGTCGACGTGGCCGGGCGTGTCGATCAGGTTCAGGATGTAGTCGTTGCCGTCGGCGGCGCGGTAGCTCATGCGCACCGTCTGCGCCTTGATCGTGATGCCGCGCTCGCGCTCGAGCTCCATGCTGTCGGTCATCTGGTCGGTGCGGTCGCGCAGTGCGACCGTCTCGGTCAGCTCGAGCAGACGATCGGCGAGCGTCGACTTGCCGTGATCGATGTGCGCGATGATCGCGAAGTTGCGAATCCTGTGGGGGTCGATGCTCACGTCTTCGAACGCGCGAGCTCGGCCTTGAAGTACGGCAGCATCTCGCGCAGTCCTTCGTCCGGCGTCAGCTTCGGCTGCCAGCCGAGCACGCGCTTGGCCAGCGAGATGTCGGGCCGGCGCACCTTCGGATCGTCCGGCGGCAGCTCGCTGTGCACCACATTGCAGCGCACGCCCACGATCGCCGCGATCCGCTGCGCGACCTCGAGCACCGTCATCTCTTCCGGGTTGCCGAGGTTCACCGGACCCACGTAGTCGCTGGCGAGCAGGCGCACGATGCCCTCGACCAGATCCGAGACGTAGTTGATGCTGCGCGTCTGCTTGCCGTCGCCGAACACGGTCAGGTCCTCGCCGCGCAGCGCCTGCGTGAAGAAGGCGGGGATCATGCGGCCGTCGTCGGGGCGCATGCCCGGACCGTAGGTGTTGAAGATGCGCACGATCCGCACCTGCACGCCGTGGTAGCGGTGGTAGGCCATCGAGATCGCCTCGGCGAAGCGCTTGGCCTCGTCGTAGACGCCGCGGATGCCGACCGGGTTCACGTTGCCCCAGTAGGTCTCGGGCTGCGGATTCACCTCCGGGTCGCCGTAACACTCGGAAGTGGAGGCGAGCAGGAAGCGCGCGCCCTTCTCCTTCGCCACGCCGAGCGCGTTGTGGGTGCCGAGCGCGCCGACCTTCAGGATCTGGATCGGCAGGCGCTCGAAGTCGACCGGGCTCGCGGGCGAGGCGAAGTGCAGCACCGCGTCGAGCGGGCCGGGCACGTGGATGAAGCTGGTCACGTCGTGCTTCACGAAGCGGAAGCGGTCGTGGCCGAACAGGTCCTCGACATTCTGCAGCCGGCCGGTGAGCAGGTTGTCCATGCACACGACTTCCCAGCCGTCGGCGAGGAAGCGCCGGCACAGGTGAGAGCCGATGAAGCCCGAGCCTCCGGTGACCAGCGCCCTACGCATCGCGTCCCTCCCGCTCCGCATCCAGATATCCGTCGAGGGCCTCGCGCCAGTGCGGCAGGACGAGGCCCAGCTCGCGCGCCCGTTCCAGCCCCAGCACGCCGTACGCCGGTCGCGTGGCCGGACGCGGCATCTCGCGCGTCGGTATCGCCCTCACCTCGACACGGGGATGCAGACCGCGCCGCGCGCCCTGCTCGACCACCGCGCACGCGAAGTCGAAGAAGGACGCCGTTCCCTCGCAAGCCAGGTGGAGCGGCCCTCGCGCTCCGACCTCGACCGCGCGGAAGATCGCGCGTGCGAGCGCGGTCGTCCACGTCGGCCGGCCGAGCTGGTCCTCGACCACGCGCAAGGGTCCGCCCTGCCCCGCGGCGCGCAGGATGGTGCGCACGAAGTTCGGTCCCGGCCCGAACACCCACTGCGTGCGCACGATCAGGTGCGCGCCGCCGGCCTCGGCCACGGCCCGCTCGCCGGCGAGCTTGCTGCGGCCGTAGGCGCTGACCGGCGCGGTGGGCGCGTCCTCGGGGATCGGCACGCAGGCGCGGCCGTCGAACACGTAGTCGGTCGAGATCTGTACCAGGAGCGGCCCGCCCACGCAGGCGGACGCGAGCACCGCGGGCCCGCGCGCGTTGGCGCGCTCGGCGGTCTCGCGCTCGGTCTCGCAGCGATCGACGGCGGTGAACGCCGCGCAGTTCAAGACCACGTCGGGGCGCACGCGCTCGAGCGCGGACTTCACGGCTTCGGGATCGGCGATGTCGAGCTCGACGTGCGTCACGCCGTGAGCGCGGACGCCGTGCTCGCCCGCGAGCGCGAGCGTGGCGCGGCCGAGCTGGCCGCCCGCCCCCGTCACCAGCCAGCGCGTCTGGGCCGCGCGAGCCGGCCGCGAATTCTCGGCCGCGGAGCTCACTCCGAGGTGGCCCACGTGTCGAAGCCGAAGCCGCGCAGGCGCGTGGCGAGCTCGGCCGCGGTCTCGCTGCCGGCCGGACGGATGCGCACGCGGAAGCGGCCGTTGGCCGCCGCGGGCTGGCTGACGTATGCGTCGAAGCCACTCTCCCCGAGCTTGCGCACGAGGTCGTCCGCCGGCTTGCGCTCGACGTACGACGCCACTTGCACGACCGCGCCGTGCGGCTGCGCCGCGGCGGGCTTCTCGACGGGTGTCGGTGCTGGAGCGGCATCCGGCCGCGCGACGGCGGTTGCAGGCGGCGCGGCCGCCACGGGCGGCGCGGGCTCGAGCTCCGCCGGTGGCACGAGCGGCGGCGGTGGCTCGGCTTCGACCGCCGGCTTCGCCTCCTTGGGCTTCGCGCGCGCGGACTTTGGAGCGCGTCCCTCCTGCAGGTCGCCGAAGCGCTCGAGCGGCGCGGCCTTGGCCTTCTCCTGCTCGGGCACCGCGACGTCGACGGTCTCGACCGGGCCGCGCAGCCGCTCGAGCACGAGCCGCGGCGTCTCCGAGAGCGAGCCGATCACGATCCCCAGGCACGCGCCCAGCGCCACCAGCCCCGCGCCGTAGACCACGCGCAAGAACGACGCGCCGCGTGGCGCACGCGGGTCGCGGCGTTCCTCCGTCTGCTTCGCCATCGCTACATCCTCTCCGGCGCGCCGATGCCGAGCAGTTCGAGCCCGCTCGCGAGCGCGATGCGAACGGCCGAGACCAGCGCCAGCCGCGCGCTCGACAGCTCGCGGTCCTCCGACACCACGCGGTGGCGCTTCCCGTCCGAGATGTAGGCGTTGAACGCGTTCGCGAGCTCGAGCAGGAAGCGCGCGACCTCCTGCGGCTCGCGCGCGTTCGCCGCGTGGAGCAGCGTGTCCGGCCAGCGGCCCACGAGCTTGGCCAGCTCGATCTCGTCGGGCAGCACCAGGCGGTGCAGCGGGATCGAGGCGGGATCGGCCGCCAGCGCAAGCCCCTCGTCCGCGGCCTTGCGCGCGATGCTGCACAGGCGCGCGTGCGCGTACTGGATCTTGTAGACCGGGTTGCGATCGGAGCGCTCCTCGGCGAGGTCGAGATCGAAGTCGAGGTGCGTGTCCGCGCGGCGCTCGACCATGAAGTAGCGGAACACGTCGCAACCGACCTTGCCCAGCACCTCGTCGACGGTGACGAACGACGCCTTGCGCGTCGACATCTTCACCAGCTCCCCGCCGCGGCGCAGGTTCACCCACTGGTACATGACGAGCTCCACGCGCCCCGCCTCGCAGCCGAGCGCCTCGATGCCCGCCTGCACGTAGGGAAACTGCGCGATGTGATCGGGTCCCAGCACGTCGATCACGCGATCGAAGCCGCGCTGCAGGGTCTCGCGGTGGTAGGCCAGGTCGGGCAGCAGGTAGGTCGCCTCGCCGGTCGACTTCACCAGCACGCGGTCGCGCTCGAGCCCGAAGCTCGTCGAGCGCAGCCAGGTCGCGCCGTCCTGCTCGAAGATCAGCCCGCGCGTGCGCAGGTCCGCGAGCGTGGCCTCGACCCTCTTCCGCTCGAACAGCGTGTGCTCGTTGAAGTAGGCGTCGAAGCGGACGCCGAGCCCGCGCAGCGTGCCCTCGATGTCGGCGAAGATCGCCTCGACCGCGCGCGTGCGGAAGTCGGTCTCGGAGGCGTCGCGAAAGCCCTCGCCGACCTGCGCGACCAGCGCGCGTGCGATCTCGATCAGGTACTCGCCCTGGTAGCCCTCTTCCGGAAGCTCCGCGGCGTCGCCGAGCAGCTGCAGGTAGCGCGCGCGCAGCGACTGCGCGAGCACGCGCATCTGCCGGCCGGCGTCGTTGAAGTAGTACTCGCGCGTGACCTTGTGGCCGCTCGCTTCGAGCAGGCGCGCGATGCAGTCACCGAGCACCGCGTTGCGGCCGTGGCCGATCGTGAGCGGCCCGGTCGGATTGGCCGACACGAACTCCACCATCACGTGCTGGCCCTGACCGGCGTCGCTGCGCCCGAAGGCGGGTCCGTCGCGCAGCACGCCCGCGACCACACCGTGCCAGCGCGTGCGCGCGAGGAAGAAGTTCAGGAAGCCCGGACCCGCGATCTCGGTGCGCTCGAGCACACCCGCCTCGTCGACGAGCGCGGCCTGCAACAGCTCCGCGACTTCGCGCGGCGCGCGGCGCAGCGGCTTGGCCAGGACGAGCGCGGCGTTCGAAGCGAAGTCGCCGTGCTCGACCGACTTGCCGGGCACGACCGAGAGCTGCGAGCTCAAGGCCAGGGCGTCGGGGGCGTGCTCGCGCAGCATCCGCGCGGCCGCCGTCTCCAGGAGCTTCTGGACCTGATCACGCATGGCTCGTTCCGGTAGCTCGCCGCCCCGGGGCGGTCAATCGCCGATCTGCTCGGGGGCGGCGGGAGAACGCGGCAGCCGCACGACGATCTCGCCCGGGCGCGCCATGCCGAGCGATTCGCGCGCGACCGTCTCGATCTCGAACGGGTCGGAGCGCAGCCGTTCGGCGCGCAGCAGGAGCTCCGCGCGCTCCTCCCGCAGCCGGTCGAGCCGGACGTCGGCCGCGCCGAGCTCGTCCCCCAAGTGGAAGATCGCGCGCAGGCCGTTGTCCGCGTCGTAGAACAGCGCGCCCGCGGCGCCGAGCAGAGCGGCCAGCGGACCGACCCAGAGCAGCGCCCGGATCGGCGCGCGGCTCTCGACTTCCCGGGCTTCAGGAGCCACCGTCCCCCCCCTGCGAATCGGCGCGTGGCCCCGCGGCGAGCGCCCTTCGGATCGCACGAGCATAGCGCGGGTCGTCCCAATCCTGGGGGCCTACGAAGCGTTCCAGCACCCGCCCCGAGCGATCGACCAGGAAGGTCTCGGGCACCCCGGAGACCCGATAGGCGCCATACACACGCTTGTGGGTATCGCGCGGGATCGGGAAGGAGAGCTCGAACTCGCGCGTGAAGGCCTCGACCGCGGCGGCGGCCGCGCTCGCGTCGATCGAGATGCCGAGGATCTCGAAGCCCTCGCCGTGCAGCGTGCGGTAGAGCCGCTCGAGCGACGGCGCCTCCTCGCGACAGGGCGCGCACCAGGTCGCCCAGAAGTTCACGAACACGACCTGCCCGCGCAGGGAGGCCAGCCCGACCTCGGTTCCTCCGGCGACCGGCAGCGAAAAGTCGGGCGCGAGCGTGCCCGAGCGAAGCGCGGGTCCGGACGGCTCTCGGCTCAGCACGAAGGCGGCGGCGGCGGCCGCGAAGACCGCGACGGCCACGATCAGGGAGAGGACGCCGGTGCGCTGCTCGCTCAAGTGCTGGCGTCGGCCTCCGCGCCGCTCGACTTCTGCATGTCGACGAGCTGGATCAGCGACATCTCCGCGTTGTCACCGTGGCGGGTTCCCAGCTTGAAGATCCGCGTGTAGCCACCGGGTCGCGCGCCGTAGCGCGGACCGAGCTGGTCGAAGAGCTTCTTCGCGACGGTCTTGCTGCGGATCGTCTCCAGCGCGCGTCTGCGCGAGGCGAGCGTGCCCTTCTTGCCGAGCGTGATCATGCGCTCGGCGAGGCGGCGCACCTCCTTCGCCTTGGCCGTGGTGGTGCGGACCTCTTCGTGCTCGAGCAGCGACGTGACGAGGTTCCGCAGCATCGCGCGGCGGTGCGACGGGTTGCGCGAGAGCTTGCGGTTGGCGTTGCGATGGCGCATGGCGGCCTCTCAGGCTTGGGCATCCTCGCGCATGCGGTCGAGTTCCTTGCGCGCGGGGAAGTTGTCGAGCCTCATCCCGAACTCGAGTCCGAGCCCGGCGAGGATCTCCTTGATCTCGTTCAGCGACTTGCGGCCGAAGTTCTTGGTCTTGAGCATCTCCGACTCGCTGCGCTGCACCAGCTCGCCGATGTACTTGATGTCGGCGTTCTGCAGGCAGTTCGCGGAGCGCACCGACAGCTCGAGCTCGTCGACCGGCCGGTACAGGATCTCGTTCGGCGCCATGATCGGCGCGGGCCCCGCGACCGGGTACTCGGCCTGCTCCTCGAAGTTGATGAAGATCGAGAGCTGGTCCTTCAGGATCTTGGCCGAGAACGCGAGCGCGTCGCTCGGGCTCACCGAGCCGTCGGTCCAGATTTCGAGCACGAGCCGGTCGTAGTCCGTCTCGCGGCCGATACGGGCGTTGGTGACCGTGTAGTTCACCTTGCGCACGGGCGAGAAGATCGAGTCGATCGGGATGGTGCCGATCGGCTGATCTTCCTTGGCGTTCTTCTCGGCCAGCACGAAGCCCTTGCCGACTTCGACGGTCGCCGTGAGCGAGAGCTCCGCGTCCTGGGAGAGCGTCGCAATGTGGTGTTGCCCCTCGAGGATCTCGACCGTCTGGTCGGGCGACACGAAGTCGGCTGCCTTCACCGGACCCGCGCCCGACTTCTTGATCTGGATCTGCTTCGGCCCCAGCGAGTTCGCGCGCAGCCGGACTTCCTTCAGGTTCAGGATCACGTCCGTCACGTCCTCGAGGACGCCCGGGATCGTGCTGAACTCGTGCTGGACGCCCTCGACGCGCACCGAGGTGATCGCGGCGCCCTGCAGCGACGAGAGCAGCACGCGGCGCAGGGAGTTGCCGAGCGTGAGGCCGAAGCCCCGCTCCAGCGGCGCGCACTCGAAGCGCCCGTAGGTCGCCGAGAGGTTGTCCTCTACGTCGATCCGCCGCGGGCGAATGAGCGTCTGCCAGTTTCGGACCATGAGTTCGACGTTCATGCGTTGTCCTTGTGAGCGCGCGGCAGCGCGCGCGGAACGTTCCAACCAACGTGCCTACGAACTACCGTGAGTAGAGCTCGATGATGAGCTGCTCCTGGATCGGGAGCGTGATCTCGTCGCGGACGGGATCGGCGAGGATCGTACCCTGCTTCTCCGCCTTGTCGACCGACAGCCAGCTGGGGATGCTGCGTGTCTCGAGCGCGGCGAGCGCACCCTCGATGCGGGCGGCCTTCTCGCCGCGCGCCGTGAGCTCGATCTTGTCGCCTTTGCGCACCCGATAGGACGGGATGTCCACGCGCTTGCCGTTGACCTTGAAGTGACCGTGCCGGACCAGCTGCCGCGCCTCGGTGCGCGCGGTGACGAAGCCGAGCCGGAAGATCACGTTGTCGAGCCGGCGCTCGAGCAGCGCCATCAAGTTCTCGCCCTTGACGCCCTTCATGCGCGAGGCCTCGGCGACGGTCTTGCGGAACTGCCGCTCGAGCAGGCCGTAGATGCGCCGCACCTTCTGCTTCTCGCGCAGCTGCAGGCCGTAGTCCGAGAACTTGGGGCGGCCCTGGCCGTGCTGGCCGGGCGGGTAGTTGCGGCGCTCGATCGAGCACTTGTCCGTGAAGCAGCGGTCGCCCTTCAGGAAGAGCTTCATGCCCTCCCGGCGACACAACCTGCAGACCGAGTCGTTGTAGCGAGCCAAGAAATCTCCTTAGGCGCGGCGCCGCTTGGGCGGGCGGCAGCCGTTGTGCGGGATGGGCGTGACGTCGCGGATGTAGGTGACCTTGAAGCCGGCGGCCTGCAGTCCGCGCGCGGCCGGCTCGCGGCCGGCGCCGGGACCCTTCACGACCACGCCGATCTGACGCACGCCGTGCTCCATCGCCTTCTTGGCTACGTCCTCCGCGCAGATCTGCGCGGCGTACGGCGTCGACTTGCGCGAGCCCTTGAAACCGACCATGCCCGCCGACGACGCGGCGATCGTGTTGCCGGCCACGTCGGTGATGGTGATGACGGTGTTGTTGAACGTGGACAAGATGTGCGCGACGCCGGTCTGGATGTTCTTCCGGACCTTCTTCTTGACCTTCTTCGCCTTCGCTACGCCCATGAAGCGCTCACTTCTTCGTCGCCTGCTTCTTGCCGGCAACCGTCTTGCGCGGGCCCTTGCGGGTACGCGCGTTGGTGTGGGTGCGCTGTCCGCGCACCGGAAGTCCCTTGCGATGGCGGAAGCCGCGGTAGCAGCCGATGTCCATCAGCATCTTGATGTTCTGCTGCACCTCGCGGCGCAGGTCACCCTCGACCTTGTACTGACCCTGGATGACGTCGCGCAGACGGACCACTTCGCTCTCGTCGAGATCGAAGGTCTTGGTCGTCGGCGAGACGCCCGCCTCGTCGCAGATCCGGAGCGCCGAGGCGTTCCCGATCCCGTAGATGTAGGTCAGAGCGATCCGCACCGCCTTCTCGCGGGGAAGATCGACTCCGGCGATTCTAGCCATTCTGTTAGCCCTGCCTCTGCTTGTGCTTGGGGTTCTCGCAGATCACCCGAAGGACGCGCTTGCGCCGGATGAGCTTACATTTCACACACATTTTCTTGACGCTCGCGCGGACCTTCACGGCCTGTCTCCCTGTCCCTGTCTAGTGCGTGCCCGGTACACGAGTGAGAACCTCGGGTCCGTGCTCGGTGATCGCCACCGTGTGCTCGAAGTGCGACGAGCGCTTGCCGTCCGCCGTGAGCGCGGTCCAGCCGTCGTCGCCCATGCACACCTCGTAGGTTCCCACGTTCACCATCGGCTCGATCGCGAGCACCATGCCCTCGCGCAGCCGCTGTCCCCGACCGGGCCGGCCGAAGTTGGGCAATTGCGGCGGCTCGTGCATGGCCCGGCCGATGCCGTGGCCGACGAAATCGCGCACCACCGAGAAGCCGTCCCGCTCGACCGTCTCCTGGACCGCCGCGCCGACGTCGCCGAGGCGCTTGCCCGGCTCCATCTGCCCGATGCCGGCGTTCAGGCTCGACAGGGTCGTGGCCATCAGCCGGCGCGACACGTCGTCGATCGCGCCGACCGCGACCGTCAGCGCCGCGTCGGCGTGGAAGCCGTCGCAGATCGCGCCGAAGTCGATCTTCAGGAGATCCCCCTCGACCAGCCGGCGGCCGCCCGGGATGCCGTGCACGATCTGCTCGTTCACCGAGGCGCAGATCACGGCCGGGAACGGCGGGGCCTGGCCCGGCGCGTAGCCGAGGAACGACGACTCGAGCCGGCGGGTCCGGATCTCGGAGTGCGCGGCGCGGTCGAGTTCCGCGGTGGTCACACCCGGCTTCGCCAGCTCCGCGAGGCGCACGAGGATCTCGCCGACGTGCCGGCCGGCCTCGCGCATCTTGTCGAGCTCGCGTTTGGACTTGAGCTGGATCACGCCGTCTCTCCGAGCACGCCCATCACCCGCGCGGTGACGTCGTCGAGCGAGCCGACCCCGTCGATCGTGTGCAGCTGGTGGCGGTAGTGGTCGAGCACCGGCTGGGTGTCGCGCTTGTACACGTCGAGGCGCTTCTTGGCCGTCTCTTCGGTGTCGTCGGTCCGGCCCTCGCCGCGCGCGAGGATGCGCTTGCGCAGCTCCTCGTCCGCGACACGTAGCGCCAGCACGCGCGCATGTTCGCGGCCGTAGTCGGCCAGGATCTTGTCCAGCGCCGCCGCCTGCTTCTGCGTGCGCGGGAAGCCGTCGAGCACGAAGCCGGTCTTGCAGTCGGCGCGGCCGAGCCGCTCGCGCACGATCTCGATCACGACTTCATCCGGGACGAGGTCCCCCTTGTCCATGATCGCCTTGGCTTTCTTGCCGATCGGAGAGCCGCTCGCCACGGCCTCGCGCAGGATGTCGCCGGTGGAGATCTGCGGGATCTGGAACTTCTCGACCAGGCGCTTGGCCTGCGTGCCCTTCCCGGAGCCCGGCGGTCCCATCAGGATCAGGTTGAGCTCGCGGCTCATCGCCCGCCCCGCCCGCGCATGCGCGCGCCCTGGATGAACGAGTCGTAGTTGTGCGCGACCAGGTGCGCTTCGACCTGGCCGACCGTGTCCATCGCCACGCCGACTACGATCAGGAGCGCCGTGCCGCCGAAGATGAAGGGCACCGCGAACTCGGACTGCAGCAGGTTCGGCAGCACGCAGACCGCGGCCAGGTACGCGGCGCCGACCAGCGTGATCCGGTTCATCACCTTCTGGATGTACTCGGCCGTGCGCTTGCCGGGGCGGATGCCCGGGATGTAGCCGCCGTTCTTCTTGACGTTCTCGGCCACGTCGTCGGGGTTCAACATCACCCCCGTGTAGAAGTAGGCGAAGAACACGATCAGGGCGACGTACACCAGGTTGTAGCCCCAGGTGCTCCAGCCGAGCCAATCGTTGGTGAGGTCGGCCAGGTTCTCCGAGCCGCTCCACTGCGCGATCTGCAGCGGCAGCACGAGCAGCGACGACGCGAAGATCGGCGGGATCACGCCCGAGGTGTTGAGGCGCAGCGGGAAGTAGGTCATGCCGCCGGCGAGCTGGCGCTTGCCGACCACGCGCCGCGCGTACTGGATGGGGATGCGCCGCTGCGCGCGCTCGAAGTAAACGATCACGGCCACGACCCCGACCATGAACGCGAACAGCAGGATCACCGCGATCGGCGCCAGCTGATCGGTGCGCACCATGTCCCAGACGCGCGCGAGCGCGGACGGGATGCTCGTCACGATGCCCGCGAAGATCACGAGCGAGATGCCGTTGCCGATGCCGCGCTCGTTGATCTGCTCGCCGAGCCACATGATGAACGAGGTGCCCGCGGTGAGCGTGATGACGGTGCTGAAGCGGAAGGCCCAGCCCGGCTCGAGCACGGTGTTCGCGCCCAGCGCCCCGCCCTCGAGCGCGGTCGCCATCAGCATGCCCTGGATGAAGGCGAGCACCACCGTGCCGTAGCGCGTCCAGCGCGTGATCACGCGCCGTCCCTCCTCGCCCTCCTTCTTGAGCTCCTCGAGCTTGGGGATGACGACCGTGAGGAGCTGGAGAATGATCGACGCGGAGACGTACGGCATGATGCCGAGCGAGAAGATCGAGAGCTGCTCGAAGGCACCGCCGGTGAACAGGTTCAGGAGCCCGAACATCCCGCCGTCGCCGGACTGCTCGAAGTAGCGCCGGATCTCGATCGGATCGATGCCGGGCGTCGGCACCGCGCAACCGATGCGATAGACCGCGAGCATCCCGAACGTGAACAGGATTCGCCTGTTCAGCTCGGGGATGCGCGTGATGTTGCTGACGGAGCCGGGGTTCACGTCGACTGGATCTCCACGCTGCCGCCCGCGGCCTCGACCTTCTTGCGAGCGGAATCGGAGATCGCCGAGACGCGCACCTTGAGCGCGACCGAGAGATCTCCCGTACCGAGCAGCTTGACCGGCGCGGCGGCGTCGCGAACGAGGCCGGCGCCGGCGAGCGCGGCGGCGTCGACCTCGGCGCCCGCCTTGAAGAGCTTCAGCGCCTTCACGTTCACCACCTGCACGGGCACGTCGAAGATGTTGGTGAAGCCGCGCTTGGGTATGCGCATCACGAGCGGAATCTGGCCGCCTTCGCGGTGTGGCTTGTGCTTGCGGCCGGCGCGCGAACCCGCGCCCTTCTGGCCGCGGCCCGCGGTCTTCGCGCTGCCGCTGCCAACGCCGCGACCGATGCGCTTGCGCGGCCGGCGCGAGCCCTTGTTCGGTTTGAGACGGCTCAGCATCACTCGCCCTCCACACGTACGATGTGACGCACCTTCTTGATCATGCCGCGCACCGCCGGCGTGTCCTCGAGCTCGCGCACGGCGTTGGGCTTGCCGAGCCCGAGACCGCGCAGCGTCTGGTGCTGATCCGGCGCATAGCCGATCGCGCTGCGCACCTGGTGCACGCGGATGCGGCCGGCCGGCTTCGACTTCTTCGTCGCCATTTCGATCCTCAGCTCGCCGCCGCAGAGCCGAGCTCGGCGATGCGTTCTTCGCGGACGCGCAGCTGCCGGAAGGCGTCGAGCGTCGCGCGGATGACGTTGTGGTGGCGGTTCGTGCCCAGGCTCTTGGTCAGGACGTTCTGCACGCCCGCGGCCTCGCACAGCGCGCGCACCGCGCCGCCCGCGATCACGCCGGTGCCGCGGCGCGCCGGCCGCAGCACCACCATGCCCGCGCCGAACTCGCCGGTGACCTCGTGCGGGATCGTGCCCTCGAGCAGCGGCACGCTGATCAGGTTCTTGCGCGCCTGCTCGATGCCCTTGCGGATCGCCTCCGGGACTTCGTTCGCCTTGCCCAGGCCCGAGCCGACCACGCCCTGCCCGTTGCCGAGCACCACCAGCGCGGTGAAGCCGAAGCGGCGGCCGCCCTTCACGACCTTCGCGACACGGTTGATGTCGACCACGCGCTCTTCGAGCTCGTAGTCGTTCGGATTCAGCCGTTCGCGTCGAAAACTCTGTCGCGCCATCGATCGGTGCTCCTGTTAGAACGAAAGCCCGGCTTCGCGAGCCGCGTCTGCGAGCGCTTTCACGCGTCCGGTGTACACGAAACCGTTTCGGTTGAAGCTGACTTCGCGGATGTCGCGCTCCATGGCGAGCTTCGCGATCGCCACACCCACCCTTTTGGCGGCGTCGACGTCCTTCGTCGACTCGAGCCCGTCGCGCACGCCGGGCGAGCGCGTGGAGACGCCCGTCAGCGTCTTGCCCGTGAGCGGGTCGGTGAGCTGCGCGTAGATGTGCTTCGAGCTGCGGTAGACGGTGAGCTGCGGCCGCTCTTTGGTGCGCAGCTGCTTGCGCACCTTCAGCTTGCGCCGCTCGAGCAGGGCCTTCCGGCGAGACACCTTCATGACTTCCCTCAGCCTCCCGAAGTTCCGGTCTTGCCGACCTTGCGGCGCACGACCTCGCCGGAGTAGCGGATGCCCTTGCCCTTGTACGGCTCGGGTTCGCGCACCTTGCGGATCTCCGCGGCGAACTGGCCGACCTTCTGCTTGTTCGCGCCGCGCACCACGAGCCGCGTCTGGCTCTCGGCCACGACCTCGAGGTCGGCCGGGATCGGCATCGCGACGGGGTGCGAGTAGCCGATCGTGAGCGTCAGCTTCTTGCCCGCGACCTCCGCCCGGTAGCCGATGCCGATGATGTCGAGCGCGCGCGAGAAGCCCTCCGTCACACCCTGGACCATGTTGGCGAGCAGCGCGCGCATCAGCCCGTGCATGGCCTTGGCGCGCTTCAGGTCGCTGTCGCGGAGCACGCGCACCTCGCCGCCGGCGACCTCGATCGAGCAGTGCGGCGCGAGCGCCTCGACCAGCGTGCCCTTCGGGCCCTTCACGTGCACGCGTCCGTCGGCGACCTTGATCTCGACGCCGGGAGCGAGCTTCACGGGCAGTTTGCCGATCCGGGACATGGCTACCAGACCTTGGCGAGCAGCTCGCCGCCGACGCCGGCTTCGCGCGCTTGGGTGTCGGTGAGGATGCCTCGCGGCGTGGAGAGGATCGCCATCCCCAGCCCGCTGCGGATCTGCGGAATGCGCTTGGCGGTGACGTAGACCCGGCGCCCGGGGCTGGAGATGCGCTGGATGCCCTCGATCACCGGGCGATCGTCGTCGCCGTAGCGGATCTCGACGCACAGCGTCGGCTTCTCCGCGTCCGGATCGTCCGAGTAGCCGCTGATGTAGCCGCGCTCGCGCAGCACGCGGGCGACTTCCACCTTGAGCTTGGACTTGGGCATCTTCACGCGCATCAGTCGCGCATGTCCGCCGTTGCGGATGCGCGTGAGCATGTCTGCGATGGGATCGTGGATCACGTCGTCAACCTCACCAGCTCGACTTCGTGATACCGGGGATCTTGCCCTCGAGCGCCAGCTTGCGCAGGCAGATCCGGCACAGGTCGAACTTTCGGTAGTAGCCGCGCGCGCGGCCGCAGCGGCCACAGCGGTTGTAGTAGCGCGTACGGAACTCGAGCTTGCCGGCGACGCGCGCCACCCGCATTCGGAGTTGCTGGTGCAGCTTGGATGTCTTGGCCATTTTCCCTCAGGTCCTGAACGGCATGCCGAGTCCGGTGAGGAGCGCCAGGCCCTCCTCGTCGGTGGATGCCGTCGTCACGATCGTCACGTTCAAGCCCCGGATCTTCTCGACCTTGTCGTAGTCGACCTCGGGAAAGATGATCTGCTCGCGCAGGCCCAGCGTGTAGTTGCCGCGGCCGTCGAACGCGCGCGGCGAGACGCCGCGGAAGTCGCGCACGCGCGGCAGCGCGATGTTCACGAGCCGGTCGAGGAACTCCCACATGCGCGCGCGCCGCAGCGTGACGGTCACGCCGATCTTCTGGTTCTCGCGCAGGCGGAAGTTCGCGATCGCCTTCTTGGCCTTCTGGATGACCGGCTTCTGGCCGGTCATGCGCGCGATCTCGGCCGCCGCCGCGTCGAGCAGCTTCGGATTCTGCGTCGCCTCGCCGAGCCCGACGTTCAGCGTCACCTTCACGATGCGCGGAACCTGCATCGGGCTCTTGTACGAGAAACGCTTCTGCATCTCCGGCGCGACCGCAGACTTGTAGATCTCCTGCAGCCGCGGCACGTAGTTCTCGATCACCGGCTCGGCCGGCGTCTCGGACTCCTGCGTCTTCTTCTTCGCCCTAGCCATCGATCGCCTCGTCGTGCTTCTTGCTCCAGCGCAGCTTCTTCCCGCTCACCACGCGGAACGAAACCCGGGTCTTCTCGCCCTTGTGGACGAGCGCCACGTTCGACACGTGGACCGACGCTTCCTTCTCGATGATGCCGCCCTGGCGCGTGGTGGCGTTGGGCTTCTGGTGCTTCTTGACGATGTTCACGCGCTCGATCGTGACGCGCTCCCGCTCCGGGTACACGCGCAGGACCGTGCCGCGCTTGCCGCGGTCGCGGCCCACGGTCACCTCGACCATGTCGCCCTTCTTGATCTTGGCCGACATCACAGCACCTCGGGCGCGAGCGAGATGATCTTCATGAAACGCTTCGCGCGCAGCTCGCGCGCGACCGGGCCGAAGATGCGCGTCCCGATCGGCTCGCGGTTGTTGTCGACCAGCACCACGGAGTTGTCGTCGAAGCGGATGTAGCTGCCGTCCGAGCGGCCGATCTCCTTCCGCGTGCGGACGATTACCGCCTTGTGGAGCTGCTTCTTCTTCACGCGCGCGCCGGGCAGCGCCTCCTTCACCGACACCACGATGATGTCGCCGATCGAGGCGTAGCGGCGCTGCGAGCCACCCAGCACCTTCACGCAGAAGACGCGGCGCGCACCCGAGTTGTCGGCCACGTCCAGTACGGACTGCATCTGGATCACGCCAGCTTCTCCTGAATGCGCCAGCGCTTGCGGCGCGAGAGCGGGCGCGACTCGATGATGCGCACGCGGTCACCGACCTTGCACGCGTTCGTCTCGTCGTGCGCCATGAAGCGCGTGCGCTTGCGCACGTACTTCTGATACGTCGGGTGCAGGACGGTGCGGCTTACTTCGACGATGACGGACTTGTCCATCTTGTCGGAGACCACCACGCCTTCCCGCATCTTGCGGAGACCCCGGACGTTCATGACTTCCCTTTCCGCTCGGCCGCGAGCGTGAGCGCGCGAGCGAGGTCGCGCCGCGCACGGCGCAGACCGGCCGTTTTCTCGAGCTGCTGGGTCGCGTGCTTGATACGCAGCTTGAACAGCGCATCGCGCGACTCGTTGACGCGCTCGGCGAGCTCCGTGTCGCTGAGCTTGCGAAGATCCGCGGCCTTCATGCCTCGTTCCTCTCCAGGATGCGCGTGCGCACGCCCAGCTTGTGGGCGGCGAGGCGCAGCGCTTCGCGTGCGATCTCGCGCGTGACGCCTTCCATCTCGTACATCACGCGCCCGGGCTTCACGGGACAGGCCCAGTACTCGGGACTGCCCTTGCCCTTGCCCATGCGGGTTTCGGGCGGGCGCTTGGTCATCGGCTTGTCCGGGAAGATGCGGATCCAGATCTTGCCGCCGCGCTTGGCGTGGCGGGTCATCGCGATGCGCGCCGCCTCTATCTGGCGCGCGGTGATCAGACCGTGGTCGAGCGTCTGCAGGCCGAAGTCGCCGAACGCGAGTTCGCCGCCGCGGTACGCCTTTCCGCGCAACCGCCCCTTCTGGACCTTCCGGAACTTGGTTTTCTTGGGTTGAAGCATGGGAACTCCGTACTAGCTCAGCGCGCCTGCGCCTCTTCGAGCCGACCGAGCCGGTGCTCGTCGAGCTTCGCGTCGGGCACCAGGCCGTGGAACACCCAGCACTTCACGCCGATCAGGCCGTAGGTGCAGTGCGCCTCCCAGAAGCCGAAGTCGACCTGCGCGCGCAGCGTGTGCAGGGGCACGCGCCCTTCCATGTACTGCACGACGCGCGACATCTCGGCGCCGCCGAGGCGGCCGGAGACCTTCAGCTTGATGCCCTGCGCGCCGAACTTCAGCGCCGCCTGCATCGCCTTCTTCATGGCGCGGCGAAACGCGACGCGGCGTTCGAGCTGCAGCGCGATGTTCTCGGAGATCAGCTGTGCGTCGACCTCCGCTTTGCGGATCTCGCGGATGTTGATGAAGACCTCGTTGCCGGTCATCTCCGCGACTTCGCGGCGCAGCGCGTCGACGTCCGCGCCGCGTTTGCCGATCAGGATGCCCGGACGTGCGGTGTGGATGTTGACCGACATCTTCTCCGCGCGGCGCTCGATCACGATCTTGCTGATGCCGGCGTGAAACGCGCGCTTCTTGATGAAGTCGCGGATCTTCAGGTCCTCGTGCAGCGCCGCGGTGTAGCCGCGCTCCGCGTACCAGTTCGACTGCCAGCCGTTGATCACGCCCAGCCGGAAGCCGTACGGATGTACTTTCTGTCCCAACGCCTTCTCCTACCGCTCGTCCAGGACGACGGTCATGTGACTCACGCCCTTGTTGACCCAGGTCGCGCGGCCCTGCGCGCGCGGGCGGATGCGCCACGAGCGCGGCCCTTCGTCGACGGTGATCCGTTTCACGTACAGATTGTCGAGGTCGATCCCGGCCTGGTGCCTGGCGTTGTGCTCGACCGCGTTCGCGAGCGCCGAGCGCAGCAGCTTCTCGAACGGCACGGCGGCCGACTTCTCGCAGCCGCGCAGGATCTCGAGCGCGCGGCTCGCCGATTTCGACCGGATCAGGTTCGCCACCAGGCGACCCTTCTGCGGCCGGAACCGAACCCCACGGACTCTCGCGCGAACTTCCATCTCGCTCGCCTCACTTCTTCGGCGGCGGGCCCGCGGAGGGCGCCGCCTTCACTTTGCGATCGCCGGAGTGCACGACCGGCTTGCGCGTCGGCGCGAACTCGCCGAGGCGGTGACCGACCATGTTCTCGGTGATGAACACGGGCATGAACAAACGGCCGTTGTGCACGTGCAGCGTCAGGCCGATCATCTCGGGCGTGATCATCGAGCGCCGCGACCAGGTGCGGATGATCTGGCGCGAGCCGGAGTTGACCAGCGAGTCGACCTTCCGCTGAAGGCTCGGCTGGATGTAGGGTCCCTTCTTGACGGAACGCGCCATTACTTCTGTCCTCGGCGGCGGATGATGAAGCGATCCGTCCGGCGGTTGTTGCGGGTCTTGTGACCCTTGGTCGGCTGGCCCCACGGGCTCACCGGGTGGCGGCCGCCCGAGGTGCGGCCTTCGCCGCCGCCGTGCGGGTGATCGACCGGGTTCATCGCTACGCCGCGCACGTTCGGCCGGATGCCGAGCCAGCGCGAGCGGCCGGCCTTGCCGACCGCGACGTTCTCGTGCTCGGCGTTGCCGACCTGACCGATCGTCGCGAGGCAGGTCGCGAGCACCATGCGCGTCTCGCCCGACGGCAGCTTCAGCTGCGCGTAGTTGGCGTCGCAGGCCATCAGCTGCGCGCCCATCCCCGCGGACCGCACCAGCTGTCCGCCCTTGCCCGGTTTGAGCTCGATGTTGTGGACGAGCGACCCGGTCGGGATCGCGCGCAGCGGCAGCGTGTTGCCGGGCTTGATCTCCGCGCGCTCGCTGGTCATCACGCGATCGCCGACGTTCATGCCCTGCGGCGCGACCACGTAGCGCTTCTCGCCGTCGGCGTAGTGGAGCAACGCGATCCGGGCGCTGCGGTTCGGGTCGTACTCGATCGAGGCGACCTTCGCCGGGATGTCCCACTTGTCGCGCTTGAAGTCGATGTCGCGGAACAGGCGCTTGTGACCGCCGCCCCGGTGGTAGCTGGTGATCTTGCCGCGCACGTTGCGGCCGCCGCTGCTGGACTTGCCCTTGGTGAGCGCGCGCTCCGGCTTCTTCTTCGTCAGGTCCGAGAAGTCGGCGACGGACATGCCTCGCCGGCCGGGCGATGTGGGCTTGTAGTTACGCGTGGCCACGACTCACACTCCCTCGAAGAATTCGATCGAGTCGCCGGAGCGCAGGCGCACGCGCGCCTTCTTCCACGACGGCTTGTCGCCCACGAACCGGCCCACGCGCTTGGACTTGCCGCGCACGCGGTTGGTGCGCACGTCGAGCACCTTCACGCTGAACAGCTCCTCGACCGCGCGGCGGATCTCGTGCTTGTTCGCATCGGGATGCACGGCGAAGGTCACGATGTTCTGCTGCTCGCGTTCGATCGTGCTCTTCTCGGTGACGACCGGACGCTGGATCACTTGGCGCAGGTCTTTCATGTCAGCCTCTCCACGACGGCGTCGAGTGCTGCGCGCGTGATCACCAGGTGCTTGCGCAGCAGGATGTCGCGCACGTTCAACCCCATCACCGCGAGCACGCGCACCTTCGGCAGATTGCGCCCGGCGAGCTCGAGATTGCGGTCGCGCTCACGGGTCACGATCAGCACGTCCTCCGCGCCGAGCTCGTGCAGCTTCGCGAGCAGGAGCTTGGTCTTGGGCGCCTCGAGCGCGATGTCGTCGACGACCAGCACGCGATCCTCGCTCTTGCGCAGCGAGAGCGCGGAGCGCAGCGCGGCCTTGCGCACCTTCTTGGGGACCGACACCTCGTAGTCGCGCGGACGCGGCCCGTGCACGACTCCGCCGCCCGCCCACTGCGGAGCGCGGATCGTGCCCTGCCGCGCGCGGCCGGTGCCCTTCTGCTTCCAGGGCTTGATGCCGCCGCCGGAAACCTGGGCGCGGCTCTTCACCGCCGCGGTGCCGCTGCGCCGCGCCGCGAGCTGCGCCACCGAGACGGTGTGCAGCAGGTCGCCGCGGATCGGCGCGTCGAAAATCTTGGGATCGAGTTTCATGGCCATCGTCCTAGAGCTTGATCTCCACGTCCACGCCGGCGGAGAGCTCGAGCTTCATGAGCGCGTCCACCGTCTGGGGCGTCGGGTCGAGAATGTCGATCAGTCTGCGGTGCGTCCGAATCTCGAACTGCTCGCGCGACTTCTTGTCGACGTGCGGGCCGCGGAGAACGGTGAACTTCACGATCGAGGTCGGCAGCGGGATCGGTCCCGCGGTCCGCGAGCCCGTGCGCACGCACGTGTCGAGGATCTCGGAGGCGCTCATGTCGAGCAGCTTGTGATCGAACGCCTTCATGCGGATGCGGATCTTCGGGGAAGCGATCTCTGCCATGGCTCGTTACTCGATCACGTCGGCGACGACGCCGGCGCCCACCGTGCGGCCGCCCTCGC
>JBBDXF010000002.1:0-55410 GCA_040902485.1 Myxococcota bacterium | reverse complement strand
CTGAGGGAAGTTCCCGATAGCGCGAAAGTGTCCACGTAATCGGGACAACTCCAGAAGGTCTGCTTGTGGAGCACGACCCGGACCTCGACCTTCTGCTTCATCCGCTTGAGGTTGAGGATGCCAAGGATCGTCTCGTCGAAGGCCCCGGCTGCTTGAACCACGTAGTCATGCCGAGTGGAATGATCCGAGTAGATCGGTATTCCAACCATCAGGTCGGGATGACCGATGTCGGCGTAGGCTCGCGCAAAAGCCGGGTCGGAGAAGCGCCGACCGTTGGAAAGCACGTGTACTGAGGTGCGTGGCAGGTAGCTCTTCGAGCGACGCAGGATCCGGAGAAATCGATCGCCGAGCAATGTCGGCTCACCGCCGGTAATTCCGAACGAGGGGGTTTCAGGGTCAATCAGGGGAATCGCATCAGCGATCTCATCCGCGAGCCATGCATCGTCTACGTCTTTCGGTGGTTGCGAGCACATTAGGCAGTAGTTGTTGCACTGTTCGGTCGTCAGGAACGAATTGTGCCGAGAACCGTGGCGGAAGAGGACTCGAATCTCCTTGCGCCCCGGTTGCAGTCGAACGATGTCCCCGTGTCCGAGATAATTGAAATCGTCTGGCAACACCGCACACGGTACGTCGCCGGGGACGTTCCCCAGTAGATCTGCATCGAACGCGATGTAGCTCTGAAATCCGATCGGGGGCTCTTGCGTGCCACGGACGAGGAATGCCTCCTGGGAGCGAAGCGGAGTCGGTCTGTGCGACTGGTCCGTTAGCCGCAGTAGGAGACGGTCGGCTTCGGGCGAGAAGTTTCGAGCCTCGCGAATTCTCCCGCCCAGTTTCAGCATTAGAGATTCGCCCATCGCTGAAAAATGCGTCGCGTCTCGGGATCACTGCGGTTGAGCGTGGTCAATCGCCTGAAGATCGCCATGTTCCGAGAACAGAAAGCCGAACGCGGCTTGTTCCCAACAACATCGCCCTGGGTTGCGTAGTGATAGACGGGCTCCGCACCACACCAAGGCTCGAATGCGCACTCGGAGCACATAGGCGCGGACCCAGCGAAGGACTCCTCTAGCGGACCAAGGAGGTTTTCCGACTGGAAGACCTGCTCGTACGTATCGTTATGGACATTCCCCAACCTGAACCGCTTGTCGTTCATCTCCGCGAGCATTCGGCTCTCGTCGGATCCGTACACGTCGCCATCGTAGTTGTAGACGATCGCCGCAATCCCCAGCCCAGCGGGACTTCGCAAATCGACGTACCCGGAGCCGAAGGGAGTGAGCATCTTGGAAAGCACCGTAGCTGCGTACTGCTCAACCAGCGGATAGCCCGCTTTGTTGAGTTCGATGATGTAGTCAAGACCTTCGAAGTAGAACTTCAGCCAGCGATCGGCGCCGTAGGAGTCGTACCACTTCGTCTTCACCGCAAATCCGTAGGGAGACAAAGGGCGTAGAAACAGCCCGTGAAAACCGAGCCGCACGTACTCGTCAACAATCTCACGCACGCGCGACAGGCTTGCTTCCGTCGTCGTCATCAAAGCGGCAACGCGATCTAGCCCGAGCCGCTCCCGAACTCGAGCGATTCCCGAGACTGCTCGCTCGTAGCTGTCACCGCCTGGCCTCGGTCGGTTTCGGTTGTGCAGGTCTCGGGGGCCGTCGAGCGAAGTTGAGAGCAAGATCCCGTGGAGCTCGCAGAAATCGAGAACCTCATCGGTCAGCAAGGCCAGATTCGTGGCTACTACGAATTGGAGATCCTTGCGATGACTCTGATTCATGGAGTCGGCGCGTCCGACGATGTATCGAACGAGCTTGAAGTTGAGGAGCGGCTCGCCCCCTTGGAATTCGATCTTGATGGCCGGAGAGGGAGAGCGAAAGACCATAGCGAGCGCCCTGTCGGCGGTTTCGGTGGTCATGTCGTACGCAACCCGGTCGTCGCTCTGACGAGACACCTGGCAGTAGGGACACGAGTGTTCGCAGCGCAGCGAGACGACAAAGATGTGCAAGCCCGTGAAGTCGGCAAGGCGTTGAAGCTTCGTGCGGACTTTCAGAGCCAAGAGGTCGATCGGAAGAGATGAATCGGAATCGAGCAGAAAGTGCTTCGCTTTGAGATCGCAGTACGCAGGCGACCCGCTATCGAGTTCGTGGTGAACGAAAGCGTGAAGAGATGCGCGATCAAGAACCAGAGGCTCGCCGGCCTCGTTCGTCAGGACGTAATCGTCGCCGGCGAGCCGCGTGAAGCGAAACGGTAGGAGCTTGTAGCCGTCGGTGAGCGGCGCCTGATAGTGCGAGATTGGTAGGAACTTACTCACCCTGCAGGCCGGTGCGCGAGAAGGCGTAGCCCAGGATCGCCGTTCTGAGAGGAGCCGTCTCCTCCGCGATCGCTAGCCGAAGGTCTTGATCCAATACCTCAATCTTGAATTCGCTAACGAGCCGCGCCATCTCGTCCGCCGAGGCGGGATGGAGTGGTGTCAGCGTGCACGAGAACCCATTCGGGGTGACCCGGATATCGCACGCTAGTGCGGCGGAGAGCTTGTAGGCTGCGCGCTTGATCCCGTCAGCGCGAAATAGCGCACCCTCCAGCACGACCACCGCTTCAGCTGGGTCCCTGTTGTCAGCAGGGAGAGTCACGTGCGGCTAGTAAGCGGAGGACTGATGTGAGACGTGCGACGCATGTGATGCGTGGGACGCGTGCGAGACATGTCCAGCCACAACAGCAGAAGATCCCGACGCGCGCTCGATTACGAGATCACCTAGGTGGTCGCCTAGATCGGAGGCTGCCTGCACCGTAGGTGCGGCCGGGCCAGGACCAGTGCTCGCGTTTGCCGCATCCCCTGAGAATCCCAGGAGCGTCGCTACCGTAGCCGCGAACGGAACAAGGAAACTTCGCTTCTTCACCTTTGCGATCTCCCGTCGTTCTGAATGTCAGCTTTACTATACAGACTTCGCGAGTACGTGAATGCGATTTCGTCGTTTGGTCGAGACAAAGCTCATCGGCTGCTCGAAGCAGAAATCAGTCAATTTCGTTGTATTATCGGCGGGTTATCTGCCGAACCGTCAAGCACCAAGTCTGCCGCAGTCTAGCGCGAGCGCCCATCTGATCGCGGCGCAGACCCCGGGCGCGGATCCCCGATTGGGGGTTCTCACTTCCTACCCTCTCGGTCAACCCGAGGGAGGACGCTTTGAATCGTACCGGGTTCTCCGGAGACTCGATTAGTTGAGTCCGATCTCCATGATCGGATCTCCTTGCATCGCATAGTAGTTTGCTTCGAGCTCGACGGGCGGGATGTCCCCGATCGAGCTGAGTAGGCGACGGTTGTTGAACCAGTCGACCCATTCCAGTGTCGCGAACTCGACTTCCTCGATGCTCTTCCTCGGGCCGTTGCGCCGGATGACCTCGGTCTTGTAGAGACCGTTGATCGTCTCGGCCAGAGCGTTGTCGTACGAGTCGCCCACGCTCCCCACGGAGGATTAGATACCTGCGTCGGCGAGCTTCTCGGTGTAGCGAATCGACACGTATTGCTCAGGTTCAAGGGATCGTCGCAACACTGCCTTGCTAACCGGATCGCAGAAACTCATCAAGGGCCTCGGCCGGAGGGGCCCGAAGCTGATGTCGAGATTCCGGTCGATTGCGAGCGAGGGCCTCACAGAGAGCCTGTCGTGCTCGCGCTCAGCCTGGAAGGTGAAGAACGCCAGAAGCGCCGTCGCAATCGCGACCACGAATGCGGCGCCAGCGATGAGACGCTCGGCGGGCTGCGCCGGGAGGCCTCCCTGAGCTCCGACGGGCTCTGGAGATTGTTCCACTTCGGTGACTCCGGTCCGCGCCCCAGCATGCCAGGATGGCTCGGACGAATTGCGCGCCTCGAGTCCCTAGTGAGCATTCGCGCGATCGAGACTTTCGAGGCTGCCTTCTCCGGCTGGAGCGTCGTGTTCGGGTACGATGGCGCGATTGGGGGGGGCAAAGGAGCCCCCGATGCGCGCACCCGCCCCATTCCGCTCGCTCATCCTCGTGGCCGTCGTTGGCGCGGTAGCTGCCCGCGGCGCTGACGCCGCCCCGATCCTCGGCACCTACCAGGCGCAGGGAGTCGTTGCAGAGGTCGGCGACGCACCTGATTTCGTCCTGTGGACGTTCGGGCTGTCGGTGGGCGGCGTCGTGGCGCTCAGCTTCACCCTTGAGGACGTGCCAGCGTCAGCGCCCGACGAGTACGACTACGCGGTCCTCTCGTGGAGCGTCATCGCGGCGCCGCAGTTCTACGCGTCCCTCTGGGGCGCATCGACAGGCGGATCGGTGCAGCTGGTCGGAGACTGGTTCGAGCTCCAGTACTACTCCGGCGGCTGTCTCTCCTGGTCGGGGACCAGCACCTGCGGGATCCAGCTCGAGTTTTCGGCGATCGGCGTGCCCGCGGGATCCGGATTGCGTCTGCCCACCAGCACCGGCACGTGGCAGGCCCGCGTGCTTGACTCGAACGGTCGCATGCTGCTGCGCGCGACTAGCGTTCCCGAACCGTCGGGGTGGGCACTGCTCCCCCTGAGCATCGCGGCCTCCTTGGCCGGCCGCTGCCGTACAAGCCTCTGCCTCGACTCGCCTTCGAGTACCATGGCGTTGATCGGGGGAACGAGCAGGAGGATCCAGGCCCTCTTTGATCGACCATCCAGAACACCTTGACGACCTTCTGGCGTGGGCGGTGGCGATCATCGCCTTCGGCACATTCACTCGCGCGGTACAGATTGTGGTGAGCGAACTCCAGCTCGTAGTGTTCGACGAGCTTCCGTCGTCGATGCAGAGCGCGCTCAACCTCAACCCCCTTGAGCCTTCGTGGCAGTCCCGAAACATCCTGATCCTGGCTGTGGCGAGCTGCGTGTACGCTGGGGTTTGTCTCCACACGCTATCGTGGCTCAGCGGCCTTGCCGCGGCTCTCATGTCATTCGCCGCAGTGCTGCTTCTGTCGAGACTTGCAGCAACATTTCCCGACACGGCCGGGCTGATTCGCAGACTCATCGAGCGGAACCTGCAGGAACGCACTCGCAAGGCGGCGGACAGCGGCGACAGGCTGACCGCCGAGGCCGGCAACTGGGCACTGGAGCGCCTCTCCGAGATTTCGCGCTGATGGGGGCGAGGCACGACTGTTCGCGTGCCGACTCATGCACCCCGATCTCCCAGCCTCCCAGTAAAGGCTTGATTGGCAAGGGTTTTGCGCATAGGCTCCCGCTCGCGCCCAGAATTGCCGATCCAATGGGACCGGTCGAGGGGGCGGCCGCGAAGTACCAATGAACGTGCCCCGAGTAGACTCCGTCATCGCATTCGCGCTCGCAGTCGCTGGCGAAGCGGACGAATGGTTCGATCGACAGCTTGGGCCGATCCATCTCGTGAAGTACGTCTACCTTGCGGACCTCGCCTATGCGAAGCGTCATGGAGGCGAGACCTTCACGGGTGCGAATTGGATCTTCTACCACTTCGGCCCCTGGGACCCGGCGGTGTTCGCACGCATTGCGCCAGTAGTCGCCCGGGCCGGTGCGATCGAGCATCGCTACTCGAGCCAGTACGACGGGGACACGGTGCGCTACAGGCTAGAGCACCCCGTGACCAGCGCTGGAAACGGACTCCCACTTGGCGTCGAGCTCGCGGTGCGTCGTGGCGTGCGCGAGTTCGGCAAGGACACGGGCGATCTACTCAACTATGTGTACAGGACGCGCCCGATGTTGCGCGCCGCGCCGAACGAGCGACTTGATTTCTCTGTCGTCGCCGAGCCGGCAGAAGACGAGGGCGAGGCTCCCGTGACGTCGTTGCCGGACACCAGTCCCCCGGCGCGGAGTGATCGCAAGATCGAGAAGAGGCGGGAGAAGGCAACCGCGGGATTGCGCGAGCGAGTTATGGCTAAGCTCGCCGAGCGCCGGCCAGTGTTGGGGCGCCAAGTCGTCATGCCGGCGCCGCGATATGACGAGGTGTTTGAACAGGGTCAGGAATGGCTTGACTCCCTAGCGGGCGACGACTCGCTCCCGATCGACATTGAGGCAGAGTTCTCCGACGAGGTCTGGCGCTCGCGTGGCCGCGCCGACACCGAACTACCCTGACGATTCCGTACAGGCTTGGATCACAGGAGCCTGGTGGGAGACTGACGACGGCAAGTCGCTCTGTCGCGGTCGCCTACTGCGCGCGTTCATTCCGCTCATCGAGCAGGAGCCTCTGGGCTTGTTCCCCGAGGGACGGGTGGATCCGCGGCAGCACTCGCGAGCTCGCTACACCGTTGGTCCGATTCGAGTAGGTGATCGTCGAACAACTCCAGGCGTCCCGATTGCGGGAATGCCCGACGTTCCTGGCGAAGCTCGCGCCGTGTCTCGAGCGAAGCGAAGGCCGGCAATCATCCTCGGAGGGCACGCCGTCGACCGCGTCGACAGGAAGCTGACACTTGGGATGGCGGGATACCAAACGACCCGCACCGTGCTTGTGGCGCCCTACTACAGCGTCACGCAGGACGGCACCCGTAGCGGCTACAACAAGGCGTTCGTCGAGCGCATTCGTCGCGCCGAGTATCCCGATTTCGCGTGGGATCGCCTACCGATCGAGGGAGGCGCCGACGGATCGGTGCTGCGGCTGAACCAGCTTCAACCCGTTGGCACTGGGCAAGGGGCATGCGAGCTGACGACCTACAAGCTGTCGGGCGCCGCGCTGAGAATAATGGACGGGTGGCTGAACTGGCTCCTCTCCGGCGAACTGGACGAAACGTCGGCGCTCTTTGACATCCGCCAGGCGCTAGCAGATTAGGCGACAGCGTCCGCACCCTGCTCGCCTCAGCTTGAGCCGTCGCGGCACCGACCACCAGCGGGCTCGGGACGATTCTCGGTACGATCTCGCGCCGCGGGTGGCCGCGTCTGTCCGCCACCGGCCGGCTAAGTGTCCGAAGTCCCTGATTTCTTGGGGTCCTTGATCGCCTTCTCACCCTGGAGACACGGGTTCGACTCCCGTAGGGACCACCAAGACTTACGCGATTCGGTGTCGGCTGGTCGGGTGACATCGGAGCCGCTCTCCGTTGGCTTTGGCTCCGCCGGTCCGCGGTTCGCGCGGCTCGGCTCGGGAGGCGAGTCGCCGCGCCGGGGTGATACGATCGGGCGATGGCTCGGTGGCTCGACGTCGCGCGCTCGCTGCGGCTCGCGGTTGTGCTCGCGCTGGTGCTCGCCGTCGGGGGTCGGGCGGGTGTCGCCGCTGCGGAGCTCGTCGAGCTGACCGTCGACTCGGGTGCGAGCAGCGTGGGGGCGACGCTCGCGATCTCGTACCTCGGCGCGTCGGATTCGGACACCGTCGCCCACATGCCGTTCGCGGGCGTGGTGCAGGCGGACGTCGGGCTCGGCTCCGATCCGGTCCACGGCGTTGTTCCGGTCTCGCTTCAGTTCCTCTCGGGCGACGTGTCGTCGAGCGGGGCGCAGTTCGCGCTGCAGCTCGTGTCCTCGTTCGTGATCGACATCTCGGTGACGCTCGCGTCGCTGCTGGGACGCTTCGATCCCGAGCTCATGCCGGCGGATCCGCCGAGCGCGGCTGGGACCGCGAGCGTCGATCTCGCGCCGATCGACTTGGTCTTCGACTCGGGCACGCTCGCGATGGTCGTGGAGCCGCCGGGCGGGGAGCCGATCGTGATGGACTTTGCCGAGTCGCCGCTCGTGTTCGCGCTCGGAGGCTCCGGCACGGTCGTCCTCACACCGGGCACCGGGGGGCTCGACGTGACGGTCACGATTCCGGTCGACGAGATCGCGCTCACGAGCGAAGGCGGAATCGACGTCGAGCTGACGCTGTTCGGTGATCTCGTGCTGCGCGGCACGATCGCGCCGCAGGTTCCGGCGCTGTCGCCGCTCGCGACGCTCGGACTCGTGCTGCTCTCGTCGGTCGCGATCGTCGTCGGCGGCTCGCGCGCGCTCGCCGCCCGCTGAGCGGGCGTCCCGTGCGGCAGCCCCGACCGCGCGCGAAGCAGGCGTATAGTGTCCGTGTCGGAGCCCGACGGCGAGGACGACGCGCGATGGCGCAGCAGGGCATCGAGATGATCCTGATGCGGCGGCTGGCGAGTCAGCTGACGATGCCGATCGTGCTGGTCGATCCGCGCGGCGACCTGGTGTACTTCAACGAGGCCGCCGCCGACGTGCTCGGGCGCCGCTTCGAAGACACGGGCGCGATCGTGCGCGGCGAGTGGTCGACGGTGTTCCGGCCCGCGAACGCCGACGGCAGCTTGATCAAGCGCGAGGAGCTGCCGCTGTTCGTCGCGACCGAGCAGCGTCGCCCGTCGCACCGCGCCGGCTGGGTGCGCGGGCTCGATGGTGTCGCGCGCAGCTTCGAGGGCATCGCCTTTCCGCTGGTCGGCCAGGGCGCTCGCATGCTCGGCGCGGTGGGCATCTTCTGGGATCCCGGCGCGCCGCCCGCGCCCGGCACGGCCCTCGCCGGGGGGCCGATCGATCTCGCGAGCCCCGGCGGCGATCGGCCGGTGGAGCTCCTGCTGATGCGCCAGCTCGCGAGCTACCTGTCCACCGCGATCTTCCTGATGGGGCCGGACGGAACTCTGCTCTTCTTCAACGAGCCGTCCGAGGTGCTGCTGGGGCGGCGTTTCGAAGAGACCGAGCCGATGAACGCGGAGCAGTGGTCGAAGCTGCTGCCGGCGCAAGAGGACGACGGCGCGGAGATCGCGGTCGCCGAGCGCCCGATCGTGGTGGCGCTGCGGAACCAGCGGCCGGCGCACAAGCGCTTCACGATCCGCAGCTTCGATGGCGTGCGCCACGAGATCGAGGGGCTCGGCGTTCCGCTGGTCGACCGCGCGCGGCGGCAGCTCGGCGCGGTGGGCATCTTCTGGAAGCGTGCGGAGTCGTGAAAGTCACCCTCTGGGGCACGCGCGGATCGCTGCCGACGCCCGGTCCCGAGACGACGCGCTACGGCGGCAACACGAGCTGCGTCGAGGTGCGCGGCCGCGACGGATCGCTGCTCGTGCTCGATGCCGGCACGGGCATCCGCCGGCTCGGCACGACGCTCGGGCCCGAGCTGCGCCGCATCGATCTCTTGCTCACCCACCTGCACCTCGACCACATCGAGGGGCTGGGCTTCTTCGCGCCGCTGTTCTTCCGCGGGCTCGAGATCCACATCTGGGGACCGGCCTCGACCACGCTCGACCTGCGCGCGCGATTGACTCGCTATCTGTCGCCGCCGCTCTTTCCCGTGCGACTCCGCGATCTCCCGTGCAAGCTCGAGCTACACGATGTGGTGACGGAGGATCGCTTCCGCGTGGGCGAGCTCGAGATCCGCTCCGCGCTGGTCTGCCATCCGGGCCCCACGGTCGGCTTCCGGATCAGCGAGGACGGCGCGTCGCTGACCTACCTGCCCGACCACGAGCCGGCGCTCGGCTCGATCGACTTCCCGCGCGAGCCCGATTGGACGTCGGGCTTCGAGCTGGCCGCCGACGCGAGCCTGCTGATCCACGACGCGCAGTACGCGCACGAGGAGTACGCGAGCCGGATCGGCTGGGGGCACTCGCAGCTCGCCGACCTGCTCGCGTTCGCGACCGCCACGCGCGCGCGGCGCGTCGTGCCGTTCCACTATGACCCCGGTCACAGCGACGCCGAGCTCGACAAGCGCTTCGACGGCGCGCGTCGCGCGCGCAAGCCCTTCGACTTCGTTCCCGGCGTCGAAGGCGCTACGTTCGAGCTCTGACCCTCCCGTGGAGCCCGGATGCACCGGATCGTCTGCCTGCTCCTCGTGCTCGGCGCCGCGAGCGCGCGCGCCCAGTCCGCTTCGGACTTCGACGGCGACGGGCGCCTGAACGGCGTCGACAACTGCGTGTACGCCGCGAACCCGAGCCACCTCGACTCGAACCTGCCGCCGGACGGCGTCGGCGACGCCTGCACCTGCGGCGACCACGACGACGGCGGCACCCTGAACGTGCTCGACTGGGTCGTGCTCGCACGCGCGTTCGCGCAGCTCGAGCCGGGCATCGGCGATCCGGCGAAGTGCAGCGTGGTGGGCGGCTCGATGGACTGCGACGCGCTCGACCTCGGCAGGCTGCGCGCGTCGCTGGCCGGGCTCGCAGCGGTCCAGCCCGTGTGCCGCGCGCGCGTGGGCGCGGGTGAGCTGCCGCTGCGCATGGCCGTCGCGGGCGACAGCATCACGCGCGGCTTCGGTGCGAGCTGCGAGTGCAACCAGAGCCCGCAGTGCATCCTCGAGTGCGCGTACCCGGACATCGAGCAGCCGGAGCACTCCTGGTTCGACGGCGACGAAGGCGACGTCTTCACGCTGCTCGACCGCTACCGCCACTTCGACGCCGCGATCGGCGCCAACTCGGCGGCCGCGCGTTCGGGCGCGCGCATGCGCGGCGGCGACGACAGCTTCCAGGTGCAGGCCGCGCGGATCCTCGGCCAGAGCCCGAGCCCGGACTTGGTCGTCGTGCTGCTCGGAGGCAACGACATCTGCAGCCGCGACTGCGCCGCGCCCGGCGCGTGCAGCAGTCCGCTGTTCTCGGATCAGGAGTGGCGCGAGGCGATCGGACTCGGGCTCTCGCCGCTCGCCGCCGCGCTGCCCGAGAACGCGACGGTGTACCTCGGCAGCGTGCCGCGCGTGCAGGATCTGTACGCGGCGGGACAGGCGAAGGAGGACCTCGAGTCCGACGTGAACTGCGACGCGGTCTGGCAGGTCGCGGACATCTGCCGGATCGCGACGGATCCCTCGACCGTCGCCGGCGAGACGCAGAGCCAGCGCCTGCTCGCGATCGCTGCGCGCCAGCGCCGCTACAACGAGATCCTGCGCGAGGAGGCGCTCGCCTACGACTCCAACGCCAACGGCCTGAACCCGCGCGGCATCCGGGTCGCGGCCGAGTACAGCGACGAGCTCACGGCGTCGGTCGGCACCCTCGCGTTCGGTCCGAACGACATCAACGGCAGCGACTGCTTCCACCCGAGCTTGCGCGGACAGGACGCGATCGCCGAGCGGCTGTGGCGGAACAGCCCGGTGCGCTGACGCGACGAGCGATGAAGCGTCCCGCGTTCTTTCGACGACGCTGGCTCTGGCTCCCCACCGCGTGGGGCTGGCTCGTCGTGCTCATGGTGCTCGGGGCCTGCGCGCTGCTCGCAGCGCGCAACGTGTACGGGTTCCTCGCCACCAGCGAGCCGGTCGGCGCGCGCACGCTGATCGTCGAGGGCTGGCTCCCGCCCGAGGAGCTCGACCAGGCGATCGACGCGTTCCGCCGCGGCGGCTACCAGCGCATGATCACGACCGGAGGCCCGATCAGCAACGAGTTCGAGCGCTGGGGCGCGGCGAGCTACGCGGAGCGCGCGCGCAGCTACCTGGTGCGCAACGGAATCCCCGACGACACGGTGGTCGCGGTCGTCGCACCCGCGTCCGCACAGGACCGCTCGTTCCTGAGCGCGGTGATGGTGCGCGAGTTCTTCGCGCGCACGGGCGAGTCGACCAACGCCCTCGACGTGTTCTCCTCGGGCGTGCACAGCCGCCGCTCGCGCGCGCTCTACCGCATGGCGTTCGGTGCGCCGGTGCAGGTCGGCATCTTCGCGGCCACGCCGACCCGGCCGTCCCCGCAAGCCTGGTGGCGAACGAGCACGGGCGTGAAGGAAGTTCCCTCCGAAGCGCTCGCGTGGCTGTGGACGACGCTGTTCTTCCGGCCGGCTCCGCCAGGCTCGCACGACGAGATGTGGGGCGTCGTGCCGAAGCCGTAGACCGCTTCGGCCTGAGGCATACTGACGCGTACGCGATCGCCATCGATCCGAAGAGGGCGCTCTGGCACAGGCTCGGAGTCCGCTACTTGGTGCTCCCGTTCACAGCCACCGACCCCGGGTTCGTCGCAAGATCCGAGCTCGTGCTGCGTCTGCAGGAGCGTATGCAGGAGGTGGGGCTCTGGGTCTACGAGGTTCGCCAGGAATGAGGCACTGCGGCCTCGCACTCGCCTTGGCGGCGCTTCTGCTCGCGCTCGCTCCGCGGGCGTTCGCGGTCGAGCGTCACGTTTCGCCGACCGGCAACGACGGCGCGGCCGGCAGCCTCGCGCTGCCGTATCGGACGCTGCGCCACGCGCTCGACCGGGCCGGACCGGGCGACACGATCTACCTGCACGCGGGCACGTACCCCGAGGCCGTCAGCACCAACGACGGCGCGATTCGCGGCGGCACGTCATGGTCGAACGCGCTCGTGATCGCGAGCTACCCGGGCGACATGGTCGTGCTGGCGCCGCCCGCGGGGACCCATCGCGTGCTCATGTTCGCAAGTGCGCAGGCGAGCTACGTCGTGGTCCGCGGGCTCGTCCTGGACGCGCGCAACGTCCGGTACGAGGGCGTGAAGATCACCTGGTCCAGCTCCAAGAGCAATTCGTCCCATCACGTCCGGATCGAGGACTCGGAGGTCGTGGGCGCACCCGGGCAGGGCGTGCTGGTCACGGGACACCACAACGAGTTCCTGCGCTTGCGCGTGCACCGCAACGGCGTCACGGACTTCGATCACGGCTTCTACATCGCGAGTCCCGACAACCTGATCGACGGCTGTGAGGTGTTCGACAACGCCGGCTGGGGCGTGAGTGTCTTCAACGGCCATGCGAACGAGTCCGATCGCAACATCGTGCGCAACAACCGCATCCACCACAACGCGCGTGCCGGCCGGCGCGGGGCGGGCATCATCCTGTCGAGCGGCGACGACAACGTCGCGATCAACAACGTCATCTACGGCAACAAGATCGGCATCCACGTCGACTACGGATCACTGCGGGCGCGCGTCTACAACAACACCATCTTCGCGCAGGCGACCGACGGCATTCACGTCGGCGCGGGCGCCAGCGACACCGATGTGCGCAACAACCTGGTGTTCGACAGCGTCGCGAACTTCACGAACGCGGGCCGGCGCACCACCACCGGCACGAACCTGTTCGGCGGCAATCCCGGCGTCGTCGACGCTGCGCGCTTCGACGCGCACCTGCTCGCGTCGAGCGCGGCGATCGACCAGGGCACGACGCTCGACACGGTGCCGTTCGACCACGATCAGGTCCCGCGCCCGCAGGGAGCCGCCTATGACGTGGGCGCGTACGAGTACCCGCGGCTCGCGCCGCCTATCTTGCAGCCGATCTCCGAGTGACGCCGAGCACGTTCGGGATCGGCCACGCGGAGGCGCTGCCCGCGCCCTCGTGCAGCTCGAGCTCGACGTCGCCCACCTTCACGTAGAGCTGCGCGAGCCGGCCGCCCTCCAGGTGCTGCGCGGCGACGATGCCGATCTTCGCCTCGAGCAGCTCGCGGATCAGATCGTGCATCGAGAACGGCGTGCGCGAGAACATGAACAGGATCCGGCCCGCCTCGTCCTCGCCGAGCGCGGCCTCGCTCCAGCGCTCGGCCTGCTGACTCCAGCGGTTCGAGCCGGGCCGCTTGATCAGCCGCAGATTCTGCGCGAGTGAGCCGTAGTCGGCGCGGATCGACTCGATCGTGACTCCCGGCACGTCGAGGTCGAAGATCCGGAACGGCGGCCGGTTCGCGGGGTCGCGCGGGTCGAAGGCCGCCACCGACTGGTACGAGTTGATGCGCGAGCTGATCACCCGGCCCTTGCTCTCCAGGTAGCCGACCGGCGTCGTGTAGTCCTCGAGGAACATTCCGGCGTTGATCGCGACCGCGAGATCGTGACGCCTCGCCCATTCCCGAGCGGTGCGCCCCGAGCTCTCGCCGCTCTGGCTCTGGCCGACCAGCTCGAGCCGCCAGGTCGTCGGATCGACGCGCAGCACCACGATGCCCGTGTCGCCCTCGGCGTTCGGCGGCTTCGCCTCGAGCATGCGGAGCTCGACCCCGGGGGCGAGCTCCTTCCAACCGGAATCCGCGAGCGCCGACTCGCCCGCAGCGAGCCCCAGGAGAACGGCAACCAGGCGCATCGGCATTCCTCGTAGGCTGGGCATGATTTCGCGCGCGCAGGGTCGCGTCAACACGCTAGCCTTGCGAGCTTGGAGCGAGGGGGACAGGTTCGCGCGCGCGTGTGGATTGCGCTCGTGCTGGTGGCTGCGGCGGCCGCAGGCCGGATCGCGTGGCAGATTGGTTTCGACCCCGAGACGCGCTTTCTCTCCGCGCACCCGCCGGCCGAGTGGGTGACGGAGGCGATCGAGCCGAGTTCGCGCTTGCGTGTGCTCGAGGAACGCGAGCGGATCTTCCGCAAGGCGTTCACGCTCGACACGCTGCCTCCGCGCGCGAGGCTGCGCGTGCGCGTGCACCGCGCGGGCGCGGTGCGGGTGAACGGCGTCGAGACGGGACTCGCGACCGACGCGGCCGACACGGACTGGAAACGCGCGCGCGAGCGCGACGTGACGGCGCTCTTGCGTGTCGGTCCGAACGAGATCGCGGTGCACGTGCGCGCGAGCGAGGGGCCGCCCGCGGTCTGGCTCGCGCTCGAAGGTCCGGGGCTGCTCGTGACCAGCGACGCGAGCTGGACGACGATCGCGCCGGACGGCGAAGCCAAGCCGGTACGCCTCGCCACCACGCCGATGAGGGAATGGGATCCGGACCCCGAGCACTCGAGCCCGATGCTCGAGGCGCTGCGCGCGAGCCTGCCCTGGCTCGCCGCCTTCGCGCTCACGGCCGCGAGTGCGCTCGTCGGCGCGCGCTTCGTGCCCGAGCCGCGCTCCGGCTGGCTGCTCGCGTCGAGCGCACTCGCGATCGCGGCGCTCGCCTGGCACAACCGCGCGCTCGATCCGGAGCTCGGCTTCGATTCGACCGCGCATCTCGCCTACATGCACTTCATCCTGACCGAGCACCGCCTTCCGCTCGCGAGCGACGGCTGGGCCATGTACCACCCGCCGCTGTACTACGCCGCGGGCACGGCGATCTTCGCGCTCGTCGACAACGGCCTCGCGGCGCTGCAGGTCCTTCGCGCGTTCAACACACTCGCGGTGGTCGTGCAGTGCGCGGCCATCCTCGCGAGCCTGCGCATCCTGTTCCCGGGCGAGCCACGGCGCGTGCTCGCCGGCTTCGTGCTCGGCGCGTTCGTGCCCATGCAGCTCTACCTCGCGCAGTACGTGACGAACGAGGTCTGGACCGCCGCCTTCGCTTCGTCCGCGGTCTGGCTGTGTCTGCGTATCCTGGCGCGCGACGACCGCTCGACGTTCGCGCACCTCGCGCTCGGGGTCCTGCTCGGTCTCGCGCTTCTCACGAAGGTCTCGGCGCTGCTCGTAGCGGCCGCCGTGCTCGCCGTTCTCGGCGGGCGGCTGCTCGCGCGCCGCGAGCGGTCGCTGCGCGCCTGGCTCGCGAGTCTGGGCGCGGTGTCGCTCGGGCTGGTCCTCGTGGCGGGCTGGAGCTACGCACGCGTGGCCTGGCACTTCGGCACTCCACTGGTCGGAAACTGGGACGCGGCGTCGGGCTTCCTGTGGTGGCAGGATCCCGGCTACCGCACCGCGTGGGACTATCTGCGCTTCGGCGACTCACTGACTCGTCCGATCTTCTCGGCCTGGAACGGCTGTCCGGACGCGCTCTACTCGACGCTCTTCGGCGATGCCCTGATCGGCGGCATGGCGAGCGCGAGCGACGCGCCGCCGTGGCGCTACGAGCTGATGCTCACCGGCTACTGGCTCGCGCTGGTGCCGACCGTCGCGGTTCTGCTCGGGCTCCGCACCGCGCTCGTCCGCTTCGTGCGCGAGCCGCAAGCGGAGTGGGCGCTCGTGCTCGGCGTGGCGCTCGTCACTTCGTTCGCGCTGCTCTCGCTCTCGCTGCGCCTGCCCTTCTACGCCCAGTGCAAGGCGTTCTACGGGCTCTCGGCGCTGGTGCCGTTCGCGGCGTTCGGGGGGCTCGGGCTCGACCTCGTCGCGACCCACCTCGGCCGCGCGCGAGCCGTGCTCTGGATCCTGCTCGGGACCTGGGCGCTGTGCTCCTACGCGACCTACTGGTCGCGCTAGCCCGACGCGGGCGCGAGCGGCCTCGCGCTCACAGGTAGCGGCCGCTCGCGACGGGCAAGCGCCCGGTGGCCTTCTTGAAGCGGTCGACTTCGGCCATCAGGTCCTCCGTCATGACCAGGCCGGGCTTGTCGTCGGCCGCGTCGCAGCGCGCCTTGCGCCGCAGCACCGCGTGCATCAGCCGCACCCAGTTCCCGATCGACGACTCGCGGTTTTGCTCGATCACGCGCAGCCAGTCGATGCGCTCGAACAGCTTGCGGCCGGCGCGCTTCTCGGCGGCCTGCGCGTGGATGCCGAGCGCCGCGATCACGTCGCCGGGCACGCTCGGGGTCACCGACACGATGCGCTCGAAACGTCCGGGCTCGAAGTAGACCGGCGAGAGCGTGTCGGGGCGACTGGTCGAGCCCAGCATCAGCGTCGAGGTCACGCCGATCGTGGTGTCGATCAGCTCCAGCAGGAAGTCACTGAGCTGCGTGGTCGGCAGGTCGAGCCGCGGCGCGCCGAGCGACGGGTCGTGCGCGAAGTCGAGCTCGTCGAAGAACACGGTGATGCGCTTGATCTCGGCCAGCGTCTCCTGCCACCCCTGCAGGAGCTCCCCCACCTTGCCGCCGGCGTGCAGGATCTGCAGCGCCAGGCGCGGGCTGCGGATGGCCAGGAAGGGCGTCTCCGTGCGCGCCGCGAGCGCGGCGGCGAGCAGCGTCTTGCCCGATCCGTTCGGGCCGATCAAGAGCAGCCCCGAGGTCGAGAACGTGCCCCAGCGCTCGTAGACTTCGGGCTCGGTGGCGGCGCAGGCGTAGGTCAAGAGCTCGTCCTTCGCCTCCTCCAGCCCGCCGATGTCGGCGAAGGTGATGGTCGGCGAGGCCGTGAACTCGCACGACTTCGCGATCGGCGGGAACTTGCGGACGAACGGCTCCCACAGATTGGCGGCACGCTTGCGCTCGAGCTCGTTCATGCGCCCTCCCGCCTCACGCGGCCATTCTATGCCCGGAGCCGATCCTTGTGTGGGCGCGTGGCGTGGGGCACGGTCCAGGCATGAGCGACTCCTCGACTCCGACTCTGGCCCTGCTCGTCGGCGGCGGCCCGGCGCCCGGCATCAACGGCGTGATCTCCGCCGCCACGATCGAGGCGCGCAACCGCGGCACGCGCGTGATCGGCGTGCTCGACGGCTTCCAGTGGCTCTCGGAGGGCATCACCTCGAAGGTGCTGCCGCTCGAGATCCGGGACGTCTCGCGCATCCACTTCCGCGGCGGCTCGATCCTGCGCACCTCGCGCTCGAACCCGACCAAGGATGCGAAGAAGCTCGACAACGTGGTGGCGAGCCTGCGCGCGCTCGGCGTGCGCCACCTGATCACGATCGGCGGCGACGACACCGCGTTCAGCGCCAGCCGCGTCGCCGCGCAGGCCGGCGGTGCGATCTCGGTCGTGCACGTGCCCAAGACCATCGACAACGATCTGCCGCTGCCGGGCGGCATCGTCACGTTCGGCTACGAGACGGCGCGACACGTCGGTGTGTCGCTGGTCGAGACGATCATGGAGGACGCGCGCGCGACCAGCCGCTGGTACCTGCTGGTCGCGATGGGCCGCAAGGCCGGTCACCTGGCGCTCGGCATCGGCAAGGCCGCGGGCGCGACGCTGACGCTGATTCCGGAGGAGTTCTCGGGCGAGAAACTCGCGCTCGCCAAGCTCGCCGACGTGATCGAGGGCTCGATCATCAAGCGCCGCGCGATGGGCGACGAGAACGGCACGGTCGTGCTCGCCGAGGGCATCGCCGAGCTGCTCGATCCCGCCGACCTCCAGGGCATCGAGAGCGCCGAGCGCGACGACCACGGACACGTGCGGCTCTCCGAGCTGCCGCTCGGCAACGTGCTGAAGGGCGAACTCAAGCAGCGCTTCGCGCGCCGCGGCATCTCCGTGAAGCTGGTCGCCAAGGACATCGGCTACGAGCTGCGCTGCGCGGACCCGATCCCGTTCGACAGCGAGTACACGCGCGACCTCGGCTACGGCGCCGCGCGCACCATCCTCGAGGGCGGCGGCGACTGCATGATCACGCGCCAGAACGGCAAGATCGTCGCGATGTCGTTCGCCGAGCTGATGGATCCCAAGACCGGCCGCACGCGCGTGCGTCTGGTCGACGTGCGCTCCGAGACCTACACCGTAGCGCGTCAGTACATGATCCGGCTCGGCGCCGGCGACCTGGCCGATCCGCTCTGGCTGCAGGCGCTCGCCGACGCGGGCAGGACCAGCACCGCCGATCTGCGCGCGCGCTTCGCCGGATGACGCGAAGCCCGCACGTGCTCGGCATCGACGAGGGTCCGTTCGTGAAGGGCCAGTCCGCGCGCGTGCGCGGCGAGTCACACGGTCGGGTCTGACTCGGGCGCGCGCTCAGAGCTCGGCGGAGCTGTAGTAGCGGCCGGGCGTGGTGCCGAGCACCTGGCGGAAACGCGCGATGAAGGCGCTCGTGCTCTCGTAGCCGACGGAGAGCGCGACGCTCGTGACCGGCTCACCCGCGGCGAGCAGCGGCAGCGCCTGCAACAGACGCAGCTGCTGCCGCCAGGCGCCGAAGCTCATGCCGGTCTCGTTCCGGAACAGCCGCTCGAGCGTGCGCTTGCTGGCGCCCACGCTGCGCGCGATGCGCTCGAGGCTCGCGCCCTCACTCGGGTGCGCGCGCAGCCAGTCCGCGGCGCGCTTCGCGCGTGGATCGCTCGGCGCCGGCACGCGCAGCGGCACCGCGGGCAGCGTCGCGAGCTGATCGAGGATCACGCCGATCAAGCACGCGTGCCGTGGCTCGTCCGCGTCGAGCGGTCCGAGCTCGACCGCGTGCAGGATCAGCTCGCGCAGGAGCGGCGACACGTTCACCACCGAGCAGATCTCGGGCACGTCGCGCGCGAGTCCGGGGGCGAGGTAGAGCGTGCGCATCGCCACCTCACCCGACATCTCGATCGAGTGCTCGATGTCGGCCGGCACCCAGACCGCGCGGTGCGTCGGCACCACCCACGCGCCGGTCGAAGTGCGCACGCTCATCACGCCGCGCGACGCGTAGATGAGCTGGGCCCAGTCGTGGTGGTGGGGCGGAATCGTGTAGCCGCTCGAGTACGTGACGGCGAGCGAGCGGATGCGCACGTCCGGTTGTCGTGTTCGCGGCATGATCTGGCACGATACCGCAAGCGCGACAACCGCGTCGCGAATATCCTCCGGCCATGGCCAACAACGTCCGCCACTTCGACATCCACGCCGACGACCTCGCCCGCGCGCGCCGCTTCTACGAGCGCGTGTTCGGCTGGCAGTTCAGAGCCTGGGGCCCGCCCGACTTCTTCCTGATTCAGACGGGCCCGGACTCGGATCCGGGCGTCCAGGGCGCGCTCACCCGCCGGCACGAGGCGGTCGCCGGCGCCGGCATGATCGGCTTCGAGTGCACGATCTCGGTCGACGACATCGACGCGGTCGCGGCCGCGATCGAGGCGAACGGCGGAAAGGTCGTGCAGCCCAAGACCGTGATCGCGACCGTCGGCACGCTGGTCCGCTTCCACGACACCGAGGGCAACGTGGCGTGCGCGATGAAGTACGACCCGAGCGTGCGCTGACGCGCGAACGCGCGCGCCTTGAGTCTGTCAGAATCCGGGAAACGCACGGGGAGCGAGCGATGGGCGATCTGGATCTGCACGGCCTCACGATCGCGCGCGCCGCGCGGGCGCTGCGCGCGCGCGAGCTCTCGCCGCTCGAGCTCACCGACGCGTACCTGCGCCGCATCGAGCGCCTGAACCCGCGCCTGAACGCGTACATCACGGTGTGCGCCGAGCGCGCGCGCGACGACGCGCGCCGCGCGACCGACGAGCTCGCGGCCGGCAAGGCGCGCGGCCCGCTGCACGGGATTCCGATCGCGCTCAAGGACCTGTTCGAGACCGCCGGCATCCGCACCACCGCGGGCGCTAAGATCCACGCCGATCACGTGCCCGCGCGCGACTGTTCGGTCGCCGCGCGGCTGCGCGAGGCCGGCACCATCCTGCTCGGCAAGCTCAACACGCACGAATACGCCTACGGCGTGACCACCAACAACCCGCACTTCGGACCCACGCGGAACCCGTGGAACCCGGAGCACATTCCCGGCGGCTCGAGCGGCGGCTCGGGCGCGGCGATCGCGGCGGGTCTCGCGACCGCGACGACCGGCAGCGACACCGGCGGCAGCATCCGCATGCCCGCGTCCGTATGCGGCGTCGTCGGTCTGAAGCCGACCTTCGGGCGCGTGAGCAAGACGGGCGTGCTGCCGCTCTCCTACCTGTTCGATCACGCGGGCCCGATCACGCGCAGCGTCGAGGACGCGGCGCTCTTGCTGAACGCGATCGCGGGCTACGACCCGTCCGACGCCACCAGCGTGCGCACGCCCGTTCCGGACTTCACCGCCGAGCTCGGCGCGGGCCTGCGGGGCTTGCGGATCGGCGTCGCGCGCGACTACTTCTTCGACGAGCTCGATGCCGAAGTCGAGGCCGCCGTCGAGCAGGCGATCGCCGAGCTGCGCCGGCTCGGCGCCGACGTGCGCGACGTCGATGTTCCCGGCGTCGAGGCGGGGCTCGCTGCGCTGGTCGGCATCGTGCTCGCCGAGGCGCAGGAGATCCACGCGACCTCCCTGCGCACGCGGCCCGCGGACTTCGGCGCCGACGTGCTCGCCCTGCTCTCTTCACCGACGCCGGACGCGGCCTCGCTCATGTCGGGTCTGCGGGCGCGCGACGCGCTCGCAGCCGCGATGCGCACGGCGCTCGAGTCGGTCGACGTGTTGGTCACGCCGACCACACCGATCGTCGCCGCGCGCATCGGCCAGGAGTCGATCCGCTTCGGGCGCGTGGAGCAGCCGGTGCTGAACGCGATGATCCGCTGCACCGCGCCGTTCAACGCGACGGGACTCCCGGCGCTCTCGCTGCCCTGCGGCTTCACACGCGCGGGGCTTCCGGTCGGCCTGCAGATCGCGGGGCGCCCGTTCGACGAGGTCACGGTCCTGCGCGCCGCTCACGCCTACGAGCAGGCGACCGGCTGGCACGAGCGGCGCGCGCCGGTCTAGCCGAGGCGCCCGAGCACTTGCAGCGCCTCCGCGACGTGGCGCGCCGGGCTCAGCTGCGAGTTGAACGCGTGCCGGATCACGCCCAGCCTGTCGATCACGTAGGTCACGCGGCCGGGCAGGAGTCCGAGCGTGGCGGGCACGCCGAACGCCGCGCGCACCGCTCCGTCGGGATCCGAGAGCAGCGTGAACGGCAGCTCGTGCTTGGCCGCGAACGCGCGGTGCGACCGGGCCGAGTCACTGCTGATGCCGATCACCTCGGCGCCCGCGTCGCTGAAGTCCTCGAACTGGTCGCGGAACAGACACGCCTCCTTGGTGCAGCCCGGCGTGTCGTCCTTCGGGTAGAAGTAGACGACCACGTTGCGGCTGCCCCGGAAGTCGGCGAGCGAGACGCGCTTGCCGTTCTGGTCTTCGAGCGTGAAGTCGGGTGCAGGCGCGCCCGCCGCGAGCCCCGTGCCAGAGCCGAGCAGAGAATCGAGCAGTCCCATCAGCGCCCTCCGATCGCGGCGCGAAGCCGCTGCCATTCCTTCCGGTAGCGCGCCAGGTGCGGCTTGCCGCCGGACACGCTCTCGCGCTCGAGCAGCGCCTCGACGAGGCCCTGCTCGCGCTGGTATTCGCCGGCCGAGAAGTGGCCCGCGAAGTGCGCCATGCGCAGCCAGACCAGATACGTGGTCAGCGCGTCGAACTCGTTGTACGCGACGATCTCCGCCAGCCGGCCCTCGAGCCACAGCGCTGCGACGTCGTTCCCGTCGACATCCATCTTGCCGGGAATGCCCGACTGCACCGCCAGCTCGTGCAGCGACGGCACCGCCTTGCCCCAGCCGCCCAGGATCTCCTTGATGTCGACGTTCCAGTCGCTGCCGCGCGCGAAGTAGTCGACGCCCTCCCACGGTTTCGCCGGCCGACGTGCGAAGCCCGACGCCTGCACGCCCAGGATGACACCGCGCTGGATCAGGATCTTGAGATCGGAGTCCTGCGAGCTGAAGCCGACCAGCTGCGGCCGGTGCTTGCCGACCGCCTCGAGGAACGTCGAGACCAGGCTCGCCTCGCGCGCCTCGTCCGCGTTCGCGGGATCCTTCGGCAGCGAGAGCAGCGCGAGCACCGCCTCGTCGCTGCCGGCCTTCACGCGCCGCTCGACGACCCCGATCGACACGATCCGGCACACCGCCGTCTTGAGGAAAGGCGTGGGATCCTCGTCGGTCGCGCCGCCCGCGCGCCACATCACTTCCATGAGCTCGCGCGGCGAGTCGACCGACTCCGGAACGTCGTGCAGGAGCCGGGCGGCGAGCGGATCCGGAACCCATTCCAGATCGAACGCCCAGACCCGCTCCTCCACCGTCTTGATCACGCGAGGATCGCCTCGATGCGCGCGAGCAGCTCCTTCTCCTGCGGCGACACGCGCGCGAAGCCGAGAAATCCCCCCGCGGAGCGCGCGACCTTGGTCGTGCGGTCGATGATGTCCTTGCGCAGCGCGGCGTACGCGGGCGGCGACAGGTTCTTGCGCAGCGCTTCGACGTAGCCCTTCCAGGCGGCCACCAGCTCGTCGCCCGGACGCTCGTTCATCCACTTCTCGAGCAGCTGGTACGCGGTGCTGGTGTGCGAGAGGCCCTGCTCGTCGGCCGCGCGCAGGATCGCGCTGCGCTCGCGCTCCTCGAGCACGCCGTCGCGCCACGCCAGCAGGATCAGCGGCGCGAGCGCCAGCGCCGCCAGCGTCTCGGGCTCGACACCGGCGCCGAGCAGATCGTCGAGCACGCGTTCGTCGGAGATGCCGGTCTGCGCCGAGAGGCCCTGCTTCTTCTGCTTTGCCGCCTCCTTGGCGCGCAGCTTCGCGAGCAGCTCCTCGTTGTACTTGTTGAAGAACGCCTCTTCGAGGCCGCGCCGGCGCTTCTCGAGCTCATCGGACATGCGGGGATCTCCTGCGGTTCGTGCGAACGATGCCACGCCTTCGCGCGACGAGCACCCCCTGCGGGCATAACCTATCGTCGGTGGTCGGACGATGAAGAGATCCGTGCGGATATTGGGATCGAGGACGCGGCGCGAGCCGGACCCGCTCGCCGAACGTCGCAGCCGGCTTGCGGCTCGCGTGCCCTATCTGGCAACCGTGCGCGCGCCCGCGGATCCCCGCGAGAGCCCGGGCCCGACAGGCTCGCTCGAGGTCGCGACCTACAACGTGCACCGCTGGTCCGGACCACGCGGCGGGAACGCCTGGGCCCCGGAGATGGCGGCCGAGGTGATCGCCGAGCTCGACAGCGACGTGATCGCGCTGCAGGAGGCGCTGCGCCCGTTCGAGGCCGAGGACCCGCTGCCGGCGCTGGCCGACTCGCTGGGGCTGTACCTCGCGTTCGCCTCGACCCGTGTCCACCGACGCGGCGAGCTCGGCAACGCGATCCTGTCGCGCTGGCCACTCACGTCGGTGTTCACGCTCGATCTGTCGTTCTCGCGGCTCGAGCGCCGCTCCGCGATCGCCGCGCAGTTCGCGCGCGACGAGCATCACGTCTCGATCGTGGCCACGCACCTCGCGCTGGTCGATCGCACGCGCGAGCGGCAGGTGCGTCAGCTGCTCGACCATCCGCAGCTCCAAGGGCCGACCGTGCTGCTCGGCGACATGAACGCGTGGCGCCGCTGCCCCGCGACGCGGCGCCTCGAGGACGAGCTCACGCAGCTGCACCACAACGAGGCCTGGCCGCCGACCTGGCCGGCCGCGCGCCCGGTGCTCGCGCTCGACCGCGTGTACGCGCGCGGCGCGCGCGTGGCGCGCGTGCGCACGCACCACAGCGAGGCCGCGCGGCGCGCGTCGGATCACCTGCCGGTGGTCGCGACGGTCGATCTCAAGCCCGACTGAGCCCCGGCGCGCGGCGCGACCGCGCTCCCCGCTGTGGCCGATCGCCCCTCTCGCATGCGCGCGCGAGTCCGCTACAACGCTTGGCATGGGGTGTTCGAGAGCTTCCGCTCGGTGCGTCGGCGTGACTGTGATCCTCGGGCTTTCTGCCGCCTCGCTCGGCCTCGCGGCCGCCGATCCGGAGGAAGCGAATCGCCTGCGCGAGACCATGCACGAGGTCTACGAGGCGATCGCGCAGCTCCTGCCCGTGAGTCTCGACGAGCAGCGCTTCCAGTCACCGGCCGAGAAGCCGAAGATCGAGGCCTGGCTCACCACGCTTGCGGCCGCGGCCGGCGACGTGGAGAAGCACACCGGCGCGCGCGACCCCGGCTTCGGCCAGATCTCGCGCTCGCTCACGCGCGACGTCGCCGAGATCCGCCAACGCTACGCGCTGGGCCGCTACTCCGAGGCGCAGTTCTACGTCGCGCAGCTGACCGAGAACTGTGTCGCCTGTCACTCGCGGCTGCCGAAGGCGCGCGACTTCCCGATCGCGGCGAAGCTGACCGGCGATCCGGGCGTGAAGGCGCTCGAGCCGCGCGCGCAGGCGCGCCTGTTCGTCGCCACGCGTCAGTTCGACCAGGCGCTCGCGCTCTGGGAGGCGCGTCTCGCCGACGCCTCGATCGCGCCCTCGGAGCTCGACCTCGACGGCGAGCTCACGTCCTATCTGGTGGTCTGCGTCCGCGTGCAGCGCGACTACGCGCGGCCGCGCGCGGCGCTCGAGAAGTTCGCCAAGCGCCCGGACATGCCGCGCTATCTGGCGATGGATCTCGCCGCCTGGAGCGCGCAGCTGCGCGAGCTCGCGGGTTCGGGCAAGGCCGAGCCGAAGCTCGCCGTCGCGCGCGCGCAGCTCGAGCGCGGGCGCGCGCTCTCGGAATTCCCGGCCGATCGCGTGGCGCTGGTCTACGACCTGTCGGCCTCGAGCGAGCTGCACCGCCTGATCGCGCGGCACGAGTCGGGCAAGGCGGAGCAGGCCGAGGCCTACTACCTGCTGGGCGCGATCGACGCGCGCCTGGACCAGGGCAGCTGGGTCTCCGAGACCGAGCAGCACCTGGAGAGCTCGATCCGCATCGACCCGGGTGGGCCCTTCGCCGAAAAGGCCTACGCGGTACTCGAGGAGTACACTGTCCTGGCCTACGGGGGCGCGTCGGGTGAAACCGTTCCGCCCGATGTGGAGGCGCGACTGAACGAGCTGCGCAAGCTCGTGGATTCGAGCAAGCCCGGGAGAGCCAAGCCGTGAAGAAGTTCTTGGTCGCCACCGACTTCTCTCCGCACGCCGATCGCGCGCTCGCGCACGCCTGCGCACTCGCCAAGCTGTTCGACGCAGAGCTGGAGCTGTTCACGTCGGCGTACATCCCGCCGCACCTGCTCGCGGCCATGGCCACGGGTCTCTCGCCGGCCTGGATCCAGGAGGCGCGCGACCAGGCGACCAAGCAGCTCGAGACGCTGCAGGCGAGCCTGCGCGCGCAGGGCCTGAAAGCGACGACTTACCTCTCGACCGACGAGCCGTCGAGCGCGATCTGCACGCGCGCCGAGGAGATCGGGGCGGATCTGGTGGCGGCGGGCACGCGCGGGCACACCGGCATCGCGCACGTGGTGTTCGGCAGCGTCGCGGAGCGCGTCGCGCGGCTCGCGCACAGCCCGGTGCTGACCGCGCACGACGACTCGCCCGGGCCCGGGCGCTACGGGCGCCTGCTGGTGCCGACGGACTTCTCGCCCGACGCGGACCTCGCGCTGGCCTGGGCGCGACAGCTTTCCGAGAAGACCGGCGCCGCGCTGGTCGTCCAGCACAGCTGCGACCTGCCGGTGCTGCTGGCGGGAAGCCCCGAGCTCGATCAGACCTCCATCCTGGCCGCGATCGAGAAGTCCGCGCGCGAGAAGCTCGCCTCGATCGCGAAGTCGCTCACCGGCTGCAAGGTCGAGACGGTCGTCTCGCACGGCCGGCCCGACGTATCGATCCTCGACACCGCCGAGAGCGCGAAGGCCGACCTGATCGTGATGGGCACGCGCGGCCGAACGGGGCTCGCGCACGTCGTGCTCGGCAGCACCGCCGAGCGCGTGCTGCGCCGCTCGCACCTGCCGGTCGTGACCCTGAAGACCCGGCCCGACGCCAAGTAGCACTAAGAGAGCGCCGCGGCCCAGGCGGCCGCGATCACGGCCACGGCGCCCAGCGCGAGCGCGGCCTGCGTGCCGAACGCGGGCAGCGTGGTGAGCGAGTGCGCGGCGGCGACGCCGAGCGCCGCCCCGGCTGCGAGCCCGGTGACGTGCGCGCCGAAGTCGCTGCCGCGGCCGGTGCCGAGCATGGCCAGCAGTGCGACCCCGCCCGCGATCGGCAGCCACGCCTGGTTCCAACCCAGCCGGAGCCGCCGGCGCCGCACGAGCTCCGTCGCGGCCAGCGCGCCGATCGCGCCGAACAGCGCGGTCGACGCGCCGACCGAGCGGTGCTGCGAGCCGTGCCAGAGCGCGGTGAGCAGGTTGCCGAGCGCCCCCGAGCCGAGCAGGAGCCAGGCGCCCACACCGACGCCGTAGCGGCGCAGCAAGAGCGTCCCGAACACCGCACACGAAAATGCGTTGCCCAGCACGTGCGCGGGATCGGAGTGCAGCGTGAGCGCCGTGACCGTGCGCCAGAGCTCGAAGCCGGTCGCGATGCGCCGCGCGTCCGCCGCGCCCAGGCGGAAGTACTCGCTCGTGTCGCTCCACGCTCCGGTCACGGCGAAGAAGCCCACCAGCGCGAGCGCGATCCAGATCCCGGCGTTGGTCGGCACGTCAGCGTGCGCGGCGGGCGGCGCTGCCGGCGCCGGCGCGTTCTCGCGCGCCCAGCGCTCGAGCAGCGCGCGCGCGCGGACCGCGTCCGCTTCGTCGACCTCGACGCTGAAGCGCCCCTCGCTGACCAGCAGCCCGTGCGCGATGCCCTCGGCGGCGAGCACCAGCGACCAGGCCTCGGCCTCGGCGCGGCTCTTCGCCGGCAGTCGCGGCTCCGGCCCGTCAGCCTCCGCCGGCATCACCCGCGCTCGAGCGGAACTCCTCGCGCAGAATCCCCATCGTCACCATGTCGAGCGGCTTGCCGTAGCGCAGCCGGTGCGCGCGCAGCAGGCCCTCGTGCCGAAAGCCGCACTTCTCGTAGCAGCGGATACCGCGCGCGTTGTCGGCGTCGGCGATCAGCGTCACGCGCCGCATTCCCAGCTCGCCGAACGCGAACGCGAGCAGACGGCGGATGGCGTCGGTGCCGTAGCCGCCCGACCAGTGGCTGCGCTCGCCGATCTTGATCGAGAGCTCCGCGCGCCCGTGCGGGTGGATGCCGAGCAGCCCGACGTCGCCGATCGGCAGGCCCTGCTTGGTCTCGATCACGAAGCGCAGCTCGGTCGGATCCGCGAGCACCTCGCCGATCTTGCGCTCGATCGCGCCGCGCGTGCGGGTCTCCGGTCCGTCCTCGGAGCGGTGCAGCCAGTGACGCACCTCTGCGTCGGCCATCCAGCGCGCGTCGATCGCGGCGTGCACGGGCGAGAGCGGAACCAGACGCACGACGGTTCCGTCGAGGGTGTGCGTGGCGATCACGCGCGGCTCACTTCCAGCCGCGGGTCGCGCCCTCGACCATCGCGAACGGACCGACCGGCCAGCGGAAGCAGTCGACCATCAGCTGGTTCACCTGCTCGCGCGTCGCGACGCCCTCGTCGACCACGGCGCGCGCCTCGCGCAGCATCGCGAAGTACACGCGGTTCGCGACGAAGCCCCAGGCCATGGCGGTGTCCTTCACCACCACCGGGTTCTTGCCACAGGCGCGCGCCACGTCGCAGACCGTCTCGATGGTGGTCTGGCTGGTGTGCTCGGCGGCCACGATCTCGGCGAACTTCATCACCGGCGGCGGCGACGCCCAGTGCCAGCCGACCACGCGCTCGGGCCGGTCGGTGGCAGCGGCGAGCGCGGCGATCGGGAAGCCGGAGGTGTTGGAGGCCAGGATCGCGGTCGGCTTCGCCAGCCGATCGAGCTCGCGGAAGACGCGGACCTTCAGCTCGAGCCGCTCGGGCACGCACTCGACGATCAGGTCGGCGACCGCGGCCATCGCCAGCTCGTCGCTCCAGGTGAGGCGCGCTTGCGCCTCGCGCATGGCTTCGCGGGTGAGCTTGCCGCGCGCGACCGCGCCCTCCATGCCGAAGCGCCCCGAGACCACGCCAACCTTGGCGCGCTCCAGCGCGGCGGGATCGAGGTCGCAGCAGACCGTCTCGTAGCCCGAGACCGCGAGCGTCTGCGCGATGCCGCTGCCCATCACGCCCGCCCCGATCACGCCCACGCGCAGCTCCGTCATCGCTCCTCCTCGGCTCCCTGCCCGCATTCGAGGATACCGGAGCGGGCCCTCCGCCGCGCTAAGCTCGAGCGCATGGTCCCGCAGATCAGCGCCGCTCACGCGCGAACCTTGCTGCTCGACGCGCAGGGTCTGCTCGAGGACCCGGCGCGGCGCGCGACGCTGCGCGCGGTCGAGCGCCTGATCGAGAAGCTCGGCTTCGTGCAGGTCGACTCGATCTCGCGCGTGGAGCGCGCGCACCACCTGACGATCGGGGCGCGGCTCGACGGCTATCGCCCGGACCTGCTCGACCGGCTGGCGTTCGAGAAGCGCGCGATCTTCGAGCACTGGACCCACGACGCGTCGCTGATCCCGGTCGCCCTGTTCCCGCACTGGAAGCCGCGCTTCGCGAGCTTCGCCGAGCGCGCGCAGCGCATGCGCTGGTTCCGCGAGCGGATGGGCGACGAGCCCACGCGCACGATCGCGCGCGTGCACCGGCGCATCCGGCGCGAGGGTCCGCTGCGCGCGCGCGACTTCGAGCGCGGCGCGGACCGGCCCGCGACCGGCTGGTGGGACTGGACGCCCGAGAAGATGGCGCTCGAGTTCCTGTGGCGGACCGGCCGGCTCGCGATCGCGGGCCGCGAGAGCTTCCACAAGGTCTACGACCTGATCGAGCGCGTGCTGCCCGAGGTGCACGCGCAGCCTTCGCCGAGCCCGAGAGCCCACGTCGAGTGGGCGTGCAGCTCCGCGCTCGAGCGGCTCGGCGTCGCGACGCCGACCGAGCTCTCACGGTTCTGGGCCGCGATCCCGGTCGCGCGCGCCGCGGCCTGGTGTCGCGCTGCGGTGTCGGCCGGGCGGATCGCGCCGGTGTCGGTGCACGGCGTCGACGGGGCCAGGCCGCGCGGCGCGTTCGCGCTGCCCGACTGGGAAGCGCGGCTGCGGCGCGCGAAGCCGGTGCCCGAGCGAACGCGGCTGCTCTCGCCGTTCGATCCGCTGCTGCGCGACCGTCAGCGCGTCGAGCGGCTGTTCGGCTTCGACTACCGCTTCGAGGCGTTCACGCCTGCGGCCAAGCGCCGCTACGGCTACTACGTGCTGCCGATCCTGGAGCGCGATCGCTTCATCGGACGCCTCGACCCGCGCCACGATCGCGAGCGCTCGGTGCTGGTGGTCGAGAAGCTCTACTTCGAGCCGGGCGTGCGCCCCACCCGCGCGCGCAAGCGCGCACTCGATGACGCGCTCGCGGGCCTGGCCGAGCGCATCGGCGCGAGGTCGGTCGAGCTGCCGGCCCGCTAGCTCGCCTTCACGTGCTTGGTCATGAGAAAGCGGTCGTGATCCGTGAAGCCCGCGCGCACGTACAGGCTCCTGGCGCGCTCGTTCACGTGGTCGACCTCGAGCTGCAGCGCGCGCACGCCGAGCTCGGCGCAGGCTTCGTCGACGATCGCGAGCAGGTGCGCGCCGTGGCCGTGGTTCCGGTACGCGGGATCGACGAACAGCTCGTCGACGAACGCGTCGCGGCCGAAGAACTCCAGGCTGTAGCCGAAGCAGAGCGCGAGGTACGCGATTGCGCGGCCTGCGTCCTCGGAGATCCACACGCGGCCGAGCGACGGGTCGCCGAGCAGCCGCGCGAGCGCGGCCGGCGTGCGCGTGTCGTCCCACTCCATGTGCTCGTGCTTCCACAGCTCGCGCATCAGCGGCAGCAGGCGTTCCAGGTCACCGGGCGTCGCGATGCGCGTGCTGAACGACACGCCGAATCGTGGCATGATGAAACCCCCTCGACAAGGAGAGCGGAGATGAACCGACTGCACGGCAAGGTCGCATTGATCACGGGCGCCGCGCGCGGCATCGGCCTCGCGATCGCCAAGCGCTACGTCGAGGAGGGCGCGAGCGTCGTGATCAACGACCTCGATCCGGTCCTGGCCGAGAAGGCCGCCGCCCCGCTCGGCGGCATTGCGATCGCCGCCGACGTCTCCAGCTCCGCCGCGGTCGCCAAGATGTTCGAGCAGGTCGCGCAGCGCTGCGGCCGGCTCGACGTGCTGGTGAACAACGCGGGCATCAGCGGGGTCGAGAGCGATCCCGCGCTCGCGTCGCAGTTCCGCGACAAGCAGCTGCAGCAGATGGCGGAGATGGCCGCGGGGGGCCCGATCAAGACCCACCTCGACGCGACCGTGAGCATGACCGACGAGAGCTGGCGCCGCATGCTGGCCGTGCACCTGGACGGCACGTTCTTCTGCTCGCGCGAGGCGCTCAAGATCATGAACCCGCAGCTCTCGGGCACGATCATCAACATGGGCTCGATCATGGGCACGGCCGGCGGCGCGGGCGCCGCTTCGTACTGCGCGGCCAAGGCGGGCATTCTCGGCTTCACGCGCTCGCTCGCGCGCGAGGTCTCGACGCGCGGCATCCGCGTGAACGCGATCGCGCCGGGCTGGATCGACACCGACATGACCTCGTTCCTGGGCGAGATGAAGTCGCTGATCGCCATGCAGACGCCGCTGCACCGGCTCGGCGAATCCGACGACATCGCCTGGGCGGCGGTCTACCTGGCGAGCGAGGAGGCGAAGTTCGTCACCGGCCAGGTGCTCTCGCCCAACGGCGGCTGGCACATGAGTCAGTGATCGAGCTGGCGCGCGCGCACTAGGTGCCGCTCGGACTCGGCGGTCTCGCCCAGCCGCGCGAGCACGACGCTGAGCCAGCGGTGCGCGAGCCCGTAGTCCGGCCGCGTGTCCAGCGCGCGCTCCAAGTACCCGCGCGCGCGAGCGTCGTCGCCGGCCTCGGCGAGCAGCACGCCGAGATTGAAGCAGGCGCCCGCGTGGCCCGGGCGCGTCTCGAGCACCTGCTCGAGCGCCGCGATCGCGCCTTCGCGGTCGCCTTGCTTCGCGCGCACCAGCGCCAGGTTGATGCGGGCGCTCGTGGGGTCGCCGTCGCCCGCGAGCGAGGCCTCGAGCTGCGCCGCGGCCTGGTCGAGCTTCCCGCTCGACAGGTACAGGACGCCCAGGTTGTTGTGCGCCCAGCCGTTCCGGGGCTCGAGCGCGATCGCGCGCAGGTAGCTCTGCTCGGCGCGTTGCGGCTGGCCGAGCGCCTCGAACGCCAGACCGAGCCCGTTCAGCGCATCCGCCGACTCCGGCCCGCGCTCGAGCGCCGCCAGGAAGTGGTTGGCCGCCCCGGTGTAGTCGCGATCGCGCGCCGCGAGCTTGCCGAGCGAGATGTGCGGCTGCGCGCGGCCGGGGTCGCTCTCGATCCAGCGCGAAAGGAACGCGGCGTCGTCTGCGAAGTAGCGCGCGCGCTGCGCGCTGATCGTGGCCGCGCCCGCGATCACCAGTGCGAGCGCGCACGCCACCGCCCCGCGCGCCGCGCCGCGCCGGAGCCAGAGCGGCTCGAGCGCGGTGAGCAGGAGCGCGACCCAGCCGAGCGACGCGAAGAACACGTAGCGCTCGTCGAAGCGCGCCTCCTGGAGCAGCAGGTTCGCGGTCGGCGCCAGCCCGATCACGAGCCAGCCGGTCCAGAACAGCGCGCGAGCGCGCGTGGCCGCGTCGCGCCGCGCGAGCGCGGCGAGCAGCGCCGCACACGCGGCCAGCGCCGCGGCGAGCCGCCAGCCCGAGAGCCAGACCGCGACGACCGGCTCGTAGACCAGCTCAGCCGTCGGCGCGACCAGCACCTGCAGCGCGTAGAGCAGCGAGAGCGGCGGACCCGCGGGCTCCGCGACGAACGCCAGCGCGAGCTTGCCCTCGCCCGCGAAGACGAAGCTGCGCAGCGCGAAGTAGGCCAGCAGCAGCACGGCGAACGGCGCGTAGCGGCGCAGCCAGTCGGCCGCGCTTCGCGGCCGGCCGGAGCCCGACAGCCCGAGCACGTCGGCGAGCGCGAACAGCACCGGCAACACGACCGCGTGTTCCTTCGCGAGCAGCGCTGCGGCGGTTGCGAGCAGCGCGAGCGCGTACGCCCGCGCACCCGGACGCAGCCAGGCGATCACGGCCAGCAGCTCGAACAAGCTCGGCCACAGCGTCTCGCGCCCCGATGCGATCGGATACACGCACGACGACGCCACCGGATGCAACGCGAACAGCGCCGCGCCCGCGAGCGCGAGCGGCCACGGCAAGGCGAGCGCGCCCGTGCGCAACAGGGCCAACGCCGCGAGCGCGAGCGCCGAGATCAGCCCCACGTTCAGCCCGTGGTACGGCGCCGGCTCGTTTCCGTGCAGCGCCTTCTGCGCCAGCATGCTCGCGCGCGCGATCGGCCGGTAGTACGGAAGCGTCGGCCAGTGGCGCTCGACGAACACGCGCCCGATCTCCGCGACGGAGCGCGGCGGCTCGCGGTCCACGATCAGCTCGTAGTCGTCGTAGATGAAGCCGAGCCGCGCGGCCGGCGCGTAGGGCAGCGCGACCAGCGCGACGAGCGCCGCGGTGACGAGCGCAACCGGCCATCGCATCGCCCGCAGGGTATCCGCGGGGCGCGCGATCGGCGACCGGACCCGGCACCTTGCCTGTCTCGGGGCCCCGTGACACCGTGTGCGGCCGTGAGTGACCCGCTCGAGGTATCCGTCGTGATGCCCTGCTTGAACGAAGCAGACACCGTCGCGACCTGCGTGGCCAAGGCCCGGCGCGCGCTCGACGAGGCGGGCATCCACGGCGAGATCCTGGTCGCGGACAACGGCTCGACGGACGGCTCGGTCGCCCTCGCCGAGGCGGCCGGCGCGCGCGTGATCCCCGTCGTGGAGCGCGGCTACGGCGCGGCGCTGATGGGCGGCATCGCCGCCGCGCGCGGCCGCTACGTGATCATGGGCGACGCGGACGACAGCTACGACTTCCTCGAGCTGCCGCGCCTGCTCGCGAAGCTGCGCGAGGGCGCCGATCTCGTGCAGGGCTGCCGGCTGCCGAGCGGCGGCGGCCGCGTGCTGCCGGGCGCGATGCCGAAGCTGCACTACTGGCTCGGCAATCCGCTGTTCTCGATGCTCGCGCGCAGCTGGTTCGGCTCGCCGGTCCGCGACGTCTACTGCGGGCTGCGCGGCTTCCGCCGCGAGTTCCAGGCCAGCCTCGGCCAGCGCTGCACGGGCATGGAGTTCGCGACCGAGATGGTGCTGAAGGCCGCGCTCGCGCGCGGCGCGATCGCCGAGCTGCCGATCACGCTCCACCCCGACGGGCGCCGCTCGCACCCGCCGCACCTGAACACGTTCCGCGACGGCTGGCGCACGCTGCGCCTGCTCCTCTTGTACAGCCCGCGCTCGCTGTTCCTGTGGCCGGGCTTCGTGCTGCTGGTGCTGGGACTGATCGGCTACGCATTCGCGCTGCCCGGGGTCTCGATCGGGCGCATCACCTTCGACGCGCACACGCTGTTGTTCGCGAGCCTGGCGCTGATCGTCGGCATGCAGTCGGTGCTGTTCTTCCTGGTCACCAAGGCCTACGCGATCAGCGAGGGCCTGCTGCCGCCGGATCCGCGCCTGCGCAGCTTCATCGACCTGATCCAGCTCGAGACGGGACTCCTGGTCGGGCTGTTCGGCGTCCTGTTCGGCGCGCTGCTCCTGGGGGTGGCGGTGAACGACTGGCGCCTCGCGGGCTTCGGGCGACTCGACTACGCGCACACCATGCGCTGGGTGATTCCCGGCGCGACGCTGGTCGCGCTCGGCGTGCAGGCCGCCATGTCCAGCTTCCTGATCAGCCTGCTCGCCATGCAGCGGCGCTGATGGCGCCGCCCGAGAGCGATCCCGGCGCGTTCGACGCGTACTCGAGCGACTACGACGAGGCGCTCGCACGGGGCCTGTCCGTCTCGGGCGAGAGCAAGCTCTACTTCGCGCGCGAGCGCATCGCGTTCCTGGCCCGCTGCCTGCGCGAGACCGGCACGCGCCCGCTGTCGGCGCTGGACTACGGCTGCGGCACCGGAACGGCGACGCCGTTTCTGCTCGACGAGCTCGGCGTCGAGCGCCTGGTGGGCGTAGACAGCTCCGAGCGCACGCTCGAGCTGGCGCGCGCGCAGCACGGCTCCGCGCGCGCGAGCTTCGTCTCGTCGGCCGCGTTCGTGCCGCGCGCGGAGTTCTCGCTCGCCTACTGCAACGGTGTGATCCACCACGTCCCGCCGGCGAATCGCGCGAGCGTCGCGCGGCGCATCTTCGAGAGCGTCGAGCCCGGCGGCCACTTCGCGCTGTGGGAGAACAATCCCTGGAACCCGGGCGCGCGTTACGTGATGTGGCGCATTCCGTTCGATCGCGACGCGCAGATGCTCTCCGCGCGCGAGGCGCGCACGCTGCTCGCGAGCGCGGGCTTCGAGATCGTGCGCACCGATCACCTGTTCATCTTCCCGCGCGCGCTGCAGGCCTTGCGCTTTCTCGAGAAGCACCTGACTTCGACGTCGATCGGCGCGCAGTACCAGGTGCTCGCGCGCAGGCCGCGCGCTCAGGGCACCGGCAGGAGCCGCGACATGCGCGAGGACGCCTCGTCGTAGTAGTACGGCACGCGCTCGGGTGCGAGCGCGAGCAGGCGCGCGTTGTCCTCGATGCCGCGGTCGTAGGCGACCCACACGCGCTCGCGCTCGGGGTCGGCCGAGTTCTCGACCAGCGCCAGGTTCGGATCGTGCTCCGGGCCGTAGCGCACGAACACGATCGCCTTCGGATCGCGCACGATCGCGCCGAGCGCGCGCGCGAACTCGCGGTGGTAGGCGCTGCGGCCCGCGATCTCGTCGCGCGTGGCGAACGCGTCGCGCGCGCCGAGCCCCGCCACCAGCACGAAGCAGGCCGCGGCGGCGCGCGGCGCGTGGCGCGGCGAGATCCGCGTGAGCACGGTCCAGATTCCGAGCGCCGCCGCGAAGGCGAAGAACGCGTGCGCTTCGTAGTAGTAGACCAGCCAATCGAGCGGGTGCGCGTACGCGAGATAGGCGACGAACAGCGCGAGCGTCCAGACGAGCGCGAAGCGGCCGCGCGCGTCGAGCACGAACAGCCCGATCAGCGCGAAGGCGGCGAGCGTCGCGCGCCAGGCGGAGCCGCCGAACACCTCACGCGATGCGGCCACGATCCGGCCCACGAACGCGCGCGGCAGGCTCTCGACCGTGTGGGCCGCGTGGATGCGCCGGTAGTTCAAGTCGGCGGCCGCCATGTCGGACGGCAACGCGCGCAGCGCGGGCGCGGGATCGACGCCGAAGCCGAGCTTCTGGTACGGGATGTACACGCGCGAGTACTCGGCGTACGGCGTCTTCGTCCAGTCGAGCGTCGAGGCCGCATTCCAGATCGGGACCACGCACAGCACCAGGAGTCCCGCGGCCGCGGCGGCCGCGAGCGCGCCCCACTCCCTGCGCCGCACGACGCGCAGCAGGACCCGCACGCCGACGGGCGCCGCGAACGCGATCGCCGTCAGCGGACGCGTGATCCCCATCCAACCGACCAGCACGGCGATCGCGATCAGCTCGCGCGCGCCGCCCGCTCGCTGCCAGCGCAGCAGCAGCCACGCGGTCGCGAGCCAGAGCGCGGCCGAGGTGCTCTCGGACAGGTACGTCGCGCGCCACAGGTTGCCGGCGGGCGCGCTGAGCCAGATCGCCCAGGCGAGCGCCGCCGGCCAGGCGCCCGCGACCTGGCGCACGAGCGCGAACAGCAGCCCGCCCGCCAGGCCGGCGAGCAGCACCGGCACCAGCCCCGGCATGCCGAGCCAGAGGCCGGGAACCAGCAGCAGCGCGTGGCCAGGCGGGTACTTCGGCGCGAGCCGCGGCGTGACCAGCACGTGGGACTGCTCGAAGAACTCGGGCAGCGGCGGCGAATCCGCGCTGAATCGACCCGACGCCAACAGCTCCGCCTGCAGCAGGTACGCGGACTCGTCGTGGATCGTGGCGGGCTCCGCCAGCCCGCCCCACAGCCAGCCGACGATGAGCGCGGTGAGCAGGCCGAGGGCGACGGGCATGGGCCGCAAGCATAGACGGCCTTGAAGCGATCCCGCGCCCCGGGTTACAACTTAACCGATCGGTCAACCCGGGAGGCACGATGGGCCGGACCAGCGATGCGCGCGAGCGCCTGATCGAGGAGGCGAGCCGCCTCTTCCACGAGCACAGCTACGAGGGCGTGGGCGTGCAGGAGCTGTGCGATGCGGCCGACATCAACAAGGGCAGCTTCTACCACTTCTTCAAGTCCAAGGACGAGCTGGCCGCCGCGGTGATCGACGCGTACGGGGTGGCGGTCCGCGACGAGCTGCTCGCCCCCACGCTGGCCGACGACGTTCCCCCGCTCGCGCGCATCGAGCGCTTCTTCGAAGAGCTGACGCGCGAGCAACGCGCGGGGCGCCGCGACCTGGGCATCACGCCCGGCTGTCCGCTCGCGAACCTGGCCGGCGAGCTGTGCAACCACGAGCCCAAGCTGCGCAAGAAGCTGGCGCGCGTGTTCGACGGCATGCGCGATGCGCTGGAGGCGACGCTGCGCGACGCGATCGCCAAGGGCGAGCTGCCGCGCGGCACCAACGCCGCCCAGGGCGCAGAGGCGCTGGTGGCGCTCGCGGAGGGCGCCTGTCTGCTCTCGGCCACGCATGACGACCCCGCCCTGGTCGGCCGCGTCGGGCGCATGGCGCTCGCGCTGGTCGGCGCCAAGGGAGCTTGAAACCAACCGGTCAACTATTATCATCCCAGGGGCGAAGGAGGAGCCCCCATGGAGTTTCGGGTCAAGGGTTTCGGGTCATTGGTCGCGGCCGCGCTGCTCTCGTTCGCTCCCGCTACGAAGGCGCGCGCGGACGTCTGGGTGTACGAGGTGCTGACGCTCCGTCCGGATGCGCCGTCCTATCAGGCGGAAGCCTACGTCGGCGCGCTCGGCCTGATCGCGCGGCGCCACGGCGGTCTGCTCGTCGACGGCGCCATCGAGCCGGCTTCGGCCGAGGGTCCGCAGGCGGCGCGCGTGGTCGGATTGTGGCGCTTCAACGACGTCGGCGGCCTCGACGCGCTGCTGGCGGATCCGACGTACCGCTCGCTCGATGGCCTGCACGACCGGACGTTCGATTCCGGCGCGAGCCGGAGCCTGGAGCGGGTGCGCGCACTGTCGGGTCCCGCGCAGTAGCCGCTCGCACCTGACGCTCACGGGACCGTTCGCGCTATTCTCCCCCCCACCCCTGGCGAACGGTCCCGTGAGATGGTGAGGTGCGTTTGAGTCTCGGGATCGCTCCGTCGCGATGACCGTCGCGGTCGTCGCGGAGAAGCCGTCGGTCGCGCGTGACATCGCGCGCGTGCTGGGCGCCGCCGAGCGCGGCGACGGCTGCCTGCGCGGCGGAGGCTACGTGGTGACGTGGGCGATCGGCCACCTGGTCGCGCTCGCGCAGCCGCACGAGATAAAGCCCGAGTGGCGCGCCTGGCGGCAGACGCTCTTGCCGATGATCCCGTCGCAGTGGCCGCTGGTCGTCTACGACAAGACCCGCAGCCAGTTCGAGATCGTGCGGCGCATCCTCGCGCAGCCCGACGTGGAGCGTGTGATCTGCGCGACGGATGCGGGGCGCGAGGGCGAGCTCATCTTCCGCTACATCTGGGAAGCCGCGGGCATGGCCGCCTCGCGCGTACCCAAGCCCGTCGAGCGGCTGTGGATCTCGTCGCTCACGCCCGACGCGATCCGCGCCGGTTTCGTGCGCCTGCGCAGCCAGACGGAGGTCGACGGGCTGGCCGACGCCGCGCGCGGACGCAGCCGCGCGGACTGGCTGGTCGGGATGAACCTGTCGCGCGCCTACACGCTCGCGCGCCGCTCGTCGTCGCACGGCGAGCTGCTCTCGGTGGGACGCGTGCAGACGCCGACGCTGGCGATCCTGGTCGAGCGCGAGCTCGCGATCCGCGCGTTCGTGCCCGAGGACTACTTCGAGGTCGTCGCCGATTTCCGGCCGCAGGGCCGCGAGCCCGCGCAGGGCTCGAGCTACCGCGGGACCTGGTTCCGGCCCACGGCGCCCGGCGCGGAAGCCGAGGCCCAGGAGCGCGCGCGCCGACTGCCGGCCGACGGCGAGGAGGCCGACCGGATCGTGGCGCGCGCGCGCACGGGCCGGGCCACCATCGAGTCGATCGACGCGCAGACGCGCAGGCTCGCGCCGCCGCAGCTCTACGACCTGACCGAGCTGCAGCGCGCCGCGAACCGCATCTTCGGCTGGAGCGCGGCGCGCACGCTCGAGCTCGCGCAGGAGCTGTACGAGGCCAAGAAGGTGCTCTCCTATCCGCGCACCGACAGCCGCCACCTCTCCAAGTCGGTGGCCGCGACGCTGCCGCGCATCGTGGCCGCGATCTCCGGGCCGTACCGCGAGCAGCTGGCGCCGGGCACCGGCGAGCGCGCGCTCGGACCGCGCTTCGTCGACGACGCGCGCGTGAGCGATCACCACGCGATCATCCCCACCGGCGCGCAGCCCGAGAAGGCCGGCCTCTCGCCCGACCAGGCGAGGCTCTTCGATCTGGTCGCGCGCCGCCTGCTCGCGGCCTGGCACGCGGATCACGTGTACGCCACGACCACGATCGTGACCGCGATCGCGAACGACGCGCCCGAGCCGATCGCCGACCGCTACCGCAGCCAGGGCAGCGCGGTCGTGACGCCGGGCTGGCGCGCGCTCGAGCCCGCGGCCGCCGCGGACGGGGAGGTGCAGCTGCCCGCGGGTCTCGCGCGCGGGCAGGCGCAGGACGTGCTCGACGCCAAGGCCGAGCGCAAGCGCACGCGCCCGCCGCGCAGGCTCACCGAGGCGACGCTGCTCACCGCGATGGAGACGGCGGGCCGCACGCTCGAGGACCGCGAGCTCTCCGAGGCGATGCGCGAGACGGGCCTCGGCACGCCCGCGACGCGCGCGGCGACCATCGAAACGCTGCTCGAGCGCAAGTACATCACGCGCGACGGCAAGGCGCTCGCGGCGACGGACAAGGGCGTCGAGCTGATCGCGGTCGTGCACCCCGACGTGAAGAGCCCGTCGATGACCGGCCAGTGGGAGGCGCGGCTCAAGCGCATCGAGCGCGGCTCGGGCGAGCTCGAGGCCTTCATGCGCGACATCGAGACGTACGTGTGCGAGGTGGTGAAGCGCGTGCGCAGCGAGCGGCCCGCGGTCTCGAGCGCCGCCACCGGCCCTACACCGTCCGGTGACGTTCCGCAGCTGCCGTTCGACTTCGAGCGCGAGCGCAGCGAGCCGCAGACGCAGACCGCGCCCGACCAGCTCCTGGGACTGCTGCAGAAGCGCTTCGGCTTCGAGAGCTTCCGCCCGTTCCAGGAAGAGGTCTGCCGCACGGTCACGCGCGGCGCGGACGCGCTGCTGGTGATGCCGACCGGCGCGGGCAAGTCGCTCTGTTACCAGCTCCCCGGCCTCGCGCGCGGCGGCACGACGCTGGTGGTCTCGCCGCTGATCGCGCTGATGGACGACCAGGTCGCCAAGCTCTCGGCGCAGGGTCTGCGCGCGGAACGCATCCACTCGGGCCGGGCGCGCGTCGAGTCCCAGGCGGTGCTGCGCGCGTACCTCGCCGGCTTGCTCGACTTCCTGTTCATCGCGCCCGAGCGGCTCGCGGTGCCGGGCTTCCCCGAGAAGCTGGCGCAGCGCAAGCCCGCGCTGGTGGCGGTCGACGAGGCGCACTGCATCTCCCACTGGGGGCACGACTTCCGGCCGGAGTACCGCATGCTGCGCGAGCGGCTGCCCGCGCTGCGGCCCGCGCCCGTCATCGCGCTCACCGCCACCGCGACGCCGATGGTGCAGCGCGACATCGTCACGCAGCTCGGCATCGACAAGGCGCACCGCTACATCCACGGCTTCCGGCGCACGAACCTCGCGATCGAGCTGGTCGAGGCGCCGCCGTCCGCGCGCGACTCGGCCACCGAGCGCCTGCTGCGCGCGCCCGGCCGCCGGCCCGCCATCGTGTACGCGCCCACGCGCAAGAAGGCCGAGGCGCTGGCCGAGCGCCTCGACCGCGTGTTCCGCGCCGCCGCGTACCACGCGGGCATGCCCGCGCGCGACCGCGACGAGGTGCAGCGCGCGTTCATGAGCGGGTCGCTCGAGGTGATCGTGGCGACGATCGCGTTCGGCATGGGCATCGACAAAGCGGACGTGCGCACGGTGGTGCACACGGCGCTGCCGAGCAGCGTCGAGGGCTACTACCAGGAGATCGGCCGCGCGGGACGCGACGGCGCGCTGTCGCGCGCCGTGCTGCTGCACGGCTACGTCGACCTGCGCACGCACGAGTTCTTCCTGAAGCGCGACTACCCCGACGCTGCCGTGCTCGAAAACGTGTTCCGCGCGCTTGGCGAGAAGCCCGAGCCGCGCGCCGAGCTGCAGCGCCGCGTGCGCATGGATCCCGACGAGCTCGAGCGCGTGCTCGAAAAGCTCTGGGTGCACGGCGGGGCGCGGGTCGATCCCGACGAGAGCTCCGCGCGCGGGAGCGATCGCTGGCGCGAGCCCTACGACGCGCAGCGGCGCCACAAGCAAACGCAGCTCGATCAGGTGCGCCGCTACGCCGAGAGCCGCGGCTGCCGGATGCTGCAGCTGGTGCGCCACTTCGGCGACGAGGCCGACTCGGGCGCCGCGTGCGGGATCTGCGACATCTGCGACGCGTCCGGCGCCGAGGCGCTGGGCTTCGTCGCGCCCGACGCGGTGCAGAGCGCGGGGCTCGAGCGGATCGTCGCGGCGCTGCGCGCGCGCAACGCGCAGCCTTCGGGCAAGCTACACCGCGAGCTGTTCGGCGAGACGCTCGAGCGGCGCGAGTTCGGGCGGCTCGTGTCGGGTCTGGTGCGCGCGGGCCTGGCCGTCGAGGAGGGCGAGTCGTTCGAGCGCGACGGCGACACGATCGCGTTCCAGCGCCTGCGGCTCACCCGGGGCGGGCTCGAAGCCGGCGCGGTCGCGCTCGAAGGAGTGCGCCTGGCGCTCGAGACCGAGGCCGAGCGCGCGCCGCGCAAGCGCCGCGGGAAGCCGGCCGCGGCGAACCCGGCGCGCACGACGCGGACGCGCGCGGGCGCGCCGACCCCGGCGAGCGCGCGCGCCGACGCGGCGATCGACGGCCCGCTGCTCGCCGCGCTCATGCGCTGGCGTGGCGCCGAGGCGAAGCGCCGCCGCATCCCCGCCTTCCGCGTGATGACCAACGCAGCCCTGCAGGGCATCGCCGCCGCCCACCCGCGCGACGAGCGCGAGCTGCTCGACGTGAAGGGCATCGGTCCCGCGCTCGCCGCCAAGTACGGCGCCGCGCTCCTGGACCTCGTTCGCGGCGCCTAGTGTCCCGTCCCAGCGCGACGTGTCCTACCGGCGCGCGCCCGCTGGCTTCTGCGTGTGCGTCGAGATCGCGTCGACGAGCTTCGGGAGCAGCGGCTGCGGCAGATCGTGCCCCATGCCGGGAATCAGCAGCAGCTCCGAGCCCGGGATCGAACCATCGAGGCGCCCACGAAGTGCGCGTCATCGAAGCCGAGCGCGTCGCACAGTCCGACCGCGTCGTCCGCCATGTCGTCGAGCGTGTAGCCGACCGAGACGGGCTTGCCGGTCGCCGCCGCGTTCATCACCGCGACCAGGTCGGGCACGCCGTGCGCGTCGAAGTGGGTCGAGAGCCCGATGTCGCGGTTGTCGTAGCGCACCACGTAGTGCCCGCGGTCGGCGAGCGCCTCGCAGAACGGCTCGTCCCAGAGCAGCATCTGCGCCCCCAGGCCCATCACCAGCAGCAGTGGATCGGCGCCGCGATCTCCGAACGTCTCGTACTCGATCCGGATTCCGTTCGCGTCGATGTTTGGCATGCGCGCGAGTGTCCGCCCGCGCGCCGGTACCGGTCAAACACGTACGAGCTGCGCGCTTCGCTTGCGCGCGCTAGAAGTCCCGCTCCATCACCGTGCGCCGGCCGTCGCGTTGCGCGCTGCGGATCGCCTCGTCGCAGAGTCGCCGCACGCGATCGGAGAGCAGGTCCATCACCGCCTCGGACGTGTTCATGCCCGAGCGCTCGCGCACGTAGGCCTTGAGCTTGGACACGACGATCAGCACCTCGCGCGAGGCCGGAGCCGCGGGCGCCTTCGGCGCGGAGGGCGCGGCGATGCGGCGCTGCGGCTCGCGCGCGGCTGCGGACGGGGTCGCGGGCGCGGACGCCGCGCTCGAGGCGGCGGCTTCCTCGGCCTGCTCGCGCAGCCAGGCCTCGCGGGTGGGCGCGCGCCGCTCCTCGGCCCAGGCCTCGCGGTGGTTCATCAGCGGCAGGTGCGCGTCCCAGCACGAGGTCGTGCAGAAGTAGAGGCCGGTGCGCTTGCGGTTGCAGGTGGAGACGTTGCACACCCAGTAGGTCCGTGTGAAGCCGATCTCCTTCTTGCAGCTGCTGCAGCGCCGAAAGTAGGTCGCGCCCGCCTCGCTCATGTCCTCGCCTCTCCTTCGCGCCCGCAGCGTGGGCGGCCAGCATACTGCGGCCGGCAGCACACCGGCAGCCGAGGCGCAGCTCGGCGGACGCGCGCTCCCAGCAGTGCGATCAAGCGACAAGAGCGGCATTCCGATACCACCCGCGACATGACCGGGATCACAATCGGCAGCTACGAGATCGGCGAGAAGATCGGCTCCGGAGGCGTCGCCGACGTCTATCGCGCCGTCGATCCGCTGCTCGAGCGAACCGTGGCGATCAAATTCCTGCGCGCCGGGCTCGGCGATCGGGTCGAGGTCGTCTCGCGCTTCCACAGCGAGGCGCGCACGCTCGCGCAGCTCGTGCACCCGAACATCGCCCTGCTCTACTGCCTGCTGCGCGAGGGCTCGCACCTGGGCATGGTGATGGAGTACGTCGAGGGGCGGACCTTCGCGCAGATCCTGCGCAGCTCCGGCCGGCTCGCGCCCGAGCGCGCGCTGCCGCTCGTGTATCAGGCCCTCGACGGGGTCGGCCACGCGCACCAGGCCGGCGTCGTGCACCGCGACATCAAGGCCTCGAACCTGATGCTCGCCAGCAACGGCTGCGTGAAGGTGATGGACTTCGGCATCGCGCGCTGCCTGGTCTCGGCGGAGCGCGCGACACGCCAGGGCTACATGGTCGGCACGATGCAGTACATGTCGCCCGAGCAGGTGCGCGGCAAGGAGACCGACGCGCGCTCCGACGTGTACTCGCTCGGCGTCCTGCTCTACGAGCTGCTCACGGGCGAGCTGCCGTTCGACTCCGAGAACGACTACGAGCTGTGCCGCGCGCAGATCGAGACGCCACCGCGGCCGCCGCGCGCGCTGGCTCCGGAGCTGCCGGACGCGCTCGAGGCGGTGGTGCTGCGCGCGCTCGCGAAGGATCCCGACGCGCGCTTCCCCGAAGTGCACGAGCTGCGCGAGGCGCTGCAGCACGCGGCGTCGTTCCCGGCGCCGCCGCGCGTGTCGGCGGACCGCGACGCGCCGGTCACGCGCGAGCTCGCGCTCGAAGACGCCGAGCAGATCGCGCTGGCGAGCACGCGCAGCTTCACGGGCGCCGGCTCGAGCCTCGCGGTCGCGACCTCGCCTTCGCGGATCGACGCGCGCATCATCGAAGCCGAGCCGCCCGCGCTGCCGCTGACGCGCTCCCTCCGGCGCAGCCGTGGCCGCCTCGCCGCGACCCTTTGCGCGCTGGCGGCGCTGGCGGTCCTGTGCGGCGTGCAGCTCGTGCGCTACGAGGCCCGAGCTCCCGCGGAGCCGCAGGCGCAAGCGCCGGCCGAGAAGCCCGCGCCCGGCGCGCAGGCCGTGCCGGCCGCCGCCGCGAAACCCGCTCCCGCCGCGGCGGCCAGGCCCGCGCCGGCGCGAGCCACCCAGCGCAAGCCAATGGCGGCCGAGACCGGGCGGCCGCTACCCTCGCAGCCGGTCGCGAGCGAGCCCGCGGTCGCGAAGCGAGGAGAAGGTGGGTGGGTGATCCGAAGGCGCTGAGGGGCCGTGGCGCGCTGCGCGCTGCGCTTGCGGTTGCTCCGTTTCTGATCGCCTGCGCCTTGCTGCCGTCTCCGCTCGACCGCCCCTTCCGCGAGCCGGGCCAGAAGCTCGAGGACTTTCCGGAAGTCGTCGCGCAGGAGTTCGGCTGCGCGAAGCAGAAGCTGCCCTGGTTCAAGCTCGAGCAGCTCGAGGTCTGGCCGAAGCGCGTCGAGGCGGGCGGCCAGCTCGGTCACCGAATGGTGTACGTGTTGTGCACGGGACGGCCGACCGACGTGGTGACAGGCCAGCTCGAGATGCGCATCCTGCACCGCGGCCAGCCGATCGTCGACGTGCCCGAGCCCGGCTACGACCTGCGCCCGGGCCGCTGGGTCGTGGACGTGTTCGTCGCCGTCCCGCGCGAGGCCAGCGACGGTGTCTACGCGCTCGAGCTCGCGTTCAAGAGCCCGAACGTGCGCTTCGAGCGGAGCGAGACCTTCGTGGTCGAGGCCCGGCCGAAGTAGGCGCCGGGCTCGCACGCTCACAGCTTCTCGGGCCCCTCGAAGCTCGCGTGCATGTGCTCGGTGTAGGTCGTGAACAGCGCGCGCCGCGGCAGGCCGAGCAGGCGCAGCTCGTTCGCGAGCGGGTGGCTGCCGAGCACGAGCTCCGCGCCGCCCAGCCGCATCGCGAAGCCCTCCCCGCGAAGCGTCGCGCGCGTGCGGTGCGGCGCGCCGTCCAGGTAGGTGTACGAGACGAGCTCCTGCTCCGGCATGCTTCCGGTGCCGCCGCGCGGGAAGCTGATCGAGAGCGCCGGCACGCCGTCGAGCGCGAGCCGACAGAACAGGCGCCCGCCGCGCGGCTCGATCGCGATATCGTCGACGGTCTTGGGGAAGCCCCAGATCGTCTTGCCCGCCTCGCAGGTGAAGCTCATGCTCACCGGCAGGCGGTGGATGTAGGTGCCGAGCCGCCCGCGCGCGAGGTCCGCGACCGTGCCGATCACGGGCCAGCCGGTCTTCTGGCCGCGCGGGCGCACGAACAGCGCGATCGACACCTCGTCGTAGTCGCCGAGGTCGTTGTCGCGGTAGTCGATCGCGGCGATCGAGAGCAGGGCACGCCCCGGCAGGAGCTCCGCGACCTCGAACGCGCCGTCGGGGATCCAACGCTGCGCGGCCCCGCTCGGGACCAGGAACGCCGCCGCGGCGTTGGTCGCGTCGCGCACGACCACGGGCAGGGACACCGTGCGTCCCTGGATCTCGAAACGCTCCGCCGCCACGTTCAGACGGCGGATTTCTGCGCGACCTCGCGGCCCTCCGACGCGACCAGCGTCGGCCGCGAGATCGCGAGCGCCATCAGCTCCGCGAACGAGCCATCGATCGCGCCCACGAACTCGCGCAGGTCCGGCACCAGATCGTAGTCCGCGTTGAAGCCCCAACAGAGCTTGCCGTTGTAGCTCATCAGCGCGATGCCCAGCCCGAGCCGATCGGTGAGCGGCACGTGCGGATGGCACTCGAGCATCTCCGCCCCGAGCATGTACATCGGCACCTGCGGGCCGGGCACGTTGGTGACGACCAGGTTGAACGGCAGCAGCCGCGTGATGTTGCGCGCGCCCAGCGCGAGCAGCGTCGACGGCGTGTACTCCGCGGCCTGCGTCAGCACCTCGGCGCCGACCGCGCTGTTCGACTCCTTGAGCCGCGTGGTGCGCTCGGTGATGCGCTCGAGCTGCACGCGGCGGTCGGGCTCGCCGATCGGCAGCGGCACGATCCAGGCCGAGACGCGATTGCCAAGCGCCCCGCGCTCGTTCTCGCTGCGCACCGAGACCGGCGCCATCACGCGGAAGTCGAGCTTGTCGGGGTTCACGTGGCGCGCGCGCAGGAAGCTCCGCACCCCGCCGGTCACGATCGTGAGCACGATGTCATTCAGCGACCCGCCCAGCGCCTTGCGCAGCTTCTTGATGTCGGCGAGCTCCATCGTCATCCAGTCGAAGCGGCGGTGCGGTCCGATCACGCGGTTGAACGGGGTCTCCGACGGCAGCCGCAGGCTTCCGCCCATCGCCTCGGTGATCGCGCGGACGCGCGTCATCAGGTCGAAGCGCACGCTCTCGGCGGTGCGCATCGCGCTCGCGGCGCCGCGCAGCAGATCGAACGTGAGCCGCGCGCGGCGCAGCGCCTCGTGGCCCATCAGCTCGAGCGCGGACGGCGCCGGTCGCGGCACCCAGGTCGGCTCCTCCGCGATGTGCTCCTCGGGATCGGGCGACATCACCACGCGCATCAGGTCGACGCCCGAAGCGCCGTCGATCATGCAGTGGTGCGTCTTCGAGATCACGGCGAAGCGGTCGCCCTCGAGACCCTCGACGAGCCACATCTCCCAGAGCGGGCGGCTGCGGTCGAGGTGCTGCTGCATGATGCGCGCGGACAGGCGCTTGAGCTGCTCCTCCGTGCCCGGCCGCGGCAGCGCCGTGTGGCGCAGGTGGTAGTCGAGGCTGAAATTCTCGTCGTCGACCCAGACCGGGTGATTCTCGAACGGGATCCAGGCCAGCTTCTGGCGATAGCGCGGAATCCGGTGCAGCACCGACGCGATCATCTTGCGGAAGCGCGCCGCGTCGACGCCGCCGCCCTCCGTGCGCAGCGGTCCTGTCTTGTGGATCTGCGTCGAGGCCACGTGCATGTAGGACGTGGGCTTCTCGAGCATGAGAAAGGAATTGTCGAGCGCCGTGAGCCTGTCGTAGGCGTAGCGGGGCATTGGGAGGGCCTCTCTTCTGGCGTGGGGGGTTCGGTCCCTCGAATAGTCGGCAGGCCGGGGCTTGTCAATGAATCCCGGTCAGGCGTTCGGGGACGACTCCTCCAGCCGGTCGAGCAGCAGCCGCGCGGCGCGCGACGCGTAGTGATCCAGACCCAAGGGCCGCAGCAGCGTGATCGCGGCCTGGGCGTGCGCCACCTTCGCCGGTTCGTCGCCCCGCGCTCGCGCGACCTCGGCCAAGCCGAGCCAGGCCCGACCCTGCACCGCGTTCAGGCCGCACTCCTTGGCGCGCGCGACGGCCTCGCCGAAGTCGCGCTCCGCGCTGCCGAGCTGATCCGGCCCCGAGCCGAGCGCGACCAGCCCGAGCGAGAGAGCGGCCTTGGCCTCGCGCATGCGGCCGCCGGCGCGCGCCACGCGCGCCTCGACGAGCCTGCGCGCGCGCGCGACCTCGCCGTGCTCGAGCAGCGCCTCGACGATCGTCTCCGAGGCGTTGCCGAGATCGCCGCTCGAGAGCAGGCCGCGCTCGAGCTGCTCGAGCTCGGCCGTGGTGACGCTCGCGTCGTCGCGCTGCGCGCGCACGAGCAGGAGCGTCGCGGCCGCGGAGCGGATCGCCGCCAGGCTCTCGATCGCCTCCGCGATCGGCAGCGCGATGTTCGCGAGGCGCTCGGCTTCGTCGTACTCGCCGCGCTGGAACGCGATCGAGGCAAGCATCGACGCGGAGGCCGATCGCACGGTGCGGTTGCCCGCGAGCTCGGCGCGCTCGAGGGATTCGCGAAGCCACTCGTCGGCCTCCTCGAAGCTCTCGCTGTCGAGCAGCAGCCGGCCGCGGAAGAAGCGCGCGCCCATGTACACGTCGCTGCCGCGCTCGGCGTCGCCCGAGCTCTCGAAGCTCGCCAGCAGCTCGTCGACCAGGCGTCGCGCGTCGGCGAAACGCGCATCCAGGATGTAGGCGAGGATCAGCCCGCGCGCGGCGCGGAAGGTCGCCATCGGCGAGCCGACGCGGCGCGCGAGCTCGACGCTCTTCTCGACCATACGCATGCCGTCGGCGAAGCGCTCGCGCTGGCCGTTCATCGTCACCAGCCCGTAGGAGGCGAGCAGGTTGGCGTGCAGGTCGAGGTCGCCCACCTCTTCCGCGAGCGCGAGCCCGCGCTTCGGCGCGCGATCGCTGGCCTCGGTCTCTGAATCACCGTAGACCGCCGCCGCTGCGCAGATGCCGACCGCCGCCTCGAGCGCGATGCGCTTGAGCGCCAGCGTCGGCTCGCGCGTCTCGTCGAGCGTGGCCTCGGCGAGCTGCCAGGCCTCGCGGTAGAGTCGCATGGCGTCGCCGTAGGACGGCAGCGACAGCGCGTGCTGCCCGGCCGCGAGCAGGGCCTTGATGCCGCGCTCGGGGTCGTCGCCTCTCGCCAGATGGTGCGCCGCGAGCGCGAGTCGGCCGCGCGCGTCACCGGCCTGTGTCGGATCGCGGCTCTCCGCCTCGAGGATCTCCGCGACGCGGTCGTGCAGCGAGCGGCGCTCGCGCAGCAGCAACCCCTCGTAGGCGACTTCCTGGGTCAGGCTCTCGCCGAAACGGAGCTCGTCGATCGCCATGCTGCCGCTGCGGTGCAGCACACCGCGCCGCTCCAGCTCGCCGAGCTCGTTGTCGACCTCGATCGGCTCGGACTCCAGCAGCCGCTCGAGGTGCCGGCGGCTGAACTGGCGCCCGAGCACGGAGGCGACCTGCGCGGCGCGCTTGGCCGCGGGCCGCAGGCGGTCGATGCGCGCGCTGAGCACCTCGCCGATCGTGTCCGGGATGCGGATCTCCTCGGAGCGGCGGGTGACCGTGACCTGCCCGTCGCGGGCCACCAGCGTGCCGTCCTCGACCAGCGCCCGCGTCAGCTCCTCGAGATAGAACGGGTTGCCGTCGGCCTTGCGCAGGATCCGCTCTTCGACCTCGCGCGGCACGGCGCCGCCGGCGCGCGCACGCACGATGCGCCCCGCGTCGTCCGCGCCGAGGGGCCGCAGGCGGAGCTGCGTGAACGCGCCGTTCGGCTGCCAGGTCGGCCGATACTCGGGGCGGTGCGTCGTCAGGATCATCAGCCGCCCGCCCGCGTGCGCGACCGCCTTCTCGAGGGTCTCGCGCGACGCGTCGTCGAGCCAGTGCAGGTCCTCGAAGATCATCACGACGGGCACGCGCCGCGAGGTTCGCTCGATCACGCGCGAGACGGCGGTGAAGCCGCGGTGCTTCGCCGGCTCGCTCTCGGGCTCGCCCTTTCGCTCGACCGGGAGCGCCAGCATCCAACACAGATCGGAGTAGTCCGAGTCGCGTGTCCCGGAGAGCTCGGTCAGACGCTTTCCGATCTTCTCGCAGGCGCAGCGCTCGTCGTCGCCCGGCGTGACGCCGAACCAGCCGCGCAGCATCGCCGTCCAGGGCGCGTACGGCACTGAGCGCGTGAGCGACGAGCAGCGCGTCTCCATCACCTCGAATGCGCGGCCCTCGAGGCGCTTCTTCAGCGCGTGCACCAGCCGCGACTTGCCGATGCCCGCCTCACCGACGATCGAGACCACTTGCGCGAGGCCGGTCTCGAGTCGATCGAAGCAGCCCTCGAGCTGCGCGAGCTCGGCCTCGCGACCGACCAGAGGCGTCAGCTCGCCGCGCTCGCCGCTGAAGGCCGGCGCGCGTTTGGCCAGCCCGAGCACCTGGTGCGCGGTGACCGGCTCGCGCTTGCCCTTCACGTCGAACGGACCGAGCGGCGTGGTGCGGAAGCCGCCGCGCAGCAGCGCGTGGGTCGCCTCCGAGACCACGATCGTGCCCGGCGCCGCAAGCGACTGTAGCCGCGCGGCCAGGTTCGTGGTGTCGCCGATCGCGGTGTAGTCCATCTTCAGGTCGTTGCCGACCGTGCCGGCCACCACGATTCCGGTGTGGATGCCGACGCGTGCGCGCAGCGCGACGCCGCGCTCGGCCAGCAGGCGCTTGGAGTACTCGCCCAGCGACGCCTGGATCGCGAGCGCGGCGCGGACCGCGCGCTCGGGTGCGTCCTCGTGCGCGATCGGCGCGCCGAACAGCGCCATCAGCCCGTCGCCCGCGAGCTGGTTCACGATCCCCTCGAAGCGGTAGATCTCGGCGAAGACCAGCTCCAGGTAGCGATCGAGCAGCTCGCGGTAGACCTCGGGATCGAGCCGCTCCGCGAGTGCGGTCGAGCCGACCAGATCGCAGAAGAACACGGTCGCGCGCTTGCGCTCGCCCGCGACCGCGCCGGCGGAGCGGATTCGCGTCGCGAGGGTCTCGGGGATCTTCTCGGTGATGCGCGCGACGCGCGGGTCGGTGGCGACCGGAGCCGTAGCGGGCGCAGACCCGGAAGGCGCGGGAGAACCGGCCGGGGCCGGCACGACGACCGCCCGCCCGCTCGGCGACGCTGCGGCCTCGCCCAGCCCCCGCCCGCACTCAGGACAGAAGCGCCAGCTCGGATCCACGCGCGCGCCGCACGACGGGCAGGCCGCCGCCGCGGCGGCGCCACATGCGTGGCAGAACTTCTTTCCGGGCAGGAGCTCCGTCCCGCACTGCGCGCAGAGCATCGGTCTACCTTCGGCCCGGGGTCCGGACCCGTCAAGCAACGTCTTTGGCTACGATGCCAATCGCCGTGAAGCTGGTTACCTGGAACGTCAACTCGATCCGGCAGCGCCTCGATCGCCTGCTCGCGCTGCTCGCTCGCCACGCGCCCGACGTGGTCTGCCTGCAGGAGACGAAGGTCGTCGACGCCGACTTTCCCGTCGAGGCACTGCGCGCGGCGGGCTACGCGAGCGTGTTCGCAGGCCAGAAGTCCTACAACGGCGTGGCGATCCTGACGAAGATCGGGGCCAGCGACGTCGCCAGTGGGTTCCGTGACGGTGGCAACGACGAGCAGGCACGCCTGCTCTGCGCCACGGTCGACGACGTGCGCGTGATCTGCGCCTACGTGCCGAACGGCCAGGCGGTGGGCACCGACAAGTACGCCTACAAGCTCGTCTGGCTCGAGCGCCTGCGGAAGCTGCTCGAGCGCGAGGCCGATCCCGCGCGGCCGCTCGCGTTGGTCGGCGACTTCAACGTCGCGCCGGCCGACGCCGACGTGCACGACCCCGAGGCCTGGCGCGGCCAGGTGCTGTGCAGCGAGCCCGAGCGCGCGGCGCTCGCGCGCGTGCTCGAGTGGGGCCTGATCGACGCGTTCCGCGCGCGCTATCCGGACCGCGTCGCGTTCACCTGGTGGGACTACCGCGAGCTCGGCTTCCCGAAGAACAGAGGCCTGCGCATCGACCACGTGCTGCTCACGCGGCCGCTGTTCCAGAGGTTGGAGGACATCGTGATCGACCGTGAGGAACGCAAGGGCAAGAGCGCGAGCGATCACGCACCGGTGCTGGCGCTGCTGAAATGAGCGCGCGCAGCGCCCGTCTCGCCGCCACCGCGCTCGTGCTCGCGGCCTGCTCGGATCCGCGGCCCGCGATCGTCGACTGCAACGCCAGCCCCGAAGCGCGGCCCGTGTGCGGCTTCCAGAATCCCGAGGACCTCGCGCTGCTGCCGGGCGGCACGCTTCTCGTGATCAGCCAGATGGGCGAGATGGACGGCTCCGAGCCGGGGAGCCTGGTGTTCTTCGAGCTCGCGAGCGAAGCGATCACGCCGGCGTTCGCGGGCGCCGACTCCGCACTCGCGCCGACGCCCGGCTGGGGGGACTCCAGCTGCCCGGGAGCGCCCGACGCGAAGTTCAGCCCCCACGGTCTCGCACTCGCGCGACGCCCCGACGGCGCGCTCCAGCTCCTGGTCGTGAATCATGGCGGGCGCGAGTCGATCGAGTTCTTCGAAGTCACTGACTCGGACGCCGGTCCGTCGCTCGCCTGGCGCGGCTGCGCGCTGCCGCCCGCGGAGTCGTTCCTGAACGACGTCGCGGCGCTGCCCGACGGCGGCTTCGCCACCACGCACATGTTCCCGCGCAACGACGGCGTGATCGCGATGCTCACGGGCCTGCTCGGCATGTCGACGGGCTGGGTGTTCGAGTGGCACCCGGGCGCCGGCTTCACCAAGGTGCCCGAGAGCGACGGCTCGATGCCGAACGGCATGGAGGCCTCGCCCGACGGCGAGACGCTGTACGTCGACCTGTACCTGGGCGACGAGGTGCGGAAGATCTCGCGCAAGACCGGCGAGACGCTCGCGAGCGTGGAGATCGCGAGCCCCGACAACGTGCTGTGGAGCCCCGACGGCACGCTGCTCGTCGCCTCGCACAACGCGCCGCTCAACGAGCTGCTCGCCTGCGGCGAGATCGAACGCGGCTCGTGCCCCTTCCACTACTCGATCGTCGAGCTCGACCCCGAAACCCTGAAGCCCCGCACCCTCTACGAGAACGCCGGCCCTCCGATGGGCGCCGGCACCTCCGCCCTGCGCATCGACGACGAGCTCATCATCGGCACCTTCAAAGGCGACCGCATCGTCCGCGTCACCCTCACCAAGTGAGCCAGGGCCTCCGGTCCGACTCCGGTCCTGAACCACGGACCTCGAAGCCGCGCCGCTCGACCTCCGAGTCTCAGGATCCGCCGTCCGCGCGCAGCGGCGACGGCTTCCCGAACAGCCAACCCTGCCCGAACTGGATGCCGATCTGGCCCAGCATCCGCAGCTCCTCGAGCGTGTCGAGGCCCTCGCCGATGATGCGCGAGTTCATGTCGCTCGCGATGGTCTGGAACGCGCGCACCATGTTCTGGCGCGCCGCGTCCTGGTCGATGCCGCGCACGAACGCGCGGTCGACCTTGATGAACTCGGGCGCGAGCTCCATCACCGCTTCCAGGCTCGCGTAGCCGGCGCCGGTGTCGTCGAGCGCGAACTGGAAGCCGAGCTTGCCGTAGTTGTCGCGCGCCTCGCGGAAGATGTCGTAGTTCTTGATCGACTCCTGCTCGGAGATCTCGAACACGACCTCCGCGGGCGACAGGCCGCAGCGCTCGAGCGTGCGCGTGAGCGCGTCGGGCTGGAAGCTCGGGTCGTGGATCGCCGTCGGGCGGATATTCATGAACAGCTTCGCGCCCTCGGGAAAGTCGATCGCACCCTCGACCGCCGCGCGCCGGCACTGGCAGTCGAGCTCGAACAAGAGGCCTTCCTCCGCAGCGATCCCGAACAGCTCGGCGGGCGAGCCGAACGCCCCGCCCTCGTCGCCGCGCACCAGCGCCTCGTAGCCGAACACGGTGAGCGACTTCGCGTCGACCACGGGCTCGTACACGGAGTGCAGCCGGCCGCGGATCAGCACGTCCAGGAACTCGCGCCGGCGCGATCTGCGCTCGAGTCGCGCGTTCAGCGCCGCGTCGTCGCGCGCCTCGTCCATGCCCAGGCGCAGCTGCGAGAGCGGCGCAACGATCGGGTTGCGCTGCACGTAGGCGCTGCCGATCGGCAGGCTCGGAATCTTGCGCAGGTACGGATACGCGACACGCTGCGCGTTTCGGGCCAGGCGCTCGCGCACCGCGCGCTCGAGCGCGGGCAGCCCCTTGGCCAGGAAGTCGACGTCGCGCGGCTGGCGCGCGATGAAGCACAGCAGCTCGCCGCGGCCCGCCTCGCCGCGCGCCATCGGCTCGCGCCGGCCGAGCACCTCGAGGCACGCGCCCGCGACGAGTTCGGCCACGATCGCGAGCGCCCCAGCGTGCGCGTTCTCGCCGTAGCCGCGCTCGACCTCGTCGAGCGCCGCGCAATCGACGTAGAGCACCCCCAGCGCTCCCTGGCGGGAGAACTCCGCGCAGATCTCGGCGTACAGATCACCGATCGGCGCCAACGGACTCCTCTGGCTCGCGCTCTCGCTCATGCCGTGCCTGACCTCGAACGAACCCATTTCCGAATCGGCTTTTCGGGCGTGCGCGTTGAGGAGCCGGTGGCTACAAGCCCTCGATTCGGCCGTACGCGCGCAGGCTGCGCAGCGTCTTCAGCGTGAGCTCGCCGCGCCACTCGCGCCGCGCGACTTGCCACTCCGCCTCGTATGCGCCCTGCCAGGACCAGTTCGGCTCCCAGCCGCCGTCGCTTGGCTGCTGCTCGATCTCGTAGTCCAGGTTCGTCGACACGGGGCCGGCGAGAACGTCCGCGAACGGGCTCTCCGGCAGCGGCGCGAGCTTGAGCGGCTTGTTCACGTACCCGCCCCATTCCGCGGGGTTCGTGTTCACGCTCTCGAGCGCGAGCCGGCAGAGCTTCGTGCGCAGGCGCGGTTCGTCGACGGTGGACGCGTAGTGGAGGCCGTCGCCGAAGACCGGGGGGGTGAGCGTCTCGACGTGCGCGCGAAGGGCAACCCCTGCGTCGGCGACGAGTTCCGGCGGCGCGAGCGCGCGCCAGTGCTGCAGGTGCGAGAGCAGGCGCGCGCCCGGGACGAGCAGGTGCGGCCAGGCCGCGCCCGGCGCGTGGCGGTCCCAGCTCCAGTGACGCGCGTGCGCGAAATCGTCGACCGCGGGCGGAACCGAGCGCCAGCCGGGAAGCGCTGCGTCGTACTCCTGCACGACCCAGGCGAGCGCGCGGCGGACCGGCAGTTCCTCGGAGCCAGCAGCGATCTCGCGCAGCACGTCGAGCCCCGTGAGCGTGGCGATCGCCGACGACGCGGGCAGGCGCACGTCCGGCTCGAGCGCGTGGCCGTAGCCGCCGTCGGCGTTCTGGAAGGGGGCCAGCGCTTCGAGCACCGCGCCGCGCGGTCCGGCCTCGAACTCGTGCGCGAACAGCGCACGCTCGAGCGGCCGCGCCTGTGTGAGGAGGAAGTCACGGGCCCGTCGGAAGCTCGGAGCGGAGAGTTTCTTCATGCCCCGAGGCTAGCGGCGCTCGCTCGGCCCCGGCTTGGAAAAATCCGACGCGGGGAGTCGCACGCGAAGGCCACGAAGTCGCGCACCAGGTGGGGCTGGTCGAAGTAGCCCTGCGCGAGCGCGATCTCGACCGGCCGGCCGCCGCGTTCGAGCGCGCGAAAAGCCGCGAGGAAGCGCGCGATGCGCGCGAAGGTCTTCGGCGCGACGCCCACCTGCGCGCGGAACGCGCGCTCGAGCCGACGCTCGCCGACGCCGAGCGCGGCCGCGAGCTCGGCGATCCGCACCCGCCCCGACGCGCGCTCTATCCGCGCGGCCGCGACACACGCGAGCGAGTCGGCGTTCGCCGCCGCGCTCGGGAGCCGAGCCAGCAGCGCCGCTTCGAGCCGCTCGCTGCGCACGCGTGCGCTGGGCGCATCGAGCAGGCTCGCGCTGAAGCCCGCGCCGAGAAGCTCGTCCGCTTCGAGCACGCGATCGGTGAGCTCGTCCGCGCGCCCGCCGAGCAGCGCGCAGGCGCCGCCCGGCCGGAAGCGGAGCGCCACGTTCGTGACCGGCCGCGCGCTCGACGCGAATAGCGCCGAGGTCTTCACGCCGAACACGTCCGCCCGCCCCTCGCCTCGATCGTCGACCGAGACGAGCAGATCGATGCGCCCGTCCGGGATGACACGGACCGGTGGCGACGGCTCGCCGCGCGGATCGCTCGAGAACGCGACCCGCTCGACGAACCGAGCCAGCCTCGAATCCGGCGCGCGCTCCCAGTACGCCATGCCGAGATTGTGGCACGAGCGTGACGCGCGTCGCACAGAATCTGTGCAGCACGACGTAACCAGAACAATGCGCACGTCGGTGAAGCCGGCACGCGGATTGCGAGTCAATCTCCCCGAGGGACTCGAGAGGAGGATCAGCGATGGACGTGACGACCGTACAGTTCAGCAATCGCGAAGCGCTCGCCAAGGCCTTCGAGCGCGTCGCGGGCGACGCGCGCGTCGAGCTCTGCGTGGTCGACCCCGCGCGACTGGTCCTGCGCTACGCGCTCGGCCTGGCGCCGGTCACCTCGACTAGCGGTAGACGATTACCCCGCGCGCGTTCACACCACGACGGGCGGGGCCCGGCGCGCGGACGGCCGCG
>JBBDXF010000001.1:21572-55944 GCA_040902485.1 Myxococcota bacterium | reverse complement strand
CGAGAAGGGCGGCGACTTCGGCGGCACCTGGTACTGGAACCGCTACCCGGGCGCGGCCTGCGACGTCGAGTCGTACATCTACCTGCCGCTGCTCGAAGAGCTCGACTACGTGCCCAAGGAGAAGTACACGCGCGCGCCCGAGATCCTGGCGCACTCGAGCGCGATCGGGAAGAAGTTCGATCTGTACAAGAACGCCTGCTTCCAGACCGAGGTCACCGACCTGCGCTGGGACGAGGCGTCGGCGCGCTGGCTCGTGGGGACCAACCGCGGTGACCGCATGAAGGCGCGCTTCGTGGTGATGTCGAACGGGCCGCTCAACCGCCCGAAGCTGCCCGGCATTCCGGGCATCGAGACGTTCAAGGGCCACTCGTTCCACACCAGCCGCTGGGACTACCACTACACGGGCGGCGACTCCGAGGGGAAGCTCGAGCGGCTGCGCGACAAGCGCGTGGGCATCATCGGCACCGGTGCGACGGCGGTGCAGTGCGTGCCGCACCTGGGCGCGGCGGCCGAGCACCTGTACGTGTTCCAGCGCACGCCGTCGTCGATCGACGTGCGCGCGAACCGCCCGACCGAGGCGGCGTGGGCCAAGGGGCTTTCGGCCGGCTGGCACAAGCACCGCATGGACAACTTCAACATCCTCGTCTCCGGCGGCTACCAGGCCGAGGATCTGGTCAGCGACGGCTGGACCGACATCATCCGGAAGCTGCTGATCCAGGCGCAGAAGGACCAGGGCGCGACCATCGCCGAGCAGGGCGTCGAGAAGACGCTCGAGATGGCCGACTTCGAGAAGATGGAGCAGATCCGCGCGCGCGTGGATGCGATCGTCGAGAACCCGCAGACCGCCGAGGCGCTGAAGCCCTACTACCGGCAGTTCTGCAAGCGCCCCTGCTTCCACGACGAGTATCTCGACACCTTCAATCGGCCCAACGTCACGCTCGTCGACACGCAGGGCAAAGGCGTCGAGTGCGTCACCGAGAAGGGCGTGGTGGCGAACGGCGTCGAGTACGAGGTCGACTGCCTGATCTACGCCACCGGCTTCGAGGTCGGCACCGACTTCACGCGCCGCGCCGGCTACGAGATCCACGGACGCAACGGCCTGACACTGACCGAGAAGTGGAAGAAGGGGGTGCGCACGCTGCACGGCATGCACAACCGCGGCTTCCCGAACTGTCTGAACATGGGCCCGCTGCACAGCGCGTTCACGGTCAACTACCCGCACTCGCTCGACGAGCAGAGCAAGCACCTCGCGTACATCATCAAGCACGCGATCGACCACAAGGTCCGTACGCTCGAGCCGACCGAAGCCGCCGAGCAGGAGTGGGTCGACACGATCATCCGCTCCGCGCGCATGGGCCGGCAGTTCCTCGAGGAGTGCACGCCGGGCTACTACAACAACGAGGGCCAGCTCTCCGACATCGCCGCGCAGAACGGCTTCTTCGGCGGCGGCTCGATCCTGTTCTTCCAGCTGATGAAGGACTGGCGCGACAAGGGCGCGCTCGAAGGGCTCGAGGTCGGGTAGCCGATCAGGCTGCGACGAGCTCGGAGCCGGTCCAGCGAACGACGAGATCCTCGCTACGCACGCGCGCCCAGTCGAAGTCTTCGAGCAGCGCGCGCGGGGTGACGGGCCGAGCGTCGCGCGAGAGACCCGCGAAGTGCGCGAGCAGTCCGCACAGGGCCGGCCCGTCGTAGACCGCAGCCAGTTCTCGCCAGCCCACCGCGCCGTGCAGCTTCGCGAGCTTTCCGCCGGTCTCCTCGAGCAGCAGGAAGTGGTGGCGATAGCTCGGCGTGGGCAGGTCGAGCGCGCGCTGCAAGAGCACGTGGGTCGCGGTCGAAGGGGCGATGTCGCGCCCGCGCACCACGCGCGTGATGCCGGACTCGGCGTCGTCCACCACCACGGCCAGGTGGTAGGCGATCGCGCGGTCGCGGCGGCGCAGGACCGGATCGCCCCCCTCGGAGAGCGGGTCCTGTGACAGGTCGAGTCCCGATTCGTCGCACAGCTCGACGCGACCCGCCGGTAGCCGCAGCCGCACCGCGCCCTCGACCGCGCGCCAGCCGCCGCCCGACAGCGTCCGCTCGCGACAGCGACCGGAGTAGCGCCAGCCGCCGTCCGCGGCCCGCTCGCCCCCGCGCGCGATCTCGCTCCGCGAGCACGAACACGGGTAAAGCAGTCCCGAAGCCTCGAGCCGATCGAGCGCCGCCTCGTGTGCCGCGCGATTCGCGCTCTGGCGCGACTCCTCGTCCCAGTCGAGCCCGAGCCAGGCCAGGGCTTCGCGCATTTCCGCGGCGTGCCCGGGCGTGCAGCGCTCGAGGTCGATGTCCTCGAGCCGGAGCGCGAAGCGTGCGCCGCGGCTGCGCGCGTCGAGCCAGGCGAGCAGGCCCGCGACGAGTGTGCCCGGGTGCGCTGGACCGGACGTCGTCGGTGCGAATCTCGAGACCACCCGCGTCTCCACCGGTCGCGCATCTTGACCTATCGTCGGGATTCCTCAACCTCCGGGCCTCCCCCCCGGGAGAACCTCATGGCCGCGGATCACTCCGGCCGGAAGAGCGCAGACCGCAAGCCCGTCGTCTACGACGAGAGCACGATCCAGACCCTGGACGCGCTCGAGCACATCCGTCTGCGCACCGGCATGTACATCGGACGGATCGGCGACGGCACGCACCCGCTCGACGGCGTGTACGTGATGCTGAAAGAGGTCGTCGACAACGCGGTCGACGAGTTCATCATGGGCCACGGCAAGAAGATCGACATCACGCGCGACGGCGACGAGCTGTGCGTGCGCGACTTCGGCCGCGGCATCCCGCTGGGCAAGGTCGTCGAGTGCGTGTCGCAGATCAACACCGGCGGCAAGTACAACGACGACGTGTTCCAGTTCTCGGTCGGCCTGAACGGCGTCGGCACCAAGGCCGTGAACGCGCTCTCGTCGGCGTTCGAGGTGGTCTCGTACCGCGAGGGCAAGTTCCGCCGCGCGACCTTCGTGCAGGGGAAGATCAAGTCCGACAAGCAGGGCAAGGAGGCGAAGGAGCCCGACGGAACGCGGGTCCGCTTCACACCCGATCCCGCGATCTTCAAGACCTGGTCGTGGCACGAGGACTTCATCGCCCACCGGCTCTGGTACTACGCGTACCTGAACGCCGGGCTCTCGCTTCACTACAACGGCCGCGCCTTCCACAGCAAGGGCGGGCTCGCGGACCTGTTGGTGAAGGAGATCGGCGACGAGCCGCCGCTCTACGAGATCGTGCACGGCAAGCTCGACCGGCTCGAGTTCGCCTTCACCCACACCCACCAGTACGGCGAGAGCTACTTCAGCTTCGTGAACGGCCAGTTCACCAACGACGGCGGCACGCACCAGGCGGCCTTCCGCGAAGGGCTCCTGCGCGGCGTGAACGAGTTCTCGGGCAAGGACTTCGCCGGCGAGGACGTGCGCGACGGCATCGTCGGCGCGGTGGCGGTGAAGATCCAGGACCCGGTCTTCGAGAGTCAGACCAAGAACAAGCTCGGCTCCACCGACGTGAAGTCGTGGATCACCAAGGAAGTGAAGGAGCAGATGATCCTGTGGCTGCACCGCAACGCGGAGGCCGCCGAGGCGCTGCTCGAGAAGGTGCGCACGAACGAGCGCATCCGCAAAGAGCTCGCCTCGATCAAGAAGCAGGCGCGCGAGCGCGCGAAGACGGTCGCGATCCGGATCCCGAAGCTGATCGACTGCAAGGTGCACTACGACGAGGTCGCGGACCTGCGCCACGACGACACCACGATCTTCCTGACCGAGGGCAACTCGGCCGGCGGCGCGATGATCAAGTCGCGCGACGTGTGGACGCAAGCGATCTACACGCTGAAGGGCAAGCCGCTCAACTGCTACGGCCTGCAGCGCGACGCGGTGTACAAGAACGAAGAGCTCTACAACATCATGCGGGCGCTCGGTATCGAGGACGGCCTCGAGGGGCTGCGCTACGGCCGCGTGGTGATCGCCACCGACGCCGACGTCGACGGCATGCACATCCGCAATCTCTTGCTCACGTACTTCTTGCGCTACTTCGAGGAGCTGGTGCTGAAGGGCCACCTGTACATCCTCGAGACGCCGCTGTTCCGCGTGCGCAACCGCAAAGAGACGCGCTACTGCTACAGCGAGAAGGAGCGCGATCAGGCCGTCACGGAGCTCACCGGCAAGCCCGAGATCACGCGCTTCAAGGGGCTCGGCGAGATCAGCCCCGACGAGTTCGGCCAGTTCATCGGTAGGGACATCCGGCTCGTGCCGGTCTCGCTCGCGACGCTCGGCGAGGCGTCGGCGAGCCTCGAGTTCTGCATGGGCAAGAACACGCCCGCGCGGCGCGAGTTCATCGTCGACAACCTGCTCTCCGACGTGACCTAGCATGGCCAATCTCGAGCCGCTGATGCGGCGCAACTTCCTGGAGTACGCGAGCTACACGATCCTGGATCGCGCGCTCCCGGACCTGCGCGACGGCTGCAAGCCGGTGCAGCGGCGGCTCCTGCACACGCTGTTCACGATGGACGACGGCCTGTTCCACAAGGTCGCCAACGTGATCGGCGAGACCATGAAGCTGCACCCGCACGGGGACGTGTCGATCGGCGACGCGCTGGTTGTGCTCGCGAACAAGGACTACTTCGTCGAGCGCCAGGGAAACTTCGGCAACCCGATCACCGGTCACCCGGCGGCGGCCTCGCGCTACATCGAGTGCCGGCTCACGCCGCTCGCGCGCGACACGCTGTTCAACCCGAACCTGACCGAGTTCACGCCCAGCTACGACGGCCGCCGCGAGGAGCCGGTGTTCCTGCCCGCCAAGCTGCCGGTGACGCTGCTGCTCGGCATCGAGGGCATCGCCGTCGGCATGGCCACGCGCATCCTGCCGCACAACTTCGTGGAGCTGTTGCGCGCGCAGATCGCGATCCTTCAGGGCGAGAAGTACAAGGTCGTGCCCGATTTCCCGACCGGCGGGCTGATGGACGTGTCGGACTACGACAAGGGCCGCGGCAAGGTGAAGGTGCGCGCGAAGATCGAGGCGCGCGGCGAGAAGACCGTGGTGATCCGCGAGATCCCCTTCAGCACCACCACCGAGTCGCTGATCGCCTCGATCGAGGATGCGTCGCAGAAGGGCCGCGTCAAGGTGAGCGGCATCGACGACTTCACCACCGACAAGGTCGAGATCGAGCTCTCGCTCGCGCGCGGCGTCTACGCCGAGGAAGTGATCCCGCAGCTCTACGCGTACACGGAGTGCGAGGTCTCGCTGTCGTCGTCGGTGCTCGCGATCCGCGACCAGAAGCCGGTCGAGCTGACCGTGAACGAGGTGCTCGAGGACGCGACCGCGCGGCTGCGCGAGCAGGTCAAGGCGGAGCTCGAGTGGGACGAGCGCCGGCTGGTCGACCGTCAGCACTGGATGACGCTCGAGCGCGTGTTCATCGAGAACCGCGTGTACAAGAAGATCGAGACCGCGAAGACGGAAGAGAAGGTCTTCGAAGCCGTGCACAAGGGCATGGCGGAGTTCCGCAAGGAATTCGTGCGCGACATGACCGACGAGGACGTGAAGCGCCTGCTCGAGATCCGCATCCGCCGCATCTCCGCCTTCGACATCGAGAAGCAGCGCAGCGAGCTCGAGCTTCTGCTCGGCGAGCTCGCCGGCGTGCGCAAGAAGCTCAAGGCTCTCACCAAGACGGTGATCGCCTGGCTCGAGGGCCTGATCGAGAAGTACGGCGAGCGCTACAAGCGCCGCACCAAGGTCACGTCGATCGACGAGATCGACAAGAAGGCCGTCGCGAGCGCGAACCTGCGCGTCTCGTACGACGAGGAGACGGGCTTCTTCGGCACGGACGTGCGCGGCTCCGAGTTCGGCATGAACGTGTCGGAGTACGACCGCATCCTCGCGGTCTCGAGCGACGGCACCTACCGCATCATGTATCCGCCCAAGAAGGTGCTGCTGCCGCGCAAGGTGCTGTACGTCGCGACCTTCGACCCCGAGCAGGGGAAGGACTTCACGATCGTGTGGCGCGACGCCGACCGCACCGCGTTCGGCAAGCGCGTGCACATCGAGAGCTTCATCCACGACAAGGAATACCGCTTCTTCAAGGACGAGAAGGGCAAGCTCGACCTGTTGCTCGAGGGCGATGCCCCGCCGGGCAAGCTGCACCTGCAGTTCGTCGCTGCCAAGCGACAGCGCCAGAAGGAGTGTCACTTCGACCTCGGGGCGCTCGAGTTCGCGGGACTCACGTCGCGCGGTCAGCGCCTCGCTCCGAAGCCGATCGCGCGCGTGAAGCACCTCCCGCCGCGCTAGCGCCCGTGCGGGGCGCGAGGCGCGCTCAGTCCTTGGGATGCTTCTCGTGCCAGTCGCGGATCGCGGCTTCGGCATCGGCGCGCGTCTTGTGCACGCTGATCGTGAGCGCGCCGACCACCTGCGCCCGCTCGACCGCCTTGAACGCCGACATCTTGCCAACCTCGCGCCCGGGAACCACCGACGCCTGGTAGCGCGCGCCGGCCTTCACGAACTCGGGAAAGAACCACTGCGAGATCCACGGCTGATCGGACTGATCGATCACCACCATCTTGCTCGCGTCCGCCAGCCAGACCGCGCCGCGCCGCGCGCGCGCCGCATCGAGACACGCCTGGTAGGCGCGCTTGAGCGCCTCGCCCTTCCGGAAGATCGGCTGCCACTCGGACAGGTAGTAGCGCTCGGCCTCGTGCCAGTAGATCCGAAGCGCGTCGTCCTGGTAGATCAAGGTCGGTCCGGCCAAGCGCTGACTCCTCCGTCGCAGGCTGTGCGAATCGCTCCTTCCACTCATCGGCCGCGGGCGTTTGGGGCTACACTGCGAGGCGATGCTGCGAAGAGTCTCGCTCGTGCTCGGCGTGCTCGTCGGCCTGGTGCTGGTCTTCGTCATCGGGGGGTTGTTCCTGGCCGGGTGGGCGATTCGCGCGCTCGATCCCGAGGTTCCGCCTCTGGACGCGATCCTCAGCTATGACCCCGCGGCCGACCTGCCGGTGCGGATCTCGTGGCTCAACACGGCGAGTCAGAAGATGCCGCGCTCCGCGGTGCTCGATCCCGGCGAGGATCCGACGCCCGACGCGCCCTACACCATGGGTCACACGGTCTTCGCCCTCGAGTGGTCGGACGGGCGGATCTTCCTGGTCGACGCCGGCATGGACGAGCAGGCGGCGCTCGCGTTCGGCGGGCCGATCGAGACCTTCTCCGGCGGCGAGCCGATCGTGCCGCACGCCTCGATCGCCGAGAAGCTCGGTCCCTCGGTTCGACGCGTGGTCGGAATCGCCTTCACCCACGAGCACACCGACCACACCAACGGCGTCGCTGCGCTGTGTAGAGCGCACGATCGACCGATTCCGCTCTTTCAGAACCGCCTGCAGGTCGAGGAGTCGAACTACACCACGCGGCCCGGGCTCGAGCAGCTCGCGAACGCAGCGTGCCTGAAGCCGGAGCTCGTCGACGGCGGTCCGCTACTCCGCGTGCGCGGCTTTCCCGGGCTGTCCTTCTTCGCCGCGGCCGGGCACACGCCCGGCTCGCAGATCTTCATCGCGCACGTGCGTGGCAGCGACGGCGTGCGCACGTACGTGCTCACGGGTGACGTCGTGAATCAGATCGACGGCGTGCGCCGCAACATTCCCAAGCCGACGCTGTACAGCCTGGTGATCGTGCCGGAGTCGACCGCGCGCCTCGACAAGCTGCGGCGCCTCCTGGCCGAGCTCGAGCGCGACCACGGCGTCACGATTCTGGTCTCGCACGATCTGCTCTCGCTCGAGGCGAGCGGCGTTCGCGGCGAATAACGCCCTGCTTCCGGCGCGCAGATGACGGTCCAGGTCCTGCTCGTGGCGCTGCTGGCCCAGACCTGCGGCGGGCTCGCGCCGATCCTGACCAAGCTCGCGCTCGGCGGACTCGGGCCCTGGACCATGGTCGCGTCGCGCCAGGCGTTCGGCGTGCTCGCGCTGCTCGCGCTCGATCGCCTGACGCACACGGAGTCCCGCAAGCGAGAGCCGTTCTCGCGCCACGACTGGGGTCTGCTGATCCTGCTCTCCTGGGCCGGCTTCGCGCTGCCGCAGGTTCTGCTCGCCAACGGCATCGAGCTCTCGACCGGAACCAGCGGCGCGCTGCTCTCGCCGCTCGAGCCGATCGGAATCCTGGCCGGCGGCTGGCTGTTCCTGCGCGAGCGCCTGACACCGCTACGGATCGCGTCGGTCGCGATCGGTACGGCCGGCGCGCTGCTGATCGTCATGCAGGGCGCGGTCCGGCCGGAGCTCGGCGATCCCCTCGGCGACGGGCTGATCGCGCTCGGTCACCTCAGCTGGGCGATCTACACCCTGGCCGCCAAGCCCCTGCTCGAGCGTCACGACGCGATGCGCGTCTCGCTCGCGGCGGTCCTGCTCTCGATCCCGCCGCTGTTCCTGCTGGCGCTGGGCGAGGAGTTCTCGCTCGCGCGCGCGCTGCCGGCGCTGGGCTGGGTGATCGCACTCGCGTTCCTGGGCACCGCCCTCGGCTCCTGGTCCTGGAACTGGGCGCTGCGGCGCATGAGCTCGGGCACGATGGCGGCGTTCATCTTCGTTCAGCCCGTGGTCGGGCTCGCGGCCGGCCACCTCGCGCTGGGTGAGCCGGTCGGCGCGCTCGCGCTCGCCGGCGCGGCGGTGATCCTGCTCGGTGTCACGCTCGAGGCTGTACGTGGCGGCGCCTGAGCGCGCCGCTCCGCCACAGCCCGCCGGTCCCGAACGACTCCCAGGCGAAGCGCAGCCAGCCGAGCAGCGCGTGCGCGAGCCAGAGCGCCCAGGCCAGCATCGCGAGCCGGTACGCGAGCATCGGCACCGACAGCGCGAACGCGTTCGGCAGCTCCGCTGCGGAGCGGTCCTGGTACCAGCGCAGCAGCTCGCGTGTCGAGCCGTTGCCGCGGATCTGCATGTCCGGGTCGCCGAGCAGGCCCTGGTGGATCGCGACGACCAGGCCCGCGAGCGCGACCAGCGTCCAGCCGACCAGCAGCACCTGCAGCGACACGAACGCGACGTCGCCGTGCGGCGGGTGCGCGCGGCGCCAGCCGAGCGCGAGCAGCCAGCCGACGATCGGGAGCCCGAGCCAGATCGGCACCTGGGTGAGCCCGACCAGCAAAAGGATCCAGCTCGTGACGCCGAGCGGCGTCAGTCGGACGCGCGAGAGCGCGACGGCGAGCAGCAGCGCCACCGCGAGCAGGCTCCAGAACAGCACCGCCGGCCCGAGCCGCGGACCGTACAGCGCGAGCACCCAGCGCTCGAGCGGCAGCGCGAGCTCGAGCTCGATGTTCACCGCGGGCGCACCGACACCGATCTGTGGCAGGTGGTAGAAGGCCGAAACCCCCGCCTGCGTGCGCCACGCGAGCGTGGCGGTGTGCGCGCCCGGCCGGATCGGCAGCACCACCCTCCGCTCGACCTGCCGGATCGGCTGCAGCTCGCCGTCGATGGCGACGCTCTGCAGCTCCGCGCCCTCGGGCAGGGTGACCTCGTGTTGCGAGCCGCGACTCGCGCGCAGGCGCAGCTCGAGCCGCGCGTCGGTCGCGCGCAGCCCCGGCGCGACGTGCAGCGCCGCGCGGTCGAGCGTGAGCGTCGGCCCGGGCACCGCCGCGGGGCGCGACACCTCGATCTCGACCACCTCGCCGGGCCACGGCCGCCACACGCGCCCGCGCAGTTGCGCCGCGTCGCGCGACTGGATCGGCGGAATGCCCGCGACGTCGACGTGCCACACCGGCGACGCGTCGAGGCGCCAGATCTCGACCCACAGGTTGCTCTTCGGCGCGGCCAGCGCGAAGCCATCGGACTGCGCGAGCGAGGAGGTCCAGGCGAGCGAGGTCGCGTCGGGCGCCAGGCTCACCTGCGCGCGTCCGTCCGCGACGCGCACCGCCGCGCTCGTCACCGACTCGCCGGCCAGCAGCGGCAGCTCCAGGAACAGCGCCTTGCCCTCGGGACTCAGGCGCACCACGCGCGTCTCGAGCTCCCACAGGATCCCGAGCGACAGCGTTCGCTCGACGCGCACGAAGGCGGGCAGCTCGTCCGGCTCGAGCGTGGCAGCGCCCTCGAAGCCCGCGCGCGCGAGCCGCGCGAGCTGCAGGCTCGCGTCGGCGCGTCCGTCCTCGTGCACGCCGTGCAGCAGCCAGCCCGAGACGATCGCTTCGACGCGGTGCGGTCGCAGCGGCAGCGGGATCTCGACGGTCTCTCGGTCGGGCAGCGCTCCCTCCAACACCACCTGGTGGAGGCCCGTATCGAGCTCGACCCAGAGCACGCCGTTGGCGTCGCGCGCGAGTGCCGTCGCGGCCGCGCCGTCCACGCTCACGAGCTCGGGGCTCCAGTCCGACGCGCCGCCGGGCAGCGGCACGGCGCTGCGCGCGGCGACCGCGATCTCGATGCGCGCGCGCAGGCGCGCGGCGTCGATCTCGAGCCGCATGCGCGGGCTCTCCGCGCAATCCGGCGCGCACGAGGGCAGCTCGAGCATGCGCGCGCGGAGCTGCTCGAGCAGATCGGCCGGTGGGAACTCCTCGGCGCGGGCGCTGCCCGCGGGCGCGACCAGGAACGCGAGCAGCGCGAGCGCGGCCGCGGCGCCGCGCCGCCCGCGCAGCCAGCTCCCGAAGCGATCGTCGAAGTCCGCCGCGGCGACCAGCAGCGCGATCAACAGCGCGACGCGCAGCCAGCCGAGCGCGAAGTTCGCGGCGGGCGACACCAGCCAGAGCCGGATCTCCTGCGTGCGCTCGACCGGCCCGTTCCAGGACAGGTGCACGCTGCGCCAGCTCCACGACGGCAGTCCCGGCCCGGTCGAGACCAGCGCGCCGGGCTCGGGCGCGTAGTAGCTCGCGAGCGAGCGCTTGCGCGGCGGTGGCGACTTCGGCGCGCCACTCCCCCTGCGCTCGAGCTGCGCGCGGGGCTCGTCCGCCTCGCTCGCGGCGAGCGATTGCTCGGCCAGCTCGGCCGTGGTCGCGAGCGCACCCGGCGCGGGCGCGAGCGCGGCGTCGAACGCGTACGCCTCGTGCTCTTCGAGCGCCGGGTACATCGCCGTGCGCGCTTGAGTGATCGCGAACGGCACCGCGATCGCCACCACCCCCACGAGCGCCGCCAGCCGCGCGAAGCCGAGCAGCGCGCGCAGCCGGCCCTCGGGCAGCACGCGCAGCAACGCGTGCGCAGCGAGCAGCGTGAGCCACGCGTAGCGCGGCGCACCGGGCTCCGGCCAGAGCAGCGCGAGCGCGACCAGTGCGACCGCGCCCCACGCGCGCGAGCGCAGGCGCCCGATCGCGAGCGCGATCACCAGCACCAGGAACAGATCGAGCAGCGACCAGGAGCGGATCCAGGTCTCGGAAACGGTGTCGGCGCCGCCGACGTGGAAGAGCCGCCAGCCCGGTGGAAGCTGCAGCGTCGCGGAGACGCGCGCGAAGTCGTGGTCCCAGGACACCGCGGGCAGCGCGCGCAGCAGTCCGTCGATGCGTCCGTCCGCTTCGATCGAGGCCTGGCTCTGGCGCAGCTCGACGCCCGGAGCGGAGTCGGCGGCGATGCGTCCGATCAGCTGATCGACGCCGTCGACCGAGACGCGGCCCAGCGCGCTCGGCAGCGGCATGTCGAGCCGCCAGCTGCGCGAGAGACGCCCGGAGATCCGGTCGTGGAAGGTGTAGCCGCTGCCCGCGAAGTCGAGCCAGAGCGTGCGGTCGAGCGCGAGCTCGTCGGGCGCGGGATCGGCGTCGCCGCGGCGCTTCTCGGCGAGCGCCATCGCGCTCTCCTGCACCAGCGCATACGCCGGGAAGTGTCGCCACGCCTCGGGCAGCGTGGTCTGCTGCGGGTCGACCGCGGGCACGCCCTCGACCTCGACCACCCGCAGGCTCGGCTCCGCGGCGAACGCCCAGATCTCCGTCTCGGGCCAGGGCGGCGCGGCGGCGGACGGCCCGAGCGAGTCCACCGGTGCGAGGCTGCGCGCGCGCAGAGTCACGAGCCAATCGCCCGGGCTCACCTGCACGCGCAAGCGGCCGTCGTGCTCGAGCCGCGCCGGCAGCGCGCTCGAGATCGAGATCGGCACGAGCCCCGCGGGCAGCGCCGGACCGAGCGTGATCTCGCGCGCGGTTCCCGAGACGCGCAGCTCGATGCGCGTCTCGAGCTCGAGCGGGACCTGGTCGGAGACGAGCCGATTGACCGCCACCTCCAGCCGGCTCTCGACGGTCTCGGCGTCCGAGCGCGTGCGCAGCCAGACGCGCCCGTCGGGATCGCGCCGCGGGCGCGCGACCGGCGCACCGCCCACGCGCACCGCGAGCAGCGCCGTCTCGGGCGGCACGACGATGCCCTCGGGCAGCGCCGAGTAGCCGAAGCCGCCGGTCGCGACGTGACGGCCGGGCTCGAGCCAGACCGAAGGCGCGCCGTCGCGTGCGATCACCACCGCCGGCTTGCCGTCGACCTCCACGTCCTGCGGCCAGAGCGCCGCATCTCCCGGCAGGCGGATCCAGTTCGCGCGCGCCAGTCGCAGCTCCGCGCGGAAGCGCCCCGAGTTCGCGCCCAGGTCGAGCTCGACGCGCGACGGAAACCAACACAGCCGCGTGTCGCCCTTACCGAGCACGAGCGCGCAGGCGGAATCCTCGGCGCCGCGCAGCACCCAGTCCACCCACGGCGCGAGCAGCTCGGGCACGTCGGCGCGCGCGAGCGGCTCGCCGGGCGATCGTCCCGGAATGGAGACGAGAACCAAGCCCACCGCGAGCATCAGCCCGAAGCCCCGGAGCATCACCCCTCGCATGGCGACTGAAGCTAGCGGGCTTTCACGGTCCCGCGTCCGCGACCTCGACCGGTGCCGCGGCGCCGCCCCGCAGCAGGTCGACGCTGTACAAGCCGACCGCGACCCAGACACAGGCGAACGCGAAGGCGTGGAACTCGCTGAACGGCTCGCCGTAGACCCCCACCGCGAGCAGGAACGAGAGCGTCGGCGACAGGTACTGCAGGATCCCGAGGGTCGAGAAGGAGAGCCGCTTCGCGGCGCTCGCGAACCAGATCAGCGGCAGCGCCGTCACCACGCCCGAGAAGATCAGGAGCACGCTCGTGCGCAGGTCGGTCACGGCCAGCTGACCCGCTCCGCTGTCGCCGAGCACGAGCAGGTAGCCGAGCGCGAGCGGCGCGAGCATGGAGGTCTCGACGCTGAACCCGGCGAGCGAGGAGACCGGCGTCAGCTTGCGCACCAGTCCGTACAGCCCGAAGGTCGCGGCCAGCGCGAGCGGCAGCCAGGGGGTGGCGCCCGTGCCCACGCCGAGCGCGAGCACGCCGAGCGCCGCGACGCCGATCGCGATCCGCTGCAGCCCGCTCAAGCGCTCGCCGAGCAGGAGCACGCCGAGCGCCACGTTCACCAGCGGATTGATGTAGTAGCCGAAGCTCGCTTCGACCAGCCGGCCCACCGACACCGACCAGATGAACATGCCCCAGTTCGCGGCGATCAGGATCCCGCTCGCGAACAGCGCAAGCCGGTTGCGGCGCGTGGCGAGGGCCGCGCGCAGCTCGGGCAACCGCCCCATCGCCGCCGCGATCGCGAGCGTGAACAAGAGCGACCAGACCACGCGGTGGGCGAGGATCTCCGGCGGAGCCACGTTCCCGAGCGCCTTCCAGTACGCGGGCAGCACGCCCCAGAGCGTGAACGCTCCGAGCGCGAAGGCGCAGCCGGCTAGCCCCAGATCGCGGGTTTCTTCGCGCGCCACGGCCGAGCCGCCTCGAGCTGTGCCGCGACACGGAACAGCGTCGTCTCGTCGCCGAAGCGCGCCGCGAGCTGCATGCCGATCGGCAGCCCCGATTCGGACCAGGCGAGCGGCACCGACATCGCCGGCTGGCCCGTGAAGTTGAACGGAGGCGTGAACGGGAAGGCCACCGACTGACGCTTGCCGAGCTCGCGCGGCTCGAGCGCGACCGGATCGATGTGGCCGATGCGCGGCGGCGGCGTGCCCATGACCGGCGTCAGGTACACGTCGCGGGTCTCGAAGAACATCAGGATCTCGTGGGTCATGCGCCGCAGGTCGCGCAGAGCGCGCATCACGACTTCGCCCGAGAGCTTGCGGCCGAGTCGGACGCCCGCCCAGGTGAGCGGCTCGAGCTCGTCCTCGCGCGGCTCGCGACCGAGCTTCTCCGACGTCTCGCGGAGTCCCGCCGCGGAGCCCGCTGCGCCGAGCGCACCGTGCGTGCGGTAGAGCGCGCGGTAGTCGATGCCGAGCCCCTGCTCGCGCACGTCGTGACCGAGCTCCACGAGCAGGCTCGCGGTGTCCTCGAGCGCGCGGCGCACCTCCGGGTCGATCGGCCGCCCGCTCGGCGTCTCCGACGAGAACGCGACACGCAGCCGTCCCGGCGGCACGCGCAGCTCGTGCAGGTACGACTTCGGCCGCGCCGGATGCGCGAACGGCATCGCCGGCTCGGGGTGACCGGTCGCATCGAGCATCGCGGCGCTGTCGCGCACGCTGCGCGACACGACGTGACTCACGCCGAAGCCGAGCACGTTCGCGCCCACGTCGAGCCCGCCGGGATTGCGGTCGCGCGTGACCTTCAGGCCGAACAGCCCACAGCACGCGGCGGGAATGCGGATCGAGCCGAGCCCGTCGCTCGCGTGCGCGAGCGGAACGATGCCCGCCGCGACGGCCGACGCCGCCCCGCCGCTCGAGCCGCCGGAGATGTGCTCGGGGTTCCAGGGATTGCGACACGGCCCGAGCAGGCGCGACTCGGTGGTGCCGGTGATGCCGAGCTCGGGCGTGTTGGTCTTGCCCAGGATCACGAGGCCCGCCGCGCGCTGCCGCTTCACCAGCTCGCTGTCGTCGGTCGGCACCTCGTCGCGCGTGAACACGCTGCCGTCGGTCATCGGCATGCCGGCGACCTGCATGCGCAGGTCCTTGACCAGGAACGGCACGCCCCGGAACGCGCCGTCCGGCAGCGCCGCGCGCGCCGCGCGACGCGCCTCGTCGTAGGCCTTGTAGACGACGGCGTTCAACACCGGATTGTGGCGCTCGATGCGCGCGATCGCCTCCTCGACGAGCTCGGCCGGCGAGACCTGGCCCTTGCAAACGAGCTCGGCCAATCCCAGTCCGTCGTACTCGCTGTACTCGATGAACGCCACGCGTGTGCCTCCTTCGGGTATTGTACGCGCATGGCAAAGCAGAATCGTCAGTGGCTGTTGCGCGCGCGTCCATCGGGAATGGTGAAGGAGAGCGACTTCGAGCTGCGCGAATCCCCCGCCGCCGCGCCCAAGGACGGCGAGGCGCTGGTGCGCGTGCTGTACCTGTCGTTCGATCCCGCCATGCGCGGCTGGATGGGGGATCGCCCGAGCTACATCCCGCCGGTGCAGATCGGCGAGGTCATGCGCGCGGGCGCGGTCGGACAGGTGATCGACTCGCGCAGCCCGGACTACGAGGTCGGCGATTTTCTGCAAGGCACGTTCGGCTGGCAGGACTACGCGATCGCGTCCCGCGGCGGCATCATGCCGGCCGCGCCGCTGCCCAAGGGCACGCCGCTCACCTGGCCGCTCGGCGTGTGTGGAATCACCGGACTCACCGCGTACTTCGGACTGCTCGACCTGGGCAAGCCCAAGGCGGGCGAGACGGTGGTCGTCTCGGGCGCCGCCGGCGCGACCGGCTCGGTCGCGGGTCAGATCGCCAAGCTGCAGGGCTGCCGCGTGATCGGCATCGCAGGTGGCACCGAAAAGTGTCGCTGGCTGACCGAGCAGGCGCACTTCGACTCGGGCATCGACTACAAATCCGAGAACGTCGCGCAGCGCCTGCGCGAGCTGTGCCCGAAGGGCATCGACGTGTACTTCGACAACGTCGGCGGCGAGATCCTCGACGCGGCGCTCGCCAACCTGGCCCAGCGCGCGCGCATCGTGCAGTGCGGGGGCATCTCGGCCTACAACGAGGCCACGCCCCCGCCCGGCCCGCGCAACCTGATGAATCTGGTGGTCACGCGCTCCCGCATGGAGGGCTTCATCGTGCTCGACTACCTGCCGCGCTTCGCCGAGGGCGCCGGCCAGCTCGCGAAGTGGGTCATGGAAGGCAAGATCGCGCACGCCGAGGACGTCCAGCACGGGCTCGAGAACGCGCCGAAGACGTTCCTGCGCCTGTTCCAGGGCAAGAACCTCGGCAAGCAGCTTCTCAAGGTCGCGGACCCGCCGATCGGTTCTTAGCGGGACCCGGCGCGCGGCCGTGAAGACCGACGTTCTTCTGATTCCGTTCGGGGCGACGTTTCGCGCGCTGCGCGACGGCGCGCGGCGGGCGGAGGACGCGGGCTACGACGGCGTCTGGCTCTGGGATCACCTGCGCGGCGGCGGCGCCGCCGGACCCGAGCCGGTGCCCGAGTGCTGGACCGTGCTCTGCGCGCTCGCGGAGGCGACCTCGCGCGTGATGCTCGGGCCGCTGGTGCTGAACGTCGCGAACCGGCCTGCGGGCGTGCTCGCGAACATGGCCGCCACGCTGCAGGAGGCGAGCGACGGACGGCTGCTGCTCGGGCTGGGTGCGGGCGGAAGCCGCGCCACTCCCTACGCCGACGAGCAGCTCGCGATCGGCCAGGCCGTCGGAACCGACAGCGAACGGCGTCGCGCGCTCGAGCTGGCGATCGAACGCATCCGCGCGCTCTGGTCGGGCTCACCGTCCGGCTTCCTGCGCCCCTCCCCCGCTCCGCCGATCATCGTCGGCGGCTTCGGCCCGCGCATGGCCGAGCTCGCGGGCCGGCTCGGCGACGGCTTCAACGCGCCCGCCGGCCACCCGCAGATCCCCGAGCTCGTCACGCTGGCGCGGCGCGCCCACGCGGAGTCCGGCCGCGTGACACCGTTCTGCGTGACGGCGTTCGGCGGCTTCCCCGGCACCGAGGCGGGACGGAAGCGCCTCGCGGGCCTGGGCGTCGAGCGCCTGATCCTGCTGCTCCAGCCGCCCTTCGCCGAGCTCCGCGCGCGCGCCTAGCCGGCGTCGCGCAGCCGCTCGACCTCGCGAAGCTCCGCCTCCGAGAGCACGCGCGGATTCACCGACGGCTCGCGGGTCCGCGCGTCGAAGAAGAGCGATGCCTTGTGATCGCCACGCAGGCGAGCCTGGAGCAAGAGCCGGACGAATCGAGCGATCGAGCGAACGATGCCGCTCTCGCGCACGTTCTTGCCCGCCGCGCGACCCTTCGCCGCGCGACCCTTCGCCGCGCGCGCGTTCACGTGGCCGCGCACCGGTCCGAGCGCGGCATCGCGGGCAAGCGTCGCGGACTCGTCGTGGAGGCGAGTCTGGATCAGGCCGACGAACGGAATCGCGGGCGTGATCGCCGTGTTGCCGATCGGTGTCTGGCAGCAGTCCGCGTACCAGCGCAGCAGGCCCTTCGGCGTGAGCCGCATGCAGGCGAGTCGCTCCCGCCCCTGCGTGAGCTCGACCCGCGCGGGCGAGGTCTGGAAGATGTCCGACCCTCCACGCGCGTCGAGGATCTCGTTCGCACGCCCGAGGAAGTGCGCGAACGACTGGCAGTCTCCGCAGTAGCAGACCACGCGATTGCCGCGCGAGGGCGAGACGCCGCGCGCGACGCCGCGCAGCGTCCCGCACGAACAGCGAATCGGCAGGTCGGTCGGCACTCTCGCTACTCCTTCAGCCCCGCCTTGCGCAGCCCCTCGACGAGAAACTCTCGACCCGTGGGAAGGCGTGGAACCATGGCGATCGAGAAGTCCGGGCGCAAGCGCATCACCTCGGCGAGCGAGGCGCGCGCCTGGTTCATCTGGCCGAGGTTCGCGTAGATCGCCGCCAGGTTCATGTGCGGTCCGAGGAAGACCGGATTCGCCGCGATGCTCTCGCGATGCTTCGCGATCGCCTCGTCGACACGGCCGAGGCGCCGGTAGCAGATGGCGATCTGGAACAAATGCATGTAGCGCTGGGCGGGATCGACGCGGGTGACGCTCTTGAGCACCGGGATCGCCTCCTCTTGCCGGCCGACGAAGTTCAGCAGCATTCCGTGAGCGAGAACGACATCCGCTCGGCCGGGAGCGAGCTCGAGCGCGCGTCGGCTCGCCGAGACCGCGGCCTCTGGATCAGCGCGGAACGTGAGCGCGATGCCGAGGGCCAAATGCGCGAACGGTTCGTCCGGATCCAGCTCCAGTGCGTGCAGGATGTGATCGATTCCGCGCTCGAGATGCTCGCCTTCGCCAATCCCGAGCAGGTGCGCGGTGTACTCCGCACGGCCGAGCTCCGCCCGGGCGAGCGCGAGCCGCGCATCGAGCGCGACGCACCGCTCGAGCAGCGCCGTGCCCGCGAGAACGCCGGCCGGTGAATTGAGGTCGAGCTGCGCGCGTCCGTGCACGAGCAGCTCCCAGACGTCGGCTCGGACCGGACGGCCGCGCGGCGCGTGCTCGATGCCCGCACCCAGTGCTTTGCGCAGCTCGGCCACGACTCCGCCCACCACCTCGTCCTGGAGCGCGAACACGTCGCCGAGCTCGCGGTCGTAGCGCTCGGACCAGGTCTCGCGCGCCGACTGGGCGTCCGTGAGTCGCGCGGTGATGCGCACGCGCGACCCGGCGCGCCGCACGCTGCCTTCGACCACGTGCCGAACGCCGAGCTCGCGTCCGAGCTCGCGCGCGGCGACGCTCTTGCCCTTGTACGAGAACGACGTGCCGCGCCCGATCACGAACAGCTCCGGCACGCGGGCGAGCTCGGCGATCAGGTCCTCAGTCATTCCGTCCGCGAAGAACTCCTGCTCCGCGTCACCGCTCACGTTGGCGAAGGGCAGCACGACGAGTGACGGCCGATCGGGGGGCTCGAACCGCAACGCACTCACCATGGCTGCCTCGGCACCGCCGATCCGGAACACCCGCACAGGTCGCGGGAAGTTCTTGAGTGACTGCTCGCCGAGGTCGACGAACGTGAGGTCGAGGCGCCCCCGGACGCTGTCGTGGATCGCGCCCGAGAGGCAGATCCCGCCCGGCTCCGCGAGCGTCTGCAGCCGCGCCGCCACGTTCACGCCGTCGCCGTAGATGCGCGAGTCCTCGACCGCGACGTCACCCAGGTGCAGCCCGATCCGAAAGCGCAGGCGCCGTCGGGCGGGGACGAGCGCGACGCGATCGTCGAGCACCCGCTGCACCTCGAGGCTGCTGCGCACGGCGTCCACGGCGGACGGAAACTCGGCGAGCAGGTTGTCGCCCACCGCGTCGACCACCCGGCCGCGGTGCCGGGAGACACTCGCCGAGATCAGCTCGCGCGCCTCGCCGAGTGCGCGAATCGTCTCGGCCTCGTCCTCGGCGAGCAAGCGCGTGTAGCCCTCCCCCTCGGCAGAGAGGATCGCGGCGAGTCGGTGCTGGAGCTCCGGCGCGGACACCGGAACGATTCTACTCGCCGAGCGCCTCACGCGCGCTCGCCGCGACCGCGGCCATGCCGAGCTCGCCCGCGAGCCGCGCGCTCTGCTCGAGCTGCGGCTTCGCGCGCCGGCGGTCGCGCGCGCCCAGGCAGACGCCGAGCCGGAGCGCGATGCGCGCCTGCATCGGCCGGGCGCCGAGCGCGCTCGCGGCCGCCAGCGCGTCCTCGTACAGCGCGGTGGCGTCATCGCGGCGCCCGAGTGTCTCGCACAGGCGCGCGATGGCGTAGCGGACCGGGCCGCCGTAGCAGATCGCCATCGGCATCACGCCGTGCTGGTGCTCGACCGGCTCGAGCAGACCGAGCAATGCCTTGGCGCGCGAAGCGTCGCCGAGCTCCGCGCACAGCACGGCGAACTCGACCAGCGTGCCGGTCCAGCGCAGGTTGCGCGGGATGTCGGCGAAGTCCTCGCGCGCGAGCGACTCGTACAACGCGCGCGCCTCGGCCTCGCGCCCGGCCGCGAGCCGCGCGCGCGCGGCCATCGCCTGCACCCAGTGCTGCGGGCCGTCGCGCGCCCCGATCGCGGGCTCGAAGATCGCGAGCACCTCGGCGGCGTCGCCGCGCTCGTGGGCCAGCAGCACGCGGTGGCCGTTCAGGACCGCGCGCGCGTAGGGATGCTCGGCGCGCTTGCCCAGCACGAAGGTGTCGCGCGTGAGCGAGGCGGCCTCGTCGAAGCGGCCCTCGAGCAGCGCGACGCCGGTCGCGTACACGCCCTGGTTCCAGCGCATCGCCGGCGGCGGGCGCTCGCCGGCGATCGCGTCGGCGCGCGCGCGCAGCGCGCCGGCCGCGGCCGCGTCGCCGAGCATCAAACGGTCGCTCGCCAGATCGAGCAGCGAGATCAGCGCGCGGTCGCCGCTGCGCGAGCCGCGCGCGACGCGCACGATCTCCTCGCCGAGCCGAGCGCGTTCCTCGACGTGATCCGGCCCGCCGAGCGCGAAGTGCAGCACGTAGAGCGCGTCCTGCAGCGCCTCGGGATCGTTCGCGGAGCGCGCGAGCTCCGCCGCCTCGCGCGCCCTCGCCTGCGCGACCTCGTGCTCGACGCGCACGTCGAAATACGCGAGCCGCGTCAGCAGGCGCGCGCGCGCGATCCCCGCCGCGTCACCGACCGCCGCGAGCGCTTCGCCGACCGCCGCGCGGGCCGCGTCGTCGCGCACGCCCCAGTCCTGCAGGTCCGAGAAGCCGATCGCGGCGCGCGCCAGGTCGGAGCTCGAGCCGAGCTCGCGCGCGAGCGCGAGCGCCTGCCCGAGCACCTCGCGGCGGCGCGTGCGCTCGCCCGAGAGCCGGCAGGTCTCGCCCAGCGCGAGCAGCACGCCCAGGCGCCGCTCGGGCTCGAGCGGCCGCACGTGCGCGAGCGCGGCGACCGCCTGCTCGTAGTGCTGCGCGGCCTGCTCCCAGGCGCCGAGCTGCGCCGCCTGCTCGGCAGCGCGGACCGCGCACGCGAACGCGCGCTCGGCATCTCCGACCGCGAGCGCGCGGTGGTGGTGATGCGCGAGCTCGGCGATCACCGATCCAACGTCGCTCGCGTGATCGCGCTCGAGCCGGCGCGCCGCACGCAGGTGCAGGCGCACGCGCTCGCCGGCGGCGAGCTCCGTGTAGGCCGCCTCCTGGAAGAGCGCGTGCGTGAAGCGCCAGCTCGCAGCGTCGTCGGGAGACGCCTCGAGCACGCCGGCGCGGGTGGCCTCGTCGATCCAGTCGAGACCCGACTCGCGCTCGATCTCAGCGAGCTCGGCGGCGGCGGCCAGCGTGAACTCGCGGCCGAGCACCGCTCCCGCCGCGACCAGCGTGCGCGCCGGATCCGACAGCGCGTCGAGCGCGCGCCGGATCAGATCGAGCGCGCGACCCGGCAGGGCGATGCCCGCGCGCGGGATCTTCTCGGGCGCTTCGAGCACGCCGCGCTCCGCGAGCAGGCGGATCGCCTCGCGCAGGAAGAGCGGCACGCCCTCCGTGCGCGCGAATAGCTCCGAGATCAGATCGGACGGTGCCGCGCGGCCGAGCGTGCGATCGAGCAACGCCGCGACCTCGCGCCGCGAGAAGCCGCCGAGCGTGAGCTCGAGCGTGCGTTCCTGCTGGCGCAACACGGCGAGCGTGCGGTCGAGCGGATGGCCGCGTTCGCGGAAGCCCTCGCGCACCGACGCCAGCACCAGGATCGGCTCGCTGGCGGCCTCGAACGCGAGGTGCTCGAGCAGACGCAGCGAGGGCGGGTCGGCCCACTGCAGGTCCTCGAGCACGATCACCAGCGGCCGGGCGCGGCTGACCCGCGCGAGCGCGCGCGCGACCGCGTCGAAGAGCAGGAAGCGGCCGTGCTCGGAGTCACTCGCGCGCGTCGTGCGTGCGTCGGACTTCGCGCCCGCGAGCTCGGGCAGAAGCTCGGCGAGCTCGCTCGAACGCGCGGCCGCCTCGCGCAGCAGCGCGCGCGCGGCGTCGGCCTCGATCAGGCGCCGCAGCACTTGCACCCAGAGCCAGAACGGCGGGACGCCCTCCTCGGCGCGATTGCGCGCGAACAGCACGCGGGCGCCGCTCGCGCCGGCCAGCCCCGCGAAGTGCTCGACCAGGCGCGTCTTGCCGATGCCCGCGGGCCCCGAGACGATCGCCACCGCGCCGCGACCGCTCGCAGCACCCGCGAAGGCGCGCTCCAGGCGCGCGAGCGCGTCCTCGCGCCCGACGAAGATCGCGGCCGGTTCGCGCGGGCCGGACGCATTCGGCGCCGGCGACCCCGCGCCCGCGAGCGCCAGCACGTCCGCGCAGAACCGGTAGCCGCGGCGCGAGAAGCTCTTGATCAGCGCGCCGCGATGGGTGTCCCCGATCGCGCGCCGCGCGTGCGAGATCGCGCGCGAGAGCGACGCCGGAGTCACGCTCGTGTCGGGCCAGAGCGCGTCCAGGATCTCGCGCGCGGGCACGATCCGCGCGCGCTCGCGCACGAGCAGGGCGAGCAGCGCAAAGGGCTTGGGCTGGATCTCGACCGGTTTGCCGCGCTGGCGCAGCTCTCCCGCGGTCTCGTCGAGCTCGTAGTCGCCGAAGCGATGCACCATCGGCGTGCGAGCTTAGGCGAATCCCTATTTGCGTGCGATGAAGTACAGGTTCAGCGCGTCGTGCGGGAGCCGGCGGACGTCGACGCGACCGAAGCCGGCCTCGGAGAGCATGCGCTGCGCGCGCTCCGAGCCCCACATCGCCCCCAAACCCATGCCGCCCGCCTCGAGCGAGACGGTCATGCAGTGCAGACACGAGATCGTGTAGAGGAACGGCCCGAGCGGGTTCGCGATGTCGGCCTCGACGTGGCTGGTTCCGCCGATGTCCTGGAGCAGGAACACGCCGTCGGGCCGCAGCGCGTCGGCGATCCCGCGCAGCACCCGATCGGGCCGGGCTTGGTCGTGGATCGCGTCGAAGGCGGTCACGCAGTCGAAGTCCTGCGCGTGCCCGAGCGCGGCGGCGTCGCGGACCACGAAGCGCACGTTCGCCAGACCCCGCTCGCGCGCCTCCGCGCGCGCCGCCTCGATGCCCTCGCCGGAGATGTCGTAGCCCGTGAAGCGGCTCGTCGGGTACGCGGCCGCGAGCTGGTTCACGGCGCGGCCGCTGCCGCAGCCCACGTCGAGCACGTCGATGCCGCGCGCGAGCGCCTCGGGCAGCCCCGCCGCGAGCGGAACGATGCTCTCGACCAGCGCCGCAACCACGGTCTGATCGCTCTCCTCCGCCATCACGGCGTGGAAGCGCGCATAGGCGGAGTACGGCACGCCGCCGCCGCGCTCGAAGCACTCCAGGATCCGGTCCTCGACCGAGCCGAGCACGGGGATCCACTGACAGGTCGCGGCCATGTTGTCGGGGCGCGAAGCGCGCGTGAGCAACGCCGCGTGCTCGCGCGGCAGCGCGTAGGTCGCGCCCGCGGGCGCGTACTCGACCACGCCGCTCGTCACCAGCGCGCCGAGCCACTCGCGCACGTAGCGCTCGTCGAGCCCGGCCTCGCTCGCGATCTCTCGACTGGTCGCCGGCCGCATCCGGCTCATGACGTCGAACAGCCCGGCGCGGTGGCCGATCGACGTCATGAGCGCGAGCGCGGCGCCGTTCAGCGCGCCCAGCATCTGCTGCTGGAAGCGCGAAAGCTTCGCGCCGTCGAGCGCGGCCGCGAGCATCAGCGCGCCTCGCCGACCGCGTCGGTCGGGCGCGTGCCGCGCGAGCGGCGGATGCGCGGCAGGAACGCGGGCGTGCGCGCTCGCCAGCTGCGGTACGGCTCGCCGAGCTGCGCCTCCAGGTCGCGCTCCTCCAGCGGGATCGCCACCAGGATGTAGGCCGTCATCGCGCTCGCGAACAGCAGGTGCCCGACCGTGAAGGTCGGCGCGGCCCAGAACGTGATGATCCAGCCCACGTACAGCGGGTGGCGGATCAGCTTGTAGAGCGACGGCGTCATGAAACGCTTCTCGGTGTAGGACCGGCCCAGCGCGCGCAGGAACACCTGGCGCAGCCCGAACAGATCGAAGTGGTCGATCAGGAACGTCGAGTACAGGACGATCCCGTAGCCGAGCAGGTAGGTCGCGATCATCGCGCCGCGCGCGAAGCCGCTCTCGAGCTCGAAGATCGGCGCCGGGATCGGCTGCCACAGCCCCATCAGCAGGATCAGCGCGATGCTCGATGCCAGCACGTAGCTCGAGCGCTCGATCGACTTGGGCACCACGCGCGTGAAGACGCTCTTGAAGCCCGGGCGCGCCATCACGCTGTGCTGCAGGCCGAACAGCACGAGCAGCGCGGCGTTGCCGAGCAGCGCGATGCCGAGCGGCCCGGCCGGGCCTGAATCGATCGACTTGGGCACGGCGAAGTCGCCGACGAAGCCGATCAGATAGAGGAAGGTGGCGAAGAAGATCGCGTAGCAGATCGCCCCGTAGCCCAGGGCGCCGAGCTTGCGGATCCGTTCCATGGTGGGTCTCCTTGCGAGGGTTTGCGATCACCGCCAACCCTAGCCAGCCATCGGAGACCGATCCTTACCGCATCCGAACCGTTTCCGGACCTCGCGATCGAGCGAAAAGTCGAGCCGAATCGAGCACTTGTCCTCTCAGTCCGGCCACGGCCAGGCGGCCAGCGCGTGGTCCGCGCAGCCCGACTCGGCCGCGTAGTCCGCGGGCGTGATGTAGCCGGAGAAGGTCGCGAGCCCGGCGAGCTCCCCGCACTTGTCGCGCCAGGTCGGCAGGCGCGGGTCCTCGCGCAGCTCGGCCAGGATACGCTCCCTGGTGTAGGTCTCCCAGGACATGCGCACGCCCGCGTCCGCCTCGGTGTCGAACACGATGTACTTCAGGCTCGCGGGCGTGCTGTCGTCCCACGCCGTCCAGGGCGGCAGATCCGACTTGCGGCCGCGGCCGGGATCGCCGCTGTAGGCGAGCTGCGCCCAGTAGGAGCGCATCTGCGCCGAGAGCGCCTCGCGCCCCGCGGCGTTGCTCGCGTCGAAAAGCCGATCGCCCGCGCCGCCGAGCTTCCAGTGGCCGAACACGAACGGGATCTCGAAGCCGTGCGCCGCGCCGAGCAGTACGCCGTAGTCGGCGAACAAGAGCGTCGGCTCCTCGTCCCAGTCGAAGCGGTAGGCGTACACGCTCGGGCCCTGCACCGCGCGCAGGACCGTCGCCAGTGAATCGACGCCGCCCGCCTTCCACGCCTTCGAGCCGTACTCGGCGATCAGCTGGTAGCGCTCTTCGGGCACGCGCAGCATCGGGAAGATCCCGAACCAGCGCCGCACGAGCGTCGGATCGCCGAAGCTGAAGAGCTTGGTCTCGTCGCGGTTCGAGCCGAGCACGATCGGCACCTGGTTGTAGGCGCCGCGCGCGAACGCCTCGCGCATGTCGGACTCGGGCACGACGACACCGTCGCGGATCACGGTCGGAATGCTGAGCATGCCGAGGAACGGCTCACCGGGATACGCGCGCAGGATCTCCTCGGCGCTGCGCGAGCGCGGCGCGTCGCCGAGCGTTGCGACGATCGCGTCGGAGCCCGTGCTGCCGTTGGGTCCGTCGCTCGGGTTTCCCGCCCGCGCCTCGGCGACGGTCGTGTCCGAGACGCCGCCGCTCTGCACGATGGCGCGGTGGAACAGCCCCTTCGCGAGCGGTGAGACCAGGAGCGACACCACGTTCGTGCCGCCGGCCGACTCGCCGAAGATCGTGACGCGCTCGGGGTCGCCGCCGAACGCTTCGGCGTTCTCGCGCACCCAGGCCAGCGCGCGCACCAGGTCGAGCGTGCCGTAGTTCCCGGAGCGATCGAGCGGCGTCGCATCGGCGCCGGACACGGCCGGGTTGTAGAACCAGCCGAGCGGGCCGAGCCGATAGTTCGTCGTCACCACCACCACGTTCTCGCTCGCGGCGAGCTTGCCGCCGTCGTAGAAGCCGGCCTGGCCGATCGAGTTCCCGCCGCCGTGGATCCAGAACATCACGGGCAGCAGCGCGCCCGGCTTCGGCACGTCCGCAGCCGCGAGGCGTGGCGCGAACACGTTCAGGTACAGGCAGTCCTCGTTGCCGACGACGCTGCCGGGCTCGCCCGGGACGCCGCCGATCTGACTCGCGAACTGCGGGCACGGTGGGCTGTAGGCGAGCGCCTCGCGCGTGCCCGTCCACGGTTCCGGCGGTCGCGGCGCGGTCCAGCGCAGCTCGCCCGTCGGCGGCTTCGCGAACGGCAGGCCGAGCCACACGTGACTCTCGTAGGGCCCGACGAAGCCGACCACCAGGCCGGTGTTCAGCGCGCGCACCGACTCCGCGTCGGCGCTCGGCGGCGGCGGCTCGACCGGCTTGCGCCCGCACGCGACCAGGAAGCTCACGATCCCGAGCACGCAGACGAGTTTTCGCATGCGCGCGAGTATAGCCGCGCTGCGGCACGGCTCAGGCAGCGGGCCGCTGCGCGCGGTAGTAGACCAGGCCGCCGAGCAGCGAGTTGCGCTGCTCGACCTGTTCGGCCGCGCCGAAGCCGGCCTCCCGCATCAGCGCGGTGAGACCGTCCTCGGTGTTCGCGCGCAGGCTCTCCTCGCGGTGCACGAGCCGCGCGAGGAACGCGCCGAGCCCGTGACCCGCGCCGCCGAAGTCGACCAGGTGCAGCCGCCCGCCCGGCCGCAGCACGCGCAGCAGCTCGCGCAGCACGGCGGGCTTCTGCTCGCTTTCGAGGTGGTGGAACATGAACGACGAGAGCACCCGGTCGAAGCGCGCGTCCGCGCAGGGCAACGCGTCGCCGAATCCCTCCTGGAACTCGATCGAAAGACCTGCGCGCTCGGCCTTCCGCTTTGCGCGCGCCAGCGCCTTCGGATCGGGATCCACGCCGACGATCTCGATGCCCGCCTGCGCGCGCTTGGCTTTGAGCGTGCCCGCGCCCGTCCCGCAGCCCAGATCGAGCACGCGCTGCCCCGGCGCCAGCTCCGCCTGCTCGACCAGGCGCGCGAGCGCGGCGCCGGTTCCGAGCAGGCGCGTCAGCGGGTCGTAGAACGGCAGCAGCCAGTCGGCGCCTGCGGCGGGAACGAAGTGTCGGTGTGTGTGGGCCATGGGAGTCACTCCGGCGCGGGGAGACCGAGCTCCTTCGCGAGCATCTGCGTCACCGTGTTGTTGGTCTCGAACGTCGAGTCGGCCGGCATCACCCCGTAATGCACCATCTGCTGCGCGATCCGGCACATGATGACGGCGAAGCGGAAGCCGGCGAACACCGTGTAGAACTTCTGCCAGCGCACCGGCCGGCCGGTGAGCTCCTCGTAGCGCGCGATCGTGTCGACGTAGCTCGGAAAGCCCGGCAGCTTCGGCACGCCGATGCCCTCGGTGTGGTGACGGTCGAGGAAGATCGCCCAGGCCAGGTCCTGCTCGCCGTTTCCGTGCGTGACCATCTCCCAGTCGAGCACGGCGACGGGCTCGGTGCCGTCGGGCGCGAAGATGATGTTGCCGATGCGCGCGTCGCCCCACACCAGGCAGTCGGGCTCGTCGACGGGCTTGTGCTCGTTCAGCCACTCCCACGCCGCCTCGACCGTCGGCTGCGGCTTGCCGCGCGCGGCCCAGCGCAGGTAGCGCTCGTAGAAGGCGAGCTGCTGCTCGAGCCCGGTGCGGCCGAGCTCGGGTTTGTCGACGAAGCCGAAGCCGAGCGCGCGCCAGTCCAGCGTGTGGATCTTGGCCATCGACTCGATCCCGCCCCACCAGACGCGCGCCTGGTCGGTGGGCGCGAGCTCCTTCACCCAGCCGTCCGCGGGATACGGCGGCCGGTCCGAGGGCACGCGCCCCTCGATCCGTCCCATCACGTAGAACGGAGCGCCCACCACGCTCGTGTCCTCCGTCTCGAGCCAGTACATGCGCGGCACCGGCACGCCCGTGGGCTCGAGCAGCCGCATGCAGTCGTACTGGAGCTTCATGTCGTACTCGGGAAAGACCGCGAAGCCGGTGGGCTGGATGCGCACGACCAGCGACACCTTCCGGTGTCGACCGGCCTCGCTGTACGAGAGCTCGAAGAGCAGCGTCTCGTTCGAGAAGCCCGAGGACTGCGGCGCGCTGAGCTGCGAGATCTCCACGCCGGTCGCGTTCGGCAGCTTGCCGCGCAGCCAGCGCGACAGGTTCGCGCGCGCCGAGACCAGGTCCCGCTCCCAGGCGGTGGGCATCGCGCGCTCGCGCCCCGCTAGCGCCGCGGCAGGCCGAGCACGCGCTCGGAGATGATGTTGCGCTGGATCTCGCTGGTGCCCGCGAAGATCATCGGTCCGCGGCTCTGCAGCAGGCGCTGGCCCCAGCGCCCGCCCTCGGGCGCGCGGTGCGTCTTGCGCGCCAGCTGGCCGAACGCGCCCTCGAGGTCGGTGCCGAGCTTCGCCAGCCGGTGGCCCATCTCCGAGTAGTAGAGCTTCTGCAGGCTCGACTCCGGGCCCGGCTTCACGCCCTGCGCGAGCGCGGTCAGCGAGCGCAGCGAGTTCAGCCGCAGCACCTCGAGCTCGATCGCGGCCTGCGCGATGCGCTGCCGGTACACGCTCTCGCTCGCCTTCCGGGTGCGGCGCGCGTCGGCGACCAGCTGCTCGAACTCGTGCCGGTAGCCCGCGTAGCGCGAGAGCGTCGACGCGCCGCGCTCGTAACCCAGTACGGTGTTGGCGATCTGCCAGCCCTGCGTGGGCGCGCCGATCAGGTTCGCGGCCGGCACGAGGACGTCCTTGAAGAAGCACTGCGAGAAGCCGCGCCCGCCGGTCATCTGCACCAGCGGCGCGACCTCGATGCCGGGCGTCTTCATGTCGATCAAGAGGAACCCGATGCCCTCGTGCTTGTCGGCCTTCGGGTCGGTGCGCACCAGACAGAAGATCCAGTCCGCGCGGTGCGCCATCGAGGTCCAGATCTTCTGGCCGTTCACCAGGTAGCGGTCGCCGCGCAGCTCCGCGGTGGTGCGCAGGTTCGCCAGGTCCGAGCCCGCGCCCGGCTCCGAGTAGCCCTGACACCACATCTCCTCGGCGCGCAGCATCGGGCGCAGGAAGCGCTGCTTCTGCGCTTCGCTGCCGTGATGCACGATCGCCGGACCGCACAGCCCGATGCCCAGGCCATTCGTCGCCGGCGGCGCGCCCTGCAGCACGAGCTCTTCCTGCAAGAGCGCGTTCTCGACGTGGCCGCGCCCCTGTCCGCCGTACTCGACCGGCCAGGTCACGCCCACGTAGCCGGCGTCGTAGAGCTCTTGATGCCAGCGGCGGATGCCGTCGAACATCGCGTCCTCGTCGCCGAACTCGTGCGAGTCCGCTTCCTTCCACCACTGTGGCACGTGCGCCTCGATCCAGGCGCGCGCCTTGCCCCGATACGCTTCCTCGGATTCGCTGAAGGTGAAGTCCATGGACCTCAGTCTACACGAGCGCGGATCGGCAAGAGGCGCAGGATCAGGAACAGCACAAGGCTGCACCCGCCGACCAGCGCGGCGCCGCCCCGAAGCTCGCGCGTGTAGACGGCGCCGCTCACATCGACCGTAGATAGCCCGGCCCGCCGAGCCGGGCCATCTCCTGCGCGATGCGCGCGCTGCGCGAGCGCACGTAGGCCGACGGGCGGTCCGCGTGCAGGTTGCGCGGCGCGGGCAGGACCGCGGCGAGCCGCGCGGCTTCGTCGCCGCCGACGCGCGCGGGCGAGGTGCCGAAGTAGCGCGCGCTCGCCGCGCCCCCGCCGCACCCTCCGGGGCCGAACTCGGCCACGTTCAGGTACACCTCGAGGATGCGGCGCTTGGGCCAGAGCGTCTCGAGCAGGACGGTGAACCAGGCCTCGATGCCCTTGCGCACGAAGCTCCGGCCCGGCCACAGGAACAGGTTCTTGGCGACCTGCTGGCTGATCGTGCTCGCGCCGCGCATCGGCCCGCCGCCGGCGGACGCCTCGATCGCGTCGGCGATCGAGTCCAGGTCGAAGCCCGCGTGGCGCGGGAACTTCTGGTCCTCGGACGCCACGACCGCGATCGCGACGTTCGGCGAGATCTTCTCGTAGTCCACCCAGCGATAGTCGGTGCGGTAGCCGCGCTCGCCGCGTGCGGCGGCGGCGATGCGCGATTCGATCATGAACGCGCTCGTCCACGGGTCGACCCAGCGCAGCAGCACGACCGCCCCGACCGAGCTCACGACGAACACCGCGAGCGCGCGCCCCAGCAACGCGAGCACGCGCGACCCGCGCGCGCCTACACGAATCTGCGGCAGGAGCTGGATCGGCCGCAACCCGCTCCCGTGCCGCGTGCGCGACACGCGGCGATTTCCGTGCCGCCTCCGCCTCTTCCTGGCCTTCGAGCGCACATCTCGCCTCTGGGGGAAACCGGTCCCCCACCTGCCCCCAGGCACGGGATCGTATCCAAGATCGCGCAACGAGAAAGACCGGGGTCCCCGCTCGCTCGCGGGGCCCCGATCCCGCGGTCACGCGCGCGTCGGGGGGTCGGGGGGACGTCTCGAACGCTTGGCGCTGGACTGTCCAACCACGGTGACGGCGACTCGGACCGCAACGAAGTCGAGCTTCGCAGCCGCAGGTCACGTTCCGGTCGCGGATGCGTGGGATCGCGGGGAGTTCTTCGTGAGCGTCCCGAGAAGGGACGCTCGGGGTCAGTCGCGCAGGCGCTTGGCGAAGAAGCCCAGGATCTCGTCGACCGCCGCGCGCGTCGGCTCGCCCTGGCGATCGATCAGGTGCAGTGTCACGACGCTGTGCGGGCTCATCGGCGTGCCCGGCAGCGCGCTCGCGTCGGGCAGCACCCGCCCCTGGAAGCGGTCGCCGAGCGCGGCTTCGTACGCGGCGAAGCGCTCGGCGCGGCAGAAGCGGTCGCCCTCGAAGCGATAGGCGAGCACGGTCAGGTCCTCGCGCTCCATGCGCGCCCGCACCGCCGCGAGCTCGTCGGGCGCGATGTGCATGCCGCCCGCCTGGAACATCGGCAGCGACGGCTGCGAGAGCACGGGCGCGAGCATCGCCGGCTCGAGCATCATCGAGAGCGCGAAATTCCCGGTGAAGCACATGCCGATCGCGCCCACGCCCTTCCCGCCCGAGAGCGGGTGCGCATGCGCGGCCAGCGCGCGCAGCCAATCGACGACGGGGCTCGACTGATTGGCGGCGAAGGCGCGGAACTCGCGGCTGACGCAGGCGCGCACCATCGTGGCCAGCCCGCTCGGAATCGTGATCGGTCCGCCCTCGGTGCCGAACAGCGCGGGCATCCAGACCGTGAAGCCCGCGTCGCGGACCATGCGCGCGAAACGCGCGACGTGCGCGGAGATGCCCGGCATCTCCGCCATCACGATCACCGCCGGCCCCGTGCCCGCGACGTACACGCGCTTGGTCAGACCGAGCAGCGTCACGTCGCGCCGCTCGAAATCCGCGAGCTCGTCGCGGTCGGTGACCTTGGGCGTTGTGTTCTTGTAGTGCGGGGTCGGGTTCGTCATGGGCCGCGATCCTACCGGATCTACGGAACGGCGTTCCGGGTCTCGATCCGCGGCGGCTCGAACGCGCGCACGGGCGGCGGCTCGCCGGCGAAGCGCTCGAGCTCGACGAGCGCGTGCTGGCCCGAGCAGCCCTGCGCGAGCCGCGAGGTGCCGACGTCGCGCGTGAGCAGGTTCGGGTTGCCGTGCACGCACAGCGCGATCTCGGCCTCGGCGTCGTGCGGGTCGAACCAGGCGCCGGTCGAGAGCTGCACCACACCGGGGCGCACGTCGGTCGAGAGCACCGCTCCGGCGAGACAGCTGCCGCGGTCGTTCCAGAGCCGCACGACGTCGCCGTCGGCGATGCCGCGCGCAGCGGCGTCGCGCGGGTGGATGCGCACCGGCTCGCGGCCGCGCACCTTCGACGCCTGGCTGTACGCGCCCAGATCGAGCTGTCCGTGCAGGCGCGTCGCGGGGTTGTTCGCGACCAGCGCGAGCGGGAAGCGCTTCGCGCGCGGCGAGCCGAGCCACTCGTCGCACTCGAGCCAGGCCGCGTGGCCCGGGCAGTCGTCGTAGCCGAAGCGCGCGATCTTCTCGGAGAAGAGCTCGATCTTGCCGCTCGGCGTCTTCAGCGGGTTGGCGTCGGGATCGGCGCGGAAGGCGTCGAAGAGCACGCGCTCGGACTCCGAGGCCGGCACCTCGAGCGAGCCGCACGCCCAGAACTCCGCGAAGTCCGGCGTCGCGATGCCCGCCTCTTGGAACGCCGCGCGGACGCGCTCGTACAGGTGCTCGAGCCAGGCGCGCTCGTCGCGGCCCTCGGTGAAGTCCTCGCGCACGCCGAAGCGCTCGGCGAGCGCGGCGAAGATCGCGTGGTCGTCGCGCGCGCCGCCCACCGGCGCGCACGCCGCCTGCATGGCGACCACGCGGGCGTCGGCGCGGCCGGAGCCGATGTCGTTGCGCTCGAGCGATGTCGTGGCCGGGAACACGAGATCCGCGTGCCGCGCCATCGGCGTCCAGTACGGCTCGTGCACGATCACCGTGTCGGGCCGCGCGAGCGCCGAGCGCAGCCGGTTCAGATCCTGGTGGTGGTGGAACGGATTCCCGCCCGCCCAGTAGACGAGCCGGATGTCCGGGTAGGTGAGCGTCGCGCCGTTGTACTCGAAGGTCTCGCCGGGCCGGAGCAGCAGGTCCGCGATGCGCGCGACCGGAATGAAGTCGCGCACCGGGTTCAGCCCCTCGGCGAGCATCGGCAGGCGCAGGTTCGCGAACGGGCTGCCCAGATCCCCCATCGAGCCGTAACCGTGGCCGAAGCCTCCGCCGGGCAGACCGATCTGCCCGACCAGCGCCGCGAGCGAGAGCGCGGCCCAGATCGGCTGCTCGCCGTGCTGCGCGCGCTGCAGCGAGTAAGACACCGTGACGAGCGTGCGCTTGGCGGCCATCTCGCGCGCCAGCGCGCGCAGCTCGTGCGCGGCGATGCCGGAGCGTTGCTCGGCCCACTCCGGCGTCTTGGCAACGCCGTCGGCTTCGCCGGCCACGTAGCCGATGAATCGCTTCGAGCCGGAGCAGCAGCGCTCCAGGAACTCCGCGTCGTGCAGGCCCTCGCTGACCAACACGTGCGCGAGCCCGAGCATCGCGGCGACGTCACCGAGCGGTGTCACCGGGTACCAGCGCGCCTGCGCTTCCGGCAGCACGTCGTCGCGCAGCGGCGAGAAGTGCGCGATGCGCATGCCGCGCCGCTGCGCCGCTTCCAGGTGGTGCCGGATGCCGTGGTGCGCCATGCCGCCCGGCGCGACGAACGTGTTCTTGAGCGGCAGCCCGCCGAACGCGACGAGCAGCTCCGTGTGCTTCGCGATCACGGTCCACGGCGTCGCCCGGCGGAACACCGCCGCCGAGCTGCCGAGCAGGTGCGGCAGCAGCACCAGCGACGCGCCGATGCTGTAGCTGTTGCGGTGCGAGGTGAAGCCGCCGATCAGGTTGAGGAACCGGTGCAGCTGGTTCTGGCTGTTGTGGAAGATGCCCGCGCTCGCCCAGCCGTACGATCCGCCGTAGATCGCCGCGTTGCCGTGCGCGCCGCGCACGCGCTCGAGCTCGGCGGCGGCGCGATCGAGCGCCTCGTCCCACGACAGCTCGACGAACGAATCCGCGCCGCGCTCGCGCGACGGCCCCGGACCGCGCTCGAGCCAGCCGCGCCGCGCCACCGGCCGGTCGATGCGCGCGCGGTGGCGCAAGCTGCCGGGCAGATTGCGCAAGAGCGGCGACGGATCCGGGTCGTGCAGCGGCTCGACCGCCTCGACCTCGCCGTCGCGCGCGCGCACGCGGAACGCGCCCCAGTGGGAGCTGTGGGTGGTGGTGCGCGCGTCGGCGCCGGAACCGCTCATCACCGGCCAGTGTACAGCAGGCGCTACTTGCCCGATCGCTTCGTTCGCCTGGCTGGCCTGCGCTTCTTCGATCGAGCGGGGGCCGGTGACGGGCGCAGCTCGACGACGATCGGGCCGGCAATGGCGCGCTTGTAGTACTTGCCGCGCACGCCCGGACCCAGATCCCGCAGGTCGTACTCGGGTCGCAGCTCGTCGGACTTCCTAGAACGGTTCTTCTTCATGCTGTCGACGCTCGCGCGCGGTGGCGCGCCTTGCGCTGATGATGCGAACCCTACCACGACGCGATCGGCCGATCGTCACCTCCCGCGTCTCCGTCGCGGAGTGATCGAGATCCGGGTACGTGATGGAGAGCGGATCGAGCAACACAGACACCGCTTCCTCGAAGCTGACGCCGTGCTTCCGTCGATTCGCGCGCGCCTTCTTGGGATCCCACTCGTAGCGGAGGCGCTCCACTCGGCGACGCGGTGCAAGAAGGGCGCCCGGCGCGCAGCGGATGCTCCTTCGCGGGGTAGCGCATTCTGCATGCGTCCGTTTGCTCCGAGCGGCCAACTCCGGCGGTGGAGGCTGCTGCCTGACGAGAACCCGGGTCCTCGTCGGGTCGTCCGCCCTGCTCCTACCGCCTCGTGAACTTCGCCTTCTTCTTGGCGAGGAACGCGCCTTTGCCTCCGCTCACGGCGAGCCGTAGACTGACCCTAATGCGGTGGCAGGACCGAATCACCATCGATCCCGCGGTTCGTGGCGGTAAGCCGTGCATCAAGGGCACGCGCATCACTGTGTACGACGTTCTCGAGTACCTCGCGGGCGGCATGAGCGAGGATCAGATCCTCGCGGACTTCCCTGATCTCACGCGCGACGACATCCGCGCGCGCC
>JBBDXF010000001.1:0-21562 GCA_040902485.1 Myxococcota bacterium | reverse complement strand
GAGCCTGTCGCTCGCGGCAGACCGCGAGCGGCGGCTCGCGATCTCTGGCGCTTGAGGCTGCTGCTCGACGAGAACCTGAGCCCTCGGCTCGTCGACACGCTTCGAGCTGAATTCCCGGAGACCGACCACGTTCGCAACGTGGGACTACGCGGTGGCTCCGACGACGAGATCTGGCAGTTCGCTCGTTCGAACGGCTTCGCGATCGTGTCGAAGGACAACGACTTTCGCCAGCGGAGCTTCGTGAACGGGCATCCTCCGAAGGTCATCTGGCTCTCGATCGGAAACGCGGGAACCGCTGCGATCTCGGCGCTGCTTCGTCGAGAGCGACCACGCCTCGAGGCTTTCGACCAGGATCCGAATGCCGCCCTGCTCGTGATCGATGGCGGGCTCCGCTCCTTCTGAGGCCTTCCGCCTACCGCCCCGTGAACTTCGCCTTCTTCTTGGCCAGGAACGCGCCGGTGCCCTCGCGGAAGTCCTCGCTGCGGCCGGTGTACATCATGGCCTCGGCTTCCAGGTCGAGGACGTCGCGCAGGTTGCCGTGCTCGGCCAGGTTCAGGTGCCGCTTCATGTAGCGGTACGAGAGCGGCGGGCCCTCGGCCAGGCGGTCCGCGAGCGCGTCGACTTCCTTGCGGAACACGTCCTGCGCGAACACGCGGTAGAGCAAGCCGATGCGCAGCGCCTCGGCCGAGTCGAAGCGCTCGCCGAGCAGGTACAGCTCGCGCGCCTTCGCCGCGCCGACGAGCTTGGTCGCGAAGTACGAGCCGCCGAAGTCGCCCGAGAAGCCGATGCGCGCGAACGCCGTCGTGAACACCGCCCCATCGACCGCGACGCGCAGATCGCACGCCATCGACATCGAGAGCGACGCGCCCGCCACCGCCCCGTTGATCGCGGCGATCGTCGGCTTGGGCATGGTGTGCAGGATCCACGACGACTCCTGCACGCGCTTCAGCCCGTCGTACGACTCCTCGAGCGTCTGCCGCCCGCTCGCGTGTCGGTCGGCCGGGCTCGGCGCGTCGGGCGGCGCCAGGTCCGCGCCCGCCGAGAACGCGCGATCGCCCGCGCCGGTCAGCACGACGACCCGCACGGACGAGTCGTCCGCGACCTCGCGCAGCTTCGCGGCGAGCTGCAAGAGCAGCTCGTTGGTGAGCGAGTTCATGCGCTCCGGACGGTTCATCGAAACGGTGGCGACGCCGTTGGCTCTGCGGTCGACGAGGATGGGTTGGGTCATGATTCGGCGATCATACACCGGGGTCGATGACTTTGATGTCGTGCGGAAAGCGGCCGTCGACAAGGAGTGGCCGACTTCAGGCGTCGCTACGACGCTAGCGTCGGTCGTACCGGCACTATCGCCGCGTTCCGAGCACCTCCAAGAGCTCAGCGACCACCTGAGCTTGCGACTCATCTGAGCTGCTGAGTACGATAGGTTCGAATGCAGGATTGAGAGGCTTCAGAACTATCTCCGCGTGTCGCCACGAGTCGCCGACCTGGATCTTGTCGCTCTGGTATCGCTTGACCGTGTATCGACCCCCCGTCTCAGGGTCGGTGGCGTCGCGGAGCTGGACGAGCACGTTCTTCCCATGCCGTGCACCTTCCGCGGGGGCAGCGAAGAGGCAATAGGAGCCGTCCGGAATCAGTGGCTCCATGGACTTCCCCACGACCAAAGCGACGAACATCCCACGTCGAGGGCGGTGGCGCGATTCGACGTCGACCCACTCGAAACCGTCGTCCGCGATGTGTTGCGGATCGCCGAACGCACCCGCAGCAGCCTCGAGCGGAACGAGTGGTACGCAGGTGACGTAGCGCTCCCCTGGACTGGGCTCGACGATCCGCAGTTGTGGTGGCAAGGCTCCTGATCGGCCGTCCCCTTCCGTCGCATCGCTTCGCAGTCGCCGGTACGCCTCCGACGCCATCCAAGACGTCACGACTTTCTGGAACGGTTCGTCGTTCATGAAGCGGACGAAGATTTCCTCGTTCAGGTCCATGCGCTCGACGAACAACTTGTCCAGCAAGTTCTTGAACACCAGCTCGAACTTGTCGCCGGGGTTCACGGCGGCGGCCTGTCGCAGTCCGTCGTCAGCCATCGCCGCCGCAACGATTTGATCGAAGAACAGCTGATCGGCCTGATTGAAGTCGGTGCCGAAGCGCTCGTTCACCACATCGATGAGTTGCGAGAGCGGTACGGGCTGCGGCCGCAAGAGGCCGCTGCCGACCTCGGTGGGTCCGTCGAGACGCCGAGCCTCTCCGTCTTGGAGCGAGATTGAGCCCTCGCTGATCTTCTGCAGGCGGTAGTACTCGAGCCTCACCTCATCATCGAACTGGTAGGCGGGGCCATTCTTGCGACGCGGCAGCTTCGCCGCGAGATAGCGCAGGAAGATGTACAGCTGCTCCAAGTCCGAATCTTGGTATGGAATCACCTGGCTCAGGAAGCCATAGAGATTCAGAAACGCCTGCACCTTCCCGCGCCAGAGCTCCGCCTCTTCCTCGTTGTCCTTCTGCCGCACGGTGAAGCGCGACACCGCGGGGTCGAGCGCGGCGTTCATCGTCTGATGGTCCAAGGTGCTCTGACGCTGTTTGGGCTTGAAATACACGGCGCAGAAGCGCTCGACTTCTTCGTCCAGATAGATCCCCGAAGCGTCGAGCTCGGCCTTGATCGCGTACATGCGGGCGGGGTCAACCTCTTCGCCCATCTCCGCACCTTCGTAGTACACCTTGAAGGCCTCGCGAATCTCCTCGCGGTCGTTCACGAAGTCGAGGACGAAGGTGTCCTCCTTCAGCGGATGAATACGGTTCAGGCGTGACAGCGTCTGCACCGCCTGAATGCCCGCCAGGCGCTTGTCCACGAACATCGTGTGCAGGAGCGGTTGATCGAAACCGGTCTGATACTTCTCAGCCACCAGCAGGACCTGGAATTCCTGCGTCGAGAACTTCTCGGGCAGTTCCTTCTCGGAAATACCCTGGTTCATCCCCACTTCGGTGTAGGTCGCGCCCGTGAGCTTGTCGTCCTGCACCGTGCCCGAAAAGGCCACCAGCGTCTTGATGGCGTAGCCCTTCTCGTGGATGTAACGATCGAAGCTCTGTTTGTAGCGCACAGCCTCGAGGCGAGAGCCGGTCACGACCATCGCCTTGGCTCGGCCGCCAATCTTGTGCCGAGTGACCGCCTGGAAATGCTCGACCATCACCTCGGTCTTCTGCGCGATGTTGTGCGGATGCAGCTTCATGAAGCGCGCCAGCGCTTGCGCGGCTTTCTTGCGCTCGACGTTCGGGTCGTCCTCGCAGGCTTTGAGCAGCTTGAAGTAGGTCGCGTACGACGTGTAGTTCTTCAGCACGTCGAGGATGAACTCCTCCTCGATGGCTTGGCGCATGGTGTAGCGGTGCGCGGGCTGGCCATCGCGGCCGAACACGGCCAGCGTCTTGTGCTTCGGCGTGGCGGTGAATGCGAAGAAGCTCAGGTTCGCCTGCCGGCCACGTTTGGCCATGCTGCGGAAGAGCTCCTCCATGTCGTCGCGGCCTTCCTCTGTCGCTCGCTTCTTTGCTGCTTCGCGAAGCCCTTCGCCGCCGAGCACCTCCTTGAGCTCGGTGGCGGTCTCGCCACCCTGTGAGCTGTGGGCTTCATCGACGATGACGGCGCAGCGCCGGGTCACAAGAGCGCCCGTTCCGGTCGTCCCGCGCTCCTCCGCCAGCTTCAGCAACTGGCGCGACACGAACGGGAACTTCTGCAAAGTGGTGATGATTACTGGTACGGCGTTCTCTAGCGCTTCGGCAAGTTGCTTCGAGCTTTCGTCGATGCGCTGCACAACCCCGCGCTTGTGCTCAAACTCATAGATCGTGTCCTGCAACTGCTGATCAAGCACCACGCGGTCAGTCACCACGATCACGCTGTCGAAGACGCGCTGGTTGGCCGCGTCGTGCAGGGACGCGAGACGATGAGTCAGCCAACCGATAGTGTTGCTCTTCCCGCTGCCCGCTGAGTGCTCGACCAGGTAGTTGTGCCCCACGCCCTCGCTCCGCGCGGCCTCAACCAGCATGCGCACGGCCTGAAGCTGGTGGTAGCGAGGGAAGATCATCGACTCGGTCTTGACCTTGCGGCCCTGCTCGTCGCGCTTCTCGTCGATCTGGAGGTGGATGAAGCGTGCGAGCAGATCGAGCAGGCTGTCCCTCTGCAGCACTTCCTCCCACAGGTAGGCCGTACGATAGCTGCGCCCGGTCGGGTCGGGCGGGTTGCCGGCGCCGCCGTCGCAACCCTTGTTAAACGGCAGGAAGTGCGTCGCGTTGCCCGCGAGTCGTGTGGTCATGAGTACCGACTCGGTGTCCACCGCGAAGTGGACCAGCGTGCGCCGCTTGAACTCGAAGATCGCCTCGCGCGGATCGCGGTCTTGCTTGTATTGCCGGCGCGCGTCCTCGACCCTTTGGCCGGTGAGCGGGTTCTTCAGCTCCAGGGTGGCGACCGGCACGCCGTTCAGGCTCAGCGTCACGTCGAGCGACTTCTCGGAGCGCGGCGAAAAGCGAAGCTGGCGGGTCAGCCCCACGCGGTTCGCGGCGTAGCGCGCCTCCAGCTCCGGGTTCAGCTCATGGGCTGCCTTGAAGTACGCCACGTGCAGCGTGCGCCCGTAACACTTGAACCCGTGGCGCAGGGTCGCCAGCGCGCCGTTCTGATCCATCCACTTGCACAGGTCGCCGAGGACCTGCTCGCCGGTGCGCTCGCCGTGCAGCGTCTCCAGCTTCGCCCACTCCTTGGGTTGGGTCTCGCGGATGAAGGCAAGCACCGTCTCGGGGAAGATCGCTCGCTCGCGGTCGAAGCCCTCGGGCGCGATGGGCGCGTAGCCGCTCGCCAGCAGGTGAGATTCGATGACGGTCTCGAAGGCGGCTTCGGAGTGTCTGACCACCATCACTTCACCCCCGCCAAGGCGAATCGCACGGCAAGCTCCCTGAGCATGAAGAAGGTGTCTTTGTAGGGCACCGTGAACTGCACGCAGACGTCAGGAAGAAGAACGCGATTTCTGGATTCTGGACGAGGCTGCTCGTTGGTTACGACCACCGTCCCATGCACCATCGAGTACGCCACCAGCCAACCATCGGCCTCGGTCGCGAACTTTGCCTTTGCGCGGTCGAAGTACTGGGGGTTGCGCTGAACCCACAGCATGATCTCCGCGTAGGCCGAGCTCACGTCACTCGAGTTGGAATCGTGGAAGAAGGCCGTGGGCATGTCCTTCTTCACCCACTGCACCAGATCTTCTTCCGTGCGCCCGGACAGCAGCTCGCTTCTGATTCGGTCAATGCTCCGAGCTCTGCCTCCCTTGTGTGCGTGGACGATCGCTTTCCAGAAACCCGGGCAGATGTCGAAGGCGTAGTACGCGTTCTTGGCGGCAATGAACACATCCGAGTCCAGGAGAAATGCTGGGGGCGTGGTCATGGCAAGTCCATCCCCAGCCGGCGTGCGTACTGTTGGAAGGCGCCGCCGCGAAGCCCGGTGAGGTCATAGGCTTCTTTGAAGCTTAGGCGCCCTTCCATCGCGGCGCGGATAACGCTAGTCGCGAAGGTGACTCCGATGCGTGTGTTCTGGTTGTTGTAGAAATCGCCCCCGCCCGGCGGTGTTGGCCGCTGCCGTTCTCGCTTGATGTACGCGCTGTAAAAGTCGAAGAACGTCTCGCGGCTCACGAGGCGCAGGTCCATGGCTCGACGCCCAGCGACGATCGGACTGACCTTGAAGTACCGCGCGATCTGCTCGAACGGATCTGCACCGCCCTTCACGCCTCGCCAACGCTCCTTCAGCTCCCGCGCTGGCACCAGGAACTCGGCTGCCGCCTGATCGCAGAACTTTTCAGTTCGGGCATCACCGGGGAAAATGCCCTCGAACCCGGAGACGCCTTCGCCCTCCGGGCCCAACCAAACGTGCGCCAGTTCGTGCGCCAGGGTGAACATCTTCGCCGACTTCGCATCGGCGCCGTTCACGAAAATGAGGGGCGCATAGGCGTCGGTCAGCGCGAACCCGCGGAACTCCCTGACGTCGAGCTTGCGGTGTGTGTTGTTCCCGACGACGCCATTGACTACAGCCATGACGCCCAGGCGCTCGATGCGACGGCGCAACTCACTGACCGCCTGCTCCCAGTTCGGCACTTCCGCAGTCCATCCATCGCTCACGCCGACGGTGCGTCGCATTTCCTGCCCGACCGCCGCGGGGTCGTCGCTGAGGCGTGCGCTGCCGACGAACTCCAGAGCGCCGGCTTCGCATTCCTCGCGCTCCTCGCGCAGCCAGTCCTGACGGCGCTGCATGGTGTAGATCGTGTCGAGCAGGTCGGCGCTAGGGCGGCGGGGGCGAGCCTTCACCGTCCGAAGGTCGCGGATGGGCAAACGTTCATCGGGCGGCTTGGGCAGGAACAGGAAGCCGATTGGCGTGTGGGTCGCTTTGGCAAAGGCCTCGAGCTGCTTGAACGTCGGCTGCCTTTCACCGCTCTCCCACGCTGGAAGCTGCGGGATGCGGTGCGCTAGGTCGCGAGAGTCATAGCCTGCGCGCTCGCAGGCCCAGCGAAACATCTCACGTCGGATGGCGACGCGGGTCATGGGTTCTTGTACCCCTTCACGCGCTTGAACCACGCCGTCACTGAGTCCAACTCAGCTTCCAGGGTATTGACCTCAGGAGCGACATAGTTGACGAGCGCGCTCTTGTCATGCCGCTTCGCCCACTGCGACACGCGGCTGTAGCTGGCGTCGAATTCCTTGTGGTCGGTGTCCGAGAAGCGCGCCAGGACCTTCACCATCATCGGGCGGACCTCCAGCCCGCCCTCCGCCAGGATGGATCCAAGGATCTCCTGGCTGAAGATGCGCTCCCAGGTCTCGGACAGGTTCCCGGCCCAGATGGCCGCCGCGTCCTCGTAGGCCTTCTGGTCCCAGGTGCCGCAATCCTTCTTGATTCGAGCCACTTCTTGCCGCAGCTCTTCCAAGCGCGCGGGAACGTCCTTCGCCTTCCACGGGTGGGTGGCGCTGCATGCGCCTGGCTTTCGTTCGTCCGCCCGGCTCCGTGTAACGGACCGTTCGGCAATCCGAACACTCTTGCCATTTGCCTCTCGTTTGAGATCCGCAACAAAGGAGACATCGTGGGTAAACACAACAACTTGGCGCGTCTCGGCGAGCGCAGCGAGGCGCACCGCCACGAGCCCGCGGCGGATGTGGTCGAGGGACGTTACCGGGTCGTCCAGAATGATTGCCGACTTGGATTGGTCGAGATGCGCTTCAGTGAAGAACGCCGCGAGGCCGAGCGCGGTGCGCTCGCCTTCGCTGAACACCCGCGGCAGTGTGACCTGCTGGCGCGCCCCGACGAGCTTCGGCTGATGAAGCAGCGTCCCCTTGTCGGCTCGGGTCCTGGAGATCGTCACGCGTTCGAGATGCAGGCGCTCCGTTTCTCGAGTGAATGAGTCGCGGACCACCTCCGTTATGCTCTCTTCGGAGAGCTCGAGGATCTTCTTCGTAATGGATCCGGTCGCGGCTGCGCTCTTAGCCGCCTCGAGGGCCTCGCGCTCCTTCAAGCGCGCAATCTCCTTGAGGATGGCAGCTCGTGACTTCTTGACCTCCTGCAACAGCTCGAGCTCTATCCGTCGCCCGGTAAGCCCAGCAAGCTGCGTCTGAATCACCGCAGGATTCGCGAGGTCTCCGGCAGTGGCCTTCGCTGCGCTGCTTGCTGCCGTGAGGCGGGTGCTGAGAGTGCCGGGGTCTATTCCTGGTTTCGCAATCTCACCCGGACTAGCCAGCGCCTCGCGCGCCCGTTGTCGCGCATTCTCATACCCCGTCAGGATCTCACTGATCTCAGCTACGAGGTCTTGATGGGTCGCCTCCAAGTCCTTCAGGTTGCTGACTACCGCATCAGGTGTGGTGGTGAGGTTGGTGAGACGTTCGACCGCGCGGTCATGGAGCTGGCGCGCCTCTCGCAGCCGGACCTGCGTGTCGTCCTTGACGAAGCGGTCGAATCGCGAGAGCCGATCGCTGCCGTCTGGCTGCAGGGTCTGCTGGCACAGCACGCACCGACAGCCATCATTCACGACCGGGAACGCCTGCCCACGATAGGCGTGATCCTCCGAGAACCGCCTTGCCGATTCCCACAGTTCCTTCCATGGGGCGCTGCCGACGCCGGCCAAGGGCTCCGACTCGAAGGACTGGGCGAGAACGGCGGCGGCTCCTTCGAGAGCGGCGAGTGCGGCTCGGTGTCCTTGAAGTGCCGCGAGGCCTTCGTTTCCGAGCACCGCATGAATCTGTTCCAGCTGTTTGCGGAGCGAGTCGAGTTTCTCGCTCTGCCGGATGAGACTCTGCCGTTCTTTGCTTGTGTCCGCGGCGCGCAGGCGTACTTCTTGATTCTTGAGATCGTCGATGGTCTCAACCGAATCATTGAACTTCTTGATTAACGCGTCCAACGCTTCGACATTCGCGCTTCCCGATAGTCCTGCGAGAAACCGGCCTGCGTTGGTGTCCTTCACGCCTTCGGAAACCGCCGGCACAACGTTGGTAGAACTGCCGTTCTCGACCAACTTGGTGTCGATCCGACTCCGGACCTCTACGCAGGCCTCGATGAGGCCGTCCATGACGAAGAGCGCGGAAGGTCGATAGGGGAAGTCGGATTCGGTGGCAATGTAGGCGGATCCACAGGCCCCGTCGTAGAACAGCATGCGTTGCAGCTCCGGACGCGGTGACTCGGGCCAGTTAAGTGACGCGTCCTCGTCACCGATGCGAACGACCAGTGTCGCGGTGGGCTTGGCCAATGCCGTGTCGCGGAACACGTCCGTTAGAACCTCCTCCTGATGGCGTGCCCGTGTGATGCGCTTGAGCAGCCTCGCATAGCCGGACTTTCCGCTCGCATTGTCGCCATAGATGATGGTCAGACCGCCCGACTCAAAGGTAAGTGGCTCCTTCGATTCCAGAGCGTTCACGTGCTCGGGCTTTGCGATCGACACAAGGCGTACCGGCGAGTCCTCGGCCGCTGGCTGCGGAAATTGCTTGAGGCCGAAGACCGGCGCGGACGCCTGCTTGGCTAGCACGATATCCTCTACCAGTTGGTCGTAGTCCGCGGCGGACAGCACATCGCCGGTGGCGACTCGGCGCATGACCTCCCGTTGCCATGCAGGGCGATCCTTGCTCCAGGCGATGATGAGTTCCTCTAGCGCCATGCGCATCATCCTCCGCCAGCGTTACGCTCGGCGACGTAAGCTGCGTCGGTTGGGAACGCACTCAAGCCCGGCGCCTCGTCGCACTCCGTGGGGTAATACGGCTCGAGGCTCTCGATGACGCAAGTCGCGCTCATGAAACGGCCTCTGGGACATTGATCTGACCGGTCACAGCAGCGGCAATGAGTGCGGCGCGACGCTCCGTGAGCAGGGCAATGGTGCGTTCGGTGGCAGCACGGAGGGTATCGAGACCGGCGGTCTTGTCATCGATGTACGCGACGATCGCTCGTTGTTCGGACTCAGCAGGTTGAGGCAACACAAACTCGTTGATGTCACCTTGGGCAATATTGTTAGCCAGCCCTGCCGCACCACTAATCACGCGCTGAATTTGGAATCGGCCGAGACCCGACCCGAGGACTGACACAAGATACGGTGCGATGGCCTGTTCCGGTGCGATTCCCAGTCGGTACGTCTTGTCAGACAGCAGGAGCCGTGTTCTTACGTCGGCTGGAACAAGAGCTACGGAGCCAATCAACTCGGTGGATCCACTCGCACGTGACATCAGCACGTCCCCGGGGCGCACTTCCAGGTCGACTGGCACCTCCCGGTCCGGCGGCAGCGCCTTGTTCTCTTCGGGATTGAACCTGCCGCCATTGCAGCAGCCGGCTTTTAGGACGCCCCACTCCTCGATCGAGGCAGCGGTGCTGTAGCACTCGGGGGACCAGCCTTGCTCAATCTTGTTCACGAGGAACTTCAATCGCTTCACGGCCCAATGCGCCGGAATGTCGCCGAGCCAGGGAATGCCGGAGTCGCGGAGGGGGGCGCGGGGGTCGAGGCCGCTGGTGACGGCGCGGGTGATGAGCGCGCGGCGCTTCTCTGTCAACAGGCCGAGCACCCGCTCCTTGGCCGCCACCAGCGCATCCAGCCGCGCCGTTTCGCGGTCGAGGTAGTCTGCGATGGCGCGTTGGCGCGAAAGCGGTGGCGTGGGAAGCAAGATGCTGCCCATCTTGTCCTGCGTCAGCTTGTCACGCGTGCTGCCTTCGATCCAAGGGCCGAAGTCGGTTGCATTGAGCGCGTGAACGACAAAACGCGGCTCAAGTTTCTGGTCGACTCTTAGGACGTGAATGTGGTTGTTCACCCAGATCTTGCCGTTAACGAAGAACGCAACAGGTTTTGCCTTGTCGAAGAATGGCGCTCCATCCTCTCCCACGAGTACCAAGGGCTCATCAAACTGGTACTCGTCGATGTAGTCGACAATCCCGTTTGCGCCCCAGTAGGGGTAGTCGCCTTGTCTCTTGGTGCGTTCCTCCGCGTTCAACGGAACGCGCGTGCCATCGAGGCAAGTTGATCCGTACCGCAACGGTGTTGCAATCCATCCATCGGGAAGCGGCGGCAACAGTCGTTCGGCGGCGGAGCTCACTCCGTCACCTCCCGCAGCAACCGCATGATCTCTTCCTCCGCCCGCTTCAGCTCCGCATCGATCTCCTCCAGCGGCCGCGGCGGCGTGTACTTGTAGAAGTGGCGGTTGAAGTTGATCTCGTAGCCCACCCTGTCCTTGGTCCGGTCCATCCAGGCGTCGAGCACATGCGGGCGCACCTCGCGCTCGAAGTAGGCATCGATGTCGTCCTTGAGCGTCACGTTCTCGAAGCCGCGCAGGTCGGTGTCGGGCTCAAACCCGTCGTCGCGCCCGCCCTTGGCGACCGGCTCGGCCTCGGGATCCTTCTGCGCGAAGACACTGCGGAAGAGTTTCTGCTCGGTCGCCTTCCAGCGCGACTTGCGCGCGCGCAGCAGGTCCTCGATGCCGCTCCACACCGCATTCCAGTCGCGCTGCGGCTCGCGGCCCAGCGCTTTGTCGATGGCCTGCACGTCATCGAGCAGGTGCGGGCAGGCGTCGAGGAAGCGCGCCTTGTCCTCCGGCGTCATCCGGTAGCGCAGGCGCAGGGGCCGCTCGACGGTGACGCGGGTGTACCCGAAGTCTTGGTTGTCGAAGATCTTCGATGTCTCGCCGTCGCCTTGCCGGCCGTAGAGCTTCACGATCTCATCGATCTGGGCGCCCGTGATGTGCCGGCGCTTGTCGCCGAGGCTGCGCTTGTTGTCTTCGCTGCCGCCCGCTGTCCAGACGTCTCGTGCATCCAGTAACTGGATCTTGCCCTTGCGCCGCTTCTCCTTGCGGTTAGTGACGATCCAGACGTATGTGCCGATGCCGGTGTTGTAGAACATCTGCTCCGGCAGGGCGACGATCGCCTCGAGCCAATCGTTCTCGATGATCCACTTGCGGATGTCGCTCTCGCCCGAGCCCGCGCCGCCGGTGAAGAGCGGCGAGCCGCTGAAGACGATGGCCAGGCGCGAGCCGTGTTTGTGCTCGGCCGGGCGCACCGGCTCTCGCTTGTCCCACATATGTTGGAGAAAGAGCAGTGACCCGTCGTTCACGCGGGGCAATCCGGCGCCGAAGCGGCCGTCGAAGCCGCGCTTGTCGTGCTCCTGCTGGATCTCTTCTTGCTGCTTCTTCCAGTCCACGCCGAACGGCGGGTTGGTGAGGAAGTAGTCGAAGGTGTCGTCGGCAAACCGGTCTTCCGTAAAGCTGTCGCCGAAGCGCACGTTCTCACCGCCGCCGTTGTGGCTCACCTCCTTCATCAGCATGTCGGAGGCGGCGGTGGCGAAGGCTCGCTTGTTGTAGTCCTGCCCGTAGACGTAGAGCTGCGCCTGGGCGTGGTGCTGGCGCAGGTAGTTCTGCGCCTCGGCAAGCATGCCACCCGTTCCGCAGGCCGGGTCGAGCAGCTTGCGCACCGTTCCGGGCGTGGCGAGCAGCTTGTCGTCGTGCATGAAGAGGATGTTGACCATCAGCCGGATCACTTCGCGCGGCGTGAAGTGGTCGCCGGCCGTCTCGTTGGCGAGTTCGTTGAAGCGGCGGATCAGGTTCTCGAAGATCAATCCCATCTGCTCGTTCGGCACGGTCTTCGGGTGCAGGTCCACGTCGCAGAACTTGGAGACGACGAGGTAGAGGATGTTCGCCTCGCGCATCCGCTCGATCTCGGCCTCGAACTCGAAGAAGTCGAAGATGCGGCGCACGTTGGCCGAGAAGCCTTTGATGTAGCTGACGAGGTGCCTCTCGATGTTGTCGGGGTCGCCCTTCAGCTTCTCGAAGTCGAGCGGCGAGTGATTGTGAAAGCGTTGCCCAGCGGCCGTGTTGAGCGCGGAGTCGAGGGCGTCGCCTTCGAGCTTGCTGCCCTTGCGACGTTCGTGCGCGGCCAGGACCTTGGCCTTGGTGGGCGCGAGAACGCAGTCGAATCGCCGGAGCACGGTCATCGGCAGCATTACGCGTTCGTACTGCGGGGGCCGATAGGGGCCGCGCAGCAGGTCCGCGATCTGCCAGATCAGGTTCGAGAAATAGTTGTGGTCAGGCATGGACCAATTCCGTCTTGCGATAGCCGCGCTGTAGTGGCGCTTCGCGATTGGTGCGCGCTCCAAGCCGACCGTACGAAGTGCTCGGATCGCGGGGCTCTTGGGAGTGTCGTCGCCGCTCGGGTTTGACAACTCGACCCTTGTTAGGAGACGGCTTCGTTGAACGCTTGGGCAATATTGGCCTCCACGGACCGGCTTCGATTCGGCAAATCGCGGTCGTAAGCGCTGCCCAGTCTACGCGCAATGCACCGCGAAGCGCGAAGGCGACGCACGGCCGACACGCCGTACGGCGTTGGGGAGGCGCAATCAGGTATCGGCTCAGCCTAGGTTCGAAGCGCCCGTTGCAGATCCTCATTCGGCCCGATCTTCACCAGCGAGTCGATGCCGACCAGGTAGAGGTCGATCGACAGCCGCTCGCGCACGACCCGCGGGATCCTCGAGAGCTGCTGGTGCCATCCGGGTGTATGCGGAACCGCGATTCCGTAGTGCACGGGCGGCGCCCACATCATCATCGTGAGAAGCAGCTGGCCGAGACACGAGTAGAGAGCCTGGTCGCGCTGACGGCTGGAATTCCCTTCGACCTCGATGAAGTGTCGACCGTGGTCTACATGGTCCGCGACGAGGTCGACGCGCCCGTACTGGTCGTGCTGCCCGATCGTCGCACCGAGGGCGGCGAGCGCCTCGGCAGCTGCGGCAGCGCGCTCCCGTTTGCCCGCGGCATGCTGCCCGCCGCGAGCGAGCTCCATCGGGTCGAGGTGGACATTGACCCTCCACCCTGCGGCGGGCGGGAACGCGAGCTTCGCCAGGCAGAGCTTGACCTCCACCTGGTAGATGGTCTGCTCCGTCGGCGTCGTCATGGGGATACCCTACGCGATCCGGCGACTTCGGAGCGCGTGACGACGGATACGATGCCCCATTGAGCGGAAGGCATGAGACACTCGTTTCGGGTGGCGGCACCTTCGCACTCGGGAGCGACGAATGGCTGTTTGGATTGTGCGTGCGGGTTCTCGCGGCGAGATGGAGCAGAAGTTCCTTCAGGAAGGTCGCGTGTACGTGACCTGGCGAGAGCTGGACCGCGATCTCTCGAAACTCGCGGATCGACAAGCGCTACTCGGAGTCCTTGGGGAGATCTATCCGGACGCGAAGCTTGCGCGGCTCCGCAACTGGAGCTCGCAGATCTGGCCGTTCGTTGAGGAGATGGAAAAGGGGGACCTCGTGGTCCTTCCGCGCAAGACTCAACCAGCGATCGCGATCGGAGAGATCAACGGCGGCTACCACTTCGAGAGCGCAGGTCCAAGTCCCTATTTCCACTGGCGCCCGGTGAAGTGGCTCGCGGATGCGATCCCGCGGTTCCACTTCGGCAAAGACCTTCTCTTCTCATTCGGCGCGTTCATGACGATCTGTCGGATCCAACGAAACAACGCAGAGGAGCGCCTTGTTGCGATGCGCAGCAACGGCTGGAAGGCAGAGACGAGCGTCGCAAGCGCCAGTCTCCCAGCCGACCTCGACACGGAGGCTGGCGTCGCGGCGAACCAGGATGCGAACTACGAGGAGCTCGCGCGCGATCAGATCGCGGACCAGATCATGGCTCGCTTCAAGGGGCATGGGCTCACGCGCATCGTCGAGGCGATCTTGAAGGCGCAGGGCTACACGACGTACCGAAGCCCCGAAGGCGCCGACGGCGGCGTGGACATCATCGCTGGCGCTGGGCCGCTCGGCTTCGGCTCTCCGCGCCTGTGTGTGGAGGTGAAGTCTGGGGACTCACCGATCGACAGGCCCACTGTCGACAAGCTTCTCGGCGCGGTGAGCAAGTTCGGCGCGCAGGAGGGCCTCTTCGTGTCGTGGAGCGGGTTCAAGTCGAACGTTCACAAGGAACTCGCGGCTAGCTTCTTCCGCGTTCGGCTTTGGTCGCAGAAAGAACTGCTCGAGCAGCTCTTCGAGAACTACGACCGGCTCGATGAAGACCTACGCGCGGAGCTCCCACTCAAGCATGTCTGGATGCTTGCGACAGAAGGGGACGAGTAGGAAGCTGAGTCGCTGATCCGCTCTAGCCCGACGCGCCCCCGCCGCCTACTCCGCCCCCCGCGCCTTCCAGCCGAGCTCCCAGAAGCAATTCTGCGCGCCGGTGGCGCGGCAGCGGGTGTGCTTCACGCTGACGTCTTCGAAGCCCATCAGCAGCATGCGCTCGGCCTGGTAGCCGGTGAAGGTCTCGCAGATCTCGCGCGCGGGGGCCGCGAAGCCCACGAACTCCCAGACCGCGCGGCCGGCCTCGCGCTCGATGACTTTCATCTCGCCGCTGTCGTACATCGAGGTCGAGAGCGTCACCGCGGCCCTGCGATCGGCCGTCTTCGCGAGCCGGCTGTAGGTGCCCGCCATGTGCGAGCGCGCCGCGTCGCGGCCCATCTTCTCGCACGCGCTGATCGGGCCCGGCGGGGAGACGCGCGTCATCACGCGCAGGATCGCCGTGTAGTCCTCGACCGGGTACCACGAGGCGAGCACGATGCGGTCGTCCAGGTAGTGGGCGAGCTTCGGGCCCAGCAGCGCCAGCGCCTTCTCCCGGTAGGGCAGGAGCGCCTTCACCGCCTCGATCATCACCGTACCTTTTGCGTTGGCCATGATCCCCTCGTGTGTCGCGTTCAGCCGGCGGACGCCTTGGACAGGTGCGAGGCGACCTGCGCCAGCAGCTCCTCGCGTGCTATCGGCTTGGTCGCGTAGTCGCTACAGCCGACCGCGAGGCAGCGCTCGCGATCGCCCGCCATCGCGTGCGCGGTGAGCGCGATGATCGCCCCGCCGTAGCCGGAGGCGCGCAGGCGCTGCACTGCGGTGTAGCCGTCGAGCACGGGCATCTGCATGTCCATCAGCACCACGTCGTAGGGCTCGTCGCTCCGCCCGGAGAGCAGCGCGAGCTCGCAGCCCTTCTCACCGTCCGGCGCGATCTCGACCGAGAGCCCCGCGCGGCGCAGGATGCCGCCGATCAGGCGCTGGTTGTCGAGCCCGTCCTCGACCAGCAGCACGCGGCCGGCCAGCGCGAGCGACGGCGCGGCGACCGGCGCGCGCTCGAGCACGGCGAACTCGCCCACCTCGGCCGCGGGCAGCACGCGCACGCCCGCGAGCGGCGGGCAGGGAATGCGCAGGCTGAAACGGCTGCCACGACCGAGCACGCTCTCCACCTCGATCTCGCCGCCGAGCAGCCGCGCGAGCTTGCGCGAGAGCCCGAGGCCGAGCCCCGTGCCTTGGTGCGCGCGCGTGAGCGAGCCCTGCAGCTGCGTGAACGACTCGAAGATGCGCTGCATCTCTACGGGCGCGATTCCGCAGCCGGTGTCGATGACGGCGAACTCGAGCCAACGCGCGGGCTCGGGTGCGCTCTCGACCAGGCCCACCTCGATCCGCACGCGGCCGCCGTCGGTGAACTTCACGGCGTTGCCGACCAGATTGATCAGGATCTGGCGCAGCCGCGTGCGATCGGTCTCGATCTCCTCGGGCACGTCGCCGACGGCGACGGTTTCGAGGACGAGCCCCTTCTCGACCGCGTGCACGCCGAGCAGGCTCGCGACCTCGGCCACCAGGCGGACCGGCGAGACGCGCTCGCGCGCGACCTCGAGCCGCCCCGCCTCGATCTTGGACAGGTCGAGGATGCCGTTGATCAGCGACAGCAGATGCGCGCCGTTGCGGCGCACGGTCGAGAGCGCGGCGCGGATCTTCGCGCTCGCCGGCGAGATGCCGAGCTCGAGCTCGACCTCCTCGGCGAAGCCCAGGATCGCGGTCATGGGCGTGCGGATTTCGTGGCTCATGTTGGTCAGGAACTCCGACTTGAGCCGCGTCGATTCCAGCGCGCGCTGGCGCGCCTCGTCCAGGTCCGCCCACAGCCGCAGCTGGTCGCGCGCGAACGACGCACCCAGGCACGCCATCGCCAGACACATCACCGCGTAGCTGACCGGGTCGACGAAGCGTTCGGTCGGTGCGATGCGGAGCGACAGCGCGTACAGCGCCGCCGTCGCCGCCGCGAGCGCGAAGGTGAGCCAGGGCCGAACGGGCGCGAGCGACGCGAATGTCTGCGCGACCATCGGCGCGAGCATCGCGTAGGCCTTGTAGCCGAGCAGCAGGTGCGCCGGCGAGAAGATCACGCCGCCCGCCGCGAGCAGCGTGGCGCAGAACAGGATCTGCTCGGGCCAACGCTCGGCGGCCTTCCCGCGCGCGAGCAGCCAGAGCCCGACGAAGCCGGTCTCCAGGACCGCCAGGTAGTACAGCGAGGGTTCGAGCTCCGCCTCGTGGTTCAGGACCGCGACCGCGCACAGCACCGGCACCATCAGCATGAGCAGCCGCGTGACGTTGCGCGCGCTGCGCACGAGCAGGTTCTGCACGCTCTCGTTCGAGCGGCCCGACCCTGCCGATCCGTCGGCGGACGCAGTCGTCTCTGCCTCGCTCACCGACAACCCGTACGACCGCCTCCGTTTTTCGGGATCGGAAGTCGAGCAAGATAACTTGCAGTCGATCTCGCAGCGTCCGACGACGCGCGGCACGTGCGGGCTCGCGTGGCGCGTGTGTCCACTCCGATCGCTCGTGTCACGGCGCCCTCTCAGGATTTCCCGCAGGTATTTCGAACTTTGGACGGTGAGCCCGATCTGCCGAGTCCCAGCGTGAGCGCGCGCCCTTCGCGAAACCCGCTCTTCGTCGGGCGCGAGCGCGAGCTCGTGTGGCTCGCCGACGCGCTCGACGAGGCGCGGCTCGGGCGCGGCGGCGGGGCGCTGGTGACCGGCGAGCGCGGCGTCGGCAAGTCCGAGCTGGTGCGCGAGCTCGCGGCGCGCTGCGAACCGGTGCTGTTCGTGAGCGGCCGCTGCGACGCCGAGCGCTCGGGCCAGTCGTACCAGCCGTGGCTCGACGTGCTCGAGACCCGCCGCGCGCACGCGCTCCTCGTACCAGGCGCGGACGTCGGCCAGATGGATGTCGCCGAAGATCACGCCGGCATAGCCCTCGCGGGCAAGCGCCTCGAGCGCTCCCGCGAACACCCCCGGGAAGTCTTCCCAGCTGGTCGGGAACTGGCGCAGCGGCACGCCGAGAGCATCGGCCTGCGCCGCGATGAGCTCGCCACGCGTCGCGTGGAAGCGGACACGGCCCGACGCCGCATCGATGAAGTTGAGCAGCGCGCCGACGTCGAGGCCTTTCGCGCGTGCTCGGGTGAGCGCGAGCGCGCTGTCCTTGCCGCCGGACCACATGACCGCATATCGCGCCATCAGATCGGGTACGCGCCGCAGACGGTGCAGTACGTGCCTTCCGGTCCGCGCGCGTGGCAGCCGGGGCACTCCTTCGGGAGCGAGGGATCGGGCCGCGGAGGGCCGCCGAAGGCCTCGCGGTACAGGCGGTAATAGCCGAGATGTTCGGCGTCGCGGATGCGGACGCGGTCGTCCGCGAGGATGCGCGCGGCGTCCGCCGCGAACGCGTCGCCGACGGTCGCGGCGATGTGCTCGCGCAGCCGCGTCGCGCCGGAGCCGACCTCGATCGGATCCTTCCGGCGGTACAGATGCCCTTCAGGCAGGAGGCCCTCGAAGGCGCGGCGCAGCGGCGCCTTGCCCAGCCGGCGGCCATCGCGCTCGAGGACCATGGCCGCGCCGGGCAGGCTCGCCGCGTACGCGATCACATCCGGGTGGAGGTACGGACTGTGGACCTCGACGCCCATGGCCCGCCCGATGGCCGGGCCGTTGAAGCGCATGGTCGTGGCGAAGCGGCGGACGGTCGCCTCGATCTCGGCCGGCGAACGTTCGAACATGAAGGAGTAGCCGGCAAATAGCTCGTCCGCCCCGTCGCCCGTCCAGCACGAGCGATGGCCACGGGCGGCGATCTCACGCAGCCCTTCGTACACGACGACGTCGTTGCGCAGGAACATCCCGTCGAACGTGCCGATGAGCCGAATGAGCCCGGGAAGGCTTGCGACGAGCTCGTCCAGGCTGCGCCGCAACACCACGTGATCGAGGTCGAGGAAGCGCGCGAGCGAGACCGCGTAGGCCAGATCCGGCGGGTCATCCCCCACCGCGACCGTGACGGCTAGGCGAAGGCCGCGGCCCGTCGCGAGCATCGCCACGATGCTGGTATCGAGGCCGCCTGACAGGAGGATCGCCTCGCACGGCCGCTCCATCACGGCGCCGGTCACGAGCTGGCGCAGGTCCGCGGTCACGCCGGTCCCTCGGATGCGGCCCCGACGGGCACGCGCACCGCGGCTTCCGGGGCCGGCGGAGGAAAGACATCGGGATGGAGCAGTGCGGCGAGGATCTCGACGCCATCGACGAGCCGCGGCCCCGGGCGGCTGAAGTACGCGCTGCCGTTCGTCGCGAACACATGGCCACTCTGCGCAGCTGGCAGATCGCTGAAGCCGATGCGATCGGTGACGACACCCGACTCCTCGACCGCGCGCCGGGTATCGAAACCGCAGGGCATGAGCACGAGCACGTCCGGCCGCGCAGCGATGACCTCGTCCCACCCGACGACGAGGCCGCGATCGCCCGGAGCGCCGAGCACATCGACGCCGCCGGCGAGCGCGACCTGCTCCGGCACCCAGTGGCCGCCTTTGAAGAGCGGATCCAGCCACTCGATGCAGGCGACCCGTGGACGTGGCCGGCCGGCGACGCGATCCGCGACGGCCGCCAGGCGGGCTCGGAGCGCCTCGACCACGCGTCGACCGTCACTCGTGACACCGAGCCCGTTCGCGACACGGTGGATGTCGGTGAATACCCCTTCCATCGACTCGCCGCTCAGCGGGATCGTGCGCGGCGCGGATCCGAGGTCCGACGGCAGCTGGTCGAGGGTGACCGCGCACACGCGGCAGATGGTCTGGCCCAGGATCACGTCAGGACGAGCGGCACGCAAGGCCTGCGCATCGACATGGAACGTGCTCTCGCCTCGCTCGCCGGCTGAGCGGACGAGGCGATCGATCTCGCTGCTGGTGGAGTCGGCGGGGATGGTCGAGGACGTCAGCTTGGGCAGCTCGCGGACCCGCGGGGGGAAATCGCAGTCGTGTGTAACGGCGACGAGATCCCGGTCCAGACCGAGCGCCCACGCGATCTCAGTGCCGGCTGGTACGAGGGAAGCGATGCGCATCCTGGACGTCACCTCTCTTCGGAAGGCAGATCGGCTGTGAGCGGTGACCACGGCGCTTTGACGGCTGACGGCGGGTCTAGTGACCGCTCCCGCGCCCGATCGTGGTAGCGACTAACAGTTCGCGAGACCCGGCGTTGTCCTCATATGCAGGGCCTCGGGATGCCTCCACTCCACTCCCTGGTGCTCGTTGGCGCCGCCGCGGTCGCCGTCCATCTTCTCATGCTGCTGTGGCTCAGACCGCGGACGGCCACGGCGGCAGCTGTCGCGCTCTTCTGGGTCGCCGACTCGGCGCTGGTCGCGGTGCTCGCGGCGGCCATCTCACCGGACGGTTGGTCGCTCGCGGGGGCCGGCTATGCCACGGTCGGCCTGGTCGCGATCAGAGCGCTCCCCGACTGGCACGCCCTGGGGCGCGTGTTCTTCGGATACCTCTGCGCGGCCGCGGCGTTGTACCTCATCTACGTCGCCGAGCTGACGCTCTTCGGCGGGCTCGGCGCAGGCGCCGCGGGTCTCTCGGCCTTGCTGTTGCTGTTCGAGGCGCTTGCGATCCTCCTCACGCTCACCTACGCATACGAGGGGTTGTCGACGCTGGCGCGGGTCCGCTGGCGGCGCGTGATGCCGCGACCTGCGGCATTCACCGGCGAAGAGGCCCCGCTCGTGTCGATCCACGTTCCGACGTACAGCGAGCCCCCCGAGCTCGTCATCGAGACCCTGGAGGCTCTGGCGCGGCTTGACTACCCGCGCTTCGAGGTGATCGTGGTCGACAACAACACGCAGGACGCGGCGCTCTGGCGGCCGGTCGAGCGGCGCTGCGCCGAGCTCGGTCCAAGGTTCCGTTTCTTCCACGTGTCGCCGCTCGCCGGGTTCAAGGCGGGCGCCTGCAACTTCGCGCTCGCGCGCACCGATCCGCAGGCCGAGATCATCGCGATCATCGACGCGGACTACGTCGTCGTACCGGAGTTCCTCACCGAGACCGCGCCCTACTTCCGCGACCCTCGGATCGCGTTCGTTCAGACGCCGCAGGATTACCGCGAATTCAGCGGGAACCGATACCTCACCGACTGCCTGCACGCGTATGCGTACTTCTTCGCGGTCTCCATGCGAACGCGCAACGAGGACAACGCCGCGATCTTCGGCGGCACGATGGGCCTGATCCGCCGATCGGCCCTGGAAGAGATCGGCGGCTGGGACGAGTGGTGCATCACCGAGGATGCGGAGGCCAGCCTGCGCATCCTGCAGCGCGGCCACGCGTCGCTGTACATCCATAAGAGCTATGGCCGGGGCCTGATGCCCTTCGAGTTCGACGCATACAAGAAACAGCGCTTCCGCTGGGCTTTCGGCGGCGTGCAGATCCTGCGGAAACACTGGCGCTCGCTGGTGCCATTCGTGACCCGGCCCCCGGGCGATCGCCTCACGGCCGCGCAGCGCGCGTGGTACCTGGTGGCGGGACTGCTCTGGTTCGGCGAGCCGCTGCAGGTCGCCTTCGCCGCGTTCCTCACGGCCGGAGGGCTCGCCTATGCGCTCGGTGCGGGCACCCTCGCGCGACCGCTCGCCGAGGCGATCCTCGTCTTCCCTCTGCTCTTCCTCGGCCTGGGCGTCGTGCGTTTCCTCTGGGTCCTTCGCACGGCACTTGGCCTCGGGCTCCGGGATGCCGTGGGCGCCGCTCTGAGCATGTTCAGCCTGTCCTGGGTCGTGACACAGGCCGCCCTGCTCGCGCTGGTGCGTTCGGGGGGCGTCTTCCTGAGAACGAGCAAGACACGCTCCACGAGCACGCTCGGGCGCGCGCTGCATGCGGCGCGTGTAGAGACCGCGCTCGCGGCCGCCTGTCTCGCGGTGGCGGCGCTCGCGCTCGCGCGCGGTCTCACGCCGCTCGCGATCGGGATCGCGGCGCTGGCAGCGTGGCAGGCGATCTTGTACGGAAGCGCCTT